>NZ_JAFCXD010000003.1:0-756795 GCF_049897885.1 Pseudomonas sp. DWRC2-2
AGAAGCTTTCGAAGATTTCTTCAACAACTTCAACCACTTGCGCTTCCGATCTCTCGTCAGCGGGAGGCGAATTCTACAGCGTTACACGCTGCTGTCAACACCTCTTTTTCAACTTCCTTCTGGCTTCGATGAACTGAAGCAACCTGCCGCCGAAACCCACATAACTCATTGTTTACCAAGGAGTTTTCCGTTTCGACTGCACCGGAAGTGGGGCGAATTATAGAGAGTTACAATTCGCCGTCAACACCTAATTTCAGTTTTATTCGGATTTGAGCGTAATACGCGCAAAGGCCTTCTTGCCAGCCTGGCAAACGTGGGTAGCGCCCAGCTCGTATATAAAGGTGCGATCCACAACCTCACCATCTATACGCACGCCACCGGAACCCAGAAGGTCGCGTGCAACGGCCGAGTTCTTAACCAGACCAGCCTTATTAAGCACAGCCGCGATCGGCATCGCCTCGGCAGCAGACAGCTCAATCTCCGGCAGATCATCCGGCAGCTCGCCATCCTTCATGCGATTACCCGCGGCACGGTGAGCATTGGCGGCAGCTTCTTCACCATGGAAACGCGCAACAATCTCTTCAGCCAGCTTGATCTTCACGTCACGAGGATTGGCACCCGCCTCCACTTCAGCACGCAGCGCATTGATCTCATCCATCGAACGGAAGCTCAGCAGCTCGAAGTAACGCCACATCAACGCATCCGGAATCGAAACCAGCTTGCCGTACATCACGCCCGGCGCTTCCTGGATACCGACATAGTTGCCAAGGGACTTGGACATCTTCTTGACGCCATCCAACCCTTCGAGCAACGGCATGGTCAGAATGCATTGAGCTTCCTGCCCATACGCGCGCTGCAGCTCACGCCCCATCAACAGGTTGAATTTCTGATCGGTGCCACCCAGCTCAACGTCCGCGCGCAAGGCGACCGAGTCGTAACCCTGAACCAGCGGATAGAGGAACTCATGAATGGCGATCGGCTGATTGGTGGAGTAGCGCTTGTCGAAGTCATCGCGCTCAAGCATCCGCGCAACGGTGTACTGAGAGGTCAGGCGAATGAAGTCCGCCGGCCCCATCTTGTCCATCCAAGTAGAGTTGAATGCAACTTCAGTCTTCGCCGGGTCGAGAATCTTGAACACCTGGGTCTTGTAGGTCTCGGCGTTATCGAGCACCTGCTCGCGCGTCAGCGGCGGACGCGTCGCGCTCTTGCCGCTCGGATCACCGATCATCCCGGTGAAGTCACCTATAAGGAAGATGACCTGATGCCCCAGCTCCTGGAACTGGCGCAGCTTATTAATAAGCACGGTATGGCCCAGGTGCAGATCCGGCGCAGTCGGATCAAAGCCAGCCTTAATACGCAGGGGCTGGCCGCGCTTGAGCTTTTCGATCAGCTCAGCTTCGACCAACAGTTCTTCCGCACCACGTTTTATCAGCGCTAGCTGCTCTTCAACCGACTTCATAACAGACCCGCAAGGCTCAGATTCAAAAGGGAACCAACCATACAAGATCAGGGACTAATTACAAGTTTTGCCCTGCGAACGGACACCGTTCAGCAAGCCCAGCGTTCGCGAGCTTGCGCCACAGATGATTTGGTTATATTTTATACAGTTATTTCATCTTCATCATGTCATTCATCTTTTCCATTTCATCTTCAAAGTCAAATTACCTATGACCACTGAACCGTCTAAAGCGCCGCCGCTTTACCCGAAGACCCACCTGCTCGCCGCAAGTGGTATCGCCGCCCTTCTCAGCCTGGCACTCCTGGTATTCCCTTCCAGTGACGTAGAAGCCAAACGAACATCCCTGAGCCTTGACCTGGAAAGTCCAGTTGAACAACTGACACAAGATCAAGACGCTTCCGACGCGCAACAAGCCACAAATGCACCGACCGAATCGCCGTTCGCCCAGATAGAAAGCAGCCCGGAAGACACCCAGCAAGCCGCCCAAGAGCCGTCTGCGCCGGTCGCCGATACAGCCAAGAATCCACAACACCGCGAAGTGATCGTGGCCAAGGGCGACACATTGTCGACCCTGTTTGAGAAAGTCGGCCTCCCTGCTGCCACCGTCAATGAGGTACTGGCCAGCGACAAGCAGGCCAAGCAATTTACCCAGCTCAAACACGGCCAGAAACTTGAATTCGAGCTGACACCTGACGGCCAACTGCACAACCTGCACAGCAATGTCAGCGACCTCGAAAGCATCACACTGACCAAAGGTGCCAAGGGCTTTGCCTTCAATCGCATCACCACCAAACCCGTGATGCGCTCCGCCTACGTACACGGCGTCATCAACAGCTCGCTGTCACAATCCGCAGCCCGCGCCGGCCTGTCCCACAGCATGACCATGGACATGGCCAGCGTGTTCGGCTACGACATCGACTTCGCCCAGGACATCCGTCAAGGCGACGAATTCGACGTGATCTACGAGCAGAAAGTCGCCAACGGCAAGGTCGTCGGCACTGGCAATATCCTCTCCGCCCGCTTTACCAACCGCGGCAAGACCTACACCGCCGTGCGCTACACCAACAAACAAGGCAACAGCAGCTACTACACCGCCGACGGCAATAGCATGCGCAAGGCCTTTATCCGCACCCCAGTGGACTTCGCTCGTATTAGCTCGCGTTTCTCCATGGGTCGCAAGCATCCAATTCTGAACAAAATCCGCGCCCACAAAGGTGTGGACTATGCGGCCCCGCGTGGCACGCCAATCAAGGCTGCCGGCGACGGCAAGGTACTGTTGGCAGGTCGTCGCGGCGGTTACGGCAATACCGTGATCATCCAGCACGGCAACACCTACCGTACGCTGTACGGCCACATGCAAGGTTTCGCCAAGGGCGTGCAAACCGGCGGCACTGTGAAGCAAGGCCAGGTGATCGGCTATATCGGCACTACCGGCCTGTCCACTGGACCGCACTTGCACTATGAGTTCCAGGTCAATGGCGTCCACGTCGACCCACTGGGCCAGAAGTTGCCGATGGCCGACCCGATCGCCAAGGCAGAGCGCGCCCGCTTCATGCAACAAAGCCAGCCGTTGATGGCGCGCATGGATCAAGAGCGCTCCACCCTGCTGGCTTCGGCGAAGCGTTAAGGCATGCCGCTCTATATAGGCGTGATGTCCGGGACCAGCCTCGATGGCCTGGACATTGCCTTGATCGAGCAATACCCGGCGATCAAGTTGATCGCCACGCACTACATCCCAATGCCAGATACCTTGCGCGCCGAGTTGCTTGCCCTATGCGCCAGCGGGCCGGATGAAATCGCCCGCTCCGCCATTGCCCAACAGAAATGGGTGACCTTGGCCGCACAAGGTATTCACGCTCTACTCGATCAACAAAACCTCAAGCCCCAGGATATTCGTGCGATAGGCAGCCATGGCCAGACCATCCGCCATGAGCCCGCCCGAGGCTTTACCGTACAAATCGGTAATCCGGCCTTGCTCACCGAGCTGACAAACATCACCGTGGTCAGCGATTTCCGCAGCCGCGATGTGGCCGCCGGTGGCCAGGGCGCCCCGCTGGTGCCCGCCTTCCACGAAGCGTTGTTTGGTGAGCACACTGGTAACCGTGCCGTATTGAATGTGGGAGGTTTCAGCAACCTCAGCCTGATCGAGACCGGCAAGCCTGTCGCCGGCTTCGACTGCGGCCCGGGCAACGTCCTGTTGGATGCGTGGATTCACCAACAACGCGGCGAACACTTTGATCGCGATGGTCAGTGGGCGGCCAGCGGCAAGGTCGAGCCCCAGTTGCTCAACGCTCTGCTCAGCGACCCCTTCTTCGTGACCAAAGGCCCCAAGAGCACTGGCCGCGAAGTGTTCAACTTGGAATGGCTGCGCCAACACCTTGGCCACTTGCCTGCATTTGAGTCTCAGAATGTGCAGGCAACGCTGCTTGAGCTGACCGCCCTGACGATCGTTGAGTCCCTACAGTCAGCCCAATCCCAGACAGAAACATTGCTGGTATGTGGTGGCGGCGCTCACAACGCCACACTGATGAATCGCCTGGCCGCTCTACTACCGTCAACCCACGTCAGCAGCACCGCCACCTACGGCGTGGACCCCGACTGGGTCGAAGCCATGGCCTTCGCCTGGCTGGCGCATTGCTGCCTCGAAGGCATCGCCGCCAACCGCCCTAGCGTCACAGGCGCACGCGGGCTTCGGGTACTGGGCGCGATCTACCCCGCCTAAAATACCCGGACAGCAAAACGCCGCTTGGCCTATCACAGCCAAGCGGCGTTTTTGTATGCGCTACAGATCAGATCGAGAACGAAGACCCGCAACCACAGGTCGTGGTGGCATTAGGGTTCTTGATCACGAAACGCGAACCTTCCAGACCTTCCTGGTAATCCACCTCGGCACCTGCAAGGTATTGGAAGCTCATCGGATCCACGACCAGGCTCACGCCCTCGCGCTCAACGATAGTGTCATCATCGGCCACATCTTCATCGAAGGTAAAACCGTACTGAAACCCTGAACAACCGCCGCCCGTAACGAATACGCGCAGCTTCAAGCGATCATTACCCTCTTCATCGACCAGGCTCTTCACCTTGTGCGCAGCACCGTGGGTGAATTGCAAAGCCGTGGGGGTGAAGGATTCAACGCTCATGCTGATAATCTCCCGGCGTACCGCCGCCATATGCGTAATGGCGGCATTATCCGCTTCTCCTAGAAAAGCGGTCAACTATTGTTACGGTATATCAATCTGCGCTGCCGCCATTAAAAACACAAAAGGCCCGATCAACGGGCCTTTTGCGCAACCACCTGAAAGTCTTAAGGCAGCATGCCCGCGTGGGACAAGCCCAGCTTCTCATCCAGGCCGAACAAGATGTTCATGTTCTGCACCGCCTGGCCCGACGCGCCCTTGACCAGGTTGTCGATCACCGACAATACCACGACCAAATCGCCATCCTGCGGACGATGCACAGCAATCCTGCACACATTGGCACCGCGCACGCTACGGGTTTCCGGATGACTGCCGGCCGGCATCACGTCAACGAACGGCTCATTGGCGTAACGCTTTTCAAACAGCGCTTGCAGGTCGACCGAGCGGTCAACCACGGTTGCGTACAACGTCGAGTGAATACCGCGGATCATCGGCGTCAGGTGCGGCACGAACGTCAGGCCCACGTCCTTGCCCGCCGCGCGACGCAGCCCCTGGCGGATTTCCGGCAAATGACGATGCCCTTTTACTGCATAGGCCTTCATGCTTTCCGACGTCTCGGAGTACAGCGAACCGACCGCAGCACCACGACCTGCGCCACTGACGCCCGACTTGCAATCTGCGATCAAGCGCGAAGCGTCCGCCAACCCAGCTTCCAGCAATGGCAGGAAACCCAGCTGAGTCGCGGTCGGATAGCAACCCGGCACCGCAATCAGGCGCGCTTGCTTGATCTGCTCACGATTGACTTCCGGCAGGCCATACACCGCCTCTTCCAACAGTTCCGGCGCACCGTGAGGCTGGCCGTACCACTTGGCCCATTCATCAGCGTCCTGCAGACGGAAATCCGCCGACAGATCGATCACCTTGGTGCCCGCCGCCAGCAGTTCACCGGCCAATGCGTGGGCAACACCGTGCGGGGTGGCGAAGAACACCACGTCGCAGGCGCCCAGGGTCTTGATGTCCGGAACGCTGAACGCCAGGCCGTCGTAGTGGCCTCGCAGGTTCGGGTACATATCGGCCACGGCCAGCCCGGCCTCGGATCGGGAAGTGATGACCACCACCTCTGCTTGCGGATGCTGTGCCAACAGACGCAGCAATTCGACACCGGTGTAACCCGTGCCGCCGACGATACCGACCTTGACCATAAACCTGCCCTCAACGAACCCACTGGAAAGCCGTCGATAATAGGGGCCGTATCGTCCTGCGACAACCGTCAACGTGACGTACGGGCGCATGAGCCACTACTATCTCGGCTACCGTGAACCTGGGAATAACTAAAAATGCTTTATCTATGGGTCAAAGCCTTCCATATCATCAGCATCGTCTGCTGGTTTGCCGGGCTGTTCTACCTGCCACGCCTGTTCGTCTATCACGCCCAAAGCGAGGACACCGTCAGCAAGGAACGTTTCAGCGTCATGGAGCGCAAGCTCTACCGCGGCATCATGGGGCCGGCGATGGTTGCCGCGCTGATCTTCGGCGGCTGGCTGATATACCTGAACCCGAGCCTCTTTCATTCGGGCGGCTGGATCCACGCCAAGCTGACCCTCGTCGTACTGCTCATCGGCTACCACCATATGTGCGGCGCGCAGGTAAAACGCTTCGCCCGTGGCGAAAACACCCGCAGCCATGTCTTTTATCGCTGGTTCAATGAAGTGCCCGTTCTGATATTGCTGGCTATCGTAATTTTGGTCGTGGTCAAACCGTTCTAATTTCAATTACTCGGGGTACCTCCAATGTCATTGCCCGCTCTGCTTGAACAACGTCTGCGCCTGCCCGTCGTGGCGGCGCCGATGTTCCTGATTTCCAACCCGCAACTGGTCCTGGCGTGCTGCCGCAATGGGGTGGTCGGGAGTTTCCCGGCGCTCAACCAACGCGAAAGCAGCGGGTTCAAGGCCTGGCTGGAGGAAATCGAAGCGGGCTTGGCACAGTTGGATAACCCCGCGCCCTACGCCGTCAACCTGATCGTGCACCACAGCAACCCACGGCTGGAGGCGGACCTGGCGATCTGCGTCGAGCACAAAGTGCCGATCGTCATTACCAGCCTGGGCGCCGTGAAGGAATTGGTCGACGCCGTACACAGCTATGGCGGCCTGGTGTTCCATGACGTCACCACCCGACGTCATGCCGAGAAGGCTGCCGAAGCCGGCGTCGATGGACTGATCGCCGTCGCGGCCGGTGCCGGTGGCCATGCTGGCACCTGGAGTCCGTTTTCGCTGATTGCGGAGATTCGCCAGTTCTTTGACAAAACCTTGCTGTTGGCTGGTTGCCTCAACCACGGGCACGAAATTCTCGCCGCCCAGTTACTCGGTGCAGACCTTGCCTATTTCGGAACACGCTTTATCGGCACCACCGAAAGCCACGCCCCGGATGCTTATAAAGAGATGCTGCTCACATCGCGCGCCGCCGACATCGTGCACACTCCCGCTGTCTCCGGCGTGCCCGCCAGCTTCATGCGCCAGAGCCTGGAAAACGCCGGTTTCGACCTCGCCGCCCTGCAAGGCAAAGGCGAGGTAAACTTCGGTTCCAAGCTCAAGCCGTTGAGCGACGAAGCCAAGGCATGGAAGACTGTATGGTCCGCCGGCCAAGGTGTCGGTGAAATTGATGATTTGCCCAGCGTCGATGAACTGGTTGCCCGTCTGGATGCCGAATACCGCAAGGCCCGCGAACAGGCCGCTCAATTGCGCTGGCCGCGCTGACCCAACCGCAAGGCCTGCCATTTGAGCCGGCCTGCCCTACCCCCCTGAATCAAGTGACAAGGAAGCCCGCATGAGCGACAACCGTTTCAAGATTGTGTTTGATGGAGCCTTGCTCCCGGGTGTCGAAAGCACCACGGCCAAGCTGAACCTGGCCGAGCTGTTCAAGAGCGACGTCGAAGCCATCGAGAAGCTCTTCACCGGTCGCCCGGTCGCGCTCAAACGTGACCTGTCGCGCCCGGATGCGGAAACCTACCTCACCGCACTGAAAAACGCCGGGGTCGATGCGCGCATTGAACCCGAACAGCCCGTGGCCTTCAGCCTGGACGAAACTCACGAAACTGACTCTGGCAGCTTCTCGCGCCCTGCAGCTTCACCTTACGCACCACCACGTTCCGCCGTGGGTGATGACCTGCCGGAATACGCCACCCTCAAGGTTTTCACTATCCACGGGCGCATCGGTCGACTGCGATACCTCGCCTGGACCCTGGTGTTGACCCTCACACTGCTGGTTGCCGGCGGCATCATCAGCACCGTCAGCTTTGCCGTTGCCACCGCTTCGCCAACGGCGGGGACCATTCTTGGTGTACTGCTAGGCCTCGGGCTGTTTGTTGCGCTGGTCTGGGTCAGTGTGCAAATCGGTGTGCAGCGCCTGCACGACCTGGGCTGGTCTGGCTGGTTGTACTTCCTCAACCTGGTTCCGCTGGTGAACAGTGTCTTCCCGATCCTGCTGCTGGTATTGCCGGGCAATGCAGGCGCCAACCAGTATGGCGCGCCACCACCACGCAACTCCACGGCGGTAAAAGTCCTGGCCACCCTGTGGCTGGCGTTTATCCCGGTCATGCTTGCCATCGTGGTGACCCTGGGCATGAACGGTTACCTGAACCAGCTCGAAGCCAACATGGACAGCGGCTACGAAAGCAGCTCCATCACCTCCGATGAAGATGCCGACCAAGCCACCACCGTCGAAGAAGACGAAGCGCAGAGTGCTGACGAAGCGGGCGAACCTGTAGACTCTCCAGAACAGTGAAGAAACGCCCCCCGGCCTGTGATGCCTTTGTCACAGGCGCGGTGGCGTTGCGATGGAGAAAGGCATGACCCGTTACGCTCTGATCACCGGCGCCTCCAGCGGCATCGGCCTGGCCATGGCCGAAGCCCTGGCCCGTCGCGGCCGCAGCTTGATTCTGGTGGCCCGCCAGCGTGATCAGTTGGAAAGCATTGCAATCGAGTTGACCCAACGCTTTGGCGTCGAGGTGCTGTTCCGGGCCTGCGACCTGGGCGAGCCGTTGCGTTTGTCCGGGTTCCTGCTGGAGCTTGAAGAAGGCGAGCGGCAGATCGACCTGCTGGTGAACTGCGCCGGCATCGGCACCAGCGGGCCATTCCTGGCCCAGGATTGGATGACCGAACAAGACCTCATGGAGGTCAACATCCTCGCCTTGACCCGTATGTGCCACGCCCTTGGCAACACCATGGCGCTGCAAGGCGGCGGGCAGATTCTCAATGTGGCGTCCATCGCGGCGTTCCAGCCCGGCCCGTGGATGAGCACTTATTACGCCAGCAAGGCCTATGTGCTGCATTTCTCCGAAGGCCTGCGCGAAGAACTGAAAACCTGCGGCATCAAGGTCTCGGTGCTTTGCCCCGGCCCGACACGCACCGCGTTCTTCGGCACCGCGCAGATGGACACGGCCAAGCTCGACCGCAGCCAGCAACTGATGAGCCCCGAAGAAGTGGCGCTCTACACCGTGCGCGCCCTGGATAAAAACAAAGCCATCATCATCCCTGGCCGCCGTAACCGCTGGATCGCCATCAGCCCGCGTTTCAGCCCACGCTGGCTGACCCGCAAGATCGCCGGCGCCATCAACAAGGCCTATTGCCCACGTTGATTGGCTGAGTACACTCATCCTGCACATTCATAATGGAGAAACAGCTGTGGATACTCTGTTCACCAAGATCATCAACAGAGAAATACCTGCGGATATCATCTACGAAGATGATCAAGTCCTGGCCTTCAAGGACATCCACCCGGCGGCGCCTGTGCATTTCCTGGTCATTCCCAAGAAGCACATCCCGACCCTCAATGACCTGACCGAAGAAGATAAAGCCCTGGCCGGTCATATTCTGTTCACCGCCCAGCGCCTGGCCGTGGAACAAGGCTGTGAAGAAGGTTTCCGGGTGGTGATGAACTGCAACCCGAAAGGTGGGCAGACCGTCTATCACATCCATATGCATGTGCTGGGTCAGCGCCAGATGAACTGGCCGCCGGGCTGATCTGCCCTTCAGCAAAGGTCGCGGCCCCAGGCTGCGACCCCATGCCCTTGACGCAGCGCAAACGCTTCCCCCTCTCTTGCGGTAAACTGGCCGCCGAGATTCTTCCCGGAGGTCAGCATGACTACCCAACGTCACTACTCGCCGATTGACCGTCTGTTGCTGCAAGCCGACATGGCCATGCGTACGCTGCTGCCGTTCAGCGGCCAGCCGTATCGCCCTTCGCCCGCGATTGTGCAGCCCGACGCCCAGATGAGCGAGACCGAGACCCGCCACGTCGCCGGCCTGATGCGCATTAACCATACCGGCGAAGTCTGCGCCCAGGCGCTGTACCAGGGACAGGCCCTGACCGCCAAGCTGCCGCAGGTGCGTGCCGCCATGGAACATGCCGCCGAGGAAGAAATCGACCACCTGGCCTGGTGCGAGCAACGCATTCGCCAACTGGGCAGTCACCCGAGCGTGCTGAACCCGCTGTTTTACGGCTTGTCGTTCGGAATTGGCGCCGCTGCCGGCCTGATCAGCGACAAAGTCAGCCTGGGTTTTGTCGCCGCCACCGAACATCAAGTGTGCAAACACCTGGATGAGCATCTGGAACAACTGCCGGCCGAAGACGAAAAATCCCGGGCGATTCTAGAGCAGATGCGCATCGATGAAGAACACCACGCCGAAAGCGCGTTGGATGCGGGCGGCTTCCGCTTCCCCGCGCCAGTGCGGTTCGGCATGAGTCTCTTGGCCAAAGTCATGACCAAAAGCACCTATAGAATTTGAATGCATCGAACCGAAAAAAAGGGCGCTATCACAGCGCCCTTTCTTTTTGCGATTGAGCGATCAACCCAACTCGATGATTTCGTAATCATGGGTGATGGCCACACCGGCCGCGCCGAGCATGATCGACGCCGAGCAATACTTCTCGGCTGACAGCTCGATAGCACGCTTGACCTGGGCTTCTTTCAGCGCCCGGCCCTTCACCACGAAATGCATGTGGATCTTGGTGAATACCTTGGGGTCTTCAGTTGCGCGCTCGGCTTCCAGGAAGGCCTCGCAGCTTTCCACGGCTTGGCGGGACTTTTTCAGGATGCTGACCACGTCGAAATTACTGCAACCGCCTACGCCCAGCAGGAGCATTTCCATCGGACGTACGCCCAGGTTACGGCCACCGGCTTCCGGCGGGCCGTCCATGACCACCACATGGCCACTGCCCGACTCACCGAGGAACATGGCTTCGCCCGCCCATTGGATGCGTGCCTTCATCGCCCAGACTCCACTGCTAAAAAAGGGTCGCCAGCTTAGCACAGGGCCCGCCTGCGTCAGCGTTTCCAACAAAAGCGATCAATAGCAGGGTTTGCACGGAAAATTGGCTAATCGAGTCAGAATGTGTCTGTTAAGCTGACGCCAAATCGATGGCGTAATGCCACCCTTTATACAGCGAGTATCAGTGCCGATACCCGATGAATACAACAACTCAAACTATTTAGCGCAGTCTTTTCGGGATACAACCATGGTTGCCCTTACTCCCATACCCAAGATCAAGAATCTCGACAAACTGTTGATGCATTGCCAGCGACGCCGCTACCCGGCCAAGCACAACATCATCTGCGCGGGTGAACGCTCCGAAACGCTGTTCTTCATCATCAAAGGCTCGGTCACCATCCTGATCGAAGATGAAGACGGCCGTGAAATGATCATCGCCTACCTGAACACCGGGGATTTCTTTGGGGAGTTGGGGCTGTTCGAACAAGCCGGCAAGGAACAGGAACGCAGCGCCTGGGTGCGCGCCAAGGTCGAATGCGAAGTGGCCGAGATCAGCTACGCCAAGTTCCGCGAGCTTTCCCAGCACGATCCCGACATTCTCTATGCCCTGAGCGGCCAGATTGCCCAGCGTCTGCGCGACACCACGCGCAAGGTCGGCGACCTAGCATTTTTTGATGTAACGGGACGAGTCGCCCGTTGCCTGCTGGATTTGTGCAAGCAGCCCGACGCCATGACGCATCCCGACGGCATGCAGATCAAGGTCACGCGCCAGGAAATCGGGCGCATTGTCGGCTGTTCACGGGAGATGGTCGGTCGCGTGCTCAAGGACCTGGAAGAGCGCAACCTGGTACACGTCAAAGGCAAGACGATGGTGGTGTTCGGCACCCGCTAAACCGCTAGGAAGCTGGCCAGCATTTTGCGGTACAGGGTGTCCAGCTGGCTGATCGCATCCGGCGCGGGGAAGGCTTCGTGCAGGGCAATGTGGCTGTCGGCGCGCACCCGCTGGTCGAGGCCGCAGGCTTCATTGAAGCGATTGACCGCCGCGATCAGCTCGTCGCGATCGTTCTCCAACAACAGCGCACCGTGCACCAAACCCACCGGGCGGCCGCCACTTTGTCGCCAGCGCTGGGCGGTGCCGACCATTTTGCGGCCGTTGAGGTTGACGTTGTAGCGGCCGTCGCAAAACGCGCCGTCGATTTCACCGACGGACGCATCGCCTCCCAACTCGATCAGCAAATCGCAGATCGGCTGGCACAAACGCAAGTAACCCGTTTCGATACGGTTCTGATCGCCTTCGCTGCGCGGCGGAGCATAGACCAGGGCGATGTTGACCGTGGCACTCGACTGCGGCACCGGTTCTCCACCGGTTTCACGCAGCAATACCGGCCAACCGGCATCCGCGGAAACCTGGCTGGCGGTCTCAAATGCCGGCAAGCGGCTCAATCGACGTGGCATGACCAAGGCTTGGTCGCTGGGTTGCCAGAACAGCAACCCATATTCCCGCTCACCCGCGCAAACCGCCGCCAACAGGTCTTGTTCGGCGGCAAGCCCTGCTTCGACAGTCATCGCCACCGGCTGAGTCATCATCAATCCAGGGTCGAACCGCTGACCGCCACGCCACGCTCCGGGAAGAACAGGCGCTGCAATTCGGCCCCTGGGTTCTCGGCACGCATGAAGGTCTCGCCCACCAGGAACGAATAAACACCGCTGATCTCCATCAGCTCCACATCAGCACGGTTGACGATACCACTCTCGGTAATCACCAGACGGTCGCGTGGAATGCGCGGCAGCAGGTCGAGGGTGTTTTCCAGGCTGACTTCGAAGGTGTGCAGGTTACGGTTGTTGACCCCCACCAGCGGTGTGTCGAGGGTTTTGAGGGCGCGTTCCAGTTCGTCACCGTCGTGCACTTCTACCAGCACATCCAGGCCAACACTTTTCGCCACGGCCGCCAGTTCGGCCATCTTCACGTCATCCAGGGCGGAGACGATCAACAGCACACAGTCGGCGCCCAGGGCACGAGCTTCGACAATCTGATACGGGTCGACCATGAAATCCTTGCGGATCACCGGCAACTTGCACGCGGCGCGGGCCTGCTGCAGGAACAGGTCGGAACCCTGGAAATAGTCGATATCAGTCAGTACGGACAGGCAGGTCGCACCGCCCTTCTCATAGCTCTTGGCGATCTCTTCAGGAATGAAGACCTCACGAATCACGCCCTTGCTCGGCGAAGCTTTCTTGATTTCAGCAATGACGGCCGGCTGCTTTTCCTTGGCCTGCTTGATCAACGCATTGGCAAAGCCACGCGGAGCATCGGCGATCTTCGCCTGGGCTTCCAGCTCGGCCAGGGTCACGCGGGC
Organism: Pseudomonas sp. DWRC2-2; assembly: GCF_049897885.1. Classification (NCBI taxonomy): domain Bacteria; kingdom Pseudomonadati; phylum Pseudomonadota; class Gammaproteobacteria; order Pseudomonadales; family Pseudomonadaceae; genus Pseudomonas; species Pseudomonas sp. DWRC2-2. The sequence continues at coordinate 13,220 of NZ_JAFCXD010000003.1, forward strand.
ACGACGCTCAGCCACTTCTTCGGCCTTGCGGGCCAGGATCTTTTCCAGAACGGTCGGCACACTCATCCTTCATTCTCCATCTTGAATACCGCGGTGAATGCTCCCAGCTCTTCGAGCTTTTCGCGAGCCAGACCGGTGTGCAGCGCATCGTGGGCCAAGGCGACACCTTCTTTAAGACTATAGGCGTGGTCGGCCGCATACAGCGCAGCACCCGCATTCAACACTATCATCTCGGCAGCTTTTTGACCGTTCTCGGTCTTGCGACGCCCCAGGGCATCGCGAATCAACTCCAGGGAGGCCGCCGGGCTTTCCACCGCCAGGCCGTGCAGGCTCTGGCTCTTCATGCCCAGATCTTCCGGCTCGACCCAATACTCGGTGACCTGGTCATTCTTCAGCTCCGCCACAAAGGTCGGTGCCGCCAGGCTGAATTCGTCCAGGCCGTCCTTGGAATGCACCACCAGCACATGCTTGCTGCCCAGGCGTTGCAGTACTTCGGCCAATGGCCGGCACAGTGCCTGGCTGAACACGCCCACCACCTGGTGTTTCACACCGGCCGGATTCGTAAGCGGGCCGAGCATGTTGAACAGGGTACGCAGGCCGAGGTCCTTGCGCGGGCCTGCGGCGTGCTTCATCGCACCATGATGGGATTGGGCAAACATGAAGCCGATGCCGACGCTGTCGATGCAACGCGCCACTTGTACCGGCGTCAGGTTCAGGTAGATCCCGGCCGCCTCCAGCAAGTCGGCGCTGCCGCTCTTGCCGGACACGGCGCGGTTACCGTGCTTGGCCACGGTGCAACCCGCCGCCGCGACCACAAACGAAGAAGCCGTCGACACGTTGAAGATGTTCGCGCCGTCACCGCCGGTGCCGACCACATCGACCACGCCGTCGAGGGTCTTGAGTTCGACTTTGTCCGCCAGCTCGCGCATCACCGACACGGCGCCGACGATCTCGTCGATGCTCTCGCTCTTCATGCGCATGGCCATCATGAACGCGCCGATCTGCGCGTCGGTGCATTGACCGGTCATGATTTCGCGCATCACATCGCTCATTTCAGCGGTGCTCAGGTCCAGGTGGCCGACGATACGGCTCAGGGCAGTCTTGATATCCATGGAAAATCCTTAGCGCGTGCCGCCGCTCTGCTTGAGAAAGTTGGCGAACAGCTCGTAGCCCTGCTCGGTCAGGATCGACTCGGGGTGAAATTGCACCCCTTCGATATTCAGTGTCTTGTGGCGCAGGCCCATGATCTCGTCGACCGAGCCGTCTTCCAGCTGGGTCCAGGCGGTCAACTCCAGGCATTCCGGTAGGGTTTCGCGCTTGACCACCAGCGAGTGATAGCGGGTCACGGTCACCGGCAGGTTGAGGCCATGAAACACGCCGACATCATTATGGAACACCGGGCTGGTTTTGCCGTGCATCACCTGGCGCGCACGCACCACGTCACCACCAAAGGCCTGGCCGATGGATTGGTGGCCCAGGCACACGCCCAGGATCGGCAGCTTGCCTGCGAAATACTGGATGGCTTCGAGGGAAATGCCTGCCTCGGTCGGCGTGCACGGGCCTGGCGAAACCACGATGCGCTCCGGGTTGAGGGCGGCGATTTCGGCCACGGTCAGTTCGTCGTTGCGCACCACCTTGACCTCGGCACCCAGCTCACCCAGGTACTGCACAACGTTGTAGGTAAAGGAGTCGTAGTTATCAATCATCAGCAACATGGGGGAAACCTCAGGAATTGGGGGTCTGTTCAGCCAGCGCAACGGCGCGGAACATCGCGCGGCGCTTGTTCAGGGTTTCTTCCCATTCGAGGGCCGGCACCGAGTCGGCGACGATCCCGCCACCGGCCTGCACGTGCAGTTCCCCGTCCTTGATCACGGCGGTGCGAATCGCAATGGCCGTGTCCATGTTGCCGTTCCAGGCGAAGTAACCCACGGCACCGCCATAGACACCACGCTTGACCGGCTCCAGCTCGTCGATGATTTCCATCGCGCGAATTTTCGGCGCACCCGACAAGGTGCCCGCCGGCAGAATCGCGCGCAGTGCGTCCATCGCCGTCAGGCCGGCTTTCAGCTCGCCGGTGACGTTGGACACAATGTGCATCACATTCGAATAACGCTCGATGACCATCTTCTCGGTGAGCTTCACCGAACCGATTTCAGAGACACGCCCAGTGTCGTTGCGGCCCAGGTCGATGAGCATCAGGTGCTCGGCGATTTCCTTGTCGTCGCTCAGCAGGTCTTCTTCGAGCGCCAGGTCGGCCTCTTCGGTCGCACCGCGTGGGCGGGTGCCGGCAATCGGGCGCACGGTGATCAGGTTGTCTTCGACGCGTACCAGCACTTCCGGCGAACTGCCCACCACGTGGAAGTCACCAAAGTTGAAGAAGTACATGTACGGCGTCGGGTTGAAGCATCGCAGCGCACGGTACAAATCAATCGGTGCGGCCTTGAAGTCGATGGACATACGCTGCGACGGCACCACCTGCATGCAGTCACCGGCGAGGATATATTCCTTGATGGTGTCGACGGCGCGCTCGTAGTCATCCTGGGTAAAGCTTGAACGAAAGATCGGATCGGCCGCCGGCGGACGGCTGAGGTCCAGGCCGCGACGCGGGGTAATCGGCTGGCGCAGTTTTTCCAACAGGGCTTCGAGGCTGGCGCGGCCTTGTTCGAACGCGTCCGCCTGGGACGGGTCAGCCAGTACGATCGCGTGCATCTTGCCAGCGAGGTTGTCGAACACCACCACGGCATCGGAAACCATCAGCAGAATGTCCGGCACGCCCAATGGATCCGGGTTCGGACATTTGCCGAGACGTTTTTCCACATAACGCACGCAGTCATAACCGAAGTAACCCACCAGTCCGCCGTTGAAACGCGGCAGGCCAGCAATGGTCGGCACGTTGTAGCGCGCCTTGAACGCTTCGACGAACGCCAGCGGATCTTCTACGTCGTGGCTTTCGATCTCGACGCCATCATGGGTAATGCTCACATGATGGTCGTGTACCCGCAGCACCGTACGGCACGGCAGGCCGATGATCGAGTAACGCCCCCACTTCTCGCCGCCCTGTACGGACTCGAGCAGGTAGGAGTTTGGCTCGTCGGCCAGTTTCAGGTAGATCGACAGCGGCGTGTCGAAGTCGGCCAGGGTTTCGCAGGCCAGGGGGATGCGGTTATAGCCGGCAGCGGCCAAACGCAGGAATTCTTCGCGGGTCATGATATGCCTCGTGGCTTGAGGGTCTAACAGTCAGGTATGCAAACGCGCCGCAGAGTGCGGCCAGGATCAGTCAGGCGCGCCAACGCCAGCGGGCCAGGGCCTTGATGACTTTCATCCAGAGTTTGCGAGTGACCACCACGATGGAATTTCCAGAAGGGGACGGATCGGTATCGGGCAACGTTATCTCAGCGCCAGCTCCCAAGCAACCGGGGATTAACAGGCGCAGGTCATCAATCACCAATGAAGGCGACTCTTCGGCGATTGGCCGACCATGGTTATAGCCGTAACTGAGGGCCACGCACTGCACGCCCGCCGCCTTTGCCGCCAGCACATCACTGCGTGAATCGCCGACAAACAACGACTGCGAGGCCGGGATATTGGCCATTTTCATCACGAAAAACAGCGCCGCCGGGTCAGGTTTTTTCTGCGGCAGGGTATCGCCACCGATAATCCAGCGGAAATACCGGCCGATTTTCATCTGGTCCAATAGCGGTGCGACGAAGCGTTCCGGCTTGTTGGTGATCAGGGCCATTTCCACGCCCTGCTTGCTCAGCCACTTGAGCGTGTCGCGCACACCGGGGTAAACCACGGTCAGTTCATGGCCATCTTCATAGGCGGCGTTGAACAGTTCCAGGGCATGCTCGGCCTCCACATCATCCACGCCTTCGGCATCAATGTTATTGGCCAAGGCCCGGCGCACCAGCATCTGCACGCCGTTACCGACCCATTCGCGCACCGACTCGATCCCGGCCGGCTTACGTCCCAGCTTGAGCAGCATGTCGTCCACCGCCGCCGCCAGGTCGGGCACCGAGTCGATCAAGGTGCCGTCCAGATCGAACATCACCAGCCGTGGCAATTTGCCGGGGAACAGCTGCTCAAAGCCGCTCATGGACGCGCCAGCGCCAGCTCGGCACGCATCTTGTCGATGACTTCCTGGTAGTCCGGCGCGTTGAAGATCGCCGAGCCGGCCACGAAGGTGTCGGCGCCAGCGGCGGCGATTTCGCGGATGTTGTTGACGTTGACCCCGCCGTCGATTTCCAGGCGGATATCGCGGCCGGAGGCATCGATCAGCGCGCGGGCTTCGCGCAGCTTGTTCAGCGTGCCGGGGATGAATTTCTGGCCGCCGAAGCCTGGGTTGACGCTCATCAACAGGATCATGTCGACCTTGTCCATCACGTACTCAAGCACGCTCAACGGAGTGGCCGGGTTGAACACCAGGCCCGCCTTGCAGCCACCTTCGTGGATCAACTGCAAAGTGCGGTCGACGTGCAGCGAGGCTTCCGGGTGGAAGGTGATGTAGGTGGCGCCGGCTTCGACGAAGTCGCCGATGATGCGATCCACCGGGCTGACCATCAGGTGCGCATCGATCGGGGCAGTGATGCCGTACTTGCGCAGCGCGGCGCAGACCATCGGGCCGATGGTCAGGTTGGGCACGTAGTGGTTGTCCATGACGTCGAAGTGCACGAAGTCGGCACCGGCGGCCAATACCTTGTCCACTTCCTCACCCAGGCGGGCGAAGTCGGCGGAGAGAATCGATGGAGCGATAACGAAGGGCTGCATGACGCACCTTTTTTGAGCTAAATCACGATGGCGCGCATTGTATACCTCATGCTTTGCCGCGCGCACCGTGACCTAACTCAACGGTTAGTAAGCGGCCCGGTAGATTTTCTCGATATCGGCCGCGCTGAGCTTGCGCGGATTGTTGCGCATCAGCCGCTCAATGCCCGCAGCCTCCACGGCCATGGCGGGGATCGCATCCTCTGGCACCCCGAAACTGCGCAGCCCTGCCGGGATCTCGACGGCGGCGCACAGTCGCGTCATCGCCTCCACGGCCTGGTCGGCGGCATCGTTGACGCTCAAACCGGTGATATTCACGCCCATGGCCTGGGCAATCTCCTGCATGCGCTCCACGCAGGCCAGCTTGTTCCAGTGCATCACATAGGGCAGCAACAGCGCATTGCTCACGCCATGGGCGATATTGAAACGCCCACCCAACGGATACGCCAACGCGTGCACCGCGCCAACCCCGGCATTGCCGAATGCCATGCCAGCCATCAGGCTGGCGGTGGCCATGTCGTCGCGAGCCTGCAGGTTGGCCGGGTTGGCGTAGGCCTTGGGCAATGCCTGGGCGATCAGCTTGATGGCGCCGATAGCCAAGGCGTCGGTGATCGGCGAGGCATTCAGCGACAGGTAGGATTCGATGGCATGTACCAGCGCGTCCACGCCGCTGGCGGCAGTGACACTGCGTGGACAGGTCAGGGTCATTTGCGGGCTGATCAGCGCGACGTCCGGCAGCAGGTAGTCGCTGACGATGCCTTTTTTCAGCTGCGCAGCCTTGTCGGAGAGAATCGCCACATTGGTCACCTCCGAACCGGTACCGGCGGTGGTGGGGATAGCGATCAGCGGCGGGCCCTTGCGCGGCACCTGGTCGACGCCGAACAAGTCGGCCAGCGCGCCGTGGTAGCCGGCATAGGCGGCAACACTTTTGGCAATGTCGATGGCGCTGCCGCCGCCCACGCCGATCAGGCCGTCGTGCCCGCCCTCGCGGTAGACGCGCATGCAGTCTTCGACGATGGCGATTTCCGGGTCGGGTAACACCCGATCAAATATCTCGTAGGTGCGCTCGCCCAGATGTTCGAGCGCCAAAGCAACGGTGCCGGATTTGACCAGCGCGGCATCGGTGACAATCAGCGGGTTGTCCACATCCAGGCGCGTGAGTTCAAAGGCCAGTTGTTCGATGGCGCCAGCGCCAGTCAGCAGTTTGTGGGCGATCTTGAATGAGGAAGTACTCATGTGCGCGGCCTCTTATTAAGTGATGGGCTGGCACAAGAGTAGCTCCCTATGGCGTGTTGTCAGCCATTCATCGGGCGAATGGTCGTTACACCTGGGCGGTGCGCAGTTTCTCGCTGCGGCCGCGCAGCCATTCCAGGGTTAGCAACAGCAATACCGAGAACGCAATCAACAGGGTTGCCGCCGCCGCAATCGTCGGGCTGAGGTTTTCGCGGATGCCGCTGAACATCTGGCGTGGCAGCGTGGCTTGTTCGGGGCCGGCGAGAAACAGCGTCACCACCACTTCATCAAACGACGTCGCGAACGCAAACAACGCCCCGGAAATCACCCCCGGCGCGATCAACGGCAAGGTCACCCGGCGGAATGCGGTGAGTGGCGAAGCACCCAAGCTGGCCGCGGCCCGCACCAGGTTGTGATTGAACCCCTGCAATGTGGCCGACACGGTGATGATCACAAACGGCACACCCAGCACTGCATGCACCACAATCAGCGAGAAGAAGCTATTGCCCAGGCCCAGCGGCGCAAAAAACAAGTAACTGGCCACGCCAATGATCACCACCGGCACCACCATCGGTGAAATCACCAGCGCCATGACCAGCGCCTTGCCAGGGAAGTTGCCGCGAGTCAGGCCAATCGCTGCCAAGGTGCCGAATACCATCGCCAGCACCGTGGCCGCCGGGGCGACGATGATGCTGTTCTTCAGCGCCCGCATCCACTCGGCGGAGGCGAAGAAGTCCTGATACCAATGCAGCGAAAAACCTTGCAACGGGTACACCAGGAAACTGCCGCTGTTGAACGACAGCGGGATGATCACCAGCACCGGCAAAATCAAAAACAACAGGATCAAGCCGCAGAGAATCCGCAAGCTGTAGAACCACACCCGTTCGACGGGCGACATATAAGGGCTCAGCATCGCAAGGTCTCCTCAGCTCAGGCGCAGGCGGCTGGCGCCTACCAGGCGGTTATAGATCAGGTACAGCAACACGGTGGCCAACAGCAGCAAGCCGCCCAGTGCCGTGGCCATGCCCCAGTTGATGCTTGTATTGGTGTAGAACGCCACGAAGTAGCTGACCATCTGGTCGTTCGGGCTGCCCAGCAGCGCCGGGGTGATGTAGTAACCAATCGCCAGGATGAACACCAACAGGCAACCGGCTCCGACACCAGCGTAGGTCTGGGGGAAGTACACGCGCCAGAAACTGGTGAATGGGTGACAGCCCAGTGAAATCGCCGCGCGCATGTAGGTGGGTGAAATCCCCTTCATCACGCTGTAGATCGGCAGGATCATGAACGGCAACAAGATGTGCACCATGGAGATGTAGACGCCGGTCCGGTTGAACACCAGCTCCAGCGGCTTATCGATCAGGCCCATGCCCAGCAGGGCGCTGTTGATCAGGCCGCCGGATTGCAGCAGCACGATCCACGCGGCGACTCGCACCAGGATCGAGGTCCAGAACGGCAGCAACACCAGGATCATCAGCAGGTTGCTTTTGCGGGCTGGCAGGTTGGCCAGCAGGTACGCCAGCGGATAGGCCAGCAGCAGACAGATCGCCGTGATCACCAGGCCCATCCAGAAGGTCCGGGCGAAGATATCCAGGTAGATCGCCTGGTCTGGCGTGGCCGGCGCCACTTCACCGAGGTCATCGATGCGGTGATCGACGGCCGCCAGCAGATAGAACGGGGTAAGACTGCTGGTATTGCGCCGGATCGCCTGCCAGTACGCCGGGTCGCCCCAGCGTTCATCAAGGTTTTCCAGCGCTTCTTTATAGGAGGCAGGCGCTTCACTGAACGGCAGCGCCCGCGCGGTTTTGGTCAGCAGGCTGCGATAGCCGGCCAGCTCCATGTTCAAGCGCTTGGACAGATCGCCCAGCGTCTGGTTTTGACGGGCCTCGCCCAAGTCCTCACTGAGGGCCTGGTACACCGGCTCGCCCGGCAACCCCCGGCCATCCCAGGCCGTCACCGCCACCACGGTACGCGGCAAGCCGCCCACCACTTCCGGGTTGCCGACGCTTTTGAACAGCAGCGCAACAATCGGCACCAGGAACACCAACAGCAAAAACAGCACCAGCGGCGCAATCAAGGCCTGGGCCTTCCAGCGATTGAGCCGCTCGGCACGCGCCAGGCGCTGCTTGAGGGTGGGGCTGTTGACCTCGTTCGAGGGAACGGCGATGGCCATGGCAAACTCCGGTAAGACTAAAAATGACGACAGTTTCTGCGATGTACGACAAACCCTGTGGCGAGCGGGCTTGCCCCGCGTTGGGCTGCGCAGCGGCCCCATTAAACCCACCGCGCTATGCCTGAAAGAGCGCGGCGTCTGGTTTTAGGGCCGCTTCGCAGCCCAGCGCGGGGCAAGCCCGCTCACCACAAAAGCCCATCAAACACAGCAGGTAGTGTTACTTGGCCGCCCAGGAGTTGAAGCGCTGCTCCAACTGCTCACCGTTATCCGCCCAGAAGCTCACGTCGATCTGCACCTGGTTGGCGATGTTTTCCGGCGTAGTCGGCATGTCTTTGAGGATGTCCTTGGCCAGCAATGGCACGGCTTGGGTGTTGGCCGGGCCGTAGGCGATGTTTTCCGAGTAGGTCTTCTGTTGCTGTGGCTGCACCGAGAAGGCGATGAATTTCTTCGCTGCTTCAGCACGGTCTTTCGCCAGGCCTTTAGGAATCGCCCACGCGTCGAAGTCGTAGATGCCGCCGTTCCACACCACTTTCAGGTTGCTTTCTTTCTGCACGGCGGCGATGCGGCCGTTGTAGGCCGAGCTCATCACCACGTCGCCCGAAGCCAGGTATTGCGGCGGCTGTGCGCCCGCTTCCCACCACTGGATCGACGGCTTGAGTTCGTCGAGCTTCTTGAACGCACGGTCCTGGCCATCTTTGCCGGCCAGCACTTTGTAGACGTCCTTCGGCGCGACGCCGTCGGCCATCAGTGCGAATTCCAGGGTGTACTTGGCGCCTTTACGCAGGCCGCGCTTGCCCGGGAATTTCTTGGTGTCCCAGAAATCCGCCCAACTGGTCGGTGCGCTGGCCAACTTGTCGGCGTTGTAGGCGAGCACGGTGGACCAGACGAAGAAGCCCACGCCGCACGGCTGGATCGCGCCCTTCACGTAGTCGGCGCTGTTGCCGAACAGTTTCGGATCGAGGGGCTCGAACATGTCCTCATCGCAGCCACGGGACAGCTCCGGCGACTCCACTTCCACCAGGTCCCAGGACACGCTCTTGGTGTCGACCATGGCTTTGACCTTGGCCATTTCACCGTTGTACTCGCCAGCGATGATCTTGCCATTGCCCGCGCTTTCCCACGGTGCGTAGAAGGCCTTGACCTGGGCCGCCTTGTTCGCGCCGCCAAAGGACACGACCGTCAGGTCCGGGCCTGCCATGGCCTGTGTCGCGCCCATCAAGCCCAAAGCCAGGGCGGAATACTTCAGGGATCTCAACATTGTTGTTCTCTCCACGTGCAGGGTTGGTGAAGCCAGGGGGCGATCAATTCGCCTCTAGAAGTGGGTCGAGTGCGCGAACGTGCTCGACTTGCCAGCCAATCGGTACCACGTCGCCGACCGCCAGGGCTGGGTCCAGCTCGGCAATCGGTTGTTTCACAAAAAAATCGGCCTTGCCGCAGACTTCCAGGCGCACGCGCACGTGGTCGCCCAGGTAGATGAATTCGGCCACGCGCCCAGAGAAGCGGTTGACGCAGCTTTCGCTGGAGCCATTGAGGCTGACGCGTTCCGGGCGCACCGACAGGGTCACCGGGCCGCCGACCTGGCCGACGTTCACCGCCAGCGCCTCGACCTTCTCACCGCGCGCCAACTCCACCACGCAACGCTCGCCGGTATGGCTGTGCAAGCGGCCATTGAGGCGGTTGTTCTCGCCGATGAAGTTGGCGACGAAGGTGTTCTTCGGTTCTTCGTAGAGGGTTCGTGGCGCGGCGATCTGCTGGATCTCGCCCTGGTGGAATACCGCCACACGGTCAGACATGGTCAGCGCCTCGCCCTGGTCGTGGGTCACGTACACCACGGTCACGCCGAGGCGCTGGTGCAGGTGTTTGATCTCCATCTGCATGTGTTCGCGCAGTTGCTTGTCGAGGGCGCCGAGGGGTTCGTCCATCAGCACCAGTTGCGGCTCGAACACCAGCGCGCGGGCCAAGGCCACACGCTGCTGCTGACCTCCGGAGAGTTGCGCCGGGTAGCGCTGGGCGAACGCATCAAGCTGGACCATGCTCAACACGCGTTTGACCCGCTCGCTGATATCGGTCTTGCTCAAGCCCCGCACCGACAGCGGGAACGCCAGGTTCTCGGCCACGGTCATGTGCGGAAACAGCGCGTAGTTCTGGAACACCATGCCGATGTCGCGTTTGTGTGGCGGCACGTTGTTGATGGAGCGCCCGGCCAGCTGGATTTCGCCGGCGGTCGGCGTTTCAAAGCCGGCGAGCATCATCAGGCTGGTGGTTTTGCCGGACCCGGAAGGCCCGAGCAGGGTAAGGAACTCGCCCTTGCGAATCTCCAGGTTGAGGTCTTTGACGATCAGGTTCTCGCCGTCGTAGCTCTTCTGCACGCCACGAAAGCTGACCAGCACATCATTTGAATCCACCTCGCTCATACCCGCACCTTTTTGTTTTGGACTGCTGTGAGACAAGCGTAGTCCAGGCGCAAGGCCCCGGAAATCGGGGGCCAGGAGAGAATTGCATCAGTCGGATGGAAGGTTGGGGGTAGGGATTGCCCTACACGGATGGCGGGGACAGAACAGTGCTGCAGCGCGATGCGCCAGCCATGGGTTCAGCATGGCTCCAAGGGTGTCGCAAACAGGTATGTCGTTAGAGCAGCTTGTGCTCCATGGCGTACTTCACCAACTCCGCGAGGGACGTGATATTGAGCTTTTGCATCAGCCGCGCCTTGTGGGTGCTGATGGTCTTGCTGCTCAGTGCCAGCTGTTGCGCAATGTCGTTGACGTTGGCGCCCTGGGCCAGGCGCTCGAACACCGAGAACTCGCGCTCCGACAGTAATGAATGCAGCGGGCGCGTATCGGTGAGGCCCACTTCGAAGACCATCCGGTCGGCCAGGTCCGGGTCGATGTAACGCCCACCTGCCGCCACCTTGCGAATCGCCGTGAGCAACAGCGCCGGGTCGCTGTCCTTGGTGGCGTAACCGGCGGCACCGACCTTCAAGGCGCGGGCGGCCATTTGCGCCTCGTCGTGCATCGACAGCACCAGGATGGCCGGCGGATTGCTCAGCGCACGGATCCGCGCAATCGCTTCCAGGCCGTTGACGCCGGGCATCGAAATGTCCAGCAACACCACCTCGCAGGCCACGTGGCGCAAGGTTTCCAGCAATTGCTCGCCATTGCTGGCCTCCCCCACCACCAACAGGTCTTTGGCCAGGCCGATCAATTGCTTGATGCCTTCACGAACGATGGTGTGGTCTTCGGCTACCAGTACGCGGATCACAGGGACTTCCTCTTGGTGTTATGCATCCAATGGCACCGTGACACTCAGGGTGGTGCCCTCCCCCAACTCGCTGTCCAGGCTCAACTGCCCACCCATGATCAGCACGCGCTCGCGCATGCCCACCAGGCCAAACGACACTGGGCGGCCCTGGGCCTGGACGAAACCGGCGCCATCGTCGCTGATGGTCAGGCGCAAATCCGTGCCCTCCAGGGCCAGGGTCAGTTCCACAGTATGTGCCTGGGCATGGCGCATCACATTGGTCAGCGCCTCCTGCAGGATGCGGAACAAGCCAACGGCCTTGGCATCGCTGAGGGTCGGCAGGTTATCCGGAACCTGCACCAAACAGGGAATTTGCGTGCGCGCTTCAAAGCGCCGCGCCTGCCATTCAATGGCCGAAGCGATGCCCGCATCCAGAATCGGCGGGCGCAGTGCCGTCGCCACGTCCCGCACCAACTGGAACAGCTGGGCGATCAAGCGTTTCATGCTGTTCAAGCGTTCATGCAAACCGGGATCCAACTGCGCATAGGCCAGCTCGCACATGGAGGTTTCGAGCTTGAGCACGGTGAGCATTTGGCCGAGTTCGTCGTGCACTTCACGGGCGATACGGGCCTTTTCTTCTTCGCGTACGGTTTCCAGGTGGGCGGACAGCTCGCGAAGTTGCGCTTCGCTTTGCAGCAACGCGGCCAACGTCCGCCTAAGCTCGCTGACATCGTTGAGGTAGACCACCAAATATTCGGCTTCAGCAAAACGCAGGAAGCTCAACGACACGTTAGTCGGCAGGACGCTGCCGTCAGCGCGCAAACAGTCGGTGGCGAAGTTCTGCGGTCCTTCTTCGCTGGCCCGCGCGCGCTTCCAGAGGTTGAGCCAACGGTCCATGTCCAGGCTCGGGTCAAGGTCGGCCAGCGGTCGCTCGATCAGCGCACCGGGGCCGTAGCCGAGCATGCTTTCGGCCGCGTGGTTGGCGTAGCGCACATGGCTGTCCCAGTTGACCCAGAGGATGCCGACGGTGCTCTGGTCGATGGAAAACTGTGTCAGCCTTAGGGCCTCGGCACCGGCGGCGCGGGCGGCGCTTTCTTCCCGTGCGGCCAACAAGCCGTGTTCCAGCACCCGTTGCTGGCGGCGTTGCCAGAACACCGCGGCGAGGCTGGCGAGCAGCAACAGGCTCAGCAATAGACTGAGGTTTTGCCACAGGCCAGGGGATTCCGTCAGCCGTGGGTATTTGGGTTGCAGCCAGCGGTTGTGCAGTTGGTCGAGGTCGCGTGCAGGAATCGCACGCAAGGCACTTTCCATGATCCCTGCCAGTTCCGGCCATTCCCGCCGCGTAGCCACCCGCAGCAATTGCGGCAGGCCAATATCGCCCACCACCGCCAGCCCGGCGAACTCCGCCTCACCGGACAAACGGCTCAATTGCGCTTCGTCCACCACCGCATAACGCGCTTGCTGGCTCACCAATAATTGCAGAGCCTGGCGCTCCATCGGCACGCCTTGCAGGTTGAGGCCGGGATAGGTGCTGCGCAGGTAATCAGCCACGGCGCTGGGCATGCGCACAGCGACGCGGGATTGTTCATCGAGTTTCTCCAGCTCCACGGCACCGCCGCCCTCGCGGATGCCGACGATGTGTTGCGGCACACGCATATAAGGATCGGTGAACAACCACAGGCGCAAACCCGCCGGGGTTTGTTGCAGGCCCGGGGCGATGTCTACTTCGCCCTCACGCACGGCGGCTTCCAGTTGTTCCTGATTGGGGAAATTGCGCCAGGTCAGCTCGATATTCAGCGCCTTGGCCAGCCATTGCATCAACTCGACATTCGCCCCGGACAGCCGCTGCAAACGCCGATCGTATTGCGCGTAGGGCGCCTGCAACACAAGGCCCACCCGCAGCTCCGGGTGCTGGGCCAGCCATTCGCGTTGCTGCGCATTGAGTTGTGCCTGGGGCGCGACGGGCGCAGGGGCGGCATTTGCCATCAAGGCAAGGCACAAACAGCCGATAACCAGCAGACAGCGAAAACCCATGATCCACGTCTCACATCACTGACAAATACTGACCAACCCATTAGGCTGCTGGAATCACTTCTGGCCGGGAATTTACGATGCCCTTTCTTCACCGTTCAGCATTGCCAGCATTGTGCCTGTCGCTGCTTTTTACCAGCGCCTTTTCTGTACAGGCCGCTGACGCACCCGCACCTGCCACGGAAAAACCGGTCGAGCGCCAGCCCTTGTCCGAGCGCAGCCAGGCAGAAGCCAGCGCCCTCGAACGCAAGATCCCGCAACAAGAACAGCAGCAATTGCAGGCCGGCAGCGATTCATTTCTCGCCCTCTGGAAACCCGCCAACAGCGCCGAGCCTGAAGGCGTGGTGATTATCGTCCCCGGCGCCGGCGAAAATGCTGACTGGCCGCAAGCAATCAGCCCGCTGCGACACAAATTGCCGGACGCCAACTGGGGCAGCCTCAGCCTATCGTTACCGGATGTAAGCGTGGATACGTTGCCACCGCGTGTGATGGAGGCGCCCAAGGCGACTGTCGACACCAGCAGCAAGGAAGCGAGCACCGCTGACAAACCCATCGAGCAGGCCGCCAGCGCCGAAGCCGAAGGCACCGACCCGGCGGTGGTGCCGGGTGCCGATGAGCAGGACAAGACCGACGCCTCGCGCATCTTCGACCGCATCGACGCCGCCGTGGCCTTCGCCCAGACCCAGAGCGCACGCAGCGTGGTGCTACTCGGCCATGGCACCGGTGCCTGGTGGGCCGCACGTTATTTGAGCGAGAAACAACCGTCCCAAGTGCAGAAGTTTGTGATGGTGGGCGCGCAGACGCCCAACGGACGGCATCCAGATGTGCAGCAACTGGCCCCCGCCCTGAAGTTGCCGACCGCCGATGTCTTCTATCAGGACAACGCCCAATCACGCAAAAACGCCCTGGCCCGCGCCCAGGCAGCCAAGCGTTTAAAGAATGACGGTTACAAGCAGGTGTCGTTGAAAGCCTTGCCCGGCAACAGTGCTGCCGAGCAGGAGCAGTTATATCGCAGGGTTCGCGGCTGGTTGAGCCCACAGGCCAACGCCGACTGAAACCTACCGGAAGTCCCGGCGCTCGCGAATCAACGTATAGGCAGTGTGCAATTCGCGAGTGCGCTCGGTGGCCTCACGCACTTGCGCGGGGCTGGCGCCGGTGCCGGCGATCTTGTCCGGGTGATGGCGACTGAGCAGGCGACGATAAGCCCGCTTGATCACAGATGGCTCGGTGGTAGCCGTCACCCCCAGCAAGCGCAACGCGTCCTGATAAGTGGGGCCACGACTGACCAGCGGCTTGCGCTCCGGTGTGTAGTCGGCCGCCAGCGCCTGCAACTGTTGCGGCGTCCACCCCAGCCATTTGCCCCATTGGTCGATCAGGTCACGTTCGGCGTCATCCGCCTTGCCGTCCGCCCAGACCATGCGCCAGCACGCGCGCAATACGCCCTCCGCCGCGTGGGGTTGAGCCTTGAGCACGCGCAGGTAACTGCGAACGCGGTCGGAACCGGACTTGCCGCGATTGAACGCCGCAATCGCGCGGCGCTGGGCCGAGTCGGTCATATCGAGCGAGCGCATCTCCTGACGCGCCTGCTGGATATGCCCATCCACCACCCGGCCATTGCTCTTGGCCAAACGCCCCAGCAACACGAACAACAGCTCGTCATTGCGCAACGCCGAGCGCCCACCCAGGCGCTCGCGCAACTGCGCCCAACTGTGCAGTTGCAGGCGACGGTCCAACGCCTGCCCCAACAGTGCCCCCAACATGGCCCCCGGAATACTGGCAATGGCAAAGCCAGCCCCGGCGCCGATCAGCGTCCCTGGCCACAGCATGTTACTGCCCCGCTGTCAGCAGGGTTTCGACCTGCGCCAGGCGCTCCAGCGTGCCGACATCAATCCAGCGTCCCGCCATGTGTTCCCCCGTTACCAGGCCTTTGGCCATGGCCGCCCGCAGCAGCGGCGCCAGCTTGAAGGCACCCGCGCTGCAACCCGCGAACAGCTTGGGGTCGAGCACTGAAATGCCACTGAAGGTCAGGTTATCGGCACCGGGCGCTGCATCATGAAGCAAACCTTGATCAAGGTAGAAATCACCGCCCGAAGGATGATGGGCCGGGTTATCGACCATCACCAGATGGGCCAGGCCGTTGAGCGACTGCTTGAGCTGAGTGAAGTCGTAGTCAGTCCAGATATCGCCATTGACCACCAGGAAAGGTTCATCCCCCAGCAACGGCAACGCCTGGAAAATCCCACCGCCGGTTTCCAACGGCTCACCTTCAGGGGAGTAACAGATACGCAGGCCAAATTGCGCCCCATCCCCCAGGTAGCTTTCAATCTGCTGGCCGAGCCAGGCATGGTTGATCACGATTTCGGTGAAGCCGGCCTTGGCCAGCGCCTCCAGGTGATACTCGATCAGGCGCTTGCCGCCGGCCTGTACCAGCGGTTTGGGGGTGTGCAAGGTCAACGGACGCATCCGCTCGCCCTTGCCGGCCGCCAGGATCATCGCCTTCATACACTCGCCTCGGCGGGTTGGCGCAGGCTGGCCAGCAGTTCACCCAACTCGCTCAACTCGGGACGATCTGCCAGCACCGCTTCTATATAAGCAAAGAAGCGCGGCACGTCGGCCAGGTAGCGAGGCTTGCCGTCACGATGGCAAATGCGCGCGAAGATACCGATGACCTTGAGGTGGCGCTGCACACCCATCAGGTCACTGGCGCGCAGGAAATCATCGAAATCCGCCTGCACCTGAATGCCCAGTTGCCCCGCACGCTCCCAATACCCGCGCTGCCAGTCCCGCACGCGGGCCTTGGGCCAGCTGAGGAAGGCGTCCTTGAACAGGCAGGTGATGTCGTAGGTGACTGGCCCGTAGACCGCATCCTGGAAATCCAGCACGCCGGGGTTAGGCTCGCTGATCATCAGGTTGCGCGGCATATAGTCGCGGTGCACCAAGACTTTCGGCTGCGCCAGGGCGCTGTCGATCAGGTGATCACTGACCCGCTGCCAAAGCGCTTGTTGTTGCGTATCCAGTTCGATACCCAGGTGACGGCGCACGTACCACTCCGGAAACAATTCCAGCTCGCGGCGCAGCAAGGCGACGTCATAGCTGGGCAGCGGTGCGTCCATCGGCAATTGCTGGAAGGCCAACAAGGCGTCGATGGCATCGGCAAACAATGCATCGGCGTTTTTGTCGTCAATCACGTCCAGATAGGTTTTTCTGCCCAGGTCATTGAGCAAAAGAAAGCCACGCGGCAAATCTTCTGCATAAATTTTTGGAACATTTATTCCTGACTTTGCCAGCAAATGTGCGATATCGACGAAAGGTTTGCAGTTTTCCTGGGGGGGTGGGGCGTCCATGACCACGAAGGTCCGGCCACCGCCTTCCCAACGGAAGTAGCGCCTGAAACTCGCGTCGCTGCTGGCCGCGGTCAATGTGGCCGGGGGTACGGCACCCCAGCCTTGAGCATTGAAAAGGATCGGCAATTGCTCATCCAGCCAGACTTCCAGCTGTTGTAAACGTAGATCTTGCTCGGGCATTACAAGGGTCTCCGACGGCGCTAGCCGTCAAGCGGGGCATGCTTTATTATCACGCATCTTTTTCAGACCATCGAGAGGCGTGCGGCCCAAACCGCGGGCAGATGGCACGCAGGAAGCCCGGACTAATAAGATGGCATTGAAATCCCCCGCGTTTCGTAGAAAATTTCCGTTGCTGGTAACCGGCAGTCTGCTGGCCTTGCAACCCTTCGCCACCTCATTCGTGGTCGCCGCGGAACAGTATGACTGCTCAGTCTCTGCTTCGGGTGCCTGGGATTGCGCGCCGAAAACCGCCGCAGCCCCGCTACCACCACGCCCGGTGCATGATGGCGCTGCCATCAGCTCCGCCAACAGCACGGCGCAGGCCGATGCTGGCGGCAAAGCCGAGGCCGAGCCCAAGACCGCACTGGTCACCGAATCCAAGGGCCGTGGCCTGCGCTCGCGCAGCGCCGACTACAGCCACCTGGACTGGGTCCCACGCGAGAAGCTGACCGCAGCGCAGCTGGCCGAAACCGGCCCGTACTGCGGCGGTGCGTACATCGAGCCGATTCGTCCTGGCATGAACGACAAGACGAACAAGAGCGATGCGCCCACCTTCATCGGCGCCAAGGCTTCGCGTTACGAGCAGGAACAACAAGTCGCCACCCTGGCCGGTGACGTCGTCATGCGCCAGGGCAGCATGCAGTTGGAATCTGAAGAAGCCAGCCTGTACCAGGCCGAGAACCGTGGCGAGCTGAACGGCAAGGTCCGTCTGCGCGACAACGGTGCACTGATCGTCGGCGACCATGCCGAAGTGCAACTCGATACCGGCGCGGCCCAGATCGACAACGCCGAATACGTGCTGCACAAATCGCGTATCCGCGGTAACGCGCTGTACGCCAAGCGTGCTGAAAACGCGATCATCCGTCTCAAGGACGGTACGTACACCACCTGCGAGCCAGACAGCAACGCCTGGCAGCTCAGGGGCAACAACATCACGTTGAACCCAGCCACCGGTTTCGGTACGGCCACCAACGCGACGTTGCGGATCAAGAACATCCCGATCCTGTACACCCCTTACATCTATTTCCCGATCGACGACCGTCGTCAATCCGGCTTCCTGCCGCCAAGCTTCAGCACCGGCAGCGAAACCGGCTTCACCCTGGTGACGCCGTACTACTTCAACCTGGCGCCCAACTACGACGCCACGTTGTACCCGCAATACATGACCAAGCGCGGCATGATGATGGAAGGCGAATTCCGCTACCTCACCAAGTCCAGCGAAGGCCAGTTCGGCGGCGCGTACCTGAACGACGACAACGACGAGCGCAAGCGTCAGACCGACTACGAAAAAACCCGCTACATGCTCAATTGGCAGCACAAGGGCGGGTTGGATTCGCGTGTCCTGACCCAGGTCGACTACACCACGATCAGCGATCCTTACTACTTCCAGGACCTCAAGTCCTACCAGGAAGGTGTAGAGAGCCGCGACTACGTCAACCAGCAGGGTTCCGTGACTTATCGCGGCGACAGCTTCCAGGCTCGCTTGAACCTGCAGGCCTACCAGCTGGCAACGATTTCCCAGGTCACGCCGTATGACCGCCTGCCGCAGATCACCTTCAACGGTACGCTGCCGTACCATCCGGGTGGCCTGAACTTCAGCTACGAGACCGAAGCCGTGCGCTTCGACCGCGACTTGGAAAATGGCAACTTCACCAATGAAAACGGTGACATCGAGCGTCGCCTGGACACTTACGTCCGCGGCCTGACCCGTGCCAACGGTACTCGCCTGAACGTAGCGCCAGCCGTCGAATACCCGATGAACTGGACCTACGGCTTTGTGACGCCGAAGCTCAAGTACGTGTACACCAAGTACGACCTGGATCTGGACAACATCGGCAAGAATCAGATCCTTGCTGATCAAGCCGCTGCAACTCCGACCAACCCTTACGCGGGCGGCTCGTTCAAGAGTTCCCAGGACCGTGCGGTTCCGGTGGCAAGCGTCGACAGCGGCCTGTACTTCGACCGCAACACCAACTGGTTCGGCAAGGATTATCGCCAGACCCTTGAACCGCGTGCGTTCTACCTGTACGTGCCGAACAAGGACCAGGCTGATATCCCGGTGTTCGACACCAGCGAGTACTCGTTCAGCTACGCTTCGCTGTTCCGCGACAACCGCTTCAGCGGCTCTGACCGTATCGGCGACGAGAACAAGCTGTCCCTGGGCTTGACCAGCCGCTGGATCGAAGAAAACGGCTTCGAGCGTCAGCGCGTATCCGTCGGCCAGGCGCTGTACTTCAAGGATCGTGAAGTTCAACTGCCGGGTATCCTGGCGGCTGACCGTGCCGACGCACAGTCTGATGTTTCGCCGGTTGCCCTGGACTACGAGTTCCGCTTCAACCGCGACTGGCGCGCCACTGCCGACTACAACTGGGACACCGAGGAACACAGCCCTCGTTCCGGCAGCGCGATGCTTCACTACCAGCCGGAAGACAACCCGAACAAGATCATCAACGTCGGTTATCGCTATCGTAACGACCAGGTCGTCTACAACCAGTTGACCGGCAAATGGCAGTTCGGTGGCGACTACGGCCAGCCAGGCGATGCGAATTTCGTGAAGGATTACTACAAAATCCAACAACACGACTTCTCGATGATGTGGCCGATCATTCCCCAGTGGAACCTGATCACCCGCTGGCAGTATGACTACGCCCGCAACCGAACCCTGGAAGCCTTCGGTGGTTTCGAGTACGACAACTGCTGCTGGAAACTGCGCGTCATCAACCGTTACTGGGTTTCCAACGACGAATACAGCCAGATCGCCCCGCTTAACGAAAAGGGTGACCACGGGCTCTTCTTCCAGATCGTCCTCAAAGGACTCGGCGGCCTGACCGGCGCCAAGGTAGAGAGCTTCCTCGACAAAGGCATTGAAGGTTATCGTGAACGTGAAAACCAAGCTTTCTGATTGTCTGCGCCCGCTAGTGCTGGGCGCACTGTTCCTGGGCACCGCATCGGCACACGCTGCGGTTCAAGAACTGGATAAGGTAGTGGCCATCGTCGATAACGACGTGATCATGCAGAGCCAACTGGACCAGCGCGTCAAGGAAGTCCAGCAAACCATCGCCAAACGTGGCGGTGGCGTGCCACCGACCAGCGTCCTGGACCAGCAGGTGCTGGAGCGCCTGATCGTCGAGAACCTGCAACTGCAGATCGGCGATCGTTCCGGCATCCGTATTTCGGACGAAGAACTGAACCAGGCCGTGGGCACCATTGCCCAGCGCAACAACATGAGCATCGACCAGTTCCGTGCTGCCCTGGCCCACGACGGTTTGTCCTATGAGGACGCCCGTGACCAGATCCGCCGTGAAATGATCATCAGCCGAGTGCGTCAGCGCCGTGTGGCCGAGCGGGTTCAGGTGTCCGAGCAGGAAGTGAAGAACTTCCTGGCGTCGGACCTGGGCAAGATGCAGCTTTCCGAAGAACTGCACCTGGCCAACATCCTGATCCCGACGCCGGACAGCGCCAACTCCGAGCAGCTCAATGCAGCAGCCGCCAAAACCCAGGCTATCTATGATCGCTTGAAGGCCGGTGCCGATTTCGCCCAAATGGCGATCGCCCAGTCTGGCAGCGACAACGCACTGGAAGGCGGCGACATGGGCTGGCGTAAAGCGGCTCAATTGCCTCCTCCGTTCGACCGCGAGCTGAGTGCAATGGAAGTGGGTGGCATCACCCAACCTGCGCGTACACCGGGTGGTTTCATCATCCTGAAGCTCCTGGAAAAACGCGGCGGCGAAACATCGCTCAAGGATGAGGTGCACGTTCGCCACATCCTGGTCAAACCAAGCGAAATCCGCACCGAAGCCCAAACCAAGGAACTGGCCCAGAAGATCTATGACCGCATTCAGAGCGGTGAAGACTTCGCCACCCTGGCCAAGAGCTTCTCGGAAGACCCGGGTTCGGCCCTCAACGGCGGCGACCTGAACTGGATCGATCCGAAAGCCCTGGTGCCGGAGTTCCAGCAGGTGATGGCCGATACCCCGCAGGGCGTATTGTCCAAGCCGTTCAAGACCCAATATGGCTGGCATGTGCTGGAAGTCCTTGGCCGTCGCGCCACCGACAACACCAACCAGGCCCGCGAGCAACAAGCGCTGAACGTATTGCGTAACCGCAAATACGACGAAGAGCTGCAAACCTGGTTGCGTCAGATCCGCGACGAAGCCTATGTTGAGAACAAGCTGCCAGGCGCCCCAACAGGCACCGACCAGGCAGTTCAGTGAAACCCCAGCGTTTCGCGGTGACACCCGGCGAGCCGGCCGGCATTGGTCCTGACCTGTGCCTGCTGCTCGCCTCGCAACCCCAGCCACACCCCCTGATTGCCATTACCAGCCGCGACTTGCTCCTTGAGCGGGCCGCGCAGCTGGGTGTGGCTGTCACACTGCTGGACACGGCCCCTGGCAACTGGCCCGACCTGCCCGCCCCTGCTGGCAGCCTGTATGTGTGGGATACCCCGCTGCCGGCCAAGGTGGTCGCTGGGCAACTGAACAAAGCCAACGCAGCGTTCGTGCTGGAAACCCTGACTCGCGCCGGGAAAGGCTGCATCGATGGCGACTTCGCCGGCATGATCACTGCGCCGGTGCATAAGGGCGTGATCAACGAATCCGGTATCGCCTTTTCCGGCCACACCGAATTCCTCGCCGAGCTGACCCACACCGAACAAGTCGTGATGATGCTGGCCACACGCGGCCTACGGGTCGCCTTGGTGACCACGCACCTGCCGCTGCGCGAGATTGCCGATGCCATTACCGCGGAGCGGGTGGAACGCGTCACGCGGATCCTGCACGGCGACTTGCAACAAAAATTCGGCATCGCCCAACCGCGCATCCTGGTCTGCGGGCTCAACCCGCACGCCGGCGAAGGCGGCCACTTGGGCCATGAAGAAATCGACATCATCGAACCCACCCTGGAGCGTCTGCGCCAAGAAGGCATGGACCTGCGCGGCCCGTTGCCTGCGGACACTCTGTTTACCCCCAAATATCTGGAGCACTGCGATGCAGTGCTGGCGATGTACCATGACCAGGGGCTGCCGGTGCTTAAATACAAAGGCTTCGGCGCCGCAGTCAACGTGACACTGGGCCTGCCGATCATCCGCACCTCCGTCGACCATGGCACCGCCCTGGACCTGGCGGGCAGCGGCAAGATCGATACCGGCAGCCTGCACGTGGCCCTGGAAACCGCCTATCAGATGGCCGAGACCCGCATATGACTGAGCATTACCAACACCGGGCGCGCAAGCGCTTCGGGCAAAACTTCCTGCACGACGCTGGCGTGATCGACCGCATCCTGCGCTCCATCCATGCCAAGCCTGAAGATCGCCTGCTGGAAATCGGCCCGGGCCAGGGCGCGCTGACCCAAGGCCTGCTGGCCAGCGGCGGCCAACTGGACGTGGTGGAGCTGGACAAGGACCTGATCCCGATCCTCAACCAACAGTTCGCCGGCATGCCCAACTTCAACCTGCATCAGGGTGATGCGCTGAAGTTCGACTTCAACACCCTCAACGCTGCGCCGAACAGCCTGCGTGTGGTGGGTAACCTGCCGTACAACATCTCTACGCCGCTGATTTTCCACCTGCTGAACAACGCAGGCATCATCCGCGACATGCACTTCATGCTGCAAAAGGAAGTGGTAGAACGCCTGGCTGCTGGCCCTGGTGGTGGTGATTGGGGCCGTCTGTCGATCATGGTTCAGTACCACTGCCGCGTCGAACACCTGTTCAACGTGGGCCCTGGTGCGTTCAACCCGCCGCCAAAGGTCGACTCGGCCATCGTGCGCCTGGTGCCCCACGCCGTGTTGCCACATCCGGCCAAGGACCACAAATTGCTGGAGCGCGTGGTGCGCGAAGCGTTCAACCAACGCCGCAAGACCCTGCGCAACACGCTCAAGGCCCTGCTGAGCAACGCCGAGATCGAAGCCGCCGGCGTCGATGGCAGCTTGCGTCCTGAGCAACTCGACCTGGCCGCCTTCGTGCGCCTGGCCGACCAGTTGGCCATTCAGCCTGCGCCAACCGCAGACTGACAGCGCCGGGCAAGGCCAGACACATGTCTGGCCTAGTGCCCTCCTCTTGGCCTAGACTGACCCGCATCTGCTGTCCTCCGCTTTTAAGGCCTCTTGCATGTCCGATCCTCGCTACCAGATCGACGTCAGCGTCGTCACCCGCTTCCTGGCGGACCAATCCCAACCTGAACACAACCGCTTCGCCTTTGCCTACACCATCACGGTGAAAAACAACGGGCTGGTGCCGGCCAAGCTGCTGTCGCGCCACTGGGTGATCACCGACGGTGACGGTCAGGTCGAAGAAGTTCGCGGGGCTGGCGTGGTGGGTCAGCAACCGTTGATCGACAGTGGCGCCAGCCATACCTACAGCAGCGGCACGGTAATGACCTCCAAAGTCGGCACCATGCAAGGCTCGTATCAAATGAAAGCCACCGATGGCCAACTGTTCGACGCCATCATCAAGCCCTTCCGCCTCGCCGTGCCGGGAGCCCTGCACTGATGGCGACGTATGCGGTCGGCGACCTGCAAGGCTGCCTGGAACCCCTGAAGTGCCTGCTTGAACGCGTGGCCTTCGACCCGGCCAAAGATCGCCTGTGGCTGGTGGGTGACCTGGTCAATCGCGGCCCGCAATCCCTGGAAACGCTGCGCTATTTATATAGCCTGCGCGACTCTTTGGTCTGCGTATTGGGCAACCACGACCTGCACCTGCTGGCTGCCGGCAATAACATCGAGCGCCTGAAAAAGGGCGACACCCTGCGGGAAATTCTCGAAGCGCCGGATCGCGCCGAACTGCTCGACTGGTTGCGCCGGCAAAAAATCCTGCATTACGACCAAGCCCGCAACATGGCCTTGGTCCATGCGGGCATCCCGCCCCAGTGGACACTGAAGAAAGCCCTCAAGTGCGCCGCTGAAGTCGAAAGCGCCCTGGCCGATGACAACCTCTATACCGCCTACCTCGACGGCATGTACGGCAACGAGCCGGTTAAGTGGGACAATGACCTCAGCGGCGTCACGCGCCTGCGGGTCATCACCAACTACTTCACGCGCATGCGCTTCTGCACCGCCGAGGGCAAGCTCGACCTCAAGAGCAAGGAAGGCGCGGACACCGCGTTGCCGGGCTACAAGCCGTGGTTCGCTCACAAAGAGCGCAAGACCCGTGACACCCAGATCATTTTCGGCCATTGGGCAGCCCTTGAGGGCAAGTGCAATGAGCCCGGCGTATTCGCCCTCGACACCGGTTGCGTGTGGGGCGGCGCCATGACCCTGATGAACATCGACACCGGCGAGCGTTATAGCTGCCAGTGCGAATCCCCTCTTCCCGTTACACTGCCGGCTACTGCCAAGCCATAGGAGCCCGCCATGAGCGAATTCAAACGTATCCCCCCCGAACAAGCCCAGGCCCTGCGCGAGCAAGGCGCGGTGGTGGTCGATATCCGTGACCAACCGACCTACGCAGCCGCCCACATCACCGGCGCCCAGCACCTGGACAACGTCAACATCGCCGATTTCATCCGTGCCGCCGACCTCGATGCGCCGGTGATCGTGGCCTGTTACCACGGCAATTCCAGCCAGAGCGCAGCAGCCTATCTGATCAGCCAGGGCTTCTCCGACGTCTATAGCCTGGACGGCGGCTTTGAACTGTGGCGTACGACTTATCCTGCGGAAATTTCTTCAGGCAATTCGCAATAATTTTTTTCACACCCCGCTACCCCGCGTGACGCTTGGGCTCGCGCCGTTTCTGACGAACGGCGCAGCCAAACTAATTGCGCATCGCGCCTTGACCTCTCCGATTCCGAACTATCCTTAAGCGCAGGCCATCCGAATCAGGGGAGAGCCGGTACACCGGCGTGCGGGTCATCGGTAGCGTTTCAGGGTGTTCTGGGGGGAAAACGGCCATTGGCGTGTGCCAATGTCTGCCAGCATCGACTGATTGATCCGGCGTCGGCTCCACGTATCGAGCGAGGTGACGACGTCATGAGTATATTCAGCCACTTCCAACAACGCTTCGCGTCCACACAGCAGGAAGAACTCACGCTGCAAGAGTATCTCGAGCTGTGCAAACAGGATCGCAGCACCTACGCGTCTGCCGCCGAACGCCTGCTGCTGGCAATTGGCGAGCCGGAGCTGATAGACACCTCGAACAATTCGCGCCTGTCGCGAATATTTTCCAACAAGGTGATCCGCCGCTATCCGGCCTTTGAAGACTTCCACGGGATGGAAGAATGCATCGACCAGATCGTCTCCTACTTCCGCCATGCCGCCCAAGGCCTGGAAGAGAAGAAACAGATCCTCTACCTGCTTGGCCCCGTCGGCGGTGGTAAATCGTCCCTGGCCGAGAAGCTCAAACAACTGATCGAGAAGGTGCCCTTCTACGCCATCAAGGGCTCGCCGGTCTTCGAGTCGCCCCTGGGCCTGTTTAACGCCACGGAAGATGGCGCGATCCTCGAAGAAGACTTCGGTATCCCACGCCGCTACCTCAACACCATCATGTCGCCCTGGGCCACCAAGCGCCTGGCCGAGTTCGGCGGTGACATCAGCCAATTCCGTGTGGTGAAACTCTACCCGTCCATCCTCAACCAGATCGGCGTGGCCAAGACCGAGCCTGGCGACGAGAACAACCAGGACATCTCGGCGCTGGTGGGCAAGGTCGATATCCGCAAACTGGAAGAGTTCCCACAGAACGACGCCGACGCCTACAGCTATTCGGGCGCGCTGTGCCGGGCTAACCAGGGCCTGATGGAGTTCGTGGAGATGTTCAAGGCACCGATCAAGGTGCTGCACCCACTGCTTACCGCGACCCAGGAAGGTAACTACAACAGTACCGAAGGCCTGGGGGCGATTCCGTTCACCGGGATCCTGCTGGCGCACTCCAACGAGTCGGAGTGGCACACCTTCCGCAACAACAAGAACAACGAAGCCTTCATCGACCGGATCTACATCGTCAAGGTGCCGTACTGCCTGCGGGTCAGTGATGAAATCAAGATCTACGATAAATTGCTGTTCAACAGTTCGCTGGCCAAAGCCCATTGCGCACCCGACACCCTGAAGATGCTTGCCCAATTCACTGTGCTGTCGCGCCTCAAGGAACCGGAGAACTCGAACATCTATTCGAAGATGCGCGTGTACGACGGCGAAAACCTCAAGGACACCGACCCCAAGGCCAAGTCGATCCAGGAATATCGCGACACCGCCGGTGTGGATGAGGGCATGAACGGCCTGTCGACGCGCTTCGCATTCAAGATCCTGTCCAAGGTCTTCAACTTCGACCCTCACGAAATTGCCGCCAACCCGGTGCACCTGCTCTACGTGCTGGAACAGCAGATCGAACAGGAACAATTCCAGGCCGAGACCCGCGAACGCTACCTGCGTTTCCTCAAGGAATACCTGGCACCGCGCTACATCGAGTTCATAGGCAAGGAAATCCAGACGGCGTACTTGGAGTCCTACAGCGAATACGGCCAGAACATTTTCGACCGCTACGTGCTGTACGCCGACTTCTGGATCCAGGACCAGGAATACCGCGACCCGGAAACCGGCGAGATTCTCAACCGCGTGGCCCTCAACGAGGAACTCGAAAAAATCGAGAAACCGGCCGGTATCAGCAATCCGAAGGATTTCCGCAACGAAATCGTCAACTTCGTGCTGCGCGCTCGTGCCAACAACAATGGCAAAAACCCGACCTGGCTCAGCTACGAGAAACTGCGGGTGGTCATCGAGAAGAAAATGTTCTCCAACACCGAGGATCTGCTGCCGGTCATCAGCTTCAACGCCAAGGCCAGCAAGGAGGATCAGCAAAAACACAACGACTTCGTCACACGCATGGTCGAGCGCGGCTACACCGACAAACAGGTACGGCTGCTCTCCGAGTGGTATCTGCGGGTTCGCAAATCGCAGTAAGGCAGCGACAGGCGTGAACTGCCAGGCCACTGGCCTGGCAGCTGACCGCTTGTCTCTAAGCTTCCAGCTCGCGGCTTGAAGCTTGTAACGTGAAGCTGCCCGGAGGGCTCCCCATGAGCTATGTGATCGACCGACGCCTCAATGGCAAGAACAAGAGCACGGTAAACCGCCAGCGTTTCCTGCGGCGTTACCGTGACCACATCAAAAAGGCCGTCGAAGAGGCCGTCAGCCGCCGCTCCATCACGGACATGGAGCATGGCGAACAAATCAGCATTCCAGGGCGGGACATTGACGAACCGGTGCTGCACCACGGCCGGGGCGGCAAACAGACCGTCGTTCATCCCGGCAATAAGGAATTCACCACCGGCGAACATATCCAGCGCCCCCAAGGCGGTGGCGGCGGTAAAGGGCCGGGCAAGGCGGGCAATTCCGGCGAAGGCATGGATGAGTTCGTGTTCCAGATCACCCAGGAAGAATTCCTCGAGTTCATGTTCGAAGACCTGGAACTGCCCAACCTGGTCAAACGCAACCTGACCGGCACCGACACCTTCAAGACGGTGCGCGCAGGGATCAGCAACGAGGGCAACCCGTCCCGTATCAACATCATCCGCACCCTACGCTCGGCCCATGCCCGGCGTATCGCCCTATCGGGCAGCAGCCGCGCAAAATTGAAGGAGGCCAAGGAAGAGTTGGCGCGCCTGAAGCGCGAAGAACCAGACAACTTCGGCGATATCCAGCAAATCGAGGCGGAAATCGAGAAACTCAGCGCGCGCATCCACCGCGTGCCGTTTCTCGACACCTTTGACTTGAAGTACAACTTGCTGGTCAAACAACCCAACCCCAGCTCCAAGGCGGTGATGTTCTGCCTGATGGACGTGTCGGGCTCCATGACCCAAGCCACCAAGGACATCGCCAAGCGCTTCTTCATCCTGCTGTACCTGTTTCTCAAGCGGAACTACGACAAGATCGACGTCGTGTTCATCCGCCATCACACCAGCGCCCGGGAGGTCGACGAAGAGGAATTCTTCTATTCACGGGAAACTGGCGGCACCATCGTTTCCAGCGCCTTGAAGCTGATGCAGGAGATCATGGCCGAGCGCTACCCGGCCAACGAGTGGAACATCTACGCCGCCCAAGCCTCCGACGGCGACAACTGGAACGACGACTCCCCGATCTGCCGCGACATCCTGATCAACCAGATCATGCCGTTCGTGCAGTACTACACTTACGTTGAAATCACCCCCCGTGAGCACCAGGCCCTGTGGTTCGAATACGAGCGCATCGGCGAAGCCTTTGCCGACACGTTCGCCCAGCAGCAACTGGTCTCGGCCGGCGATATCTACCCGGTCTTCCGTGAACTCTTCCAGCGCAGGTTAGTGACATGACCGCCAAAAAAGAGCAAAGACGCCAACCGATCTCCACGGGTTCCGAGTGGACCTTTGAACTGATCCAGGCCTATGACCGGGAAATCAGCCGCATAGCGGCGGGTTACGCCCTGGACACCTACCCCAACCAGATCGAAGTGATCACCGCCGAACAGATGATGGATGCCTACGCTTCGGTAGGCATGCCGCTGGGTTATCACCATTGGTCCTACGGCAAACACTTCCTCAGCACCGAGAAGTCCTACACCCGCGGCCAGATGGGCCTGGCCTACGAGATCGTGATCAACTCCGACCCGTGCATCGCCTACCTGATGGAAGAGAACACCATCTGCATGCAGGCACTGGTGGTGGCGCATGCCTGCTATGGGCATAACAGCTTCTTCAAGGGTAACTACCTGTTCCGCACCTGGACCGACGCCAGTTCGATCATCGATTACCTGGTGTTCGCCAAGCAGTACATCATGCAATGCGAGGAGCGCCACGGCATCGATGCGGTGGAGGACCTGCTCGATTCCTGCCATGCGCTGATGAACTACGGCGTCGACCGCTACAAACGCCCGTATCCGATCTCCGCCGAGGAAGAACGCCTGCGCCAGAAGGAGCGCGAGGAGCACCTGCAGAAACAGATCAACGACCTGTGGCGCACCATTCCGAAAAAAGCCGGAAAGAACAGCGACAAAGACAATGCGCGCTTCCCCGCCGAACCGCAGGAGAACATCCTCTATTTCCTGGAAAAACACGCACCGCTGCTGGAACCCTGGCAGCGGGAAATCGTGCGTATCGTGCGCAAGATCGCCCAATACTTTTATCCACAGCGCCAGACCCAGGTGATGAACGAAGGCTGGGCCACGTTCTGGCACTACACGCTGATGAACGACCTGTACGACGAAGGCCTGGTCACCGACGGCTTCATGATGGAGTTCCTCACCTCCCACACCAGCGTGGTATTCCAGCCCGGCTTCGACAGCCCTTACTACAATGGCATCAACCCCTACGCCCTAGGCTTTGCCATGTACCGCGATATCCGGCGCATGTGTGAACACCCCACCGAGGAAGACCGCCGCTGGTTCCCGGAAATCGCCGGCAGTGATTGGTTGTCCACCATCAAGTTCGCCATGAGCAGCTTCAAGGATGAGAGTTTTATCCTGCAGTACCTGTCACCGCAGGTCATTAGGGACCTGAAACTGTTCAGCATCCTGGATGACGACCTCAAGGATGACTTGGTGGTGCCGGCCATCCACGACGAACCCGGCTACCGCACCATCCGCGAAACCCTGGCGGCGCAGTACAACCTGGGTAACCGCGAGCCCAACGTGCAGATCTACAGCATCGATGTGCGCGGCGACCGCTCGCTGACCTTGCGTCACCAACAGCACGACCGCAAACCCCTGGGCGAATCCACCGAGGAAGTGCTCAAGCACCTGCACCGGTTGTGGGGCTTCGATATTCATTTGGAAACCCTGCAGGGCGACCAGGTGATGAAAACCCATCACGTGCCTCCGCGCACCGATCACAACGACAACGACTACGGCCGGCTGGACCTGGCCGTCGTTCATCTCTGAAACAGCAAAGCCTCCATTGGCCAGGCACAGGCGGTATCCTGTGCCCCTAATGGAGGCTTTTTCATGAAAATCTACAAAGTCGGCGGTGCGGTGCGGGATCGCCTCTTGGGTATCCCGGTTACCGATATCGACCGAGTCGTGGTGGGCGCGACGGCCGAAGAGATGCTCGCCAAGGGCTACAAGCCGGTGGGTTCTGACTTTCCGGTGTTCCTCGACCCAAAAAACGGTGACGAGTACGCCCTCGCCCGCACTGAACGCAAAAGCGGCCGGGGGTATGGCGGCTTTGTGTTTCACGCCAGCCCCGAGGTGACGCTGGAAGAAGACCTGATCCGCCGTGACCTGACGATCAACGCCATGGCGGAAGACGATGACGGCAACTTGACCGATCCTTATCACGGTCAGCGCGATCTTGAAGCTCGCACGCTTCGCCATATTTCTCTGGCGTTCGCCGAAGATCCCCTGCGTGTGTTGCGCGTTGCACGCTTCGCTGCACGTTACGCATCACTGGGTTTTACCGTCGCACCAGAAACACTCGGACTGATGCGCCAGCTCAGCGAATCCGGCGAACTCGAGGCGCTGACGCCTGAGCGCAGCTGGAAAGAAATCTCCCGCGCGCTGATGGAAGACCAGCCCCAAATGTTCATCCAGGTCCTGCGCGACTGCGATGCGCTGAAAACCTTGATGCCAGAAGTGAACGCGCTGTTCGGCGTCCCACAACCCGAAGCCCATCACCCTGAAATCGACACCGGCATTCACACCTTGAGCGTGCTGGAACAGGCTGCCTTGCACCAGCAACCCCTGACCGTACGCTGGGCCTGCTTGCTGCACGACTTGGGCAAAGGCACGACACCTGTGGATAAGTTGCCGCAGCACATCGCCCATGAGCAGCGGGGATTGAAGCTGATCAAGGCCGTCAATGAACGCTTCAAAGTGCCAAGGGATTGCCAGGAATTGGCGTTACTGGTGGGCCAGTATCACACCCATGGTCATCGTGCGTTGGAGCTGAAAGCCTCGACTTTGCTGGAGCTGCTGCAAAGTTTCGACGTTTACCGTCGGCCGCAGCGCTTTGAGGAATTCATCGTCGCTTGCGAAATGGATGCACGGGGCCGCAAGGGCCTGGAGCAACAAAGTTATCCACAAGCGGATTATTTACGCGGGGCGGCGAAGGCAGCTCGCGAAGTTGCCGTTGCGCCACTGCTGGAGAAAGGCTTCAAAGGCCCGGAGTTGGGCGAGGCGCTTAAGCGCGAACGGCTCAGGGCCCTGAAAGCCTACAAGGAACAGCACACCCTATAGGAGTGTGCCTGGTGTCAGCTGCTGGCCCTGCCATTCAAATGCGACAGGCGCCAGCACTTGGTCAATCTGCGCATCGCGCCATAGCTCGGCCAGGGTCTTGCCCACCTCCGGGTGCACACGCTCCGATGCCATCAGAGACAGCGGCCAAAGCACAAAGGCATTCTTGAGAATTTCCGCACGTGGCAGGATCAGACCATCGAAATTGCCCACCAGATCGCCATACAACAGCACATCGATATCCAGCGGCAGCCCCTTGCGATCCGGCGCGTAACGACCATTGTCGGCCTCGATGAATTTCAACCGGCGGTCCAGCTCCATCAACGGCAGGTCGGTGTGGGCCGACACCACCAGATTGAAGAACGGACCGCTCTTGATGCCCACCGGCTGGCTTTCGAACACCGCCGAACAGCGCAGATCGGTCAAAAAACTCGCCAGCGCATCCAGGCCAGCGCGCAGATGAGACTCGCGCTCGATATTGCTGCCTAGGCCGAGGTAAACCTGAGTTAGCGACATCCGCGCTTGATCTCCACGCCCACACCCTTGGCAGCCGGCACGGCGCCTGGCTTGGTCAGCTTGAGGTGCAACCAGGGAATCTGGAATTCACTCATCAATACTTCGGCCAGGCGTTCGGCAAAGGTTTCCACCAGTTGGTATTGGGATTGCTCGGCAAAGGCCTGGATACGCGCGGACACACTGGCGTAATCCAGCGCCAACGTCAGGTCATCACCGGCCGCGGCCGGGCGGTTATCCCAGGCGAAGCTCAGGTCCAGGCGCAGGCATTGGCGGATTCCGCGCTCCCAGTCGTAGGCCCCGATGACGGTGTCGACTTCCAGGCCTTCGATAAACACTCTGTCCAAGCACTCTTCTCCGCAGCACGACAAGGGCGCGATGCCCCGTTAGAATCAGGGCGTCCTCGCCCGGAATAGTTAGCATGTTTTGGTCACTGGCGATTTTCGCCTACCTGCTCGGCTCGCTGTCCTTCGCCATTTTGCTCAGCCGCCTGACGGGAAATCCCGACCCGCGAATGAGTGGCTCAGGCAATGCCGGCGCTACCAATATGTTGCGCCTGGCTGGCAAGAAACTCGCCGTACTGACGCTGCTCGGCGACCTGTGCAAGGGCTTGTTGCCCGTACTGATCGCCAGCCTCGCCGGCCTGACCCTGCAACAGCAGGCCTGGATCGGCGTATGCGCGGTCCTCGGCCACCTGTTTCCCCTGTACTTCCGCTTTCGCGGTGGCAAAGGCGTCGCCACGGCAGCCGGCATGTTGCTGGGGATCTACCCGCCGGCGGCCTTGCTGGCCGTACTCGCCTGGCTGCTGACGTTCTACCTGACCCGCACCAGCTCGCTCGCCGCGCTGATCGCCACCCCGCTCACCCTGCCACTACTGGCCTGGCAAGAACCGGCGGCACTGCTGCCGATGAGCGTGCTGACGCTGCTGATCGTCTGGCGCCACCGGGGCAATTTACGCGACCTGTTTGCCGGGCGCGAACGGCATTTTTAAATACAGCCGATGCGCCCGGCCCATTTTGCGGCCTTACAACGGCGACAACTGCTCCATCGGCCAGCGCGCCTGCACGCTGATTGCCAGGCTTTCGTGCTGCCCAGCCTGCAAACGCTGGCAACCGGCATAGGCAATCATCGCGCCGTTGTCGGTGCAGAACTCGGGGCGCGCGTAGAACACGTCGCCCTTCATGTCGCCGAGCATTTTTTCCAGCGACGTGCGCAAGGCCTTGTTGGCGCTGACGCCGCCTGCAATCACCAGACGCTTCATGCCCGCCTGTTTCAGGGCGCGCTTGCACTTGATGGTCAAAGTCTCCACCACGGCCTCCTGGAACGCCAGCGCGATGTCGCAACGGGCTTGCTCGCTGTCGTCTCCGGCGCTGACGCTGTGCTGCCAAGTGTTCAGCGCGGAGGTTTTTAAACCACTGAAGCTGAACATCAGGCCAGGGCGATCACACATTGGACGCGGGAAGGTGTAGCGGCCCGCCACGCCTTTTTCGGCGAGACGCGCGATTTCCGGGCCACCGGGATAATTGAGGCCCATCATCTTGGCGGTCTTGTCGAAAGCTTCACCGGCAGCGTCGTCCAGGGACTCACCCAAAAGGGTGTATTGACCAATGCCATCCACCTGAACCAACTGCGTATGGCCGCCCGAAACCAACAATGCGACGAACGGGAACTCTGGCGGTGTTTTTTCCAGCATCGGCGCCAATAAATGGCCTTCCATATGGTGCACGCCAAGGGCCGGAATGCCCCAGGCAAACGCCAGCGCCTGGGCGCAAGAAGCCCCAACCAGCAGGGCTCCGACCAATCCGGGGCCTGCGGTGTAGGCGATGGCGTCGATCTCGGTCGGCACGCAGCCGGCTTCATCCAGCACCTGACGGATCAGGGGCAGCATGCGTTTGACGTGATCACGGCTGGCCAGCTCCGGAACCACGCCACCATAGGCGCGGTGCAGGTCGATCTGACTGAACAACGCATCGGCCAAGAGCCCGCGTTCACTGTCGTAAAGTGCGACACCGGTTTCGTCGCAGGAGGTTTCAAGTCCCAGTACTAGCATGGGTTTGCGCCTTGTAGAGGCTGAATTCGAAGGCGCGCATAATAGTCGTCACTCCCCCTCCCGACTAGCGGTTTTCGATCAGAGGCTTTGCATTCCGGGCAATGAGGGGTTAACATCCGCAACCCTTAAAAACCGACGACCTCAGCCGCGAATTTTTTGCGACGAGAACGTTGATCCCGGTAATGAAAGAAGGTAGCTCTGGATGCCAGCCGTCAAAGTTAAAGAGAACGAACCCTTCGACGTAGCTCTGCGTCGTTTCAAGCGCTCCTGCGAAAAAGCCGGTGTACTGGCTGAAGTTCGTAGCCGCGAATTTTACGAGAAGCCAACTTCTGAGCGTAAGCGTAAAGCAGCAGCCGCTGTTAAGCGTCACGCCAAGAAAGTTCAGCGCGAACAGCGCCGCGCCGTTCGTCTGTACTAATACACAGACGTTCGTAGCAAGCTTCTGCCAAGCCCGGCCCTCAGCCGGGCTAATGGCATTTGCGGATATCGCTTGATGCTTCACTGTTGACGCCGCAGACGCGACCGAGACAACTGCTTCACACGTCAGGACTGGCTCTTTTGCCAGCGGTGCACGTCTTCTGACGAGCCTATCAAGGCTACTGACGAGCACACTTATTCTTCAAACAGGCGATCAACTGTATCGACTGTGCCCGACGATGAGCTTCCGAGGCCGCCATTGGCCAAGACCGGATGCCGGGGCAACATTTCCATGCCAAAAACCTGATTGAAACTAACGTCAGTGAATGAACGGCAGATACACTTCCTGAATGCCCAAGCAGACAACTGATGATCGAGCCGCGCAACGCGTGCGCTTGAGCAATCATTGGGCCCTCATTGACACGCAGTGATGACGAGAACGCCATGGCCGGGCTGATTCCCCAGAGCTTTATTGACGACCTTCTGAACCGCACCGACATCGTCGATGTTGTCAGCTCGCGCGTGCAACTGAAAAAAGCCGGCAAGAACTACACCGCCTGCTGCCCGTTCCATAAAGAGAAAACCCCATCGTTCAGCGTCAGCCCCGACAAGCAGTTCTATTACTGCTTCGGCTGCGGCGCAGGCGGTAACGCCCTGGGTTTTCTCATGGACCACGACAACCTGGACTTCCCCCAGGCGATCGAGGACCTGGCAAAAGCGGCGGGCATGGAAGTCCCACGCGAAGAAAGTGGCCGCGCGCACAAGCCGCGCCAACCCACCGATTCGCCGCTGTACCCGCTACTGACGGCCGCTGCCGACTTTTACCGTCAGGCGCTTAAAAGCCATCCGCAGCGCAAGGCCGCCGTCGACTATCTGAAAGGCCGCGGTCTTACCGGGGAAATCGCCCGCGACTTCGGCCTGGGGTTCGCCCCGCCCGGCTGGGACAACCTGTACAAGCACCTGAGCAGCGACACCCTCCAGCAAAAGGCCATGATCGACGCCGGCCTGCTGGTGGAAAACGCCGAGACCGGCAAACGCTACGACCGCTTCCGCGACCGCGTGATGTTCCCGATCCGCGACAGCCGGGGCCGCATCATCGCCTTTGGTGGCCGCGTACTGGGGGACGACAAGCCCAAGTACCTGAACTCCCCGGAAACCCCGGTGTTCCACAAGGGCCAGGAGCTCTACGGCCTGTTCGAGGCGCGCAAGAACAACCGCAATCTCGATGAAATCATCGTGGTTGAAGGATATATGGATGTGATCGCGCTCGCCCAACAGGGCCTGCGCAATGCCGTCGCCACACTCGGCACCGCGACCAGCGAAGAACACATGAAGCGCTTGTTTCGCGTGGTACCCAGCGTGCTGTTCTGCTTCGACGGTGACCAGGCCGGCCGCAACGCCGCCTGGCGCGCACTGGAGGCAACTCTTTCCAGCCTGCAAGATGGACGGCGCGCGCGCTTCCTGTTCCTGCCCGAAGGCGAAGACCCGGATACCCTGGTTCGCTCTGAAGGCACCGATGCATTCCGCGCACGCATCAATCAACATGCTCAACCGCTGGCAGACTACTTCTTCCAGCAACTGACCGAGGAAGCCGATCCGCGCTCCCTGGAAGGCAAGGCCCATATGGCCACCCTTGCGGCGCCGCTGATCGACAAAGTCCCCGGCGCCAACCTGAAATCGCTGATGCGCATGCGCTTGCAGGAAATCACCGGGTTAAGCGGCGAAGCCGTCAGCCAGCTGGTGCACAACGCGCCGCATGATGCGCCGCCACCGGCCTACGACCCAGGCATGGACTACGACGCCATGCCGGACTATTCCGATTTCCATCAACCGCAGGAGGCCTACGCGCCCCAGCAGGAGTGGACACCGAAAAAGTCTGGCAACGACGGCAAGAAATGGGAAAAGAAACCCTGGAGCAAGAACGGCAAGCGCGGTGATCGCGACGAGCCCTATGCCCCACGAACGCCGGTTGCTGTAGAGGCGCCAACGCTCATTGCCCTGCGCACGCTCATCCACCACCCGCAATTGGCGAAAAAGGTCGAGAGCGCCGATCACTTTGCCAACGCAAGTAACACTTATGCCCAGGTACTGATCGCCTTGATCGAGGCGGTACAGAAAAATCCTAAGCTAAACTCCATTCAGTTGATGGCGCGTTGGCATGGCACCGAACAAGGCCGGTTATTGAAAGCACTCGCAGAAAAGGAGTGGCTAATTGACGGCGATAACCTTGAACAACAGTTTTTAGACACCATTACTAGGTTATCCGCGGGCCAGCACACGCAAACCCTCGACGAACTCATCAAGAGAGCAAGGCAGCCTGGATTATCGGCTGAAGAGCAAATTCAGATAGCAAAACAGATGCGCGACCTCTTAAAACAGAATGTTTCCGCATCAAACCCGACCTCAGCTGGCGTGTGAGGTCATAGCTCGGGTATAATCCTCGGCTTGTTTTTTGCCCGCCAAGACCTTCAGTGGATAGGGTGTTATGTCCGGAAAAGCGCAACAGCAGTCTCGTATCAAAGAGTTGATCGTTCTCGGTCGTGAGCAGGGTTACCTGACTTACGCGGAGGTCAACGACCACCTGCCTGAGGATATTTCAGATCCAGAGCAGGTGGAAGACATCATCCGCATGATTAACGACATGGGGATCAACGTATTCGAAGCTGCGCCAGATAAGGATTCCCTTATGCTGGCGGACGCCGATACCGACGAGGCTGCCGCTGAAGAAGCGGCTGCCGCGCTGGCTGCTGTGGAGACCGATATCGGTCGTACCACCGACCCTGTGCGCATGTATATGCGTGAAATGGGTACCGTCGAGCTGCTGACACGCGAAGGCGAAATCGAAATCGCCAAGCGTATCGAAGAGGGCATCCGTGAAGTGATGGGCGCAATCGCGCACTTCCCTGGCACGGTTGACCATATTCTCTCCGAGTACACCCGCGTCACCACCGAAGGTGGTCGCCTGTCCGACGTACTGAGTGGCTACATCGACCCGGACGACGGCATTGCGCCGCCAGCCGCCGAAGTGCCGCCGCCAGTCGATGCCAAGGCTGCCAAAGCGGACGACGACTCCGAAGACGACGACGCTGAAGCCAGCGGCGACGACGAAGATGAAGTTGAAAGCGGTCCAGACCCGATCATCGCTGCCCAGCGTTTCGGTGCGGTTTCCGATCAAATGGAAATCACCCGCAAGGCCCTGAAAAAGCATGGTCGCGCCAACAAGCTGGCAATCGCCGAGCTGCTGGCCCTAGCTGAGCTGTTCATGCCGATCAAGCTGGTACCGAAGCAATTCGAAGGCCTGGTTGAGCGTGTTCGCAGTGCCTTGGAGCGTCTGCGTGCACAAGAGCGCGCAATTATGCAGCTCTGTGTCCGTGATGCACGCATGCCGCGTGCCGACTTCCTGCGCCAGTTCCCAGGCAACGAAGTAGACGAAAGCTGGACCGACGCACTGGCCAAGGGCAAGGCGAAATACGCCGAAGCCATTGGTCGCCTGCAGCCGGACATCATTCGTTGCCAGCAGAAGTTGCAAGCATTGGAGACCGAGACCGGTCTGACGATTGCCGAGATCAAGGACATCAACCGTCGTATGTCGATCGGTGAGGCCAAGGCCCGCCGCGCGAAGAAAGAGATGGTTGAAGCGAACTTGCGTCTGGTGATCTCCATTGCCAAGAAGTACACCAACCGTGGCCTGCAATTCCTCGACCTGATCCAGGAAGGCAACATCGGCTTGATGAAGGCTGTGGACAAGTTCGAATACCGTCGCGGTTACAAGTTCTCGACTTATGCCACCTGGTGGATCCGTCAGGCGATCACTCGCTCGATCGCCGACCAGGCCCGCACCATCCGTATTCCGGTGCACATGATCGAGACGATCAACAAGCTCAACCGTATTTCCCGGCAGATGTTGCAGGAAATGGGTCGCGAACCGACCCCGGAAGAGC
Source organism: Pseudomonas sp. DWRC2-2 (assembly GCF_049897885.1). Taxonomy (NCBI): domain Bacteria; kingdom Pseudomonadati; phylum Pseudomonadota; class Gammaproteobacteria; order Pseudomonadales; family Pseudomonadaceae; genus Pseudomonas; species Pseudomonas sp. DWRC2-2. Next base: position 51,264 of record NZ_JAFCXD010000003.1, read on the forward strand.
TGGGCGAACGCATGGAAATGCCTGAGGATAAAATCCGCAAGGTATTGAAGATCGCTAAAGAGCCGATCTCCATGGAAACCCCGATTGGTGATGACGAAGACTCCCATCTGGGTGACTTCATCGAAGACTCGACCATGCAGTCGCCAATCGATGTCGCCACCGTTGAGAGCCTTAAAGAAGCGACTCGCGACGTACTGTCCGGCCTCACTGCCCGTGAAGCCAAGGTACTGCGCATGCGTTTCGGCATCGACATGAATACCGACCACACCCTTGAGGAAGTCGGTAAGCAGTTTGACGTGACCCGCGAGCGGATCCGTCAGATCGAAGCCAAGGCGCTGCGCAAGTTGCGCCACCCGACGCGAAGCGAGCATCTGCGCTCCTTCCTCGACGAGTGATACCAAAACCCCCGGCCCAGGCCGGGGGTTTTGTTTTGTATCGATAAAATCCTGCGCCCCTCCTCCTCCCCCGCAATGCCCGTCTACACTCGAAACATTCCCCGTGCCATAACGAGACCGTTATGCCCAGATTGCCGACTGTGTTGCTGCTGTCGCTGCTGACCTGGACCGCAACGGCTGGCGCGTTGACTCTTACTGATGATGAGCGTGGCTGGCTGGCGGACCATCAGGAGTTGCGCCTTGGGGTGGATGCGTCATGGCCGCCCTTTGAATACCGTGACGAGAATGGCCGCTACCAAGGCTTGGCGGCAGATTATGTGCGCCTGATCCAGGATCGCCTCGGCGTGCGCGTCAATTTGATCGAGCCTGCAAACTGGAGTGCGGTACTGGAGCAGGCGCGTAACAATCAGCTCGATCTGCTGCCAGGCATCATGTCCACGCCGGAGCGCCAGGGCTATATGGCGTTCACGCGGCCTTACCTGGACTTTCCCATCGTCATCCTGGCCCATGAGGGCGGCGCCAAACCACGCACCCTGAAAGACCTCTACGGCTTGAAGATTGCCGTGGTGGAAAATTACGCCCCCCATGAGCTGTTGCGCACCCATCACCCGGATCTCAACTTGGTGGCCATGCCGAATGTCAGCTCGACGCTGCAAGCCCTGGCGACCGATGAAGTAGACGCAGTGGTCGGCGATCTCGCCTCCAGTGTCTGGAGCCTGCGCCAACTCAAGCTCGACGGCTTGTACGTCAGTGGCGAAACGCCCTACCGCTACCAACTGGCGATGGGCGTACCACGAGACAACAAAATGCTGGTGGGCATCCTCGACAAGGTGCTCGCCGACCTCAGCCCGCAAGAAACCGACGCCATCCAGCAACATTGGGTCGGCAGCTTTACCGATCACCGCACCTTCTGGAACGACCTGCTGACCTACGGCCTGCCCGCAGTGCTCTTGCTGAGTACCGTATTGGCCGTGGTGATTCGGATCAATCGCCGGCTCAGTTCGGAAATCTCCCGCCGCGTCGCCCTCGAACAGGAACTACGCAGCAGCGAATACCACTATCGCGGCCTGGTGGAGAGCCTGTCCGCCATTGCCTGGGAAGCCAGTATCACCGACTTCACCTACAGCTATGTGTCGCCCCACGCTGAAGATTTGCTCGGTTACCCGCGTGCGCACTGGTTGATCCCAGGCTTCTGGCGCAACATCATTCACCCCGCCGATCTGATCCGCACCGAAGCCTACTGCTATCGCGAAACCCGCGCCAACCGCGACCACAGCATTGATTACCGGGTGATCACCGCTGACGGCCGTTGCTTGTGGGTACGCGACATTGTCAGCCTGATCGAACATGGTCATGAGCCGGTTCTGCGCGGCTTGATGATCGATATCAGCGAGGCCAAGCGCACCGAGGAAGCCTTGCAGCTGTCCGAGCAAAAGTTCGCCTCGGTGTTCCAGCAGTGCCCGGACATGCTGGTGATCGCGCGACTGTCTGATGGCTGCCTGCTGGAAGTGAACAAGGCGTTTGAAGACCAGATTGGCCTGACGGCCGAACAGGTCGTCGGTAAAACCGCTACCGAGTTGAATATCTGGGGCATCAAGGGCGTCGGGCCCGACCTGCTGCAACGGGTGCAGACCACCAGCATCCGCAACCTGGAAATGCCCTTTCTGCGCAGCAACGGTCAAGCCTTCACCGGGCTGATTTCCGCCGAGCCGTTCCAACTCGACACCACAGAAGCCATCGTCGTGGTGGTGCGTGACATCACCCAACTCAAGGAAACCCAGCAGCAACTGCAAACCTCCGAGGAGAAATTCGCCAAGGCCTTCCACGCCTCTCCCGACGGCTTGCTGCTGAGTCGACAGCGCGACGGCCTGTTGATTGAAGTGAACGATGGTTTCAGCCGGATCACCGGCTTCACCAGCGCCACCTCCCTCGACCAATCCAGCTTGGACCTGGGCATTTGGGTCGACCTCAACGAACGCAAACACATGCTGGAAATGATGCAACGTGATGGTTTTGTGCGTGATTTCATCTGCCATATCCGCCGCAGTGATGGGCAGATCCGATTATGCGAGCTGTCCAGCCGTCCGCTGCCGATTGGCGACGAAGACTGCATGCTGACCATCGCCCGCGATATCACCGAGCGCCAGCTGATGCAGGAAAAACTGCAACAGGCCGCCACGGTGTTCGAAAGCACGGCCGAAGGCGTCTTGATCACAGATACCCGCCAGAACATCAGCGCCGTCAACCGCGCCTTCACCGAGATTACCGGCTACAGCGAGGCCGAAGCCCTCGGCCACACCCCGCGGCTGCTGGCTTCCGGCCTGCATGACAGCGCGTTCTACGCCGCCATGTGGCATCAACTGACTGCTCAGGGCCACTGGCAGGGCGAGATCTCAAATCGCCGCAAGAACGGCGAAGTGTACCCAAGCTGGCTGACGATCAGTGCCGTGCGCAATCGCGACCAGTTGATCACGCACTTCGTCGCAGTGTTTGCCGACATCTCCAGCCTCAAGCTGGCCCAGGCCCGCCTCGACTACCAGGCGCACCACGACCCGCTGACCGGCCTGCCCAACCGCACGCTGTTCGAAAGCCGGCTGCAAGCGGCCCTCAACGGCCATCAGGAAACCGGTAAACAGGGCGCCGTGCTGTTTCTCGACCTGGACCGCTTCAAACATATCAACGACAGCCTCGGCCATCCGATCGGCGACCTGCTGCTCAAAGACATCGCCGTGCGCCTTAAGGAACAACTGCGCGACATCGACACCGTCGCCCGCCTTGGCGGGGATGAATTCATCATCCTGCTCCCCGGCTTGCAGCACGCCAGCGACGCCCAGTACCTGGCGAATAAACTGCTGGCCTGCTTCACACCGCCGTTCCAGGCGGGTGAGCACGAGTTCTTTATCAGCGCCAGCATCGGCACCAGTCTCTACCCAGAGGACGGAACTGACGTCGCCACGCTGGTCAAGAACGCAGACGCCGCGATGTATCGCTCTAAAGCCAAGGGTCGCAACCGGGTTGAAAGCTACACCCGCGACCTCACCGCCCAGGCCAATGAACGCGTGGCACTCGAACACGAACTGCGCCGCGCCATCGAGCGCGATGAGTTGAGCCTCTACTACCAGCCCAAACTGAGCCTGACGACCCACGAACTCATCGGCGCCGAAGCCCTGATCCGCTGGCGTCACCCCACCTTTGGCGACGTGCCCCCCGAACACTTCATCGCCCTGGCCGAAGAAAACGGCATGATCCTGCAGATTGGCGACTGGGTGCTGGAACAAGCCTGCCGGCAAATGCACGCCTGGCAAGGCCACTTCGACGACTTCGGCCCACTGTCGGTCAACCTGGCTGGCGCGCAGTTACGCCACCCCGGCTTACTGGGCCGTATCGAACAGTTGCTGCATGACTACCAACTCGACCCCGGCCGCCTGCAATTGGAAATCACCGAAAACTTCATCATGAGCCAGGCCGAAGAAGCGCTGGAGGTATTGCACCAGCTCAAAGACCTCGGCGTACAGCTGGCCATTGACGACTTTGGCACCGGCTATTCATCCCTCAGCTACCTCAAGCGCCTGCCCCTGGACTTCCTCAAGATCGACCAGTCCTTCGTCCGCGGCCTGCCCGACGACCCCCACGACGCCGCCATCGTGCGCGCCATCATCGCCCTGGGCCACAGCATGCAATTCACCATCATCGCCGAAGGCGTGGAGAACCCCGCACAGCAAGCCTTCCTGGCGGCCGAAGGCTGCGAACAGATGCAAGGCTACATCGTCAGCCTGCCGCTACCGCCGGAGCTTTTTGCAGCTACGTTTCTTCGTATGCGCATTGAGGATTATTCGGATGGCACAGCGGGGAAACCATCGTTATAATCCGCGACCTGTTACAGGGCCTATAGCTCAGTTGGTTAGAGCAGTGGACTCATAATCCATTGGTCGTAGGTTCAAGTCCTACTGGGCCCACCAAACAAGAAAGCCGCGCATTGCGCGGCTTTTGTATGTCTGGAAGTCTGTAACATATAGCCCCATTGCCGCCTGCACTGGAGTGCCCACCTTGCCCGTCCTCGATGAAATCGACCGCCAACTGATTGCCGCCCTGCAGATCAACGCCCGCGAGAGCGTAGCCATGCTGGCCCGGCAGTTGGGCATCGCGCGTACCACGGTCACCTCGCGCCTGGCGCGGCTGGAGAAAACCAACGTGATCACTGGTTACGGCGTACGCCTTGGCCAACGGGTTGTCGATGGTGGTTTGCAGGCCTATGTGGGTATTACCGTGCAAGCGCGTTCGGGCAAGGAAGTGCTGCGCAGGCTTAGTGCAATGGCGCAGGTTCAACAGCTGTGTGCGGTGAGTGGCGAGTTCGATTACGTGGCGCGGCTGCGAACGGATTCGCCGGAACAGCTTGATCAACTGCTGGACCAGATCGGCAGTGTCGACGGGGTGGAGAAAACCACCACCTCGATCATCCTCAGTAACAAATTGGATCGTGGACAGCCAATCTGATCACCATCTTCGTCATTTTGACTAAAAACAATCCAATCCGACGACATATTGCGTCTTAATAACGAGCGCAACGCTCCCTAAACTGGCTGCCATCTTTTCCTATACTCAACGGGCCGCGTCCCGTCGAGTCGCCAGTAAGGTCAGCCATGAGCATTCCGTCCAGCACCATCAGCAAAATCAATCGCCACCCCGCCGACGGTAAAAAGCCTATCACCATCTTTGGCCCGGATTTCCCGTTCGCCTTTGATGACTGGATCGAACACCCGGCCGGCCTCGGCAGCATCCCCGCGGCCAACCACGGTGCCGAAGTGGCGATCGTCGGCGCCGGGATCGCGGGCCTGGTGGCCGCCTACGAACTGATGAAGCTCGGCCTCAAGCCGGTAGTGTACGAAGCCTCGAAAATGGGCGGCCGCCTGCGCTCCCAAGCCTTCGAAGGTGCCGAAGGCATCATTGCAGAGCTGGGCGGCATGCGCTTTCCGGTGTCGTCCACCGCGTTCTATCACTATGTGGACAAACTCGGGCTGGAAACCAAACCTTTCCCCAACCCACTGACCCCGGCGTCCGGCAGTACGGTCATCGACCTTGAAGGCCAGACCCATTACGCGCAAAAACTCTCCGACTTGCCGGTGCTGTTCCAGGAAGTGGCGGACGCCTGGGCCGACGCCCTGGAAGCCGGGTCGCAGTTCGGCGACATCCAGCAGGCCATCCGCGACCGTGACGTGCCGCGCCTCAAGGAACTGTGGAACAAGCTGGTGCCACTGTGGGATGACCGTACCTTCTACGACTTCGTCGCGACCTCCAAGGCGTTCGCCAAGCTGTCATTCCTGCACCGCGAAGTCTTCGGCCAGGTCGGTTTTGGCACTGGCGGCTGGGACTCAGACTTCCCCAACTCCATGCTGGAAATCTTCCGTGTGGTGATGACCAACTGCGACGACCATCAACACCTGGTGGTCGGCGGTGTGGCCCAGGTGCCGATGGGCATCTGGCGCCATGTGCCGGAGCGCTGCGCCCACTGGCCGGCCTGCACCAGCCTGAGCTCGCTGCATCGCGGCGCGCCTCGGGCCGGGGTGAAGCGCATCGCCCATGCCGCCGATGGCCGTTTCGCCGTCACCGACAACTATGGCGACACCCGCGAATACGCTGCAGTGCTGACCACCTGCCAAAGCTGGCTGCTGACCACCCAGATCGAGTGCGACGAAACTCTGTTCTCGCAAAAGATGTGGATGGCCCTGGACCGCACGCGCTACATGCAATCGTCGAAAACCTTCGTGATGGTCGACCGCCCGTTCTGGAAAGACAAAGACCCTGAAACCGGCCGCGACCTGATGAGCATGACCCTCACCGATCGCCTGACCCGTGGCACCTATCTGTTCGATAACGGCGACGACAAGCCAGGGGTGATCTGCCTGTCTTATTCGTGGATGAGCGACGCCCTGAAAATGCTACCGCAGCCCATCGACAAACGCGTAAAACTGGCCCTCGACGCCCTGAAAAAAATCTACCCGAAAGTCGATATCAAGGCGCGCATCATCGGAGACCCGATCACCGTGTCGTGGGAAGCCGACCCGCATTTCCTCGGGGCCTTCAAAGGCGCGCTGCCGGGCCACTATCGCTACAACCAGCGCATGTATGCGCACTTCATGCAGAAGGACATGCCCGCCGAACAACGTGGGATTTTTATCGCCGGTGATGATGTGTCGTGGACCCCAGCCTGGGTCGAGGGCGCAGTGCAGACTTCGCTGAATGCGGTGTGGGGCATCATGACCCACTTCGGTGGCAGCACTCACCCGCAGAACCCAGGGCCGGGTGACGTATTCGATGAAATCGGGCCGATCGCCCTGGCCGATTAAGGAGTTGAACATGCGCGTCGCCCTGTACCAATGCCCACCATTGCCGCTGGATGTGGCCGGCAACCTCAAGCGCCTGCACGCTTTGGCGCATGAGGCGACCGGCGCCGATGTGCTGGTGCTGCCGGAGATGTTCCTCACCGGCTACAACATCGGTGCCGAGGCGGTTGGCGCCTTGGCCGAGGCGCAGGATGGGCCGTCGGCACAGGCGATCGCCGAACTGGCCAAACGTGTAGGGCTGGCGATCCTGTACGGTTACCCGGAGCGGGCCGAGGACGGCCAGATCTACAACGCCGTGCAGTTGATCGACGCCCACGGCCAGCGCTTGTGCAACTACCGCAAGACCCATCTGTTTGGCGACCTGGACCACTCGATGTTCAGTGCCGGCGGCGATGATTTCCCGCTGGTGGAGCTCAACGGCTGGAAGCTGGGTTTCCTGATTTGCTATGACCTCGAGTTTCCGGAAAACACCCGACGCCTGGCCCTCGCCGGTGCCGAACTGATCCTGGTGCCCACCGCCAATATGGTGCCGTTCGACTTTGTAGCCGACGTCACCGTGCGGGCGCGGGCCTTCGAGAACCAATGTTATGTGGCCTACGCCAACTATTGCGGGCACGAAGGCGAGATCCAGTATTGCGGGCAAAGCAGCATCGCCGCGCCGAATGGCCAGCGCATTGCCCAGGCGGGCCTGGATGAAGCCTTGATCGTCGGGGCGCTGGATCGTCAGTCGATCCTGGAGGCCCGTGCCGCCAATCACTACTTGCAGGACCGTCGCCCCGAGTTATACGGCGTGCTGCACAAGCCCTGATCCAGCCGGTTTGTTAGCATAGGCACATCCCACGTTTCGGAAGTGCCCATGCCTGCGCCGGCCCACCCTCATCACCTTCACCTGACCCTCGCCAATGGCTTGCGGGTTTCCTTGCAACATGCGCCACGTCTCAAACGTTGCGCCGCCGTTTTGCGCGTAGCCGCGGGCAGCCATGACGTGCCGCTGGCGTGGCCGGGGTTGGCGCATTTCCTCGAACATCTGCTGTTCCTGGGCACCGAGCGTTTTCCCACGAACGAAGGGTTGATGGCCTACGTGCAACGTCATGGGGGTCAGATCAATGCCAGCACCCGTGAGCGCACCACGGAGTTTTTCTTTGAGCTGCCCGTTGCACTGTTTGCCGGTGGATTGGAGCGTTTGGCTGACATGCTGAGCCACCCGCGCCTGGCGCTGGAGGACCAGTTGCGTGAGCGCGAGGTGCTGCACGCCGAGTTTGTCGCCTGGTCCCAGGATGCCAAGGCGCAGCAGCAGGTCGCGTTGCTGGAAGGGCTGGCGGCGGATCATCCGCTGCGGGGTTTCCATGTAGGCAACCGCGACAGCCTGCCGGTGGAGCGTGAGGCATTTCAGCAGGCGTTGCAGGAATTCCACACGCAGTTCTATCAGAGCGGGCAGATGACCTTGAGCCTGGCGGGTCCGCAATCACTGGAAGCGCTGGAAGCCTTGGCACAGCCGTTCAGCGAGCAACTCATCTCAGGACCGCTACGCCCACAATCCGCTCCACCGGCATTGATGCAGGGCGATGCGCGGAGCTATCAGCACACCACCCACCATCACCTGCACCACGTCATCGCCTGCAATGCGCCACGGGAAGCACTGGCGTTTCTCTGCACCTGGCTTAACGCCTCGGCACCCGGCGGATTGCTGGCTGAATTGAAGACGCGGCAACTGGCGGCTGCCCTGCAGGCGTCTGTGATTTATGACTTCGCCGGGCAGGCTGTGTTGGATATCGGCTTCACCACCCAAAGCGAATCGGCTACGCAAATCGAGGCGTTGCTGCACGACTGGTTGAGCTTTTTCGCACACAGCGACTGGACCTCACTGCGGGAAGAGTTTGCGCTGCTGGCCGCGCGTCAACAGCAGGTCCAAGGCGCCCTGGCCTTGGCCCGAAACGACAGTCAAGACCTATCGGAACAGGACGTTGTCGCCCTCAAGGCCCTGCTTGGTTCGCTGCACCTGCCGCCCTCCGAGCACTCATGGCAACTGCCACCGAACAACCCATTCCTACGCCCATCGGTCAAGGAAGAACGCGCCGGCCTGATTCGCGGCCAGACCAGCGCTCACCGGGGCTTGCGCACCTTTGCGCAGGATCGCTCCCGCGGACGTAAGGAAGTGTCGGCGCTGGCATTCAGCCAGGCATTGGCAGGCGACGGTGATGAGGGTGCGCTGTATCTGCAATGGCGATCAGCCCCCTCCGGCCTGGAAAACGCTTTGCAGCCGTTGCGCGAGCATGCCCGTCAGGCGGGCGTCGAATTGTCGTTCGAAAGCCTGGGCCAAGACTGGCAGGTGAAAATGATTGGGCTGCAGGAGCCCATGCCGGCCGTGCTGGACGCGTTGGCGCAAAGCCTGAATCAACCGCAAGAAGCCCCACCCGCCTTACCGCCGATGATCGCCATCCGTGAATTGCTCAAGGCGCTCCCCGCGTGCTGCAACGGTCACAATCCCGAATCGGCATCCTGGCCTACTTCGCGCTGGCACGGCCTGGGACTGGGTTTCTCGGCAACGCATGAAGCCGCGATCAAGACCGCAGCGGTCCGTCTGCCAGGGCAGCCTGCACACCTTGATCATGTTCTGCCCTCTCTCAGCGGCCAGCGTATCTGGCATGAGATTAAAACCGACGCTAATGAAGCCGCACTGCTGCTGTTTTGCCCAACGCCAAGTCAGTCCCTGGCGGATGAAGCCGCCTGGCGACTGCTTGGCCATCTGCTCCAAGGCCCGCTCTACCAGCGCCTGCGCGTCGAGTTGCAAATCGGCTACGCCGTGTTCAGCGGCATCCGACAGATCAATGGCCAGACCGGCCTGCTATTCGGCGTGCAATCCCCCAGCGTGTCGTTGGAAGGCATCGTTGATCACCTGCACGTATTCCTGAAACAACTGCCAGCGCTGATCGATAGCAGCGCCGACTTGGGCAACATGGCTTTGGCACAGCAATTCTCAGCGCAGGAACTGCCCAGCGCCCAAGCCGCCGAATTGTTGTGGCACGCCCATCTGGCGGGCCACTCGTCGGGCCACCTGGCTGACCTTCAATCCCACATCCAAACCTATACCCGCGAAGCGTTACAGCTAGCCGCCCAGCAATTGAACGACGCCGCAGGCGGCTGGCGCTGCGTGGCCAACGGCCCGCGTATCTCGAAAATCTGGCAAGCGGCAGACTGATCATTGCCGCCCCTGCAAAAGGCTTTTTCCACCAAGACAGCGCTAACTTGAAAAGAATTGCGTAACATTCCTACGCACACATCTGAACATCTCCGACTGGAGGTGGACTATATGTATTACTTGGTAGTAAACGTCCCATCCCTTCGTAGGAGTAAGAATATGACCTGGTCCAAACCTGCTTACACTGATCTGCGCATCGGTTTCGAAGTCACCATGTACTTCGCCAGCCGTTAATCCGCTGGGTAATACAACGCCTCGGTTCGCCCGGGGCGTTTTTGTTTTGAGCTTGATGGAGCTGCCATGTTTGTCCAGATTCTAGGTTCCGCCGCCGGCGGTGGGTTCCCGCAGTGGAACTGCAACTGCGTGAACTGCGCGGGTTTTCGTGATGGCAGCCTGCGGGCCCAAGCGCGTACCCAGTCGTCCATCGCGATCTCCGACGATGGTGTGAACTGGGTCCTGTGCAACGCCTCGCCGGATACCCGTGCGCAACTCCAGGGCTTTGCACCGATGCAACCCGGCCGCGCCCTGCGCGACACCGGCATCAGCGCAATCATCCTGATGGACAGCCAGATCGACCACACCACCGGCCTGTTGAGCCTGCGCGAAGGCTGCCCGCACCAAGTGTGGTGCACCGACATGGTCCATGAAGACCTGAGCACCGGCTTCCCGCTGTTCACCATGCTCACCCACTGGAACGGCGGCCTGGCCTGGAACCGCATTGAGCTGGACGCCAGCTTCACCATCCCGGCCTGCCCCAACCTGCGCTTCACCCCACTGCCACTGCGCAGCGCCGCACCGCCCTACTCGCCGCACCGCTTTGACCCGCACCCTGGCGACAACATCGGCCTGATCGTCGAAGACTTGCGCACCGGCGGCAAACTGTTCTACGCGCCGGGGCTGGGCAAGGTCGACGCGCCATTGCTGGAGATCATGGCCGGCAGCGACTGCCTGCTGGTGGACGGCACGATGTGGGACGACGACGAAATGCAACGCCGTGGCGTGGGCACCCGCACTGGCCGCGAAATGGGCCACCTGGCGCAAAACGGCCCCGGCGGCATGCTGGAAGTGCTGGAGCAATTGCCCGAGCAGCGCAAAGTGCTTATCCACATCAACAACACCAACCCGATCCTCGATGAAGACTCCCCCGAGCGAGCGGAACTGGTGCGACGCAATGTCGAAGTGGCTTACGACGGCATGAGCATTGAATTGTAGGAGCGACCGACATGACTGACACGCCATTGACCACCACCGAATTCGAAGCCGCCCTGCGTGCCAAGGGCGCCTTCTACCATATCCATCACCCGTACCACGTGGCGATGTACGAAGGCCGCGCGACCCGCGAGCAGATCCAGGGCTGGGTCGCCAACCGTTTCTACTATCAGGTGAACATCCCCCTGAAAGACGCCGCGATCCTGGCCAACTGCCCGGACCGCGAGATACGCCGCGAGTGGATCCAGCGCTTGCTCGACCATGATGGCGCCCCCGGTGAAGACGGTGGTATCGAAGCCTGGCTGCGCCTGGGCCAGGCTGTGGGCCTCGACCCGGACCAACTGCGTTCGCAGGAATTGGTACTGCCCGGCGTACGATTCGCGGTAGACGCCTATGTCAACTTCGCCCGCCGCGCCAGTTGGCAGGAAGCCGCCAGTAGCTCGCTGACCGAATTGTTCGCGCCGCAAATCCACCAATCGCGCCTCGACAGCTGGCCGCAGCATTACCCGTGGATCGACCCGGCCGGTTATGAATATTTCCGCACCCGCTTGGGCCAGGCCCGTCGTGATGTGGAGCACGGCTTGGCGATCACGTTGCAGCACTACACCACCCGTGAAGGCCAGGAACGCATGCTGGAAATTCTCCAGTTCAAACTGGATATTTTGTGGAGCATGCTGGACGCCATGAGCATGGCCTACGAACTCAAACGCCCGCCGTATCACAGCGTGACCGACCAACGGGTGTGGCATAAAGGGATCCCCCTATGAGCTTTGATCGCAGCAAGAAACCCACCTGGCGCCAGGGCTATCGCTACCAGTACGAGCCCGCGCAAAAAGGCCATGTACTGCTTTATCCCGAGGGCATGATCAAGCTCAACGACAGCGCTGCGCTGATCGGTGGTTTGATCGACGGCGAGCGCGACGTGGCGGCGATCATCGCTGAGCTGGATAAACAGTTCCCCGGCGTGCCAGAACTCGGTAAAGACATCGAGGATTTCATGGAGGTCGCCCGTGCAGAGCACTGGATTACCCTTGTCTGAAAAACCGCCGGTTGGCTTGCCGCTGTGGCTACTGGCCGAGCTGACCTACCGCTGCCCGTTGCAATGCCCGTACTGCTCCAACCCGTTGGACTTTGCCGAGCAGGGCAAGGAGCTGAGTACCGAGCAATGGTTCAAGGTGTTTCGCGAAGCCCGCGAGATGGGGGCCGCACAATTGGGGTTTTCCGGCGGTGAGCCGTTGGTGCGTCAAGACTTGGCCGAGCTGATCGCCGAAGCGCGCAGGCTGGGGTTCTACACCAACCTGATCACCTCCGGCATCGGCCTGACCGAACAGAAAATCAGCGACTTCAAGAAAGCCGGCCTCGACCATATCCAAATCAGCTTCCAGGCCAGCGACGAACAGGTGAACAACCTGCTGGCCGGCTCGAAAAAAGCCTTCGCGCAAAAGCTGGAAATGGCCCGCGCAGTGAAGGCTCACGGTTACCCGATGGTGCTGAATTTCGTCACTCATCGGCACAATATCGACAAGATCGACCGCATCATCGAGCTGTGTATTGCGCTGGAAGCGGACTTCGTCGAACTCGCCACCTGCCAGTTCTACGGTTGGGCCCAGCTCAATCGTGTCGGGCTGTTGCCGACTCAGGCACAACTGGTGCGCGCCGAACGCATCACCAACGAATACCGCGCCAAACTGGAAGCCGAAGGTCACCCGTGCAAGTTGATTTTCGTCACCCCGGATTACTACGAGGAACGCCCGAAAGCCTGCATGAACGGCTGGGGCAGTATCTTTCTGACAGTGACCCCGGACGGTACCGCCCTGCCCTGTCACGGCGCCCGACAGATGCCGGTGCAATTTCCCAACGTGCGCGACCACAGCATGCAGCACATCTGGTACGACTCGTTCGGCTTCAACCGCTTTCGCGGCTACGACTGGATGCCCGAGCCATGCCGGTCATGCGATGAAAAGGAAAAGGACTTCGGCGGCTGCCGATGCCAGGCCTTCATGCTCACGGGGGACGCGAGCAATGCCGACCCGGTGTGCAGCAAGTCCGAGCAGCACGGCATCATCCTGCAAGCGCGGGAAGAAGCCGAACACGCCACCCAGACCATCGAGCAGTTGGCCTTTCGCAACGAGCGCAACTCACGGCTCATCGCAAAAGGCTGACGGCCTCAGCGCTTGGCGATGATGTACACCGCATGCACGATGCCAGGGATGTAGCCGCACAGGGTCAGCAGGATATTCAGCCAGAACGCGCCAGCGAAACCCACTTGCAGGAACACACCCAGTGGCGGCAACAGAATGGCGATGATGATACGAATGAAATCCATGGGGTCAGCTCCAGAAAATCGGCTCGTGTGAGCCGTGTAGCTAATCGACCTTGGGCGTTCGTGAGGGTTCAGTGGGATCTGGCGTTGGGCCACTGTCAGGCGAGAATCTCCAAGCCGTGCTTCTTCACGATGCTCAGCAACTTGAGCGCCATGCCGCTGGGTTGCTTCTCGCCGGACTCCCACTTTTTCACGGTGGATGCGCTGGTGTTCAGGTAGCGGGCGAACACAGGTCTGTTCACATGGCATCGCTCGCGCAGTTCCTTGATTCGCTCGGCAGACATCTGCAACGGGATGGGCGTGAGACACGCTTCATCGAACTCACGAAGCATGTTTTTATTGATGGCGCCAATTGCGTAAAGCGCCAAGGCGGACTGGTGGATGGACTCCATTGCTTCACTTACATATTTGTTGGTCATGATGCACTCCCTCAATATGCCGTCTTAGACCCGTGACAGCTGTGGTATGCACTAGGTAAAGAGTACAAAAGCGTGCTCCACTCGCTGCGACCACTCCCTAAAGAGTCAGCAAAAAAACATCTTTTTCAGCGACGTTCAAGCGCCCTTTTCAATCCAAAGGTTTCACGCCCAAAAAAACGCCCCCAGCCAAAAGAATCAGGCCGGAGGCGCCGCGTAGACCGCGAGACGGTTCAGAAATAGGGGGTTAAACGGCGATGCCCTTACGGCATTGCAGTTGGGCGGTGCGCACGCGGGAGAAGGCGCGGGCCAGACGCAGGAGCATTTCGTCGATGTTGCTTTTGCTCACGGTCAGAGCCGGGGTGAAGCGCAGGCAGTTGGGTTGCGGGGCATTGAGGATCAGGCCTTCGTGCAACGCTGCCTTTACGACAGCCTCCGCAGAATCTTCCGACAACGTCAGGCCCCACATCAGGCCGTGGCCACGCAGTTGACCGTGGTCGTAGCGGTAGGCCAGGCGGGCAAGACCTTCGCCCAGGTACACGCCGGACTCACCCACGTGATCCATAAAGCCGTGCTCCAGCACGGCATCGAGCACCGCCAGCCCGGCCGATGCCATCAGTGCGTTACCGTGGTGAGTACCGTCCAACTCGCCCACGTCGAAACAACAGGCTTTGCCCCGCGCCATTAGCGCTGCAAGGGGCACCCCTCCGCCCAGGCCTTTGCCGAGGGTGATGATGTCGGCACGTACGCCGTATTGCTGCTCGGCGAGCAAGGTGCCGCAGCGGCCCATGCCGGTTTGCACTTCGTCGAGGATCAGCAGGATCCCCAGTTCATGGCACAAGCGCTCAACGCCTTTGAGGTAATGCTCGGTCGCAGGGATGACGCCCGCTTCGCCCTGGATCGGTTCGAGCAGGATGGCGACGGTTTGCGCATCGACGGCCGCATGCAGCGCCGGCAGGTCGTTGAAGGGCACATGGCTGAAACCGGGCAATTGCGGTTCGAAACGGTTTTCTGGACCACCCGCCGACGCCGACATCGCTGCAAAACTGCGGCCATGGCAACCGGCGCTGGCACTGATGATGCGATAGGCCCCCCCGCGATGCAGCTGGCCCCATTTGCGCGCCAACTTGATCGCGGCTTCAACGGCTTCAGCGCCGCTGTTGAGCAGGTATGCCTGATCGCTGCCGGTGCGATGGCACAGGCGCTCAGCGAGGTTGAGTTGAGCGCGGTTATGCAGGCCGTTGCCGGGGTTGATCAGCGCCTGGGTCTGGTCCGTCAGCGCCTTGATCAGCACCTGAGGGCTGTGGCCGAGGCTGTTGGCCGCGTTGCCCTGGCTGAAATCCAGGTAGGCACGGTCCTCGCTGTCCCACAGCCAGGAGCCTTGTCCGCGTACGAAAACTTGCGCAGGGCGGGCAACGGAGGGCATCAGGGAGTCGCTGGAAGAAGTATCGCCGGGCGCTTCGAAAATCAAATCGTCCAGGCTCGGTGCGGGGCGACGAAACAGATTCATAGCTGGCCCCCAATAGCAACCGGACCTTGGTCGGTGCGATATGCCTGTGCTGCCTTGAGGTTTTTTGCCTTGCCTATGTAAACGCTATCAACATAAACGCTGTTCATTGCCTGATCCGGCCCTGTAAGCCCTGCGAATAGGCGCTAGACTAGGCGCCTCAAGGGCCAACAGCCATTTCGTTTTTCCAGCTTTTTCGATAAGTAAGTCTTATGGATTTCAAGCAACTGCGTTATTTCGTCGCGGTGTATGAGGAAGGCCACGTAGGCCGTGCCGCCGAGCGTCTGTCTATCTCCCAACCTGCGCTGTCCCAGCAGATTCGCCAACTGGAACAGAACCTGGATGTGAGCCTGTTCGAACGCAGCAGCAAGCGCCTGCTGCCGACACTGGCGGCGCACACGCTGTACAACCACGCGCTGCCATTGATCGACGGCATGCAACAAGCGGTTGAAGCCTTGCGCAACTTCAAGGGCCAGGCGATGCGCACCTTGGCCATCGGCGTGCTGCAAACCGTGCACACCAGCCTGGTGCCGCAGATGCTTGAGCGCGTGCGCAAGGCCCAGCCACATCTGGTGGTGCAGATCTACGAATTGACCGGGCTTGAGATCGAGCGCCGACTGCTCAACGGCTCGCTGGATATCGGCATCAGCTACTTGCCGCCGCGCCAGCCGGGACTGCATGGCGTGTTGCTGTATGAAGATGAACTGAAAGTCGTCATCCCCGAGGATCACCCCTTGCGGGAATTCAAGAAAGTCTCGCTGAAGCAGGCGGCCGAATTGCCGATGTTGCTGCTAGGGGAAGAGTTCCAGGTCCGGCAGATCTGGCAAGGACAGCTGTCCAACCTCGGAAGGCGCCCACAAGTACAGGCGGAACTGAACACCATGGTGGGGATTCTCGACAGCCTGCCCCACACAAAACTGGCGACGGTGCTGCCGGGCCGCTCTCAGGACGAACACAACAGCCAGTCGCTGCTGTGGAAACCCTTGAGTGAACCCAGGGTGCCGCTGAAAGTCGGCCTGGTGTGCCGCGATGTGCAGCGCCAGCAAGCGACGGTGGCGTTGCTGCGCACCCTGCTGGAAGACGTGATGAACGCCCCGCAGGCACAGCCTTGAACTCAAGGGGCTGACTTTTTCGCGGGCAAAAGAAAACCCCGCCGAAGCGGGGCTTTGCAGACTGTTTCCCTGACATCCATTTCACTCCGCCTTCCTGGCAGAATCCTACGTGTCCGTGTTGTTGCTTTGCGCTTCCTGCGCGACGTCCATGTGAAGTAGATTATCCGTGGATCCAATCTGGCGATAGAGGACGATTAGCAGCACGTCATGTAAGAGAATGCTTACACGCCCTCCAAGCCCTTAGAATTGGGCCTCGTCCAGCAGGAACAGCGATTCGCTACCGGCTTTTACCGACGCACTCAGCGAATGGATACGTGGCAACAGGCGCGCAAAGTAGAAGCGCGCAGTGCCCAATTTGCTGGCGTAGAAGTCTTCTTCAGACTCCTTGCCCAGCGCAGCCTTGGCCATGCGCGCCCACATGTAGGCGTAGGCCATGTAGCCAAAGGCGTGCAAATACTCCACCGACGCCGCGCCGATTTCATTCGGGTTGGTCTTGGCGCGGTCCAGCACCCAGGCGGTCAACTCATCCAGGTTATCCACTGCTGCGCCCAGCGGCTTGGTGAACTCCGTCAACTCGGCACCCGCCGAGGCAATGAACGCGCGGATCTCATCGGCAAACAGGGTGTAGAACGCCCCGCCGCTGCCGACAATCTTGCGCCCCATCAAGTCCAGTGCCTGGATGCCGTTGGTGCCTTCGTAGATCTGAGTGATGCGCACATCACGCACCAGTTGCTCCTGGCCCCACTCGCGAATGTAGCCATGGCCGCCGAACACCTGTTGGCCGAGCACAGTGGTTTCCAGGCCCAGGTCGCTCAAGAACGCCTTGGCTACCGGGGTCAACAGCGCGACGAGGTTATCGGCACGCTCACGCGCAGCAGCGTCGTCGCTGAACTTGGCGATGTCCAGCTGCGTCGCCACATAGGTGGAGAACGCCCGGCCACCTTCGTTCGCGGCCTTCATGGTCAGCAACATGCGGCGTACGTCGGGGTGCACGATGATCGGGTCGGCCACTTTGTCTTTGTGCTGAGCCCCGGTTGGCGCACGGCTTTGCACGCGGTCGCGCGCATAGTCGATGGCGTTCTGGTAGGAACGCTCGCCGGATGCCAGGCCCTGGATGCCTACACCCAGGCGCTCGTAGTTCATCATGGTGAACATCGCCGCCAAGCCCCGGTTCGGTTCGCCCACCAGGTAACCCACGGCCTCGTCGAAGTTCATCACGCAGGTCGCCGACGCCTGGATCCCCATCTTGTGCTCGATGGAACCACAACTCACGGTGTTACGTGTGCCCAGGCTGCCGTCGGCATTGACCATGAACTTCGGCACCAGGAACAGTGAGATGCCCTTGGGACCGGCCGGTGCGTCCGGCAGCTTGGCCAGCACCAAGTGGATGATGTTGTCGGTGAGGTCGTGTTCACCGCCGGTGATAAAGATCTTGGTGCCGCTGACTTTGTAGGAGCCGTCCGCCTGTGGCTCGGCCTTGGTGCGGATAATCCCCAGGTCAGTACCGGCATGGGCCTCGGTCAGGCACATGGAGCCAGCCCATTCGCCGGAATACATCTTCGGCAGATAAGCGGCTTTCAGTGCTTCGCTGGCGTGGGTGTTGATCGACACGCAGGCGCCGGAAGTCAGCATCGGGTACAAACCGAACGCCAGGCTCGACGAGTTGATCATCTCTTCAACCTGAGCCGACACCGCCTTGGGCATGCCCATGCCGCCAAACATCGGGTCACCACCTACACCCACCCAGCCGCCTTCGGCATAGGTTTTGTAGGCCTGTGGAAAACCATCCGGCGTAAACACTGCGGTATTGTCCCAGCGGCAACCCTGTTCATCGCCACCGCGGCTGAGCGGGGCGATGGATTTGGCGGTGACTTTGCCGGCTTCTTCGAGGATGGCCTCTACGGTTTCGGCGTCAACGGTGTCTGCCAATGCCGGCAATTGGGCCCAGGTGGTGGCGACCTCAAAGACTTCGTTGAGGACGAAGCGCATATCACGCAGCGGCGCTTTGTAATCAGCCATGGCAAACCTCGTGAGAACGTGGAAAGTAATTCGGTAAGAGTCGGTTTTACAGGCTCAGAGTGTACCCGAACAACTTTTCAGACACATAGGGTCCACTTGTGACTGATCGGTATTTTTAAGTCACTACAGCGCAAATGCCTCCGCAGGCAGACTCATCAGGCATTCGCTGCCCGCTTCCACCGCAGCGCGGTGGGTGGCGGTACGTGGCAGCAGGCGCTTGAAATAGAAGTCGCAGGTCGCGAGCTTGGCCTTGGAGAAATCCGAGTCCGGTTGCTCAAGGGCAGCCATCGCCATGCGCAACCACAGATACGCGAGGATCACGTAGCCGCTGTACATCAAGTAATCCACGGCCGCCGCCCCCACTTCATCGGGGTTCTTCATCGCGGCCATGCCGACTTTGGTGGTCAGTTCGCCCCATTCACCGTTCAGTTGGTTGAGTTGCGCCACATAGGCCCTGAGTTGCGGGTGCTCGGCATTCGCCGCGCAGAACTTATGCACGATCTTGGTAAAGCCACGCAGCAACTTGCCCTGGCTGCCCAATACCTTGCGCCCCAGCAGGTCGAGGGCCTGGATGCCGTTGGTGCCTTCATAGATCGGCGCAATCCGTGCGTCGCGGGCCAGTTGCTCCATGCCCCACTCGCGGATGTAGCCGTGACCGCCGAAGACCTGCATGCCGTGGTTGGTCACCTCAAGGCCGGTGTCGGTCATGAAGGCTTTGCAGATGGGTGTGAGGAACGCCAGCAGGTCTTCAGCGTCCTGGCGCTGGGTGGCGTCGTTGCTCAGGTGCGCGGTGTCGAGCAACTGTGCGGTGAAGTAGGTCAGTGCGCGATTGCCTTCGTTGAAGGCCTTCATGGTCAGCAGCATGCGGCGCACATCGGGATGCACGATGATTGGGTCGGCGGCTTTATCCGGGGACTTGGCACCGGTCAGCGAGCGCATCTGCAGGCGGTCGTTGGCGTATTTGATCGCGCCCTGGAAGCTCGCCTCACCATTGCACAGGCCCTGCATCCCCGTGCCCAGGCGCGCGTGGTTCATCATGGTGAACATGCAGTTGAGGCCTTTGTTCGCCTCACCAATCAAAAAGCCCTTGGCGCCGTCGAAGTTCAACACGCAGGTGGCCGAGCCCTTGATGCCCATCTTGTGCTCGATGGAGCCGCAGTGCACCGCGTTACGCTCACCCGAGTCCGCATGGAACTTGGGCACGATAAACAGCGAGATGCCCTTGGTGCCCGCCGGTGCGTCCGGCAGTTTGGCCAAGACCAAGTGGATAATGTTGGCGCTCATGTCGTGCTCGCCGGCCGAGATGAAGATCTTGCTGCCGGTGACCGCATAGCTGCCGTCCGCCTGGGGCACGGCGCGGGTCTTGATCAGGCCCAGGTCGGTGCCGCAATGGGCTTCGGTGAGGCACATGGTGCCGGTCCATTCGCCGGCGGTGAGTTTGCTGAGGAACGTGTCTTTCTGCTCGGCGGTGCCGTGGGCGTGGATCGCCGACATCGCGCCGTGGGTCAGCCCTGGGTACATGCCCCAGGAGGTGTTGCTGGAGCCGATCATCTCGCTGAGCACCAGGCCCAGCGACGACGGCAAGCCCTGGCCGCCGTAGGCCGGGTCTGCCGCCACGCCGTGCCAGCCACCCTCCACGTACTGGGCGAAGGCTTCCTTGAAACCCTTGGGCGTAGTGACGACGCCATTGTCGAAATGGCAGCCTTCTTCGTCGCCGCTGCGGTTGAGCGGCGCGAGTACGTTTTCGCAGAATTTGGCGCCTTCTTCGAGAATCGCGCTGACCATGTCCGGGCTGGCATCGGTCGCGCCCAAGGCGGCGTAATGGCCGTGGAAATCAAACACGTTGTCGATCAGAAAACGCATGTCACGAAGGGGGGCTTTGTAGTCAGGCATGGCAATGTCTCCGTCAGCAGATGGTTTCAACCTACTGCCGGGCATTGCCTCGGACAATCACTGTAGCGCTGCTGAATACAGCGCCATCACTCAACCGGCAGCGCCCTCTGTGCGCACCGCGCCACGACGGGTTTGCCCGGCGGCGACCACACAGTTGCGTCCGGCGCCCTTGGCGGCGTACAGCGCCTGGTCGGCGGATTTGAGCACCTCTTCGGGCGTGCGCTGCTCGGCCTGGCGCTCGGCCACGCCGATGCTGATGGTCACCGAAACGCTCGATGCACCGCTGCCCGCACGGCGCTGACGGCCTTGGTGGTCGTCCTGAGGGCGGTCCGAATTGCGCAGCTTGATATCATAGTCCGCGATGATCTCGCGGATCTCCTCCAAGTGCGGCATGCATTCCTCCACCGTCTTGCCGGCGAACACTACGGCAAACTCCTCACCACCATAGCGATAAGCGCGCCCGCCACCGTTGACCTTGGACAGCTTGCTCGCCACCAGGCGCAGCACCTGGTCGCCGACATCATGGCCATGGGTGTCGTTGAAGCGCTTGAAGTGGTCGACGTCGCTCATCGCCAGCACATAGTTGCGCCCCAACCGCTGCATGCGCTCGTTCAGCGCGCGACGCCCCGGCAAGCCAGTGAGTTCATCGCGGAAAGCCATTTGATAAGCCTCATGGGCCACACCGGCGGCGATCATCAGCATCACCTGGCTGCACATGATGTTCAGGGTGAACGGCAGGATGAATGTCTGCGGCAACATCCAGAACAGCCCCAGCAAACCCACCAGTTGCGCCGCGTGCAGAGGGCGCGGCTGATACCAGTACTGCGCCGCCAGGGTCAGGAAGCCGATCAGGAACATCGGGTATGACAGCTGGATCAGGCTCATCCAGCTGCCATGCAGCGCCGGCCAGCGAATCTCCGCCAGCCAATTGAGCACCGCCTGGGGATAACTCTGCTCCAGCGCCAAGGCCACGCTGCCGATCGCCAGCAACACCGCGCCACGGGCGACGAAGTCGCGGAACAGGTGGGTCTTCTCCTGCCATAGCGCGTAGATGCTGAACAACAACGGCAGCAACAAACAACACAGATGAAACACCACCGCCGCGTCTTCGCGCACGCGGCCGTTGTCGCGGTAAAAATCGGTCTGTGTATCCAGCAGGAAGTAGGCGATGTACACCGTGATCATCAGGAACAGTTCACGCTGACGGCGATACACCGCGCAGTACGAGCCACCGAGCAACAGCACCAGGGTCGGCAACACATTGAACAGCGACGTGAAGAAGACGTTGAGGTCCTTGACGTACGCAGCCGAGAGCCCGGCCAGCAGAAGCAGCAACGAAGGTAAAAAGTGACTGAAACGTACAGCGGACACGCGCGACAAGGGTAAAACTCCGACCCGCAAAAAAATGATGGCACTGTGCCTTTATGCCGACAGTTAAGCACAACCTGGCACGCATGTATCACATTGCCATCACTGTAACGGCAGCCAGCGGTAATCCCTGAGCGCTTTACTGTGGTTTTTTATCGCCCACAAAAAAGCCGCCGCTCCCGTGAAGGAGCGGCGGCTCTTGAAGTGAACCCGGTAAGGCTTAGTAAGCCAGGCCGAAGTCTTCTTCTTTCATGTCCATCAGGTTGTTTGCGCCCGACAGCATGGTGGCTTTATGGGCCAGGGTACGCGGCAGGATGCGCTGGAAGTAGAAGCGCGCAGTCTGCAGCTTGGCGGTGTAGAACGCCTCTTCGGTGGTACCGGCAGCCAGTTTTTCGGCCGCCAGGCGCGCCATGTCGGCCCAGAAGTAAGCCAGGCACGCGTAACCGGAGTACATCAGGTAGTCCACCGAAGCGGCACCCACTTCTTCGCGGTCTTTCATCGCGGCCATGCCGACCTTCATGGTCAACTCGCCCCACTCTTTGTTCAGTGCCGCCAGCGGTGCAACGAACTCTTTGACGGCTTCGTTGCCTTCGTTGGCCTGGCAGAACTTGTGCACGATCTTGGTGAAACCCTTGAGCGCTTCGCCCTGAGTCATCAGCACTTTACGGCCCAGCAGGTCCAGGGCCTGGATGCCGGTGGTGCCTTCGTACAGCATCGAGATGCGGCTGTCGCGAACGTTCTGCTCCATGCCCCACTCGGCGATAAAGCCGTGGCCGCCGTAGATCTGCACGCCGTGGTTGGCGGATTCAAAACCGACTTCGGTCATGAACGCTTTGGCGATCGGGGTCATGAACGCCAGCAGGCCGTCGGCTTGCTTCTTGGCTTCGTCGTCGGTGCCGTACTTGACGATGTCCACTTGCTTGGCGGTGAAGTACACCATCGCACGGTTGCCTTCGGCGAAGGCTTTCATGGTCAGCAGCATGCGGCGCACGTCAGGGTGCACGATGATTGGGTCGGCAGCTTTGTCCGGCGCTTTGGGGCCAGTCAGGGAGCGCATTTGCAGGCGGTCGCGAGCGTACTTCAGGCCGCCTTGGAAGCCGATCTCGGCGTGGGACAGGCCTTGCAGCGCGGTACCCAGGCGAGCGGTGTTCATAAAGGTGAACATGCAGTTCAGGCCTTTGTTCGCCGGGCCGATCAGGAAACCGGTGGCCGCGTCGAAGTTCATCACGCAGGTGGCGTTGCCGTGGATGCCCATCTTGTGTTCAAGGGATCCACAGGTCACGGCGTTGCGCGCACCAATCGAACCGTCGGCGTTCGGCAGGAACTTAGGCACGATGAACAGCGAGATACCTTTGGTGCCGGCCGGTGCATCCGGCAGGCGGGCCAGTACGATGTGGACGATGTTGTCGGCCATGTCGTGTTCACCGGCCGAGATGAAGATCTTGGTGCCGGAGACTTTGTAGGAACCGTCGGCCTGAGGCTCGGCCTTGGTGCGCAGCATGCCCAGGTCGGTGCCGCAGTGTGGCTCGGTCAGGCACATGGTGCCGGTCCATTCACCCGACACCAGCTTGGTCAGGTAAGCCTCTTGCTGCTCGGGAGTACCGTGCTCGGAGATGGTGTTCATCGCACCGTGGGACAGGCCAGGGTACATGCCCCACGACCAGTTGGCGGCGCCCACCATTTCGCTCACGGCCAGGCCCAGGGATTCCGGCAGGCCTTGGCCGCCGTGCTCCACGTCGTGGGCCAGGCTTGGCCAGCCGCCTTCGACGAATTGTTTGTAGGCTTCTTTGAAACCGGTTGGGGTTTTAACGCCCGACTCACTCCAGGTGCAGCCTTCGATGTCGCCCACGCGGTTCAGCGGTGCCAGTACTTGCTCGCAAAACTTGGCGCCTTCTTCAAGGATGGCGTCAACCATGTCCGGGGTAGCGTCCTGGCAAGCCGGCAGGCTCTGATAGTGCGCTTCATAGCCAAGCAGTTCGTCACGAACGAAGCGAATATCACGCAAGGGGGCCTTGTAGTCAGGCATAGCGATAAACCTCTGCTGATGTATCTGGAATGAACAACCGCGTGGAATTGTTGTGGCGGTCAAACAGGTGTTTGAAACATACGTTTACCACCTGGGGATGTCAAGCGTCGTCCGGATGCCGTTTGTCATGACGTGAATCAAAGGCGCGCACGGCGACGCCTGCGGCGGGTTGCCACAAGGAGTTCAGAAGGGAATCAAGAATTGTGCAAGCACAACCGACCTCAGTAAGAGGCCGGTGGGAGTCAGAGGGGATTAAGCGTAGGTGTCGATCAGGGTGCCGAGCATTTCATCCGAAGCCTTGGCGACTTTGGCGCCGAGCTCCACTTGGAATTTGCCTTGGGCCATTTCGACCATGTTGCTGGCCGAGTTGGACGGCTGGGCGCGGTCGTTGGCTTGCAGACGGTCGCTTTGCGCATCCGAGGGCTGGGTCGTCGCAGCGCTGGCGATTTTGCCGGCCGCCTGGTCGACACGGTTCTGCCCGGTCTGAATGCTGCTCAGGCCCGAATAAAACGCGCTGCTTCCAGAGATTTCCATGGCGTAAGCCTGCCTTTAGAGAATCGTGAATCGTGATTGAAGCAGAGTTGCCCGCAAAACGCCCGTCAAAAACACTAATGGCATAATGCCTTAGCGATAGCCAAAATCAGTCAAGCAAGTCCAGCTGCAAGTATTCCGCCACCGCTTCAGCCCCCGCCTGCTTGAGTTTCGGCACACGGCCCAGACAGGGTGCAGGCAGCCGCTCGGCCAGGGTGGCAAGGTTTTCTTCCAGACGGGAGGTCTTGGGGTCGATGATATTCGCCACCCACCCGGCCAGCTGTAAACCGTCACGGGCGATGGCTTCGGCGGTGAGCAAGGCATGACTGATGCAACCCAGGCGCACGCCCACCACCAGGATCACCGGCAGCTTGAGCGCCATGGCCAAATCCGACAGGTTCGCCTGATCGGCCAGAGGCACCCGCCAACCGCCTGCGCCTTCGATCAAGGTGAAATCTGCTTCGCGCGCCAGAATCTGCTGCATGGGCTTGAGCAAGGATTGCACGGTCAGAGAGACGCCCGCCTCCCGCGCCGCCAAATGCGGCGCGATGGCCGGTTCGAACGCCACCGGGTTGACCTCGGCATACGTCAGGGGCAACGAACATTCGGCCAGCAACGCCAGTGCATCGGCGTTGCGCAAGCCTTTGGGCGTGACCTGGCAGCCGGAAGCCACGGGTTTGCCGGCGGCAGTGCTTCTGCCGGCTTGTCGCGCTGCGTGCAGCAGGCCGGCGGCGACGGTGGTTTTGCCGACATCGGTGTCGGTGCCAGTGATGAAGTAAGCGGCGCTCATAGAGGTTTCTCCAGTACGGCGTACACCACTTGATAAGTCGCCGGCAGACCTTGGGCCTGACGGAACTGCTCGTAAGCGTTTACCAGTGCAACAATCCGCGCGCGCCCCGTCAACCCTCCCGGCCGGCCGGGGTTGAGGTTATGCGCACCGAGGGCTTTCAATTCATGGGTCAGGCTGCGTACATCCGGGTAATGCAGCACATGGGGACGGCGCTCCAGGCTCACCACCCGCAGGCCGCTGGCTGCGCACAGTTGCTGATAACCCTCAAACGTACGGAAGCGGTTGACGTGAACCAGGCCATCCGCCGCACGCCAGCTTTCGCGCAACTCTTCCAGCGTGCCCACGCACAGGCTGGCAAAAGCGAGCGTGCCACCCGGTTGCAGCACGCGGTAGGCCTCGCTGAGCACCGCCTCAAAGTTTGCGCACCACTGCACCGCGAGGGAGGAGAAAATCAGCGCCACGCTGCCAGCGTTAAGCGGCAAGCGCTCGGCATCGCCAGCGACGAAGTGCTGCGCCCCCCCCAGCGGACGCGCGTGATTGAGCATGCCTTCGGCGATGTCCAGTGCAATGCCTTGGCTGGCGGGCAAACGTTCGGCCAGCACGCGGCTGAAATAACCGGTGCCGCAGCCCATGTCCAGCCAGCGTTGCGGCGCAATGTCAGCCGGCAAGCGTGCCAGCAATTGGCTGCCCACTGCGCGCTGCAACTCGGCAACGCTGTCGTAACTGGCGGCTGCACGGGAAAAGGACGCCGCCACCTGGCGCTTGTCCGGCAAGGCGCCTGGCAGCGGGGCGTGGGATAAATCAGTCATCGACGCACTCATGCAAAAAAGCCTGGATGGCCCCCGCGACACCGTGGGGGTCCTCCAGAAGAAAAGCGTGGCCGGCCTGTTCAATCAGGCCGACTTCAACATCGGGCAGCAGTGCCAGCAGATCGCTGGCGGCTTCGGCGGGCACCAATCCGTCCAGCCCGGCGAACAGGTGCAACTGCGGACCCCGATACGCCAGCAAGGCTTCGCGGGTGTCGAGTTGGGCGAGCAGTTCGAGGCCGGGCATCAGCACACTGGAAGGGGTATTCGGCGCGCCACTGACCAGCAAGCGCGATAACCCACGCGGGTCTTCGGCGCCTTTGGCACACAACAAACCGAAGCGCTTGAGGGTCACTTGGGAGTCGGCGTGGCAACCGGCGAGAAACGCATCGAAGGTCTCGGCGGGCATCCCACTCGGCCAACCTTCATGGGCGACAAAACACGGGTTGCTCGCCAGCGTGAGCAGGCCGCAGCAACGTTCTCCACGGCGCGCCGCCAGCTCCGAAGCCAGCATGCCACCCAGCGACCAACCGCCCAGCCAGGCGTTGTCCGGCAGCGTGGCGTCGAGTTCGTCGAGCCATTCATTCAGGTCGCTGGAATCCAGTGCGGGCAACGGCTCGATCTGCACCTGCAGGTGTTCGTCCAAGCCTTGCAATGCAGCGGCCAACGGCTCCAGCGGCGATACACCGAGGCCCCAACCCGGCAGCAATATCAGTCGATCACGCATGGTCGGGCTCCGTGGCGCCTAACAAGCGGAAACATTCTTCCAATGCGTTTAACAATAGCTGCACCTGCGCCTCGGTGTGGGCCGCCGTCAAGGTCACGCGCAAACGCGCGCTACCGGCCGGCACGGTGGGTGGGCGAATGGCGGTGACCATCAGGCCGCGCTCGCGCAGCATCTGCGACAGGTGCATGGCCTTGGCGCTGTCGCCGATCAGAATCGGCTGGATCGGCGTGAAGCTGTCCATCAGGTCCAGCCCGAGCTTCTCGGCGCCGTGACGGAACTGGCGGATCAGGTCGTTGAGGTGCTCGCGTCGCCAATGTTCGGTGCGCAAAAGCTCCAGGCTTTTCAAGGTGGCACAGGCCAGTGCCGGCGGTTGGCTGGTGGTGTAGATGTACGGACGCGCGAATTGGATCAGGCTTTCGATCAGTTCTTCACTGCCCGCCACAAAAGCGCCGGCTGTGCCGAACGCCTTGCCGAGGGTGCCGACCAGTACTGGCACGTCGTCCTGGCTCAGGCCGAAGTGCTCGACGATACCGCCGCCGTTGGCACCCAATGGGCCGAAACCATGGGCATCATCCACCATCATCCAGGCGCCCTTGGCCTTGGTTTCACGGGCCAGCGCGGGCAGGTCGGCCAGGTCGCCGTCCATGCTGAACACGCCATCGGTGACCACCAGGGTATTGCCGGTGGCTTTCTCCAGGCGCTTGGCCAGGCTTGCAGGGTCGTTATGCAGGTAGCGGTTGAAACGCGCCCCCGACAGCAGGCCCGCATCCAGCAACGAGGCATGGTTGAGCCGGTCTTCCAGCACCGTATCGCCCTGCCCCACCAACGCCGTGACCGCACCGAGATTGGCCATGTAGCCGGTGGTAAACAGCAGCGCACGCGGGCGGCCGGTAAGGTCGGCCAGCGCTTCTTCCAGCTCATGGTGCGGCGTCGCATGCCCGACCACCAAGTGCGACGCACCGCCACCCACGCCCCAGCGGGACGCACCGGCGCGCCAGGCTTCAATCACTTGTGGGTGATTGGCCAGGCCCAGGTAATCGTTATTGCAGAACGCCAGCAGCGGCTTGCCGTCCACCACCACTTCCGGGCCTTGGGGGCTGTCGAGCAGCGGGCGCTGGCGATAAAGGTGTTCGGCACGGCGGGCAGCGAGGCGCGCGGAGAGATCGAAAGACATCCCTCACACCACAGCGTTATAGAACTGCTCGCTGCTCTTCTGCTCCACCAACGCCTGCTCGATCGCCGCCTGATGCACTTCATCCGCGTGTTCTTCACGGGCTTCCGGCAGGATGCCCAGGCGCGAGAACAGTTGCATGTCCTTGTCAGCCTGCGGGTTGGCGGTGGTCAGCAGTTTGTCACCGTAGAAAACCGAGTTGGCGCCGGCGAAGAACGCCAGGGCCTGCATCTGCTCGTTCATTGCTTCGCGACCGGCCGACAGGCGTACATGGGACTGCGGCATCAGGATGCGCGCCACGGCGAGCATACGGATGAAGTCGAATGGGTCGATGTCTTCGGCGTTTTCCAGCGGCGTACCGGCCACTTTCACCAACATGTTGATCGGCACCGATTCCGGATGCTCCGGCAGGTTGGCCAGTTGGATCAGCAAATTGGCGCGGTCGTCGAGGGACTCGCCCATGCCGAGGATGCCACCGGAGCAGATCTTCATCCCCGAATCCCGCACGTAGGCCAGGGTTTGCAGGCGCTCGCTGTAGGTGCGGGTGGTGATGATGCTGCCGTAGAACTCGGGCGATGTATCCAGGTTGTGGTTGTAATAGTCCAGGCCCGCCTGGGCCAGGGCTTCGGTCTGGTCCTGATCGAGGCGACCGAGGGTCATGCAGGTTTCCAGGCCCATGGCCTTCACGCCTTTGACCATCTGCAGCACGTAGGGCATGTCTTTGGCCGACGGGTGCTTCCAGGCGGCACCCATGCAGAAGCGGGTCGAGCCGATGGCTTTGGCGCGGGCAGCCTCTTCGAGGACCTTCTGCACTTCCATCAGCTTCTCTTTTTCCAGGCCAGTGTTGTAGTGGCCAGACTGCGGACAATATTTGCAATCTTCCGGGCAGGCGCCGGTCTTGATCGACAGCAGCGTCGACACCTGGACACGGTTGGCGTCGAAATGCGCGCGGTGCACGGTCTGCGCCTGGAACAGCAGGTCATTGAACGGCTGTACGAACAGTGCCTTGACTTCGGCGAGGGACCAATCGTGACGCAAAGTGGCGGTGGTGCTGGCGCTCATGGGCGATTCCTTGATTATGCTTTGGCAAGCGCTGCGGGAAGGGCAATACCCACAGGCACGACACGGATGCTCGGCATATTTAAGGAAGATTCATGCACTGTCAACCAGCCTACAAACACCAGGTTTACATCTGGTTAAAAAACACTCAAACCTGTTTAATCTGCGATGAGGCCACGCAATCAGCCGACTCTGTGTGCAACGTCTGCGAAACCGAGCTGCCGTGGCTGATAGAACACTGCAACCTGTGCGCCCTGCCCTTGCCGATGGAGGGGTTGATCTGCGGCCAATGCCAGAAACATCCGCCGGCCTTTAAACAGGTGATCGCGCCCTGGACCTACAGCTTTCCGGTCGACAGCCTGATCAGCCGCTTCAAGCACCAAGCGCGCTGGCCCCTGGGGCAGATGCTGGCGCGGCTGTTGGCGCAGCATATGCAACATCGCTTCGACAACACCGGACTCACACGCCCCGACTGCCTGCTGCCGGTACCCATGGCCCGCAAGCGCCTGCGTGAACGCGGCTATAACCAGGCCTTGATGCTGGCGCGCTGGCTCAGCCACGACTTGCACATTCCCTACGATGAACACCTGTTGTTACGCCCCCATGAAACCGTGGCGCAACAAGCCCTCGATGCCAAGACCCGACAACGCAACCTGCTCGGCGCTTTCGCCCTGGCGCCCGACGCACGGGTGCAAGGCCGTCACTTCGCGCTGGTGGACGACGTACTCACCACTGGCGCGACCGCCCACAGCCTGGCGCGGTTGTTGATGAATGCCGGCGCACGACAAGTCGATGTGTACTGCGTGGCCCGCACGCCCAAACCGGGCAGTTGACTTGACTCCGGCCACCCTTGCCCGCAACGTTCGGCTTATCCCATCGAAGCGTATGCCCATGTCTCTGCCAACGTCCCTCAGTCAACACATCATCCGCCGTCCCCAGCGCATTGCCTTGCTGGCGCACATCGCTGAGCAGGGCTCCATCACCCGCGCGGCAAAGAGCGCGGGCTTGAGCTACAAGGCGGCGTGGGATGCCATCGACGAGTTGAACAACTTGGCGCAAAAACCGCTGGTGGAACGTAGCGTCGGCGGCAAAGGCGGCGGCGGCGCCAAGCTGACGGCAGAAGGTGAGCGGGTGTTACGCCTTTATCAGCGCCTGCAAGTGTTGCAGGCCGAAGTACTGGGCTCGGACGAAGCCGCCAGTGATTTCAACCTGCTCGGCCGTTTGATGCTGCGCACCAGCGCGCGTAATCAACTGCATGGTCAGGTCGTCGCCATCGAGCAACAGGGTCGCAATGATCTGATCCGCCTGCAACTGGCCGGTGGGCTGACCCTGGCTGCGCAGATCACCCACGACAGCACGCAGCGACTGGAACTGGAAACCGGCGTGGAAGTGGTCGCACTGATCAAGGCCGGCTGGCTGGAGTTACTGGCACCCGAGGCCTTCGCAACAACTGGACACAATTGCATGAGCGGCATCGTCGACGCCATTCTCGACGCCGAGGACGGCCCCAGCGAAGTGCGCGTCACCCTGCCCAACGGTCAGGTTTTATGCGCCCTGGCGCAGCCCGCCACGCTCAAGGCGCTGCGCGTGACCGAAGGCAAAGCGATCCAGGTTCAATTTGCGCCGAGCAATGTGCTGCTCGGCACGCCGGTGTAAGCGGCCCGCTATTTAAACTGCAACAATTTCGTCACGCCCGCTCCTTATGGTGTCTGCAAAAACCGCAGGGAGCCTGAGATGAGCCTATTAGAAGAAAACCAAGCCACCGACCTTGAGCAGATGGTCGGCCTCACTCGCCGCCGTTTCATCGGCGCCGGTGCCCTGTGTGGCGCCGCGATGTTCCTGGGTGGCAACCTGCTGACCCGCAGCGCCCTCGCCGTCAACGCCGCCAGCGCCAGCCCGTTGCTGGGGTTCACCAGCATCGCCGCCGCCACCAGCGACGCCATCACCTTGCCGCCGGGCTACAGCGCGTCGGTGTTGATCAGTTGGGGCCAGCCGCTGAGCAAGAGCGCGCCGGCCTTCGACCCGTCCGGCAACGGCACGGCCAAGGCCCAGGAACAGCAGTTCGGCGACAACAACGACGGCATGAGCCTGTTTGCCTTCCCCGGTGATGACAACCGCGCACTGATGGCGATCAACAACGAATACACCAACTACCGCTACCTCTTCGCCCACGGCGGCGCGCCGCAATCGGCCGAAGACGTGCACAAGGCCCAGGCCAGCGAAGGCGTGTCGGTCATCGAAGTGCGGCGCAAGGGCGACACCTGGCAGTTCGTGCAGGACTCGCGTTACAACCGCCGCATCCACGGCAACTCGCCGATCCGCCTCAGTGGCCCCGCCGCCGGCCACGACTGGCTGAAAACCAGCGCCGACAAATCCGGCAAAAAAGCCCTGGGCACCTTCCAGAACTGCGCCAACGGCAAGACGCCATGGGGCACTTATCTGACGTGTGAAGAGAACTTCACCGACTGCTTCGGCAGCAGCAACCCACAACAAACCTTCGATGCCGGGCAGAAACGTTATGGCGTGGTCGCCGCCAGCAAAGACATCAACTGGCATCAGCACGACCCGCGTTTCGATATGGCCAAGAACCCCAACGAACTCAACCGCCACGGTTGGGTGGTGGAAATCGACCCGTTCGACCCGCAATCCACCCCAGCCAAACGCACCGCCCTGGGCCGCTTCAAGCACGAAAACGCTGCCCTCGCGGAAACCCGCGACGGCCGCGCCGTGGTGTACATGGGCGACGATGAGCGCGGCGAATTCATCTACAAGTTCGTCAGCCGCGACAAGATCAACCACAAGAACCCCAAGGCCAACAAAGACCTGCTCGACCACGGCACCTTGTATGTGGCGATTTTCGACGCAGGCGACGGCAACGCCGACCACCCCAAGGGCAAGGGCCAATGGGTCGAGCTGACCCACGGCAAAAACGGCATCGACGCCAGCACCGGCTTCGCCAGCCAGGCCGAAGTGCTGATCCACGCGCGCCTGGCCGCCAGTGTGGTGAAAGCCACGCGCATGGACCGCCCGGAATGGATCGTGGTCAGCCCCACCGACGGCCAGGTCTATTGCACCCTGACCAACAACGCCAAGCGCGGTGAAGAGGGCCAGCCGGTGGGCGGCCCCAACCCGCGCGAGAAAAACGTCTACGGCCAGATCCTGCGCTGGAAGGCCGACGCCGATAACCACGGCAGTATGGAATTCACTTGGGACCTGTTTGTGGTGGCCGGCAACCCAGGCGTTCACGCCGGAACACCGAAGGGCGGGTCGTCGAATATCAACCCGCAGAACATGTTCAACAGCCCCGATGGCCTGGGGTTCGACAAGGCCGGGCGCTTGTGGATCCTCACCGACGGGGACTACAGCAACGCGGGGGATTTCGCGGGAATGGGTAACAACCAGATGCTCTGCGCCGACCCTTCCACCGGGGAAATCCGCCGCTTCATGGTCGGACCGGTGGCCTGTGAAGTGACGGGCATCAGCTTCTCGCCGGATCAGAAGACGCTGTTTGTGGGGATCCAGCACCCCGGCGAAACCGGTGGTTCGACCTGGCCGGAGCATCTGCCGAATGGCAAGCCGCGCTCGTCGGTGATGGCGATTCGGCGGGATGACGGTGGGATAGTCGGCGCCTGATAAGCCCTCTTCGCGAGCAAGCCCGCTCCCACACTTGACCGAGTTCCAGCATGAGAATGCGGTCGAATGTGGGAGCGGGCTTGCTCGCGAAGGCGTCCGCACAGTCACCACCTATCACTGTTACCATACCCGGCCGGACGCGGCGCCCTGCTGCGCGCAGGAGTTCGCATGGCCCACCCGTTTGAAACACTCACGCCCGACCTGGTGCTCGACGCTGTCGAAAGCATCGGTTTCCTCAGCGATGCTCGCGTTCTGGCGCTCAACAGCTACGAAAACCGCGTCTATCAAGTGGGCATCGAAGACTCGGAACCGCTGATCGCCAAGTTCTATCGGCCGCAGCGTTGGACCAACGAGGCAATCCTCGAAGAACACCGCTTCACTTTCGAACTGGCCGAATGCGAAGTGCCGGTGGTCGCGCCACTGATCCACAACGGCGAAAGCCTGTTCGAACACGCCGGTTTCCGCTTCACCCTGTTCCCTCGCCGTGGCGGCCGTGCGCCGGAGCCGGGCAATCTCGATCAACTGTATCGCCTTGGGCAATTGCTCGGACGTTTGCATGCGGTGGGCTCCACCCGCCCGTTCGAACACCGCGAAGCCTTGGGCGTGAAGAACTTCGGTCACGACTCACTCACCACCTTGCTTGAAGGCAATTTCATCCCCAAGAGTCTGCTACCGGCCTACGAGTCCGTGGCCCGCGACCTGCTCAAGCGCGTGGAAGAGGTGTACAAAGCCACCCCGCACAAGAACATCCGCATGCACGGCGATTGCCACCCGGGAAACATGATGTGCCGTGACGAGATGTTCCATATCGTCGACCTGGACGACTGCCGCATGGGCCCGGCGGTACAGGACCTGTGGATGATGCTCGCCGGAGATCGTCAGGAATGTCTGGGACAGTTGTCGGAACTGATGGACGGCTACCAGGAATTCCATGACTTCGACCCGCGTGAACTGGCGCTGATCGAACCGTTGCGCGCCTTGCGCCTGATGCACTACAGCGCCTGGCTGGCACGGCGCTGGGACGACCCGGCGTTCCCCCACAGCTTCCCGTGGTTTGGCAGCGAGCGTTATTGGGGCGATCAGGTGTTGGCGTTGCGTGAGCAATTGGCCGCCTTGAATGAAGAGCCATTGAAGCTGTTTTGACGGACAAATATCCTTACAATCGCGCTTTGTTAGCTGCCTAAGCAAGGATTCTGCAATGCAAGCCGCCAACCCCCGCAAGGGATACATCCTGGGCCTGAGCGCCTACGTCATCTGGGGTCTGTTCCCGCTCTACTTCAAAGCCATCGCCAGCGTACCCGCCGCCGAGATCATCGTGCACCGCGTGTTGTGGTCGGCGTTGTTCGGCGGTTTGCTGTTGATGGTGTGGAAGCATCCCGGCTGGTTCCGCGAGTTGCGCGACAACCCCAAGCGCCTGGCGATCCTGGCCCTCAGTGGTTCGCTTATCGCGGGTAACTGGCTGACGTATGTGTGGTCGGTGAACACCGGACGCATGCTGGAAGCGAGCCTGGGTTACTACATCAACCCATTGGTGAATGTGGTGCTGGGGATGCTGATCCTGGGTGAACGCCTGCGCCGCTTGCAGTGGGTTGCCGTCGGGCTGGCTGCCGTGGGTGTGGCGCAACAGGTGTGGCAGGTCGGCAGCTTGCCATGGGTGTCGCTGGTGCTGGCGTTGACCTTTGGTTTCTACGGGCTGATCCGCAAGCAGGCGCCGGTCAAGGCGCTGCCGGGGCTGGTGGTGGAAACCTGGATGCTGGTGCCGATTGCAGTTGCCTGGTTGCTGTTCAACCCGACCGCCCATAGCGCGCAGATGGCGTTCTGGAGTACGTCCGAAGCCTGGTGGCTGGTGGCGGCCGGCCCGGTGACGCTGATCCCGCTGGTGTGTTTCAACGCCGCCGCACGGCATTTGCCCTACACCGCATTGGGGTTTTTGCAGTACGTCGCACCGACCCTGGTATTGCTCGAAGCCGTGCTGCTGTTCGGCGAACACTTGGCACCGAGCACGCTGACGGCCTTTGCCTTCATCTGGGCGGGCCTGGTGGTGTACAGCGTGGATATCTGGCTCAGCGCGCGCAAACGCTGATCAAATAACGTACAAACCTCTGCAAGCCACAGCGGGCGTGACTTGCAGACATCCACCCCAAGGTTATCCACAACCTGATCCCCGCCATTTGTGCACAAGCTTTTGAAATTGCTCGTTTTTTGCTCAATCAGCGAAGAGCCCCGGCCGGCGTGGCCTGGCGAGGGGTCTCTACAGGTTATCCACAGGCCCATGCAAGATTTCCATGCATAACCCTGTGGGCAGATTATTCCTCGTGATGCAGTTCCACCATCAAGTCATCGGCCAGGGTTTCCAGGGACAGCTGCAAGGTGTCCAGGGATAACGCGGTCGGCACCTGCAACAGCGCCTCGGCAGTGAACAACGGATCGCCGCTCATGGGAGCCGGGCGCACATCGGTGCTCAGGCTCTCCAGGTTCACGCCCTGCTGGCTGAGCAGCGCGGTGATCTCGCGCACAATGCCCGCACGGTCATTGCCTACCAGCGTCATCATGATCGACTTGGACGCCGAGGCCTGCCCGCTGCTGCCCTCGCCCACCAGCACGCGAATGCCATGGGTGGATAAATCCTCCAGCGCCCCGACCAATGCCTGACGGTGCTCTGCCGGCACGCTGACCCGCAGGATCCCGGCAAACTGCCCGGCCATGTGCGCCATGCGGCTTTCCAGCCAGTTGCCACCGTGGGCGGCGATATTCTGCGCGATGCGCTCGACCAGGCCGGGTTTGTCGGCAGCGATAATTGTGAGTACAAGATGGTCCATGGCAACGCCCTCTGGAATTCAATCTACAAGGTGGACCCGAAGGCCCTCGATAACAAATCGTGTACCATTTTTATATTTATCTGGAACAATCCAATAGTTTTTTGAGAACATCCGGTTCTCCGCTGTGACCGTACGACCAAAGTGGGTCGCTAAACGACGTATTTAGTCTAATTTTCACAACCGCAAGTCATCATGTAGTATGCGCAACCTGGCACTACATAATGAAAATCTAAAAAGCGCTTAAGCTGTGCAGAGTGAGGCAAGCAATGACTGAACACGTTCAAGTCGGTGGCCTGCAGGTCGCCAAAGTCCTGTTCGACTTCGTGAACAACGAAGCCATTCCCGGCACCGGCATTACTGCCGACCAGTTCTGGGCCGGTGCCGACAAGGTCATCCACGACCTGGCACCGAAGAACAAAGCCCTACTCGCCAAACGCGACGATTTCCAAGCGCGGATCGATACCTGGCACCAGACTCACGCAGGCCAGGCGCACGACCCGGTGGCCTACAAAGCCTTCCTGCAAGACATTGGATACCTGCTGCCAGAAGCCGCGGATTTCCAGGCCACGACCCAAAACGTCGATGACGAGATCGCCCGCATGGCCGGCCCGCAGCTGGTAGTGCCGGTGATGAACGCCCGCTTCGCCCTCAACGCCTCGAATGCGCGCTGGGGCTCGCTGTATGACGCGCTGTATGGCACCGACGCCATCAGCGAAGCCGACGGCGCCGAAAAGGGCCAGGGCTACAACAAAGTGCGTGGCGACAAGGTCATCGCCTTTGCCCGCGCCTTCCTCGACGAGGCCGCACCGCTCAGCGCCGGCAGCCATGTCGATTCGACCGGCTACAAGATTGTCGACGGCACGCTGATCGTCAGCCTCAAGGGCGGCAGCAACAGCGGCCTGCGCGACGACGCACAGTTGATCGGTTTCCAGGGCCCTGCGGCCGAGCCGATTGCGATCCTGCTGAAACACAACGGCCTGCACTTCGAAATCCAGATCGACGCCAGCACCCCGGTCGGCCAGACCGACGCCGCCGGCGTCAAAGACGTGCTGATGGAAGCCGCGCTGACCACCATCATGGACTGCGAAGACTCCGTCGCCGCCGTCGATGCCGATGACAAAGTGGTGATCTACCGAAACTGGCTCGGCCTGATGAAGGGCGACTTGGCCGAAGAAGTGGCCAAGGGCGGTAAGACCTTCACCCGCACCATGAACGCCGACCGCGTTTATACTGGCGTGGATGGCCAGGACGTGACGCTGCACGGTCGCTCGCTGTTGTTCGTGCGCAACGTGGGTCACCTGATGACCATCGATGCGATCCTCGACAAAGACGGCAACGAAGTGCCGGAGGGTATTCTCGACGGCCTCGTCACCAGCCTCGCCGCGACCCACAGCCTCAACGGCAATAACAGCCGCAAGAACAGCCGCACTGGCTCCGTGTACATCGTTAAGCCGAAGATGCACGGCCCGGAAGAAGCCGCGTTCACCAACGAGCTGTTCGGCCGCATCGAAGACGTGCTGAACCTGCCACGTAACACGCTGAAAGTCGGGATCATGGACGAGGAGCGCCGTACCACGGTCAACCTCAAGGCATGCATCAAGGCCGCCAGCGAGCGCGTGGTGTTCATCAACACTGGCTTCCTCGACCGTACCGGCGACGAGATCCACACCTCCATGGAAGCCGGCGCGATGGTGCGCAAGGCGGCAATGAAGGCGGAAAAATGGATCGGCGCCTACGAAAACTGGAACGTCGATATCGGTTTGAGCACCGGCCTGCAAGGTCGCGCGCAGATCGGTAAAGGCATGTGGGCCATGCCCGACCTGATGGCGGCGATGCTCGAACAGAAAATCGCCCACCCACTGGCCGGCGCCAACACCGCCTGGGTGCCGTCGCCAACGGCGGCTGCGCTGCACGCGTTGCACTACCACAAGGTGGACGTATTTGCCCGCCAGGCCGAGTTGGCCAAGCGCGAGCGTGCGTCGGTGGACGACATCCTGACCATTCCTCTGGCCAGCAACACCGATTGGTCCGACGAAGAAATCCGCAACGAACTGGACAACAACGCCCAAGGCATCCTGGGCTATGTGGTCCGTTGGATCGACCAGGGCGTCGGTTGCTCGAAAGTGCCGGACATCAATGACGTGGGCTTAATGGAAGACCGCGCCACCCTGCGCATCTCCAGCCAGCACATCGCCAACTGGCTGCGCCACGGCATCGTCAACGAAGCCCAGGTGATGGAAAGCCTCAAGCGCATGGCGCCGGTGGTGGACCGTCAAAATGCCGGGGATGCGTTGTACCGCCCACTGGCACCGGATTTCGACAGCAACATCGCGTTCCAGGCCGCGGTGGAGTTGGTGATTGAAGGGACGAAGCAGCCTAACGGCTACACCGAGCCGGTGTTGCACCGCCGGCGCCGGGAGTTCAAGGCCAAGAACGGCCTGTAAATGAAAAAGCCCTGATCACACGATCAGGGCTTTTTTTATGCACCGGAGTTTTACTGCGCCATCCCCAACTCCCGCTTCACCATTTTCGCCAACTTCACGCTATCGATCGGCTTGAGCAAAAAATCCACCACGCTCAAATGCATCGCATCGATCACGTCCGGCGCTTCGGCATCTCCCGACATGATGATGATCGGCAGCGCCGCACGGGTGGACTCACGCACTTGTCGGATCAGTTCCAGGCCGTTGCTGGGCGCCATGCGCAGGTCGGTGATCAGCAAACCGATGGAGCTGCTCGACTTCAACAAATCCCACGCCGCCTCACCACTGTCGGCGGTCATGCAGCGAATACCGTCCAGCCCCAGGATTTCCGCCAGCAGTTCGCGTGCGTCCTTGTCGTCGTCGACGATCAACACGCGTTGTGGCGGTAAATCAGGCTCCAGCATCACGGCGCTCAGCGCCTCGCGCTCGGCATCACTCAAAATATCGTGGTCGGACATACGGTTCTCAGCAGTTCTCATCAATCTCCCAGCACACTCGTCAGACATCTGCGGAAGGGCGATCAATGTGCACTTCGTCGGAAAGTTTGCCTAGTGGGCGTTCTACGGGTTTTGGACGATAGTCATGTAAGGTTTTTCCCTAGGTGTGTGCCGTTTGTATCGACCTAGACTTACGTCCAATGGGCACCCGCTGCGCAGGAGTCGACCATGAGGGACGATAACGACAAAAAAACTGCGGTCATTGTTATGAGTAAAGCTGATGCCTTCGCCCAGGCGGGGAAAACTGCTGTGTTGCAAAATATCCACGGCACCCTGCAATTCCTGCAACGCTTCCCGCCGTTCAACCAGATGGAAAACGCTCACCTGGCGTTTTTGGTGGAACAGTGCCAGTTACGCTTCTATGGCCCCGGCGACAGCATCCTCAAACCCTCGGGCGGGCCGGTGGAGCACTTTTATATCGTCAAGCAGGGCCGGGTGGTCGGTGAACGACCGGACAGCGCCGAAACCACGTTTGAAATCACCACCGGCGAGTGCTTCCCCCTGGCCGCGTTGCTGGGCGAACGGGCGACGCGCACCGAGCACAAGGCCGCCGAAGACACCTTCTGCCTGCAACTGAACAAACCGGCGTTCATCAAGCTGTTTGCACTCTCCAGCCCGTTTCGCGATTTTGCCCTGCGCGGCGTCAGCAGCCTGTTGGACCAGGTCAATCAGCAAGTGCAGCAAAAAGCCGTGGAAACCCTCGGCACTCAGTACTCCCTGAACACGCGGCTCGGTGAATTGGCCATGCGCCACCCCGTCACGTGCAGCCCCGCCACGCCGCTGCGCGAAGCCGTCACGCTGATGCATGAGCAACAGGTTGGCAGCATCGTGATCGTCGATGAACACAAGGCGCCCCTGGGGATTTTCACCCTGCGCGACCTGCGTCAGGTGGTGGCCGATGGCACCAGCGATTTCAGCCAGGCCATCGAAGGGCATATGACCCAGGCGCCCTTCTTCCTGACCCCGGACCACAGCGCCTTCGACGCCGCGATCGCCATGACCGAGCGGCATATTGCCCACGTCTGCCTGGTCAAGGACCAGCGCCTGTGCGGCGTGGTGTCCGAGCGCGATCTGTTTTCCCTGCAACGGGTGGACCTGGTGCACCTGGCGCGCACCATCCGCAATGCGCCGAGGGTGGACAACCTGGTGGCGATTCGCGGCGAGATCGGCCAGTTGGTCGAACGCATGCTGGCCCATGGTGCCTCGTCCACCCAGATCACCCACATCATTACGCTGCTCAACGATCACACCGTGTGCCGGGTGATCGAGCTGACCCTGGCCGAAAAAGGCGACCCCGGCGTGCCCTTCAGTTGGTTGTGCTTTGGCAGCGAAGGCCGCCGCGAGCAGACGCTGTACACCGACCAGGACAACGGCATCCTGTTTGATGCCAAGGACGCGGCCGAAGCCGCGGCGATCCGAGGCCGGTTGTTGCCGCTGGCGCAGCAGATCAACCAGAGCCTGGCGCTGTGCGGGTTCAGCCTGTGCAAAGGCAACATCATGGCCGGCAACCCGGAGCTGTGCCTGTCGCGGGCGGAATGGGCGCGGCGGTTTGCGGCGTTTATCCGCGAGGCCACGCCAGAGAATCTGCTGGGCTCCAGCATCTATTTCGATCTTCGGGTGGTGTGGGGCGATGAACGTGGCTGCGAGCAATTGCGCCAAGGCATTCTCGACCATGTGGCAGACAACCGGTTGTTCCAACGCATGCTGGCCGAAAACGCGTTGCGTCAGCGGCCGCCCGTAGGACGTTTCCGCGAATTTGTACTCACGCGTAAAGGCGGCGAAAAAGCCACGCTCGACCTCAAGGTGCAGGGCCTGACCCCTTTTGTCGACGGCGCGCGCCTGTTGGCGCTGGCCAATGGCATCCACGCCAACAATACTCTGGAGCGCCTGCGCCAACTGGTGGTCAAGGAGGTGATCGAGCCCCTGGACGGCGCGGCCTATGAAGAGGCCTACCACTTTATTCAGCAGACCCGCATGCAGCAGCACCAACTGCAAACCCGCGAGAATCAGCCGTATTCCAACCGTGTCGACCCGGACAGCCTCAATCATCTGGACCGGCGCATCCTGCGTGAATCCCTGCGCCAGGCCCAGCGCCTGCAAAGCAGCCTGACATTGCGGTATCAGCTGTGAGCTTGTTCAACTGGCTGCGTAAGAAAACGCCCGGGCTCGACAGCGCGCAACAACAGCGCCTGGCACAACTGCGCAAACCCACGCCGCTGGGCGACGTCCCCTTGCGCAACCAGCGCTGGGTGGTGGTGGACCTGGAAACCAGCGGCCTCAACCTTAACCGTGACCAGGTGCTGTCGATTGGCGCGGTGGTGATCGAAGATGGCGCGGTGGATTTCTCGCAACTGTTCGAACGCACGCTGCAACGGACCGAAACCAAACTCAGCCCCAGCGTGTTGATCCACGGCCTCGGCCCCAGTGCGATTGCCGCCGGCAGCGATCCGGTCGACGCGTTACTGGACTTCATGGACTTTGTGGGCGACAGCCCATTGCTGGCCTTCCATGCGCCGTTCGATCAACACATGCTGTGCCGGGCGCTCAAGGACAGCCTGGGTTATCGCCTGGCCCATCCATTTCTCGATGTTGCAGACATCGCCCCGCTGCTGTGCCCGGATGCGCATATTCGCGAAGCCGGGTTGGACGATTGGATCAACCACTTCCACCTGCATGTGGGAGAGCGCCACCACGCCAGCGCCGACGCGCTGGCCACGGCGGAGCTGATGCTGATCCTGTTCAGCCGCGCGCGCCAGCAACACATCGACACGCCACAGGCGCTGCAAGAGCGTTTGAGCCAATGGAGACGGCGTCAACACGCGCCATCGTTTTAGTGTCATCTCCCGACAGACGCCAATTGCGCCCACTCCACGGCTCTGACACAATCGCGAATAATTCTCGTTAGTTTAAACATCGCGTTTACC
This sequence comes from Pseudomonas sp. DWRC2-2, assembly GCF_049897885.1. Classification (NCBI taxonomy): domain Bacteria; kingdom Pseudomonadati; phylum Pseudomonadota; class Gammaproteobacteria; order Pseudomonadales; family Pseudomonadaceae; genus Pseudomonas; species Pseudomonas sp. DWRC2-2. The sequence goes on from NZ_JAFCXD010000003.1 coordinate 92,512, forward strand.
AGGTGATGCCTTGTCGTCGATCCAGAACCCACACAGTGAGCTTGTTGGCGCGTTGTATCGCGACCATCGTGGCTGGCTGTTGGCCTGGCTTCGACGCAACGTGGCCTGCCCAAGCCGCGCCGAAGACCTGAGCCAGGACACCTTCATGCGCCTGCTCGGCCGTGATGAGTTGCGTGAACCCCGCGAACCAAGGGCGTTCCTGGTGGCAATCGCCAAGGGCTTGTTGTTCGACTACTTCCGTCGCGCGGCCCTGGAACAGGCCTACCTCACCGAACTGATGCTGATCCCGGAAAGCGAACACCCGTCGCCGGAAGAACAGCAACTGATCCTCGAAGACCTCAAGGCCATCGACCGCCTGCTCGGCAAGCTGTCGAGCAAGGCCCGCGCCGCCTTCCTCTATAACCGCCTCGACGGCATGGGCCACACCGAAATCGCCCAGCGCCTCGGCGTGTCGGTGCCCCGCGTGCGCCAGTACCTGGCCCAGGGCATTCGCCAGTGCTACATCGCGCTGTATGGCGAGCCGCTGTGACGGTGATCAGCTCCAAACCCGTCTCGGCCCGCGTGCTGGATGCGGCGATTGCGTGGCAGTTGTCTCTCGATTCGGGCGACGGCAGCGTAATTGAGCGTGAAGAATTCGATAAATGGCTGGCCAGCGATGAAGAACACGCCCGCGCCTGGCGCCAGTTGGGCATGCTCGACCAGCGTTTCAGCGTAGCCTCGGGCCCGGCGCGGGCGGCGTTGCTGCAATCGCGTGAAGGCATTCGCCAGCGCGTGCGCAAGCTGGGCAGTGGCCTTGCAAGCATCGCGCTGGTGATTGGCCTGGCGCTGTTTGCCGGTGAACGCTATGTGCCGATCCATTATTGGTTGGCCGACCAACGCACCGCCACCGGCGAGCAGCGCACGTTGAAGCTGGCGGACGGCACGTTGATCAACCTCAACACCCACAGCGCTATCGACGTACGTTTTGATGAAAAACGCCGGCTGATCGTGTTGCAGGAAGGCGAAATCCTGGTCGAGACCGGCCACAACGACGCGCGGCCATTCTATGTGCAAACCCGCGACGGCAGCCTGCGGGCGCTGGGTACGCGGTTTATCGTCAGGCGCGAAGACGACGCTACGCGCCTGAGCGTGTTGCAATCGGCCGTGGCCGCCCAGCCCGAAGCGCTGAATCAGGAACAGATCTTCAAGGAAGGCCAGCAAGTGCTGATGCGCAGCGATGGCCTCGGCCCGGCACTTACCGTCACACCCGCCACCGACGCCTGGACCCGCGGCATGCTGGTGGTCGATAACGCGCGCCTGGGCGATGTGGTTGCGGAGCTCAGCCGTTACCGCACCGGTTACCTGGGGGTGGATAAAAACGTCGCTGACCTGCGCATCACTGGCAGCTTCCCGCTGCACGACACCACACTGGCGCTCAACGCGCTGTTGCCGACGCTGCCGGTGCAGATCGAGCAGCACACGCCGTGGTGGGTGACCGTGACCGGCAAGGCACCCACGGCCAAATAAAAAATATTTTCATCCTGCCCTATCACTTTTCGATTCTCGTTCGGCACCTAGGCAATTGCGAAATATTTCCATTCAGGAGCCGCCCTATGTCCCGCACGCTAGACACCTTGTTGCGCCCCAGCCTGTTAGCCGTGGCGATTGCCCTCAGCGCCCCGCTGGCCAGCACTTCGCTGATTGCTGCGGAACAGGCGTCCAGCGTGCGCACCTACAATCTGCCGGCGGCCCCCCTGGCCACCACCCTGAACCAGATCGCCAGCCAGGGCGGCCTGGCGCTGACCCTCAGCCCGGCCTTGGCGTCGGGCAAGACCTCGGCGCCGGTCAAGGGCCAGTTCGATGCGCCGGGTGCGCTGCGTGAAGCGTTGCGTGGTACCGGGTTGCAGTTGGAACAGAGCAGTGCGGGGACCTACACCCTGGTGGCGATTCCAGAAGGCCTCGTGGCGTTGCCGACCACCAACATCACCGGCCAGGACAGCTATGAAAGCGCCTGGGGCCCGGTCGACGGCTACCTGGCCAAACGCACCGCCGCAGGCACCAAGACCGACACCGCACTGGTCGAGGCGCCGCGTTCGATCTCGGTGGCCACCCGCGAGCAGATGCAAGACCGCAACGTGCAGAACCTGGATGACGCGGTGAAATACATGCCGGGCATCGTGTCCGCCAGCTACGGCAGCGACACCCGCTACGACTGGATGCGTGTACGTGGCTTCGAACCCACCCAGTTCCTCGACGGCCTGCCGCTGCCACGTGGCGTCTACGCCAACCCGAAAGCCGAGACCTGGAACCTCGACCGCCTCGCCCTGCTGCGCGGCCCGGCCTCGTCGGTGTACGGCCAGACCCCGCCGGGCGGCCTGTTGGACATGGTCAGCCGCCGTCCCAGCGAGGAGTCGAGCCACGCCATCCAGGTGCAATACGGCAGCGATAACTACCGTCAGATCAACTTCGCCAGCACCGGCAAGATCGACGATGACGGCCAGTTCCTCTACGGCCTCAGCGGCGTGGTGCGCGATGCCGGCACCCAGGTCGACCACATCGACAACAAGCGCTACAACCTTGCGCCAAGCCTGACGTGGAACATCGATCCGGATACCAAGCTGACCTTCCTGTCGCAGTTCACGCGGGACGATACGGGCACGACCAGCCAGTTCATGCCGATCCAGGGCACCAAGATCAAGTCGCCGCTGGGTGACGTTTCCCACCACAAGAACCTGGGCGACCCGGACTACGAGTTCTACGATCGCACCTACTATGCGCTGGGCTATGCGTTCGAACACCGTTTCAACGACACCTGGCAGTTCAAGCAGAACCTGCGCTACACCAAGTCGGAACTGGACTTCCGGCAGTTGACCGTGGGCTCTTATGCATTTTCCCCGGCAAATGCGGCGGGCGATATCAGCCGCTCGACCACCAACGTCAACGAAAGCATTGGCCAGTTCGCGGTGGATAATAATTTCCAGGCGGACTTCGCCACGGGCGACGTTATCCACACCCTGCTGCTGGGCCTGGATCACCAACGCACCGACACGTCCTACCGTGCGATTTACGGGACCGCGTCAAACATCAACATCTTCAACCCGATCAACACCACGCCGACGCTGCGCCCAACCGGCGTGCGGCCTTTCTACGACTACAACCAGAAAACCGTGCAGACCGGCCTCTACGTGCAGGACCAGATGGCCTTGGACAAATGGCGCCTGACCCTGGGTGGGCGTGAAGACTGGGTGCATCAGGGCACCACGTACTTCAACGATAACGACGCGACCAACACTGACCGCATCAAGCATTTCAGCGGCAACGCGGCGCTGAGCTACGTGTTCGACTCGGGCTTCGTACCGTACTTGTCCTACGCCGAGTCCTTCCAGCCGGCGAGCAACGCCGATACCAATGCCACCAAGACCTTCAAACCGACGGAAGGCAAGCAGTGGGAAATGGGCGTCAAGTATCAGCCGCCCGGCTCCAACACTTTGCTGAGCGCAGCGGTGTACGACCTGACCCAGAAAAACGTGCAGGTCACGACGCTCGGCGCAGGGGGCCAGCAAATCAACAGCCAGACCGGCGAAGTGAAGGTCAAGGGCCTGGAACTGGAAGCTGTGTCTGACGTGACCGAAAACCTCAAGGTCATCGCCGCCTACACCTTGGCCAAATCCGAGGTGCAAAAGGGCATCTACAAAGGCAACCGCCTGACGTTGATGCCTAACCAGCAAGCCTCGCTGTGGACTGACTACACGTGGCACACTGGCCCGCTCGATGGCTTCGGCATCGGCTTCGGCGCGCGCTACACCGGCAACACCTACGGCGACCAGGCCAACACCTGGCTCGGCAAGGCCAACGCCTATACCGTGTTCGACGGTTCGGTGCATTACGACCTGGGCCGCCTGGACAACAGCCTCAAAGGCGCATCGGTCAAGTTGAATGCCACCAACCTGTTCAACAAGGACTACCTGTCGACCTGCGATGGCAACTACTGCTACTTCGGCGACCAACGCAGCGTCGTCGCCAGCGCCACCTACCAGTGGTAATCGGCTGAGTTAACCCCAGGCCGCCCCCGTGGGCGGCTTTGGTGTGTCTGAAGGTTGAAAAAATGAAAAGCAAAACCATCCGCCGCTGGTCCTTCATCCACACTTGGACCAGCCTGATCTGCACGGTATTCCTGCTGCTGCTCGCCCTCACCGGCCTGCCGTTGGTGTTTCACCATGAGATCGATCATCTACTGGGCAACGAGCCGGAACTGGCGCAAATGCCTGCTGATACGCCGCAGCTCAACCTCGAACAACTCGTCAGCGCCGCCCAGGCCCATCGCCCCGGCGATGCCCTGCAATACCTGGCCTGGGACGAGGATGACAAGAACGGTGTGATCGCGATCATGGCCGCCACCGCTGGCACCGAGCCCAACGCGTCCCACACCTTCATGCTTGATGCGCGCACCGGTGAAGCCTTGGAAACCCCGGCGGCCAACGGTGGATTCACCTTGTTTCTGCTGCGCCTGCACGTCGACATGTTCGCCGGCTTGCCGGGCAAGTTGTTGCTGGCGTTCATGGGCATTCTGTTTGTGCTGGCGATTATCTCGGGCACGGTGCTGTACCTGCCGTTCATGCGTCGCCTGAAGTTCGCCACGGTGCGCCAGGACAAATCCACGCGCCTGCGCTGGCTCGACCTGCATAACCTGATCGGCGTGGTCACCCTGACCTGGGCCCTGGTGGTGGGCGTGACCGGCGTGATCAGCGCCTGCGCCGACCTGATCATCGCCGCCTGGCGCCAAGACAGTCTCAGCGCCATGATCGAGCCCTACAGAAACGCCCCGCCGCTGACCCAGCGCGCACCGGCTACCGAACTGCTGACCATCGCCGCCAAGGCCGCCCCCGGCATGGAGCCGGACTTCATCGCCTTCCCCGGCACGCGCTTTTCCAGCGAGCACCACTACGCTGTTTTCATGAAAGGCAGCACCCACCTGACCTCGCACCTGCTCACGCCGGTGCTGATCGACGCCAGCACCCTCGCCGTCACCGCCATCGCCGAACGACCGTGGTACATGGACGCCATGGGCATGTCCCAGCCGCTGCACTTCGGTGACTACGGCGGCATGCCGATGAAAGTCCTATGGGCAGCGCTGGATGTGCTGACCATCATCGTGCTGGTCAGTGGGATTTACTTGTGGCTGGTGCGGCGCAAGGCGGGCAAGGCATGAAGCCGCGTCAATCGAGTTTCTGGAAGGTGTTTGGTATTCCGCTGGGGATTGGCCTGCTCAGCGCGGCCGGGTTGTTTGCGGCATTGCTAGGCGATGGGCTGTGGGATTCGCTCAGTTGGGTCGGTTTGGGCATTCCCGCTGCAATTGGCACTTGGGCCTTGCTCAAGCGGTGAGATAGATTAGCCCGGCCCTTTCTTGAGGAATGCCCATGTCCGCTCCCAGCATGACCTTGTTCCACAACCCCGCTTCACCCTTCGTGCGTAAGGTGCGCGTGCTGCTGGCTGAAACCGGCCAGCAGGATCGCGTCGCGCTGCACGGCTGCATGCCGACCCCGGTCAACCCGGATGCGCAGGTGGTGCAAGGCAACCCCGTGGGCAAGATCCCGGCCCTGCGCCTGGCCGATGGCACGGTATTGCACGACAGCCGGGTGATCCTCGATTACTTCGACCACCAGCACGTCGGCAACCCACTGATTCCCCGCGACGGCTCGGCCCGCTGGCGCCGCCTGACCCTGGCCTCGATGGCCGACGGCATCATGGATGCCGCCGTGTTGGTGCGCTACGAAACGGCCCTGCGTCCAGCCGAAAAGCACTGGGACCAGTGGCTCGATGAGCAGCGCAACAAGATCCGTCGCAGCCTCTCTGAGTTGGAAGCGGATGCGATTGCCGAACTGACCAGCCACTTCGACATCGCCGCGATCAGCGTGGCCTGCGCTTTGGGTTACCTCGACTTCCGTCATCCGGACATGCAATGGCGGTCGGATAACCCGCAGCTTGCCGCCTGGTACGCCGAGGTCAGCCAGCGGCCTTCGATGCAGCAGACCCAACCCCCGGTGTAAGGTTTTACTGTGGCGAGGGAGCTTGCTCCCGTTGGACTGCGTAGCAGGCCCATTCTTTGGGGCCGCTTCGCGCCCCAGCGGGAGCAAGCTCCCTCGCCACAGAAAACAGCTGATTAATCCGTAGCACCAATTTTGCCCGCTCCAGCCTATCCTCCCGTAACCCGATCATTGCACCGCCTCCAGGTCAAATTCCAAAGGCTCAACCGCCTTGCGCTTGCCCACCCCATACCAATCCAACTTACGTGTCAGCACCATCACCGTGCCCAGCAGGCCGAACAGCAGCAGCGAGCCCATCAGCAACGCGTAATCCTCGGCACTCAACAGCCCGTACAACAAGCCATACAACGCCGCCAACCCCGCTGAAAACCCCAGCCCATGAGCGACGCTACGCAGCACATGGCACACATAGAAGCCAATCAACAACACGCAGGCACTCGCAGAGATGAGGTAAGCCAGGGCGAACCCTATGTGCTCGGACAACGACAGCAACAGCAGGTAGAAAAACGCCAGCGCAAACCCCACCAACGCGTACTGCACCGGATGCACCGCCAGGCTCTTGAGCACTTCAAACAGGAAGAAGCCGGCGAAGGTCAGGGCGATGAACAGCAGCGCGTATTTGATCGCACGGTCGCTCTTGAGGTACTGGTCCACCGGGTCGATGAAGTTCACGCCGAAGCTGCGGTTGTTGAAGTCTTCACAGCCCTGCTTGTCCAGGCAGGTTTGCAGGGCTTGTTCAAGGTTGGTGGAGAAGAAGGAGGTCTGCCAGTTGGCGGTAAAGCCCTGGTCGGTAATCTCGCGTTGTGCCGGCAGGAAGTTGCCGATGAAGCTGGGGTGTGGCCAGTTGGAAGCGAGTGAGACCTGGCTGGTCTTGCCCACCGGCACCACTTGCAGTTGCTCGGTGCCTTGCAGGCGCAGGTCGAAAGCAAAGTCCACGACGTTGGGCTTTTTGCTGTCGTGCTCCGGCAGTGTCACGTGCACGCCCTCACCCAACCAGTCCACTTGGGAGCCGGGCTCGAACTCCAGTTGCTGGCTGCCCAGCTCCAGTTTCAGCGCGTTCTCGATGCCGCGAATATCGCTGATGCCCACCGCCAGAAACGCAGGCTCAAAACGGTAATCGGCAAAATTCTCCGTAATGCCCAATTGCGCAGGCAGCTCGAAACGCCCGCTGATGCGGTTGTCGGCATGGAACAACCGCGCCTGGTAGATGCCCCGTGCGCGCAGTTCGGTTTGCACCTTGCCGTCGAGTTCAAATCGATCCGGCAGGAAATACAGACGACCGCGCTCTTCACGGGTGACTTCGTAGCGTTTGTTGAGCTTTTCATTGAGTTTCCACTCGCGGACGGTCTTGCGATACGGCACCACCATCACCGGGCCGGTGAGGCGCTGGGCGTAGCTGGAGCTGCGGGCGATGTCCTGCAATACGGTGTCACGCGTGTACTGGCGGTCACCGATGATGCCGTTGATCATCAGCAATGGAATCAGCAATACCAGCATCAGCAGCGCAATCGCGCCAAGTTTGAAAAGCAGGCTGCGGTTCATGGGTCTCTCCCTGTTTTGATGGGGAGAGTCTGGGCAGCCCGTGTGGGCGATTTATGTGGGCAATGTGGAGACTGTGTGGAGATGCAGTACCACCTGCACGCCGCCGTCGACATTGCCGATCTGCAACGCGCCGCCGTGCAATTTCATCACTTCCTCGACAAAGTTGAGGCCCAGCCCCGTGCTTTTGCGCCCACTGGCCGGGCGTGGCAGCGAGTAGAAACGCTCGCTCAGGCGCGGCAGGGCGTAGTCGGGAATCGGTGCGGCCTGGTTGAACAGGCTGACTTGCACGTCGTTGTGTCGCGTCTGCGCGCTGAACTTCAACAGCCCGCCGGGCGGCGTGAAGTCCAGGGCATTGTCCAGCAGATTGCCCAGGGCCTGACGCAGCAGGAAGGGTTCACCGTACACCTTCACATCCGCCGCAATCGACTGCTCGACCTGCAACCCGGCGCCTTCAATCCGCGCGCATTGGGCCTTGAGTACCTCATCAACCATCGTCGCCAATGGGATACTCGCCTGTTCTTCCAGACCCTGGCGCTGTTCGACCTGCGCCAGGTTCAGCAGGCGCTCGATCAACTGCTGCAGACGCGCGCTTTCGCTGTCGATGTTGCTGACGAAGCGCTGCTGTTGCTCGCGGGTCATCTCACCCTGCAACAGCTCCGCCGCACCGCGGATCGCGGCCAATGGGCTCTTCAATTCGTGGGTCAGGGTGTGGACGTAATGTTCGACGTAGGCCTTGCCTTCCAACTGCGTGCGCATGTGCTCGACGGCGGTGGACAACTGCTTGAGTTCACCGCCACGGTAATGGGGCAGCTCGGCACGCCGCCCCTCGCTGACGGCTTCGGCGTAGGCGGTCAGACGGCGCAGCGCCACGCTCAGCCACCAAGACAGCAGTGCGCCCAGCAGCAGGCCCAGAATCACCAGGCCCGCGCCGTACCACAGCAGGCGGCGCTCGGTGCGGTCGACATAAGGCTGCAATGAACTGTTCGGCTTGGCCACGGTGACCACGCCGATGATCGGGCCATTGTCACGGATCGGCGCGCCCACGTGCATCACCGACGAGGCGGGGTTATCCAGTTCGCTACGGGTAGAGCGCGCGCCATACTCGCCACGCAGGGTCAGGTAGACGTCGTTCCACTTCGAATAGTCTTGCCCCACCGCTTCGCCCGTGGAGTCGAGCAACACGGTGCCCTTGGCATCGGTTACGTAGATACGGTGGTTGACCTGGTTCTTCGGCAAACCCCAGATGGTCGCGCCCGGCTGGCGGTTGCCGTAGGCCTTGAGCAGTTCCGGCCAGTGGCTCTGGCCGAGGGTGCCGTTCTTCACGTCATTGCGCACGATCTCGGCCAACAGGTTGGCGGTGTCCACCAGGGTTTCTTCGGTGGACTGGCGCACGCCAGGGCGGATTTCCTTCATCACGGTGCTGAGCACGAAGTAGCCGGTCAGGCCGATAAACAGCGCATACACCAGGAAGATCCGCAGCCCCAGGCGCATCAGCTGTTGCTCGGGCTGTAGCTGTAGCCGAGGCCACGATGGGTCTGGATCGGCTCGGCATCGGCAGCCACGCTGCGCAATTTGCTGCGCAGGCTTTTGATATGGCTGTCGATATTGCGCTCGTAGCCGGCATCTGCCGCGACGCCCACCGCGTCCAACAGTTGCTCGCGACTGAACACACGCTCGGGTTGTTCCAGCAGGCTTTGCAGCAGGCGAAATTCATGGCGTGTAAGGCTCAACGGCTGGCCGCGATAGCTGATCTGCATGCGCTCCAGATCCACCTGGAACACGGCCGGCGCAGCACCTGGGCCAATGCGTTTCAGGATCGCCCGGACCCGCGCCGTCACCTCCCGTGGGCTAAAGGGCTTGACCACATAATCGTCGGCGCCGATCTCCAGCCCCACCACGCGGTCGATCTCGCCATCCCGCGCGCTGAGAAACATGACAGGCACTTCGCTGAACCGTCGCAGTTGCTTGCAGGTTTCAAAACCTGTGATATCCGGCAGGCCGATGTCGAGGATGATCAGGTCGGCGGGGGTCTGGCGCTGATGCTCCAGCGCCGCCTGGCCGAGGGTCAGCCAGGTGGTGGTGAAGCCCTCGCCTTGCAGAGCGAAGATCAGCGTGTCGGCAATCGCCGCTTCGTCTTCGACAATCAGGATATGCGGCATGTAGTTCCGTCAGCAGTCCGGTTTGTCGGCAGTGTAACGACGGGCCGGGTTTACCGCAGCGCCAAATTCACGCAGGGCCTTGGCGCCGATCAGCAACGGGTAGTTGAAACTGCTGCGGTCGGTGAGGTTGACCTCGACGGTGCGCTTGACGTCGCCCAGGCACATTTCCAGGTCGATCACCGGGCGCTTGGCCACGGTGGCTTCGTCTTTGTCGTCGTCTTCATCGGCGCGGCTCTTGATCTTGCTGATGCGCGACACCTTGTGTTCGTAGACTTTGTTGGAGGCGTCTTTGCCGCCGAGGCGGAAGCGCACCCAATCGTCGCCGTCACGGGTGAAGGTCTCGATGTCGCGGGCCGACAGCGAAGCCGTCAGCGCGCCGGTGTCCATCTTGGCCTTGAAGGTTTCGCCGATCTCCGGCAACTGGATGTATTCGTAGCGACCGTAGAGGGTCGGTTCGGCGGCCATGGCCGGCAGGGCAGCCAGGGCGAGAGAGGCAAGGAGCAGTTTCACGAAGTGATTTCCTCGGAAAGAAGTAGGCGGATTCTAGACCGCAAAGGCAGCATTTAGTTAGCTCAGCCCAGCATAACCGGCACATTGTGAAACATTCGTCCGGCGAATTGGCATTTGGCCTCTAGACTCAAGCTGCTTATCATGGCCCGCCCACAGGATTTCAAGAGTTACTTATGCGCCGCCTGCTCACCGGCTGTTTTGTCTCATTGCTACTGCTGCTCAACACCCTGGTACTTATCGGGCCGTTGATGGTGTTTGCCCTGCTCAAGCTGGTGGCCCCTGGGCGCTCGCGTGACTACATGTCCTGGGCCGTGATGTGGATCGCCGAGACCTGGGCCGAGATCGACAAGTTGATCTTCGCCCTGTGCATCCCGACCCAATGGGATATTCGCGGCGGCGAAGACCTGCGCAGCGATACGTCCTACCTGGTGATCAGCAACCACCAATCCTGGGTGGATATCCCGGCGCTGATCCAGGCGCTGAACCGCCGCACGCCGTTCTTCAAATTCTTCCTGAAAAAAGAGCTGATCTGGGTGCCCTTCCTCGGCCTGGCCTGGTGGGCATTGGATTACCCCTTCATGAAGCGCTACAGCAAGGCCTTCCTGGCCAAGCACCCGGAACTCGCGGGGCAGGATTTGAAAATCACCAAGGAGGCCTGCGAGCTGTTCAAGCGCCAGCCGGTGACGGTGGTCAATTATCTGGAAGGCACGCGTTTCAACGAAACCAAGCGCAAGCAGCAGGATTCACCCTTCACTCGCTTGCTCAAGCCCAAGGCGGGCGGCGTGGCGTTTGTATTAGCGGCGATGGGTGAACAACTGGATGCCGTGCTCGACGTGACCGTGGTCTATCCACAGCAGAAGATTCCGGGGTTCTGGGATTTGATCAGTGGCGCGGTGCCGAAAGTGATCATTGATATCCGCACCCGCGAATTGGATCCGGCGTTGTGGCAAGGGGATTACGAGAATGATCCGGCGTTTCGCCAGACCGTCCAGAACTGGGTCAACCAGCTCTGGACGGAGAAGGACGCGCGTATCGAGCAACTGCGCGCGGAGCGGATTTAACTGCCGGTGCCCCAGGCCTGGGCCAACTTGCCCAGCACGGAGCTGCTGGCACCCTGGCCGCCCAGGTATTGCAGGATGACCGGGGCAAACTGGCCGACCATGCCGCTGTCCATGCCCAAGGCGCTGAAGGCGGTGTTCAGGTCGTTGGTGCTTTTCACATTACCCAACAGGCCATCCAGGCCGCTGGTCTTGCTGCCACCGGTCTGGCCGAGCATCCCGCTCAAGGCCCCGAGGCTGCCCAATGCGTTGTTGCCCGACAACTGGTCGAGGCCCGGCACGCTGTTGCCCAGTTGCGAATAATCGTTGCCGCTCAGTTTGTTCTTGGCCAGGCCGAGCATGGCGCCCGTACCGCCGACCGCTTGTTCGGGAGTGATGTTCAGTTGCGAGGTCAGTGCGCTCAACAGGCCGGCCGTCTCGGACGACGGTGCGGCAGCGGCTGCCTTGTTGTTGCCACCCTGCATGCCGGAAATCGCATTGGCCGCGTCGCCAAGGCTGAAGCCTGCGGCGAACACCGGGCCGGCTGCCAGGGTCATCAGGCAGGAAAGGGCGAAACCGCGTGAAATCTTCATCGAAACAACCTCTGGGTGTAGGGGTGAAAGCAGGCGTTTGACTGGGTATCCGACGCATTGTTCCGGCCTGCTCCAGGAACCCGATGGCAGGATCAGAGTCCATGCAATGACTTTAAAACTTGCCAGGAACAGCCCTATGAGTGCCACCCGTCCCCAAGTGATCGAGCAAAAGCCCCCATTCTGGAGCCGCCCACGTGTGTTTATCGGCGTCTGCATGGCCATCGTCGCCGGCCTCGGCGGCGCGCTCTACACCCAGGACAACGTCAAGTCCGCCGCCACGCTGGTGACCACTGCCCAGCAGCCGGCCGCGCAAATCAGGGCGCACAAGGATTACCTCGAAGTCGAACCGATCGCCACGGCGGCGCCTGAGCCGGATCGCAGCCTGGAACTGTGGGCAATGCCCGAGGGTGGCGCGCCGGTGTCACTGGGGCTGTTGCCGGAGGATGGCAAAGGCATTATTGGACTCAACCCACGCCAGCAGAAAAGCATTCGCGAGCCAGTGGAGCTGATGGTGAGTTCGGAGACCAAGGGTGGGTCGCTGAGCAAGCAGCCGACGGGGCCAACGGTTTATCAGGGGGCGCTGGCTGCTCGCTGAGTCGACGCGCTGCATCTCGGAATAAAAAACCGGTGTTGATCACGAATCCGTCTTAAAAACTGTCACTTCTGACAGTAGTCAACACCGGATAATCACCTGCAGCATGACGCCTCCCACGCGCCACAGGAGGTCGTTATGAAAAGCGCAATGCTTGCAGGTGTAATCGCCGCCCTGGCGCTGGTGAATACGGCGTATGCAGCGACCTCTACCTGTCCGACACCCCAGGAAATCAAACAGTACGCCATGGGCAGCGGAGGTTATCGCTACGAGATGCGACAGCCTGATGGGCGCACTTGGTCCGGTGAAAACCCGCAGGCTACCGCGCCGTACCTGATTGACTCAACGTTCCACGACGCCCGTTACAAAGCACAAGACCACTCCGTCACCTGCACCTATAAAGGGCCGATGAATAGCGATGCGAGCTTTTCGGTCACGCTCAAACCGGTCTTGAAGTGGAACCTTATCCCTAAAGGCGACTGGAGAGGCACGTATTGCGAAGCAATGGAAATTGCGACGTGCTTATTTACGCATCAGTGAGAATTGCCAGCGAAGCATTCCTACAGTGACCGTCCACACATCCACGACCCGCGGTTCAGGTTATGGCGGAACTCATCCATCGACACAGCCCACCCAAGCTGGCCTTCCCATTCATACTCAACCGGGAGGCTCAGCCACAAAACAAGGAGCTGTAACGATCATGATCGGATTGATACCCAATTTTTATGCTGCCTTCAACGCATACAACCATTTGCCATCTCGCAGCCAAGCCCAGTCTTCACGGCCCCAAGCCACCGGCATCGACCAATGCCCCGCCCCCCGTGACATCCAATCCAAACCCTACACAGACCCTGACCTTCCAGCGCCCTATGGCGAGGGCTATCAATACACCGCCACCACCAACGGCAAGGCGTGGACAGGCCAAACGGCAGCCACCCAGGATGACTACCTAGCCCCGGAGTACGAGCTGAAGGCCGAGGCCGTCAATGAACGCAACGGCAAGATCCATTGCGACTACGGCGGCAAACGCCTGATCAAGAACGGTGAGGTGGCCGATCCCTATCTGCGACTCACGACCCTCAAATAACCCATAAAAAATGGCGACCTCCAGGGTCGCCATTTTTTTCAGCCTTGAACCTTACGCCGCACTGAACAGCTTGTGCGGGTCGATCACAAACTTCTTCGGCACGCCCGCATCGAACTCGCCGTAGCCACGTGGCGCGTCATCCAGGCTGATCACCTGCACACCAACGATTTCGGCAATGTTGATACGGTCCCACATGATCGCCTGCATCAGCGCGCGATTGTACTTCATCACCGGGGTCTGGCCGGTGTGGAAGCTGTGGGATTTGGCCCAGCCGAGGCCGAAGCGGATGCTCAGGCTGCCCATTTTGGCGGCGGCATCCACAGCCCCTGGATCTTCGGTGACGTACAGGCCCGGAATACCGATCTTGCCGGCCACGCGCACCACGCCCATCAGCGAGTTGAGCACCGTGGCCGGGGCTTCTGCTTTCACGCCTTCATGGCCGTGGCCACGGGCTTCGAAACCAACGGCGTCAACGGCGCAGTCCACTTCCGGCTCGCCCAGCAGCGCGGCGATCTGTTCGTGCAGTGGGGTGTCGGTGGACAGGTCGGCCACTTCAAAACCCTGGGCCTTGGCGTGGGCCAGGCGGATCGGGTTGACGTCGCCAATGATCACCACCGCCGCGCCCAGCAGGCGTGCAGAAGCGGCAGCAGCCAGGCCGACCGGGCCAGCGCCCGCGATGTAGACGGTGCTACCTGGGCCAACGCCCGCAGTCACGGCGCCGTGGTAACCCGTCGGGAGAATGTCGGAGAGGCACGTCAGGTCGCGGATTTTCTCCATGGCCTTGTCGCGATCCGGCAGTTTCAGCAGGTTGAAGTCGGCATACGGCACCAGCACGTATTCGGCTTGGCCGCCGGTCCAGTCGCCCATGTCGACATAGCCATAGGCGCCACCGGCACGGGCCGGGTTGACGGTCAGGCAGACGCCGGTGTGTTGCTCTTTGCAGGAACGGCAGCGGCCGCAAGCCACGTTGAACGGCACCGAAACCAGGTCGCCGATCTTCAGGTTCTCGACGTCGCTGCCCTTCTCGATCACTTCTCCGGTAATTTCATGACCGAGCACCAGGCCGGTCTGGGCAGTGGTGCGGCCGCGCACCATGTGTTGGTCAGAGCCGCAGATGTTGGTGGAAACCACGCGCAGGATGACGCCGTGCTCAATCTTCCTGCCACGGGGGTCCTGCATTTTGGGATAGTCGATTTTCTGTACTTCGACCTTGCCGTTGCCGAGATACACGACACCACGATTACCAGACATGCTTTCACCTCGCTGTTGTTTTTATGGAACCGCGTTGCCCTTTGGGTGGGCAGCGCGTTTAAGTGCTCGGGTACAGATGCTGTTTGTTGTCTTTGCAATCAGAGCACCACAGTCCGATTGGCGTTTAGAAACACCCGCCGCTCAATGTGATACCCAACCGCCCGGGCCAATGTCAGTCCTTCAATATCCCGCCCCTTGGCAATCAAATCCTCGGGATAGTGGCTGTGATCCACCACCTCCACGCCCTGGGCAATGATCGGGCCTTCATCCAGGTCGTTGTTGATGTAATGCGCCGTGGCGCCGACCAACTTCACGCCCTTGTTGTACGCCTGGTGATACGGCTTGGCGCCCTTGAAACCCGGCAACAATGAGTGGTGAATGTTGATGGCCTTGCCATCCAGCTTGCGACACAGCTCCGGCGAGAGCACTTGCATGTAGCGCGCAAGGATCACCAGTTCCGCGCCGGTGTCTTCCACCACTTGCCACACCTGACGCTCCTGGGACGGTTTGTCGTTGGGGTCGAGGGGGAAATGGTAGTAGGGAATCTGGTGCCAGTCGGCCAAGGGCTTCAAATCAGGGTGGTTGGACACCACCGCGACCACGTCCATCGACAGTTGGCCGATGCGCTGGCGATACAGTAGATCGTTCAGGCAATGGTCGGCCTTGGAGACCATAATCACCACTTTTGGCCGGTAATTCGGCGCCGTCAGCTCGAAGATCATGCCGAAGGCTTCGCCGCGCGTGACCAGGCCATCGCGGAAACCTTGTTCGTCAAACCCGTCGGGCTGGCGGAACTCCACACGAATAAAGAACCGGCCCGAAAGCCGGTCATCGAACGAGTGGTGCTCAGTCACGTAGCAACCCTGTTCGAACAGATAGCGGGTGACCGCGTCCACCGTGCCGAGCACGCTGGGGCAGTCGGCGGTCAAAATCCATGTATCAGGTGCGCGGCTCATGGGGCATTCCTCAGGCTTGGACGCTCAGGCCGAATTCGGCAGACGCATCCTGCAACCACAACCACCAGTAATCCGAGAAGCTGCGACGGATCAGCAATTCCCAGGTGTCTTCGGCCGTGTGGCGGATTACCAGTTGCGACTTGGCGAACACCGTGCCCACCGCCTTGCCCACCGGGAAGTTGTTGGGGTGCACGTCGTAGCTGGTGGACTTCATCAGCACATCGCGCACGTTCGGGCCGCTCAGTTCAAGGATCTGCTGGCCGCCGCTGACGTTGACGATCTGGATATGCAGCTCACCCAGGGCCTCACGCAGGCTTTTCTCGGCGGCGAATTCTTCGCCGCTTGGCACGATGAGCAACCACTCATCCGGGCCGAGCCACTGCAAGCTGGTTTCGCCTTTGACGATCACGGTCAAGGCGCTCGGCAGTTCGATGCCCAGGGCCTTGTGTACGCCAGCGGCGAAGGCGGCATCATGGCCGTCGCCACGGATGGTCAGGTGGCCCAGGAGTTTCTTTTCGCGCACGGTCACGCCGGCGTTCTTGCGGCCCTTGCCGACCAGGCTGGCGAGGTCGGCATGATGCAGCGACGACTCGGCCTTGGCGCCGGTGGTTGGGCGTTGTTGGTACACATTGGCTGCTGTCATAAAGCACCTTTGAATGCTGCTTGGAATGCGGCCCCTATGGGGCCGCAACTCGGTCCATCAGATGTTCTGGCGATCGCCTTTCGGATCAAAGAACACCGAGGAAACAATCTCCGCCTCAATCACGCTGCCATCCGCCTGCGGCGAGAACACCCGCTCACCAATACGCTTCAAGCCGCCCTTCACCACGCCCATGGCGAACGAATAGCCCAGGGAGTTGTGCGCATAGCTTGAGGTGACGTGGCCGACCATCTTCATCGGAATCGTCTGCTTCGGATCGAACACCAACTGCGCGCCTTCCGGCAGCCACACATTCGGATCGATCGGTTTCAAGCCCACCAGTTGCTTACGCTCTTCGCGCACGCAGTCTTCACGGTTCATGCCGCGCCAGCCGATCCACGAGAACGGTTTGGTACGGCCGACGCACCAACCCATGTTCAGGTCGTCGGGGGTCATCGAGCCGTCGGTGTCCTGGCCGACGATGATGAAGCCCTTCTCCGCCCGCAGTACGTGCATGGTTTCGGTGCCGTACGGGGTCAGGTTGTACTTCTTGCCGGCGTCGACGATTTTTTCCAGCACGCCCATGGCGTAGTCGGCCTGCACGTTGACTTCGTACGACAGCTCACCGGTAAACGAGATCCGGAACACCCGAGCCGGTACGCCGCCGACCAAGCCTTCCTTCCAGGTCATGAACGGGAAGCCGTCCTTGTCCAGGTCGATATCAGTCACTTCCGCCAACAGCTTGCGGCTGTTGGGGCCGGACAGGGTCATGGTGGCCCAGTGGTCGGTGACCGAGGTGAAGTACACCTTGAAGTCTGGCCACTCGGTCTGTTGGTAGATTTCCAGCCACTGCAGCACGCGGGCCGCGCCGCCGGTGGTGGTGGTCATCAGGAAGTGGTTGTCGGCGAGGCAGGCGGTCACGCCGTCATCGAAGACCATGCCGTCTTCCTTGCACATCAGGCCGTAGCGCGCCTTGCCCACGTCGAGCTTGGTCCAGGCGTTGGAGTAGATGCGGTTGAGGAATTCGCGCGCGTCCGGGCCCTGGATGTCGATCTTGCCGAGGGTCGACGCATCCAGCAGGCCGACGCTGTCGCGCACGGCCAGGCATTCGCGTTTCACCGCGGCATGCAGGTCTTCACCGTTGCGTGGGAAGTACCACGGACGTTTCCACTGGCCGACGTCTTCAAACTCGGCGCCGTTCTTCACGTGCCAGGCTTGCAGCGCGGTGTAGCGCACCGGCTCGAAGATGTGCCCACAGTGACGACCGGCGACGGCGCCGAACGTGACCGGCGTGTAGTTCGGGCGGAACATGGTGGTGCCCATCTGCGGGATGGTCACGTTCAGTGAACGAGCGGCAATGGCCAGGCCGTTGACGTTACCCAACTTGCCTTGGTCGGTGCCGAAACCCAACGCGGTGTAGCGCTTGACGTGCTCCACCGACTCGAACCCTTCACGGGTCGCCAGTTCGATGGCGGCAGCGGTCACGTCGTTTTGCAGGTCGACGAATTGCTTCGGCGCCCGTGCGGTTGGCTTGTCATGCGGGACTTGGTACACGGCCAGCGTCGGCTCTTCCAAGCGGCTCAAGGCTTTTGGCAGGGTGCCTTCGACTGGCGCAAAACCGGCTTCGCTGGCTGCACGCACGCCGCCCTCAAAACCGTCCGCCAGAGAATCACCAAGACCGTAGACGCCATTGATGCCACCGACGCACACGCGTTTTTGCGGTGCTTCGCCCGGTACAAAACCGAGGATGTCTTCACGCCAGGTCGGCTTGCCGCCCAGGTGCGAAGCCAAGTGGACCACCGGGCTGTAGCCACCGGAGCTGGCCACCAGGTCGCAATCCAGCCATTCGCCTGGGCTGGTGACTTTATGCGCTTTGACGTCAATTGCAGCCACGCGGGCGGCAGTGACGTGCTTGCTGCCACGGGCTTCGATCACGGCGCTGCCGGTGAGGATACGAATACCCTTGGCGCGGGCTTCTTCCACCAGCGCGCCGCGTGGGTTGTGGCGCACATCGGCCACGGCGACCACTTGCAGGCCGGCGTCGAGCCAGTCCAGTGCAACGCGATAGGCGTGATCGTTGTTGGTCGACAGCACCAGTTTCTTGCCTGGTGCCACGCCGTAGCGACGCACGTAGGTCGAAACCGCACCGGCCAGCATATTGCCCGGCACGTCGTTGTTGCCGTAGACCAGTGGACGCTCGCACGCACCGGTCGCCAGCACCACACGCTTGGCGCGCACACGGTGGATGCGTTGGCGCACCACACCAATCGGCGCACGGTCACCCAGGTGGTCGGTGAGGCGTTCGTGAATGGTCAGGAAGTTATGGTCGTGATAACCGTTGACGGTGGCGCGAGGCAGCAACACCACGTCTGGCAGGGCCCTCAATTCAGCAATGACACTGGCAACCCATTCCGCCGCCGGCTTGCCGTCGAGGCTTTCGCGCGAATCGAGCAGCGAACCGCCGAACTCTTCCTGCTCATCGGCGATGATCACGCGGGCACCGCTGCGTGCGGCGGCCAGTGCGGCGGCCAGACCCGCAGGGCCCGCGCCGACCACCAGCACGTCGCAGTGACGGTTGAAGTTGTCATAGGTGTCCGGATCGTTTTCGGTCGGCGAGCGACCAAGGCCAGCGGCCTTACGGATGTACTTCTCGTACGTCATCCAGAACGATTGCGGGTACATGAAGGTTTTGTAGTAGAAACCCGGCGGCATCAGCTTGCCGCCAACCTTGCCGAGAATGCCCATCACGTCATTGTTGACGTTCGGCCAGCCGTTGGTGCTGGTGGCGACCAGGCCTTGGTACAGCGCCTGTTGCGTGGCGCGCACGTTAGGAATCTGGGTGGCTTCGGTGGCACCGATCTGCAGCACCGCGTTCGGCTCTTCGGCACCGGCGGCGAAGATGCCGCGAGGCCGCGAGTACTTGAAGCTGCGGCCGATGATGTCGACGCCGTTGGCCAGCAGCGCTGCGGCCAATGTGTCGCCTTCAAAGCCTTTGTAGGTCTGGCCGTTGAAGCTGAAGGTCAGGACTTTATTACGGTCGATCCGGCCACCGTTGGACAGGCGATTGGTCTGGCTCATACCTTCTCTCCAGAGGCCTTGGCGGTGAATTGTGGCTTCTCACCGATCTTGTAGGTTTCAAGAATTTCGTAGGTCAGGGTGTCGCGGGTCGCGTTGAAGTACTGGCGGCAACCGGCGGCGTGGATCCACAGTTCGTGGTGCAGACCACGGGGGTTGTCGCGGAAGAACATGTAGTCGCCCCACTCTTCATCGGTGCAGGCATTCGGGTCCAGCGGGCGCGGGATGTGCGCTTGGCCGGACGCATGGAATTCCTCTTCGGAGCGCAGTTCGCCACAGTGAGGACAGAAGATATGCAACATAGGAAATTTCTCCTGTTAGTGGGCGACGGCCGCAGCGCCGTGTTCGTCGATCAACGCACCGTTGTGGAAACGGTCGATGGAGAAAGGTGCGGCCAACGGGTGCATTTCACCCTTGGCGAGGCTGGCGGCAAACACGTTGCCTGAGCCCGGAGTCGCTTTAAAACCACCGGTGCCCCAACCGCAGTTGAAGAACATGTTCGGCACTGGAGTCTTGGAGATGATCGGGCAGGCATCCGGCGTGGTGTCGACGATGCCGCCCCACTGACGGTTCATGCGCACGCGCGACAGCACCGGGAACATCTCGACGATGGCCTGGATGGTGTGTTCGATCACCGGGTAAGAGCCGCGCTGGCCGTAGCCGTTGTAGCCGTCGATACCGGCGCCGATCACCAGGTCGCCCTTGTCGGATTGGCTGATGTAACCGTGTACGGCGTTGGACATGATCACGCTGTCGATAATCGGCTTGATCGGCTCCGACACCAACGCTTGCAGCGGGTGGGATTCGATCGGCAGGCGAAAGCCCGCCAGCGAGGCCATGTGCCCGGAGTTACCGGCGGTGACCACACCGACGCGTTTGGCGCCGATAAAGCCTTTGTTGGTTTCCACACCGATGCACACACCGTTTTCCTTGCGAAAGCCGATCACTTCGGTCTGCTGGATCAAATCCACGCCCAGTGCGTCGGCGGCGCGGGCAAAGCCCCAGGCCACGGCATCGTGACGGGCCACGCCGCCGCGCCGTTGCACGGTGGCGCCGAGCACCGGATAGCGGGTGTTCTTGGAGCAGTCGAGGTACGGGATCTCGTCGGCCACTTGCTTGGCGTTGAGCAGTTCGCCGTCCACGCCATTGAGGCGGTTGGCACTCACGCGGCGCTCGGAATCACGGATGTCTTGCAGGGTGTGGCACAGGTTGTAGACGCCACGCTGAGAGAACATCACGTTGTAGTTCAGGTCCTGGGACAGGCCTTCCCACAGTTTCATCGCGTGTTCGTACAGGTGCGCCGACTCGTCCCACAGGTAGTTGGAACGCACGATGGTGGTGTTGCGCGCAGTGTTGCCGCCGCCCAGCCAGCCTTTCTCGACCACGGCCACGTTGGTGATGCCGTGTTCCTTGGCCAGGTAATAGGCGGTCGCCAGACCATGCCCGCCGCCGCCGACGATGACCACGTCGTACACCTTTTTAGGGGTCGGCGTGCGCCACATTTTCTGCCAGTTTTCGTGGTGGCTGAGTGAGTGCTTGAAGAGGCCGAAGCCCGAGTAGCGTTGCATAGTCATTACTCCAAAACCGCGCTCAGCGATAAACCGGGAAATCAGCGCACAGGGCAGACACGTGCTTGGCCACGTTGGCCTCGACATCGGCGTCGCCGAGGTTGTCGAGGATGTCGCAGATCCAGCCGGCCAGTTCGATGCACTGCGGCACTTTGAAACCACGCGTGGTCACCGCCGGGGTGCCGATGCGCAGGCCCGAGGTCACGAAGGGCGACTGCGGGTCATTCGGCACGGCGTTCTTGTTGACGGTAATGTGGGCGCGACCCAGGGCAGCATCCGCCTCTTTGCCGGTGAGGCCCTGACGGATCAGGCTGACCAGGAACAGGTGGTTATCGGTACCGCCGGACACGACATCGTAGCCGCGCTTGATAAACACCTCGGCCATGGCCTGGGCGTTGTCGATCACTTGTTGCTGATAGGCCTTGAAGCCTGGCTCCAGCGCTTCCTTGAAGCACACAGCCTTGCCGGCGATGACGTGCATCAGCGGGCCGCCCTGGGCGCCAGGGAATACGGCGGCGTTGAGTTTCTTTTCAATCTCTTCGTTGGACTTGGCCAGGATCAGACCGCCCCGTGGACCACGCAGGGTCTTGTGGGTGGTGGTGGTGACCACGTCGGCGTACGGCAGCGGGTTCGGGTACAGGCCAGCGGCTACCAGGCCAGCGACGTGGGCCATGTCGACGAACAGCAGCGCACCCACTTTGTCGGCGATCTGACGGAAACGCGGGAAATCCAGAGTCTTGGAGTAGGCGGAAAAACCAGCCACGACCATTTTCGGCTTGTGCTCCACGGCCAAGCGCTCGACTTCGTCGTAGTCGATCAGGCCGGTGTCAGTGTTGATGCCGTATTGCACCGCGTTGTACAGCTTGCCCGAGGAAGACACTTTGGCGCCGTGGGTCAAGTGACCGCCGTGGGCCAGGCTCATGCCCAGGATAGTGTCGCCGGCTTGCAGCAGGGCCAGGTACACGGCGCTGTTGGCGGACGAACCGGAGTGCGGCTGCACGTTGGCGTAATCGGCACCGAACAGTTGCTTGGCGCGCTCGATGGCCAGGGCCTCGACTTTATCCACGTGCTCGCAGCCACCGTAGTAGCGCTTGCCTGGGTAGCCTTCGGCGTATTTATTGGTGAGACCGCTGCCTTGGGCTTCCATCACGCGTTTGCTGGTGTAGTTCTCTGACGCGATCAGCTCGATATGATCTTCCTGGCGCTGCTCCTCGGCATTCATGGCCGCCAGCAGTGCGTCGTCATATCCCTGGATCTGGTCTTGTTTGCTGAACATCGCGTCTCTCCCAGCCTTTCGTATTGTTGAGGCCCGTGCAGGGCCCTTTGATGCGATGGTAGGGCTGGCGTCAGCAGGTCAAATGCCTACGCACGCCACGCAAAGGTGCGTTTACGACATGGAATGAATTCAGCGACTCAGGCAAGGCTGTGGCGCAAAGCCAGCAGTAGCAGGAAATGCGCGGGATAGAGGGCATACGCCCAGCGGCGCATGGCCGGTGGCGAGGCGTTTTGAGCGTGTCGCAAGAGGACCAGGCCAAGCATTGGCGCAATCAGGCAAGCGGCCAATCCGACCAACGCTACGGGGGTGCCGCTATTGAGCAGAACCTGCCATTGATTGGCCGCCACACAGATCAAGCCCGGCAATACGCTGAAATACCAGGGGCGACGGAATACCAGCAGCGTCGCCAGTGGCAGTAATACGCCGAAAAAACCGAACATCAGCTGCGCGGAAAACACCGCCGCGATCATGAGGGCAATCAACGCCAATCCTCGATCAAAAAGCGCCTTCTGCTGCCATCCTCGGGCAACCAGCAGGCCCAGCGCCAAGGTCGGCAACACGTTCAACGTATCGGCGTCCTCGATAAACAGTCGGTACGGCACTTCGCTGATCACGCTGAACAGTAACAGCCAGCCCAGGTAGCGCCATTGGCCGGTCACGGGCGCACTCCTGACCCGGTGCAGGTTCGCCGCAATCGCCAGGCAAAACCACGGAAACGCCAGGCGCCCCGGCACGTACAGGCCGTCCAGGCTCAAACCGACATAGCGAAGGTGATCGAGCACCATGCTCAACAGCGCCAGCCACTTGAGCAGATCCAAAGCGCCATCACGGACACGTCCGACAGGCAGGGTTCCAGTACCGTGCATAATTCCCCAGTGACTTTGCATTTACAGTGCGTGCGCACTCGCGACAATCTTGGTTACAGTGCGCACCAACATCGACCACAGGAATGGGCCATGACCGACAAGAGCCAACAATTCGCCAGTGACAACTATTCGGGCATCTGCCCGGAAGCCTGGGCCGCCATGGAACAAGCCAACCAAGGCCATCAGCGCGCCTACGGCGATGATGAATGGACCCACCGCGCCGCCGACGGTTTCCGCAACCTGTTCGAAACCGACTGCGAAGTGTTCTTCGCCTTCAACGGCACCGCCGCCAACTCCCTGGCGCTGTCCTCGTTGTGCCAGAGCTACCATAGCGTGATTTGCTCGGAAACCGCCCACGTCGAAACCGACGAATGCGGCGCGCCGGAGTTTTTCTCCAACGGTTCCAAGCTGCTCACCGCTCGCACCGAAAACGGCAAGCTGACCCCGGAGTCGATCCGCGAGATCGCCCTCAAGCGCCAGGACATCCACTACCCCAAGCCGCGCGTGGTCACCCTGACCCAGGCCACCGAAGTCGGCAGCGTGTACACCCCGGATGAAATCCGCGCCATCAGCGTGACTTGCAAAGAGTTGGGGCTGAACCTGCACATGGACGGCGCGCGCTTCTCCAACGCCTGCGCATTCCTCGGCTGCTCACCGGCGGACCTGACCTGGAAAGCCGGGGTGGACGTGCTGTGCTTTGGCGGCACCAAGAACGGCATGGCCGTGGGCGAAGCGATCCTGTTCTTCAACCACAAGCTGGCTGAAGACTTTGACTACCGCTGCAAGCAAGCCGGCCAGCTGGCGTCGAAAATGCGCTTCCTGTCAGCCCCCTGGGTAGGCCTGCTGGAAAACGACGCCTGGCTCAAACACGCCCGTCACGCCAACCACTGCGCACAACTGCTGAGCAGCCTGGTGGCGGATATTCCCGGGGTGGAGTTGATGTTCCCGGTGCAGGCCAACGGCGTGTTCCTGCAACTCTCGGAACCGGCGATTGCCGCGTTGACCGCCAAGGGCTGGCGTTTCTACACCTTTATCGGCAAAGGTGGCGCACGCTTCATGTGTGCGTGGGATACCGAGGAAGAACGTGTAAGAGAATTGGCGGCGGATATTCGGAAAGTGATGGAGGCCTGAAACCACGGGGCTTTCAGCGCTTTTTCAGAGACTGTTTGTACGTATTTCTGACAGTATCTATCTACCCCCTGCCTTGGATAGGATCTCGTCACCCCGAACAAACGGACGCGTCACTTCGGGGCTGACTGCCTGCCGAATAGTCGGCTGGAAAAGGAAATCCTATCGAGGGCAACATCATGGAAATTCAATGCTACACCACTGATTCGCAACTGCGCGCCGACGTCAACGCCACGCTCGTCGGCCTGGACGATCTGAGGAAGCTGGCGAATGTCGGCGACACCATCATCGAACCCTCCAGAACCTTTACCGTTTCTGGAAAAGAGTTTGAAATGACAGCGTCCGGCGGTTACCTCATCAACCTTTTCGTCCGCTAACCACCAAGGCCCGCGCCGCAGACTCATGACCTGCGACGCGGGACTGATCCACTTTATTATTCACAACGCCTTGGGTTGCAGCCGAGACCACTCGTCGATGGGACCGGGATTACCCAGAAATGTCCCCCCTCCAAAAATCGACGCCAGTTTGTGTACGGCGTTCAATGCAGTGGTTACCCCGCCCTCAGCCCAGCCTCCCGTCCAAGACACGTCATCGCCCGCAAGGATGAACCTGTCGAGATTTGGGGTCGACACGCCATTCATGAACAGAGAAAACAGCAAGCGCTGGTACTCGTACTGTCCCGGCAGATTCATTTTGAACGCGCACAGGAAAAACGGCTGCTCCTCCCAATTGATTTCGACAAAGGGGTTGGTCATGCCGAACTCAGCCGCCAGATTCAACTGATGAGGCGCATACACGCTGTCCAGCAAGCTCGTGCACACCTGCACATGGGACGGCAGCGGCGCACTGCGATCCCCCAGGAACTTGAGGCTGTCGTCATTCCAGGTGTAAGACAAAAACATACCGCTCCCCCTGTATGGCCCGGGGCTTTGGCTGTAGTCCAGCAGGTAGGTACCACGGGTGATGCGATCCGACAGGGTCACGCTCATCTTGTGTTGGAAATCTGCTTCCACATCGGTCCAGAAAGGCCGTTTCGTCTGCGCGAAGATTTTTGCGGATTGCATGTAGTGGGTGTACATCACCGCTTCCCATTCCTTTGCGGATAACAGGTCGTTCATTTGATTGAAGCGGGCGGCACCATCCATGTAGCGGAATTTGTCGAGGATCCGCTTGTGAGGGGTGTAGACCACGGCAGGAAAGATGTACTGAAGGGTGTTTCCCTGATTATGGTCATATATCCATACATCGAACTCGCCATCCGGGCGACGTATGATCTGCCGCACCTCCTGCTTGAAAGGCAGGGCAATAACTTGGGTCGTCAGGTCTCGGACAGTGGTGCCCGCAGGCCAGTGCGCCATGGCGTCACCGAAGGTATCCGGGGCGCGGCTCCATAACCGCGCTGGCAACTCGCTGGAACCGTCGAACATCAACTTATGGTTGGTATCCAGCCCGGTATACAGCACTCGCAACACCTCCAGGAAGCAATTGGGATAGTCGGTGTTCCAACCGCCGGTGCCGAACCCGATCTGTCCGAACAGATCAATGTCTTCGCGGCTCCAACCCGCCTGCTCGACCATCGCGGCAAAAAAACTGAGGTTGTCCCAACCCGCATCCAGAATGGCATTCCACAACGTCTTGATCTTGGCCTGATCAATACTGCCCTCGGACATTGCCGCTTCCATTTCGGTGAACTTGATCGGGTCCTGCTCAAGGAACACCTCGAACAACAGCCGCTCAATCTCAGCGTATTCCGGCGGCAGGTTATTGCCTTCGTAATAGGTCTGGGTTTGCTGGTAGTCGACCACCGTACTGGGGGTCGCCGCCGAGCCTGGGTTAGGGAAATCCGCCGAGTTGGCCGTCATGCCGACCTTCTCGAAATAGTGCATCAACGCCTTGCCGGAAATAGGAAAGCGCATCGCCCCCATTTCACAGATCACACTGTTAGCGGGATCCAGCGGATTACCCGCCACATAGGAATACAGCCGCCCGCCGATACGATCACTGGCCTCCACCACCACTGGGTGCAACCCCATGCGCATGGCTTCATAGGCCGCCACCATTCCCGCGACGCCTGCGCCGACGATCAACACCTTGCTGCCATACGCCAGGCTGGGAACCTGCGCCAACGGCGTGCCGTTACTGACGGCGGTATCAAGGAACCGGCGGTAATGAAAAGGAAAGTCAGGAACCAATGCAGTGACATCGTTGGCAAGCAAGCGCGCAGCGCCTTTACTGCGGGAGGGAATAGCAGACATGGCAATCATCCTTGGAATGTAAACAGAACGTCCACCTACTGCTTCACTGCGAAGGGCGACTACGACGAATGTGTTCATCAGCGTAGTCACTCGTAGGAAATGTCTCTATATCCCTTGGAAATAAAAAGTGCATCAGTAAGGCAAACCTTATTCCAGAGGGTTTTGCGCACTCAGTTCAGAGATTCATAAAGTGATTATTTGAGAATGCCGATTCAATTGTTTTTTTGCTTACAAGACTCTGCACAGCTCACTCAATAAAAAACAGACCGTGATACCTATGAACATGCCCTCTGACCGATCGGCTGCTCCCCCTTCCAGCACGCTGAAAATCGAAACCCGCTCCATCGACTACGTGCCGCGCAATGAACGCCACGGCAAGGTCTGGCATCAGGCGCCGTTCTGGTTCACCGGCAACTTCGTGCTCACCACCATGGTCACCGGGTTTACCGGCGCCGCCTTGGGGCTAAGCCTGGTGTACGCGATCCTGGCGATTGTGATCGGCGTATGCCTGGGCACGTTTGCCATGGCGTTCCACGCCAACCAGGGGCCGCGCATGGGCTTGCCGCAGATGATCCAGTCGCGCGCCCAGTTCGGCCTGCGTGGCGCCATCGTGCCGTTTATCGCGGTGGTTTTCGTGTACATCGGCTTCAACGTGTTCAACGTGATCCTGGCCACCGACGCCATCAATACCGTGCTGCCCGGCAGCCGCGCGCCCTGGTATGCGTTGATGATCATCCTCGCCGTGATCATTGCCGTGATCGGCCACGACCTCCTGCACACCGTGCAACGCTGGTTGACCTACGTGATGATCAGCGTGTTCGCGGTCCTGACCGTTGCGGCCTTGCTGCACCTGCAAGCCGATTCAGCTGTGACCGACGCGCATTTTTCCTGGTCGGCTTTCCTGATCCAATTGTCAGCCGCTGCGGGCTATCAGATCAGCTACGCCGTGTATGTCTCGGACTACTCGCGCTACCTGCCCCACAACACGCCGTCGCGCAGTGTCATCCTCTGGACCTACCTGGGGGCTGCCGGCTCGGCGCTGTGGTTGATGTCGTTGGGGGCATTCCTCGCCTCGGCGCTGCCCTCGCCCGATGCCATCGGCAGTGTGCAGGCCGTGGGTAACCAACTGTTGCCCGGGTTTGGCACCTTTACCGTACTGATTGCAGTGCCGGCGCTGGTCGGCATCATGGCCGTCAACTGTTATGGCGCGATGCTCACCGGGATCAGCGCCATTGACGGTTTTGTCCCGATCAAACCCCGGATCAAGAGCCGCATCGTCGGGATCAGCCTGGTGGCCGCCGTCATTTTCGTGATCGCCTTGAGCATTCCT
Organism: Pseudomonas sp. DWRC2-2; assembly: GCF_049897885.1. NCBI lineage: Bacteria > Pseudomonadati > Pseudomonadota > Gammaproteobacteria > Pseudomonadales > Pseudomonadaceae > Pseudomonas > Pseudomonas sp. DWRC2-2. The sequence continues at coordinate 120,400 of NZ_JAFCXD010000003.1, forward strand.
GAGAGCTACCTGAGCAGCTTCAACACCTTCGTGCTCTTGATGCTGTATTTCCTGGTGCCCTGGACGGCCGTCAACCTCGCGGACTTCTACGTCGTGCGACAAGGACGCTACGCCATCAGCGATATTTTCAATCCTGCCGGCATCTATGGCCGCTGGTCGAGTGCTGGGTTGGTTGCGTATTTCCTCGGCCTGGCGGCAATGATTCCGTTTATGTCGCTGGGTTTTTATCAAGGCCCGATCAGTGTGATGCTGGACGGCGCCGACATTGCGTTTGTCGTCGGCTTGCTGGTCTCAGCAGTGATTTACTGCGTGATGAGCCGCCAACTCGATCACGCCGCCGAGTCGCGGGCCATGCAAGCCAGTGAGCGCGTGCTGGAAGGAGACCTGTCGTGACACAGCTGCGCGTCGTTTGCCATCAACTGGCGCCGCGTATCGGCGATGCCGAGTACAACCGGGCGCTGACCGAGCGCGCGATTCGCGGAGCGGCCAGCCTCAAGGCCCAACTGATTGTCCTGCCGGAACTGATCCAGAGTGGCTACGCGTTCACCGACCGCGAGGAAGCCCACACGGCCTCAGAAACACTCGAAGGCCCGACATTGAGCCTGTGGAAAGGCCTGGCGCGTGAACTTGGGATCATCGTCGTTGCAGGGTTTTGCGAGCGCTTGAGCGAGGGACGTGTCGCCAACAGTGCGGCGATGATCGAACCCACCGGACGGTTGACGGTGTATCGCAAGGCCCACCTGTGGGACCGCGAGAAACTGATCTTCACCCCCGGTGATGCGCCCCCGCCGGTGGTCGACACCGCCATTGGGCGAATCGGCATGATGATCTGCTACGACCTGGAACTGCCCGAATGGGTGCGCCTGCCGGCACTGGCACAAGCGGAGCTGCTTTGCGTCCCGGTGAACTGGCCGGACGGTCCGCGCCCTGTGGGTGAGCGGCCGGCTGAGATCGTAAGGATCCAGGCCAACGCGGCGGTCAATCGCCTGTTTATTGCGGCGTGCGACCGCCATGGCGAAGAACGCGGCGTCAATTGGGTGGGCGGCTCGGTCATTGTCGATGCGGATGGCTACCCGCTGGCCGGGGCAGCCTCACATCACGAGGAACAGCAACTGGTAGCGGACCTGCCCCTGGAACAGGCCCGGAACAAGTCAATCAGCACCCACAACCACGTGCATCAGGATCGCCGGCCAGAACTGTATTGAGCGTCAGAATTCGATGCGCACATCACCCTTCGGCACACTGCAGCACGACAGGATGTAGCCTTCGGCTTCATCTTCTTCAGTGATGCCGCCGTTGTGCTCCATCTCCACCTCGCCGCCTAGCTTCATCACCTTGCAGGTGCCGCAGATGCCCATGCCGCAGGCTTTCGGGATCAACAGGCCAAGCTTGGCGGCCGCGGCATGCACAGTTTCCCCAGGGGCGACGCGAATGCTTTTGCCCGACGCAATAAACTCCACCTGGTGCAGATCCGCCAGGTCGATTTCCGGCGCGTCGGCCGCCTGCTCGGCTTGCTCCACTGCATCCGCACGAGCTTCCGGCGGCGTGGCGCCGAAGGATTCCTCGTGATAACGCGTCATGTCGAAACCGGCCACTTCCAGCAGGCGCTTCACCGCGTTCATGTACGGCGTCGGGCCGCAGCAGAACACTTCGCGCTCCAGGAAGTCCGGCACCATCAGTTCAAGCATCTTGTGGTTCAGGTAACCGCGATACCCCGCCCAAGGCTCGCCCAAGCCGTGTTTCTCGCAGATCAGGTGCAGGCTGAAGTTGTCGATCCGCGACGCCATGTGCTCCAGCTCGCGGTGGTAGATGATGTCCTTGGGCGAACGGGCGCTGTGGATAAACGTCATGTCGACGTTGGCGTTGGTGTCGTAGAACCAGCGGGCCATGGACATGACTGGCGTGATGCCCACGCCGCCGCTGAGGTACAGCACTTTCGGGCTCGGGAAGTCGATGGCGTTGAACAAGCCCACCGGCCCGTGGACCGCCAACTCTTGCCCTTCATGAAGGGTGTCGTGCAGCCAGTTGGACACCTTGCCGCCCGGCACACGCTTGATGGTCACCGAGAAGCTGTAAGGCACCGACGGTGAGCTGGAAATGGTGTAGGAGCGCATGATCGGCTGGCCTTCGATTTCCAGCTCCAGGGTGACGAATTGCCCCGGTTTGAAAAAGAACAGGATCGGCTGGTCGGCCATGAAACAGAAGGTGCGCACGTCCCAGGTTTCCTGGATGACTTTGACGCAACGGACAATGTGCCGACCATTGGCCCAGGTCTGGGTGGTTACCGGATTCAGGAAATTATTGGACATGTTGTTCTCCACCGCCGACATCGGCCTTATGGTGGCGATTCTGCGTAACGCCAGAACCACCCATTTACCTATCTGCGACATTCACATACTTATCGCGACCAGCCCCCAACGACCTAGGGTTGCGCGTCGGGAACAGATTGGGCCATGTCGCCCATGGATAAGGTTCGGCGCATCGGCGGCCCCACACTCGCTCCCAACACAGACGCTTTCTTTACGCCTTGCTGCAAACCTGATTAGCCACTTATCTCGGCCACACAGAATGGCCATGAGGACACACACGATGGACGTCACCGCAACCTTAAGCTTGGGCGATCCGCTGGAACCCGCACGCAAGGCCACCGCGCAAATGCTGCAAGAGCGCGAGCGCACTTTCTCGCTGCCGCAGCCGTTCTACTCTGATGAGCGGCTGTTTGATATCGACATGCAGGAGATCTTCCAGAAAGAGTGGTTGATCGCCGGCATGACCTGCGAAATCCCCGCCAAGGGCAACTACCTGACCCTGCAAATCGGCAAAAACCCGATCATCGTGATCCGGGGCGCCGAAGGCGTGGTTCACGCGTTCCACAACGTGTGCCGTCACCGTGGCTCGCGCTTGTGCACCAGCGACAAGGGCAAGGTCGCCAAACTGGTCTGCCATTACCACCAGTGGACCTACGAACTGGATGGCCGCCTGCTGTTCGCCGGCACCGAGATGGGCGCCGACTTCGACATGAAGCAGTACGGCCTCAAGCCGGTCAACGTGAAGACGGCCGGTGGCTACATCTTCATCAGCCTGGCCGAGAACCCGCCGGCCATCGATGACTTCCTGTCGACGCTGAACCATTACATGGAACCCTACGACATGGAGAACACCAAGGTGGCGATTACCACCACCTTGATGGAGAAAGCCAACTGGAAGCTGGTGCTGGAAAACAACCGCGAGTGCTACCACTGCAACGCGTCGCACCCGGAACTACTGAAAACCCTGCTGGAGTGGGACGACGTCACCGACCCGCGCGCCGACCAGGCGTTCAAGGACCACGTGGCCGCCTCCGCCGCCGCCTGGGATGCCGAGAAAATCCCGTACGCTCACGCCAGTTTCGGCCTGCGCAACCGTATCGTGCGCATGCCGCTGCTCAAGGGCACCGTGTCGATGACCCTCGACGGCAAGCAAGGCTGCGCCAAGCTCATGGGCCGCATCAAAAACCCGGACCTAGGTTCGATGCGCATCCTGCACCTGCCGCACTCCTGGAACCACTGCATGGGCGATCACATCATTGTGTTCACCGTGTGGCCAATCAGCGCCCAGGAAACCATGGTCACCACCAAATGGCTGGTGCACAAGGACGCCGTGGAAGGCGTGGACTACGACGTGGAGCGCATGCGCCAGGTGTGGGACGCCACCAACGACCAGGACCGTCGCCTGGCCGAAGAGAACCAGCGCGGCATCAACTCCACCGCCTACCAGCCTGGCCCGTACTCCAAGACTTATGAGTTCGGCGTGGTGAACTTCGTGGACTGGTACAGCGAGCGCCTGTTGAGCAACCTGGGGGCCGCTCCAGCGCCGTACCTCAAGGGCGTTGCGGTTCACGAATAACCTGTTGATCTTCGGGGGGCTGGGCTGTACAAAAAACACCCAACCCCCTGATAACCCTTGATTCCCCTGCCCTCCAGCCTTTCCCCAACAACTTATCCACAAAGCCACCCACAGCAATTGTGGGCAACTACGCTTGCCTCCTGAAATTAAGTGAAGAAAATCCGTGACTTATTCAAGCCAGTCGGTTTGGCTCGGCTTTGTTCATTTATTGACCAATCGATCATAAGCCACGGTTTACATGGGCTGTAGCGGTACGCGAACACCTTATCCACAGAAGCACCAACAGACTTTGGGGGCAACTTGGAAAGTGCTGTGGAAAACCACCTCAACCCTTCACAAATCGGGGTTTACAGGGTTTTTAGCCGGTAAAAAAACCAAATCGATCACATTTTGATCAATCCGGTGAAAGCCTTGATTAATAAGGGCTTCAGCCGACAGCGAACATGTTATCCACAGAAGCGCCAACAGACTATGGGGGCAAGTCGGGCCGGAGAAATGCACAGGAGCAGCGAAAAACCCAAGTAAAAACCGCAAGTTAGCTTGGTTGTTTTTCGTACAGAGGGCTGGAGGGCTTGATTCACAGGGGGTGTGGACAACCGCGAACAGGTTATCCACAGACGGGTCAACAGGGATTGTGGGTAAGCCACATTCCCTGTTCAGGATCAGCGAACCACACCTTCCTCAACCAGCAGCTTAAGGATGGCTTCGGCGCCCGCTTCCGGGCTCAGGCCTTTGAGCACTTGCCCGCCACCACCACTGGCCTTGGCCGTGGCGGCTTTCATGCGGTCGGCACCGCTCTTGGCCTTGATCACCTTGAGGCGCTTGGGGCGTGGCTTGGCCGGTTGCAGCACGGCGCCCGTGAATAACTCGTCCTGTACGATTTCGACTTCATGGGCCGCCAGCTCACCGCGCTGCGCCGGGCCGTAAGCACTCTGCCGAGGCTTGGGCGCGGCGTTATCCACTGTCGCCAGAAACGGCAGGCGCACCTTCAGGCGTCGGCGCTGGCCGCGTGGCAAGGCTTGCAGTACATGGGCCACACCGCCGTCGATGGACTCGACCTGCGCCAACCCGACAATCAGCGGCCAGCCCAATTGCTCGGCCAGCAGGTACGGCAACATGCCTGAGCCTTCACCGGTTTCGGCTTGGCTGCCGGCAAGCACCACCTGGGCACCGGCGTCGCGCAGGTATTCGCTGAGCACGGGCAAGGCATCGCTGCCCGCCGGTTGCTCCAGCACATGCAACTGCGGCAACCCCATGCCCAGGTAGCTGCGCAGGGTCGGCTCGGCAATGTTGCCGGCATGCAGCACCTGCAACTTATCCCCAGCCATTTGCAGGCCCAATTCCACTGCGCGCGCATCTTGCTCGGCGCGGCGCGGGCGACCGGAGGTCGGGTGGGCGCCGATGGATACCAGGCTGATAACATTCGTATTCATGCTCATATCCTCAAGCCGCATCGCGCTTGGCGCCGTTGCGGTAGGCCTCTACCGCCGCGATCAAGGCGTGCAGAATCGCGGCGCTTTCGCCAATGACCGAGAGATCGGCCCGCTTGATCATGTCGCAACCAGGATCGAGGTTGATCGCCACCACCTTGTCGCAGGCACCGATGCCTTGCAGGTGCTGGATCGCCCCGGAAATACCCACGGCCACGTAGACCCGCGCCGTGACCCAGGTGCCGCTGGCGCCGACCTGGCGATCACGCGCCATGAAGCCATCGTCCACCGCCACCCGCGAGGCGCCTTCGGTGGCGCCCAGGGCCGCAGCGGTCTGGTGGAACAGAGCCCAGTCCTTCACGCCGTTGCCGCCAGAGAAAATGAATTCCGCTTCGGCCATGGGAATCGACGCCGGATCCACCGCCACTGCACCGAGGTCTTCGATGCGCGGCAGGCTGCGTGCCAGGGCTGTGGATAACTCCACAGGGAGCACTTCATGCCGTGTCTCACTGACAGGATCGGCGCATTCAGCGGCGGCCAGAATCAGGCGTGGCTGCGGGCGAGCCAAGTCTTCCTGGCCCGCACCGGCGCGGCCGATGCACTCGTCACCCTTGATCTGCCAGACTCGCGTGGCCGGGCGTTCCTTGAGGCTGGCGGCAAAACGTCGGCCCAGTTCGCCACCACCGCTGCGGCTGTCAGGCAGCAACCAGTGACGCGGATTGAACTGGCTATCCACAGCGCGCAAACCTTGCACCCGTTGTTCCGGTGAATAACCGTCGAATTCGTGCCCTTCCAGCACCAGCAGGCGATCGACGCCTGCGGTAGCAAATGCTCCTTCCTTGTGTTCGCCAAACACCACCGCCAGCACCGCACCGTCGCTGCCCGCCAGTTGTCGGGCCAGGCCGAGCAAGTCACGGTCGTGGCTGCTCAAGCGGCCACCGACCATGTCCGGCACCACGTTGATGTAGAACGCAGGCGCCGCCACCTGATGCAGCGGCAACTGCACTTCCACTGCCGCTGTACGCTTGGCCGCGCCGCCCTGCTGGGCGCCGCTGCGGTCGATACGCTTGATGCCGTTGGGGCCGATGAAGCCAACACCATGGACGTTCCTGCGGATGACGCCATTGGGGCCCATCCAACTGTGTTGCACCGGTTGCATAGCCGCATGCAGCGGGTGCAGACGGTTGCGGGCGATCCACTCGGCGCGTGGATCGCGGCGGATAATGTCGCTCATCAGTGCACCTCCGCAGGTTCACGCTTGATAGGGGTTTTGGCCGGTGCGGCGTCTTCCAGCAAGGCGTCGGCCACCAGTTCGGCGATGTCCTTGATCAGCGGACGTGGCTCAACCACACCCTCAAGCATCGCCGTGCACTGCGGACAACCCACGGCCACTAGCTCGGCGCCGGTTTCGCGGATGTCTTCCATGCGCATATCCGGAATACGTTGCTTGCCGGGAATGTCGGTAATCGGCGCACCGCCCCCGCCCCCGCAGCAGCGTGAACGGAAGCCCGAGCGTTGCATCTCCTTGACCTCGATCCCCAGCGCGCGCAGCACTTGGCGCGGCGCCTCGTATTCGCCGTTGTAGCGGCCCAGGTAACAAGGGTCGTGGTAGGTCACGCTGTTGCCCTTGTGCTGGCCCAGGTTCAGCGCGCCCTCGCCGATCAGCTCGGCCATGAAGGTGCTGTGATGTTGTACCCGATAGTTGCCGTTGAAGGCGCCATACTCGTTTTTTAGCACATGGAAGCTGTGCGGATCGCAGGTGACAATGCGCTTGAAGCTGTATTTAGCCAGGGTCTGGATATTGCGCGAAGCCAGCAACTGGAAGGTCGCTTCATCGCCCAGACGACGGGCCACGTCGCCGCTGTCACGCTCTTCCAGGCCCAACACGGCGAAGTCGACGTTGGCGGCTTTGAGCACTTTGACGAAGGCGCGCAAGGTACGCTGGTTACGCATGTCGAAGGCACCATCGCCGACCCAGAACAGCACGTCGACACTGCCTTTTTCGCTGAGCAGCGGCAGGTTCAGGTCGGCCGCCCAGTTCAGGCGACCACCCGGTGCGAAACCGCCGGGGTTGTCGGTGGCGATCAGGTTTTCCAGGACTTCCGCGCCTTTGTTCGGCGTGGCGCCTTTTTCCAGGGTGAGGTGACGGCGCATGTCGACGATGGCGTCCACGTGCTCAATCATCATCGGGCACTCTTCCACACAGGCGCGGCAGGTGGTGCAGGACCACAGGGTCTCGGCGTCCACCAGGCCGTTGACGATCGGCTGATGCGGGTTGCCGCTGTGTTCGCCGATGGCTTTGCCCGGATACGGGCTGCCGGCGAACTTGGCATCGGTGCCACCGGCCAGGCCGACCACCATGTCCTGGATCAACTTTTTCGGGTTCAGCGGCTGGCCGGCGGCGAAGGCCGGGCATGCGGCTTCGCACTTGCCGCACTGTACGCAGGCGTCGAAGCCCAGCAGTTGGTTCCAGGTGAAATCCTTGGGTTTCTCCACGCCCAGCGGCGCGGATTTATCGCTGAGGTCCAGTGGTTTCAAACCGGTGGAACGGCCGCCGCCGAAGCGCTCGGCGCGACGGTGCCAGGCCAGGTGCAAGGCACCGGCGAAGGCGTGTTTCATCGGGCCGCCCCAGGTCATGCCGAAGAACATCTCGGATACGCCCCACAACACTCCCACCCCGAGCAACGCGGCAAGCAACCAGCCGCCGAAATCCGCTGGCAGAATCCCGGCCACCGGCAGGGTCACCAGGAAGAAACTGACCGAGAACGCCATCAGGCTTTTCGGCAGGCGCATCCAGGGGCCTTTCGAAAGACGTGCAGGCGGATTGCGGCGGCGCAGGTAAACGAAGGTGGCGCCGACAAACATCAGCACCGAGGCCAGCAGCAAGGCGTAACCAAAGATGCGATTCTGCAGGCCGAAGCCGTGGACCAGAATGGCGAGCAACGCCGACAGCACAAAACCCAGCGCGGTGGCGACGTGGGTGTTGGCGATGTATTTGTCGCGGGCGACCACGTGGTGCAGGTCGACCATGTAGCGTTTGGGCATGGCGAGCAGGCCGCCCAAAAGGTCAACCTTGGACGCGCGGCCACGGCGCCACATGTTCACCCGGCGCAGGGCGCCGAGGACGGCAAGGCCCAGGGCGGCGAACAGCAGGATAGGCAGCAAGGTGTTCAACATGGTGAAGCTCCCAAAGACCACACAGGTCTTGCATGGGAACCGGATCAATGTGGGAGCTGGCTTGCCTGCGATGGCATCGACTCGGTGTCACTCAAGCCCGAGTCGCCTGCATCGCGGGCAAGCCCGGCTCCCACATTGACCGGTTTCCACAGTGGTTCGGTGGTTGCCTAGAAATCCTTGCACAAGCGCAGGGCGTCATAGATCGCAGCGTGGGTATTACGCTGTGCCACACAGTCACCGATGCGGAACAGCAAGTACCCATCACCCGCCTCGCTCAGGCACGGCTGCGGCTTGATCGCGAACAAGGCTTCGACGTCGATCTGGCCCTTGTTGCGCGAGCCTTCCTTGAGTGCGTAGTAGATAGCTTCATCCGGACGCACGCCGTTCTCGACGACCACCTGGTCCACCACCCGCTCCTCTTTGGCACCGGTGTATTCGTTCTCCAGCACCGCCACCAGCTTGTCGCCTTCGCGGTAGACCTTTTCCAGCATCATGTCGCCGGTCATGATCACTTCTTTCGGGTACATGCTGCGGTAGTAGGTCGGGAACGACGTACCGCCGATGGCCACGCCTGGCTTGATGTCGTCGGTGACGATCTCGACCTGGCTGCCTTTGTCCGCAAGGAAATCCGCCACCGACATGCCGGTGAATTCGCAGATGGTGTCGTACACCAGCACGTTCTTGCCCGGCGCGACTTTGCCGTCGAGCACATCCCAGCTGCTCACCACCAGGCCTTCGGCCGCGCCCCAGTGTTCGTTCTGTTCCACATTCGGATGTCCACCCACCGCCAGCACCACTACGTCCGGACGCACGTCCAGGATAGTGTCGGCATCAGCGGCCACGCCCAGGCGCAGATCGACCTTCAACCGCGCCAGCTCCAGTTGGTACCAACGGGTGATACCGGCAATCTGGTCACGCTGCGGCGCCTTGGACGCCGTGGTGATCTGCCCACCAATAAACTCTTTCTTTTCGAACAGGGTTACGTCATGGCCGCGCTCGGCCGCTACGCGTGCAGCCTCCATCCCGGCCGGGCCGGCACCGACCACTACAACCTTGCGTTTAACGCCGGTGGTTTTTTCGATGATATGCGGCACGCCCATGTATTCACGGGAGGTCGCGGCGTTCTGGATGCACAGCACATCCAGCCCTTGGTACTGGCGGTCGATGCAGTAGTTGGCGCCGACGCACTGCTTGATCTGGTCGATCTGGCCCATCTTGATCTTGGCGATCAGGTGCGGGTCGGCGATGTGCGCACGGGTCATACCGACCATGTCCACATAACCGCCTTCCAGAATGCGCGTGGCCTGGTTCGGGTCCTTGATGTTCTGCGCGTGCAGCACCGGGACCTTGACCACTTCCTTGATACCGGCGGCCAAGTGCAGGAACGGCTCCGGTGGATAACTCATGTTCGGGATCACGTTGGCCAGGGTGTTGTGCGTGTCGCAACCCGAGCCCACCACACCGATGAAATCCAGCATGCCGGTGTCGTCGTAGTACTTGGCGATCTGCTTCATGTCCTCATGGGACAAGCCGTCCGGGTGGAATTCATCACCGCACAGGCGCATGCCAACGCAGAAGTCGTCACCGACTTCGGCGCGCACGGCTTTCAGCACTTCCAGGCCGAACTTCATGCGGCCTTCGAAGCTGCCGCCCCACTCGTCGGTACGCTTGTTGACCCGCGGGCTCCAGAACTGGTCGATCATGTGCTGGTGCACCGCAGACAGTTCCACACCGTCCAGGCCACCGGACTTGGCGCGTTTGGCGGCGCTGGCGTAGTTGCTGATCACGCGCCAGATTTCTTCCGGTTCGATGGTCTTGCATGTCGCACGGTGCACCGGCTCACGCACGCCAGACGGCGACATCAGCGTGGGCCAGTTGAAGCCGTCCCAACGCGAGCGACGGCCCATGTGGGTAATCTGGATCATGATCTTGGCGCCATGCTTGTGCATGGCGTCGGCCAGGTTCTGGAAGTGCGGGATGATGCGGTCGGTAGACAGGTTGACCGAACTCCACCATTCCTGCGGGCTGTCGATAGCCACAACCGAGGAACCGCCGCAGATCGCCAGGCCGATACCGCCCTTGGCTTTCTCTTCGTAATACTTCACATAGCGGTCGGTGGTCATGCCGCCGTCGGTCGCGTAGACCTCGGCGTGGGCGGTGCTGAGCACGCGGTTGCGGATGGTCAGTTTGCCGATCTGGATCGGCTGGAACATTGCTTCGAAAGCCATGGCACGGTCCTCGGCTTACAACGGCTTGACGGTGAACAGGCCGTCATCGTGGCCCTCTTCGGAGCCTCCGTAGACTTGTTCGGCGACAGTGCGGATCTGGCTGCCGCGGGCTTGCAGGATCTGGTCCATGGCGCCGGCAAACCAGCCGGTGAACATGTAGTCCACCTTACGCCCGACCTTGCCGTACACGTACACAAACGCGGAGTGTTCCAGCTTGACGCTGCAGGTGCCCTTGTCGAGGTCGATATCCTGGATCTTGAACAGGCCCCAACCGCGTTGCGACAGGCGCTTCATGTAGTGCTCGAACACCGCGACGCCTTCCAGGCCGTGGCATTCAGCTTCTTTCTCACACCAGTGCCAAGCAGACTTGTAGCCAGCCTTGTAGAGGATTTCGGCGTAGGCGTCGGCGCCCAACACTTCTTCGATGCCAATGTGGTTGTTGACGAAGAAATGGCGTGGCACGTACAGCATCGGCAGGGCGTCGGAGGTCCAGACACCGGTTTCGCTGTCGACTTCGATAGGCAATTGCGGGGCGATCTTGGCCATGGAAACTTAACTCCAGAAAAATTCTTGTTGATGCCCCCGGCGCGAATGGCCGGGGGGAAAAGATGCGGTGGCGGTGGCTTATTCGCCCCAGACGTCCTTGAGGACGTTGACCCAGTTTTCGCCCATGATCTTGCGTACCACGCGCTCAGGGTGGCCGCGCTTGAGCAGGGTCTCGGTGAGGTTGGGGAATTCGCCCACGGTGCGGATGCCCAGCGGGTTGATGATCTTGCCGAAGCTGGTCAAGCGGCGGGCGTAGCCCTTGTCATGGGTCAGCATTTCGAAGAAATCCTGGCCATGACCCTGGGTGAAATCGGTGCCGATGCCGATGGCGTCTTCGCCAACGATATTCATGGTGTATTCGATGGCTTCGGCGTAGTCGTCGATGGTCGAATCGATGCCTTTGGCCAGGAACGGCGCGAACATGGTCACGCCGACAAAACCGCCATGGTCGGCAATGAACTTGAGTTCTTCATCGGACTTGTTGCGCGGGTGCTCTTTGAGCCCGGACGGCAGGCAGTGGGAGTAGCACACCGGTTTTTTCGATTCGAGGATGACTTCTTCGGACGTCTTGGAGCCGACGTGTGAGAGGTCGCACATGATGCCGACGCGGTTCATCTCAGCGACGATTTCACGGCCAAAACCCGACAGGCCGCCATCACGCTCGTAGCAACCGGTGCCGACCAGGTTCTGGGTGTTGTAGCACATCTGCACCACACCGACGCCGAGTTGCTTGAATATCTCGACATAGCCAAGCTGGTCTTCGAAGGCATGGGCGTTCTGGAAGCCGAAGATGATGCCGGTCTTGCCCTGCTCCTTGGCGCGGCGGATGTCGGCGGTGGTTTTCACCGGGATCACCAGGTCGCTGTTTTCACGGATCAGGGTCTGGCTGGCCACGATATTGTTGATGGTGGCCTGAAACCCTTCCCACACCGACACGGTGCAGTTGGCAGCGGTGAGGCCGCCTTTGCGCATGTCCTCGAACAGGTCGCGGTTCCACTTGGCAATAATCAGCCCGTCGATAACGATGCTGTCGGCGTGCAATTCGGCTGGGCTCATCAGGCGTCCCCTTATTGGCGATTCATGCGCCGAATCGTCTGCCGGCGCTTTGGGGCCAGCATATGCCCAGGGGCCGACAGAGCCGGGTGCAAAAACGACAGGGGAATTGCCGAAAGCGTCAATCCGCGACAAAGGCTGTTATGAGAGGTCTGACTGGCGGCTGTTCTTTGTCTTACGCTTGAGCCAGAATTCCCGCATCACCTGATATGAGACGGCGCAATGAAATCGATTTTCCTGGCTTTGGCACTCATCGCAACCGGCGTCCACGCGGCCGAAGACACCGACAGCACGCCGTGCGACGGCATCGAAAACGACAAGCAAACCCTGGAATGCGCCTCTTACAACAAAACCACCGCCGAACAACTGCTCAAAGACAACTATCAAGGTCTGCTGGAACGCATGGCTTCGACCTATGGCAGCGACAAGACCAAGCTGGCGGACATTACCGCTCGTCTGAAGGATGCCCAGCAGAAGTGGGAAAAGTTACGGGATGCTGATTGCGCCGTGGACACCTTCCCGGCAGTCAACGGCACCAAGGCGTATGCGATTGCGCAGAATGATTGTCTGGCACGAATGAGCGATGAGCGGTCGGAGTTTTTGGAGTCGATCGGGCAGGAATAAACGACAATCACCGCCACTCTTCTCTGAACCAAGGCTATTCATGACTATTTGCGGCATCGAAATCAAAGGCAGCGAAGCCATCATCGCTGTCGCCTCCCTGGACAATCAGGCGTTGAGCCATGTCGCCCTCGCGACCAAGAAGATCGCACTTGAAGACGACGATGAGGCCGCCAACGTCAAAGCCTTCGCCGCTCAAGTGAAAGCGTTTGTGCAGGAAAACGCCATCACCCGTATCGCCATCAAGAAGCGCAGCAAGAAGGGTGAATTCGCCGGCGGCCCGACCACGTTCAAGATTGAAGGGGTGTTTCAGTTGCTGGATGCGGTTGAGGTGACGCTGCTGTCACCGCAGACCCTCAATGCGCAGAACAAGAAACACAATTTTGAACTGCCGGCGACGCTGAACAAGTATCAACATGAGGCCTACAAGGCAGCCTGCTCGGCCCTGCTAAAGAAATAAGAAACCCCCTATTCACTGTGGGAGCTGGCTGTACGCCCCCTGTGTTGCAGCCAATCGCCAAAGGTCTTGTCCTCCAGGGCATAACCGCCCCGGCTCGACTTCCACACCAGTTCCTTGTCGCGCAGGGCATCGATGCAAGCCTGAATCGTCTGGGTGCCCGGCACCACGTCACTGCCCATGTCTTCCAGCGCTTTGCTGACCGCAGCGAGGGTGCTGTCGGTGAACGGCGCGAAGGGTTCGTTGGTTTGAGAGCGCTCTACCATCACTTGCAGCACGGCGCGCTGGGGGATGGTGAGCGTGTTCCAGGCGCTTTCGAATTCGGTCCACACGCCTGCGCGCAACAGTTCGGCGCGACTGTGCAGCAGTTGGCCCAAATTGCTCGCCTCACCCAGCTCCAGCGCCACTTCGCCGATGATCGTGCGCAACATCTCGGGCCGACGGCCAACCAGCTCAAACGCCTCATCGATATCGGCCGCGTTGAATTGGTTGGTTTTCGCCAAGTGCGCGTTGAGGTGCGCGGTATAGGCCTGGGTGAACGCTTTGCCCAGCAACGGGAACGGCGTAATGCTGGAGCCGAAGAAAGGCTGGCTTTTACCCAATACCAGGTGGGCCAGCTTGTCGCGATTGGAGCCAGTGAACACCAGATGCAAACCGCTGCCTTCCTCGTCACGCCCCTGGTTGAGCTGATCCCGGGCGGCCTTCAGCGCAAACATCGCATTGATGCCTGAATCGCTGGTCAAGGCGTGCTGCGCCTCGTCAATCACCAGGACGACGGTTTTTTCCGCCGCGTGGTGCAATAACTCCAAGGCTTGGGTCAAGGTCGCGCCGACCGGCAATTGAGGCTTGCTGAAGTCCCAGGACAGCGTGCGCAGAAAGCTCAGTTTCTCGATCCCAAGGTTCTTGGCCAGCTTGCGAATGCCCTTTTCATAGGGCACCAGCGCTGCGCCAATGGCGCTGGCAATCAACTCCGCAGGGTCTTTCTCTTTGTCGGCCCACAGATCGACGTACACCGTCAGCCACCCTCGAAGCTGACACTCCGGGATCAGGTCTTCGCGCAAAAAAGTACTTTTGCCCGTGCGACGCGGCGCCGCGAGAAACAGACCAGAGGTGAAATCCTGGATACCGGCCCCCACCAGGCCGTCGGCAATGCTGCTTGCCAGCGCGGGACGGCGGAATACAAAGCCGCTGTGCTTGGACATGGTTTTATACTCAATTATGGAAAGGACTATAAATTATAGTAACGAGTATAATTAACTATAATTGGCCGTCAAACCACTTCCCTTCGCCGATCCTCCCTCGGGCACTTCGCGAACCGTGCCCGATAACTGCGGGTGAAATACGACGGCGACTCAAACCCACAGGCAATGCTCACTTCCAGCACACTCATGTCGCTCTGGCGCAGCAGCTGCCGGGCTTTTTCCAGGCGCAGGCCGAGGTAGAAGTTGCTGGGGGTGTCGTTCAGGTGCAGGCGGAACAGGCGCTCCAGTTGGCGGCGCGTGACTTTGATCGCTTCGGCCAAGGCCAAAGTGCTCAGGGGCGGCTCGGTGTGCTGCTCCATCTCGCCGATCACTTGCACCAGTTTTTTGTTGTTGATGCCGTAGCGCGTGGCGATCTGCATGCGCTGGTGGTCTTTGCGTGGGCGGATGCGGCCGAGCACGAATTGTTCGGAGACCTGGATCGCCAGTTCGGGGCCGTGGGCCTGGGCGATCAGGTCGAGCATCAGGTCGATGGAGGCCGTACCGCCGGCGCAGGTGATGCGGCGGCGATCAATCTCGAACAGCTCCTGGGTCACGGTGAGCTGTGGATAAGATTCCTTGAAAGCGTCGATGGCTTCCCAGTGCAGGGTCAGGCGATGGCCATCGAGCAGGCCGGCTTCGGCGAGGACGCAGGCGCCGGTGTCGATGGCGCCGAGGGTCACGCCGTCGTGGTCGAGGCGGCGCAGCCAGTGTTCCAACGCGGGGGTGGCGAATTGCAGCGGTTCGAAGCCCGCCACCACCAATAACGTCGCGCCCTTTTTCAACGGTTCCAGCGCGGCGTCGGCGTTGACCGACATGCCATTGCTTGCCAGCACCGCGCCGCCATCGGCACTCAACACATGCCAGCGGTACAACTCGCCACGAAAGCGGTTAGCCACCCGAAGCGGTTCCAGCGCGGAGATAAAGCCGATGGCCGAGAAGCCCGGCATCAGCAGAAAGTAGAAATCCTGGGACATGGTGGCGCTCTCGTCGGACGGGCAGCGTGGCACTGTGATACTCCCGTTCTCGGGTGGATTCAAGGGGGCAGGTCGCTGCAGTGCAAGAGCTGGTCGCCGCCGTGCGTTTTATAGGCCCTCAAGCTGCGTAACTTGATCCCACGGCGCACAAAGACGCCGGACCCCACAATAACGACCTGCCGAGGGATCCACCATGAACCGACTGATCAGCCGCTGTGTGCTTGCACTCAGCGCCAGCGCCATCTTGAGCACGAACGTACTGGCTGCCGACGCGGCATCTTGCCAGAACGTGCGCATGGGCGTGGTGAACTGGACCGACGTAATCGCCACCAGCGCCATGACCCAAGTGTTGCTCGACGGCCTCGGCTACAAGACCAAACAGACCAGCGCCTCCCAGCAAATCATCTTCGCTGGCATCCGCGACCAGCGCCTGGATTTGTTCCTGGGCTACTGGAACCCGCTGATGACCCAGACCATCACGCCGTTCGTCGACGCCAAGCAAGTCAAGGTCCTCGACAAACCCAGCCTCGAAGACGCGCGCGCCACCCTCGCCGTGCCGACTTACCTGGCGGACAAGGGCCTGAAAACCTTCGCTGACATCGCCAAGTTCGAAAAAGAACTGGGCGGCAAGATCTACGGCATTGAGCCAGGCTCGGGCGCCAACACCCAGATCAAGGCAATGATCGCCAAGAACCAGTTCGGCCTGGGCAAGTTCCAGCTGGTGGAATCCAGTGAAGCCGGCATGCTCGCCGCCGTCGACCGCGCGGTGCGCCGCAAGGAAGCCGTGGTGTTCTTCGGCTGGGCACCGCACCCGATGAACGTCAACGTCGCCATGACCTACCTCACCGGCAGCGACGACGCCCTGGGCCCGAACGAAGGCATGGCCACCGTGTGGAGCGTCACCGCGCCGAACTACGCCGAGCAGTGCCCCAACGTGCACAAACTGCTGACCAATCTCACCTTCACCGCAGCCGACGAGAGCCGGATGATGCAGCCGCTGCTGGATCACAAGGACGCCATCGAGTCCGCCAAGCAGTGGCTCAAGGACCACCCGCAAGACCAGGCGCGCTGGCTGGAGGGTGTGACCACCTTCGACGGCAAGCCGGCCGCGGCCAACCTGCAACTGACCAGCCAATAACCTTTTCTGAACCACCGTTTCGCAGCTCAACCGGGCTGCGAACGGCACCACCACGCCTGTAAGGAACCGCCAAATGAACCACGACGTCATCATCACCTGCGCACTCACCGGTGCTGGCGACACGACCAGCCGCAGCCCCCACGTGCCGGTCACCCCCAAACAAATCGCCGCCGCCGCCGTGGAAGCGGCCAAGGCCGGCGCCACCGTTGTGCACTGCCATGTGCGCGACCCTGAAACCGGCAAGTTCAGCCGCGACGTCGCCCTGTATCGCGAAGTGATGGAGCGCATTCGCGAGGCCGACATCGACATTATCGTCAACCTCACCGCCGGCATGGGCGGCGACCTGGAGATCGGCGGCGGCGAGAACCCGATGGAGTTCGGCCCCAACACCGACCTGGTCGGCCCGTTGACCCGCCTGGCTCACGTCGAGGAGCTGCTGCCGGAAATCTGCACCCTGGACTGCGGCACCCTGAACTTTGGCGATGGCGACACCATTTACGTCTCCACCCCGGCGCAACTGCGGGCCGGCGCCAAACGCATCCAGGAACTGGGCGTTAAGCCTGAGCTGGAAATCTTCGACACCGGTCACCTGTGGTTCGCCAAGCAGATGATCAAGGAAGGCCTGCTCGACAACCCACTGTTCCAACTGTGCCTGGGCATCCCATGGGGCGCACCGGCAGACACCACCACCATGAAAGCCATGGTCGACAACCTGCCCGCCGACGCGGTATGGGCGGGCTTTGGCATCGGCCGTATGCAAATGCCGATGGCGGCGCAAGCGGTGCTGCTGGGCGGCAACGTGCGGGTCGGCCTGGAAGACAACCTGTGGCTGGACAAAGGCGTGCTCGCCACCAACGGCCAATTGGTGGAGCGCGCCAGTGAAATCCTCAGCCGCCTGGGTGCACGGGTCATGACCCCGGCTGAAGGTCGAATCAAGATGGGTTTGACCAAGCGCGGTTGATCGTAGCCACCACTTTTTTTAGGAATTTGCCATGAGCTTTATCACCGAAATCAAAACCTTCTCCGCCCTCGGCAGCGGTGTCATCGGCAGCGGCTGGGTGTCCCGCGCCCTGGCCCATGGCCTGGATGTGGTCGCCTGGGACCCGGCGCCCGGTGCCGAAGCCGCACTGCGCAAACGCGTCGCCAATGCCTGGGGCGCCTTGGAAAAACAAGGCCTGGCGCCGGGTGCGTCCCAGGATCGCCTGCGCTTTGTCGCCACCATTGAAGAGTGCGTGAAAGACGCCGATTTCATCCAGGAAAGCGCCCCGGAACGCCTGGAACTGAAACTCGACCTGCACAGCAAGATCAGCGCTGCGGCCAAGCCGAATGCGTTGATAGGGTCGAGCACGTCCGGCCTGTTGCCGAGCGAGTTCTACGAAGGTTCGACCCACCCTGAGCGCTGCGTGGTCGGCCACCCGTTCAACCCGGTTTACCTGCTGCCGCTGGTGGAAGTGGTCGGCGGCAAGAACACCGCACCAGAGGCAATCCAGGCCGCGATCAAGGTGTATGAATCCCTCGGCATGCGCCCTCTTCACGTGCGCAAGGAAGTCCCGGGCTTTATCGCCGACCGTCTGCTTGAAGCGCTGTGGCGTGAGGCCCTGCACCTGGTCAATGACGGCGTCGCCACCACCGGCGAGATCGACGACGCGATCCGCTTTGGCGCGGGCTTGCGCTGGTCGTTCATGGGCACGTTCCTGACCTACACCCTGGCCGGCGGCGACGCCGGCATGCGCCACTTCATGGCGCAGTTCGGCCCGGCGCTGCAATTGCCGTGGACCTACCTGCCGGCGCCGGAGCTGACCGACAAGCTGATCGACGATGTGGTCGACGGCACCAGCGATCAACTGGGCAAACACAGCATTTCGGCGCTGGAGCGCTATCGTGATGATTGCCTGCTGGCGGTGCTGGAGGCGGTGAAAACCACCAAAGCCAAGCACGGCATGACCTTCGCCGAATAACGGAACCCCTGACATGCCCGCACTCACCACCTACACCACCCAGGTCCACCCTGACTGGGTGGACTACAACGGCCACCTGCGCGACGCGTTCTACCTGCTGATCTTCAGCTACGCCACCGACGCGCTGATGGACACCCTCGGCCTGGACAGTGAAAACCGCGAAGCCAGCGGCCATTCACTGTTCACCCTGGAGCTGCACCTCAACTACCTACACGAAGTGAAACTGGGCGCCGACGTGGAGGTGCATACCCAACTGATCGCCTTTGATGCCAAGCGCCTGCACCTCTATCACAGCCTGCATCTAGTGGGCGATGAAAAGGAACTGGCGGGCAACGAACAGATGCTGCTGCACGTGGATCTGGCGGGCCCGAATTCGGCGCCGTTCACCGAGGCCACGCTGGAAAAACTCACGGCCATCAGTGCCGAGCAGGCCGACCTGCCGCGCCCCGCCCTGCTCGGCCGAGTGATTGGACTGCCCCCCAAGAAGCAATAAGGAGCCACCATGCAAGCCGCCGCCGCTGTCGCCGATTTCCGTACCTACCCGAAGATCTGCGACATCGCGGACGTGCGGGTGCTGGACGATCAAATCCTCGTGCATTGGGCCGATGGGCGGGTCAGCCCGTTTCATCATCAATGGCTGCGGGACAACTGCCCCTGTGCAGAATGCGTGTACAGCGTAACCCGCGAACAAGTACTGGAGATTGTCGACGTAGACGCCAATCTCAGGGCTGCCTCGGCCCGTCTTGATCAAGGCAATCTGTGGGTGGAATGGAACGGCGACCACCGCAGCCAGTACGATCCCGGCTGGTTGCGGGCCCATGCCTACGACGATGAATCCCGTGCCGAACGCCGTGCGGCAAAGCCCCAACCCCAGCTGTGGGACAGTCGCTTCCAACTGCCGGTGTTCGACTACTCGGCGGTCATGGAAGACCCGAACACGCTGCTGCAATGGTTGCTGGCGCTGCGCGATTCAGGTCTGACGCAAATCCGGGGCGTCCCAACCGAGCCCGGCTCCCTGGCGCTGATCGCCAAGCGCATTGCCTTCATCCGCGAGAGCAACTTCGGCGTGCTGTTCAATGTGCAATCCAAGGCCGACGCCGACAGCAATGCCTACACCGCTTTCAACCTGCCCTTGCACACCGATCTGCCCACGCGGGAGCTGCAACCGGGCCTGCAATTCCTGCATTGCCTGGTGAACGATGCCAGCGGTGGCGAGAGTATTTTTGTCGACGGGTTTGCCATCGCCAACGCCCTGCGCACGGAAGAGCCCGAAGCGTTTCGGGCACTGTGTGAAATCCCGGTGGAGTTTCGCAACAAGGACCGCCACAGCGACTATCGCCGCCTGGCGCCGATCATTGCGCTGGATGCGTTGGGGGATGTGGCGGAGATTCGCATGGCCAACTTTCTGCGTGGGCCTTTCGAGACCAGCGTGGCACAGATGCCGCTGCTGTATCGCGCGTATCGACGTTTTATCGCCATGACGCGGGAGGATCGTTTTCGTGTGGTCAAGCGCTTGAATCCGGGGGAGCTGTGGTGCTTTGACAACCGCCGCACCTTGCATGCGCGTAATGCTTTTGACCCGGCTTCCGGGGCGCGGCACTTCCAGGGTTGCTACATCGATCGGGATGAGTTGCTCTCGCGAATTTTGGTATTGCAGCGTTAAAAAAAGCCCCGATCCAGCCGTGACCGGATCGGGGCAGAGTGCCTTGTGTGAGCGTGACATCCTGAGGGTGACCAAACCTTCAAGCTGAGTGCTTGGGTTCAGTGTGCCCATTAATGCGCTCGGTAAATGGCCCGAAAACGACATGCTCGTAGCCATCTGAGGCATTCGTGCAATCTCGCCTTGCCGACCGCTTGGGCGGCTACCAGAATCGAGGTCAAACCCCCTTCCCTTCACCAGGATAAACGTCATGATGCATGCGGATTTGATTGACCAGGATGACCTGCTGGGCCAACTGCGCTCACTGGGTTTTGAAGTGTCCAGCGGCGCCACCGCCGAGCAGGCCTGCGAGTGTGCGGTGCGTGGGTTGAGCGAGGCGCGGGCCAAGGCGCTCAAAGGGATGGTTGAGCAGATGTACACCGGTAGCGCGACGATCCTGCCGGCCGTGAGGCAGGCAATCGACAAGCAGCTATTGCCGGCGTTGGTGCAGTTCAAACAGAACTCTGGCGCCTGAATAGATCACTGTGGCGAGCGGGCTTGCCCCGCGTTGGGCTGCGCAGCGGCCCCAAAATCTTGGGAGCGCTTCGCACTCCAACGCGGGACAAGCCCGCTCGCCACAACCACAATCACAACCACAACCACAACAAGCCTGCTCCCACAGGGTCTAGAGCCTTACGCTGGCAAACGTCGATTCGTTACGCGCCTGACTCAACGCCGACATCGGCCCCGACAACGGTGACAACACCAGCGCCTGCGGAATCGGCATCATCGCCACTTGTTGGGTGGTGTTGGAACCCACACGCTCATCCCGTGGCGGAATGCCGAAGTATTCGCGGTAGCACTTGGAGAAGTGCGGCGTGGAAACAAACCCGCACACCGACGCCACTTCGATGATCGACATCGGCGTTTGCTTGAGCAACTGCCGTGCGCGGATCAGGCGCAGCTTGAGGTAGTAGCGCGATGGCGAGCAATGCAGGTATTTCTGGAACAGCCGCTCCAGCTGGCGACGCGACACGGCGACGTACACCGCCAGTTCGTCCAGGTCGATCGGTTCTTCCAGGTTGGCTTCCATCAGCGCGACGATTTCCTGCAGCTTCGGCTGGTTGGTGCCGAGCATGTGCTTGAGCGGCACACGCTGGTGATCCTGTTCGTTGCGGATGCGTTCGTACACGAACATCTCGGAAATGGCGGCCGACAGTTCACGACCGTGATCGCGGCTGATCAGGTGCAGCATCATGTCCAGTGGCGCGGTGCCGCCGGAACTGGTGAAGCGGTTGCGGTCGAGGGTGAACAGGCGTGTGCTCATGGCCACGCGGGGGAAGGCTTCCTGCATCGAGGCCAGGCATTCCCAGTGCACGCTGCAATCAAACCCATCGAGCAAACCGGCGCAGGCCAGGGCCCAACTGCCGGTGCACACTGCGCCCAAGCGACGCGATTGGCGCGCCTGGCTTTGCAGCCACGACACATGTTCACGGGTCACAGTACGTTGGATACCCACGCCGCCGCACACGATCACGGTGTCCAGGGCTGGGGCTTTGTGCATGGAAGCATCGGGGGTGATTTGCAGACCGTCGCTGGCCCACACCTGGTTTCCATCGACGCTCAAGGTCGTCCAGCGATACAACTCGCGACCGGAGAGCTGGTTGGCCATGCGCAGGGGTTCGACTGCGGAGGCCAGGGAAATCAGCGTGAAATTGTCCAGCAGCAAAAAGCCGATGGATTGAGGCGCACGGTTCTGGGGTTGGGCCCCGGAGTTGAACGACGTCATCGCGGTATCTCCTCACACAAAGCGGGTGATGGCCTCAGGCGAGGCTCTTGTTATTGCGCTCTTCATCCAGCCAGGAGAGAGGCTTTGAATTGATAGAGCAAATGCCATGCCTAAAATTGAATGGCCGTCCAATAACTCCTAAAAACGACCTGATGACGCGTCTAGATAAGCCCGCGCCGCGAGTACGGATATAGCCGGAATCGGCTGTAGGAACGAGTCTGCCCACGAGGCGTGAGCAGATCGGTAGCACTTGTGGGAAGGCGCTTTGCGGGTGTGGGAGAAGTCTGTCACCCCAAGCACGGGTGACCGGTGGTCCGGCGGGAAATCGTTCGGTAGCTACTTATCTGTTTGCGACGCGCTAAAAGGTGGCGCTTTTGGATCCGGGTGTTCACTTAATGAGCAGGAGTGCCACTCAACACTCCACAGCACTCACCGCCAACCCACCCCGCGATGTCTCTTTGTATTTGTCATGCATATCCGCCCCGGTATCGCGCATGGTGCGAATCACCCGGTCCAGGGAGATGAAGTGCTGGCCATCGCCACGCAGCGCCATTTGCGCAGCGTTGATTGCCTTCACCGCCGCAATCGCATTGCGCTCGATGCACGGCACTTGTACCAGCCCACCCACGGGGTCGCAGGTGAGACCCAGGTTATGTTCCAGGCCGATCTCGGCGGCGTTGCACAGCTGCTCCGGCGTAGCGCCGAGGATCTCGGCCAAACCAGCAGCCGCCATCGCACAGGCCGAACCGACTTCGCCCTGGCAGCCGACTTCGGCACCGGAGATCGAGGCGTTCTTCTTGCACAGGATCCCCACCGCCGCCGCACCCAGCAAGTAGTCTACGACGTTGGCTTCGGTGACTTCCTCGCTGAACTTCATGAAGTAATGCAACACCGCCGGAATAATCCCCGCTGCGCCGTTGGTAGGCGCGGTGACCATACGTCCACCCGCGGCGTTTTCTTCATTGACCGCCAGCGCGAACAGGTTGACCCATTCCATGGCGCTCAAGGTCGAGCCGATCACATTGGGCTTGTTCAATTCCTGCAGGCTGCGGTGCAACTTGGCCGCACGCCGGCGCACGTTCAAACCGCCAGGCAGGATGCCTTCGTGCTTGAGGCCTTGCTCCACGCAATCCTGCATGGCGCGCCAGAGTTTCATCAGGCCACTGCGTATTTCTTCTTCGGAGCGCCAGACCTTTTCATTGGCCAGCATCAACTCGGCCACGCGCAGGTTGTGGGTCTTGCACAGCTGCAACAGCTCGACCGCGCTGGAAAAATCGTAAGGCAACTCGGTGCGGTCCATATCGGCCACGCCGCTTTGCGCCTGGGCTTCGTCCACTACGAAACCGCCGCCCACTGAATAGTAGGTGTCGCGGTGCAGTTCAGCGCTGTCGCCGTACACCACCAGTGTCATGGCGTTGGGGTGGAACGGCAGGTTTTCGTCGAGCAGACGCATGTCCCGCCCCCAGACGAAGGGCACCGGCAAACGCCCGTCCAGCAGCAAGGTGTCGGTCTCGCGCAGGGTGTGAATGCGCAGGCCGATTTGCGATGGATCGATCGCGTCCGGCCACTCGCCCATCAGCCCCATGATGGTCGCGGTGTCGCTGCCGTGGCCGATGCCGGTGGCGGACAAGGAGCCATAGAGCTGAACTTCGACGCGCCGCACTTGTTCCAACAGTTCACGTTCACGCAAGCCTTGAACGAACAACGCCGCGGCGCGCATGGGGCCGACGGTGTGAGAACTCGAAGGCCCGATGCCGATCTTGAACAGGTCGAAAACACTGATAGCCATTGCCGTGGAACTCCGCAGGTGAGCAAACCGGGCACCAAGGAGCTGCTACGCTCAAATCGCCCAGATGGCGGCATCATCAAGCTTTTGCTGACCGCCACGGCGTCTCACACCGACGTAACCATGCTCACCAGCGTCGCTTGCGTACGATCACCTGTTTTGGCCGTTTTTAGCGGTGCAGATGGACGAAAACTGCAGTTTCGCCTCTGGAAAAATCTGTAAGCGACGTCACCGACACTGGATACGACCATCCCTGTACTGGATACGACGCCCCCTGTAGGCGTCAGATTTTCACTGGTACATGATCAGTCTCGACTCGTTTGCAAGGCACCGTGCCAGAGCTGTTGTCGCACGCACCAACCGCAACACTTATAAAGCGCGGCGAATGCCGCCAGAAAAAACACAGGAGTCTACCCAGATGAAAGGTTCACCCTCGTTGTTGTTGGCCGCCATGCTGAGTCTGCCAGTCCTGGCACACGCCGCAGAACCGGAACAGTGCAAGACCGTCAACTTCTCCGATGTCGGCTGGACCGACATCACCGTCACCACCGCGACCACCAGCGAGATCCTCAAGGGCCTGGGCTACAAGCCGCGCACCACGATGATTTCGGTACCCGTGACCTACAAGTCACTGGCCGACGGCAAGAACATGGACATCTTCCTCGGCAACTGGATGCCGACCATGGAAAACGACATCAAGCAGTACCGTGATGCCGGCACCGTGGAAACCGTGCGCGCCAACCTGGAGAACGCCAAGTACACCCTGGCCGTCCCGGAAGCGCTGTACAACAAAGGCCTCAAGGACTTCGCCGACATCGCCAAATTCAAGGATGAACTGGGCGGCAAGATCTACGGCATCGAGCCGGGCAACGACGGCAACCGCACTATCCAGACGCTGATCGACAAAGACGCCTTCGGCCTGAAAACCGCCGGTTTCAAAGTCGTCGAATCCAGCGAAGCCGGCATGCTCTCCCAGGTCGAACGCGCCTCCAAGCGTGACCAGGCCATCGTGTTCCTCGGCTGGGAACCGCACCCGATGAACACCCGCTTCAAGATGAAGTACCTGACCGGCGGTGACGACTCGTTCGGCCCCAACTACGGCCAGGCCACCATCTACACCAATACCCGCAAGGGTTATACCCAGGAATGCAGCAACGTCGGCCAGTTGCTGAAAAACCTGGTGTTCACCCTGGACATGGAAAGCACCCTGATGGGTAAAGTCCTGGACGACAAACAAAAGCCTGACGCCGCCGCCAAGGCCTGGCTGAAAGCCAACCCGCAAGTCCTCGACACCTGGCTCGCCGGTGTCACCACCGTAGATGGCAAACCAGGACTCGACGCCGTTAAAGCCTACCTCGCCAAGTAATGTTGTCCCCGGGGCGGTGCGCTGCCCCGGGATGTTTTCCCTCTTCGCATGTGGACATTCACTACCATGCTGACTGAACAGAAAATCCCACTAGGCCAGTACATCGCTGCCTTCGTCGAATGGTTGACCCAACACGGCGCCAACTACTTCGACGCAATCGCATCGACACTGGAAACGATGATCCACGGCGTGACGTTCGCGCTGACCTGGTTCAATCCGCTGGCATTGATCGGTCTGATTGCGCTGCTGGCTCACTTTATCCAACGTAAATGGGGACTGACTGTTTTTGTCATCGCCTCCTTCCTGCTGATCCTCAACCTGGGGTACTGGCAGGAAACCATGGAGACCCTGGCGCAAGTGCTGTTCGCCACCTTGGTCTGCGTGGTCATCGGTGTGCCGCTGGGCATTGTTGCCGCGCACAAACCGTTGTTCTACACCATGATGCGGCCGGTGCTCGATCTGATGCAGACCGTACCGACCTTCGTCTACCTCATCCCTACCCTGACCCTCTTCGGGCTGGGTGTGGTGCCTGGTTTGATCTCTACGGTGGTGTTCGCGATTGCCGCGCCGATCCGCCTGACCTACCTGGGTATCCGTGATGTACCGCAAGAGTTGATGGACGCCGGCAAGGCCTTTGGCTGCTCGCGCCGTCAGTTGCTCTCGCGCATTGAACTGCCCCACGCCATGCCGAGCATTGCCGCCGGCATTACCCAATGCATCATGCTGTCGTTGTCGATGGTGGTGATCGCGGCCCTGGTGGGCGCCGACGGCCTCGGCAAACCGGTGGTCAACGCGCTGAACACCGCCGATATCGCCTTGGGCTTTGAAGCCGGTCTGGCGATTGTGCTGCTGGCCATCATGCTCGACCGCATCTGCAAACAACCCGACGCTAAAGTAGGGGGTGATGCATGAGCATTATCCGATTCGACAATGTCGACGTGATCTTTTCCAAAGACCCACGCGAGGCGCTCAAGCTGCTGGACCAAGGCATGAGCCGTAATGAAATCCTGAAAAAGACCGGGCAGATTGTCGGCGTAGAAAAGGCCAGCCTGGATGTCCAGAAAGGCGAGATCTGTGTGCTGATGGGCCTGTCGGGCTCCGGCAAATCCAGTCTGTTGCGCTGCATCAACGGCCTTAACACCGTCAGCCGTGGCCAGTTGTTCGTGGAGCATGAAGGTCGCCAGATCGACATCGCCTCCTGCACACCCGCCGAGCTGAAAATGATGCGCACCAAACGCATCGCCATGGTGTTCCAGAAGTTCGCCCTGATGCCTTGGCTGACGGTGCGCGAAAACATCAGCTTCGGCCTGGAAATGCAGGGCCGCCCGGAGAAAGACCGACGCAAGCTGGTGGATGAAAAGCTCGAACTGGTAGGCCTGACCCAATGGCGCAACAAGAAGCCGGACGAACTCTCCGGCGGCATGCAGCAGCGCGTCGGCCTGGCCCGTGCATTGGCGATGGACGCCGACATCCTGCTGATGGACGAACCCTTCTCCGCCCTCGACCCGCTGATCCGCCAAGGCCTGCAGGATGAGTTGCTGGAGCTGCAACGCAAGCTGAGCAAGACCATCGTCTTCGTGAGCCACGACCTCGACGAGGCGCTCAAACTGGGCAGCCGCATCGCGATCATGAAAGACGGCAAGATCATCCAGTACAGCGTGCCGGAAGAGATCGTGCTGAACCCGGCGGACGACTATGTGCGCACCTTCGTCGCGCATACCAACCCGCTGAACGTACTGTGCGGCCGCAGCCTGATGCGCACCCTGGACAACTGCAAGCGTGTGAACGGTTCAGTGTGCCTGGACCCAGGCGGCGACTCGTGGCTGGACCTGGCCGAAGGCAACACTATCAAGGGTGCCCGCCAGAATGGCGCAGTGATGAACCTGCAGAACTGGGCACCGGGGCAAGCGGTGGAAGGTTTGGGCCGAGTGCCTACGCTGGTGGATTCGAATATCGGCATGCGCGACGCGTTGCAGATTCGTTATCACACCGGGAACAAGCTGGTGTTGCATGACAACAACCAGGTGGTGGGGATTCTCGGAGACAGCGAGTTGTACCACGCCCTGCTGGGCAAAAACCTGGGGTAATCCCCCAGGTACAAAAACGCCGCGAGGATCGCGGCGTTTTGTTTTACAGGTGGATGATCAACCTTCAGCTATAGACACGGCCAAGGAGCTGCCGATGGCTTTCAAACTGATCGAGCACGTCCCGGGTGATCTGTTCCTGGGCGAAGCCCATCAGGTCGTACTCCTGAGGTCCGTTGTGCAGGTAGACCTCAGCGCGGTAGTAACGCGTGCGCTCTTCCTCGGGCAGGTCGCTCGGTGCCGACGAGTAAGCATCCAGGCTCACTTCGTAGACAAACGGGTTGCCCTCTTCCATCTCGATGCGCACACCGATGCAGCGCTTGGATTTACCCAGCAGCGTCTGCACTTCCAGCCCCTGTTCACGCAAGGCCGTCGCCGCTTCTTCCAACGCCGGCGTGACGTGCTTGTCCATGAAGCGTTGCACGGTGCCTTGGCTCGGTTGCAGGTCCAGCGCGGTCAAACGCTCGCTGAAACCACGGCGGCCACGCTCGGCCAGTTGCGCCTGCTCCTGTTCGATAGCCACGTCCTGGCGCATCGCCTTGTGCAAGCCGAACATAAAGAAGATCAACACCACCGAGAACGGCAACCCGGCCAGCACCACCATGGTCTGCATGGCTTCGAAGTTGCCGGCGAACAACAGGCCGATGGTCACCAGGGTGATCACCGCCGACCAGAAGATCCGCAGCCAGTGCGGCGCATCTTCATCCACATTGCCGCCTTTGCACGACAGGTTGGCCATCATCACCGCGCCGGAATCCGCCGGGGTCAGGAACAGCACGAAGCCCACGAAGATCGACACACCGATGACGACTTTCGACGCTGGGTAATGCTCAAGCAACTGGTAGATCGCCATGGACGGCTGTTCCAGTGCGGTCTTGCCCAACTCCACCGCGCCGTGGTTCAGCACCAGGTCCAAGGCCGAGTTACCGAAGATCGACAACCACGCCAGGGTGAAACCCAGCGGGATCAGCAGCACGCCGGCCACCAGTTCACGCACCGTACGACCACGGGAAATACGCGCGATGAACATGCCCACGAATGGCGCCCAGGAAATCCACCAGGCCCAGTAGAACAGGGTCCACAGGCCCATCCAGCGCTCGGTCTTGTCGGCGTCGCCTTCGTACACGTAGAGGTCGAAGGTTTTCAGGATGATGCCGTTGAGGTAGTCACCGGTGTTCTGCACCAAGCCGTTGAGCAAGTGCAAGGTCGGGCCGAACAGCAGCACGAAGATCAGCAGGCCGCTGAACAACACGATGTTGAGGTTGGACAGGCGGCGAATGCCGTTCTCCACGCCCGACACGGCGGCGATGGTCGCCACGGTGCTCATCACGATGATCACGATCAGCAGGTTGGTGTTGCTGTGCTGCATGCCGAACAGGTTTTCCAACCCGGACGACACCTGCATCGAACCAATCCCCAGGTTCGTCACCAGGCCCAACAGGGTCACGAACATGCCGAAACCGTCCACCGCATGGCCGGCCGCGCCTTTCACCCAACGCTCGCCCACCAGCGGGTACAGCGCCGAACGCAGGGCCAGCGGCTGGTTATGACGGTACGCGAAGTACGCCACGGCCAGGCCGACCAGGGCGTAGATCGCCCAGCCATGCAGGCCCCAGTGCAGGAAGGTCAATTGCAGCGCCTGGCGTGCGGCGCCATTGCTGGCGGCAGCGCCTTCGGGCGGGTTGAAGTAGTGGTCCAGCGGCTCGGAAGCACCGAAGTACAGCAGCGAAATGCCGATGCCCGACGAGAACAACATGCCGGCCCAGGCGCCGTAGCTGAAGTCCGGGGTGTCGTCCTTGCTGCCCAGTTTCAATTTGCCATAGGAGGAAAACGCCAGGCCCACCACAAACACCAGGTAGGCGGCGATGACCACCATGTAGTACCAGCCGAAGCTTTTCGACAGCCACGCCTGGGCAACACCGAGCATGCGCCCGGCCTCCTGCGGGGCGATGATCAGGATGGCAGTCAACAACAGAATCAACGCGGTGGAGGTGTAGAACACCCAACCGTTGACCCGCACCTTTTCTGGCGGGGTCTTTATAAGAGAGGCAGAACTCATGGCGCAGATGCTCCGGGCAGTGCGAGAGAGAAACACAAGGCAACGGTTATCCCGGGACATCGATTTTTCGGCAGTCGACGGACGGGTGTTATAAAGACACCCCGAAAATTCTTGAGCCTCGCCGAAGCGACGCCCAGGCCCTGATACGGCCTGTTTCAAGGTTTTTGCGGGTGTCAGATGTCGCGGCTCACAGGTAGGAAATATCTGTAGGCAGCGACCATTTGTCGCAGATCTTATTCTTTGTTGATTGAACGTTCAATCAAAACAAAATAGACTGGCCCTCAAGCCGACGGACGTTGATCGCCCATCGGCAGGCCTAAGGAGAGGTGCTACATGCCCAAGGTCGGTATGCAACCCATACGCCGCCAGCAGTTGATCGAAGCCACGCTGACGGCCATCGATCAGGTCGGAATGGGAGATGCCAGCATTGCGCTGATCGCCCGTTTGGCCGGCGTTTCGAACGGCATCATCAGTCACTACTTTCAGGACAAGAACGGCCTGATCGCCGCGACGATGCGGTACTTGATGAATGCGCTGATCGAGAACGTCCACGAACGCAGGCGTGCCCTGAAGGATGACAGCCCACGGGCGCACCTGCAGGTGATCATCGAAGGCAACTTCGACGCCAGCCAGGTCAACGGCCCGGCAATGAAAACCTGGTTGGCCTTCTGGGCCACCAGCATGCATCACCCGTCATTGCACAGGTTGCAGCGGATCAACGATCAACGTCTGTATTCCAACCTGTGCTGCCAGTTTCGCCGAGTGCTGCCGCTGCCGCGCGCGCGCAAAGCAGCCCGAGGCCTGGCGGCCCTGATCGACGGTTTGTGGTTGCGCGGCGCCCTGTCGGGAGACGCTTTCGACACGGAACAGGCGCAACGGATCGCTTACGAATACATGGATTTCCAATTGGCCAAGCAGGTGAGTTAGAGCACACATAACCGCTCAACCCC
This sequence comes from Pseudomonas sp. DWRC2-2, assembly GCF_049897885.1. Lineage (NCBI taxonomy): Bacteria > Pseudomonadati > Pseudomonadota > Gammaproteobacteria > Pseudomonadales > Pseudomonadaceae > Pseudomonas > Pseudomonas sp. DWRC2-2. Next base: position 150,781 of record NZ_JAFCXD010000003.1, read on the forward strand.
TGAACTGCTGTCGCTCAGTGTTGCCACACCCTTATGGCCCACTGTTCGGCGGTTAACGCCAACCACTTATGCACTTGCGAGGACTTTATGGCCCGTTTCGACCTGCAAAAACTCTACATTGACGGCGGCTACAGCGACGCTGGCAGCGATGCCACCTTCGAAGCCATCAACCCGGCTAACGGTGAAGTTCTCGCCCAAGTGCAACGCGCGACTAAAGAAGACGTTGAACGTGCCGTGGTCAGCGCCGAAAAAGGCCAGAAAATCTGGGCCGCCATGACCGCCATGGAGCGTTCGCGCATCCTGCGTCGTGCCGTCGACATCCTGCGCGAGCGCAACGACGAGCTGGCCGCCCTGGAAACCCTGGACACCGGTAAATCCTTCTCCGAAACCAAGTACGTCGACATCGTTACCGGCGCTGACGTGCTGGAATACTACGCAGGCCTGGTGCCGGCCATCGAAGGCGAGCAGATCCCACTGCGCGACACTTCGTTCGTCTACACCCGCCGCGAGCCGCTGGGCGTGGTTGCCGGTATCGGCGCGTGGAACTACCCGATCCAGATCGCCCTGTGGAAATCCGCACCGGCCCTGGCCGCGGGTAACGCAATGATCTTCAAGCCGAGCGAAGTCACTTCGCTGACCACCCTGAAACTGGCCGAGATCTACACCGAAGCCGGCATTCCGGCGGGCGTGTTCAACGTACTGACCGGCAGCGGCCGTGAAGTCGGCACCTGGCTGACCGAGCACCCGCGCATCGAGAAAGTCTCGTTCACCGGCGGCACCGACACCGGCAAGAAAGTCATGGCCAGCGCTTCCAGCTCGTCGCTCAAAGACGTGACCATGGAACTGGGCGGCAAGTCCCCCCTGATCATCTTCGACGACGCCGACCTCGACCGCGCCGCCGACACCGCGATGATGGCCAACTTCTACAGCTCCGGCCAGGTCTGCACCAACGGCACCCGCGTGTTTGTGCCCAAGCACCTGCAAGCCGCGTTCGAAGCCAAGATCGTTGAGCGTGTCGCGCGCATTCGCGTTGGCAACCCGGAAGACGAAAACACCAACTTCGGTCCGCTGGTCAGCTTTGCTCACATGGAAAGCGTGCTGGGCTACATCGCCAAGGGCAAAGAGCAAGGCGCCCGCCTGCTGTGCGGCGGCGACCGCCTGACCGACGGCGACTTCGCCAAAGGCGCCTTCGTGGCCCCGACCGTGTTCACCGACTGCACCGACGACATGGTCATCGTGCGTGAAGAAATCTTCGGCCCAGTGATGAGCATCCTCACCTACGAAACCGAAGAAGAAGTGATCCGCCGCGCCAACGACACCGACTTCGGCCTGGCCGCAGGCTTGGTGACCAAGGACCTGAACCGCGCCCACCGCGTGATTCATCAGCTGGAAGCGGGTATCTGCTGGATCAACGCCTGGGGCGAGTCCGACGCGAAGATGCCGGTCGGTGGCTACAAGCAATCCGGTGTGGGCCGTGAGAACGGCATCAGCTCGCTGAACAACTTCACCCGCATCAAATCGGTACAGGTTGAGCTGGGCGACTACGCCTCGGTGTTCTAAGACCCGAGCCTTGTATTGCCTGTGAGTGCCCTATCGCAGGCAAGCCAGCTCCCACAGTTGGAATGCGTTCCCCTGTGGGAGCCGGGCTTGCCCGCGATGAGGCCCGACCTGACTATCTCAAAAGAGGGTGCATCCAATGTCCCAAGAATACGATTACATCATTGTGGGTGCCGGCTCCGCCGGTAACACCCTGGCGACCCGTCTGACCGAAGACGAAGGCGTCACCGTCCTGCTGCTGGAAGCCGGTGGCCCCGACTACCGTTTCGACTTCCGCACGCAAATGCCAGCCGCCCTGGCGTTCCCACTGCAAGGCCGCCGCTACAACTGGGCCTACGAGACCGATCCAGAGCCACACATGGACGGCCGTCGCATGGAGTGCGGTCGCGGCAAGGGCCTCGGCGGCTCTTCGCTGATCAACGGCATGTGCTACATCCGTGGCAACGCTATGGACTACGACAACTGGGCGAAATTGCCAGGCCTGGAAAACTGGACTTACCTGGACTGCCTGCCGTATTTCCGCAAGGCCGAAACCCGCGACATCGGCCCGAACGACTGGCACGGTGGCGATGGCCCGGTCAGCGTGACCACGCCAAAAGCCGGCAACAACCCGCTGTTCCACGCCATGGTTGAAGCAGGCGTACAGGCCGGTTACCCGCGCACCGTTGATTTGAACGGCTACCAGCAAGAAGGCTTCGGCCCGATGGACCGTACCGTCACGCCTAAAGGCCGTCGCGCCAGCACCGCGCGTGGTTACCTGGACACGGCCAAGAAGCGTTCGACCCTGACCATCGTCACCCACGCCCTCACCGACAAAGTCTTGTTCGAAGGCAAGCGTGCCGTGGGCGTGCGTTACCTGATCGGCGCCGCCGAAGAGCGCGTTGAAGCCAGCGCCCGTAAAGAAGTACTGGTGTGCAGCGGCGCAATCGCCTCGCCGCAACTGCTGCAACGCTCCGGCGTGGGCCCGGCCAAACTGCTGGAAAGCCTCGATATCCCGGTGGTCCACGACCTGCCCGGCGTCGGCGAAAACCTGCAGGACCACCTTGAGCTGTACCTGCAATACGCGTGCACCCAGCCGGTCTCGCTGTACCCGTCGCTGCTCTGGTACAACCAGCCGGCCATTGGTGCCGAATGGCTGTTCAACGGCACCGGTATCGGCGCCAGCAACCAGTTCGAAGCGGGCGGTTTTATCCGTACCCGTGAAGAATTCGAATGGCCGAACATTCAGTACCATTTCCTGCCAGTGGCGATTAACTACAACGGCAGCAACGGTGTGAAAGAGCACGGTTTCCAGGCGCACATGGGCTCCATGCGTTCGCCGAGCCGTGGTCGCATCCAGCTGAAGTCGAAGAACCCACGGGACTACCCGAGTATCCTCTTCAACTACATGGCCACCGAACAGGACTGGCAGGAATTCCGCGACGGCATCCGCCTGACGCGTGAAATCATGCAACAGCCTGCTCTAGACCAGTACCGTGGCCGCGAGATCAGCCCCGGCATTGACGTGCAAACCGATGAGCAGCTCGACAAGTTCATCCGCGAACACGCCGAGACCGCGTTCCACCCGTCCTGCTCGTGCAAGATGGGCACCGACGAGATGGCCGTAGTGGACGGCGAAGGCCGCGTGCATGGCATGCAGGGTCTGCGCGTTGTGGATGCGTCGATCATGCCGATCATCACCACCGGCAACCTGAACGCGCCGACGATCATGATCGCCGAGAAAATCGCCGACAAGATCCGTGGCCGCCAGCCGCTGCCGCGCAGCACCGCCGACTACTACGTCGCGGGCGATGCGCCGGTGCGTGGCAAGCCGATGCGTGAAGTGGGTCCGACTGCGCAGTAACTGATACACCGCGTCGCGCCCTTCGCGAGCAAGCCCGCTCCCACATTTTGACCGCATTCCTATGTTGGAACTCGGTCAAATGTGGGAGCGGGCTTGCTCGCGAAGAGGCCCGAACAGTCACTGCAAAACCCCTCCTTGATCAGCTACTCTGTTTGCCTGCCCGCGACGAGCCGCCCACAAGGAAGGCCCCATGTTCGACCACCACGCCACACTCAAAAAACACTTCAGTGCCCTGCGCACCACCGCCGAATTCTTCTCGCTGCGCTACGTCCGCGAGTCCGGCCACTACCTGGCCGTGCGCAAGAACGTCGCCGAACCACCGCACCTGAACCACGACGAAGGCGCCATGCTCACCGTGCGTCTCAACGGTGTGGAGGCCTACGCGGCAACCAACGATATTTCCCTGCCCGGCCTGCAAGCCGCCCTTGAGCGTGCCGAACAGCAAGCCCGGTTGATCAAGCCCCACGCCCTGCTCGACCTGCGCGAACAGCATGTCTCCAGTGATGTGGCGGACTATTTGTCCCCTGAGCTCAACCAGCCCTTCCCGTCCTTGAGCGACTGCTACCAACTGCTGGGCGATGAGTCTGCCGCCGTGCCGAAGGACGAGCGCCTGGTGAGCTGGGAAGTCAGCCTCGGCCTGACCCACGTCGAGCAGATCTACCTCAACAACGCCGGCGCCGAACTGCGCCAGGCCCAGCGCTTCGTGTTCCCCGGCGTCAACGTGACCGCCTACGACGGCAACGATAGCCAGAGCCGTACCCTGGGTGGCAGCAACTTCGGCCAGCAAGGCGGCTTTGATGTGATCAGCCGCTTCGGCCTGGTCGGTGCCGCGCCACGCATTGCCGACGAAGCCCTGCAACTGCTGCTCGCGCCGAACACCCCCAACGGCCCGCGCGACCTGCTGCTGATGCCCGACCAAATGATCCTGCAGATCCACGAATCCATCGGCCACCCGCTGGAGCTGGACCGCATCCTGGGTGACGAGCGCAATTACGCCGGCACCAGTTTTGTGAAGGCCAGCGACTTCGGCCATCTGCACTATGGCTCCCAGTTGCTCAACGTAACGTTCGACCCGGACATCCCCGAGCAACTCGCCAGCTACAGCCATGACGATGACGGCACGCCCGCCAGCAAGCAGTTCCTGATCCGCGAAGGGCTGCTGCTCAAACCGCTGGGCGGTGCGCTGTCGCAGTTCCGTTCGGGTATGAGCGGCGTAGCCAACAGCCGGGCCAGCAGTTGGAACCGCGCGCCCATCGACCGCATGGCCAACCTGAACATTGAGGCGGGCGACAAGAGCCTGGCGCAACTGATCGGCGGTATCGAAAACGGGGTGCTGATGTCGACCAACCGTTCATGGTCCATCGACGATGCGCGCAACAAATTCCAGTTCGGCTGCGAATGGGGCCAATTGATCGAGAACGGCGAGCTGAAAGGCGTCGTTAAGAACCCTAACTACCGCGCCATTTCTGCCAACTTCTGGCGCAACCTCAGCGCGGTCGGTGACGCCAGCACCTTCAAGGTCTTGGGCACGCCGAACTGCGGCAAAGGCGAACCCAACCAGGTGATCCGCGTCGGCCATGCGTCGCCGGCCTGCGTATTCAGTGATGTCGACGTATTTGGGGGAGACGCCTGATGAACAACTTCAAGGCATTGGTGGAATGGCTCAAGCACGCCATCACCGATAACGAACAATTCCACCTCGGCTATGCGGATGAAGCGTCCGAGTTCGTGCGCTTCAACCACGCCAAGGTGCGCCAGGCCGGCCAGGTGCAACAGGCCAGCCTCAACCTGAAACTGATCAACGACGGCCGCCACGCTGACCTGGGCATCACCCTGGCTGGCGAGCCCGAGCTGGACCGCCAGCGTTTGGCCGACGGCCTGCAACAGTTGCGTGAAACCCTGCCGCTGCTGCCCCAGGATCCGTACCTGCTGCTGAACCACAATGCCTGGCAAAGCAGCAACGAACAAACCCGCCCGCTGCCGGAACTGGCCCAGGTACTGGAAGACATCAGCCAGGCCGCCCACGGCGTCGACCTGGTCGGTTTCTATGCGGCCGGCCCCATCAGCCGGGGCTTTGCCAGTTCGTCGGGCGCCTTCGGCTGGCACCAGGCCAATAGCTTCAACTTCGATTTCAGCCTGTTTCACGCCAATGGCGAAGCGGTGAAGGCCAGCTACGCCGGGCACACCTGGGACAGCGCCGAATTTGCCGCGCGCTTCCAGCAGGCCCGCGAACAGCTGGAGTTCCTCGGCCGGCCACTGCATACACTGGCGCCTGGGCAATACCGCGCCTACCTCGCCCCGGCGGCGATTGAAGAGATCATCAGCATCATCACTTGGGGTGGTTTTTCAGCCCAGGCCATCGCCAGCAAGGGCAGTTCGCTGCAAAAGCTGTACGCCGGCGAACAGTCCCTGAGCCCGCTGGTGACGCTGACGGAACAGATCAGCGGTTCCCTGAGCCAGGCTTTTTCCACCGAAGGTTACCCGCGCGGCGACGTCACCCTGATCAAGGCGGGAAGCGCCGAGGGCCAATTGATCAACTCGCGCAGCGCCGCCGAATATGGCTTAAGCACCAATGGCGCAAGCAGCGATGAATCACCCAGCGCGTTGCAGATGGCCGCCGGCAGCCTGGCCCAGGCCGATATCCTCAAGCAGTTGGGCACCGGGTTGTATATCAGCAACCTGTGGTACCTGAACTATTCGGACCTGCCGGCGGCCCGCCTGACCGGCATGACGCGCTTCGCCACCTTCTGGGTGGAAGACGGCGAGATCAAGGCACCGGTCAGCACCATGCGGTTTGATGACAGCGTGTACAGCCTGCTCGGCTCGCAGCTCGAAGCCCTGACCGCTGATCGGGAGTTGCTGCTTTCTGCCAGCACCTACAGCCAGCGCAACACCGCCTCCAATCTGCTGCCAGGAGCGTTGGTAAAACGCCTGACGCTTACTCTGTAAGCGTCTTACGCCTGTAGGCAGAGGCATTCCTACAGGCGTTTCTCCTCCACCGTAGGACACCTTCCTTTCCTCCAGAATCCTCGTTATAAGGGTTAATGGCATCCCGCCACCCCACCCACGAGAGCACGACCTTGCCCGGGAAGGGCAAGCTGGAGCGTTGACATGAACCATGGAAGTTTTGTCATTGAGAAGCTGTTCAAGCACTACAACGTTCATGTTGAGCAGCTAGGAAACGATTCTGGAAAGAAGACCGTCTTGATGGTCAATGGCGCGCTGTCCACCACGCGCTCCTTCGCCCGCACCAGTAAATGCCTGGCCGAGCATTTCAATGTGTTGCTGTTTGACTTGCCGTTCTCCGGCTATTCCCGCGAACACAACACTGACCTCGACCTGGTGACCAAGGACGACGAGGTGCAGATGCTGCGCGCCCTGGTCGAGCGCTTTCAGGTCAACCACCTGGTGTCGGCCTCCTGGGGCGGCATCTCGACGTTGCTGACCCTGGCGCACAACCCACCCTCCATCGAAAGCTCAGTGGTGATGGCCCTCGCGCCCAACCTCAACCAAGCCATGCTCGACTATGTGGAACGCGTACGTGTATTGATCGAGGCCGATGACAAGTCCGCCGTCGGCCACTTGCTCAATGAAACCGTGGGCCAATATTTGTCGCCCCGGCTCAAACGCAACAATCACCGTCACCTGTCGACCATGGCTACCACCGAATACCGCCAGGCGCGTTTTCATATCCACCAAGTGTTGGCCTTGGGCGATGGCAACTACCTGCCGGCACTCCGGCAGATTGAAACGCCAGTGCACTTCCTCAACGGTGCCCTCGACGAATACACCCCCGCCGCCGAGGCCCAGTTGTTCAAGCAGTACGTGGGGCGTAGCAGCTTTGCCGTCGCCGAACATACTGGCCACTTGCTCGACCTTGAATCCAACGAAGCCGCCGTGGCGGTGCACCGTGAACTGCTGGATTTCCTGGTGGGAAAACGCGCGACGAATGGCGCATAATCGCCAACACATAGCCTGCTAACCAAAAGGGTTTCCATGCCGAACCGCGTCCCGCTCGATGCCAAGACCGCCCGCTGGCTCCCCTGGGTGGTCGCGATTGCCTTCTTCATGCAGTCGCTCGACGGGACGATCCTCAACACGGCATTACCGGCGATGGCCCGGGACCTCGCGGAAAACCCGCTGCGTATGCAAGGGGTGGTGATCGCCTACATGCTCACCGTCGCCTTGCTGATCCCGGCGTCGGGCTGGATCGCCGACCGCTTCGGCACCAAGAAAATCTTCTTTGGCGCAATCATGCTGTTCAGCATTGGCTCGCTGCTGTGCGCCCTGTCCAGCAGCTTGACCATGCTGGTGGGCGCACGGGTGATCCAAGGCCTGGGCGGTGCATTGATGCTGCCCGTCGGACGACTGGTGGTGCTGCGCGCCTACCCGCGCTCCGAACTGGTGCGCATCATGGGTTTCATCACCATCCCCGGTTTGCTCGGCCCATTGCTTGGCCCGACCATGGGTGGCTGGATGGTGCAATACCTGACCTGGCACTGGATCTTCCTGATCAACCTGCCGGTGGGCATGATTGGCTGCTACGCCGTGTGGAAATTCATCCCCGACCTGCGCGGCAGCGAGCGCACGCGCTTCGATGGGATCGGCTTCCTGCTGTTTGGCGCCGCGATGGTGCTGATCACTATCGCCATGGAAGGCCTGGGCGAACTGCACTTGCCGCACTTGCGGGTGATGTTGCTGCTGTTCGGCGGGCTCGCGTGCCTGGCGGCGTATTGGTTGCGGGCCGGGCACATCGATAATCCACTATTTTCACCGGTGCTGTTCAAGACCCGCACCTTTGCCGTGGGCATCCTCGGCAACCTGTTCGCGCGGTTGGGCAGCGGCGCCCTGCCGTTCCTGGTGCCGTTGCTGTTACAGGTGGCGCTGGGGTACTCACCGTCAGAAGCCGGCATGAGCATGTTGCCCCTGGCGGCGGCGGCGATGTTTGCCAAGTCCGTGGCGCGCCCGCTGATCGAACGCCTGGGCTACCGCATCGTGCTGACGGGCAACACCCTGGCCCTGGGCATCATGCTGGCGAGCATGGGATTGGTCACGGAACACACGCCCTACCCGCTGCTGCTGGGAATGCTGGCGGTGTTGGGGGCGATCAACTCGCTGCAATTTACCGCGATGAACACCGTCACCCTGATCGACCTCGATGACGCCCAAGCCAGCAGCGGCAACAGTCTGCTGTCGGTGGTAGCGCAATTGTCGTTGAGCCTCGGGGTCGCGTGTGCCGGCGCGCTGCTCGGCGGGTTTACCGCCGAAACCGGCAACGACGGCGTCAGCACGGTACTTGGCGCATTCCAGCTGACCTTCCTCACGGTGGGCATCATGGCGATGCTGGCGGCGGCGATCTTCCTGCAACTGTCGCCAAAAGACGGCAAGCGTGCCGCCAGCCCCGAGCAGCATATCGAGCATTAACAGGCTTCTCGTCTAGAACTTGCGGGGAAATTCCCACGAGACTGGTACACTGCGCGACATTTTGTTTTGCAGAGCCAGTCCCGTGACTACCATCGCCACCGCTTTTAATACTTTGCCCCTGTCCGCCGCCATGCTGGCTAACCTCGACTCGCTGGGTTATGTCGAGATGACGCAGATCCAGGCGCAAAGCTTGCCGGTGATCCTCAAGGGGCTGGACCTGATTGCCCAGGCCAAGACCGGCAGCGGCAAGACCGCCGCCTTCGGCATCGGCCTGTTGAACCCGATCAACCCGCGTTACTTCGGCTGCCAGGCGCTGGTGATGTGCCCGACCCGTGAGCTGGCCGACCAGGTCGCCAAGGAAATCCGCCGCCTGGCCCGTGCCGAAGACAACATCAAGGTGCTGACCCTGTGCGGCGGCGTGTCCCTCGGCCCGCAGATCGCCTCCCTGGAACACGGCGCCCACGTCATCGTCGGCACGCCGGGCCGTATCCAGCAGCACCTGCGCAAAGGTTCGCTGGTCCTCGACGGCCTGAACACGCTGATCCTCGATGAAGCTGACCGCATGCTCGACATGGGCTTCTACGACGCCATCGAAGACATCATCAGCAAGACCCCGCCGCGCCGCCAGACCCTGCTGTTCTCGGCCACCTACCCGGTGAGCATCAAGCAGTTGGCCTCGAAGTTCATGCGTGCGCCGCAGCAAGTGAAGGCCGAAGCCTTCCACTCCGATGACCAGATCGAGCAGCGTTTCTTCGAGATCTCCCCGGAAGAGCGCATGGACGCAGTGACCAAGGTATTGGCGCACTTCCGCCCAGCGTCTTGCGTAGCGTTCTGCTTTACCAAGCAGCAAGTGCAGGAAACCGTGGATCACCTGACGGCCAAGGGCATTTCTGCCGTCGGCCTGCACGGCGACCTGGAACAGCGCGACCGCGACCAGGTGCTGGCCATGTTCGCCAACCGCAGCACCTCAGTGCTGGTTGCCACCGACGTGGCTGCCCGTGGTTTGGACATTGATTCGCTGGACATGGTGATCAACGTCGAACTGGCCCGCGACTCAGAAATCCACATCCACCGCGTCGGCCGTACCGGTCGTGCCGGTGAGACCGGCATTGCCATCAGCCTGGTGGCGCCGTCCGAAGCGCACCGCGCCCAGGCCATCGAGCAACTGCAGAAGTCGCCGCTGAACTGGGACCAACTGGACAACCTCAAGCCGCAAAGCGGTGGCCCGTTGCTGCCACAGATGAGCACCCTGTGTATCGCTGCCGGCCGCAAAGACAAGGTTCGCCCAGGCGATATCCTTGGTGCACTGACTGGCGAAGCCGGTATTCCGGGCGCCCAGGTCGGCAAGATCGCGATCTTTGACTTCCAGGCCTTCGTGGCCGTGGAACGCGGGATCGCCAAGCAGGCGTTGCAGCGTTTGAACGACGGCAAGATCAAAGGTCGTTCGTTGCGCGTTCGTATCTTGTAAGGGGACACCGTTTTGCGTTCTACCGAAGTAGTCATTATTGGCGCCGGCGCCGCAGGCTTGATGTGCGCACTGACCGCCGCCGGGCGTGGGCGCAAAGTGATGTTGATCGACCATGCGAACAAGGCCGGAAAGAAGATACTCATGTCCGGTGGTGGCCGCTGCAATTTCACCAATATGTACACCGAGCCTGCCAACTTCCTCTCGCACAATGCGCACTTCTGCAAATCCGCCCTGGCGCGTTATACCCAGTGGGATTTCATCGGGCTGGTGGCCAAGCACGGCGTGCCGTATCACGAGAAGAAGCTCGGTCAGCTGTTCTGCGATAACAAGTCCAGCGACATTCTCGGCATGCTCTTGGACGAGTGCATCCAGGTCGGCGTGAGCCTGCACCTGGACACCTCGATCCAGGAAATCGCCAAGCTCGACAGCGGCTACCAGTTGCAGACCACCTTGGGTGAACTGCGCTGCGAATCCCTGGTGATCGCCACCGGTGGCCTGTCGATTCCGACACTGGGCGCCACCGGTTTTGGTTATCAAGTGGCCAAGCAGTTCGGCCACGAACTGCTGCCGACCCGCGCAGGTCTTGTGCCGTTCACCATCACCGATCAGCTCAAAGACTTGTGCGGCGAGCTGTCTGGCACCTCGGTGGATTGCCTGGTGAGCTGCAACGGCCAGAGCTTTCGCGAGAACATCCTGTTCACTCATCGCGGCCTGAGTGGGCCGGCGATCCTGCAGATTTCTTCGTACTGGGAATCCGGCGACACGGTGGAAATCAACCTGCTGCCCGACCATGACGCCCACGAGTGGCTGCAAGCGCAACAGGCCGAACGCCCGAACAGCGAGCTGAAAACCCTGCTGGGCGAGATCTTCACCAAGAAGATGGCCAACCTGCTGGCGGACACCTGGTTTGCGTCCAAGCCGATGAAGCAGTACACCCATGCGGAAGTCGCCGACATCGCGCAGAAGCTCGGCAACTGGCAATTGGTGCCGGCAGGTACCGAAGGCTATCGCACGGCCGAAGTGACCCTGGGCGGTGTGGACACACGGGAAGTGTCGTCCAAGACCATGGAATCCCTGAAAAGCCCCGGCCTGTACTTTATCGGTGAAGTGCTGGATGTGACCGGTCACCTGGGTGGCTTCAACTTCCAGTGGGCCTGGGCTTCGGGTTACGCGGCGGCGCAGTACGCCTGATCGGCGCAGTGGAATAAATTTTGCTGTTGGATGTGATCGCCACGCTTGCCGTGGCGTCCTTGATAGCTCAATTTAGCGGCATCGTCCCGGAAGACTCCAGACTTCATGTCATCGACCTCGTTCAAGCAGTCCATGCGGCGCCTGTGGGCGCTGGATAAATTCAGTTACAGCATCCGGGTGTTCATCGCCCTCACCGGCAGCATGGCGCTGTGCTGGTATCAGGATGAAATGACGCTGCTGATCCCGTTGTTCCTGGGGATTATCGCCAGCGCCCTGGCCGAGACCGATGACAGTTGGCAAGGCCGTCTAAACGCCCTGGCGGTGACGCTGGTGTGTTTCAGCATCGCCGCGCTGTCGGTGGAGCTGCTGTTCCCTTATCCCTGGGTCTTCGCGATCTCCCTGGCCCTGGCCACCTTCTGCCTGACCATGCTTGGCGCCTTGGGCGAACGTTATGGGGCGATTGCCTCCGCGACGCTGATCCTGTCGGTGTACACCATGATCGGCGTGGACCAGCGCGGTGGTGCCGTCTCGGATTTCTGGCACGAGCCGCTGCTGCTGGTGGCCGGTGCCGCCTGGTACGGCGCGTTGTCGGTGCTGTGGCAGGCGTTGTTTTCCAACCAGCCGGTGCAGCAAAGCCTGGCGCGGTTGTTTCGCGAGCTGGGGCGCTACCTCAAGCTCAAGTCGTCATTGTTCGAACCGATTCGCCAGCTGGATGTGGAAGCGCGTCGCCTGGAACTGGCCCAGCAAAATGGGCGGGTGGTGGCCGCGCTGAATGCGGCGAAGGAAATCATCCTGCATCGCGTGGGCAATGGTCGCCCTGGCTCGAAAGTCAGCCGCTACCTCAAGCTGTACTTCCTCGCCCAAGACATCCATGAGCGCGCCAGCTCATCCCACTATCCCTACAACGCATTGGCCGAAGCCTTCTTCCACAGTGACGTGCTGTTTCGCTGCCAGCGCCTGCTGCGTCAACAGGGCAAGGCCTGCCAGACCCTGGCCGAGTCGATCCAGCTGCGCCAGCCGTTCATCTATGACGACAGCTTCGCCGAAGCCTTGGGCGATTTGAACGCCTCCCTGGAACACCTGCGCATCCAGAGCAACCCAGCCTGGCGCGGCCTGCTGCGCTCGTTGCGCGCGCTGGCAGCCAACCTGTCGACGCTGGACCGCCTGCTGGGCGACGCCAGCAACCCCGACAGCCTGGCCGACGCCACCGACAGCAACCTGCTGGACCGCGCCCCGCGCAACCTCAAGGAAATGTGGACGCGCCTGCGCACGCAGATGACGCCCACATCACTGTTGTTCCGTCACGCGTTGCGCCTGTCCCTGGCGCTGACCGTGGGCTACGGCATGTTGCATGCGATTCACGCCTCCCAAGGCTACTGGATCATCCTGACCACGCTGTTCGTGTGCCAGCCCAACTACGGCGCCACCCGGCGCAAGCTCGGCCAGCGGATCATCGGCACCGCTATCGGCCTTACCGTGGCCTGGGCCTTGTTCGACCTGTTCCCGAGCCCGCTGGTGCAGTCGATGTTCGCCATCGCCGCCGGCCTGGTGTTCTTTATCAACCGCACCACGCGCTACACCCTGGCCACCGCCGCCATCACGTTGATGGTGCTGTTCTGCTTCAACCAAGTGGGTGACGGCTACGGCCTGTTCCTGCCGCGTCTGTTCGATACCTTGCTCGGCAGCTTGATTGCGGGCCTGGCGGTGTTCCTGTTCCTGCCGGACTGGCAGGGCCGTCGCCTGAACAAAGTGCTGGCCAACACCCTGACCTGCAACAGCATCTATTTGCGCCAGATCATGCAGCAATACGCGGCTGGCAAAAGCGACGACCTCGCCTACCGTCTGGCGCGGCGCAACGCGCACAACGCCGATGCGGCGCTGTCGACGACCCTGGCGAACATGCTGATGGAGCCTGGGCACTTCCGTAAGGAGGCTGACGTGGGCTTCCGCTTCCTGGTGTTGTCCCACACCTTGCTCAGTTACTTGTCAGGCCTCGGCGCGCACCGCGAAACCCAGTTGCCGGCCGAGGTGCGTGAACATCTGATCGATGGCGCGGGGAATACGTTGGCAGCGAGTATTGATGAAATCGCCACGGGGTTGGCCAACAAGCAGCCGATTGCGATTCAGAGCGATGCCGAGGAGGCGTTGGCAGCCGACCTGGAACAGATGCCGGATGAGATTGATGAAGGGCAGCGATTGGTGCAGACACAGTTGGCGTTGATTTGTCGGCAGTTGGGGCCGTTGCGCACGTTGGCGGCGCATCTGATCAAAGACACCAGCGCGGCCTGACCTGTGGTGAGCGGGCTTGCCACAACAAGCCCACTACATACCATGCGCCTTCATCAACCGCGCATAACTGCCATCCGCCTTCATCTTGGCAATCTCCCGGTCAAAGCTGGCGACGATCTGTTCATGCTCGGGGTTCTTCAAGCTCACCAAGATATGCAGGCTGTTTTCGCTCAACGGCTTGGGTAAAAACTCCACCGCATTGCGCACCCGCGCCGACTCGCGGGACAAGTAATAACGCGCCACATATTCATCCTCCACGGTCAGGCGCACCCGTTGCGCCGCAAGCATGCGCACGGCCATGGCGAAGTTATGCACCGGCACTTTCTGCAACTGCGCATCGCCATCGAACGCCGCCGAATAGGCATACCCGCGCACCACGGCGATGGGGTAGTCGTGCAGTTGCTCAAGGTTCTGGAATGCAATGGGATCGTCACGCCGTTTGATGAAACGCACGCGGTTGAGCAGGTATTCGCCGGAAAACTGCCCCAGCTGCGTGCGCGCATCGTCGTACCAGGCGTTCACCAACACGTCATAACGCCCGTCGCCCACCCCCATTAACGCCCTGGCCCAGGGCACCTGTTCGAAATCACTGGCATAACCCGCGCGTGCCAGGGCGGTGCTGACGATATCGGTGGCCAGCCCGCCATTGATCAAGGTGGCATCGGTAAAGGGTGGCCAGGCATCCGCTACCAGGCGCAGACGCTGTGCGAAGGCCGGCTGGGCCAGCAACAACACTCCAATCAAAGCAACGGCACGAGAGAATCGCGGCATGCTCAAAGTCCTTGGCAGGCAGGCGTTATCCTGAGCTCAGGTGGGGCCTGAGGTTCTAACAGTAGCTCAGATTACACAAAGAAACCGGCGCCGAACGCACTCAATGATGGCAAATTGATTTCACTCACAAAAATAGTCGATTTAGACACAATCGGCTGCCGCGCTTACTATCCGCAGCAGACATCTATAAGAGAACACGCCATGACCGTTGAATGGGTTTGCAAGCACCACGATGACCTGGGCAAGGAGCAGCTCTACGCCATCCTGCGCCTGCGCAACGAGGTCTTCGTTGTCGAGCAGAAATGCGTTTACCAGGACCTCGACGGGCAGGATCTGTCGGGCGACACCCACCATTTGATGGCCTGGCAGGATGACCAGTTGGTGGCCTACCTGCGCCTGCTGGACCCAGAAACCCAAGGTGGTGACGTGGTAATCGGCCGCGTCATCGTGGCGCCGGTGGCGCGTGGCACCGGGCTGGGGCATCGGATGATGGAAGAAACACTCAAGCGGATTGAGGATATCTGGCCACAAACGCCGATTTTCCTGTCAGCCCAGGCGCATTTGCAGGGCTACTACGGGCGTTATGGGTTTGTCGTCGCCGGTGAGGAATACCTGGAAGATGATATTCCGCACATTGGCATGAGAAAGGACTAGGGGTAACCCAGCACCTGCTTGATCTGCCCGAGGTTCGCCTCGATCCAGCGCCGATCGATCGCCCCCCAGCTGCGAATCCGATAGTGCCCGGCATGGTTGCGGGCACCGTCTTCCTGCTCGAATTCACACACAATGTCCAAGTCGGCCAACGCCGCAATCGTGTCCTGCGCCGTGCGCCGGGGCATGCCGGTGGCGTCGGTCAATGCTGGGACGCTGCTGGCCTGGCCGCTGTCGATCAGGTAGGCCACGTACAGGCGGCGATAAAAGCTGCTCTTGGTCTTGCTCACATCCATGGTCGGTCGCCTTGTGCGGTCAGGGTTTGCCCTGCAGGTCGCGGTACGTGAGGTAGACGCGCAGGTCGAATTCCACCTGATGGTAGCCCGGCATCATGTACTCACAGAGTTTGTAGAACGCTTTGTTGTGGTCCGATTCCTTGAAGTGCGCCAGTTCGTGGACCACGATCATTCGCAAAAACTCCGGCGCAGCCTCCTTGAACAGCGCAGCAATGCGGATCTCTTTCTTCGACTTGAGGTTGCCGCCCTGCACCCGCGAAATCGTGGTGTGCAGGCCGAGGGCGCGGTGGGTCAAGTCCAGGCGGTTATCGAACAACACCTTGTCGATGGCCGGCGCATTGCGCAAGTGCTCCTGCTTCAAGGCCAGGGCGTAGGCGTACAGGGCCTTGTCGCTCTGCACGGCGTGGCGTTCGGGGTAACGTTGTTCCAGGTAAGCACCCAACTGGTCCTTGGCGATCAGCTGGCGCACTTGTTCCTGGAGGGCGGCGGGATAGGCCTGGAGGTATTTCAGCGCGGTCATGGGGTCTGCAACAGGTTCGGATAGCCGCCAGTGTAACGAATTCAGCCCAGGCGAGCGCGGCACCAGTCGGTCACTTCCTCGGCCATCAACGGTTGCGCCGCCAACGGGCCTTGGATAAACGGGCAACCATTGGCCTTGAGCCATTGGGCTTGCTCCTGGGTTTCGACGCCCTCCGCCACCACCACAACCTCAAAATGCCCGCACAGTTCGATGATGCTACGCGCCATCACCGCGTCCCGCGCGGAACCCGGCAGGCGCGCGACCAATTGCGGGTCGAGCTTGAGCGTATCGAACGCCAGGTCGCGCAGATGCGCCAGGGAGCAATTGCCCAAGCCAAAGTCATCCAGCGCAGTGCGCACGCCGATCTGGCGCAACAACTTGAGCTGCTTGGTCGACTCTTCGAGGTTACTCATCAGGCAGTCTTCACTGATTTCCACCTCCAACTGCCGCCCCTGCAACCCATGTCGCTCCAGTACCTGCTGCAGTTGGCTGGCCAGGTTGGGCATATTGAACTGGTTGCTGCTCAGGCTCACGCTCAGCACCAGTTCATCATCAAAGGTGGCTTGCCACGCCTGGCGCTGCGCGGCGACCTGTTGGTAAATCCAGGTGCTGAGCTGGCTGATCAACCGCGCCTCCTCCAGCAACGGCAGAAACAGCCCCGGCGGCACATCGCCAACACTCGGATGCTGCCAGCGCAACAGCGCTTCGACACCGCGCAGGCGCCCATCGTCCAGAGAAACTTGAGGCTGATAGACCAGGGTGAAATCCTTGTTCTGGATCGCCGTGCGCACACTGTCTTCCAGCATCAGCCGAGAGCGGGCGCGGCCGTTCATTTCCTGGTCGTAATAGCGATATTGCTGACGGCCCGCACGCTTGGCTTCGTACATGGCAATGTCGGCGGCGCGTAGCAGGCCATTCAAGTCCGAACCACAATCCGGGAACGTGGCGATGCCGATGCTGACGCCGAGCATCACATCCAGGCCCTCTATCTGCTGGCAGATCGATACGCGTTCGATCAGTTTTTCTGCAATCTTCGCCGCCTGCTCGGGATACTCCAGCTCCAGCAGCGCAGTAAATTCGTCGCCGCCCATGCGTCCGAGGATGTCGCCGGCCTGCAGGCAACCCTGCAATTGTTCCGACACCCAGCGCAGTACCCGGTCGCCAGCGTCATGCCCCAGGGAATCGTTGACCCGCTTGAAGCCATCCAGGTCCAGGTACAGCAACACCAGCGACTGCTCAGTGCGTTCACTGCGCAGCAAGGTGTTCTCAACTGCCTGGTAGAAACCGCGCCGGTTGAGCAGCCCGGTCAAGGGGTCCGTAACGGCCTGGAATTCCAGTTGCTGGTGCAGGTGACGCACCTCGGACATGTCCAGCACCGTCACCACCATCGCCTTCTGCTCCGCAGGCAACGGCGCGCACGACAACGCCACCGGCACCTGCTGACCACGGCTGGTACGCAGGATCGCATCATGCAGGCGCCAGGTCTCGCCCTGGCGGTAAGCGGCATACATCGACGAGTCCAGCCATGTCGGCACATGGGGTTTTTGCAGGAAACCCAGGAATTCCTCGCCTTGCAGCTCGTCCAGGGTGGCATTGAGCAAACGCGAGATCGCCGGGTTGGCGTACTCGATCACGCCGCCTTGGCCCACCACCAGAATGCCTTCGGCGGCATTGTCCAGCACCGACGCATTGAACGCGCGGGCGGACTCCAGGTCATGACTCAGGCGCTGCAAGGCCCGGCGATTGCGCTGGTGCTCCAGCAATGCCTGGACCTTGGGCTTGAGAATATGCGGGTCGAAGGGTTTGAACAGGTAATCGATGGCGCCGCTGGCGTAGCCTTCCAGCACGGCGGCGGGGGATTGAGCGTTGGCACTGAGGAAGATGATCGGCGTCATACGCGTGCGCTGGCTGCCGCGCATCAGGCGGGCCACTTCGAAGCCGTCCATGCCGGGCATTTTCACGTCCAGCAGCACCAGGTCGACGTCATGCTGCAGCAACAATTCCAGGGCTTCCAGGCCAGACGCCGCCGTGATGACCTGCCAGTCTTCACGCTGCAGGAGCGCACGCAT
Organism: Pseudomonas sp. DWRC2-2; assembly: GCF_049897885.1. Taxonomy (NCBI): domain Bacteria; kingdom Pseudomonadati; phylum Pseudomonadota; class Gammaproteobacteria; order Pseudomonadales; family Pseudomonadaceae; genus Pseudomonas; species Pseudomonas sp. DWRC2-2. The sequence goes on from NZ_JAFCXD010000003.1 coordinate 168,860, forward strand.
GCTGAGCAAATTCTCCGGGTAGTCATCAACCACCAGAAGAACCGAACTGCAATCGCCGTGATGTGGAGCGCATTCCATGCTACGTCTCTTCCTTGGGAGCCATTCCGGTCAATTCTGACAGAAAACCCGGACAAACTCTGAGGCCTCACTCTAGCCCCGGTTCCGAAAAATCAGAAGTAATGGCGGTGCCATCATTGCGCCAATTTTCAGGAAGCCGACTAACGGTCTGTGCCTGGGGCCCCCGGATCATGGGGAACATGGCTTTTTGACACTTACTTGACGCCAATAATTTGCCAGCAAACGTTTAACAAGACGGTTAACACCACCTATAAAGAACCTGTCTGGCCCAAGGGCCATAGCCTACACCTCTCTGTAAAAAGGCCTACGCCATGATCGACCTGTCCACTTGGAACCTCAGCATCCCTGTCGGCTCCCCGCCCGCGACCATCGAAACTCCCAGGCTGATGAGCGGCTTCAACGACCAATACTTCCAGGCCGAAGGCAGCAACGTGCAATTCTGGACCCCCGTGACCGGCACCCGCACCGAAAACGCCGTGTACCCGCGCAGCGAACTGCGTGAAACCTATGCCGATGGGCGCCTGCGTAACTGGACCTACCCGGATGCGGACAACTTCCTGCGCGCCACGTTAGAGGTCAACCAGGTGCCGTCCAGCGGCAAGATCGTGATTGGGCAGATTCATGCCTATGACAGCCAGAAACCACTGATCAAACTGGAGTATCAATTCAAGGAAAAAACCCAGACCGGGAATATCGTCGCCAAGGTGCGCATGCGCCCGGATGACGGTGAAGGGCGAGTGATCATCGTGGCCTCGAATGTGCCGCTGGAAAAGAGCTTCACCTACGTGATCAACCTCAACAAAGCCGGGCTGCTCAGTGTGTATGCGGCGGACGGGGAGTGGAATGAGCGCATTGGTGCGGCGTGGGGGGCGAAGCCTCTGTATTTCAAGGCGGGGGCGTATGTGCAGGACAACAGTGGGGATAGCAAGGAAGGGGCGCGGGTGACGTTTGCGAAGTTGGATATTGATCACGACTGAGCATCGCTCACTATCGTGTAGGCCTTATCCGAACGAGCCAGAGATCAATCACCTTTTTGAACACGCCAATGATCCCTGTGGGAGCCGGGCTTGCCCGCGATGACGGTGTATCAGGCAACAGATTCTGTGACTGGCCCAACGCCATCGCGGGCAAGCCCGGCTCCCACAGGGGTACGGCGTCCTACAGGGCCGTTGCGGTGAGCCAGGGCCACGCTTATAGTTCGCCCCGTCGCCGACATTGAACGGCGATAGGGTTTCGCAGCCCTTCAGAGTTAAAACCACAACCGTTAAAGCAGCCCCGGTATTCTTGCCGACGGCCGTCTTTGTTATGGCGGTTGTGCGTGGGAGACCTTCGGGTCTGCCGGGTCTTAACTCCTCGGTCTGCGAACCCGCGCACAGCTGCCACCCTATTTGTTTCGCAGCAAACGGTGGCCATTCTTCTCATGAGTTAAGGATTTGCCATGAAGAACCAACTACCGCCCCGCCGTTACTACCCCTGCACCGAAAACGCTACCAACAACCCTGTCCTTTTGATCGACAGCAACGCCCCATTGCTGGACCTCCACGCCTGCCTGCGCGAACGCCTCAACGCCGCCCTCGAACACCTCAACCTGATGGCCTGCACCAGCCTGCCGGACTTTGCCGAGCGCGACCTGAACAATGTGACGAACACGGCACGCATTCTGGTGCAGGACGTCAGTGATGTGTTCCGCGTGATCGAACACCTTGGTTTTGATACGCCCAACGTCGCCTGATCAAATTCCAGGCAAAAAGAAGCCCGCATCACTGCGGGCTTCTTTTTAAACGACTAAGGCTTAGTTCACCTTGGCGTTCAACTCACCTTTCAAATACCGCTGGTACATCGCTTCCAACGAGATCGGTTTGATCTTCGAAGCATTACCCGCAGTGCCGAAGGCCTCGTAGCGAGCAATACACACATCACGCATTGCCGTCACCGTCGCGCCGAAGAACTTACGCGGGTCAAACTCGCTTGGGTTGGTGGCCATCAGGCGACGCATCGCACCGGTGGATGCCAGGCGCAGGTCGGTGTCGATGTTGACCTTGCGCACGCCGTACTTGATGCCTTCGACGATTTCTTCAACCGGTACGCCGTAGGTTTCTTTGATGTCGCCGCCGTACTGGTTGATGATCGCCAGCCACTCTTGCGGCACCGAGGAAGAACCGTGCATCACCAGGTGGGTGTTGGGGATGCGTTTGTGGATTTCCTTGATGCGGTCGATGGCCAGCACGTCGCCGGTTGGCGGCTTGGTGAACTTGTAGGCGCCGTGGCTGGTGCCGATGGCGATGGCCAGGGCGTCGACTTGGGTCTTCTTGACGAAGTCGGCGGCTTCTTCCGGGTCGGTCAGCATCTGGCTGTGGTCCAGCACGCCTTCGGCGCCGATGCCGTCTTCTTCACCGGCCATGCCGGTTTCCAGGGAACCCAGGCAGCCCAGCTCGCCTTCAACCGACACGCCGCAGGCGTGGGCCATGGCGACGGTTTGTTGGGTGACGCGTACGTTGTACTCGTAGTCGGTCGGGGTCTTGCCGTCTTCGCCGAGGGAGCCGTCCATCATCACCGAGCTGAAGCCCAGTTGGATGGAGCGCTGGCACACGTCAGGGCTGGTGCCGTGGTCCTGGTGCATGCACACCGGGATGTGCGGGAATTCTTCGATTGCGGCGAGGATCAGGTGACGCAGGAACGGGGCACCGGCGTATTTGCGCGCACCGGCCGAAGCCTGGACGATCACAGGGGAGTCGGTCTTGTCAGCGGCTTCCATGATGGCGCGCATCTGCTCAAGGTTGTTGACGTTAAAGGCTGGGACGCCGTAGCCGAACTCGGCTGCGTGGTCCAGCATTTGACGCATGCTGATAAGTGCCATTGTGTTGTCTCTCCCGGTCGAGGGTCGTTAATCGTGCAAGCCTGCCGTAGCGGCGGCTGCTATTCAAGTTATTGCAGGTCAGGGTTTGTAGGCCTGGCCTGCTGAATCGTTATTGCTGTCAGGCTTACTGCGCTTTGCAGCCGCGCCCGATCAAATCATCGGTAGCGACCCAGTAAACCAGGCCTTCCTCACCTTTTGTGTGAAACGCCAATTGGTCGTTGGCATACAACACGCCCGAGGCGGCCACGTCCTGTTTAAGGCGGTAGACCTGATCGGAACCGCCGAGGCGCAACTCCACCTCAGATTTAGCCGCATTGGCAAAGCGCCAGTTGACCTCAGCCTTGCTGTCGCAGGTCCAGGTGGTCCACTTGTCGGCAGTTTCTGCCTTGTTGCTGAACATGTTCATGCTGCTGCAGCCGGCCAACAGGGCCAGGGCTGCCAGGGCGAAAACGCCTTTCATTGCCAATCCTCGTGAGGCGACCGATGGCCGCCAGTTGATCAGACCCGTCAAGGGCAACCCTGTTCCTGACCGTTGGGCGCGGCGTCGTATTTCTCTAGCCGTTCGTTGCCGATGCGCTTGTTGATCACCGGCATGGTCTCGGCTTGCCAGTCCGCCTGGTAGCAGCTCTTTTTTTGCTGCGCTGCAGGCTTGCCAGCGTCCGGCTCAGCGTTTGGCGTGCTGCCGCAGCCGGCCAACAGGCCCGCTGCGATCACCATAGCCAACGACTTGATCATGGGAACACTCCTTTTCCGGATCACGAGCCTCAGCCTTTGGCTCGGGTTTCCAACACTTCCACGGCGGGCAGTACTTTGCCTTCGACGAATTCCAGGAACGCGCCGCCACCGGTAGAAATGTAGGAGATTTGGTCAGCAACGCCATATTTATCGATGGCCGCCAGGGTGTCGCCACCGCCCGCGATGGAGAACGCCGAGCTTTCAGCGATGGCCTTGGCCAGCACTTTGGTGCCGTTGCCGAACTGGTCGAATTCGAACACACCTACCGGACCGTTCCACAGGATGGTCTGGGAGGCTTTCAGCAGTTCGGCGAAGTTGGCCGCGGTTTGCGGGCCGATATCCAGGATCATGTCGTCGGCGGCCACATCAGCGATCAGCTTGACGGTAGCTTCGGCGCTTTCGGCAAATTCCTTGGCGACCACCACGTCGACCGGCAATGGCACGCTGACTTTGGCGGCGATGGCACGGGCAGTGTCGAGCAGGTCCGGTTCGTACAGGGACTTGCCCACCGGGTGGCCGGCGGCGGCCAGGAAGGTGTTGGCGATGCCGCCGCCAACGATCAGTTGGTTGCAGATCTGGCTCAGGCTGTTGAGTACATCCAGCTTGGTGGACACTTTGGAGCCAGCCACGATGGCAGCCATTGGCTGGGCCGGAGCGCCCAACGCCTTGCCCAGTGCGTCCAGTTCAGCGGCCAGCAATGGGCCGGCAGCGGCAACCTTGGCGAACTTGGCCACGCCGTGGGTCGAGCCTTCGGCGCGGTGAGCGGTGCCGAACGCGTCCATCACGAACACGTCACACAGCGCCGCATATTGCTGGGCCAGTTCGTCGCTGTTCTTTTTCTCGCCCTTGTTGAAGCGCACGTTTTCGAACAGCACGATGTCGCCGGCTTTAACGTCAACGCCACCCAGGTAGTCAGCCACCAGCGGCACGTCACGGCCCAGGGCTTTGCTGAGGTAATCGGCAACAGGCTTGAGGCTGTTTTCGGCGGAGAACTCACCTTCGGTCGGGCGACCCAGGTGGGAGCAGACCATCACGGCCGCACCTTTTTCCAGGGCCAGCTTGATGGTCGGCAGCGAGGCCAGGATTCGCGCATCGCTGGTGACAACACCGTCCTTGACTGGGACGTTGAGGTCTTCGCGGATCAGTACGCGCTTACCTTGCAGATCGAGGTCGGTCATCTTCAACACGGTCATGGGTCGCAGTTCCTGAATTACTGTTGAGGTTGTTTAGAGGCGATGTGCAGATAATGTTCCGCAACATCCAGCATGCGGTTGGCAAAACCCCATTCGTTATCGAACCAGGCCAGGATATTGACCAGCCTTGGGCCGGAAACGCGGGTCTGGCTGGCATCGACAATCGCCGAATGCGGGTCATGGTTGAAATCGCAACTGGCGTGGGGCAACTCGGTGTAGGCCAGCAAGCCTTTGAGCGGGCCGCTGGTGGCGGCGTCGCGCAGGATCCGGTTGACCTCCGCCGCATCGGTGTCGCTGACGGTCTGCATGGTGATGTCCAAACAGGACACGTTCACCGTCGGCACCCGTACGGCTTTGGCCTGGATTCGCCCGGCAAGTTCCGGCAGCAATCGCTCGATGCCGCGCGCCAGGCCGGTGGACACCGGAATCACTGACTGGAACGCCGAACGCGTACGGCGCAGGTCTTCATGATGATAGGCGTCGATGACCGGCTGGTCGTTCATCGCCGAGTGAATCGTGGTGATCGACACGTAGTCCAGGCCAATCGCCTGATCCAGCAAGCGCAACAGCGGCACGCTGCAGTTGGTGGTGCAGGAAGCGTTGGACACCAGCAGCTCATCGCCGGTCAGGCAATCCTGGTTGATGCCGTAGACGATGGTGGCGTCGACATCCGCCTCGCTGGCCATCGGCTGGGAAAACAGCACACGCGGTGCGCCGGCGTCGAGAAAACGCTGGCCGTCGGCACGGGTGTGATAGACACCGGAACATTCCAGCACCAGGTCGACGCCCAGTGCTTTCCAGTCGATGCCTTCGGGAGTGGCACTGCGCAGGACCTGCACACAGTTGCCATTAATATGCAGACAGTCGTCCTCAACTCGCACTACGCCGGGGAAGCGGCCGTGGGTGGAGTCGAAGCGTGTCAGGTATTCGATGCTGGCCATGTCAGCCAGATCATTGATCGCAACAATTTCAAACCCGGCCGCCGCCCCTCGCTCGAACAGAGCACGCAAGACGCAACGACCAATGCGGCCGTAGCCGTTGAGTGCAACTTTGTAGGGACGCGGTTGAGGCATGGGGTTCTCGATTACCTTGGGTAACGGGGTGGCTGTCAGACCGCTTTCGCGAGCAAGCCCGCTCCCACATTTAGACCGCGATCTAATGTGGGAGCGGGCTTGCTCGCGAAGGCGTCAGTACAACCACCCCAATTTACAGCCTTAGTCTTCCAGCAGCTCTTCAGCCTGACCCAGGATGTTTTCCAGGGTGAAACCGAACTCTTCGAACAACGCTGGCGCCGGCGCCGACTCACCGTAGGTGGTCATGCCGATCACGCGGCCTTCCAGGCCCACGTACTTGTACCAGTAGTCGGCATGCGCCGCTTCGATGGCGATACGCGCGCTGACCTGCAACGGCAGCACCGACTGCTTGTAACCGGCGTCCTGGGCTTCGAACACGCTGGTGCACGGCATGGACACTACGCGTACGTTGCGGCCTTGGGCAGTCAGCTTGTCGTACGCCTGAACGGTCAGGCCCACTTCGGAACCGGTGGAGATCAGGATCAGCTCCGGCTCGCCGATGCAGTCCTTGAGCACGTAGCCGCCACGGCTGATGTCGGCGATCTGCGCGTCGGTACGCACTTGGTGCTGCAAGTTCTGACGCGAGAAGATCAGCGCCGAAGGGCCGTCCTTACGCTCGATGGCGTGTTTCCAGGCCACGGCGGATTCCACCGCATCGGCAGGGCGCCAGCAATCCAGGTTCGGCGTGGTACGCAGGCTGGTCAGTTGCTCGACAGGCTGGTGCGTCGGGCCGTCTTCACCGAGGCCGATGGAGTCGTGGGTGTACACATGGATCACGCGTTTCTTCATCAGCGCGGCCATGCGTACAGCGTTGCGGGCGTATTCCATGAACATCAGGAAGGTCGCGCCGTAAGGCACCAGGCCACCGTGCAGGGACACGCCGTTCATGATGGCGCTCATGCCGAACTCACGGACGCCGTAGTACATGTAGTTGCCGCTGGCGTCTTCAGCCGACACGCCTTTGCAGCCTTTCCACAGGGTCAGGTTGGAACCGGCCAGGTCAGCCGAACCACCGAGGATCTCAGGCAGCAAAGGGCCAAAGGCGTTCAGGGTGTTCTGGCTGGCTTTACGGCTGGCGATGGTTTCGCCCTTGGCCGCGACTTCGGCGATGTAGGCCGAGGCCTTTTCCGAGAAGTCAGCAGGCAGGTCACCGGCGAGGCGGCGTACCAACTCGTTGGCCAACTCAGGGAATTCGGCGGAGTAGGCCGCGAAACGCTGGTCCCACTCGGCTTCGGTGGCGAGGCCTTTTTCCTTGGCATCCCATTCAGCGGCGATATCAGCCGGGATTTCGAACGGGCCGTAGTTCCACTTCAAGGCTTCACGGGTCAGGGCGATTTCCGCGTCACCCAGTGGGGCGCCGTGGCAGTCTTCTTTGCCCTGCTTGTTCGGCGAACCGAAACCGATGGTGGTCTTGCAGCAGATCAGGGTCGGCTGCGCGCTCTTGCGGGCGGTGTCGATAGCGGTCTTGATCTCTTCCGGATCGTGGCCGTCGACGTTGCGGATCACCTGCCAGTTGTAGGCTTCGAAACGCTTCGGGGTGTCATCGGTGAACCAGCCTTCGACTTCGCCGTCGATGGAGATGCCGTTGTCATCGTAGAAAGCGATCAGCTTGCCCAGGCCCAGGGTGCCGGCCAGGGAAGCGACTTCGTGGGAAATGCCTTCCATCATGCAGCCATCACCCAGGAACACATAGGTGTGGTGATCGACGATGTTGTGGCCAGGGCGGTTGAACTGCGCGCCCAGGACTTTTTCAGCCAGCGCGAAGCCAACGGCGTTGGCCAGGCCTTGGCCCAGGGGGCCGGTGGTGGTCTCGACGCCTGGGGTGTAGCCGAATTCCGGGTGGCCCGGGGTGCGGCTGTGCAGTTGACGGAAACTTTTCAGGTCATCGATGGTGACGTCGTAGCCGGTCAGGTGCAGCAGCGAGTAGATCAGCATCGAACCGTGGCCGTTGGACAGCACGAAGCGGTCACGGTCGGCAAACGACGGGTTGCTCGGGTTGTGTTTCAGGTAGTCACGCCAAAGCACCTCGGCGATATCCGCCATGCCCATCGGGGCACCGGGATGGCCGCTGTTGGCTTTTTGCACGGCATCCATGCTGAGGGCACGAATGGCGTTGGCACGCTCACGACGGCTGGGCATCGCTGATCTCCTGGGGTTTGCTGAAAAGAAACGGAAAAAAGGACCGGCATTTTCCCTCAGCCACCGCCTGCGGGCAATGACAGATAGTCACTTGAGGACGTTTTTCCTGTGCTTTGGGCATCAATCCCTTGCAGAAACCTTTAACCGATTCGTCTAAAGGTTATAGCGGCGGCTTATAACCGCCACTTATCGATCAATATCAAAACTTTTTGATATTGCTCTTGCGATGCATTCCCCCCGTCACTAGACTGCTGGCCTTATGAATCTACCCATGCCCTCACTGCGCCCCGACGACGGCGATGAACTGGCAGCCTTGTGCAAGGCCGCTGGCGATCCGTTGCGTTTGAACGTGTTGCGCGCACTGGCCAACGATTCCTTCGGCGTACTGGAACTGGCGCAGATCTTCGCCATCGGCCAGTCCGGCATGAGCCACCACTTGAAAGTGCTGGCCCAGGCCGACCTGGTGGCGACCCGCCGTGAAGGCAACGCAATTTTCTACCGCCGCGCCCTGCCCCATACCGAATTGCTGGGCGGCAAACTGCACGCAGCCCTGCTTGAAGAAGTGGATAACCTGAGCCTGCCGGGCGACGTACAGTCGCGCATCGGTCAGGTGCATGGGCAACGCGCCGCCGCCAGCCAGGATTTTTTCGCACGGGTTGCCGAGAAGTTTCGCGCCCAACAAGACCTGATTGCCGGCCTTGCCCAGTACCGCGACAGTGTATTGGCGCTGCTCGACAAGCTGAGCTTCAGTGAAGAGGCCACAGCACTGGAAGTCGGCCCTGGCGACGGCGGTTTCCTGCCGGAACTGGCGCGGCGCTTCCAGCAAGTCACCGCGCTGGACAACAGCCCGGCGATGCTCGAACTGGCCCGCCAGCTGTGTGAGCGCGAGTCGCTGGGCAATGTCAGCCTGCAGTTGGCGGACGCGCTGAACAACACAACGTTAAAGGCCGACTGCGTGGTGCTGAACATGGTCTTGCACCATTTCGCCGCCCCCGCCGACGCCCTCAAGCAAATGGCCGGGCTGCTGCACCCCGGCGGTAGCCTGTTGGTTACGGATTTATGCAGCCACAACCAGAATTGGGCCAGGGAGGCCTGCGGTGATCTCTGGTTGGGTTTTGAACAGGATGATCTGGCCCGTTGGGCCACCGCTGCGGGACTCGTTCCCGGGGAAAGCCTCTATGTAGGTTTACGTAATGGTTTCCAGATCCAGGTCCGCCATTTTCAGCGGCCGGCTGGCGACACTCACCATCGGTAAATATCAGGAAAACATCGAGATGAGCGAATACTCCCTTTTCACCTCCGAGTCCGTGTCTGAAGGGCATCCGGACAAAATCGCCGACCAGATTTCTGACGCGGTGCTGGACGCCATCATTGCTGAAGACAAGTTCGCCCGTGTGGCGTGCGAGACTCTGGTGAAAACCGGTGTAGCGATCATCGCTGGCGAAGTGACTACCACCGCCTGGGTTGACCTGGAGCAGATCGTTCGTGACGTGATCACCGACATCGGCTACACCAGCTCCGACGTTGGTTTCGACGGCGCGACCTGCGGCGTGATGAACATCATCGGCAAGCAATCCCCGGACATCAACCAGGGTGTCGACCGTGCCAAGCCTGAAGATCAAGGTGCCGGCGACCAGGGCCTGATGTTCGGCTATGCCAGCAACGAAACCGACGTGCTGATGCCGGCACCGATCACCTTCTCGCACCAGCTGGTGCAGCGTCAGGCCGAAGCGCGTAAATCCGGCTTGCTGCCGTGGCTGCGTCCGGACGCCAAGTCCCAGGTGACCTGCCGCTACGAAGGCGGCAAAGTTGTCGGTATCGACGCTGTCGTACTGTCGACCCAGCACAACCCGGACGTGTCCTACGCCGACCTGCGCGAAGGCGTGATGGAGCTGATCGTCAAACACGTGCTGCCGGCCGAGCTGCTGAGCAAAGACACCCAGTTCCACATCAACCCGACTGGCCAGTTCATCATCGGCGGCCCGGTGGGCGACTGTGGCCTGACCGGTCGCAAGATCATCGTCGACAGCTACGGCGGCATGGCCCGTCACGGCGGTGGCGCGTTCTCCGGTAAAGATCCATCCAAGGTTGACCGTTCGGCGGCCTACGCCGGTCGTTACGTGGCCAAGAACATCGTCGCTGCCGGCCTGGCCGAGCGTTGCGAGATCCAGGTTTCCTACGCGATTGGTGTGGCCCAGCCTACATCGATCTCGCTGAATACCTTCGGCACCGGCAAGATCAGCGATGACAAGATCGTAAAACTGGTGCGCGAGATCTTCGACCTGCGCCCTTACGCGATCACCACCATGCTCGACCTGCTGCACCCGATGTACCAGGAAACCGCAGCCTACGGCCACTTCGGTCGTACCCCTGCGCAGAAGACGGTCGGCGACGACACCTTCACCACCTTCACCTGGGAAAAAACCGACCGCGCCAACGACCTGCGGACTGCCGCCGGCCTGTAATCGCTCTCGGTACACAAAAGCCCTGCCGGGTTCATTCGGCGGGGCTTTTTATTGCCGCCTGAATGGCGCGACGACCTTCACAGTTTTTGGATCCAAAGCTTGCAGGCCCAATGATGGCCCCTTAGAATCCGCGCCCTCTCGGGCCCTTCACCTTATTTGGATATTGCCCTGCGCCAGCCCGGGATTCATCAGCGCGCAGGCAATCGAACATTGAGGTTTTTCATGCGCATTTCCACGCTCGCCCCTGCCGCCCTGCTGCTCAGCCTGTTCGCCTTGCCGGTTAACGCCGCGGACCTGAGCGCACTGAGCGGCGCCCTGAGCGCCCAACTGGGTGGCGGCAACTCCGGCGACTGCCAGAAACAAGCCGCAGATCTGCAAACCAAGATCGATGCTGCCGAAGCCCAGAAGGACACCTTGAAAGTAAAGGCCTTCAAAGCCGCCCAGGACCAGATCAACAAAGGTTGTGACAAACTTTCTGAAGCCCAGGCCAAAGCCGACGCCAAGCAGCAAACACAGGAGGCCAAGGCCGATAAGCCCGACGCCGTGAAAGCCCTGGGCGGCCTGTTCAAGTTGTCCCGTCCTGAATAAGGTTTACACCTTCTGACCTATCTTCAGGAGGAGTCAATGGATTCGGGCAAAAGGCGGAGCCAGCGTGACTACACGCTAGCCTTTAAATTATCGGTCGTAGACCAGGTCGAAAAGGGCGAGTTGAGTTATAAAGAGGCTCAACGGCGCTACGGCATTCAGGGCCGGTCCACAGTACTGGTCTGGCTACGCAAGCACGGCCGGCAGGACTGGAGCCAAGGCGCCTCAATTCGAGAGCTGAGGAGCAGGTCCATGACCGAGCCAACCCTCCCGCTGACCCCCGAGCAGCGGATCAAAGAGCTCGAAGAACAGCTGGCGCTAAGCAATCAGAAAGCGCAATTCTTCGAAGCCGTCGTGAATGTTCTGAAGAATGACTACGGTGTTTCCGTCGTAAAAAAGCGACCCGGCAAGTCCTCTCGCAAGGGCAAATCCAAGGCCTGAGCATCACGAGGGCTTGCCTGTTTATGAGCATTTCGCGCCAAGCGTATTACCAACGCAATCGGGTTTTCGACGAGAGGGCTCGTCAAGATCAAGAGGTCATGGACTTTGTTCTTGAAAAGCGCCGCCGTCAGCCACGGATAGGCACGCGCAAGCTGCATTACCTGATGAGCGTTGAAGTTGGTGCATCAGTGCGGGTCGGCAGAGACCGTCTGTTTAGCATCCTGCGCAACGCCCGAGAACTGGTTGTACGCAAACGGGCATACCACAAAACGACGGACAGCCATCACCGTTTTCGCCGACACCCTAACCTGCTCAAAGCAGGTGATGAGCAGATCGTGGCCAATAGGCCAGAGCAGGTCTGGGTTGCAGACATAACCTACCTGCCGACACAGGAAAGCGTGGCTTATGTGAGCCTGGTGACAGACGCCTACTCGCGCAAGATCGTAGGCCATCATGTGCATGAGAGCTTGCATACCGAGTCGGTAATCAAGGCGATGGAAAAGGCAGTTGGTGAGCGCCGAAGCACGCTGCCACTGATCCATCACTCAGACCGTGGAGCCCAATACTGCTCTGAGCTCTATCAGCGCTTGCACGCTAGTCATGGTGTCAGGTGCTCAATGACCGACGGCTATGACTGCTACCAGAATGCTCTGGCGGAGAGGATAAACGGCATTTTGAAGACCGAGTTCCTGCTGTATCGCCCTAAAAATCTGGCGGACGCAATGAAAATGGTGGATGAGTCGGTGCTGATATACAACGGGGAACGGCCACACCTTTCCCTGAAATACAAAACGCCCGATGCGGTGCATCGGGCGTTTTGAGACTGAAACAGGTGTAAACCTATTTCAGGACTAGACAAGTAAATAGAAACACCCCGTAAAAAGCCCCGCAGCGTCGGGGCTTTTTTGTGGCCGAGAGGATCATTTAGGCTGGGCACCCTTTCCGGGCAAGGATGCTCACGATGCCTTTACTGATAGCGTTTGTACTCAGCCTTTTACCTCTCAGCGGGTGGGCCGAAGAGTGCCCAGACGCCGCCCGGGCACAGGTCAACACCCTGGCCGAACAGATACGCCTCTGGGACGACAGCTACCATCGCCTCAACCAATCCCCCGTGAGCGATGAACTCTATGACCAGGCACGCCAGCGCCTGGCCCACTGGCGCCAATGCTTCCCCGAATCCACCACGAAACCCGACAAGCCACTGGCGAGTTCACGCGGCACCCTGCCTCATCCCATTGCCCATACGGGCCTTGAGAAACTGCAGGATGAACAGGCCGTCGGCGCCTGGCTGCAAACACGCGAAGATGTCTGGATTCAGCCCAAGGTGGATGGCGTGGCGGTGACCCTGATCTATCAACAAGGTCGCCTGCGACAAGTCATCAGCCGGGGCGACGGCCTCATGGGCCACGACTGGTCCGCCTCCGCACGCAAGATCCCTGGCATCGTCCAACAGTTGCCGGAACCCATCGACCTGGTGCTGCAAGGTGAACTCTATTGGCGGCTCGACGACCATGTGCAATCGGCAAACGGCGGGCTTAATGCCCGCAGCAAAGTGGCCGGCCTAATGAACCGCCTGCAACTGAGCGACACCGATGCCAGCGGCATTGGCCTGTTCGTTTGGGCGTGGCCAAAGGGGCCAGCTTCCTTTACCGAGCGCCTGGCCACACTGGCACGCTGGGGTTTCACCGACAGTCGTCGCTTCAGCCAACCTATCCGCGACATCGCCGAAGCCACGCACTGGCGTGCCTATTGGTACAACCACCCACTGCCATTCGCCAGCGACGGGGTGGTGGTGCACCAAGCTCAGCGCGCGCCCGCCGAACGCTGGCAAGCCAGCGAGCCCTATTGGGCCGCCGCCTGGAAGTATCCGGCAGGCAAGGCCCTGGCACTGGTGCGCAACGTGCAATTCAAGATCGGCCGCACCGGACGCATAACCCCCATGCTGGAGCTGGAACCGGTGCGACTGGATGACCGACAGATCAGCCGAGTGAGCGCCGGCTCATTGAAACGTTGGCAAGCGCTGGATATCCGCCCTGGCGACCAGATATCCATCAGCCTGGCGGGCCAGGTGATCCCGCGGCTGGACGAAGTCATCCTGCGAAACACCCACAGGGCAGACCTGAAAGTGCCTGACCCACGGGACTTCCATGCCTTGAGCTGCTGGCAACTGGACCCCGGCTGCGAAGAGCAGTTACTCGCACGCCTCACCTGGCTGAGCAGCAATCAAGGCCTTGCGCTACCCCATATAGGTCGCGAAACCTGGAACGTATTGATCCAGGCCGGTCTAATCGCAGGCTTTCTCGATTGGTTAACCCTGGATGCGGCAGAGCTTGCTAACATTGAGGGCTTCGGTGACCGCAGCCGCGCACGTGTGCTCGAAAGTCTCCACAGCGCGCGGCAACGGTCCTTTGCCCAATGGCTCAAAGCCTTGGGCGTACCGCCCGCGGCACGCAACAACCTGGAAGGCGACTGGCAGACGCTGGTCGCGAGAGACACCCAGGCCTGGCTGGCCATCGATGGCATCGGCCCGGGTCGCGCGGCGCAATTGAGTGCTTTTTTCCGCGACCCGCAAGTACAGGCCTTGGCAGACACATTACGCGTGGCCGGCATCGACGGGTTCTGAACCCAAGCCGACCACCAGATTGCGACCTTGGAGCCCCACATGAAATTTCTAGCCCCCGTTGCCCTGACCGTTGCAACTTTCATGGCCACACCGTTGCTGGCCGACGAACAAGCACCACAGCTCACCGGCTGCGCCGCCAAGCGCCAAGCCATCAGCACCCAGATCGAGCAGGCTAAGGCCGCCGGCAACAGTGCGCAACAAGCTGGTCTGGAAAAAGCCCTGAGTGAAGTCACCGCCAACTGCACCGACGCGTCCTTGAAGAAGGAGCGGGAAAACAAGGTGCTCGATGCCAAGCATGAAGTCAGCCGCCGTCAGGCCGACCTCGACAAGGCCATGAAAAAAGGCGATGCGGACAAGATCAACAAACGCAAAGACAAACTCGCCGAGTCCCGCAAAGAACTGCAGGACGCGGTGGAAGAACTCGACCAGTAAAACCGGTCAGTGGTCCCGGAACTGTTTATGGCAGGCGCTGCAGGCATCTTCGACTTTCTGCACCGCCGGCCCCAGGTTGCTGGCCTTGTAAGGCTGGACCTGGCTGATGGTCACCAACTCACCGGTGGCCGCTTCAAGGTTGCGGGCCAGTTGCTGGAATTGCGCCTGCTTCTGCCAGACATCGTCCTTGGCGCTGGTGTGATCTTCCTCGCGCACGCTCGGGAAATGCTTCCACGGCTCATGGGACAACGCATCCAGCTTGACCGCGCCTTGGGCAAATTTAGCGCCGTCGAAGGGGATGCGCCCACGCAGCATGCCGCCCAGGTCTTCGCCGGTCTTGAGCATCTGCTTGAAGATCGCCTTGCGCTGGCCCAGCGGAGAATTGGGATCTACGCCGCCACAGGCGGACAGCGTCAGGCAGGCCAGCAATACAACGGTCAGTCTTTTAAAAGTCATGGTGGCTTCGAGGTCACGGGAAACGGCGGCCAGTATCCTCGCCCCGCCCGTAAAGACCAATAGCCCTATTAATAATAAGGGTTGCCCAATAGCGCTGCGGCGTGGGCAATCGCTTCAGGAACTGTTTGTATGAATGTCACGTTGAAACCCTGGGGCCGCCGCCTGGCGTGGGCTCTGCCGATGATCGCGCTGCTGGCCGGCTGCGACGCGGGCAAAGAAACAGCCAAAGATGAAACACCCAAGCCCCACGCCGTCGCCACTTATGTCAATGCGCCGTGGGAAGCGTTACCGGCGGTGTCCGACAGCGACTTGCTGGCCGGATTTGAATCATGGCGCAGCGCCTGCCAACGCCTCAAGGCGGACCCGATCTGGGGTGCGACGTGCGCAGCCGCTGCGACCGTGCCCGCCAATGCTACGGCGGTGCGGGGCTTCCTCAAGGAGCGCCTGGATGTGTTCGGCCTGCGCTCTGCCGGCAACACACCCAACGGCTTGATCACCGGCTATTACGAACCGGTATACCCCGGCAGCCTGACCAAAACCGCCAAAGCCAACGTGCCGGTATACGGCGTGCCGGACGACCTGATCATCGTCAACCTGGAAAGCATCTACCCCGAACTCAAGGGCAAGCGCCTGCGCGGTCGCCTGGAAGGTCGTGTGCTCAAGCCTTACGACGATGCCAGCGCCATCAACGGCCAGGGCTCCACGGCCAAACCGATTGCCTGGCTGACGGACCCGATGGACCTGCAGTTCCTGCAAATCCAGGGCTCGGGCCGCATCCAACTGGCCGGTGGGCGCCAACTGCGCGTCGGTTATGGCGACCAGAACGGCTATCCCTACCGCCCGATCGGCCGCTGGCTGGTGGAACAAGGCGAATTGAAGAAAGAAGCCGTGACCATGGGCGCCATCAGCGCCTGGGCCAAAGCGCACCCGCAACGCATTCCGGAACTGCTGGCGAGCAATCCCAGCTATGTGTTTTTCAGCGCACGCCCCGACAGCAACGAAGGCCCTCGCGGCTCCCTGAACGTGCCATTGACCGCTGGCTACAGCGTGGCCGTGGATCGCAAGGTGATTCCGTTAGGCAGTCTGTTGTGGCTGTCGACCACCAAGCCGGACGGTTCGCCAATCGCACGGCCCGTCGCTGCACAGGACACTGGCGGCGCAATCACGGGTGAAGTGCGCGCGGATCTGTTCTGGGGCACCGGCGATGCGGCGGGTGAACTGGCGGGGAATATGAAGCAGCAGGGGCAGATCTGGATGTTGTGGCCCAAGGGTGCAGCGTTGCCACAGGTCCCGGATGCACCTGCGGGGAGCTAAAGACGCTCTGCCCAACTCAATGTAGTGGGGCTGTGGTGAGCGGGCTCACCACACAAGCCCACTCCCCCAGGGACCCTTATCAACCGTCAGATCGAGACAAAGAAGAAGCTCGCAATCAACGCCATCCCCACGAACCACACAAGCGAACGCAACATCGCCCAATCCGCCAGGTAGCAGATGATGTACAGCAGGCGGCTGGTGATAAACAGCACAGCCAGCACATTGATGGTCACCAATTCGGCCGTACCCGCCAGGTGCGCGATGATCACTGCCGCCGCGAAGGCCGGGGTGACTTCAAAACTGTTGAGCTGGGCACTGTGGGCACGCTTGGCAAACCCTTCAAGGGTGTCCAGGAAAGCGCGAGGGTCGTGGTTCTGCCGTGGGCCGAACTTGCCGCCGCTGAACTTGGCCACACCTGTGCACAGGTAAGGTAGAAAAATTGCGATCAACACACACCAGAAAGCGACCGTCATCACACATTCCTTTTGTAGTTTTAAACAGCGATTAGAGTTTTAGCACTAAAAATACCAAACCGCACTCACCCGCTATGAGCCCTGGCTGGCCCAAAGGTTCTATGGCGTTTTATCCAATGCCTTGCAACATCGTGCCACTGGCGCGGTCCATCCACCCAACCCTGCACTGCCACCCAACCTCCAAGGACCCCGGATGCTTGAACTTGTCGCCGCCTTTATTTGCCTCACCACCCTGCTCACCTATGTGAATTTCCGTTTTATCGGCCTGCCGCCCACCATCGGTGTGATGGTCACGGCCCTGGTGTTTTCGCTGATCCTGCAAGGCTTGAGCGTTCTCGGCTACCCAGGCCTGGAAGAGCGTATCCAGCAATTGATCGGCCAGATCGACTTCGGCGATTTGCTGATGAACTGGATGCTGTCGTTCCTGCTGTTCGCCGGTGCCTTGCACGTGAACCTGAACGACCTGCGCAGCTACCGCTGGCCCATCGGCCTGCTGGCGACCTTCGGGGTATTGATCGCGACCGTGGTGATCGGCAGCCTGGCGTATTACATCTTCGCCCTGTTTGGCTGGCACGTGAGCTTCCTTTACTGCCTGCTGTTCGGTGCGCTGATCTCGCCGACCGACCCGATTGCGGTGCTGGGTGTATTGCGTACGGCCAATGCCTCGAAACCGCTGAAAACCACTATCGTCGGCGAATCACTGTTCAACGACGGTACCGCTGTCGTGGTCTTTACCGTGCTGCTGGGCATCGCACAGCTGGGCGAAACCCCGACCGTCGGCGCCACCGCCCTGCTGTTCGCCCATGAAGCCATCGGAGGAGTGGTATTCGGCGGTCTGATTGGCTACTTGGTCTACCTGATGATCAAGAGCATCGAGCAGCACCAGATCGAAGTGATGCTGACCCTCGCCCTGGTAATCGGCGGCTCGGCGATGGCCACCGAGCTGCACGTCTCGGCACCGATTGCGATGGTGGTCGCCGGTCTGATCATCGGCAACCTGGGCCGCAAGTTGGCGATGAACGACATGACCCGCCGCTACCTGGACGGTTTCTGGGAGTTGCTCGACGACATGCTCAATGCCCTGCTGTTCGCCCTGATCGGCATGGAGCTGCTGCTCTTGCCGTTCAACTGGTTGCACGTATTCGCCGCCAGCCTGCTGGCCGTGGCAATTCTGCTGTCGCGCTTGCTGACGGTGGCCCCGGCGATCCTGTTGCTGCGGCGCTGGCGCACGGTGCCACGCGGCACCATCCGCATCCTCACCTGGGGCGGTTTGCGTGGCGGTGTATCGGTAGCGTTGGCACTGGCACTGCCACTGGGCCCGGAGCGTGACCTGCTGCTGAGCATCACCTACATCGTGGTGCTGTCTTCAATCCTGTTGCAGGGGTTGAGCATCGGCAAACTGGTCAAGCGCGTGACCCGGGATGAGCCACAGGCCGCACCTGATACTCACTGATCCTTATCGATCCGCTGCGGATGCCTGGGGTCCGCAGCTTTCTTACCCGGCAAGCTGCTTTCGCTGCGAATCTGCGCGTGGCTGATCAGCGCAAAGATAAAGCTGCCGCCAATGATATTGCCCGCCAGCGTCGGCCCGGCGAACACCAGCCAGAAGTCCTTCCACGCCAGTTCGCCGGCAAACACCAGGTATGACACCTCCGCCGAGCCCACCACGATATGGGTAAAGTCCCCCAGCGCCATCAGGTAAGTGATCAAGATGATGATGAACATCTTGGCGCTTTCCATCGACGGGATCATCCACACCATGGTCGCGATCATCCAGCCGGAGATGATGCCTTTGGCAAACATCTGGCTGGCGTCGTTTTCCATGATCTTGCGCCCGATTTCGAGGAAGGCCTGGTCAGTCCGGGTATCGAAGATCGGCAGGTGCAGCATCACGTAAGCCACCAATAGGGTGCCGCACAGGTTGCCGACCAGCACCACTGTCCATAATCGCAACAGTCGCCCGGCGTTGCCCAGGGTGGGATTGCTCATCACCGGCAGCACGGCCGTCAGGGTGTTTTCGGTGAACAACTGCTGACGCGCGAGAATCACCGCCAGGAAGCCCGCACAGTACCCGAAGCTGGCGATCACCTTGAAGGCTTCGCCATCCGGCAGGCGTGAGTTGAGCAACCCCATCGCCATCAGCGACAGTCCCATGGTCAACCCGGCCGCCAACGCCGACCACCACAAGGCGGCGACGCTGCGCTCCAACTCCTGGTCGCCCTGGGTGCGGATGATTTCATGCAGTACCGCCGCGCGGGGTGGCTGGTTTTTGTCGACGTCCTGCTGCTCTTCCTGCGACAGGTTGGGGGTTTTGCCTGATTCGTCGGTGGCCATGATCATCCGGAGTCCAAGGGGTGCCTGTAGCTACGACACGCCGCCGCGATGGCTGTTCAGTGGCCAGGCAACTAAACCTTTAGCTTCCAGGCCTTGGCCATCTCCACGGTGGTGGAGCTGGAGGCCTTGTCCCAAGGCTTGTTACGTGCCTTGTAACCGTCCACGAGGGTGTCGAGTACCCGGTTGAATTCGGTGGCCGTGGTGGACCATGCCAGGTCCTGGGCCGCACGGTGCAACAGTTCAACGTTGGACTCGGGCTGGCCGGGTCGGAACAGCGACGGGTAGATCACCTCACGCGTGAAGTTTTCAGCTTTCGTCGCAATATCACGCACGCTCATCTCAGCAACAGCACGGCCAATGACCTTGGACATCGGCGATGCACCGCCTGCGATCTGCTTGGCCGCCGCTTGCAACAACTGCTGAAAGTTGGGCTGACTGGCGACATTGAGGCGCCGTCCCAACCAATCGATGTGCTCAGGCCGCTCGGCCAAGGCGTCGAGGTTACGCAGGGCCGATAAGATTCTCGGCGTGAACACCAGCGCGCCCTGTGCCTGGTTAGCCTCGGCAATCGCGACATCCAGGACTTGCAACGCCTGTTTTGCGCTTTCCCGAAACATCAGTACATCCGAGGCGGCGGGGTCTTTTTGCAGCGTCGGTTGCACGCTGGCGAGCATCGAATCGTCCATGGCCAACACGGCGTCATCCAGCGATTGGAAAGCGTGGTGCTCAAGTGCAGTGGTACGACGCTCCAAATGCGCGTCTACCGCCTCGCGAGCCTTCGCTTGCAGGTGCTGCTTCTGCTCATCCTGTATCGTGAAGTTGACCGTGCCCGTGAGCAGGCCTCGAAAATCGCCTTTTTCAGTCTTGAGGGGCAATGTCACGATCTGCTCGGCGAACGCTTCGAGCTTTTTGTCCTGGAAGGCCCCCGCAGCCGAATGCGGAACGCCGGTGATGCGATCTGCCAAGTGGCTCAGAAAACTGCCACTGCGCGCTCGCTCACCAGAGGCATCTGACTCGAACTTGACGATCAACGCCTCGGCCTTGGCCAGTGGGCTCTCGGGAAACGCCCGATCCACCACACCTGGCGCCGGAGTATTGAGCAGCAGGCCACCATCCTTGAACACGGTGCTTTCAGCTGACGCCTGAAAGCCATGACCTTGTTCCACGGGACTCTTGAACACCAGCGGCAACGCGCCGGAAATATGCGCCGCCCTGGCGATGTCCATCTGCGGCGTCAGGCTCGCATTGAACACCACCAGCTGTGGACGGTCGGCAAACATGCCAGTGCCGGTGATGTTGAGTTGCTTGATCGCAGGTATATCCCGACTCAGCACCTCAAGATCGCCAAACGTAGGGGCGCCGCCGGCACTCAACCTGTCAGCAATGCGCATGATTTGCGCCGACCGGGTTTCCCGAGGGGTTTGCGCGATATGACCCAGAATCGACTGGCGCGACTCATTGCGAATCAGTTCTTCAAGGGGAAGTGCCTCGGTCTGCAGGCGTGGCAGCAAGGTCATCAACAATAGAGAGGTACTGCCGACAGCGCCGGGCAAGCGCCCAACCAGCTTGCCCAGTGTCGTACTGGCATCCTGCATCCAGGCCGTCACGGCGTCTTTGCTATTGAGCAAGCTGGGCAAATCGATACCATCCGACAACTTGTCGAACGCTTCAGCCCCCATACCACTGGCAATCAGTGCCGCCGAAATGGCGCCGGCAGATGAGCCGGAAATCGATTGGATACCTTGCAGCTTCTGGGCGTCCTCAAGTGCCCGTACCACCCCCGAGAAAGCAATGCCCTTGGCGCCTCCCCCACTGAGTATCAGGCTGGTGACAGGGGGGGCCGATAAAAACACGTCCACCCGTCCCTGCTGATCACGCATGAGTGTCACATTGCGCGCGCCCACCCCCTCCACCAGCGGCGTCTCCAACGCTTGTTGGGTCGGGGCATACGCCTCTTCAGTCACTGAGGGTTGAATCTTGGTGATCGAGTTAAACACTTTCATCCATGGGCTCTCTCTACAGGGTGTGGTCCTGAGTGATGAGAGCGCCTGGGAAAGATCCGTGCGGAATGATTTGGTAAAGCAAATCACAGCGCAGCAGGCTTATTCAGGAAGGCTATCGTCCTTGAACTGATCCTTCACGTACCGGATCTCGGTGCGGCCGTGGGGCGCTGGCAAACCGTCTTCACCCAGGTTGACGAAGACCATTTTCTCTACCGTAAGGATGCTTTTGCGCGTGATCTTGTTGCGCACCTCACAGGTCAAGGTGATGGAGGTGCGACCAAATTCGGTAGCGGTAATGCCCAGCTCAATGATGTCGCCCTGGCGCGAAGCGCTGACGAAGTTGATTTCGGAGATGTACTTGGTCACCACACGCTGGTTGCCCAGTTGGACGATGGCGTAGATCGCCGCCTCTTCGTCGATCCAGCGCAGCAGGCTGCCGCCGAACAGGGTGCCGTTGGGGTTGAGGTCTTCGGGTTTTACCCATTTGCGGGTGTGGAAGTTCATGGTCACTCCAAAGCGTCTTGCCGAATGATGGGCAACATCATGGCAGAGCCTGGGCTCAAGCTCTATGCGCCATTGCCTATCAACCCCATCAGCGATCTTCATATGGCCGACGGAAAGGCTTGGGAAGTCTGGCGCACACGGCTATAATCGGCGCCGTTTCAAAACGGTCATCTCTAGTTGATACCGTTCTCCCGCCACCTGTCCGA
The DNA here is from genome assembly GCF_049897885.1 of Pseudomonas sp. DWRC2-2. Lineage (NCBI taxonomy): Bacteria > Pseudomonadati > Pseudomonadota > Gammaproteobacteria > Pseudomonadales > Pseudomonadaceae > Pseudomonas > Pseudomonas sp. DWRC2-2. Next base: position 190,771 of record NZ_JAFCXD010000003.1, read on the forward strand.
GGGGCGCTGCAGCAGGTTCAACCTGTCAGGCTCGGATGGGGCGTTGTCCGGCCTGGTTAGCCAGCTGGATACTAAACGCACAACGGCGCCCATTCGCACACTACGAATGGAGGCTCTTCATGAGCGCTGTCAACACGCCTGCAGATTTCAACGACTACAAAGTCGCCGACATGTCCCTCGCTGCCTGGGGCCGTCGCGAAACCTTTATCGCCGAATCCGAAATGCCTGCCCTGATGGGCCTGCGCCGCAAGTACGCCGCTGAGCAGCCGCTCAAAGGCGCGAAGATCCTCGGCTGCATCCACATGACCATCCAGACTGCCGTGCTGATCGAAACCCTGGTTGCCCTGGGTGCCGAAGTGCGTTGGTCGTCCTGCAACATCTTCTCGACCCAAGACCAGGCCGCTGCCGCTATCGCCGCTGCCGGTATCGCGGTATTCGCCTGGAAAGGCGAGACCGAAGAAGAGTACGAGTGGTGCCTGGAGCAAACCATCCTCAAGGATGGCACGCCTTGGGATGCCAACATGATCCTCGACGACGGCGGCGACCTGACCGAGCTGCTGCACAAGAAGTACCCGCAGATCCTGGACCGCGTCCACGGTGTGACCGAAGAAACCACCACCGGCGTGCACCGCCTGCTGGACATGCTGGCCAAGGGCGAGCTGAAAATCCCGGCCATCAACGTCAACGACTCGGTGACCAAGAGCAAGAACGACAACAAGTACGGCTGCCGTCACAGCCTGAACGATGCCATCAAGCGCGGCACCGACCACCTGCTGTCGGGCAAGCAAGCCCTGGTGATCGGCTACGGTGACGTGGGCAAGGGTTCGTCCCAGTCCCTGCGTCAGGAAGGCATGATCGTAAAAGTCTCCGAAGTTGACCCGATCTGCGCCATGCAAGCCTGCATGGACGGTTTCGAAGTGGTTTCGCCGTTCATCAACGGCCAGAACGACGGCACCGAAGGCAGCATCGACAAGGCCCTGCTGGGCAAGATCGACCTGATCGTGACCACCACCGGCAACGTGAATGTTTGCGACGCGAACATGCTCAAGGCCCTGAAGAAGCGCGCTGTTGTCTGCAACATCGGCCACTTCGACAACGAAATCGACACCGCTTTCATGCGCAAGAACTGGGCATGGGAAGAAGTGAAGCCACAGGTACACAAGGTTCACCGTACCGGTGCAGGCGATTTCGACCCGCAGAACGACGACTACCTGATCCTGCTGGCTGAAGGCCGCCTGGTTAACCTGGGCAACGCCACTGGCCACCCAAGCCGCATCATGGATGGCTCGTTCGCCAACCAGGTACTGGCGCAGATCTTCCTGTTCGACCAGAAATACGCCGACCTGTCGCCTGCCCAGAAAGCCGAGCGCCTGACCGTGGAAGTATTGCCGAAGAAACTCGACGAAGAAGTGGCCCTGGAAATGGTCCGCGGCTTTGGCGGCGTAGTGACTCAACTGACCAAGACCCAGGCCGACTACATCGGCGTGACCGTCGAAGGTCCGTTCAAGCCGCACGCTTACCGCTACTAAGTAACCCGCTCTCTCCTTGTCGGAGCGGGCTTGTGTGGGAGCGGGCTTGCTCGCGAAGGCGGAGTATCAGTTGATAATTATGTCGACTGACACGCCCCTTTCGCGAGCAAGCCCGCTCCCACATCGACGGTGAACACTTTCCGGTTTTTTGAGTTTCCAAGGATACGACCATGTCCCAAGACCGTCGCTACAGCTTCGAGTTCTTCCCGACGAAGACCGATGCTGGGCATGAAAAACTGATGGCGACTGCTACGCAGCTGGCCAGCTACAACCCCGACTTCTTTTCCTGCACCTACGGCGCCGGCGGCTCGACCCGTGACCGCACGATCAACACCGTGTTGCAGCTGGAAAGCCAAGTCAAAGTTCCCGCCGCTCCGCACTTGTCGTGCGTGGGCGACAGCAAAGCCGACCTGCGCAGCCTGCTGACCCAATACAAGGCCGCCGGCATCAAGCGCATCGTCGCCCTGCGTGGCGACCTGCCGTCCGGCATGGGCATGGCCAGCGGTGAGCTGCGCCACGCAAACGACCTGGTGAGCTTCATCCGTGAAGAAACCGGCGATCACTTCCACATCGAAGTGGCGGCTTATCCGGAGATGCACCCCCAGGCACACAGTTTCGAAGACGATCTGCAGAACTTCGTGCGCAAGGCCAACGCCGGCGCCGACAGCGCGATCACCCAGTACTTCTTCAACGCCGACAGCTACTTCTACTTCGTCGAGCGTGTACGGGCCATGGGTGTGAATATCCCCATCGTGCCGGGCATCATGCCAATCACCAACTACAGCAAGCTGGCGCGCTTCTCCGACGCCTGCGGTGCCGAGATCCCACGCTGGGTGCGCAAGCAATTGGAAGCCTATGGTGACGACGTCAAGAGCATCCAGGCGTTCGGCGAACAGGTCATCACCACAATGTGTGAAGATTTGTTGCAAGGTGGTGCGCCAGGCCTGCATTTCTATACCCTTAACCAGGCTGAGCCGAGCCTTGCCATCTGGAACAACCTCAAGCTGCCGCGCTGAGGTCGTTCCAGCAATAACCAGGCCCTCGTTTATACGGGGGCTTTTTTTGTTCACACACTCCCGGAATGGAAGCCAGCAGTAAATGAATACAGCGTCCCCGACTCCTCGCCCACAGCTGGTTTACCTGGTATTTGGCGCCGAGACCTACCATCAGGAAGCGGTATTCAGCATCGCCAGCGCACTCGCGCATCTGGGCGGTACTCAGAACATGCCGTTGGACATCCAGGTGTTCAGCGATAACCCAACGCCCTACGCGGGGTTGCCGGTGCAGGTCCACACACTGGACGACGCCACGCGCCAACGCTGGAGCGAGCCCCACGGCTACCATTTCCGCACCAAACATGTGCTGTTGCGCCAAGTCCTCGAAACCTCGGAACGCGCGCTGCTGATCGACACGGACACGTTTTTCCACGAATCGCCCATGGCGCTGTTCGAGCGCGTCGCGCCCGGCACCTTGTTGTGCAACGCGTTCCACGCAAAATACGGTGATAACTGCGAAAGCGTGCTGTATGAAGCCCTGGCCAACTACCTGGCCGACAAGGGCGTGGCCGACGACGATATGTGGCTACTCAACTCCGGCGTCATGGGCCTGGCCCGGCAAGACGCACACCTGCTGGATCACTCGATCGAGTTGATGGACGAATTGTTTCCGATGGCCCATGGCGCGTACACCCTGGAAGAGTTCTGCTTGTCGGTGGCCGCGTACCGTCAAGTCAACGTCCGCCAGTGTCCCGACCTGATCCACCACTATTGGAGCCGCAAGCAGCTGTTCCGCGCCAAGGTCAAGGCGTGGATCACCAAGCACGCCGCCGCCCCCATCAGCGCCGAGGCGTTGGCCGACACACGCAAAGTCTCCGCCCACCTGCCGCGCCCACCGCGCCTGCAGCGCCAGATGTACAAGCTGATCACCCTGGCATTGCCCAAGCGCAAGCAGCAGTTCATCCGAGAGATTCTCTACGGCTGCTACGAACACGAAAACGAATTCGACCAGGCCTGTGGCCCGGTTTGGTGGGACAAAGCCCGGCAGAACCAGGAAGAACGCCAGAAATGCCCGGTGGATGCGCACCAATTGGAACACTGGTTCGCCAACCCCTTGGTACGCCTGATTCTCGGCGAGCGGCGCGCAGCCATCCATGAACACCTGATGAGCTCAGAGGCCAAATAGCATCGCCCGCAGATGCGTGCGCCAGAGCTTCTCTTTAAGGCAGGAGCGTCGTAACCTCAGGGCATGCCCATCATTCTGAAGCTTGTGACCGCTGCCCTTTTTACTTGCCTGAGCCTGGCCGCTTACGGCGAGAAACTGCGCATTGTCACCGAGCCCTGGGCGCCCTATGTATATGAAGAACAGGGCACCATGCAGGGGCTGGACTACGAAACCACGGTGATCGTGTTCCAACGCCTGGGTGTGGATGTGCAATGGCAGTTCCTGCCCTGGAAGCGCTGCCTGGCCATGCTCGACCAGGGCCATGCCGACGGGGCGCTGGATATTTTCCACAGCCATGAGCGCGACGCCTTGCTGCTGTACCCCAGCGAACCGCTGTCAGAGGTGGAGTTCGTGCTGTTCTACGCCAATGAGCGCCCCCATCCCGTTCAAAGCCTCGAAGAGGTGCGCGGCCTGACTGTCGGTACGTCGCCGGGGTATCTGTACGGCGCGGCATTCAGCGATTCCACCCTGTTCAACCGTGAGCCCGCCCCCAGCCATGAAGCCAACTTCGGCAAATTGATGCTCGGGCGCATCGATCTGGTGATCACCGACCGCCGCGTAGGCCAGCATGTGATCAAGACGCTGGGCCTGGAAGGCAAGGTCAGCCAGGCGCCGTTGGTGGTCAGCCGCCAGCAGCAGTTCCTTGCGGTGCGTCGTGGCGCGGGCATGGACCTATTGGTACAGCGCTTTGCCGCCGAGCTCAAACGCTTCAAGCAAGAGCCGGCCTATAGCGCCTTGAGCGCCAAATATGGTGGAATCCAAGCGATTACGGGGTCTGGACGCACCGTTGAGCAGCAGGAAAGCAGCGCGCCGTGATTGCTCTGTTATACTCCGGCCTTTCCGCCAGGCTCACGCCCGGCCGCTGAGGTCTTGAAAAAGGCACCCAACCCCGCTACAGCGCAGCTTCCAGCCCGCGCGAGCCGGTGGAGTGCCCGCCAGACGCAGCAGGACCGGACGGGATAGCGCTCCCCTAAGCGTCATTCACGCCCGGCAAGATTATCCCTTTGGGCCAAGCCCTAACTAAAACAGGATTACTCATGTCCTTTGCTTCCCTCGGTCTCTCCGAGGCTTTAGTCCGCGCCATCGAGGCAGCGGGCTATACCGAGCCTACTCCGGTGCAACAGCGGGCCATTCCCGCCGTGTTGCAAGGTCGCGACCTGATGGTCGCGGCTCAGACAGGTACTGGTAAAACCGGCGGCTTCGCCCTCCCGATTCTGGAGCGGTTGTTTCCCAATGGTCACCCGGACAAATCCCAGCGTCACGGCCCGCGCCAACCGCGCGTACTGGTCCTGACCCCCACCCGCGAACTCGCCGCCCAAGTGCACGACAGCTTCAAGCTGTATGCCCGCGACTTGAAGTTCGTCAGCGCCTGCATCTTCGGCGGCGTCGGCATGAACCCACAGGTTCAGGCCATGTCCCGCGGCGTGGACGTGCTGGTCGCGTGCCCAGGTCGTTTGCTCGACCTGTGCGGCCAAGGCAGCGTCGATTTGTCCCACGTGGAAATCCTCGTGCTGGACGAAGCCGACCGCATGCTCGACATGGGCTTTGTCCATGACGTGAAAAAGGTCCTTGCCCGCCTGCCGGCCAAACGCCAGAACCTGCTGTTCTCGGCCACGTTCTCCCAGGACATCACGGCCCTGGCTGGCAAGCTGCTGCACAACCCGGAGCGCATCGAAGTCACGCCGCCGAACACCACGGTCGAGCGTATCGAGCAACGTGTGTTCCGCCTGCCTGCCAGCCACAAGCGTGCGCTGCTGGCCCACCTGATCACCGCCGGCGCGTGGGAACAGGTGCTGGTCTTCACCCGCACCAAGCATGGCGCCAACCGCCTGGCCGAGTACCTGGACAAGCACGGCCTCACCGCCGTCGCCATTCATGGCAACAAGAGCCAGAACGCGCGCACCAAGGCCCTGGCTGACTTCAAGGCCGGCACCGTACGCATCCTGGTGGCCACCGATATCGCCGCCCGTGGCCTGGATATCGACCAGTTGCCACACGTGGTCAACTTCGAGCTGCCGAACGTCGATGAAGATTACGTGCACCGTATCGGCCGTACTGGCCGTGCCGGTCGCTCGGGTGAAGCCATCTCCCTGGTGGCGCCGGACGAAGAAAAACTGCTGAAAAGCATCGAACGCATGACCAAGCAGAAAATCGCCGACGGCGACCTGATGGGCTTCGATGCCAGCACCGTGGAGGCCGAGAAGCCTGAAGCGCGCGAACGTCCGGACGTGCGCAACCCGCGCAACCCACGCGGTCCGAAGGGTGATGGCCCGAACGGCGGCGGTGGTGGCGGTGGTCGTCGCGACAAGGGCAAAGATAAAGGCAAGGAAAAATCTGCGACCAGCGGCCGTGGCGAACGCCCAGCCCGTGAGCAGAAACCCCGTGAAGGTACCCCGGCCCGCGAACAGCGCCAGCCGAGCCAACCGCCACGCGCCGCTGCCGACCGTGCGCCGGACGAATTCCTCGACGACGACGTGGATAACTTCGGTAACCGCGTCGACTACGTGCCACAGGCCAAACCGGCCCAAGGCCGTGGCCGTCGTCCAGGTGCCCCGGCACAGGGTGCAGGCGCAGGCGCTCCACGTGGCGGCCAGCCACAAGGCGGCCGTCAGAATGGCCCCCGCAACAGCAGCGGCGGCACCACGGGTACGCCACCTGCCAAGCGCAACGGCCCGCGCAACGGTGCTCCACGTGATGGCCAGGCGCGCCGCGAAGACTCGCGCAGCAACAACCGTCGCCCAGCCCGTGACGACCAGCCTCGCTCGTCCGAACCGGCCGTGCAGAACCCACGCGGTGGCCCTGCACCAAAGATCATCCACAAGGAGTCGAAAGCGGATCGCTTCCCGACACCCGAGCAGTTGGATCAGTTGCCAGGCCGTCCTCGTGGCGAAAAGCCAGCGTTGCTGACCCGCAACCGCTGAGTTTTGTAGCCCAATAAAAAATGCCCCGCATCTTTCGATGCGGGGCATTTTTTTGTGCAGGCAGAAATTACTTCTGCTTAACACCTTCCAGCGAGATGTCCAGGTCCACAGTCTGCGAGGACGGGCCTGGGCCTTTGATGCCGAAGTCGTTCAGGTTGACGGTGGTCTTGGCGTTGAAGCCGGCACGCTCGCCGCCCCACGGGTCTTTGCCCTCACCGTTGAAGGTGGCCTTGAAGGTCACCGGCTTGGTCACGCCGTGGAAGGTCAGGTCGCCGGTCACGTCAGCGGTTTTTTCGCCGGTCGATTTAACGGCGGTAGAGACGAACTTGGCGTCAGCGAACTTGGCAACGTCCAGGAAGTCTTTGCTGGCGATGTGCTTGTCACGTTCTGCGTGGTTGGACCACAGGCTGGCGGTTTTCACGTCGACCGCGATTTTGCTGGCCTCAGGCTTGGCGGCATCCCAGCTGAAGGTGCCATCCCAGTCCTTGAAAGTACCGTGGATGAAGCTGTAGCCCAGGTGGCTGATTTTCCAGTCGATGAAGGCGTGCTGGCCTTCCTTGTCGATCTTGTAGTCAGCAGCCATCACCTGACCTGCAGACAGCAGGGCAGTACCGATTGCCAGAGCGGCGAGGGTCTTTTTCAACATGCGTTCTATTCCTTGTGAGTCGAGGTTGAACATCAGGCTTTGCGGCCCAGCATACGAAGCAGGGTCACATCACGGTCAATGAAGTGGTGTTTCAACGCAGCCACGCCGTGCAAGCCGGCGAAGACCACCAACACCCAAGCGAGGTACAGATGCACCAGGCCGGCGTTATCTGCCTGGTCCGGTAGTCCGGAAACCACGGCAGGAATCTCAAACAGGCCAAACACCGGGATACCGACACCGTCTGCGGTGGAAATCAGGTAACCGGCGATCATCACGGCAAACAACCCGAGATACAGGAACCCGTGGCCGAAGGCAGCGCCGATACGGGTCATGCGGCTGTAGCTGGCCAGCGGTGGCGGCGGCGGGCTCACCAGGCGCCAGACAATACGCACCAGCATGATGGCGAACAGCGTGATGCCAATGCTCTTGTGCAGGTCCGGCGCGTCTTTACGCCAGGCGCTGTAGTAGTCGAGACCGACCATCCACAAGCCCAGGGCGAACAAGCCAAACACCACCAGGGCCACGCCCCAGTGCAAAACCATGCTGACCCAGCCATAGCGGGCCGGTGAATTACGTAACTGCATGTACTTAATCCCGTAGTAGTGCGCCCAAGACTAGCGATTTACCTATCGAATTAAAGCGGAAAATTTCGCTTTGAAATATCGAGAAATACGATCTTGAGGGTATGAAGCGTAAATTAACATCGGATTAAGGACTATCCAGAAGAAACGTGACAGACCGTCCTGCCTTTACCGTCAATTCATAGGTAATGGCTTGTGACACAGCCATGCATTGCATAGGCTTGCGCGATTGTTTTACCTGCGCCCGCCGCAGGACCGCTTCGAGGAGATTACCGATGGGCTTGAACAACCAGTGGATGCAACGCGACCTGGCGGTGCTGTGGCATCCCTGTACCCAGATGAAAGACCACCAGCAACTGCCGCTGATCCCGATCAAGCGCGGTGAAGGCGTGTGGCTGGAAGACTTCGAAGGCAAGCGCTACCTCGATGCCGTTAGTTCCTGGTGGGTCAACGTGTTTGGCCACGCCAACCCGCGCATCAACCAACGCATCAAGGACCAGGTCGACCAGCTGGAACATGTGATCCTCGCCGGTTTCAGCCACCAGCCGGTGATCGAGCTGTCCGAGCGCCTGGTGCAGATGACGCCCGAGGGCCTGACCCGCTGCTTCTATGCCGACAACGGCTCGTCCTGCATCGAAGTCGCGTTGAAGATGAGCTTCCACTATTGGCTCAACCGCGGCCTGCCGAACAAGAAGCGCTTCGTCACCCTGACCAACAGCTACCACGGCGAAACCATCGCTGCGATGTCGGTGGGCGACGTGCCGCTGTTCACCGAGACCTACAAGGCGCTGCTGCTCGACACGATCAAAGTGCCAAGCCCCGATTGCTACCTGCGCCCCGAAGGCGTGAGCTGGGAAGACCACTCGCGCACGATGGCCCAGGTAATGGAACAGACCCTCGCCGAGCACCACGACACCGTCGCCGCCGTGATCATCGAACCGCTGATCCAGGGTGCCGGCGGCATGCGCATGTACCACCCGGTGTACCTCAAGTTGCTGCGCGAAGCCTGCGATCGCTACGGCGTGCATTTGATCCACGACGAAATCGCCGTAGGCTTCGGTCGCACCGGCAGCATGTTTGCCTGTGAGCAGGCAGGCATCCGCCCGGACTTCCTGTGCCTGTCCAAGGCCCTCACCGGTGGTTACCTGCCGTTGGCCGCCGTGGTCACCACCGATGACGTGTACGACGCGTTCTACGACGACTACCCGACCCTGCGCGCCTTCCTGCACTCCCACAGCTACACCGGCAACCCGCTGGCGTGTGCGGCAGCGTTGGCCACCCTGGATATCTTCGAAGAAGACAACGTCATCGAGAACAACAAGGCCCTGGCCCAGCGCATGGCTAGCGCCACCGCGCATCTGGTGGACCATCCACACGTGTCGGAAGTGCGCCAGACCGGCATGGTGCTGGCCATCGAGATGGTCCAGGACAAAGCCACCAAGACCGCCTACCCCTGGCAGGAGCGCCGTGGCCTGAAGGTGTTCGAGCATGCCCTGGAACGCGGCGCGTTGTTGCGGCCACTGGGCAGCGTGGTGTACTTCTTGCCGCCCTATGTGATTACGCCGGAACAGATCGACTTCCTCGCCGAAGTGGCCAGCGAAGGCATCGACATCGCCACCCACAGCAGCGTCAGCGTTGCCGTGCCGAAAGATTTCCACCCAGGCTTCCGTGATCCGGGCTGATGGCCCGCACCCTTTTTTCAGAGAACCGAAATGAGACTGTCCCGTTTTTTCACCGACACCCCGCCGAGCCTTGGCGATCACGAACTGCCGGAAGCCCAGGCGCACTACATCAGCCGTGTGCTGCGCATGGGCGAAGGTGACGCCGTGCAATTGTTCGACGGTTCCGGCCAGGAGTTCCGGGGCAGCCTGCTGGAAGTCGGCAAGAAACGCGTTAGCGTGCAACTCGTCGAAAGCTTTGCCGGCCAAGCTGAATCGCCGCTGCACATCCACCTGGGCCAGGGCTTGTCCCGGGGCGAGCGCATGGATTGGGCCATTCAGAAAGCCACCGAACTGGGCGTCAACGCCATCACGCCAATTTTCAGCGAGCGCTGCGAAGTGCGGCTCAAGGACGAGCGCGCCGACAAACGCCTGCTGCACTGGCGCCAAGTGGCGATCAGCGCGTGCGAGCAATGCGGGCGCTCCACGGTGCCGGTGATTCACCCACCGCTGCTGTTGGCGGAATGGTTGAAACAGACCGAAGCGGATTTGAAGCTGGTGCTGCACCCGGTGGCCGAGCCGATGATCAGTCACGCCAAGCCTTCCAGCCTGGCCTTTCTGATCGGCCCTGAAGGTGGGCTGACCGACAATGAAGTCGACACCGCCCAAGCCGCCGGCTACCACGCGGCCCGCCTCGGCCCACGTGTGTTACGCACCGAGACGGCACCCGTGGTGGCGTTGGCAGTCGCCCAGCAGTTGTGGGGCGATTTCTAACGCCTTCTTCTGCAACCCGATCAAATCAGCGCTGGCTCAAGGCCTTGCATATCGATGGAAGGCGCTCGCTGGCCAATCAGTTCAGCCAGCAACTGCCCGCTGCCACAGGCCAATGTAAAACCCAGCGCGCCGTGGCCAAGGTTCAGCCACAGGTTGCGGCAGGTACTGGCGCCAATCAACGGTACGCCGGTCGGCGTCGCCGGACGCATACCGGCCCACTCCACCGCGTGGGCATAATCGCCGGCGAGCGGGAATGTCTCCAGTGCCTGGCGCTTCATCAATGCGAGGCGTTTGGGCTCGAGGCTGGCGTCGAAGCCGACGATATCCACCATGGCCGCGACCCGCAGCTGTTCACCGATGCGTGCGTAGACGATCTTGCGGTCGTAGTCGGTGATGCTCACGTTCGGTGCCTGGTGTTGAGCACCAATCGGTACGCTGAGGCTGTAACCCTTGAGCGGGTACAGCGGCAACGGCACACCCAACTCGGCGCTACGATATCCGGCCGCCAGCACCAGATGCTCAACGGGCATCACCTCATCCCCTAACTCGATGGCCTGCACTGTGCCCGCGGCGTGGCGAATACCGGTGACCTTGCGGCCCAGCAAAAACCGGCAACGTCCCGACGCTTCCAGCCGCGCCGCCAGCTGCTGGCAGAAGGCATGACAATCAGCGACTTCTTCATTCGGCGTGTAGATCCCGCCGACAAAACCACCGTCCGCCAGCGCGGGTTCGAGGCGTGCGCAATCGGCAGCTGAGAGCACTTGCTGTTGCAGGATATCGGTGACCTTGCTGCGCGCCTTTTCAAAGGAAGCGCCACTGCGAAAGGTCACCAGCTTGCCGTTGCGTCGCCAGTCAAAGCCTTCCAGGCGATCATCCTCGCGCCATTGCTGCAAGGTGTCTTGGCTCAGCGAAGCCAGGCGCAGCAGATGCGCGGCATTGCGCTTGTTTACCGAGCCACGGCAGGCGCCCAGAAACGCCGCCATCCAACGCCACTGCTGGGGATCGAGGCGCGGGCGCAGCTTCAATGGCGAGTCACCGCGCAACAACCAGCCGATGGCTTGCAGCGGTACGCCCGCATCGGCCAGTGGCGCAACGTAACGATAGGACAGCTGCCCACCGTTGGCAAAGCTGGTCTCGCGGCCCAGGGCCTCGCGCGCGTCGATCACCGTCACCGCGTGACCTGCACGCACCAACGCATAGGCACTGGCCAGGCCAATCACTCCACCCCCAATAACGCACATCATTTTCCGCCGCCTGCCGTTAAATCCAGAGCGCCCAAGCCTAGGGGCAGGTGACACGTTGCCGACAATGAATAAAGATGACTCACCTATAAACAACGGTTATGGACTTGCCATGCGCTTGCGTCATATCGAAATCTTCCAGGCCATCCGCCAGACCGGCTCCGTCAGCGCCGCCGCGCAGTTGTTGCATGTGTCGCAACCGGCGGTCACCAAGGTGCTGCAACACGCTGAATTGCAGCTGGGCTTCCCGCTGTTCCTGCGCGTGCGCGGCAAATTGCAGCCCACCCCGGAAGCCCTGGCGCTGGAAAGCGAAGTGGAGAAGGTCACCGAAAGCCTGCAAGGCGTGCGACGCCTGGCCAAGAGTCTGCGCCGTGCACCAGGCCAGAGCGTACGCATCGGTGCGATCCCGGCGCTGGCCTTGTCACTGCTGCCGCCGGCGATTCTGGAATGGAAGCGCGACTACCCGGACATGGCCTGCGAACTGTCCAGCGACCATAGCCGCGAGCTGGTGCAGAAGCTGCTGATGCGTGAGATCGACCTGGCGCTGACGCTCAACTTCTCCGGCCATCCGGGGTTGACCACGCAGGTGCTGGCCAACGGCGTGCTGGTGGCGCTGGCGTCCAAAGGCTATTGGTCCGACGCCGAGCTGAGCCAGCCATTGCCCCTGGCGAATCTGGCAGGCACGCCGCTGATTGGCCTGTCCAGCGCCGACCCGCTGGCCGCGAAACTCGACAGCTACCTGGAAAACGTCGACCCACCGCCACGGGTGACAATCGCCGTGCAAACCTACTCCCTGGCCCGCGCCATGGTGGAGTCCGGCGCCGGCCTCACCGTCATCGACCCCTTTACGGCCCTGGGTGCCTCGACGGCCACCACGTGCATCCGCCCGCTCACCCCGCCGCTGCCGATTACCCTGTACGCCCTCACCCGCGCCGATGAACCGCCGCCGCACATGCTGGCCAATCTGCTGCAGATCTTTGGCCAGCGCGCCCGTGAGCTTCTGGAGCGTTTATAGGACGTAGTGCATGATCGCCACGAAGTGCAGCAAGCTCCCGCCGATCACAAACAAATGCCAGATCCCATGGGAGTGGCGCAGGCGATCCTCCAAGGCAAAAAAGATAATACCGACGGTGTATAAAACGCCGCCCGACGCCAGCCAGATAAACCCCGCCGTGCCCAATGCGGCAAGCAGCGGCTTGACCGCCACCAGCACGATCCAGCCCATCACCGCGTAAATCACGATCGACAGGATGCGCGCCTCGGAGCGCGGCTTGATCTCCTGCAGAATGCCGATCACCGCCAGCCCCCACACGATGCCAAACAGCGTCCAGCCCCACGGCCCTCTCAAGGTCACCAGGCAGAACGGCGTGTAGCTGCCGGCGATCAGCAGGTAGATGGAAAAGTGATCGACCTTTTGCATGATCTCTTTACGCCGCCCACGCACGCTGTGGTACACGGTGGACGCGCTGTACAACACCATCAGGGTAAAGCCATAGATCGCCACGCTGACGATCTTCCAGGGGCTGCCGTCCAGGCTCGCCACCACCAACATCCACACCGCGCCGATACAAGCCGCAACCGCCCCAAGCAAATGGCTCCAGGCGTTGAACCGTTCCCCGTGATACATCTGTCACTGACCTCCTGTAACCGTTAACCACTGGCTGGCAAGCGTCCAGCCTTGCGCATCAGAGTGCAAGCGGCTTGTGACGTTCCGGGGACGGCGGGCCATTTTGCGGGCACAATTGTCGGCATTCGAACAAGAGCCCACGGCCATGCTGATCGACGAAGAATTCACCCTCAAGAAACTGGAAATCTTCCTGGCGTTCATGCGCACCGGCAACCTGGCCCGCGCCGCCGCCGAGCTGCAAACCAGCAACGTCAGTGTGCACCGCGCCATTCACTCCCTGGAAAATGCCCTGCGCTGCCCGCTGTTCAAACACGAAGGGCGCAACCTCACGCCGCTGGAAAGCGCCTACGTCCTGGAAGAGCGCGCGCAGAAGCTGGTGGCCGATGTGGTCGACAGCGTGCGCCTCACCCGCGAAGCCGCTGGGTTCTCGGCCGAGCGCTTCAAGCTCGGCTCGCTGTATTCGCTGACGGTGAAGACCGTGCCGCAACTGATCATGGGCCTGAAAATCAGGCGTAGCGAACTCAACATCGACCTGATCCTGGGCTCCAACTTCGACCTGCTCTACAAGCTCAAGAACATGGAAGTGGACGCGATCCTCATCTCCCTCGACGAGCACGCCAACGACCCGGACTGCGAACAGATCGCGCTGTTCTCCGACGATATCTTCCTCGCCACCCCGGCGGATTCACCGTTCGACCGCGATCAGCAGATCGACCTGGCAGATGTGCGCGACGCGACCTTCATTACCCTCACCCAAGGCTTCGCCACGCACCAGGATGGCAATCGCGTGTTCAAGCAGGCGGGGTTCGAGCCGAAGGTGGCGATGCAGGTCAATGACATCTTCACGTTGCTGAGCATGGTCAGTTCAGGCGTGGGTTATGCGCTGCTGCCGGGCAGGATTGCGGCAGTGTATGAGAACCGCGTGAAGTTGATACCGCTGCAACCCCGGTATCGGTTGCAGCAGCATATTGGCGTTGTCTTCTTGAAGGCCAAAGAGCGTGATCCGAACTTGCTCGCGCTACTGGCAGAGTGCCGAATGTACGCCAATCGCCAAACTTAAGACCGCCATCGCAGGCAAGCCAGCGATAATTAACCGACCAATCCGCGCACGATGAAGTACAGCAACGAAGGCCCGAGCAAGCAACCCAACCCGGTATGGAACGTCGCCGTCAGCGCGCCATAGGGCACCAAGCGCCGATCTGTCGCCGCCAGCCCTGCTGTCACACCGCTCACCGTGCCGGCCAACCCACCAAACACCATCGCCGAACGCGGGTTATCCAGCCCCATCCAACGCGCCGCGACCGGCGTGCCGACCATCACCAGAATCGCCTTGATCAACCCGGTGGCAATCGACAGCGCCATCACATCCGACGTCGCGCCAATCGCCGCGCCGGTCACCGGGCCGACGATGTAGGTGACGGCGCCCGCGCCAATGGTGGTCATGCTGATCGCATCGCGATAACCAAAGGCCCAGGCCATGCTCGCGCCGACGATAAACGGCAGGATCGTGCCCAGCAGCAACGCGATCACACCGATCATTCCGGCCTTGCGCGCCTCGGTGGCCTGCACTTCAAACGCCGTGGCGACGATGGCGAAGTCGCGCAGCATTGCGCCGCCCATCAGGCCGATGCCGGAGAACAGCGCCAGGTCCGCCAGGCCTTTCTGGCCACCGGTGATCGTGCCGCCGACCCAGGCCAATACCAGGCCGATGACAATGGCAATCGCCGAGCCATGAATACGCCCGAAGGTCAGGCGCTTGGACAGCACCACCGAAATCCACATGACCACGCCAACGAAGGCAAACGCGGTAATCAGGCCGTTGTGTTCCAAACCTTTTTCAATGAGATCCCACATATCAGCGACCTCCCACTGGCGCGATCAGCGGCTCTTCATCGGGCAAGGGTTCGCCCTTGTGGGTACGACTGATCAGCGCGATGGTGCAACCACACACCACCACTGACCCAATCGCCGCGAGCACCGCCACAGGGCCACCGTGCAGAGCGGTCACCACGTTTTGTTGCGCAGCCATCGCCACCACCACGGGGATGTACATCGCGCCCCAGAAGCCGACGCCCATTTCGCAGTCCTTGGTCATGCCGCCGCGCTTTTGCATCCACAGGCGGGCGCAGATCAGCAGGATCATCGCGATCCCCACCCCGCCCACATTGGATTTGACGCCCAGCAACACGCCAAGCATGTCGCCCATGATCACGCCCGCGAGCGTGCAGATCGCCAGCAATGCCACACCGTAGATAATCATTGTTGTTGTCCTCAAAGTGCTCGATCGAAATTGTTGTTGTTGTGCTTCGAAAGCCTTGGGTGCTGCTTTATCGGTGGCGGCGCTCCTCCTCTTGCAGCAGGGCCTGCAAGGTGTCCAGGCGCGCGCCTTCGCAGGCGATCACCGTGCCTTGTTCGAATACGCGGCGTGACAGGCCGGTGAGCACGGCGCCCGGTGGCAGTTCGATCTGCAGGCGCACGCCGCGCTCGTAGGCGCTTTGCACAGTGCCGCGCCAGTCGACGATGCGACACATGTTGAAAGCCAGGTCGTCGCGCAGTTGTTCAGGGTTGTGGATCGGCCGCGCACGGGTGCTGCTCAAGTAGGTGATACGCGGTGCCTTGAGTGGCACGAAGGCATGCGCCAAGACCTGGGCCGGTTGCTCCAACAATGCGCAATGGGACGGCACGCTGACGGCCAGGCGCTTGGCGATGCCATTGCCTTTGATGCGACTGGCGACAAGCTTCATGGCCTGGTCGCTGCCGGCAATCACCGTCTGGTTGTCGGCGTTGATATTGGCCAGGTACACCGGGGTTTCGCGGCTGTGGATTTCGGCCAGCAGGGTTTCGACGGTGGATAACGCCGGGCCGATGATTGCGGTCATGCCGTAGCCCTGTGGATAAGCGTTCTGCATCAGCTCGCCGCGCAGGCTGACCAGCTTGAGAGCGTCGGCGAAATCCAGCGCACCGGCAATCACCGCTGCCGGGTAAGCACCGATGGACAACCCTGCGACGTAATCCGGCGTGTGTTGCAGCAGGCGCGCGTGGGCCACGCCGGCGATCAGCAGGCACAGCTGCACGGCGCGGGTACTCGCCAGGGCGTGCGCCGAATCCAATGCGCGCACGTCTTCGCCCAAGGCATCGCTGGCGTGTTCCAATACATCGGCCGGCAACGCCTGGAGCATGCCCGGACGTTGGGCGCCTTGCCCTGGGAACACCAAAAGGCTGCTCATGCCACGGCCTGCCAAGGATCAATGACGAGGTGCGCACCGCGGGCGGTTTTCAATAGCACGCGCCGCGATGAACCGGCCCATTCGCGCAGGGCGACGGCGCCGAAAGGTGTTTGCAATTGCATATCCACAGCGCACGCGGCGTTGTCCAAGGTTGCCAGCAAGTCGCGTGCATCGTTGCGATCCAGCGGCTCGGGCGTGCGCAGCATCAAGTCCAGATCGCTCTGGGCATGCAACGCTTCAATGCCCGTTGCCAGCTCAAACCCCGCGCTGCCCGTAACCCCCCAATTCAAGGGCGCCAGCACCGGCCGCAGTTGCTCCAGTGCCTGCAAGGCCGGTAAGTCCCGTGTCGAGGTAACCTCACGCAGCGCTTGCGGCGTGACTCGCCGCTGCACCGCGGCAATCGGCATCTCGGCGGCAAACCGCTGATTGCGCAAACGCCCGCGCACGCCCACCGCGACCCAGCCCGGCGTGACGATTGCGCGACGCACCACCACCGTGCCAATTGCCTCCACCGCCCATGCCGGAGCGTCAGCAGGCAGATGCGCCGGGGTCATGCCCCAGAGCAAGTCGTGGGCGTTCACCATTGTTCCCGCAGCAGTTGGCGTACGTGGCTGGAAGCGGCGCGATTGGTCGCACCAAGGCGGCCGCTCAAGTCGGTGCTGCCAATATCCTTGATCGCACTCACCAGGCAATCGCTGACCCGCGCCACATCCTCCGCCGTAGGTTGTTCAATCTGGCTGACCGACAAGGTTTCCCACAACAAGCCCAGGCTGGCGTAACTGTCGATGTCGTAGGCCATGGGCGGCACGCTGGCGGCCAGGGCTTCCAACTCTTCAACACTGCGCAGCGTCACGCGCGCGGCCGAGGCCTTGCCCATGGCGTGCACCATCACACCGGGATCGCGCAGGGCGATCAGGCGATTGGCCTGGTACCCATGGGCGAGAAACGCACCGGACATCGCCTTGCCCACCAGCAGCGCAATCACCGGGTGCCCGGCCAGTCGAGCACGGGCGTAGCTGTCGGCGGCGGCAGCCAGGGCCTGGTGGATGCCGAGGGCTTCTTCGCGACGGCCATAGGCTTGGCTCGGTACATCGACGATGGCGATGATCGGGCGCTTGTCGCCACGGGCGATGGCTTCATCGACGGCTTTTGCCAGACCCCAGCCTTCCAGCAGGCCGACTTCGCCATTGCGTGCGCGGGGGAAGCGGTTTTGCGCGTCGGTGACCACGGCGATGTAGCGCACGGGCTGTTCACCCAGCACACCCTCAGCGACTTTCAACGAGCGTGGCAAACCCTCAACGGCTGTCGCTCCGGCGCTCAATGCGTTGAACCACTGCAAACCTCTCATGAGCGTTCTCCTTGATACAGCGCACGTACCGTTGCCGGGTCGATTTGCGGTGTGGTGTCCAGTTCAGCCAGGCGCGCCAGGTAATGCTCGGCCTGAAGGCTGCGTTGTTGGGTGGGCAGGCCCTGCTCCAGCAATGCGCTGACGGTGTGTTGAATCTCGGCCACATCGTCCGCCACATAACAGTCGGCCAAGCCGCTGTTGAAGCGTTGCTCACCGCCCGTGAGGCTCCAGATGAAGGGCCGGTCGCGAGAGTCGTACTCTTCCAGGCCAGCCTCTTGTTCGATCACTTGCGGGCCGTTGAGGCCAAGGCGCGCTTCTCGGGTGACAACGAGATAGCTGCACAACCCGGCCGCGATTGACATGCCGCCAAAGCAACCAACGCTGCCCGCCACCACGCCGATCACTGGCTGGTATTGGCGCAGATCGACAATCGCCGCGTGGATATCCGCGATGGCCGCCAGGCCCAGATTGGCTTCCTGCAAGCGCACGCCACCGGTTTCCAGCAACAGGACAGCGCGGGTTGCAATGCCCTTGCGATTGTCCTCGGCCGCCAGCTCCAGAGCGCCCGCAATTTTTGCACCGCCGACTTCACCTAGGCTGCCGCCCTGGAAGTTGCCTTCGATGGCGGCAACGACGACAGGTTTTCCATCAATGCTGCCCTTGGCGATCACCACCCCATCATCGGCCTGCGGCACCACACCTTGGCGGCTGAGCCACGGCGACATGACGCGCTGGAACGGGTCGATCAATTCACGGTAGGACCCGGCGTCCAGCAACGCCTTGGCCCGCTGCCGCGCGCCCAATTCAACGAAGCTGTGTTTGGCGAGTAAGTCAGTCATGGCCGATCTCCTCGAAACCCTGCTCCAGGCGCAAGCGCACCACGCCGGGGGTGGCGCCGAAATCGTGGATATCAATGTTCAAGGCCGGCGGCGTCTGTTCCTGGAAGATGCGCTCGAACAGATGCTGCCAGCGTTGTTCGGCGCCATTCACCGAGGTCTGCACCTGGATGGTCAGCGTGCCCGGCGTACCCGGCTCCAGCAGCACTTCCAGGTCGCCCGAGCCAACGCAGCCCACCAGCGCACGGCCTTTTGGCGGCTGCCCGGCGGGGAATTCAAAGGATAAGGTTTCCATCACAACGCTCCGTCGAGGCGATCGATAAACAGGCAGGCGGCCAACAGGTCGGCGGCGCCGCCGGGGGAGGCATTCAGGGCCAGCAGTTGAAGGTCTAACTCATGCAATTGGCGACGCCCGGCCAGCGTTGCGCTGCCACCTGCATCGAGTACCGCTTGAGCACCCTGCTGCATCGCTAGCAGGCCTTCGGGACCGGCACGGTAAAGCACGCAGGTATCGGCCAGCTCGGTCATGATCGCCAGCAAGGCGTCCAGGCGGGCGTTCTGTTCGCCTGCATTGTGCTGGCGGCTTTTATACAGTTGCGGCAAGCCACGTTGCACCACCGAGGGAAAGCCGAGCTGGGCTTCTTCACGGGCGCCGCGTGCGCCGTAGCGCTGGGCGACCTGGGCGCCGTGACTCATGGGTTGCGGCGCGTAGCGGTCGTTGAGCAGGGCTAATCTGGCGGCGTTCAGGGTGATGGCGCGTGGCTCCAGCGCCGCCGCTGCGGTGAGCAAGCCGAGGGCCCAGATGGCGCCACGATGGGTGTTCACGCCGTGGGTGGTGACGAGCATTGCTTGCTCACCTTCGCGGCCAATACGCCCAAGGGCTTCGCGCAGCGGCAAGCCGACTTCACCGAACTCAATCGCGGCTTCGGCCATTTCCTTGAACATCGGCCACAGCGACAACGCCGAGGCGTGCATCAGGCCCAGGTGCAAATCGCTATGGGCGCCGTTGCCGCGGCGGTCTACCAAGGCCGGTTTGGGCGACAGGTCGGCTTCATCGATCAGCGCATCGACGGCCATATCCGCCAGGCGTTCGGCGAGGGTCAGTTCATGCAGTTTGAGTGCGCGCATTTACCAGCTCCTGAACTTGGCAGGCGGGTTGTACAGGCCTCCGGACCAGTCCACCAGGTCGGCAACGCTCTTGGCGGCCAACAATTCGCGGGTGGCGTCGGTACGGCGAATCCCTAAGTCTTCGGGCAAGGCGATCAAACCTTCGCGGCGCATGCGCGCGGTGTCCTTGGGGTTGTGGCGCATACCGATGACGGTGACGCCTGCGACGGCGGCGATCATTGCCTGGCGCTCTTCCAGGGAGCGCGCCTTGTACAGGTAGGCGATGCCCTCTTCAGTGAGCAGGTGAGTGACGTCATCGCCATAGATCATGATCGGCGCCAAGGGCATGCCGCTTTTGCGCGCGACTTCCACGGCGTCGAGGGTGTCGACAAAGGTGGGTTTACCGCCTTCCTGGAAGGTCTCGACCATTTGCACCACGAGTTTTTTGCCACGCTCCAACAGCGCTTCCGGGGCATCGTCGTGGCGCATATCCAGCCACGCCGGCGTGCCATGGCGGCGACCGCGCGGGTCGTGACCCATGTTCGGCGCGCCGCCAAACCCGGCGAGACGGCCACGGGTCACGGTGGAGGAATGGCCGTCGCCGTCGACTTGCAGGGTGGCGCCGATAAACAGGTCCACCGCGTATTGGCCGGCGAGTTGGCAGAACATCCGGTTGGAGCGCATCGAGCCGTCGCGACCGGTGAAGAACACATCCGGCCGTGCAGCGATGTAGTTCTCCATGCCCAGTTCGGTGCCAAAACAATGCACGCTTTCGACCCAGCCGCTTTCAATCGCGGGGATCAGCGTGGGGTGCGGGTTGAGGGTCCAGTTGCGGCAGATCTTGCCCTTGAGGCCAAGGGATTCGCCGTAGGTGGGCAGGATCAATTCAATGGCGGCGGTGTTGAAGCCGATGCCATGGTTGAGCGACTGCACATTGTGTTTTTCGTAGATGCCACGGATCGCCATCATCGCCATCAGCACATGCACCGGCTTGATGTGGCGCGGGTCGCGGGTGAACAGCGGCTCGATGTAGAACGGCTTGTCGGCCACCACCACAAAATCCACCCAGCTCGCCGGAATGTCCACGCGCGGCAAATCGGTGACGTCATCCACCAACTGATTGACCTGCACGATCACGATGCCATCGCTGAACGCGGCGGGCTCGATCAGCGCCGGGGTGTCTTCGGTGCTGGCGCCGGTGTAGATATTGCCGGCGCGGTCGGCCATGAAGCCGGCGGAAAGCACCACGTTGGGGATCAGGTCCACCACCAGCCGCGCGTAGAGTTCGATATAGGTGTGGATCGCGCCGATTTCCAGCAGGCCGTCTTCGAGCAACTGGCTGATGCGCAGGGATTGGGTGCCCGCGAAGGAGAAGTCCAGCTTGCGCGCGATGCCTTTTTCAAACAGGTCCAAGTGCTCGGAACGGCCGACACTGGGCATGATCATGTGCAAATCGTGGAGCTTGGACGGGTCGGCTTTGGCGAGGGAGCGCGAGAGGAAATCCGCCTGCTTCTGGTTATTGCCCTCCAACACCACACGATCGCCGGGCAGGATCAGGGCCTCAAGCGCCTCGACGATCCTGTCACTGGGCAACACCGCCCCGTCTGCGTATTTTTTGACCAGCCCGAGCCGCCGCTGCTTCTCGTCGCGCCGCCGCGTCCAGCGCGAGTCGGGGGTGATTGTTGTTGTCATGGTCGCTCCACGGGTTTGCTGTCGTGGGCTGTACCTTAGGAGTGATTCAGAGGGCCATCAATCAAGCTCGGCGGCGGATCGTTACGGTTGGGGTAACAGAGCACCAACAAACATGCAGCCTCCTGTAGGGGCTGGCTTGCCAATTCCTACAGTTGACCGGTGATTCATTCCCACCTATGACCAGCAAGCAGTGCTTCCATATTGCTCATTAATGTCTTAGCACTTTCCATTAACTGGCCCAGCAGCGCCTCATCTTCATCCATGTACCCTTCATATTCCGCCAGGTTCCGACGTTCATGACACAACGCCAACAACCTCACCTGCACCTTGCCGGCGTCTGCGGTATGAACCAGGCATTGAAAGACCAGATAGCGTTTGTCCGAGCGGTACCCTTGCAAGCGCAAGGCCGTAAGGGCGATAGCATGAGCAGCGTTGTAAGCCAGGTCGAAACGACTGGCGAATGATAACTGGGGATTGCCAGCATCCCTCAACCGATCCCTGGCTGAACGCATCAGCCCATCACACTCCTTGCGATCCGGCGGCTCAGCCTTCAAGCCGCCGCTACGTTGCAGATTTTCCAGGTTTACCTTGTTGTCCATCCGTGGATTCCAGGGGGTTGCTCCCCATCAGGTTGATCTTGTCCTGCTGCACGACCCGCTGCACAAAACTGTTCCCGGCATTCCATTTGCCGATCCAGTCTTCAGGGGTGTAAAGCGTCGGGTTGAGGGTGCGGCCCAGTCGCTCTTCCAGCGGCATGAGCTGCTCCATGACGTCACTGTAGTTGAGGCTTTCGCCGATCAACATGAGATCTATGTCACTGGATGAGTGCGCCTCGCCTTTGGCGATGGAGCCGTAGATAAACGCCCAGGTTATCTGCTTGGCGAAGGGCGCCAGTGCACTGCGCAATGGTTCATCCAGGCTCAGGGTCTTGCGCACGATGGCTAACAGTTCCGAGTAGATCGGGCATTGGGGATTGGCTTGGTAATGGGTCTGGTTGCCCTGGCGCGTCATGCTCAAGATGCCTGCCAATTGCAGACGTTCAAGCTCACGAGTGAGGCTGCCCTTGCCCACCTGAGCCCATCGCGCAATTTCATTGGTGAAGAAGCTTTGCTCGGGTTTGCCGAACAGCAGGCCCAGTACTTTTTGTTGGGTGACTGTGAAGAGTGCAGTACTGAGCGGCAAGGTGTGCATGGCAGCGGCCTAAGAGTCCCAAAAAGGGAACGATAGGTCCCTTTTTGGGAACGATCAAGTTTTAACCGACTGCAGAAGGGGAAATCTGTTCCAAGGCCCGATCCACTAATAGCTGCCCCAGCTCCGCCATTTGCTGGATGCCGAGCATGATCGCGCGCTGGGAGGTGTCCAGGTCGAAGGCGAGATTGCAGGTGAGTGCGTTAAGGGAAGACAGGGTTTCGCTGGCGTTGACCAGCAGGGTTTCGGTGTTTTCGTGCGGGTTTACGGTGAAGAGGGGCGGATTGGGGGTAGGTTTGACCATGATGAAGCTCCTAAACAGTGAGTAAGGAGCGCCACCTTTCGCTTGCACGCGAATGAGGGTGGCGACCGTGCGCAGGTGTGCAAGACCGGGCCTGTTTAGGACACCCAGCAGGTCCGAAGACCTCCTGCGCGCAGCCGCCATAAAGCAGCGAGCACAAAAAACGCCCGTTGGTTGGCTGGGCGTTTGTACGTCTAAACAGTTTCGTCGGACTTGCACGTCCGTGTCACCGTTTTTTGCGATGACAGGACGAAGACTAGGCGCGCTGACGGCACGCGACAAGTTCATGCATGGCCCAAAATCTTGCAGGAAAAATCCGAGAGCCCAACCCCCTGTGACGAGGGAGCTTGCTCCCGCTGGGCTGCGCAGCAACCCCAGTAAGAACACTGCGTTTTTACAGGCAGGAAGCGGCCGCACATTTTGGGGCCGCTTCGCGTCCCAGCGGGAGCAAGCTCCCTCGCCACAAAAGAGATCAGCAGGAAGATTCATACAATATTTTAAGGTTGTTGCTCGGAACGGCCCCTTCTAGCCTTTGGGCTGAATACCCATCGCCGTAGGACACTTCAACATGACCCTGCACAACCCCCCTCACCCAGGTGAAATCCTGCTTGAAGATGTAATCCCTGCCCTGGACATCACCATCACCGAAATGGCCCGGCGCCTGGGATTCGCCCGTGAGACGTTTTCGAGGATTTTGCATGGGCGTGCGCCTGTCAGTCCTGACTTGGCGGTGCGGCTTGAGCGGGCAGGTGTGAGCACTGGGCAGTTATGGCTGTCGATGCAAAGCGCCTATGACTTGTGGCAGGCCGAGCATCGGGAGCAGCCGGTGATTGAGCGGTTTGCGCGGATTGATTGACATCTACGGATTGTGGGAGGGGGCTTGCCCCCGATAGCAATGGGTCAGCCTCCAGATGCAGTGACTGACAGATTGCAATCGGGGGCAAGCCCCCTCCCACATTTGATCTTCATAAGGCTCAGGATCAGGCCAGGCCGGACTCCACCAACAACGCCTCCAACCCCATCAAATCCGGCACCTTCGCCACATGCTCCCCCACCTGCACCGCCGCCAGCTCCAGCGGGCACAGCGGCACGTCGACATAACTCAACTCATTGTCGAGCTTGTACGACCGGGGAATCCCCTGAATCACCAGCGCAATAAACTTCAACGTTGGCCGCCCACCGAACGCGTTCAGCACCACGATCCGCGAGCGTTCGCCGGTCACGCTGGCTTCGCCGCACACCGCTTCAAAGCTGATCAGCGGGATTTGCCGATCGCGCCAGGTCACTTGCCGCAAATACCACGGCGGTGCATCACTGGCCGGTTCGCCGCGCTGGAAGTCGATCAGCTCGGCGATGGCGACATTGGGCAGCACCAGGTGGCGGTCGGCCAGGGGTAGCAGCAGGCCGGTGAGTTGGCTGGCGCGGTGGTCAAGCATGGGACTTGCTCCAGTAGGCGATGCTTTCGAGCAGCACCGATTCCTGGTACGGCTTGCCGAGGTAGTCATTCACGCCGATGGCCATGGCGCGGTCGCGGTGTTTCTGGCCGGTGCGCGAGGTGATCATGATGATCGGCAGGCGCATCAGTCGAGGGTCGTTGCGCACTTGGGTGGCGACTTCGAAGCCATCCATGCGCGGCATTTCGATGTCGAGCAGCATCAGGTCCGGGGTGTGTTCTTCCAGCACGGCGAGGGCGTCGATGCCGTCTTTGGCGGTGAGCACGTTCATGCCGTTGCGTTCCAGCAGGCGGCTAGTGACTTTGCGCACGGTGACCGAGTCGTCCACCACCAGCACCAGCAACGGACGCTTTTTCAGCGGGTCGTTGAGGATCAGCGGCGCATCCACCGACTGGGCCGGCAAGGCCGGTTGGCGCGAACGGATATGCGCCAGCAGGTCGATGATCAACACCACGCGGCCATCGCCCAGAATGGTCGCGCCGGACAAGCCCTGCACGCCCGCGAATTGCGGCCCCAGGCCCTTGACCACGATTTCCCGCGTACCAGCCATGGCGTCCACATGGATCGCCACGCGCCGCTCATTGCATTGCACCAGCAGTACCGGCACCGGTTGATATTGGCCCAACAGTTTCGGGCGGCTGACGGTGTGCAACAGGTCGCCCAGGTAGAACAGCTCGTAACGCTGGCCGGCGTATTCATAACGCGGCGGATCCTGCTGGTAATGCCCGGCCAACTCATGGGGCAACACACGCACCAGGCCTTCGATGGTGTTGAGCGGAATCGCATATTGATCGTCCGCACATTGCACCATCAGCGCACGGTTGACGGACACGGTGAACGGCAGGCGAATACGGAAGTGCACGCCCATACCCGGCGTCGAGTCGATGAACATCGAGCCGCCCAACTGACGCACTTCTTCATGCACCACATCCATGCCCACACCACGCCCGGAAATCTGCGTGATCTTTTCCGCCGTGGAGAAGCCCGGTTGCAGGATGAACTGCAACACGTCGCGGTCGCTGATCTCTTGATTCGGATCGAGCAAACCGCGCTTGATTGCCTTGCGCCGCACCGCCTCCAGCGGCACACCCGCGCCGTCGTCGCGCATGTCGAAGACGATGTCGCCACCTTCGTGGGTCAAGTCCAGGGTGATGCGGCCTTTCTCCGGCTTACCGGCCAACAGCCGCGCATCGCGGGACTCCAGCCCATGGTCGACGGCGTTGCGCAGCATGTGTTCCAGCGGCGCCGCCATGCGTTCCAGCACGTTGCGGTCCATCTCGCCTTCGGCGTTGCCGACGATGAACTCCACGTCCTTGCCCAACTCGCCCGCCACTTGACGCACGATGCGCTTGAGGCGCGGCAGCATGCGTTCGAACGGCACCATGCGCGTGCGCATCAGGCCTTCCTGCAACTCGGTGTTGATACGCGCCTGTTGCTGTAACAGGTCGTGGGCGTCCTCGTTGCGGCGTTCTAGGGTGTCCTTGAGGTCGAGCAAGTCAGAGGCAGATTCGGACAACGCGCGCGACAGTTGCTGCAACTGCGAATGGCGGTCCATTTCCAGCGGGTCGAAGTCTTCATAGCCCAGGCGCTCGGCCTCGGCTTGCTGGCGGCTGAGGATGCGGCCCTGGGTCTCGGTGTCGAGGCGACGCAGTTGGTCGCGCATGCGTTCGATGGTGGTTTCCACTTCGGTCAGGGCGATGCGTGCGTCGTTGACTTGCTGTTCGATACGGCCACGGAAGATCGAGGTTTCACCGGCCAGGTTGACCAGGTCGTCGAGCAGCTCGGCAGAGATCTTCACCATGTCGGCCATCGGGTCGACGACGGCCTCCACCTTGCCCGCCGGCAACGCCAATGGCGTCACCGGCTCATCGCTCGGGTGCACCAGGCTTTTGATGCGCTCGATGAGCTTGTCCACCGAGCCGACCGGCAAGCCGTCCGCCACCGCGTCGATCATCTGCGCCAGGCGGTCGTGGCAGCCTTGCAGCAACGCGAACAATTCCGGGGATGGCGCGAGCAAACCGGCGGACAGGCCTTCGTAGAGAAATTCCAGTTCATGGGCCAGGTCGCCGATGGGCGCGATCTCGACCATACGCGCGCCGCCCTTGAGGGTGTGCAGGTCGCGCAGCAGGGTCTCCACTTCCTGGCGATTGCCGGGCTCGGCCTGCCAGCGCGACAGCGCAGCACTGGAGCTGTCGAGGATGTCGGCCGCTTCTTCGAGGAAGATATCCAGCAGCTCAGGGTCGGCACCAGACGCAGGCGGCGCGGCGACCGGTGCCGCTGGCGCGCTGCCTTGGCGCAGTGCACGCACCCTGGCGCTCAGCTCGGCGCTGTCGCTCAAAGGTTGGTGATGTTGCAGTTCTTCAAGCTGCAAGGCCAGGCGTTCATGGCTGGCCATCAGCACCTGGGACAATTCGGCGGAGTAGCTGTAGCGGCGATCCACCAGCCCTTCGTACAGGCATTCCAACTCGTGGGCCAGGTCGCCAATCGGCTCGATTTCCGCCATGCGCGCGCCGCCCTTGAGGGTGTGCAGATCGCGTTGCAACGATGACAACGGCGCGGCGTTGTCAGGCTCCAGCAACCAGCGCTTGAGCGACTGCCCGGCGCTGTCGAGGATGTCCACGGCTTCTTCGAGGAAGATCTCGACGATCTCGTCGTCCATCGTCGTTTGCTGATCCAACTGCTGTGTGGCGGCGCCCAGTTCGGCAATGCTCAGCGCGCGGCTGCCATCGCTTTTGATCAGGCCGGTGGCGGACGGGTCGAGGGCTTCGTCCAATAACTCGCGCAAGGCTTGGACACGGGCCGGCGCCGGGCTGATTTCCTGGCCGGCGGCCAGCTGGTCGAGCATGCTGATCAGCGCTTCATGGGCCTGTTCGGCCTCATGGAAAAACCGCTCGCTGACCGCCAGGCTGCTTTCCTCCACGGCGCCGTACAGGTCGAGCAACGCTTCGCAGAGTGCGTCGATGGCATGCAGGTCTGCGACGTGCGCGCCCTCCCCCAGCGTGGTCAATTCATCCAGCAGCGCGGTGAGTTCCTGGCGTTCGCCGGGGTGTTGCTGCCAGCGACGTAGCAGGCTTTCGGCGTCGAGCAGGATGTCCATGCCCTGGGCCAGGAAGTTGGCGATCAACTGTGGATCGCGCTTGATGCGCACGTCGAGCAGTGCTTCAAGCTGCTGATCCAGCAGGCTCTGGGTGCGGTTGATCAGGTCCTCTGCGCCGTGGATCGGCGCCAGGGGATCGCTGTCCAAGTCACGCAGCCCTCGCTGGAACAGGCCTTCGGCTTCCAGCAGCAACTCCACTTCGTCCAGGTCCAGCGGCAGGCGGTGGGCCTTGTACTCGCGGGTCAGGTGATCCAGCGGGCGCGCCAGCTCGGCAATCGGCAACACGCCAGCCATGTAGGCGCTGCCCTTGAGGGTGTGCAGGGCGCGTTGCAGTTCATCGCTGACTTGCAGCGGCACATGCTCGGCGGCCTGGTGCAGGAAGTGGTTGAGGCTGTCCAGATGGCTTTGGGCTTCGTTGCGGAAAATCTCCAG
This sequence comes from Pseudomonas sp. DWRC2-2, assembly GCF_049897885.1. Taxonomy (NCBI): domain Bacteria; kingdom Pseudomonadati; phylum Pseudomonadota; class Gammaproteobacteria; order Pseudomonadales; family Pseudomonadaceae; genus Pseudomonas; species Pseudomonas sp. DWRC2-2. The sequence goes on from NZ_JAFCXD010000003.1 coordinate 218,650, forward strand.
CAGCATCGGATCATGAGGCTCGGCGGTCAGCGCGGGTGTACCGCTGGCCAAGGCGTGCGCACGGGCAGCCAGGGCATCGACTTCATCGCGTTGACGCTGGTCGTCAATGGCAAAGTCCGCGATCAACTCCGGCAGCAAGGCCACCGCTTCGTCCAGCACCTGCTGCACGTCAGGGTCGAGGGACACGCTGCGCTCCAGCACACGGTTCAGCAGGTTTTCCACCGCCCAGGCCAACTCGGCCAAGACCAGGGCGCGCACCATGCGGCCGCTGCCTTTGAGGGTGTGGAAGGCGCGGCGCATTTCGGCCTGGGCGGTTTTGTCCGCGCTGTTGGGCAGGTAGCGGTGCAACACCTCGAGGACTTCGTCGGTCTCCTCAAGGAAGACTTCGCGCAGTTCATCGTCGATGGGTTCTTCATCGGCCGGCGGCGGCAACAGGCTGCCGGGGCGCTGCAGGGCCGGCGGGTTCAGCCGCGACGTGGGGCTGGCGAGTGCGTCGAACTGGGATTGGCTCGGCGCAACCTCGGCCGAGAGCGCGCCATCCGGTGCAACCAGGGCCTGGCGCCAGGGTTTTTCGGCGGGCAGGTAACCCAGTGCGGCCAAGCCTTGGGTGGCCAGCTCCAGCACACGCTCACCCGCCGCATCCGGATCCTGGAGCATGCGCTCCAGGTAATACTCCAGGCTGCTGATCACGTCGGCGAAATGCGCCAGTTGCCTCTCGGAGGGCGGTGCATCGTTGCCCATCAGTTGCTCGTCGACGTAATCGGTGCAGCCACGCATCAGGCTTGCCGCGCGGGGCAACGGGATCATCGCCAGGGCGCCGCGCACCTGGCTGAGCAGCTCCGGCAGGGACTCCAGGCGCTGGCGGTCCCAATCAGCTTCGATGCAGTCGATCAGCAGTTCCTTGGCTTGCTTGAGGCACTGGCAGGATTCACGGATCACCAACTGGTGGATCTGGGTCAGGTCGGTGGTGGGCAAGCGGCTTTCTTCGCGGCTTTCCGGCTCGACGGTGCCGACCATGCCCGCCAACGTGGCTTCGACGTAGAGCAAAGCGCCGGCGACATCCATCAGCACGGCGTCGTTGGGTGCTCGATGGCCCTGGGCCAGGCTCAGCACCACGGCGAGTTGGTCGATGATGACTTTGCGCGGCTGACCGAAGCCCAGCACCGCCAAGGTATCGGCGATCTGCCGCAACGGCGCCAGCAATGCATCAAGGTCGCTGGTGTGCTGGCGGTCACTGCGTACGAACAAGTCGAGGCGTTCTTTGACCCGAACCAATTCCTCACACAAAGCGCCCAGCACCGAGCCCATGGCGTTGCGGTCCGGCCCGGCCAGGCGTGCGCGCTCGGCGTCGACCACCGCGCTGTCAGGCAAGGCTTCATCCAGGCCGTAGCGCTCCTTCAGGCTTTGCATGCGCGGCGTCGGACGCGTGACCTTGGCCACATAGAACAGCAGGCTCTTGAGCAACTCATCCGGCGCCGGCTGGTTGATGCCGCCAATGCCTTGGGCCAGCAGGCGCTTGAGTTGTTTGTCGCTGGCCTTGAGCAGGCTGCGCAGCGCCGGACTGTTGGCGATCACGCCAGTGAGCATGCCTTCGACCAGTGCCGAGGTGACTTGCCACAGCGGCAACAGCGGCGCGCCTTGGCACAGTGCTTCGAGGCGTGCGAACACCCTCGCCATGTCCTCCAGGTTGCTGGGGCCATGGTCTTCACGCAGCAGCCCGGCCAGCGCCTGCTGCAAAAGCTGGTGCCACTGGCGCAGTTGCTCTTTCAGGTCGGGTACCGCGCGTTGGGCCAGGGCCTCATCCGGAAGTGGCGCGATGGTCAGCAATTGCGGGCTGAACAGGCTGGTTTCCGACAACAGGCTTTCGCCGTGCGCGCTGCGCAGGTCATTGAGCAGTGGCAACACCACCAGCGGCAGGTCGCGGCGGGCGCTGTGCACGCGGTCCAGGTACAACGGCAATTGAGTCAGGGCCTGTTGCAACAGGCGGATGCTTTCGTCGCGCTGACTGACGCTCCCGGCTTGCAGGGCCAGGGCCAATTCTTCGATTTCCTCGGCCAGCAGCGCCGCGCCGTAGAACTCGACCATCTGCAACGCGCCATGCACTTGGTGGACACACGCCAGGCACTCGCTGATCGCTTCGGCGTCTGTAGTCTCAACATAAGCGTCGAGCGCCGAGCGAGCCTGTTTCAGGGTTTCGGCAATGTCGCCCTTGACCCATTCGAGGGCCACGTAGTCGTGCCGATCAACCATAACTGCTCCGCGTTGAAATCATGAATGGCTGTGGGGCTGTTCATCCACCGGACGCGCCGGCGGCAAGGTGAAACCCGACACCGACCGCCGCAACTGGCTGGCCATTTTCGCCAGGTTGCCGATGCTTTCGGCGGTGGCCGTCGACCCCGACGAGGTCTGGGTGGTGATCTGCTGGATCACGTTCATGGTCAGGGAGATCTGCCCGGCCGATGAGGTCTGTTGCTGCGCCGCGTTGGAGATGCTCTGGATCAGCGCCGCCAGGGTCTTGGATACGCCTTCGATCTCTTCCAGCGCCACCCCGGCGTCTTGGGCCAGCCGCGCGCCGCGCACCACTTCGGTGGTGGTCTGTTCCATGGAAATGACCGCTTCGTTGGTGTCGGCCTGGATCGCCCGCACCAACGTTTCAATCTGCCGGGTCGCCGCCGATGAGCGCTCCGCCAGGCGCTGCACTTCGTCAGCCACCACCGCAAAGCCGCGTCCGGCATCACCGGCCATGCTTGCCTGGATTGCCGCGTTGAGGGCGAGGATGTTGGTCTGGTCGGCAATGTCGTCGATCAAGCTGACGATGTCGCCAATTTCCTGGGACGACTCGCCCAGGCGCTTGATGCGCTTGGCGGTGTCCTGGATCTGCTCGCGGATGTTGTCCATGCCGTGGATGGTGTTGTGCACCACCTCGTTGCCCTTGTTGGCGATTTCCACCGAGCGCTCTGCCACCGCCGAGGACTCGGCAGCGTTGGCCGAGACCTGGTCGATGGACTGGGCCATCTGGTTGATCGCGGTGGACGCCTCGGCGATCTGCTGGGCTTGATGCTCCGAGGCCTGGGCCAAGTGCATGGCGGTGGCCTGGGTGTCCTGCACGGCACCGGCGACTTGCCCGGCGGTAAGGTTGATGGTGGCGACCAGGTCGCGCAACTGGTCGACGGAATAGTTGATGGAGTCAGCGATGGTGCCGGTGAAGTCTTCAGTCACCGAGGCAGTCACCGTGAGGTCACCGTCGGCCAGGTCTTCGATTTCATCCAGCAGGCGCATGATCGCGTTCTGGTTGCGCTCGTTCTTCTCGGCGGTTTCGTGCAGCTGGCGGTTGGTCTCGCGCACCATCACCAGGCCGATCAGGATGATCGAGGTCAGGGCGAGCAGGCCCAGGACATAGCCGCCGATGGTGTCGAAACTGCGCCCGCTGGCGAGGTTTTCGAACCCGGTGGCCAGGTGCGAGGCTTCATCGAGCAGGGTTTGCGAGAGGTTGAAGATATTGCTCGCCGAGGCTCGCACCTGGAACAGCTGCGGCGAGGTCTCGAGGATCTCATCCACGGAGCCGGAAACGAACTCGAACAGCTCGGCGATTTCCGCCAACCGCGCGCGGGCGTCGCGGTCCTCGACCTGGGTGATACGCAAACCGGGGTTGCCCTGGAGCATGCCGTTAAGCACTTGGCCGAAACGGTTGGCGTCACGACCAAAGGCGTCGGCGGCCTGCACGGCGGTTTCGTCGCCGGCCAGCACGGTGTTCACCGCGCCAAGGATACGTTCGGCCAGCAGTGATTGGCGTTGGGCCAACGCCACCTGGCTGGCCGGAGCGCCGCGTTGCAGGAGGATATCGACGACCTTTTCCGATTCCATCTGCAGTTGCGGCACGGTTTCGGCCAGGGTCGCGGCCACCTGATGCAACGACAGCACGGTCTGCTCGCTGGCGAGGATTGCGTCGGTGTTTTTCAGCAGTGCTTCCCAGTCGGTCTGCACCGCACGCATTTCGGCACGCACTGCGCTGGGCGCGGCGGGCAGGCCGGTTTGCGGGTCACCTTTTTTCAGGAAGCCCCAGCGCTGGGCGAAGTCGTTACGCGCGTCGCCCAGCAGCTTGAACGCCGCAGCCTTGCCGGCGGCGGCTTCGGTGGCGTTCTTGGCGATACGCTGGGACAGCACGCGCAACTCACCGGCATGGCCGATGTACTGTTTGTCGTAGGTGGATTGGGTGTTGAGGTACGCAAAGTTGGCGAACAGCAACATGATGAACACGATCAGTGCGATGAACAGCACGATGATCTGCGAGCGGCTGCGCGAGCCGGCCTGGGGTTTGAGTGCGGTAGCGGTGGTCATGCGGCAACATCCATGAAGCCAGGGGCTTGGGCCAGAGCGAAGGGGCTGAACACCTGCCACGACGGGTCGCCGTTGAACCGGCCTTGAATAAACGCTGCGTCGGGCGCGGTGTTCGCCCGCCAGGCGTCTTGTGCGAAATGCTGCATCCCCACCACCTCGTCGACCAGCAGCCCGACAAACACGTCGTTGAACTCCACCACCAGCACTCGCCGTTGCTTGCGCGCCTTGGACAGCTCAAGGCCGAGGAACCCACCCAAATCCATCACCGGCAACAGGCGCCCACGCAGGTTGGCCACGCCCTTGACCCAGGCCTTGACCCCGGGCATCAAGGTGCAGCGTGGTTCGTGCAGGACTTCGGCGACTTCGCCCATGGGCGCCACATACCAGTGCTGGTCCAGGCGAAAGCCGATCCCGCTCCAGCGTTGCAGGCGGGTTTCCTGGGACGGCAGGTCAGCGGCCAGCAGGCGGCAGCGGCGGTCAATGTCCAGCAGCAGCTCGAAGGCGGTTTGCGACTCGGTCATGATGGCGAACCGTCAGCCGGCCAGCACCTTGTTCAGGGTGGCGATCAGGGTTTCTTCATCCACCGGCTTGGTCAGGTAATCCTTGGCGCCCTGGCGCGCGCCCCAGATCTTGTCGGTTTCCTGGTCCTTGGTGGTGATGATGATGATCGGGATGCCGTTGGTTTCCGGCTCCTTGGACAGCTGGCGGGTGGCCTGGAAGCCGTTGAGGCCCGGCATCACGATGTCCATCAGCACGGCGTCGGGTAATTCCTGGCGGGCCAGGGCCACGCCGTCCGCGCCGTTTTCGGCCTTGAGGACCTGGTGGCCATGCTTTTCCAGCATGCCGGTCAGTTTGTACATTTCAGTCGGCGAATCGTCGACGATCAGAACACGTGCCATGGTTTTCCCCACTACATAGGTGGACGCCGGCCCTTGTGAGGCGGCGTCAGTGTGCTTGTTCTACTGCGGCGAACCCCGGCACGTAGGCCTTGATCGCGCCCAGCAGTTCTTCCTTGCTGAAAGGCTTGGTCAAAAACTGATCGACCCCCACGATGCGCCCCTTGGCCTTGTCGAACAGGCCGTCCTTGGACGACAGCATGATCACCGGGATCGACTTGAACGCCGGGTTGTTCTTCACCAGCGCGCAGGTCTGATAGCCATCCAGGCGCGGCATCATGATGTCGACAAAAATAATATGCGGGTGATGATCAACAATCCGGGCCAGGGCATCGAAACCGTCGATGGCCGTGATGACATCGCACCCCACGTTCTTCAACAAGGTTTCAGCGGTGCGGCGGATCGTCTTCGAATCGTCGATCACCATCACTCTCAAGGCGTTGGAATGCTGTTCCATATCTGCTCTGCCATCGCCACAGCGAATCGGTTTTCGGTGTGTACTGCCTGATGTTGCACAGGATGAGCGCCGCGGGCCTTGGAATTCAAGGGCCGGTGCGCCGTGGCAGTCTTTTTAGCACAGTCTCCGGGCGCAATCTATCGAGCAACCGGCCAGGTGGTTTTTCCTTGACCCACAACAGCCGCAGCGCCACTCTGACGCCACTTTTATGCGCCCTTATTTGCTAGAGGAAATCCCCCATGAGCGTTCGCGTCGGCATTGTCATGGACCCTATCGCCAGCATTTCCTATAAAAAGGACAGCTCGCTGGCCATGCTCCTGGCCGCCCAGGCCCGCGGCTGGACCCTGTTCTATATGGAGCAGCGCGATCTTTACCAGGGCGACGGCGAGGCCCGTGCACGCATGCGCCCGCTGCAGGTGTTTGCCAACCCGGAAAAGTGGTTCGAACTGCAAGATGAAATCGACAGCCCGCTGAGCGATCTGGACGTGATCCTGATGCGCAAGGACCCACCGTTCGACATGGAGTTCGTCTACTCCACTTACCTGCTGGAGCAGGCCGAGCGCGCCGGCGTGCTGATCGTCAACAAGCCGCAAAGCCTGCGCGACTGCAATGAAAAGCTGTTCGCCACCCTGTTCCCACAGTGCACGCCGCCCACCGTGGTCAGCCGCCGCGCCGACGTGCTGCGTGAATTTGCCGCCAAGCACGGTGACGTGATCCTCAAGCCGCTGGACGGCATGGGCGGCACCTCGATCTTCCGTCACCGCGCAGGCGACCCGAACCTGTCGGTGATCCTGGAAACCCTGACTGCCCTGGGCACCCAGCAGATCATGGGCCAGGCCTACCTGCCGGCGATCAAGGACGGTGACAAGCGCATCCTGATGATCGACGGCGAACCGGTGGATTACTGCCTGGCGCGCATCCCGGCGGCGGGCGAGACCCGTGGCAACCTGGCGGCCGGTGGTCGGGGTGAAGCGCGCCCGCTGTCGGACAAGGACCGTTGGATTGCAGCCCAGGTCGGCCCGACCCTGCGTGAAAAGGGCTTGCTGTTTGTCGGCCTGGACGTGATCGGCGAGAACCTGACTGAAATCAACGTCACCAGCCCGACCTGCATCCGCGAGATCGATAATGCATTTGGCACCAACATCGGCGAAATGCTGATGGCGGCCATTGAGCGCAAGCTGCAAGCCAAGTGATATAGAACAGCCGGACACGCACCAACATTGCGCTATCATGCCCCACCTGTGAAACGCGCGATGTTGGTTTTTTTGTCATGACACTCCCGTCCGAGCTGCCCCCCGAACTCTCCCACAGCGGCGTGCGCCCGGCTGATCGGCTCGGATTTACCCTGTTCCTGGCCGCGTTGATTCACCTGGCCCTGATCCTCGGCGTGGGTTTCACCATGGTCGAGCCGAAGCAGATCAGCAAAACCCTGGAAATCACCCTGGCCACGTTCAAAAGTGAAAAGAAGCCTGAGAAGGCTGACTTTCTCGCCCAGGACAACCAGCAAGGCAGCGGCACCCTCGACAAAAAAGCCATACCCAAGACCACCGAAGTGGCGCCGTTCCAGGACAACAAGGTGAATAAAGTCACCCCGCCGCCGGTGCCCAAGCCGGAGGTCAAGCAGGCTGCGCCCAAGGCTGCAGTGACCACCGTCGCACCCAAGCCGCAAAAAGCCCCGACCCAACGCGAAAAGACCAAGACCGAACCCAAGCCCGAGCCTGTAAAGCCGGCGCCGACGTTCGACAGTTCGACGCTTTCCGACGAGATCTCCAGCCTCGAAGCCGAACTGGCCAACGAACAGCAGCTGTACGCCAAGCGCCCGCGCATCTACCGGCTGAACGCCGCCTCGACCATGCGCGACAAAGGTGCCTGGTACAAAGACGAGTGGCGCAAGAAGGTCGAACGCATCGGCAACCTCAACTATCCCGAAGAAGCCCGCCGTCAGCAGATTTACGGCAATTTGCGTCTATTGGTTTCAATCAATCGTGACGGCACGCTCTATGAAGTGCAGGTACTGGAGTCGTCCGGCCAGCCGCTGCTGGACCAGGCCGCCCAGCGCATCGTGCGCCTGGCTGCGCCTTTCGCCCCTTTCAGCGGCGACTTGAACGACGTCGACCGGCTGGAAATCATCCGCACCTGGAAGTTCGCCAAGGGCGATCGGCTGTCGAGTAATTGATGACAATTGCCCCCTGTGGCACATCACCAGCTTGTCAGTTCGCCCCTCCACCGCCACACTATCGGACATGAAAAATGTCAGCCCGACCTATCTCAAGCATCAATTCCTGATCGCCATGCCCCATATGGCCGACCCGAACTTTGCGCAGACCTTGACCTACATCGTCGAGCACACGGCCAATGGTGCGATGGGGCTGGTGGTCAACCGCCCGCAGGAGCTGAACCTGGCGGATATCCTTGAACAGCTGCGCCCGGAAGTCGACCCGCCTGCCCGTTGCCAGGGCGTGCCGATCTACATCGGCGGGCCGGTACAGACCGATCGCGGGTTTGTGCTGCACCCGACGGGGCCGAAGTTCCAGGCCACCGTCGATCTGGACGGTGTGTCACTGTCCACCTCCCAGGACGTGTTGTTCGCCATCGCCGACGGCGTGGGCCCTGAGCAGAGTGTGATCACCCTCGGTTACGCGGGCTGGGAAGCCGGCCAATTGGAGGCTGAACTCGCCAGCAACGCTTGGCTGACGTGCCCCTTTGATGCCGACATCCTGTTCAACACGCCCAGCGAACTGCGCCTGGAAGCGGCTGCGGCCAAGCTGCGGGTCAACCTCAGCCTGTTGACCAGCCAGGCGGGGCACGCCTGATGGCTTTGCGACTGATCCTGGGTTTTGACTACGGCACCAAACAGATCGGCGTCGCCGTCGGCCAGGTCATCACCGGCCAGGCCCGCGAGCTGTGCACCTTGAAAGCCCAGAACGGCGTGCCGGACTGGAACCAGGTCGAAGCCCTCATTAAAGAGTGGAAGCCCGATGCGGTCGTGGTCGGCCTGCCGTTGAACATGGACGGCACCCCCAGCGACATGTGCCTGCGCGCCGAAAAATTCGCCCGCCGCCTCAATGGCCGCTACAACCTGCCCTTTTATACCCACGATGAACGCCTCACCACCTTTGAAGCCAAGGGTGAGCGCCGTGACCGTGGCGGGCAGAAGGGCAGCTACCGCGACAACCCCGTGGACGCCATCGCCGCCGCCCTGTTGTTGCAGGGATGGCTGGATGAAAACACTGCATTATTTGAATCCTGACTGACGCGGCTTGCCGCGTCTTTTTACGTTTGAGCCCGGACCTTGCCTGCGCCAAGGTCCTGAAGGAGCCTGCATGAGCCTGCCGAACCCCGCCGAACTGATCAGCCAGATGGCCACAAGCCTCACAGCCCATCTGCAACACCGCAACATCAGCGAGCCGCGCTTCATCGGCATCCGCACGGGCGGTGTGTGGGTGGCCCAGGCGCTGCTGGAAGAACTAGGCAGCGACTCGCCCCTCGGTACCCTCGACGTGTCCTTCTACCGTGACGACTTCAGCCAGAACGGCCTGCACCCACAAGTGCGCCCGTCGGCCCTGCCATTCGAGATCGAAGGCCAGCACCTGGTGCTGATCGACGACGTGCTGATGAGTGGCCGCACCATCCGTGCCGCCATGAACGAACTGTTCGACTACGGCCGCCCGGCCAGCGTGACCCTGGTGTGCCTGCTCGACCTGGATGCAGGCGAACTGCCGATCAGCCCGGATGTGGTCGGCGCCACACTGTCGCTTTCAGCCTACCAGCGGGTAAAATTGTCCGGTCCCACGCCGCTCGAACTCGAACTGCAAGACCTCGCCCTTTAAACCGCCTTGTAAAGAGTCCCCGCGATGACGCCTCTCGATGCCAAGCGCCCGCTGCAGCTCAATGCTCAGGGCCAGTTGCAACACTTCTTGTCCCTCGACGGTTTGCCCCGCGAACTGCTCACCGAAATCCTCGACACCGCCGACTCGTTCCTCGAAGTCGGTGGCCGCGCGGTGAAGAAGGTCCCGCTGCTGCGCGGCAAGACCATCTGCAATGTGTTCTTCGAGAACTCCACGCGTACCCGTACCACCTTTGAACTGGCTGCCCAGCGGCTGTCGGCCGACGTGATCACGCTGAACGTGTCCACGTCGTCGGCGAGCAAGGGCGAGACCCTGCTCGACACCCTGCGCAACCTGGAAGCCATGGCCGCCGACATGTTCGTGGTGCGCCACGGCGACTCCGGCGCCGCGCACTTCATCGCCGAGCACGTGTGCCCGCAGGTGGCGATCATCAACGGCGGCGACGGCCGCCACGCCCACCCGACCCAGGGCATGCTCGACATGCTCACCATTCGTCGGCACAAGGGCAGCTTTGAAAACCTCTCGGTGGCCATTGTCGGCGACATCCTGCACTCGCGGGTTGCACGCTCCAACATGCTGGCCCTCAAAGCCCTGGGTTGCCCGGATATCCGTGTGATCGCCCCGAAAACCCTGCTGCCGATCGGCATCGAGCAGTACGGCGTGAAGGTCTACACCGACATGGCCGCAGGCCTAAAGGACGTGGATGTAGTGATCATGCTGCGCCTGCAACGCGAGCGCATGGCCGGTGGCCTGCTGCCGAGCGAAGGCGAGTTCTACCGCCTGTTCGGCCTGACCACTGCGCGCTTGGCCGGCGCCAAGCCGGATGCCATCGTCATGCACCCGGGCCCGATCAACCGTGGGGTAGAGATTGAGTCGGCGGTGGCCGACGGCCCTCAGTCGGTGATCCTCAACCAGGTCACCTACGGCATCGCCGTCCGCATGGCCGTGCTGTCCATGGCCATGAGCGGGCAAACCGCGCAACGTCAATTCGAGCAGGAGAACGCCCAGTGAAGCTCAGCATTCTTGGCGCTCGCGTTATCGATCCGGCCAGTGGCCTGGATCAAGTCACCGATCTGCATCTGGAAGCCGGCAAGCTTATCGCCATCGGCGCTGCTCCGGCAGGTTTCAGCGCGACTGAAACCCTCGACGCCAAAGGCCTGGTGGCCGCGCCGGGCCTGGTCGACCTGAACGTCGCCCTGCGCGAGCCAGGCTACAGCCGCAAAGGCAACATCATCAGCGAAACCCGCGCCGCCGCTGCCGGCGGCGTGACCAGCCTGTGCTGCCCGCCGCACACCAAGCCGATCCTCGACACGTCGGCCGTGACCGAACTGATCCTCGACCGCGCCCGTGAAGCCGGCAATTGCAAGGTGTTCCCGATCGGCGCCTTGAGCAAAGGCCTGGAGGGCGAACAACTCGCCGAACTGATCGCCCTGCGCGACGCCGGTTGCGTAGCCTTCGGCAATGGCCTGGAAAGCTTTCGCAGCACCCGCACGCTGTTGCGCGCCCTGGAATACGCAGCCACCTTCGACCTGACGGTGATCTTCCATTCCCAGGACCGCGACCTGGCCGAAGGCGGCCTGGCCCATGAAGGCGCCGTGGCCAGCTTCCTCGGCCTGCCGGGCATTCCGGAAACCGCCGAGACCGTGGCCCTGGCCCGTGACCTGCTGCTGGTGGAACAAAGCGGCGTGCGCGCGCACTTCAGCCAGTTGACCAGCGCTCGCGGCGTCGCCCTGATCGCCCAGGCCCAGGCCCGTGGCTTGCCGGTGACGGCGGATGTGGCGCTGTATCAGCTGATTCTGACGGATGAAGCGCTGATCGACTTCTCCAGCCTGTACCACGTGCAGCCGCCGCTGCGCACCCTGGCCGACCGCGAAGGTTTGCGCGCGGCCGTCAAGTCCGGCGTGGTCTCGGCGATTTCCAGCCATCACCAGCCCCATGAGCGGGATGCCAAGCTGGCACCGTTTGGCGCGACAGAGCCGGGCATCAGCAGTGTCGAACTGTTGCTGCCGTTGGCGATGACGTTGGTGGAGGATGGATTGCTGGACTTGCCGACCTTGCTGGCACGCCTGAGCGCTGGCCCGGCCGAGGCCCTGCGCCTGCCGGCGGGTAAGTTGGCGGTGGGATCGGCGGCGGATCTGGTGTTGTTTGATCCGGCCAGCTCCACGGTTGCCGGGGAGCAGTGGTTGTCGAAAGGCGAAAACTGCCCGTTTATTGGGCATAGCCTGCCGGCGACGGTGCGTTACACCCTGGTTGACGGACGCATCAGCTACCAGGCTTGACGCTACCAACCGGTAGGAGCGAGCAAGCTCGCTCCTACCGGTTATTTACCGCCCGGAATTGCGTTCGGCATTGCGGATCGAAATCTGCGTATTCAACGTCCAGAAGTCATACAGCACCCCCACCAGGAACAAGCCGCCGGTCAGCAGGTAGATCAAGCCGGTGATCCATTTGCCCTGGTACATGCGGTGCACGCCAAATACCCCCAGAAACGCCAACAGGATCCAGGCCACGTTGTATTCGATGGGCCCGGCGGTAAAACGCAGGTCCGCTTCACGGTCCATGGCCGGAATCAGGAAAAAGTCGATCAGCCAGCCAATACCCAACAGACCGAGGGTGAAAAACCAGATCGTGCCGGTGACGGGTTTGCCGTAATAGAAGCGATGCGCCCCGGTAAAACCGAAAATCCACAGCAGGTAACCGATCACCTTACTGTGGGTGTCTTGCTGCGGGCCAATCTGCTGATAGGTGTTCATCGCGTACCTCTTTTGCCTCGATAGATAAATTTTTTCATTTTCTTTGTGACTTTTTTACAGGCGCCCGACGTACGGCAAATGGTATCTTCCCTGCCCTGAAAGCCTTATGCCACCTGACTTGTGTAGGACAATTGCGGCGAATCGTCGCGTTTTTCCTGATTTTGACGTCAAGGTTCAGTCGACAAACGGCCTGAGAACGGCACAAAAAGCTGTTATAAAGTTGCGCGCAAACCCATAAGAGCCACGCCTAATGCGACCATTTTTCAAGACATGGCTAACCATTTGCCTATTAATGCCACTGGCCGCCCACGCCACCAATCGTGAGCAACGACTTCCTAACGTTAACGGTTTCACCCCTAAAGTCCACAGCACGCCAAGCACCGCCAAGTCGGTAAAGCTGACCGTCAACCGCCCGACTCAACTGAGCAAGGCCCATAACGGCAAAGCAGTCCCAGGCCTGGTTGGCGTCAACACCAAGCAGAGCAGCACCGTCCTCAGCCGCGCGGTCAACGTGCTCGGTACCCCTTATCGTTGGGGCGGCAGCAGCCCAAGTAAAGGGTTCGACTGCAGCGGCTTGGTGAAATATGCGTTCAACGACGTAGCCGCCGTGGATTTGCCGCGCACTTCCAACGCCATGGCCGCCGGCCACGGGCAGAAAGTTGATCGCAAGGACCTGAAACCCGGCGACCTGCTGTTCTTCAAACTGAAGAGCCGCCAGGTGAACCACGTTGCCATCTACCTGGGCAACGACCGCTTCATCCACGCACCGCGTCGTGGCAAGTCGGTGAGTATCGACACCCTGAAGAAGCCGTTCTGGGACAAGAATTACGTGATTGCCAAGCGGGTGTTGCCGAAAGAGCAGAACAACTTGCGGGTCGTTCAGCGCTGATTTCAGACTGAAATGCAGTACTCCATGTGGGAGCGGGCTTGCTCGCGAAAGCGGTGGATCAGTCGATTAATTTGTTGACTGACACTCCGCATTCGCGAGCAAGCCCGCTCCCACATTTGATTTACATTGTTCTTAATGCCTCATATGTCTGCTGGCACCCTCGCTTTCTCCCGCGCCTCTTCCCGGCTGATCACCCCCGCCCCGACCAGCGCCTTCAAGCTCATATCCAACGTCTTCATCCCCAACGCCCCACCCGTCTGAATCGCTGAAACCATCTGCGCCACCTTGTCCTCCCGGATCAAATTCCGAATGGCCGGCGTGCCCAGCATGATTTCATGAGCCGCCACGCGTCCGCCGCCGACTTTCTTCACCAGTACCTGAGACACCACCGCCTGCAAAGACTCCGACAGCATCGAGCGGACCATGGCCTTTTCCCCGGCCGGGAACACGTCCACCAGCCGGTCGACCGTCTTTGCCGCCGAACTGGTGTGCAGGGTGCCAAACACCAGGTGCCCGGTCTCAGCCGCCGTCAGCGCGAGGTGGATGGTTTCCAGGTCGCGCAGTTCGCCCACCAGGATCACGTCCGGGTCTTCGCGCAGTGCCGAGCGCAAGGCAGTGGAAAAACCATGGGTATCGCGATGCACCTGGCGCTGGTTGATCAACGCCATTTTCGGCGTGTGGATAAATTCGATGGGGTCTTCAAGGGTGAGGATGTGCTGACGCCGATGCTGATTGAGAAAATCGATCATCGCCGCCAGAGTCGTAGACTTGCCCGAGCCGGTCGGGCCGGTGACCAGCACCAGACCACGTGGCAGTTGGGCGATACGCTGGAACACTTCGCCAAGGCCAAGGTTTTCCAGGCTTTGGACCTCAGAAGGGATGGTGCGAAACACCGCACTCATGCCGCGATCCTGCCGGAATACATTGGCCCGGAACCGCGCCACGCCGGGCAGTTCGAAGGCAAAGTCTGTTTCAAGAGATGTTTCGAAATCCTTTTGTTGGTGCTGAGTGAGCAAAGGGCTCAATAAGTCCGCTACTTGCGTAGGTGAAAGCACCGGCCCCTCCAGCGGCCAGACCTCGCCATCCAGCCGCAGCATCGGCGCCAGGCCGGAAGACACATGCAGGTCGGAGGCTCCACGGCGCACGCTGGCCGTGAGTAATTCAGTGATATCCATAGGGCTTTCCATTTCCAGTAGAATGCCGCGGACTCCATATCCACGGGCGCATCTTGAATGTCGACGATAGCAGACAACATCGGCCAGGTTAGCCAGCGCATCCGCGCCGCAGCCGACGCCGTGCAACGTGACGCAAGCAGCATCCACCTGCTGGCCGTGAGCAAGACCAAACCCGCGCAAGCCGTGCGCGAAGCCTATGCCGCCGGCATGCGCGACTTTGGCGAGAACTACCTGCAGGAAGCCCTGGGCAAACAGGCCGAATTAACCGACCTGCCCTTGAGTTGGCACTTCATCGGCCCCATTCAATCGAACAAGACGCGCGCTATCGCCGAGAACTTCGCTTGGGTGCATTCCGTGGACCGCCTCAAAATCGCTCAACGCTTGTCCGAACAACGCCCGGCCGACCTGCCACCGCTGAATATCTGCATCCAGGTCAATGTCAGTGGCGAAGCCAGCAAGTCCGGCTGTACACCCGCCGACCTGCCGGCCCTGGCCCATGCGATCAACGCCCTGCCGCGCCTGAAACTGCGTGGCCTGATGGCGATTCCGGAGCCGACTGAAGATCGGACCGCGCAAGACGCAGCGTTCGCCGCGGTACGCGACCTGCAAAACAGCCTGAACCTGCCGCTGGACACACTTTCCATGGGCATGAGCCACGACCTTGAGTCGGCCATTGCCCAAGGCGCCACCTGGGTGCGGATCGGTACCGCCCTGTTTGGTGCCCGCGACTACGGCCAGCCATGAAATGGCTGACTTCCCTCTGAGTAAGGACCTGTCATGAGCAACACGCGTATTGCCTTTATCGGCGCCGGTAACATGGCGGCCAGCCTGATCGGTGGCCTGCGGGCCAAGGGCCTGGACGCCGCGCAGATCCGCGCCAGCGACCCAGGCGCCGACACCCGTGCCCGCGTCAGCGCCGAGCACGGCATTGAAACCTTTGCCGACAACGCCGAGGCCATCCAGGGCGTCGATGTCATCGTGCTGGCCGTTAAGCCGCAGGCCATGAAAGCCGTGTGCGAAAGCCTGCGTCCGAGCCTGCAGCCGCAGCAACTGGTGGTGTCTATCGCCGCCGGCATCACCTGCGCCAGCATGAACGCGTGGCTCGGTGCCCAGCCGATCGTGCGCTGCATGCCCAATACGCCAGCACTGGTCAGCCAAGGTGTGAGCGGGCTGTATGCCACCGCGCAAGTGAGCGCCGAGCAGCGCAACCAGGCGCAAGAGCTGCTGTCCGCCGTGGGCCTCGCCCTGTGGCTGGAGCAGGAGCAGCAACTGGACGCGGTCACCGCCGTATCCGGCAGCGGCCCGGCGTATTTCTTCCTGCTGATCGAGGCCATGACTGCCGCTGGCGTGAAACTGGGCCTGTCCAGGGACGTGGCCGAGCAACTGGCCGAGCAGACTGCCCTGGGTGCCGCGCATATGGCGGTGGCCAGCGATGTGGACGCCGCCGAATTGCGCCGTCGCGTGACCTCGCCAGGCGGCACCACACAGGCGGCCATCGAGTCGTTCCAGGCCGGGGGCTTTGAAGCCCTGGTGGAAAAAGCATTGGGTGCCGCTGCGCACCGCTCGGCGGAACTCGCCGAACAACTGGGCAAATAAGGAGCCAACATGATTGGTTTGAACACCGCAGCCGTCTATGTGCTGCAAACCCTCGGCAGTCTGTACCTGCTGATCGTACTGATGCGCTTCGTGCTGCAACTGGTGCGTGCGAACTTCTACAACCCGCTCTGCCAGTTCATCGTCAAGGCCACCCAGCCGCTGCTCAAGCCGTTGCGTCGGATCATTCCGAGCCTGTTTGGCCTGGACATGTCGTCGCTGGTGCTGGCAATCCTGGTACAGCTGGCCTTGATGGCGCTGACCCTGCTGCTGACCTATGGCACCACCGGCAACTTCGTGCAACTGCTGGTCTGGGCCATCATCGGCGTGACCGCGCTGTTCCTGAAAATCTTCTTCTTCGCCCTGATCATCAGCGTGATCCTGTCCTGGGTCGCCCCCGGCAGCCACAACCCTGGCGCCGAGCTGGTGAACCAGATCTGCGAACCGGCCCTGGCGCCGTTCCGCCGTCTGCTGCCGAACCTGGGCGGCCTGGATATTTCGCCGATCCTGGCGTTCATGGTGCTCAAGTTGCTCGACATGCTGGTGATCAACAACCTGGCAGCCATGACCGGCATGCCAGAGATTCTGCGCCTGCTGATCTGATGTTCCCTGGCGAGGGAGGCCCCTCCCTCGCCATTGCTTGCCGCTAGGTGCAGCGGTCTTTAGACTTACGCCTCATTTAAACGAGAGCAGGGTCGATGCCAGCTGCCTTTCCCCCCGATTCTGTTGGACTGGTCGTGCCCCAAGTGGCGCACTTCAGCGAACCGCTGGCCCTGGCCTGCGGGCGTTCGCTGCCTGCCTATGACCTGATCTATGAAACCTACGGCCAACTGAACGCCACGGCGAGCAACGCCGTGCTGATCTGCCATGCCTTGTCCGGCCATCATCACGCCGCCGGTTTCCACTCGGTCGACGAGCGCAAGCCCGGCTGGTGGGACAGTTGCATCGGCCCCGGCAAGCCCATCGACACCAACAAGTTCTTCGTGGTCAGCCTGAACAACCTCGGCGGCTGCAACGGTTCCACCGGCCCGAGCAGTATCAACCCGGAAACCGGCAAGCCGTTCGGCGCCGATTTCCCGGTGCTGACCGTGGAAGACTGGGTGCACAGCCAGGCCCGCCTCGCCGACTTGCTCGGCATCCACCAATGGGCCGCCGTGATCGGTGGCAGCCTGGGTGGCATGCAGGCGCTGCAATGGACCATCACTTACCCGGACCGCGTTCGCCATTGCCTGGCCATCGCCTCGGCGCCCAAGTTGTCGGCGCAGAACATCGCCTTCAACGAAGTGGCGCGCCAGGCCATCCTGACTGACCCAGAGTTCCACGGCGGATCGTTCCAGGAAGCCGGGGTGATCCCCAAGCGCGGCCTGATGCTGGCGCGGATGGTGGGGCATATCACCTACCTGTCCGATGACTCCATGGGCGAGAAATTCGGCCGTGGCCTCAAGAGTGAGAAGCTCAACTACGACTTCCACAGCGTCGAGTTCCAGGTGGAAAGCTACCTGCGTTATCAGGGTGAGGAGTTCTCCGGGCGTTTCGACGCCAACACCTACCTGCTGATGACCAAGGCGCTGGACTATTTCGACCCGGCGGCCAACCATGACGACGACCTGGCGAAAACCTTCGAAGGCGCCACGGCCAAGTTCTGCGTGATGTCGTTCACCACCGACTGGCGCTTCTCGCCGGCCCGCTCCCGTGAGCTGGTGGATGCGCTGATGGCCGCGCGCAAAGACGTTTGCTACCTGGAAATCGATGCGCCGCAAGGCCACGACGCCTTCCTGATTCCGATCCCGCGTTACTTGCAGGCGTTCGGCAATTACATGAACCGGATTACTGTGTGAGAACGCCATGAGAGCCGACCTGGAAATCATCCAAGAATGGATCCCCGCCGGCAGCCGCGTGCTCGACCTGGGCTGCGGCGATGGCGAACTGCTGAGCTGGCTGCGCGACAACAAGCAAGTCACCGGCTACGGCCTGGAAAACGACCCGGACAACATCGCCCAGTGCGTGGCCAAGGGCATCAACGTGATCGAGCAAGACCTGGACAAGGGCCTGGGCAACTTTGCCAGCAACAGCTTCGACATCGTGGTGATGACCCAGGCACTGCAAGCCGTGCACTACCCGGACCGCATCCTCGACGAAATGCTGCGCGTCGGCCGCCAGTGCATCATCACCTTCCCGAACTTCGGCCACTGGCGCTGCCGCTGGTACCTGGCCACCAAGGGCCGCATGCCGGTGTCGGACTTCCTGCCCTACACCTGGTACAACACGCCGAACATCCACTTCTGCACCTTCGAAGACTTCGAAGCGCTGTGTGGCGAGCGTGAAGCCAAGGTGATCAACCGCCTTGCCGTCGATCAACAGCACCGCCACGGCTGGGCGAGTAAACTATGGCCCAACCTGTTGGGCGAAATTGGTATTTACCGGGTCAGCAGTCCTGGCCTGACCGACCACAAGATTGCCGTCTAATCATCTTCAAGAGGGACGCTCATGAGTCGTTTGGCTATTTTTCTATTGACCGCCTGCCTGGGCGCCAGCGCCGTGGCCGCAGACGCAATAGACGCTAACCGCAAGAAAGACTTCGGTGACATCACCGTGCACTACAACACCTTCACCTCCAGCTTCCTGCAACCGGAAACAGCCCAGGCCGTCGGTGTGGTGCGCAGCAAGGAGAAGGGCCTGATCAACGTGACCGTGATCAAGGGCGTGACCCCGGTGGCCGCGCAAGTCACCGGCACCATCAAGGACCTGGGCGGCAAGAGCGAGATCCTGACCTTCAAGCAGATCAACGAGAAAGGCGGCGTCAACTATCTCGCGCCCTACTCCGTGACCCAGCGGGAATACAAGACGTTTACCATCAACGTTGAAACCGGTGGCAAAGCCCATAGCTTCCAATTCAACCAAGAACTGTTCCCGGCCGAATGATGAAACTCACCCAACTCGTACTGGCCAGCCATAACGCCGGCAAACTCAAAGAATTGCAGGCGATGCTCGGCGACTCCGTGCACCTGCGCTCCATTGGCGAGTTCAGCCATGTAGAGCCCGAAGAGACCGGCTTGTCGTTCGTCGAGAACGCCATCCTCAAGGCACGCAACGCCGCACGCATCTCCGGCCTGCCGGCGCTGGCGGACGACTCGGGCCTGGCGGTGGACTTCCTCGGCGGCGCCCCTGGCATCTATTCGGCGCGGTATGCCGACGGCAAGGGCGACGCGGCCAACAACGCCAAGCTGCTGGACGCGCTCAAGGACGTGCCGGACGCCGAGCGCGGCGCGCAGTTCGTCTGCGTACTGGCCCTGGTGCGCCACGCCGATGACCCGCTGCCGATCCTGTGCGAAGGCCTGTGGCACGGGCGCATCCTGCATGCGCCCAGTGGTGAACATGGGTTTGGTTATGACCCGCTGTTCTGGGTGCCGGAGCGCAATGTCTCCAGCGCCGAACTGAGCCCGGCCGACAAGAACCAGATCAGCCACCGTGCTCGCGCAATGGATTTGCTGCGCCAACGCCTGAGCCTGAAATGACCCAGAACACCTCTGCGCAGCCGCTGATCCACGGCGGCGCGCAAACACCTCGGGCGGCCTTGCCGGTACTGCCGCCCCTGGCGCTGTATATCCACATCCCGTGGTGCGTGCGCAAATGCCCCTATTGCGACTTCAACTCCCACACCGCCAGCAAGGTGCTGCCGGAAGAGGAGTATGTGGAAGCCTTGCTGGCAGATCTCGACCAGGATCTGCACGCTGTGTACGGTCGTGAGCTGAGTTCGATCTTCTTTGGCGGCGGTACGCCAAGCCTGTTCAGCGCCGCCGCATTGGGCCGCCTGCTCAAGGGTGTGGAAGCGCGCATCCCGTTTGCCAGTGATATCGAAATCACCCTGGAAGCCAACCCAGGGACCTTCGAACAAGAGAAGTTCGTCGCCTATCGCAAGCTGGGGATCAACCGCCTGTCCATCGGCATCCAGAGCTTCCAGCAGGAAAAGCTTGAGGCCCTCGGCCGTATCCACAATGGCGACGAAGCCGTGCGTGCCGCTGGCATGGCGCGCCAGGCCGGGTTCGATAACTTCAACCTGGACTTGATGCACGGTTTGCCCGATCAGTCCCTGGACGATGCCCTGAGCGACCTGCGCCAGGCCATCGCGCTAAAGCCGACGCATTTGTCGTGGTACCAACTGACCCTGGAACCCAACACCGTATTCTGGAACCAGCCGCCCGCGCTGCCGGAAGACGACACGTTGTGGGACATCCAGGAAGCCGGCCAGGCGCTGCTTGCCGAACACGGTTACGCGCAATACGAAGTGTCGGCCTATGCCCAACCGGGTCGCCCGGCACGGCATAACCTGAACTACTGGAGCTTCGGCGACTTCATCGGCATCGGCGCCGGAGCCCACGGCAAGCTCAGCCACCCCGACGGGCGCATCGTGCGCAGCTGGAAGACCCGAGCACCGAAGGACTACCTCAACCCGGCCAAAAGCTTTCAGGCCGGCGCGAAGGAACTAACCAACGAAGAATTGCCATTCGAGTTCCTGATGAACGCGTTGCGCCTCACCGAGGGCGTCGAGGCCAGGCTCTACGCCGAGCGTACCGGCCTCGATCTGGCGAGCCTCGATGAAGGCCGCCGCGAGGCCGAACAAAGTGGCTTAATGCAGGTCGAACCGTCACGCCTGGCGGCGACCGACCGTGGGCAACTCTTTCTCAATGACCTGTTGCAGACGTTTTTGAGCTGATCGCTCTTAAGGAAATCGAATGGATTTGGTACTCGACCTGCTCGCCACCGTGTCCCGCTGGAGCCGTAGCAACCTGTCGGAAATTTCCCTGGCCCTTGTGGGCTGCCTGCTGGTGCTGTTTGGCGCTGACATCAAAGGTTGGGTGGAAGCGCGCTTGGGCAGCATCGCCGGTGCGTTGCGCGTACCGTTGATGGCGCTGGTGTGCATGATCGGCAGCGGCGCGGCGTTGATCTATGCCACGCCGTGGATTGTGCGAGGGTTGAGCCAGTTCAATAACTACAGCCTGGCGCCGGTGTTGGTGGTGGTGCTGGTGTTGATTGGCGTCGTTGCAGACCGCCGCTGACTTAAAGCCCAACACAAAACAAATGTGGGAGCTGGCTTGCCTGCGATGCAGACACCTCGGTGTATCAGTGATACCGAGGTGATGCTATCGCAGGCAAGCCAGCTCCCACAGTTTTGACCGTGTGCTACTCAGTCGATTTTTTCGAACTTCAGATCCCACACGCCATGTCCCAGCCGCTCGCCGCGACGCTCGAACTTGGTGATCGGCCGCTCAGCCGGGCGTGGCACGCATTTGCCGTCTTCGGCCAAGTTGCGATAGCCAGGCGCTACATCCATCACTTCCAGCATGTATTCCGCATACGGTTCCCAGTCGGTGGCCATGTGCAAGATGCCGCCCACTTTCAGCTTGCTACGTACCAGCTCCGCGAAGGAGGCCTGGACGATGCGACGCTTGTGGTGACGGGATTTGTGCCATGGGTCCGGGAAGAACAACATCAGGCGGTCGAGGCTGTTGTCGGCGATGCAGCTGTTGAGCACTTCGATCGCGTCGCAGTCATACACGCGCAGGTTGGTCAGCCCTTGGGTCAGCACGCCATTGAGCAGCGCGCCGACACCTGGGCGGTGCACTTCCACACCGATGAAGTCCTGGTCCGGCGCGGCGGCGGCCATTTCCAGCAGGGAGTGGCCCATGCCGAAGCCGATTTCCAGGGAACGCGGGGCCGAACGGCCGAACACCTGGTCGTAATCCACCGGCGCATCGGCCAGCGGCAACACGAACAGCGGCGTACCTTGCTCCAGGCCCTTTTGCTGGCCTTCGGTCATGCGACCGGCGCGCATCACAAAACTCTTGATGCGGCGGTGCTTGGACTCGTCGCCTTCTTCCAGGGTGTTCGGCGTTTCGTTTGATTCAGTCATCAATGGCTCTTACTTGATCAGACCATCCAGCGGCGAGGAGGCGCTGGCGTAGAGTTTTTTCGGCATACGACCGGCGAGGTAGGCCAGGCGGCCCGCGACGATGGCGTGGTTCATGGCTTGCGCCATCATGATCGGCTGCTGGGCGTGGGCGATGGCCGAGTTCATCAGCACCGCATCGCAGCCCAGCTCCATGGCGATGGTCGCGTCGGAGGCGGTGCCCACGCCGGCATCCACCAGCACCGGAATCTTGGCTTCTTCAAGGATGATCTGCAGGTTGTACGGATTGCAGATACCCAGGCCGGAACCGATCAGGCCGGCCAGCGGCATGACGGCGATGCAGCCGATTTCTGCCAGTTGGCGCGCGATGATCGGGTCATCGCTGGTGTAGACCATCACGTCGAAGCCTTCCTTGACCAGGGTTTCGGCGGCCTTGAGGGTTTCGATCACGTTGGGGAACAGGGTTTTCTGGTCGGCCAGCACTTCCAGCTTCACCAGGTTATGGCCGTCGAGCAGCTCACGCGCCAGGCGGCAGGTGCGCACGGCTTCGATGGCGTCGTAGCAACCGGCAGTGTTCGGCAGGAAGGTGTAGCGATCCGGCGACAGCACTTCGAGCAGGTTCGGCTCGCCTTCGATCTGGCCCAGGTTGGTGCGGCGCACGGCGAAGGTGACGATCTCGGCGCCCGAGGCTTCGATGGCCAGGCGGGTTTCTTCCATGTCGCGGTACTTGCCGGTGCCGACCAGCAGACGGGACTGGAAGGTACGACCGGCCAGGACGAAGGGCTTGTCGCTACGAACGATGCTCATGGGAAATCCTCGAAATGGGGTGAGGTTCTGCAGAATTCAGGAAGCAGCGCGACTAGCCGCCGCCGATGGCGTGGACCACTTCGACCTGGTCACCTTCGGTGAGCGCAGTTTCGGCGTGCAGGCTACGCGGGACGATATCCAGGTTGAGTTCCACTGCGACACGACGCCCGGTCAGGTCCAGACGGGTCAGCAGGGCCGCAACGGTTTCACCGTCGGGCAGTTCAAAGGATTCGCCGTTCAACTGAATGCGCATGCCACGGGCCGCCATCGTTTTAAGGGGCCCGCATTCTAGCCCGATTGACGTTGCCGGCCCAAGCCCCTTGGTCAGGCGGCCTGCAGGCGCCATGCCGCCAGACCGAGGAAAAACCAACCTAAAAGGAACGCCAGCCCACCAAACGGCGTGATGATGCCTAGCTTGCTGAAACCTGTCAGCGTCAGCACATACAGGCTGCCGGAGAACAACAGGATACCGACAGTAAACGAGATGCCCGCCCAGCTGACCAACCGGCCAGGAATATGCGCCGCCAGCAACGCCACACCGAACAACGCCAGGGTATGCACCAGTTGGTAGGTCACGCCGGTATGGAAGATCGCCAGGTACTCGGCGCTCAAGCGGTTTTTCAGGCCATGGGCGGCGAACGCGCCGAGCGCGACACCGGTGAAGCCGAAAAAGGCAGCCAACATCAGAAAGCCACGCAACATGAGGAACTCCAGTCAGACTCAAAGGGCCGGGTCTGTATAATGGCCCGCTCAACGGGTTCGGCCAAGCCATCTCTATGCTGCGTCTCCTCTTCAAACGCTTTCTCAACGTCGTGAAATGGTTTGCCATCGGCAGTGTGCTGCTGGTGTTGCTGTTTCGTGTCGTCCCGCCGCCGTTCACCGCGCTGATGGTGGAACGCAAGGTTGAATCCTGGTTCGACGGCGAACCCATTGACCTGCAGCGCAGCTGGGTGCCGTGGGATGAGATCTCCGACGACCTTAAAGTGGCGGTGATGGCCGGCGAAGACCAGCGCTTCCCGCAGCATTGGGGTTTTGACTTCGGTGCGATCCAGGCGGCGATCCTGCACAACGAGCGCGGCGGCTCGATTCGCGGCGCCAGTACCTTGAGCCAGCAGGTGTCGAAGAACCTGTTCCTGTGGGCCGGCCGCAGTTATTTGCGCAAAGGCCTGGAAGCCTGGTTCACCGGCTTGATCGAGGTGTTGTGGCCCAAACAGCGGATTCTTGAGGTGTATCTCAACAGTGTTGAGTGGGATGAGGGGGTGTTTGGCGCGGAAGCGGCGGCTCGGCATCACTTCGGCGTGAGTGCCAAGGGGTTATCGCGCCAGCAGGCCAGCTATCTGGCGGCAGTGTTGCCTAACCCTCGGGTGTGGAGTGCCAGTCATCCGACGGCGTATGTGGCGCGGCGCGCGGCGTGGATTCGGCAGCAGATGAGTCAGCTGGGTGGGGATGGCTATTTGGTCGAACTGAACAACTCGCGCAAAGCACCATGGTCTGACTGATCCTAAGTCCCAAACAAAAAATGCCCCGACCTTTCGATCGGGGCATTTTTTTGTCTTTTCGCTGCGTTTTAGGCGGCGATCGACAACTTCAGCTTGTTCATCGCGCTTTTCTCAAGCTGACGAATCCGCTCGGCCGACACGTTGTACTTCTGCGCCAGGTCGTGCAGCGTGGCTTTGTCTTCCGCCAGCCAGCGCTGGTAGAGGATGTCACGGCTGCGGTCGTCCAGCACTTCCAGCGCTTCGTGCAGGTTGTGGTTGGAGTTGTCGCTCCAGTCCGCATCCTCCAGTTGACGCGCCGGGTCGTACCGGTGGTCTTCCAGGTAGTTGGCAGGCGATTGGAAGGCGCTGTCGTCGTCCGCTTCGGCGGCCGGGTCGAAGGCCATGTCATGGCCGGTCAAACGGCTTTCCATCTCGCGGACTTCACGGGGCTCCACACCGAGGCTTTCGGCCACGCGGTGGACTTCCTCATTATTCAGCCACGCCAGGCGTTTTTTCTGGCTGCGCAGGTTGAAGAACAACTTGCGCTGGGCCTTGGTGGTCGCCACTTTCACGATGCGCCAGTTGCGCAGGATGAACTCGTGGATTTCCGCCTTGATCCAGTGCACAGCAAACGACACCAGACGCACACCCATTTCCGGGTTGAAGCGTTTCACAGCCTTCATCAGGCCAACGTTGCCTTCCTGGATCAGGTCAGCCTGGGCCAGGCCGTAGCCGCTGTAGCTACGGGCGATATGTACAACAAAACGCAGGTGGGCGAGCACCATCTGCCGAGCCGCCCCCAAATCCTGCTCATAGTAGAGACTCTCGGCCAGTTCACGCTCCTGCTCGGGCGTCAGCAATGGAATGCTGTTGACCGTGTGCACATAGGCTTCCAGGTTCGCACCCGGGACCAAGGCATAAGCAGGTTGCAAAGAAGTGGTCATACGAAAAAACCTCCGACTCACATAACTCGTGCAGTGAAGCACTGCGAAAATTGACCGGGAACCGTAGGACAAGTTCCCTAAACCACCAATACGGTCAATACAAACGAAACCACATTAATCTGACATTAACTACTTCGGTGCCAACTCGCGTAAATGACGAGCGACCGCAATCCAAGCACCGATATACCCCAACAATACCGCGCCAAGCAAGAGACTCAGACCATCGGCTACCGGCACACCGGCCAGCGCAAAATCACTGCCGTAGAGTCCGGCCAGCCCGACCACCGCGTCGTTCAGCCAGTCCAGGCCGAAAGCCAGCACGCCCCAGGACAAAATCCCGGCACCAAAGCCATAAAGCGCGCCCATGTACAGAAAAGGACGACGCACATAGCTGTCCGTGCCGCCGACCAGTTTAATCACTTCTATCTCGGTGCGACGGTTTTCAATATGAAGACGAATGGTATTACCTATCACCAAAAGTAATGCAGACACCAACAGCACCGTCAGGCCGAACACAAAGCGGTCGCCCAGCTTGAGGATCGCCGCCAGGCGCTCTACCCAGACTAGATCAAGTTGCGCCTGTTGCACCTTGGGCATCTCTGCGAGTTTTTGTCGCAGGGCTTCCAGCGCCGGCTTGTCGACTTCATTCGGCGTCACCAGCACCACGCCCGGCAGCGGGTTCTGTGGCAGCTCTTTAAGCGCCTCGCCCAGGCCGGATTGTTGCTGGAACTCTTCAAGGGCCTGGTCGCGGCTGATGTACTCGGCATCCGCCACACCTGGGATGTTCTTGATGTCGTCGCGCAACGCTTCGCCGTCTTTGGCGCTGGCGTCGATGTTCAGGTACAGCGAGATCTGCGCCGCGCGCTGCCAGGAACCGCCGAGGCGCTCCACATTATTGAGCAGCAGCGACAACCCCATCGGCAGGCTCAGGGCGACTGCCATCACCAGGCAGGTGAAAAAGCTGCCGATCGGCTGCTTGCCCAGGCGGCGCAGGCTGTCGACCAGGCTGGCGCGATGGCTTTCGACCCAGGCGCGCAGCAACGTGCTGAAGTCCGGGCCGTCATCGTCGTGATCGTGTTTTTTCTTCGGTGGTTGCGGATCGGCCGGTTTCGGCGCCACGCGCTCGGACACTTTAGGGCTGCGGGTCGCACTCATACGCCAGCCTCCCCGTCACCGATCAAGCGGCCGCGTTGCAAGGTGAGCATGCGATGGCGCATACGCGCGATCAGCGCCAGGTCGTGACTGGCAATCAGCACGCTGGTGCCCAGGCGGTTAATGTCTTCGAACACCCCCATGATCTCGGCCGCCAGGCGCGGGTCGAGGTTACCGGTAGGTTCGTCCGCCAGCAGCAGGGCCGGGCGATGGACGATGGCGCGGGCGATGCCGACGCGCTGTTGCTGGCCGGTGGACAGGTCGCCGGGATAGAGGTCGGTCTTGTCCGACAGCGCCACACGCTCCAGGGCCGAATCCACGCGCTTGACGATCTCGGCCTTGGACAGCCCGAGGATCTGCAACGGCAACGCCACGTTATTGAACACGGTGCGGTCGAACAGCAACTGGTGGTTCTGGAACACTACGCCGATCTGGCGGCGCAGGAACGGAATCTGCGCATTGCTAATGGTGGCCAGGTCCTGGCCCGCCAGCAACAACTTGCCGGTAGTCGGGCGTTCCATGGCCAGCAGCAGGCGCAACAGGGTACTTTTGCCGGCACCGGAGTGCCCGGTTACAAACAGAAACTCGCCGCGACGCACTCGAAAGCTCAGCTCATGCAAGCCCACATGCCCGTTGGCATAGCGTTTACCGACCTGCTCGAATCGAATCATGAACGCTCCCGCTCGGCAAACAGTGCCTGTACAAAGGGTTCGGCTTCAAAGGTGCGCAGGTCGTCGATGCCTTCACCGACGCCGATGTAACGAATCGGCAACCCGAACTGTTTGGCCAGGGCAAAGATCACGCCGCCCTTGGCCGTGCCGTCGAGCTTAGTCAATGCCAGGCCGGTCAGTTGCACCGTCTGGTTGAATTGTTTGGCCTGGCTGATGGCGTTCTGGCCCGTGCCCGCGTCAAGCACCAACAGAACCTCGTGCGGCGCGTCTGCATCGAGCTTGCCGATCACGCGACGGACTTTCTTCAGCTCTTCCATCAGGTTGTCTTTGGTGTGCAGGCGACCGGCGGTATCGGCGATCAACACGTCGATGTTGCGGGCCTTGGCGGCTTGCACGGCGTCGAAGATCACCGAAGCGGAATCCGCGCCAGTGTGCTGGGCGATCACCGGGATCTTGTTGCGCTCGCCCCACACCTGCAACTGTTCAACCGCTGCGGCGCGGAAGGTGTCACCGGCGGCCAGCATGACTTTCTTGCCTTCGGATTGCAGCTTCTTGGCCAGCTTGCCAATAGTGGTGGTCTTGCCAGCGCCGTTGACGCCCACTACCAGGATCACGAACGGCTTGTTCGGGGTGATCACCAGCGGTGCCTCAACAGGCTTGAGCATGGCGGCCAGCTCGGCCTGCAGGGATTTGTACAGCGCATCGGCGTCCGTCAGCTGCTTGCGCGCGACCTTCTGGGTGAGGCTCTGGATGATCACAGCGGTGGCTTCAACGCCCACGTCGGCGGTGAGCAGACGGGTTTCGATGTCTTCCAACAGTTCGTCATCGATGACTTTTTTGCCGAGGAACAGGCTGGCCATGCCTTCGCCGATGCTGGCGCTGGTCTTGCTCAGGCCTTGCTTGAGGCGTGCGAAGAAGCCGGTCTTGCTGGTTTCGACGGCAGCTGCCACGGGTTCCGGCTCGATCACCGCGGGCGCAGCGACCTCGACCACAGCCGGAATCGGCGGAGTCACGTGCTCAGCCTGCACATCTTCGACCAGGGCCACGGGCTCTTCGGCCACCGGCAGTTCAAGCCACGGCTTGTGCTCTGGTTCTGGCTCAGGCTCTGGCTCAGCTTCGACCACCGGCTGCAACACCGGCTCGGCCATCGGCAACACCACCGGTTCCGGAGCTTGCGCGACCGGTTCGGCTTCTACTATAGGCTCAGGGATGGGTTCAGGCTGAACCGGCGGCTGTTCGTCGACGGTTTCCTGCGGCTTTTTGCGCAGCCATCCGAACAGGCCTTTTTTCTCGCCAGCCGCAGCTGGGGTCTTCTTGTCGTCGTTGGAACCAAACATGGAGACGGCTATCTCAAGGTAGCGACGCGCCAGTAGGCGCGTCGGTAAATAAAATTCGATGCGTAACAGACTGTTTTTTAGCCAGCTCGTTCATGCGCAACATTTTGAAGGCCAAAATAGGGCCTCAACAAGACAGCCGCAGTGGCCGTCACTCAGTCGGATCAGTATCCTAGCACCTCCTCGCCCGCCGACGCTAAGACCAAGCGGGCAGCCCAACAGGTTTAAAAA
The DNA here is from genome assembly GCF_049897885.1 of Pseudomonas sp. DWRC2-2. Classification (NCBI taxonomy): domain Bacteria; kingdom Pseudomonadati; phylum Pseudomonadota; class Gammaproteobacteria; order Pseudomonadales; family Pseudomonadaceae; genus Pseudomonas; species Pseudomonas sp. DWRC2-2. Next base: position 247,124 of record NZ_JAFCXD010000003.1, read on the forward strand.
CGAATGAATGCTCTAGCCCGCCGCGCCGCAGGCCTGCTGTTCAGCACAGTTTGTCTGCCTCTTTCAGCCTTGGCTGCCGACCCACAACCCACCCATGAATTCACCCTGGATAACGGCCTGAAGGTGGTCGTACGCGAAGATCATCGCGCGCCTGTGGTGGTTTCCCAGGTCTGGTACAAGGTCGGTTCGAGCTACGAAACCCCGGGCCAGACCGGTTTGTCCCACGCCCTGGAACACATGATGTTCAAGGGCAGCGCCAAAGTCGGCCCCGGCGAAGCCTCGCTGATCCTGCGCGACCTGGGCGCCGAAGAGAACGCCTTCACCAGCGACGATTACACCGCCTACTACCAAGTACTGGCCCGTGATCGCCTGGGCGTCGCCTTCGAGCTGGAAGCCGACCGCATGGCCAGCCTGCGCCTGCCGGCCGACGAGTTCAGCCGCGAAATCGAGGTCATCAAAGAGGAGCGCCGCCTGCGCACCGACGATAACCCAATGTCCAAGGCCTACGAGCGCTTCAAGGCCATGGCCTTCCCGGCCAGCGGCTACCACACGCCGACCATCGGCTGGATGGCCGACCTGGACCGCATGAAGGTCGAAGAGCTGCGCCACTGGTACCAATCCTGGTACGTGCCGAACAATGCCACCTTGGTGGTGGTCGGTGACGTTACCCCGGACGAGGTGAAAAGCCTGACCCAGCGCTACTTTGGCCCGATTCCCAAGCGTGACGTGCCACCGGCCAAGATCCCGATGGAACTGGCCGAGCCCGGCGAGCGCCTGCTGACCATGAAAGTGCAGACCCAACTGCCGAGCGTGATCCTGGGCTTCAACGTGCCAGGCCTGGCCACCGCAGAAGACAAGCGATCGGTACAGGCCCTGCGCCTGATCTCGGCGTTGCTGGACGGCGGCTACAGTGCACGGATCTCCGAACAGTTGGAGCGCGGTGAAGAGCTGGTCTCTGCCGCCTCCACCAACTACGACGCCTACACCCGTGGCGACACCCTGTTCATGCTGACTGCCACGCCCAATCAGCAGAAGAAAAAGACCGTCGCCCAAGCTGAAGCCGGCCTGTGGCGCCTGCTGGAAGAGCTGAAGGCCAAGCCGCCGACCGCCGAAGAACTGGAACGTATCCGCGCCCAGGTCATTGCCGGTCTGGTCTACCAGCGTGATTCCATCACCAGCCAGGCCACGGCCATTGGCTCCCTCGAGACCGTGGGCCTGTCCTGGAAACTGATGGACACCGAGCTTGCCGACCTGCAAAGCGTGACCCCGGAAGACATCCAGAAAGCCGCGCGCACCTATTTCACCCGCGAACGTCTCAGCGTCGCCCATGTCTTGCCTCTGGAGACCGCTCATGAGTGATCGCAAAAGCAGCCGCCTGATTTTCCCCGGCCTCATCGTTGTCACCCTGATCGCCGCCACTGCCGTGTATTTCCTGCGCCCGAGCGACTCTGTCGCCAGCCCGGCGCTGGAAAAAGCCCAGTCGAGCAACAAACTGCAATCCCTGGCAGAGCTGGACGACAAGGCACCGACCAACCGCAAGCTCGACGTACAGACCTGGAACACTGCCGAAGGCGCCAAGGTGCTGTTCGTCGAAGCCCATGAGCTCCCGATGTTCGACGTGCGCATCCTGTTCGCCGCCGGCAGCAGCCAGGACGGCAACGTGCCGGGCCTGGCGCTGATGACCAACGCCATGCTCAACGAAGGCGTGCCGGGCAAGGATGTCAGCCAGATCGCCCGTGATTTCGAGGGCCTGGGCGCGGATTTTGGCAATGGCGCGTACCGCGACATGGCGCTGGTGTCCCTGCGTAGCCTCAGCGACAGCGATAAACGTGACGCCGCCCTGAGCCTGTTTGACCAGGTGATCGGCAAGCCGACCTTCCCCGCCGATTCCCTGGCGCGGATCAAGAACCAGATCCTTGCCGGCTTCGAGTACCAGAAGCAGAACCCCGGCAAGCTGGCGAGCCTTGAGTTGTTCAAGCGCCTGTACGGCGATCACCCTTACGCACACCCGAGCGAAGGCACGCCAGAGAGCGTTCCGAAGATTACCCTGGCGCAGTTGCAGGCATTCCATGCCAAGGCATATGCGGCCGGCAACGCGGTGATCGCGGTGGTGGGTGACCTGACCCGCGCCGAGGCCGAAGCCATCACCGGCAAGATTTCCGCCTCGCTGCCTAAAGGCCCGGCCTTGCCGAAGATCGCCCAGCCAACCGAGCCCAAGCCGGGTTTGAACCGCATCGAGTTCCCGTCCAAGCAGACGCACCTGCTGTTCGCCCAGCTGGGCATCGACCGTGCCGACCCGGACTATGCGGCTTTGTCCCTGGGTAACCAGATCCTTGGCGGCGGTGGTTTCGGCACCCGCCTGATGAGCGAAGTGCGTGAAAAACGCGGCCTGACCTACGGCGTGTACTCCGGCTTTTCACCGATGCAGGTGCGCGGCCCGTTCATGATCCAGCTGCAGACCCGCGCCGAAATGAGCGGCGGCACCCTGCGCCTGGTGGAAGACGTGGTGAAGGACTACCTCGACAACGGCCCGACGCAAAAGGAACTGGATGACGCGAAGCGCGAGCTGGCTGGCAGCTTCCCGCTGTCGACCGCGAGCAACGCCGACATCGTCGGGCAGCTGGGTGCGATGGGTTTCTACGACCTGCCGCTGACCTATCTGGAAGATTTCATGAAACAATCCCAGGCCCTGACCGTAGAGCAGGTCAAGGCTGCCATGAACAAACACTTGAGCGCCGACAAGATGGTCATCGTGACCGCCGGCCCGACGATTGCGCAAAAGCCACTACCGCCCCCCACTGATAAACCCGCCGAGCAGCCGCTCGGGGTTCCGGAGCATTAATGGCCAGTTCATCTCGCCCGAAAAAACCTGTCCACAACGTGCATAACGGTGTGGGCCAGCTGCGCATCATTGGCGGCGAATGGCGCAGCCGCAAGCTGAGCTTCCCCGACGTGGTAGGCCTGCGCCCGACGCCGGACCGCGTGCGTGAAACCCTGTTCAACTGGCTCGCACCGTACATCGCGGGCGCCAAGGTGCTGGACCCGTTTGCTGGCAGTGGCGCGTTGTTTCTGGAGTCGCTGTCCCGTGGCGCCGCCCAGGCTCAGGCGCTGGATGCGAGCAATATTGCAGTCTCCAGCCTCAAGGAACACCTGGGCACCCTGCGCTGCACCAATGGCCAGGTGCAAACCGCCGACGCGCTGCGCTATCTGGAAACCCAGCCAGCCAGCCCGTTCGACGTGGTATTCCTCGACCCGCCGTTCAACCAGAACCTGCTGCCGACCGTGTGCACGCTGCTGGAAGAGCGTCAGTGGCTGGCGCCGGATGCATGGATCTACACTGAAAGCGAGACCGCGCCTTCGACCCTGGGCCTGCCGGCAAGCTGGCGCCTGCATCGGGAGCAGAAGTCCGGGCGGGTGTATTACGCATTGTGGCATCGCAGCGTCGCCTGACCCCTGTTTATGCAGGCCAGGCTGACTGTGCTGATCGGGCTTGCCCCAGAGACTTGCATGAACCTTTGCACTAATACCTTCACCCCCGCCTTCGGCCTCGGCAACCCCCACCTGCAAACACTGTGGGGGCCGCTGTGGCGTCCCACCACCCACATCGACCGCCAACGCGAACGCCTGTGGCTGGAGGACGGCGATTTCCTCGACCTCGACTGGCATGGCCCCCACGACGCGCAAGCGCCGTTGGTGCTGGTGCTGCACGGGCTGACTGGTTCATCCAATTCGCCCTACGTGGCCGGCCTGCAAAAAGCCCTGGCTGCGCAAGGCTGGGCCAGCGCCGCGTTGAACTGGCGTGGCTGCTCGGGCGAGCCGAACTTGTTGGCGCGCAGCTATCACTCGGGTGCCAGCGAAGACCTCGCGGCGGCGATTGCCCATCTGCACGCAAAACGGCCGTTGGCGCCGCTGTATGCCGTGGGTTATTCGCTGGGCGGCAATGTGCTGCTCAAGCATCTGGGCGAAACCGGCGCGGCATCGGGGTTGCAAGGTGCCGCGGCGGTGTCGGTGCCGTTTCGCCTGGACCAGTGTGCAGACCGTATCGGCCTGGGCTTTTCGCGGGTGTATCAGAAGCACTTCATGCGTGAAATGCTGGCGTATATCCGCGTCAAGCAGCGGCGCTTTCTGCAGGACGGCCAGGCAGATGGGCTCAAAACCCTGGAAGCCTTGGGCTCACTGGAAAAGATGCGTACGTTCTGGGATTTCGATGGCCGGGTGACGGCGCCGCTCCACGGTTTTTTGAGTGCCGAGGACTATTACCGTCGTGCGTCGAGCCGCTATTACCTGGGCGAGATCCGCACGCCAACCCTGGTCATCCAGGCCGCCGATGACCCGTTTGTGTTCGCCCACAGCCTGCCCGAGGCCAGTGAACTGTCGGCGTGCACAGAGTTTGAGCTGCAGGCCAAGGGCGGGCATGTCGGTTTTGTCGACGGGACCCTCAAGCGCCCCGGTTATTACCTGGAGCGCCGTATTCCCGCCTGGTTGCTCAGTCGCCGGTAGCGATTGCCCGCGCCGGATCAGTAATCCACTCACTCCATGACCCCGCGTACAACTTGCCCAATGGGTAACCCGCCAGACTCAGGGCAAACAGGTTGTGGCAAGCCGTCACGCCGGAACCGCAATACGCCACCAGTTCATCCGGCGAGCGACCTTGCAGTTGCGCGGCGAAGCGCTGCTTGAGCTGTTCAGCCGGCAGGAAGCGGCCGTCCGCGCCCAGGTTTTCGTTGAAGGCCGCACATTGCGCGCCTGGGATGTGCCCGGCGATCGGGTCAATCGGCTCCACTTCGCCACGAAAGCGTGGTTGAGCGCGGGCATCGATCAGCGTCAATCCCGGCTGGCCCAGGCGTTTTTGCAGGTGTTCGGCGTCCAGCAACAAGCGGTTGTCCGGTGTACCGGCAAACGTCCCAGGCTCAACCAGCGGCGCGTCCAGGCTCAGCGGGAAACCTGCGGCGTGCCAGACCTTGAGGCCGCCATCCAGGATAAACACGCCATCGCGCTTGCCCAGCCAGGCCAACAGCCACCAAGCGCGCGCGGCATAGGCGCCGGGGCCGTCGTCATACAGCACGATTTCGGTATCTGCGCTGATGCCCCACGCCCGCAATTGTTGAACCAAGGTGTCCGCCGCTGGCAATGGGTGACGACCGGTGACGCCCTTGGTCACCGGGCCACTGAGGTGTCGCTCCAGGTCGGCGTATTGCGCGCCTTCGATATGCCCTTCGGCATAGCTGCAACGCCCGTAGTCCGGGTCTTCCAAGGCAAAACGGCAATCCAGGATCACCACCCCGCCGGCCTTCTGGCGCTCGGCCAGTTGCTGGGGGCTGATCAGTTGGGCAAGCGGCATGACGGACTCCTAGTGAACAGATTCGGGAAAGGTCCTACTTCACTTCTTCCAATGCCTGATTCAACGGCACGTAAAACTCTTTGAACAATGCATCCACGGCGTCTTTGGCTTGAGGGGTGACAAACCCGGCCTCCAGCACCAGTACCTGATACACCCCACGCTTGATCGCCTCGGCGCTCAAATGGGCAGAGTTTTCATTGGTGGTGCACAAGAAACGCACCCAGGAGGTGAGGATGATCCAGGCGTTGAGGGTCAGGGCTTCGGTTTGCACCGGGTCCATATTGAGGATGCCGGCGTCGACGAACCCTTGGTAAATAGCCCCGCCCTGGGTCAGGCAGCGCTGGGAAAAGCGCCGATAGCCGGTGGCCAGTTCGGGGTCACTTTCCAACAGGTGTTCGAGGTCGCGGTGCAGGAAACGGTAGCGCCACATGCCGGCCAGCACGGCCTGCAGGTAGAAACGCTTGTCTTCGACGGTGACGGCACGGCCTTGGGGCGGGCGCAGGAAACTGTCCACCAGCGCTTCATATTCGCGAAACAGCACGGCGATGATCGCCTGCTTGTTGGGGAAGTGGTAGTACAGGTTGCCCGGCGAAATTTCCATATGGGCGGCGATGTGGTTGGTGCTCACACTGCGCTCGCCCTGCTGGTTAAAAAGCTCCAGGCTGGTTTGCACAATGCGCTCGCTGGTCTTTACTCGTGGTGCCATAGGGGATCAGCTTCTGTACACGTGATGGAGCATCTTACGGCCTAATCTTGCGAGGATAAATCCGCAACTGCGTAATGATATTTGACAATTTAGAGCAATGACTCTAAAAATCCAGGCAGACCTATAACAATCGGGAACGCCGCCATGTCTGCCAACGTTGCCTATCTGCAAGATTCCCAGGTGCTGGACCAGCTCCAAGATCTGTTCGACACCCAGCGCCGTGCCTACGCCGCCAACCCGATGCCGCCGGCCGCACAACGCCAGCAATGGCTCAAGGCCCTGCGCGACCTGCTCAGCGATGAGCGCCAGGCGCTGATCAACGCAATCAGCCAGGATTTCAGCCACCGCAGCGCTGACGAAACCCTGTTCGCCGAGCTGATGCCCAGCCTGCACGGCATTCACTACGCCAGCAAACACCTCAAGGGTTGGATGAAACCTTCCCGTCGCGCCGTAGGCATTGCCTTCCAGCCCGCGTCAGCCAAAGTCATCTATCAACCCCTGGGCGTGGTCGGCGTGATCGTGCCCTGGAACTACCCGTTGTACCTGGCCATCGGACCGCTGGTCGGCGCATTGGCGGCGGGTAACCGGGTGATGCTCAAGCTCAGCGAGTCGACACCCGCTACCGGCGAGTTGCTCAAGTCGCTGCTGGCGAAAATCTTCCCCGAGGATCTGGTGTGCGTGGTGCTGGGCGAGGCCGAAGTCGGCATGGCGTTCTCCAAGCTGCCCTTCGATCACCTGCTGTTTACCGGCGCCACCAGCATTGGCAAGCATGTGATGCGTGCAGCCGCCGAACACCTCACGCCGGTCACCCTGGAATTAGGTGGCAAGTCGCCCGCCATCGTGTCCGCCGATGTACCGCTCAGGGACGCCGCCGAACGCATCGCCTTCGGCAAAGCGCTGAACGCGGGGCAAACCTGCGTGGCCCCGGACTACGTGTTGGTGCCGGAAGATCGCGTCGAGGGTTTCGTCGAGGCCTACACCCAGGCCGTTCGCGGGTTCTATCCGACCCTGGTCGACAACCCGGACTACACGGCCATCATCAACGAACGACAACTGGCCCGGCTCAATGCCTACGTCAAGGACGCCACCGACAAAGGCGCCACCTTGATTCCGCTGTACGACCAAGGCCAGGCGCGGCGCATGGCCCACAGCCTGTTGTTGAATGTCAGCGATGACATGACCGTGATGCAGGACGAAATCTTCGGCCCGGTGCTGCCGATCGTGCCCTATCGCGGCATAGACCAGGCCTTCGCCTACATCAACCAACGCCCTCGCCCACTGGCCCTGTATTACTTCGGCTACAACAAGGGCGAGCAGGACCGTGTGCTCCACGAAACCCATTCCGGCGGCGTCTGCCTGAACGACACCTTGCTGCATGTGGCCCAGGACGATATGCCGTTCGGCGGCATCGGCCCGTCGGGCATGGGCCATTACCACGGCCACGAAGGCTTCCTTACCTTCAGCAAAGCCAAAGGCGTGCTGGTGAAACAGCGCCTGAACGCGGCGAAGTTGATCTATCCGCCATACGGCAATTCGATCCAGAAGTTGATCCAGAAGCTGTTCGTCCGCTGAAACCGCCACCCACGGGATAACAATAACAATGAACCCTAGCCTGACTGAAACACCCGCGCTGTCGCGGCGCGGCGTCCTGAAAATCGGCCTGTGCGCCGGCGCCTTCCTGGCTACCGCCGGGCTGGGCGCCAGCCTCAGTGGTTGTTCCAGCAGCACACCGGCAAGCGGTTTCGTGATGTTGCGCAGCAGTGACCTGCCGTTCCTGCGCGCCGTGATCCCGGTGCTGCTGGAAGGTGTGGCCAGTGCCCAGGCCGTTGCCAGCGGCATTGAAGACACTCTCAAGAAACTCGACTTCAGCCTGCAACGCCTGTCGCCGGAGATGTTCAAGCTCACCCAGCAACTGTTCGACGTGTTGGGCATGGCCATCACCCGTGGCCCGCTGACCGGGATCTGGGGCAGCTGGGAAAACGCCAGCAGCGAGCAGATCCGCAACTTCTTGCACCGCTGGGAAAACAGCTACCTCAACCTGCTGCGCATGGGCCAGGGCTCGCTGCTTAAGCTGGTGATCATGGCCTGGTACTTCCAGCCGGCGTCCTGGGCCCATTGCGGTTACCCCGGCCCGCCGAAAATTTGAATCGCCTCCCCCCACAATAAAAACTAGAGACGACCCTGATGCCCGTACCCGATCCCTTCCGCGACGGCATGGCCCGTGGCTGGAAAACCCACAATGGCGCCGCCCTCGACAACGACCTGATTCTGGAAGCTGACGTGGCGATCATCGGCAGCGGCGCCGGTGGCGGCACCACCGCCGAAGTCCTCAGCGCCGCCGGCTTCAAGGTGCTGCTGATCGAAGAAGGCCCGCTCAAGACCAGCAGCGATTTCAAACTGCTTGAGGACGAGGCCTACACCAGCCTGTATCAGGAGGGCATCGGCCGCATGAGCAAGGATGGCGCGATCACCATCCTTCAGGGCCGTGCAGTGGGCGGCACGACGCTGATCAACTGGACGTCGAGCTTCCGTACCCCGGACGCCACCCTGAGCCACTGGGCCAGCGAATATGCGGTGAAGGGACATAGCAGCGCCGAAATGGCACCGTGGTTCGAAAAGATGGAGCAGCGCCTGGGCATCGCGCCTTGGGCTCTGCCGCCTAACCCCAACAACGATGTGATCCGCAAAGGCTGCGAGAAGCTCGGCTACAGCTGGCACGTGATCCCGCGCAATGTGCGCGGCTGCTTCAACCTGGGGTACTGCGGCATGGGTTGCCCGGTCAATGCCAAGCAGTCGATGTTGGTAACCACGATTCCGTCCACCCTGGAAAAGGGCGGCGAACTGCTCTACCTGGCCCGCGCCGAACGCCTGATCTACAGCGGCGACACGATCAGCAGCCTGGAATGCGTGGCCATGGATAACCTGTGCGTGACGCCGACTGGCCGCAAGATCACAGTGAAGGCCAAGCACTATGTGCTCTCCGGGGGCGGTATCAACAGCCCGGCGTTGCTGATGCGCTCGGACGCTCCAGACCCGCACAAACGGTTGGGAAAACGCACCTTCCTGCACCTGGTGAATTTTTCCGCTGGGTTGTTCGACGAGGTGATCAACCCGTTCTACGGCGCGCCGCAGTCAATCTATTCCGACCATTTCCAGTGGCAGGATGGTACCACTGGCAAAATGTCTTACAAGCTGGAGGCGCCGCCCTTACATCCTGCGCTGGCCAGTACGTTGCTCGGTGGTTATGGCACCCAGAACGCCCTGGACATGAGCCAATTGCCCAATACCCACGCGATGCTGGCGCTGCTGCGCGATGGTTTCCACCCCGACAGCCCCGGCGGCAGCGTGGAGTTGCGCGGTGATGGTACGCCGGTGCTCGACTATCAAGTGTCGGACTACGCCTGGGATGGCTTGCGCCGTGCGTTCCACAGCATGGCGGAGATCCAGTTCGCCGCGGGCGCCAAGTCGGTCAAGCCGCTGCATCACGATGCGCGCTACGTGAAAACACTGGGCGAAGCCCGAACGATGATCGAGGAGCTCAACCTGGAATTGCACCGCACCTGTCTGGGCAGCGCACATGTGATGGGCGGTTGTGCCATGGGTGAGGACCCGAAAAATGCAGTGGCCGACAGCCTTGGTCGCCACCACCAATTGCGCAACCTGTCGATCCACGACGGGTCTTTATTCCCCACCAGCATTGGGGCCAATCCACAATTATCGGTGTACGGTTTGACCGCCCAACTGGCGACAGCATTGGCCGAACGTCTGAAAACGGCATGAAAAAACGCGCGATTAGCGGTATGTATCTACATAAGTCGACTTGGCCGACCGGGATGGCTGCGATACCATCCGGTTCCCCAACGGACTCCGCCAGGACGACGCGATGAACCGAGTGTTGTACCCAGGAACCTTCGACCCGATTACCAAAGGCCATGGCGATCTGGTCGAACGTGCCTCACGCTTGTTCGACCATGTGATCATCGCGGTCGCAGCCAGCCCCAAGAAAAACCCGCTGTTTCCCCTGGAACAGCGCGTGGAACTGGCGCGTGAGGTCACCAAGCACCTGCCCAACGTGGAAGTGGTGGGCTTTTCGACGCTGCTGGCGCATTTCGCCAAAGAGCAGAACGCCAATGTGTTCCTGCGCGGCCTGCGTGCGGTGTCGGACTTCGAATACGAATTCCAGCTGGCCAACATGAACCGTCAGTTGGCGCCGGACGTGGAAAGCCTGTTCCTCACCCCGTCGGAACGTTATTCGTTCATTTCCTCGACGTTGGTCCGTGAAATCGCCGCTTTGGGCGGGGATATCACCAAGTTCGTGCATCCGGCTGTAGCAGATGCGCTGACGCTGCGCTTCAAGAAGTAACACCGTTCAATCGGCGCCTGCTCGCACTGCGGGCGCCAATGCGGCACAATTGCGCGCATTAGTTTTCAGATGCCTTGGCTGACGGCCCTGGCAGGAGTTTCCATGTCCCTGATCATCACCGACGATTGCATCAACTGCGACGTCTGCGAACCCGAGTGCCCGAACGCCGCGATTTCCCAGGGCGAAGAGATCTACGTGATCGACCCCAACCTGTGCACCCAGTGCGTCGGCCACTACGACGAGCCTCAGTGCCAGCAAGTGTGCCCGGTGGATTGCATCCCGCTGGATGAAGCCCATCCGGAAACGGAAGAACAGTTGATGGCCAAGTACCGGTTGATTACCGGTAAAGCCTAAGACTGGCACTTGGGGCAAAACACGCTCGCGCGTTGCCCCAGCACCACATTGCGCAACTCGCTCCCGCAGACCTTGCACGCCTCGCCGCCCCGGCCATAGACAAACAGTTCCTGCTGGAAATACCCCGGCTGCCCGTCGCCGCCGATAAAGTCGCGCAGCGTGGTGCCGCCGCGCTCGATGGCAGCCGCCAGCACGCGCTTGATCTCGATTGCCAGCTTCAAGTAACGCGCCCGCGAAATGCCGCCCGCCTCACGACGCGGGTCGATCCCCGCCGCAAACAGCGCCTCCGTCGCGTAGATATTGCCCACGCCCACCACCACCGCGTTGTCCATGATGAACGGCTTCACCGCCATCGAACGGCCACGGGACAGTTGGAACAACCGCTCGCCATCAAACAGATCCGTCAACGGCTCCGGCCCCAGGCGGATCAGCAGCTCGTGGTTGTGCGGGTCCTGGCTCCAGAGCATCGCGCCGAAACGCCGAGGGTCGGTGTAACGCAGGGCCAGCCCCGACTCCAACTCGATGTCCACATGCTCATGCTTGGCCGCCGGCATACCGACCTCCACCAGGCGCAGGTTGCCCGACATGCCCAAGTGGCTGATCAAAGTGCCCACTTCGGCATTGATCAGCAGGTACTTGGCCCGCCGCTCCACCAGCACGATGCGCTGCCCGGACAGGCGCACATCGAGGTCTTCCGGGATCGGCCAGCGCAGGCGCCGTTCACGCACGACTACGCGGCTGACCCGCTGGCCTTCCAGGTGTGGCGCGATGCCGCGCCGGGTGGTTTCGACTTCGGGTAACTCGGGCATGTGTACCTCTTGAAGAAAGGGTCAGTGGGCGCCCAGCTCGCGGATCGACAACTTCATGCTTTCGAAGTCGTAGTCCGACAGGCCCACGTAGTCCAACACCAGATGGCCGATGGCATTCCATTCATGGTCCACCGCCTGGTTGCCCAGCACGCGATAGGACGAGCAGATGTGCTCGGCCATCTTCAGGATCGCCAGCAGATTTTTCAGCTGCGAATTGCGCGACGACTCATCGCTGAACACCGCCAAGGCGTTGTGGTGGTTGGCGATGGCGTCGGTCACGTGCTCCGGCAAGCGCCAGGACTTGGCGGTGTAGTAACCGACCACGGCGTGGTTGGTGTTGAACGCATTGTTCTCGGTGTCGACCACGCGGCAGTCGGGGCCGGCATTGGCATACGCTTGCTCCAGTACCGACATGTAGTTGGGGAAACGCTTGAGCATCAGCGGCACGCCGCAATCGTGGAACAGGCCCAGGGCATAAGCCTCGTCCACCGCTTGGGCGCCGGTGCGCTTGGCCAGGGTCAGGCAGGTCATCGCCACATCCTGGGCGGTGTCCCAGAAGCGGTTGAGGGTGACGATGGTGTCGTCGCTCATTTCGCCCTTGATCGACAGCGCGTTGATCAGGTTGATGATCGAACGGCTGCCCAGCAGGTTCACCGCGCGCTGGATCGAGGCGATCTTGTTGCTCAGGCCGAAATACGACGAGTTGACGATCTTCAGCAACGCGCCGGACAAGCCTGGGTCCTGGGCGATCAGCCGGGCGATCACTTCCAGGTCCGGATCGGGCATGTACTGCTCCATCTGCAAATCCACCATGATTTGCGGTTGAGGCGGCACGCTGATGCCTTGCAGGGCCTGTTGGATCTGTTCGGCGGAAAGCTCTTGGGACATAAGTACACACTCTGGGCTAGGCGGGGATTCTAACCCTTATCCGCCGTATGCCGACACCTTCCCGCACATCCGGCTACCCGGCCATTTCCTACACAACAGGGTATACTCCCGCTCTTTTTTCCGGAGCGACGTCATGTCCCTGCCAAGCCTGCGTCTCAAAGCCAACGCCGATCGTCGTTTGCGCAACGGCCACCTGTGGGTCTACAGCAACGAAATCGACGTGGCCGCCACCCCACTCCACGGCTTCCAGGCAGGCGACCAGGCTATCCTGGAAGCGGCCGGCGGCAAGACCCTGGGCATCGTGGCCATGAGCCCGAACAACCTGATCTGCGCCCGCCTGCTGTCGCGCGACATCAAGCTGCCGTTGGACAAGTCGCTGCTGGTGCACCGCCTGAACGTCGCCCTGTCCCTGCGTGATCGCCTGTTCGACAAGCCGTTCTACCGCCTGGTCTACGGCGATTCCGACCTGTTGCCAGGCCTGGTGGTCGACCGTTTCGGCGACATCCTCGTGGTGCAGATCGCCTCGGCGACCATGGAAGCCCATAAAGAAGACGTGATCGCCGCGCTGACCCAAGTGCTCAAGCCGAGCGGCATTCTGTTCAAGAACGACTCCGCCGCGCGCGACGCCGAAGGCCTCAACCGCTACGTCGAAACCGTGTTCGGCCTGGTGCCGGAGTGGGTTGCGCTGGAAGAAAACGGTGTGAAATTCGAAGCGCCGGTGATCCAGGGCCAGAAAACCGGCTGGTTCTACGACCACCGCATGAACCGCGCACGCCTGGCCCCGTATGCCAAAGGCAAGCGCGTACTCGACCTGTACAGCTACATCGGCGGCTGGGGCGTGCAAGCTGCGGCCTTCGGCGCCAGTGAAGTGTTCTGCGTCGACGCCTCCGCCTTCGCCCTCGACGGCGTGGAGCGCAACGCCGCGCTGAACGGCTTTGCCGAGAAGATGACCTGCATCGAAGGCGACGTGTTCGAAGCCTTGAAAGAACTGAAAGCCAGCGAAGAACGCTTCGACGTGATCGTCGCCGACCCACCGGCCTTCATCAAACGCAAAAAAGACATGAAGAACGGCGAAGGCGCCTACCGCCGCCTCAACGAGCAAGCCATGCGCCTGCTCAGCAAGGACGGCATCCTGGTCAGTGCATCGTGCTCCATGCACTTGCCGGAAGACAGCCTGCAAAACATCCTGCTGACCAGCGCCCGTCACCTCGACCGCAATATCCAGATGCTGGAGCGCGGTGGCCAGGGTCCCGATCATCCGGTTCACCCTGCGATCGACGAGACGCGTTACATCAAGAGCATTACGTGCCGGTTGCTGCCGAATAGCTGATGCCGTTGGCCTGTAGGCGCTTTAGGGCTCCTACAGGCTTTTAAGAAAGCTCGTACCGCTCCAGTCTTTGACTTTCCCTTACATAAACTTGATCCTCGACCGCCTCACGGAATCGAGGCCCGCCCATGTCGACGGCAATCACGCACGCTGAAAAACCCTTCATTGTTTTCTGGCTGATGACCATGACGCTGCTGGGCGTCTTCCCGCTAGACGTCGTGCTGCCTTCCTTTCCCGCCCTGGCGGAACACTTCTCCACCTCGACCACCCAGATCGCCCGCTCAGTCAGCCTGTTCGCCATTGGCTTTTCCTGCTCCATGCTGTTGATCGGCCCGCTGTCCGACCGGATCGGCCGCAAGAAGCTGCTATTGACCAGCATGGCCGTTGCTATCATTGGCGCGGCCGGGTGCCTGGCGGCCAGCAACACACCGCAATTTCTGTTCTTCCGTGTTATCCAAGCCATGGGCTGCGGCGGTTTCATATTGTCCCAGGCGCTGGTGCAGGACCTTTTCTTCGGCAGAGAACAGGAGCGGTTGCGGATCGCAATGGTCACGGCCGGAGGCATTTTCATTTCGATTTCCCCGCTGCTGGGCGCATGGCTGCAACTGCACTGGGGATGGCAAGCCAGCTTCTATGTGTTTATCGCGCTGTGTGCCGCAACGTTGATCATGGCGCATCGGCTGCTCCACGGCGGCTTGCCTCAAGCAGCACCGAGCCACCAGAGCCTGCTCAAGGCCTACGCCAAGGTATTCGCCAACCGCCACTTCGCCAGCTATGCCACGATCTCGGCCATTACGTTCGCCTGCCATTTCTCGTTCATCGTGGTGTCACCGCTGATTTTCATGGACCAGCTGCAGCTGTCGCCCCATGAGTACTCCTTGACCTTGCTTCTCTATGGCGCTGCTTACGTAATGGGCGGAATCTGTGCAGGTTTCCTGCACAAACGGCTACCGGCTGCGACCCAGATGGCCATTGGGCTGGTGCTGATCGCAATCTCTGGCGGGGTCATGTTGTTCCTGGCCTATCAGTTCGGCTTATCAATACCGACCGTGCTGGTGCCCATGCTGCTCTGCACGGCGGGCACCACCATCACCCGGCCCATCTCTAACTCTAAGGCCATGAGCTTGTTTCCAGACAATGCAGGTACGGCGGCATCAGCCGTTGCAGCGGTGCTGTTCATTGCCGGTGGCCTTATCAGTGCCTTCATCAGCACCTTTACCCACCACCTGAGCACTGCGCTGGGTCTGTGCTTTCTGATCCTGAGCATCGTCGCCCTGGCCTTGAACGCATGGGCGCGGCGTCACCCGCACGTCCCGTAGCCGCTATCTTCACGGTTTCGGCCATTCCCTCCAGCCGCCAGCGGTGTAGAATCGGCCTTATTCATCGCCAGTCATCCCCCGGCGGGTTTATGAGCTCGAGGCCCAAGCAAGCGGCGATCCCGCGACGCGAGTGGCAACTTCCGGACACACGGCCATTTTTCGGGTGTTCCTGACGTCAATAGAAGCTCACTCCCCTTTGATACCGATTAGCCGCCCGGAGTGCTCCATGCCAGATTACCGCTCGAAAACATCCACCCACGGCCGCAATATGGCCGGCGCGCGCGCACTGTGGCGTGCCACGGGGATGAAAGATGACGACTTCAAGAAGCCGATCATCGCGATTGCCAACTCGTTTACCCAGTTCGTACCGGGCCACGTCCACCTCAAGGACCTGGGCCAACTGGTCGCCCGCGAGATCGAGCGCGCTGGCGGTGTCGCCAAGGAATTCAACACCATCGCCGTGGATGACGGCATCGCCATGGGCCACGACGGCATGCTGTATTCCTTGCCGAGCCGCGAGATCATCGCCGACTCCGTGGAATACATGGTCAACGCCCACTGCGCCGACGCCATCGTCTGCATCTCGAACTGCGACAAGATCACCCCCGGCATGCTGATGGCCTCCCTGCGCCTGAACATCCCGGTGATTTTTGTCTCCGGCGGCCCGATGGAAGCCGGCAAGACCAAGCTCGCCTCCCACGGCCTGGACCTGGTCGACGCCATGGTCATCGCCGCCGATTCCAGCGCTTCTGACGAGAAGGTCGCGGAATACGAGCGCAGCGCCTGCCCAACCTGTGGTTCGTGCTCCGGTATGTTCACCGCCAACTCGATGAACTGCCTGGTGGAAGCCCTGGGCCTGGCCTTGCCGGGCAACGGTTCCACCCTCGCCACCCACAGCGACCGTGAACAACTGTTCCTGCAGGCAGGCCGTACCATCGTCGAGCTGTGCAAGCGCTACTACCACGACAACGATGAGTCGGTGCTGCCGCGCAACATCGCCAACTTCAAGGCGTTCGAAAACGCCATGACCCTGGACATCGCCATGGGCGGTTCCACCAACACCATCCTGCACTTGCTGGCCGCGGCCCAGGAAGCCGAGATCGATTTCGACCTGCGCGACATCGACCGTCTGTCCCGCCACGTGCCGCAGTTGTGCAAAGTCGCGCCGAACATCCAGAAGTACCACATGGAAGACGTGCACCGCGCCGGCGGGATCTTCTCGATCCTCGGCTCGCTGGCCCGTGGCGGCCTGCTGCATACCGACCTGCCGACCGTACACAGCAAATCCATCGCCGAAGGCATTGCCAAGTGGGACATCACCCAGACGGACGACGAAGCCGTGCACACCTTCTTCAAGGCTGGCCCGGCCGGTATCCCGACGCAAACCGCGTTCAGCCAGTCGACCCGTTGGGACACTCTGGACGATGACCGTGAAAACGGCTGCATCCGCAGTGTCGAGCACGCCTACTCCCAAGAAGGCGGCCTGGCCGTGCTGTACGGCAACATCGCCCTCGACGGCTGCGTGGTGAAAACCGCCGGTGTGGATGAGTCCATCCACGTCTTCGAAGGTCGCGCCAAGATCTACGAAAGCCAGGACAGCTCGGTTCGCGGCATCCTCGCCGACGAAGTGAAGGAAGGCGACATCGTGATCATCCGCTACGAAGGCCCGAAAGGCGGCCCAGGTATGCAGGAGATGCTGTACCCGACGTCCTACCTGAAATCCAAAGGCCTGGGCAAAGCCTGTGCCTTGCTGACCGACGGCCGTTTCTCCGGCGGCACCTCGGGCCTGTCCATCGGACACGCTTCGCCAGAAGCCGCTGCCGGCGGCGCGATTGGCCTGGTGCAGGATGGCGACAAGGTGCTGATCGACATTCCGAACCGCTCGATCAACCTGTTGATCAGCGATGAAGAACTGGCGGCACGCCGGGTCGAGCAGGACAAGAAAGGCTGGAAGCCAGTGGAAAAGCGTCCGCGCAAAGTGACGACCGCGTTGAAGGCTTATGCCCTGCTGGCCACCAGTGCCGACAAGGGTGCTGTGCGCAACAAGGCGATGCTTGACGGTCTGTAAGCTGCGCTCATAAAAATGCCCCGCCAAGTGCGGGGCATTTTTTTGCCGGTCGTAATCAGAACTGCGGCGTGTAGGTCATGCTGAACATCACATTGCGCGGGTCGCCATAGTAGTTACTGCCCCAGTTCGCGTTGTAAGCCGGGATGTAGTACTTCTTGTCGAACATATTGCTCAGGTTCGCCGCAACGGTGAATTCCTGGTTGATCTTGTAGGCCACCCGCGAGTCCCACAACGCATTGCCCGGTACGCTAAAGGTGCGATCGTAGGCGACGGTGCTGCTTTGCGCCGTCACGCCAGCGCCGACGCTGAATTTCTGCCAATCCCCCGGCAACTGGTAATCACCCCAGACCTTGAGCAGGTGCTTGGGTGTCCAGGTGCTGAAGACTTTGCCTTCGTAGGTGTCGTCCTTGAGGAATTTGGTGGTGTTGTAGGTGTAGCTGGAGACCAGTTGCAGGCCCGGCAACACTTCACCACCCAACGTGGCTTCAAACCCCTGGCTGCGGACTTTGCCCGAGGCCACCGAGCAGTACCAACCATTGCAGTTCATCGGCCCTTGCAGGTCCTGGACTGCACGGTTTTCCTGGTCATAGCGGAAGATCGCAAACGAGGTGTTGAGGCGACCATCGGCCAGTTCACCCTTGATGCCCAGCTCGTAGTTCTTGCCCTCGATAGGCTTGAGCAGCGAGCCGGAGGTGGTCAGGTTGGTTTGCGGCTCGAACGCATCGGCGTAGCTGGCGTAGGCCGACCATTGATCGTTCAGGGCATAGACCAGGCCTGCATACGGGGTGACCTTGCCGGATGTTTGCGTGGTGCTATCCTCGGCGGCGCCGTATACGCCCTGGCGACCAGCCTGACCGATGTAGGAGTAGTCGTACCAACTGGTGCGCGCGCCGAGGATCAGCGTCAGCGGGTCCAGCACCTTGACGCGCCAGGTGCCGTAGATGCCTTTCTGGCGAATGTCATACCAGCTCTTCGAGGCGTTCCCGGCCTGAAACAACTGGTATTTGTCGCGCTGCACACGGTTGTGGTCGATGTTGAAAATATCCGCGCCATTCGTTGCCGCCCGCGCCCACTGGTCGTCGGTGGTGAGTTTGGAATAGTTGGCGCCAAGGACCATTTCCTGTTGGAACCCCAGGCCGTCGAACTTGCCGTTGACATACACATCCGCGCCGCGGCTTTTGGTATTGAAGTCGGTCACCCAGTCGATGTAGCGCACATTGCCCGTGTCGCCGGGGTTGGGGACGGTATCCCACGTCGCCTGGTAGGTCGCGTCGTTGTGTTCGTCCATTGCCACCAGCGCAGCCTTCACTTTCCAGTCATCGTTGAAACGATGCTCCAGGTCGGCGAACACCTGAGTCTGGTTGTTGACGGCACGGTTCCAGCTGGCGCCGACAAAGGTCGAACGTGGCAGGCCGATATCGCTGCCATTGGCGTAGCGGGGCAACGACATGAAGTTGGGGCGCGAGTGGCCTTTCTGGTTGCTGATGCCCACGCCCACGGTAGTGTCTGGCGTGAAGTCGTAGTCGACGGCGCCATAGACGGTCTGGTTCCAGCCGCCCGCGTAGTCGACGAAGGAGTTGGTGGTGTCGTAATCCGCCACAAACCGGCCGCGCAACGTGCCTTCCGGGTTGAGCGGGCCGCCAGCATCGACTTGGGTGCCGTAGTGGTCCCATGAGCCGGCCTTGGCGGTGATGGTCACGGTCGGCGCCTGCTGGCCGCGCTTGCGCACCAGGTTCATAGTGCCGCCGGGGCTGTTCGCGCCTTGCAGCAAGGCGGCCGGGCCGCGCAGGGTTTCAACGCGGTCGTAGATCGCCATGTTTTCGGTGAGGTAGCTACCCAGCGTGTAGGTGTTGCGCGGGATACCTACACCATCGTATTGCAGGGTGCCTATTTCAAAGCCACGGGAGAAAATGAACATGCCGGGGCCGGGAGATTTGGTTGCCGTCAGGCCGGGCGTGCGCTTGACCACTTCGGACAGTTTGGTGGTGTTCTGGTCATCCATCTGCTTGCGGGTCATGACGCTGACCGACTGCGGGATGTCCTTGAGTTTCTGCTCGCCCTTGCCCAGGGTCACAGCGCCCGTGGTGTAGGAACCCGTCCCTTCGGTGGTGGTACCCAGGCGCTCAGCGCTGATGGTGGTGGCACCGACTTCAAGGGCGCCGCCCGTGTCCACGCGTTTTTCCAGGGTAACGGTGTCGGCATTGATAAACGCGGCACTCAAACCCGTGCCGCCCAGCAGTTGGCCCAAGGCTTCACGTTGCCCCAGGCTGCCCTTCACGCCCGGTGACACCACCCCCTGGGTCAACTCCCCCGATACCAACACCTGCACCCGCGTCACTGCTGAAAACGCCGCCAGCGCACCGTCCAGGCTCTGCCCCGGAATATCAAAGCGGTAGGTCTGGGCCTGGGTGGTCTCAGCGGCCTGCAAATACAGCGGCGCAGTGCCGCAGGCCATGGAAATGGCCAGTGCCAGCAAGGGCCGTGCGGCGTATCGGTGTGCCATGGATGAAGCTCCCCGGTGCAAAAAAGTCTGTGATCGGCGCCGCACTACTTGAGAGTGCTTACTATTTGCGCCTCAGTGATCAAGGACGATGCTCTGTGGGAAAACCCTGAAAATATTTTGAGAAAATTGTGCTCAGGACGCTTTGCCTTCACGCAACACCAGCAAATACGGGGTGTAGTGCTCAGCCTGCAGGTTGAGGGTGTATTCCAGCGCCTTGATCACGGCGTCGGGTTTGTCGATTTCAAACACGCCAGACACCACGCGATTGCGCAGCGCCTCCCCTAGCACCAGAGTCTTGCCTGGCCAGTAGCGATTCAACTCGCTGACCACTTCCGACAGTGGCTGCTGGCGGAACACCAGTTGCCGTTGGCGCCAGGCGAAACCGCTGGCCGGGTCGAAGCCGTGGACCTCGGCAAGGCGATGGTCCTGATATTCCACCGCCCGGCCCGGCTCCAGATAGACCGGATCACCACTGCCCGCACTGACCTGCACTTTGCCCTGCGCCACCTGCACCCGCGTCTGCGCATCGCGCCGCGCCACACTGAATTGGGTGCCGATCACCTTCACCCAGCCATCGCCGGACTGCACCACGAAAGGTCGTGCCGGGTCCTTGGTCACGCTGAAAAACCCTTCACCACGCAGCAGACGAATCTGACGCTCACCGCCGCTCATGCGCACTTGAATCGCGCTGTCAGTGTTGAGTTGCAACTGGGAGCCATCGGCCAGTTCGACGGTGCGCGACTCGCCGGTGCGGGTGGCGTAGTCCGCGCGCAGGCGGTCGAGCCAGGGGGTGTTCTGTACGGTCAGCCCCACCGCCAGCAGCACGGCGGCCGCACAGGCCCAGCGTCGCACCGGCTTGCGCCAGGCCGCCTGTTCGGCACGGCGGATCACCCGCGCCGGTTCACGCAAGCCGCCGAGCATGGCCTGCACTTCCTGCCAGGCGTCATCCTGAGGCTGGCCCTGCCCGAGCCAGGCGGCAAAGGCGTCCATTTCGGCTGCCGTGACATCTTCGGCCTGGAGGCGGAAATACCAGCCGGAGGCTTCTTCGAACAGCTCGTCGGCAGGGTGTGTAGCAGTCATGACCGACGTCCTTGTGTGTCGCTGGTGAGCCGCGTCTTGATGTAGGCGCGGCATTCAATCAAGGCGCGACGCAATTGGTATTCCACACTGCGCGGGGTGATCGACAGGCGTTCGCCAATCTCGCGGTAGGAAAGTTCGTCGACATGATAGAGCAGGAAGATCTGCCGAGTCGCCTCGGGCAACGCCAGGATCGCGTCCTGCATCAGTTGCTCCTGCTGATAGGCGGCCAATTGCTCATCGGCGCCAGGGTTGGTGCACGGCAGTTCTTCACTGGGCTCGCCGGCATCCAGGCGCTCGCGGCGGATGGCCTGGCGTTGGTGGTCGCGCACCAGGTTGCTGGCGATGGTAAAGAGGAACGCGGGGAGGTTGTCGATCTTCTCGCCGGAGTCCAGGCGGGCCAGGCGCAGGAACGATTCCTGAGTCAGGTCGGCGGCCACCTGAGCGCTGCCGGTGCGGCGGGTGACGAAGGCTTCGAGGGCTTTCTTCTGCTCCGCGAACAGGCGCGCGATCTGCGAATTCCAGGAGGACACAGCACTACCTTGAGAAGAACGGAGGGTTCAGGAAGTGCGCACGCTAGCAGAGGATGAGATTGGTTCGCAATTGATATCTATTTTTTACTGTGGGTTATGCGGTGTTTTTGAGGCCGTCTTCGCGAGCAAGCCCGCTCCCACAGTGACCGAGTTCTAACATAAGAATGCGGTCAAAAAAATGTGGGAGCGGGCTTGCTCGCGAATACAGGCGACTCGGTGTTACTGAATCTCGTCAGGCTTGACGATCACCCAGTTCTTGTCCGCCGTCACCGGCAACCCTTCCTTGGCCTGCGCCGCCGCGTGCTTGGCGATCATGCCGTTGAGTTGGGTCATGTACTTGTCCTTGCGGTTGATCCACAGGTGGATGCCGCCCTTGGCCACGTCCACATCGTGAAACAGCATGTAGCCGTCGCTGGTCGGCGTGTCGCCACCCACCAGTACCGGCTTTTTCCATTCGTCGATGTAGGTGAGGATCGCCGCGTGCTTACCCGCCATCCAGGTCGCCGGGGTCCACAGGTACGGGGTGAGTTCCAGACCGAGGTTGGCCTTCTCGTCATAGTTGCCGGCGCTGATCTGTTTGCGCGCAGTGGTCAGTTCGCCGGTCTTGCGGTCCTTGAGCAGGGTGGTCACGCCGATGACGTTCTCGGGTTTGACGTTGTAGCCGTACTTCGGATCGGCGGCCACCATGCGCACCAGTTCTTCGGAGGCGGCGGTCATCACATACACCTCGATGCCGTTTTCCATCAGCTTGTTGTACAGCTCGGCCTGGCCGGTGAAGACTTTGGGCGGTTGCACCTCGGACTTCTTCACCACATCGCCTTCAAAATAGCTGACGGGCACAGGCTTGCCGGAGGCCATCAACTCATCGACCTGCACTTTGAGTTCCTTGAGGGTGAACCCCGAAAACACCTGGGCGACCCACGGGTAGCAGACCATGTCGTCCACTTCGCAGAGGCGATAGTAATAGCTGAACAGACTTTCCTTATGGTCGGCGGTGTCTTTGAACGGCATAAGCTTGAGCGAAGGATCAAGGCTGTCGCGGGTGATCAGGCCTTTGTTTTCCATGTAGGGCAGCAGGGATTCTTCGAGGTCGTAGCGGTAGCTGGTGTTATCCATGTCGAACACCGCGAAGTTACCCTTGTTGGCATTGGCGGCGATCATTTCGTTCAGTTGCTTGGCGGCCGGGGCTGGCCAGTGTTTCAACTCGGTGGCGGCCATGGTTTGGCCGGCAAGGCCAAGGCACAGCGCGGCGGCAAACAATCTCGAAGCGAGCTTCATAAACGTTTCTCCCTGAGTGAAAGACACCGACGCTAACAAATCCCTGTGACAGTTATCGCCCGAGCGCGACCGCTTGCGTCGTGATCGCGCCAACGGCATGTGCCTGAGCGTCAAACGCTTATTCCAAAAACGACAGTCGCCATTCCATATCGGTATTAAATCAATATATTTCAAGCTGTTAGGCTTTCCGGTTCGCAATCGCAGGCTCACGCGATTGGCTGCCTTCTCAACGGAGCTTCAATGAATCTGCCCCTGATTCTCAACTTACTGGTGTTCGTGGCCCTGTTGCTGGGCCTGGCACAAACCCGTCGTACTAACTGGAGCCTCGCCAAGAAGGTCCTATTCGCCCTCGTGCTCGGTGTGGTGTTCGGCACCGTTCTGCACACGATCTACGGCGATGGCAATCCGGTGCTCAAGGCCTCCATCGGCTGGTTCGACCTGGTCGGCAACGGCTATGTGCAACTGTTGCAAATGATCGTGATCCCGCTGGTATTTGCCTCGATTCTCAGCGCCGTGGCACGCCTGCACAATGCCTCGTCTCTGGGCAAGATCAGCTTCCTGACCATCGGCACGCTGCTGTTCACCACGGCGATCGCGGCGCTGATCGGTATCGGCCTGACCAACCTGTTCGGCCTCACCGCCGAAGGCCTGGTAGCCGGCACCCAGGAAATGGCGCGCCTGCAAGTGATACAGAGTGATTACGCGGGCAAGGTCGCCGACCTGAATATCCCGCAGCTGCTGCTGTCGTTCGTGCCAGCCAACCCGTTTGCCGACCTGGCACGGGCCAAGCCGACCTCGATCATCAGCGTGGTGATTTTCGCCGCCTTCCTGGGGGTTGCCGCGCTGCAATTGCTCAAGGATGACGTGGAAAAAGGCCAGAAAGTCCTTAACGCCATCGACACCCTGCAAGCCTGGGTAATGCGCCTGGTGCGCCTGGTGATGAAGCTCACACCGTATGGCGTATTAGCGCTGATGACCAAGGTCGTCGCCGGTTCCAACCTGCAAGACATCATCAAGCTCGGCAGTTTTGTGGTGGTGTCGTACCTGGCGCTCGGCCTGATGTTCGTGGTGCACGGCCTGCTGCTGTCCCTGGCCGGGATCAACCCGCTGCGTTTCTTCCGCAAGGTATGGCCGGTGCTGACCTTTGCCTTCACCAGCCGCTCCAGCGCGGCGGCGATCCCGCTGAGCATCGAAGCGCAGACCCGTCGCCTGGGCATCCCGCAGTCCATCGCCGGTTTCGCCGCCTCGTTCGGCGCGACGATTGGCCAGAACGGTTGCGCGGGGCTTTACCCTGCGATGTTGGCGGTGATGGTGGCGCCGACCGTGGGCATCAACCCGCTGGACCCGCTGTGGATCGCGACCCTGGTGGCGATTGTGACCTTGAGTTCGGCAGGCGTTGCCGGCGTGGGCGGCGGTGCAACCTTCGCCGCGCTGATCGTACTGCCGGCCATGGGCTTGCCAGTGTCACTGGTGGCGCTGCTGATTTCCGTAGAGCCGCTGATCGACATGGGTCGTACGGCGCTGAACGTGAATGGTTCGATGACGGCGGGGGCGATTACCAGCCAGGTCATGGGGCAGACGGATAAGGCGTTGTTGAATGCGGATGAGCATGCTGAGTTAGCGCAGGCCTGATGGACCGCATTCGCGAGCAAGCCCGCTCCCACATTTTGACCACATTCTCATGTTAGAACTCGGTCAAAATGTGGGAGCGGGCTTGCTCGCGAAGCTCTTAGGCTTTTTCCCATACTTCAAAGTTGTAAGCAGGCTTGTCACCTTCAGCCGGGTTCTCCAGATTGGAAACCAGTTTCCACTGGCCCTGATCAAACTCCGGAAACCAAGCATCCCCTTCCGGACTCAACGCCACCCGCGTCAAATACAGGCGATCCGCCTGCTCCAGCCCCTGCGCATACAATTGCGCACCGCCGATCAGCATCAGCTCGTCCGCGCCCTGCTCCAGTGCCCACGCCTCGGCGCGTTCCACCGCTGCCTCCAGCGACGGAAAAACTTCCGCACCTTCAAGCGCCAGATCGGTCTGACGGCTAACCACCAGGTTCAAGCGCCCTGGCAGCGGTCGACCGAGGGAGTCCCAGGTCTTGCGCCCCATGATGATCGGCTTGCCCAGGGTGGTGGCCTTGAAATATTTGAAATCCCCCGGCAAATGCCAGGGCATGCTGTTGTCGACGCCGATCACACGGTTTTCACCGAGGGCTGCGATCAGGCTTAAAGGGAGAGTTTTTTTCATGGCGACGAGAATACCAGAGCCCCGAGCCAGGGGTTATGCTCCAGGCTCACAAACACAACAGGACAGCGCGTGACTCCTCTGCACACTCTCTGGCTGACAGAAACCGTGCGCCTGCGCGAAGAACACGCAGGCCCGCTGGAAGACCTGGAGGCCAATCGCCTGGCGCGCACGGCCGGCGGCGATCTGCCGACGCGCATCCAGCAACGCGCCTTGCACCTGGCCGAGCGCGACGGGCTGACGGTCGCCCTCACCCGCTGGTTGCAAGGTGCACGTCTGGCGTTGGTGCTGCTAGCGATAGTCGCCGTGATCAGCGGCGCAGGGTTGGCGTTTGCGGCACTGGGCAACGGCCTGACGCCGGTCAACGTGTTCTGGGCGCTCGGCAGCTTGCTCGGCTTAAATCTCATCCTGTTGATCAGTTGGGCCCTGGGCCTGCTGTTTGCCGGTGAACACAGCGCCAGCCTCGGGCGACTGTGGTTGTGGCTCAGCGAAAAACTCGCCCGTGATGCCAAGGCTGCACAGTTGGCGCCAGCACTTTTACTGTTGCTGCAACGGCAAAAACTCAATCGCTGGGCCGTGGGCGTGCTGGTCAACAGCCTGTGGTTGCTGGCGTTGCTCAGCGCCTTGGTGATTCTTCTGACGCTACTCGCCACCCGTCGCTATGGCTTCGTGTGGGAAACCACCATTCTTGGTGCCGACACCTTTGTCGTTGTCACCCAGGCCCTCGGCACCCTGCCCGCGTTGCTGGGCTTCAACGTGCCGACCGTCGAGATGATCCGCGCCAGCGGCGACTCCGCCCTGAATATCGAAAGCGCCCGCCAAGCCTGGGCCGCCTGGCTGGTCGGCGTGCTGCTGGTCTATGGCCTGCTGCCGCGCCTGATCCTCGCCCTGCTGTGCCTGTGGCGCTGGAAACGCGGGCGCGCCGCCCTGCGCCTGGACCTCAACCTGCCCGGCTACAGCCAATTGCGCGAACGCCTGATGCCGAGCAGCGAGCGCCTTGGGGTCAACGATGCCGCGCCCGAGCAACTGCACCCCATCAGTGGCGGCGTCAGTGAGTTGGAAAGCGACGGCGCCCTGCTGGTCGCCATCGAACTGGACGACCAACATGCCTGGCCGCCCAAGCTGCCCGCCAGCGTGAAGAACGCCGGCATCCTCGACAGCCGCGAGTCACGCCACAAGCTGCTGGAACAACTCACGCGCTTCCCGCCCGCCCGCCTGGCCATCGCTTGCGACCCACGCCGCTCGCCGGATCGTGGGAGCCTCGCGCTGATCGCCGAACTCGCGCGCAGCGCCACCGATACCCGCGTCTGGTTGCTGCAAGCGCCGCCCGGCCAGGCGCTGGACGCCGAACGCCTGGGCGACTGGCACGCCGCGTTGCAGCAACTTGAGCTGCCATTCGCCGATTGCGCGCCGTTGAACTGGCTGGAGACGGGTCATGACTAAGCCGCTGAAACTCGCCGTGGTCGGCCACACCAATGTCGGCAAGACCTCATTGCTGCGCACGTTGACCCGAGACGTGGGCTTCGGCGAAGTCTCCCATCGCCCCAGCACCACCCGGCATGTCGAAGGCGCGCGCTTGTCGGTGGATGGTGAGGCTTTATTGGAGTTGTACGACACACCCGGCCTGGAAGATGCCATCGCTCTGCTCGATTATCTGGAGCGCCTGGATCGCCCCGGTGAACGCCTTGACGGCCCGGCCCGCCTGGCGCGCTTCCTCGATGGCAGCGAAGCACGCCAGCGTTTCGAACAGGAAGCCAAGGTGCTGCGCCAACTGCTGGCCTCCGACGCCGGCCTGTATGTGATCGACGCCCGCGAACCGGTGCTGGCCAAGTACCGCGACGAACTGCAAGTGCTGGCCAGTTGCGGCAAGCCGTTGCTGCCGGTGCTCAATTTCGTCAGCAGCAGCGACCATCGCGAGC
The DNA here is from genome assembly GCF_049897885.1 of Pseudomonas sp. DWRC2-2. Taxonomy (NCBI): domain Bacteria; kingdom Pseudomonadati; phylum Pseudomonadota; class Gammaproteobacteria; order Pseudomonadales; family Pseudomonadaceae; genus Pseudomonas; species Pseudomonas sp. DWRC2-2. Next base: position 273,848 of record NZ_JAFCXD010000003.1, read on the forward strand.
CGGACTGGCGCGAAGCCCTGGCTCGGCTGGGCCTGCATGCGCTGGTGCGATTCGACAGCGTGGCGCCCCCGGAAGACGGTGAACGTCGGCTGTATGAAAGCCTCGCGCTGTTGCTGGAAAGCGCACGGCCACAGTTGGAACGCTTGATTCTTGATCAGGAGGCCCAGCGCCAGGCCCGCCAGCAAAGTGCTGCGCGACTGATCGCCGAATTGCTGATCGACTGCGCCGCCTGTCGCCGCAGTGTGGTCACCCAAGATGAACAACAAGCCATCGGCGACCTGCGCAGAGCCGTGCGCCAACGTGAACAGAAATGCGTGGAAGCCCTGCTCAAACTCTTCGGCTTCCGACCGCAGGACGCCGCCGCCAGCGACTTGCCCCTGCTCGACGGACGCTGGGGCGATGACCTGTTCAACCCGGAAACCCTCAAGCAACTGGGCGTGCGCGTCGGTGGCGGGATCGCCGCAGGGGCGGCGGCCGGTGCGGGTGTGGATTTGTTGGTCGGTGGATTAACGCTAGGCGCCGCGGCCCTGGCCGGTGCAATTGCCGGTGGCGCGCTGCAAACCGCGCGCAGCTATGGCAGTCGGTTGCTGGGCAAAATCAAAGGCCAACGCGAGCTGACCGTCGACGACAGTGTGTTGCGCCTGCTCGCCCTGCGTCAGCGCCAGTTACTCAAGGCCCTGAACCTGCGCGGCCATGCGGCGATGCACAGCATCAAGGTCGACACGCCCCAGGACAAGACCTGGCGCGAAGGCAAGTTACCGGACGCCCTGCACAAGGCTCGCGCGCACCCGCAATGGTCGTCCCTCAATCCGCACGCCAAGCTGAGCCAGGCTGAGCGCCAGGAACAGGTCGAGGCATTGGCCACCCGGCTTGACGAGGCGTAAACCGATTACATCTCATACCAGTTCAAGGCCAAGAAGGTCGTGCATAACGAGCGGATCAGTTCTTTATCCGCCTTGTCAGCCACACCATTGCGGTCAACGTCACTGTTGGTGAACGATTCCAGTACGCCGTCGCTGTCGCCGTCATAGGCCGCTACCTTGTAGATCAGCGGAACGGCGCCCCCAGAGGCAGCAGGCTCGTGAAAATCCAGCTTGATCGCGTTGGGCTTACCCGTTTTGCCGAAATGGTCGACGTACAGGATCAATGTGCGCTGCCACTGCCTGGCCGGGTTGAACCAGTTCAGCTTCAAGAAGCTGTCGGCGAAACTCGCCAGCAGACGTTTGTCAAAATCCAGCCTGTCAGGCTGACGCTCTCCCGCCAGCTGCAGGTCGACGTTGCCATCCACGGTCATATCCAGGCCGACGGTTTCGTAGATCAACGCGTCGGGGGCAGCGGGTTGCTGCTGATAGAAGTGCAGAATCACCGTATCGGCGCGCCCATTCCCGCACAGGTCCTGGGCGGTGGCTTTCAAATAACGCATCGCATTGCTCCTTTGACTAAAGAAGCAAATACCTTAGTAACCTGCCAAACGAGACTCTAGGCGGCGCGTCTGCGTTTTGCGTAAGGCCACTCTACGCAGCAAGTAGCCGTATGGCCTTGGCCTTGAGCACCTGCAAATCCAGCACCGGCACGTGCATTGCCTTGGCCTGCTCATCCCAATGGCGCATGCGCAAACTCACTGTGTACAACGGGTCCTGTTCAAACAGTTGGGCTTCCTCGGCACTCATTACGCCACCTTGATACGCCAGGGTGCGGCGGCTGGCTTCGCTCAGGCGCGCGTAATAGTCCGGCTGGCTGAAGGTCAGGTAGCGCTTGGCTTGCACGTGATACTCCACCAACTTGGCCATGCGCTCACTGAACCCTGCACGACGCAGATAATCCGCGCCCAGCCGTTCATGGCTGACCACGCCATAACCGCCCATGTTTTCCCCGCCTTGGCCGCAGATGTGCCCGATGTCGTGGAAAAACGCCGCCAGCACCACCTCATCATCGAAGCCTTCGGCCATGGCGAGTTGCGCAGCCTGGGACATGTGCTCGATCTGCGACACCGGCTCGCCGATGTAATCCGCGGTGCCGTGCTGTTCATACAAGCCGAAGACGTCGGCGATGGTCTGTTCCGGGTTCATCACGCCGCTCCCCACAAGGTACGGATATTGCGCTCGGCCATCGCCGGCCCCACGCTCATGCCCACGCCGGTGTGCATCAACGCCGCGCTCACTCCCGGCGCCGCGCGCAGGAATGAAAACGGTCCCGGCCCCCGCGAGCCGTACACTCCCTGCCAACGCTCCACCACCTGGATTTTGCAGCCCAAGGTCTGTTCAGCCAGTTCGATCATCCAGTCATCCACCTGCTCGGCGTTGAAAGGTGAGGCATCGCTGCCGTAGTCATGGGAATCACCGATGATCAGGTCGCCATGGGGCGTGGGGCTGATCAGCAGGTGAATGCCGTGTTCGTGCAGGTGCGGTGCATCGCGCAAGATCTGCGCCTGCACCGGCGCCGCCTCGGGCAGGTCGGCGAAAGCGCCGTAATGCACGCAGCTCAAGCCGGTGAGCAACGCGTGTTGCAGGTTCAGGTTGACCGCTGGCCGCGCGCGTAGCATTTGCAGGCGGCAGATGCTCGGGTTGAGTTCGGCCATCGCGTCGGCCAACAAGGTTTGATAGTCGTGACCGGCGCACACGATGATCTGCTCACCGCGAAAGCTTCCCGCCGTGCTGTGCAACTGGCCCGGTTCGACGTCGCGCACCAAGGTGGAGAAATAGAACTCCACCTTCAGTTCTTGCGCCAGGTAGTTGATCAGCGCCGGGATCGCTTCACGGGAATACAGTTGCTGGTCGTCCTTGCCATGCAGCGCGGCGCGGTGATGACGGAACTGGCCGCCATATAAGTCTTTCATCGCCGCGCCTTGCAGCAGTTCGACGTTGTAGCCGTGCTCTTTCGCCCGCCCCTCACAGAAGGCTTCCAGCAAGTGTTCTTCCGCTTCGGTGCGGGCGAACAGGTACGCGCCGTTACGCTTGAGTTGCAGCCCCGCGACCTGCGCCCAATGGCCCCAGATTTCGCGGCTCTCCCGCGCGAGGTCGAGCATCGGCCCCGGCGGTTGGCCGGTGACCAAGGCTTGGCCGAAGTTGCGTACCGAGGCGCCCAGGGGCGTGGCGCTGCGCTCGAACACCTTGACCTTGAGGCCGCGTTTGGCGGCGGCGAAGGCGTGGGACAGGCCGAGAATGCCGGCGCCGATGATCAGTAGGTCGCTTTGATAGTTCATCCTAAGGTGCCACCTTCTCCGACTTGCCGTCATAGCGCTTACGCCATTCGCTCAGGATGCTGTCGCGGTTTTTCGAAGCCCAGGCAAAATCATTCTTGATCAAGCGCTGTTCATAGTCGGCCGGCAATTCGGTCTGCGGCTTGGCAATGCCAGGCTGGGCGAGGACGGCGAAGTTGTCCTTGTACAGGTCCATGGCAGCCGGGCTGGCGGAGAAATCCGCGAGTTTTTTCGCGGCGTCGGCGTTGTGGGTGCCTTTCATGACGGCAGTGGCTTCGATGTCCCAGCCCAGACCTTCTTTCGGCAGGATGATGTCCAGCGGCGCGCCCTGGCGTTTCAACTGCACGGCCGGGTATTCGAAGGAAATACCGATCGGGAACTCACCCGAAGCCGCCAGCTTGCACGGCTTGGAGCCGGAGTGAACGTACTGGCCGATGTTCTGGTGCAGGTCATCCATGTACTGCCAGCCCTGCTTCTCGCCGTAGGTCTGCAGCCAGGCACTGACGTCCAGGAAACCGGTGCCGGACGAGGCCGGGTTGGGCATGACGATCTTGCCCTTGTACTCAGGCTTGGTCAGGTCCTGCCAGCTCACCGGCTTGGTCAGGCCCTGCTTTTCGGCTTCGACGGTGTTGAAGCAGATGGTCGCGGCCCATACGTCCATGCCGACCCAGGCCGGCGGGTTGGCGGCGTCGCGGTAGTTCTTGCCGATTTTGTCCAGGTCCTTCGGTGCATAGTTGTCCAGCATGCCCTGCTGGTCGAGGATCGCCAGGCTGGAAGCCGCCAGGCCCCAGACGGCGTCGGCTTGCGGGCGGTCTTTCTCGGCCAGCAGCTTGGCGGTGATGATGCCGGTGGAGTCGCGCACCCATTTGATTTCGATATCGGGGTTGGCCTGTTCAAAGGCCTTTTTGTAGGTCTTCAACTGCTCGGCTTCGAGGGCCGTGTACACGGTCAACTCGGTCTTGGCGAAGGCATTCAGGCTGAATGCAGTCAGTACGGCAGCGACCAGCGCCAGGGGCTTGAACATGGAGCACCTCCTTCAGGGATTTATTGGCCGGGTGCGCTCTGGCGCCAGGCTTGGGAGCGGCGCAACGCGCCACGTGAGGCCCACGCCAGCAGCAGCGAGACGCCGGCCGAAGTGAACAGGATCAAGGTCGACATGGCCGCCGCGCCGCCCACGTTGCCGGCGTCGTCCATGTTCAACACGGCGACGGCGGCGAGGATGGTGTCGGGGCTGTAGAGGAAGATCGCGGCGGACACGGTGGTCATCGCCGACACAAACAGATAGCGCACGATGTCCAGCAATGCCGGCAGGCAAATCGGCACCGTGACTTTCAGGTAATGGCGGTACAGCGGCGCCTTGAGGGACAAGGCGGCGGCTTCGAACTCGGCGTCCAGTTGGCGCAGCGCCGTGGTGGCGGTCATCTGCGCGGTGGTCAGATAGTGAGCGATGGTGCACACCACCAGCAACGACATGGTCCCGTAGAACACATGCAACGGGTTGCCATTGAGGTTGAAAAAGAACACGTAGCCCAAGCCCAGCACCAAGCCCGGTACGGCCATCGGCACAAAGCTGAGCATGCGCAGGGCCAGGTTCAGCCCCTTCTGGCCCTTGGTTTTTTCCATCAGGTAGGCGCCGGTGAAAATCAACACGCTGCCGATCAATGCGGTGCACAGCGCCATGGTCAGGCTGTTGCGATAGGCCAGCCAGCCGCCGCCGGCTGTGTCTTCGAACTGGTAGTGGTTGAGCGACAGCGACAGGTTGTACGGCCAGAACTTCACCAGCGACGAATACACCGCCATGCCGAACACCAGCAGCAACATGGCGCAGATCAGCAGCACGATGGCCAGGTAGCAGCCGTCCCTCATGCGCGATGGCGCCGGTTGGAACACTTGGGCACGGCCGCTCATGGAATCGCCATGACGGCGGCGCAGCCAGGCATCCACCCCAAAGCTGAACAGCGCTGGCAGCAGCAACACCATGCCAATCAACGCGCCGCGGCCGAACTGTTGCTGGCCGACCACTGCCTTGTAGGCTTCCAGCGCCAGCACCTGATAATCGCCTCCGACCACCACGGGCACGCCGAAATCGGTGATGGTCAGGGTGAATACCAGGCAGAACGCAGCGAACACCGCCTGACGCGTGGCCGGCCAGGTAATGCTGCGAAACGCCCGCGCCGGGCTGGCGCCCATGCTGGAGGCCGCATCGAACAGGCGCGCATCCGCCAGGGACAGCGCCGACAGCAAAATCATCAAGGCATGTGGGAAGGTGTAGATCACCTCACCCAGCACAATGCCCCAGAAGCCGTAGATATTGTCCGAGAGCAACCCGCGCAGCATGCCCTGGTTACCGAACAGGTAGACCAGCGCAATGCCCGGCAACATCGACGGCGCCATCAACGGCAGCAACGACATGCCACGCCAGATCGCCTTGCCGGGGATCAACGTGCGTTGCAGGGCGTAGGCAAACAGGTAGGCCAGCGGTACGACGATAGCCGCCACGCTGAGGGAAACTTTCAGGCTATTGCCCAGCAACCAATGGAAGTTGGCGCTGGTGATCAGTTCCTGTGCAGCCACCAGGCCACCGCCCTGCCCGGCTTCACTGCTGAAGCCGCGCCAGAAGATCGCCAGCAACGGCATCAATACCGCAAGGCCCAGCAACAACAGCCACAGCAGTTTGCCGACGACGACGAAAATTTTGTCGCCGGTTTCGGCGCGGGACACCGGTCGTGGCAGCGTCATGACAGCGGCCATCTCAGGCAAACACCTGCAGGCTGCGCGGCGGCAACGCCACCCAGATGTCCTGGGCGCCCAGGCGCGGCATGGCTTCCGGGGCCAATTCAGCGAGCAGCGGATGACCGGGCAGTTGCTCCAGCTCGAAACTCATGCGGCAACGATTGCCGAGGAAAGTGATCTCGCGGACCTTGGCCGGAAACAGGTTTTCTTCATGCACCGGCGGGTTGACGCTGATCGCCTCAGGGCGGCAGAACAAGCGGCCGGACTTGGCCACACCGGCATCGTCGGCCAGGCGCATGTTCATCCCACCGACCTGGGCGTGACTGGCACTGTTGCGGCTGAACGGCAGCCAGTTGCCCTGGCCAACAAACTCCGCCACAAACGGCGTGGCCGGGCGGTCGTAGATTTCCTGGGGCGTGGCGTATTGCTCGACCTTGCCGTTGTTCATCACGGCGATGCGGTCGGCCATCAGCATGGCTTCGTCCTGGTTGTGGGTAACCATCAGCGTGGTGATGCCCAGGCGGCGTTGCAGTTGGCGCAGCTCGGTGCACAGATGCTCACGGACGCGGGCGTCGAGGGCCGACATCGGTTCATCCAGCAACAACAACGAAGGCGCAGGCGCCAAAGCACGGGCCAGGGCGACGCGTTGTTGCTGGCCACCGGAGAGTTGGCCGGGGTATTTCTTTTCGCTGCCGACCAGGCCGACCAATTCCAGCATCTGCCCGACGCGCTTGCGCACTTCATCGCGACCGCTGCCGGTGAGGCCGTAGCCGATATTCGCTTCGACAGTCAGATTGGGGAACAACGCGTAGGACTGAAACAGAATGCCGTAGTCCCGTGCCTGGGGCGGCAGCAGGGAAACATCACGGCTGCCCAGGTACAGTTCGCCGCTGTCCTGGCGCTCCAGGCCAGCGATGCAGCGCAGCAAAGTGGTCTTGCCGCAACCGGACGGGCCCAGCAGACACACCAGCTCGCCGGCGGCGACGTCCAGGGAGACGTTGTCCAGCGCAGTAAAAGCGCCGAAGCGTTTCTGGATACCGCGCACTTTCATCGGCGCGCCGGGTTGGGTCAGGGCTGTGTTCATGCAAGGCACCTCATCGAACTGATGAAGCCCATGCTAGGCAGGCAATGCGTCCCTCATGTGGCAGAAAGGCAAAAGGGAGTGATAGTGGTATTGGTGGATTTTGGTTAAAGCGGCGACATTTCCTGCGCCAACCCCAGAAACGCCGCCGGCAACCGCGCGCCTTTGCGTTCCTTGAGGCAGTACAAATACTCCGGAATCTGCGGCGCATTCTCGAAAGTCAGCACGCGCAATTGTGGATCGTGTGGCACTTCCTGACGCGCAATGATGCTGATGCCGATGTTGCGCAACACCGCCTCACGGATCGACTCGCGGCTGCCGATTTCCAGCAACGGGCCGTAGCTCACGTTGGCGCTTTGCAGGAGTTCTTCGGTGAGGCGTCGCGTGGTTGAGCCCGCTTCACGCATCAGCAAGGTGTGCCCGGCCAAAGCGCTCAGCGGCACGTGATCCAGCTTGGCCAGGGGATGGTTGCGATGCACCGCCAGCACCAGCGGGTCGGTGCCCAGCACACGACGAATCAGGCGCGGGTCTTCCAGCAGTTGCGAGGAGGCGGCGACGTCGACGCGGTAATCATCCAGCGCTTCGAGCACCTGCTGGGAGTTACCGATTTCCACCGACACTTCCACTTGCGGCAGGCGTTCGCGAAAGGCTTTGACCAGATCGAGGATGTAATACGGCGCCGTCGCGGCGATCCTCAAAGCACCCTGGACCTGGCCATTGTTGCGCAGGAAAAACTCGATGTCCGCTTCCTGCTGCAACAGCGCCTTGACCATCGGCAGCAGCCGCGCGCCCTCGTCGCTGACGGTGAGGCGGCGACCGCCGCGGTAGAACAGCTCGACGCCGTACTGGCTTTCGAGGTTACGGATCTGGGTGGTGACCGTGGGTTGGCTCAGGCCGAGTTTTTTCGCCGCCTGGGTGATGCTACCCAGGCGGGCGACCATGAAAAAAGCCTTCAGCTCGGCACTCAGCACACCACCCTCTCATCTCTATTTGCGCAACAGGCGCAGGCCATTGAACACCACCAGCAAGCTCACGCCCATGTCGGCGAACACCGCCATCCACATGGTGGCCAAGCCCAGGAAGGTGACCGCCAGGAAAATCGCCTTGATCACCAACGCCAGGGCGATGTTCTGCTTGAGGATACTCGACGTTTGCCGCGACAGACGAATGAATGCCGGAATCTTGCGCAAATCATCGTCCATCAGCGCCACGTCGGCGGTCTCGATGGCAGTGTCGGTGCCCGCTGCGGCCATGGCAAAACCGATCTCGGCACGAGCCAACGCCGGGGCGTCATTGATGCCGTCACCGACCATACCCACGCGGTGGCCTTGGCCATAGAGGGTTTCGATGGCTTGCAGTTTGTCGGTCGGCAACAGGTCACCCTGAGCCTGGTCGATACCCACCTGGGCGGCAATCGCCTGGGCGGTGTGGGTGTTGTCGCCGGTGAGCATCAGGGTCTTGATGCCCAACGCGTGCAGTTGTTGGATGGCTTCGCGGCTGCTGTCCTTGACCGTGTCGGCCACGGCGAACAGCGCCAGCGGGCCGGACTTGTCGAGCAGCAGCACCACGGACTTGCCCTGCTTTTCCAGGGCGAAGAGTTTTTCTTCAAGCTCCGGCGAGCACAGGCCCAGGTCTTCCACCAGGCGGTGATTGCCCAGGTGGTAGGTTTCGCCGTTGATGTCGCCACGCACGCCCCGACCGGCCAGGGCCTCGAAGTTATCCACAACATGGGTGGGCAGGTTTTTATCCACAGCCGCGTTGGCAATCGCCAGCGACACCGGGTGATCGGAACGCCCAGCCAGACTGGCGGCCAAGGCTGGCGCGCTGTCTGCAACATTGGGGAACAGCGCCAGGTAATCAGTTTGCACCGGCTTGCCGTGAGTGATCGTGCCGGTCTTGTCGAGGGCCAAATAGTCGAGCTTGTAACCACCCTCCAGGTACACGCCGCCCTTGATCAGGATGCCTTTGCGCGCCGCCGCCGCGAGGCCGCTGACGATGGTCACCGGGGTGGAAATCACCAGCGCACACGGGCACGCCACTACCAGCAACACCAGGGCGCGGTAGATCCAGTCAAACCAGGCGCCGGCCATGAACAGCGGCGGAATCAGCGCCACGCCGAGGGCGAACAGGAACACCGCCGGGGTATAGATCTTCGAGAAGTTGTCGACAAAACGCTGGGTCGGCGCGCGGGCGCCTTGGGCCTGTTCCACCGCGTGAATGATGCGCGCCAGGGTGGAGTTGTTGGCCGCGGCGGTGACTTTGTATTCCAGGGAGCCGGCCTGGTTGATGGTGCCGGCGAAGACTTTATCGCCCACAGTCTTTTCAATCGGCAGGCTTTCACCGGTGATCGGCGCCTGGTCAATGGTGGATTGGCCGGCGGTGACTTCACCGTCCAGGCCGATGCGCTCGCCGGGTTTTACCCGCACGATTGCACCCAACTCAATGCTTTTGACTTCCTGTTCAGCCCACGAACCATCGGCCTGCTGTACCGTGGCCTGCTCCGGCGTCATCTGCATCAAGCCGCTGATGGCATTGCGCGCACGGTCCAGGGACTTGGCTTCGATCAACTCGGCCACGGTGAACAGGAACATCACCATGGCGGCTTCCGGCCATTGCCCGATCAGGATCGCCCCGGTGACGGCGATGCTCATCAGGGCATTGATGTTCAGGTTGACGTTTTTCAGGGCTATCCAGCCCTTTTTGTACGTGGTGAGGCCGCCGCTGAGGATTGACACCAGCGCCACCAATGCGATCAACCAGGTGGGCGCGACGCCGCTGAAGTGCAGCACTTCGGCCCCCAACGCGCCCACGCCGGACAACGCCAGCGGCCACCAGTGTTTCTTGGCCGGCGGCTCAGCGGCTGGGGTGCCTTCTTCGATGGGATCCGCCTGCATCCCCAGGGATTTGATGGCGTCGATGATCGGCGCAGTGCTTGGCAAGTCATGGGTGACGCCGAGGATGCGGTTGATCAGGTTGAACTCAAGTTGCTGCACGCCGGCCAGCTTGCCCAGTTTGTTCTGGATCAGCGTCTGCTCGGTGGGGCAGTCCATGGCTTCGATGCGAAAGGTGCTCAACCGCGAACCGGCGGTCGGCGCCTCGCTCAATTGCACCAACGCCGGGGCCGGAGTGCCGGAACAGCAGGAACCGCCGTGGCCGTGGTCATGTACAGGCGTGAGTTTTTTCGGGCCATGATCGTGGTCGTGATCATGCTCGTGTTTATGCGGGGTGTGGATGGAATCGCTCATTCTGTCGCGTCCGTAAAGGTGCCTGTTGCCAAGTAAAGACCCTGTAGCCACTATAGGGTCAAGCACCCATTTGGAGATTGCTGCGATGAAGATCGGCGAACTGGCCAAACTGACCGACTGCCCGGTGGAAACCATCCGTTACTACGAGAAGGAAGGCCTGCTGCCGCCCCCGGCGCGCACCGACGCCAACTACCGCGTGTACACCCAGGCGCACACCGAGCGACTGGTGTTTATCCGTAACTGCCGCAGCCTGGACATGACCCTGGAAGAAATCCGCAGCCTGCTGGGCTTGCGCGACAGCCCCCAGGACCAGTGCGAAAACGTGAATGCGTTGATTGATGAGCATATCCACCATGTGAAAGCGCGGATCGACGGGCTGTTGGCGTTGCAGGAGCAATTGCTGGACCTGCGCCAACGCTGTGGTGGCGGACCGGAGTGTGGGATTTTGCAGCGGCTGGAAGTCAGCGGAAGTGTGGCAGCCAGCGAGGCTGAGCCCTCACATGTAGGGCGCAGCCATGGGCATTGATCAGATCGCCACGTCGGCCTTGATGCTTGGATCGGCGTCGTAACCGACGATTTCGAAGTCTTCAAACTTGTAGTCGTAGATCGATGCCGGTTTGCGCTTGATCACCAGCTCCGGCAGCTTCTTCGGCGTGCGCGCCAGCTGGGTGCGGATCTGTTCCATATGGTTGCTGTAAGCGTGTGTGTCGCCGGTGGTGACGATGATCTCGTGAGGGATCAGGTCGCACTGCTGGGCCAGCATATGGGTGAGCAAAGCCAGCGCGGCGGTGTTGTACGGCAGGCCGAGGAACACGTCGGAGCTGCGGATGTACAACTGCATCGACAGGTGACCGTCGTGCACAAACGCCTGGTACAGCAGGTGGCACGGCGGCAGGGCTTGATTGCCGTTGCGTGCGTTTTCCTGCGGGCTCCGGGTCTCGTCGGGCAGGTACTCGACGTTCCAGCCGTGGAACAGGATGCGCCGGCTGTTGGGGTTGGTCTTCAGCGTGTGGACCATGTAGTCGATCTGGTTGATCGTGCCGCCGTCCTTGGTCGGCCAGGCGGTCCACTGTTCGCCGTACACTGGGCCCAGGTCACCGTCTTCCGTGGCCCATTCGTCCCAGATTTTTACGCCGTTTTCATTCAGCCACTTGATGTTGGTGTTGCCACTCAACATCCAGATCAGCTCGTTGGCGATGCTTTTGAAGTGAAGCTTCTTGGTGGTCAGCAGCGGGAAGCCGTCGGCCAAGTTATGCCGATACTGACGGGCAAACACGGCCTTGGTGCCGGTGCCGGTGCGATCGCCCTTGGTCAATCCATTGGTCACGACGTCGTTCAGTAGCTCGAGATATTGCTTCATTTTTTTACCCGTATCGTTGAAGCCGAGGCTGCGCAACCGCCTCGGCATTCGAATTTAAAGCGCGGTGTTCTTCAAAGGTTGCGGGCGATTGTACGCCCACCACAGCAAGCCCAGGCCACCGAGGATCATCGGCAGGCTGAGGATCTGGCCCATGGTCACCCAACCGAACGCCAGGTAGCCCAGCTGTGCATCCGGCACGCGCACGAACTCGACGATGAAGCGGAAGATCCCGTAGAACAGCGCGAACATGCCGGAAACCGCCATGGTCGGGCGCGGTTTGCGCGAGAAGATGTACAGGATAAGGAACAGCGCCACGCCTTCCAACGCGAACTGATAAAGCTGCGACGGGTGGCGCGGCAGTTGCGCCGGGTCGCTGAACGGCGGGAACACCATGGCCCACGGCACGTCGGTCGGTTTGCCCCACAGCTCGGCGTTGATAAAGTTGCCGATGCGCCCGGCGCCCAGGCCAATGGGCACCATTGGCGCAACGAAGTCCATCAACTGGAAGAACGATTTGCCGTTGCGACGGCCGAACCACCACGCGGCAATCATCACGCCGATAAAGCCGCCGTGAAACGCCATGCCGCCCTTCCACACCTCGAAGATCAGCGTCGGGTTGGCGATGTACGCGGAGAGGTCATAGAACAGCACATACCCCAGGCGTCCGCCGACAATCACCCCCATCGACAGCCAGAAAATCAGGTCGGAGAGCTTCTCCTTGGTCCAGGTCGGGTCGAACCGGTTCAGGCGGCGCGAAGCCAGGAACCAGGCACCGCCGATGCCGATCAGGTACATCAACCCGTACCAGTGGATTTTCAGCGGACCGATGGCCAGGGCCACCGGGTCGATCTGCGGGTAAGGCAGCATTGCGACTCCTCGTTAATCATTCGTTATAGCGCCCGGACCATGCCGGGCCGCGATTAAGCCTGCATTATTCAAATTCTTTAAAGCAAAAAGTTTATGCCGACACAGAACAGCAGTCCGGCGAATAGCCGTTTCAGCAAACGCGGCGACAGCTTGTGCGCCAAGCGTGCGCCGAAGCGGGCAAACACCATGCTGGTCAGGGCAATGCCCAGCAGCGCCGGCAAATACACGAACCCTAGACTATGAGCGGGCAACAGCGGGTCATGCCAGCCCAGAATCATGAAACTTAATGCACTGGCCAGCGCAATCGGCAGGCCGCAGGCCGATGAAGTGGCCACTGCCTGTTGCATCGGCACGCTGCGCCAGGTCAAAAACGGCACGGTCAGCGAGCCGCCGCCAATCCCGAATATCGCCGAGGCCCAGCCGATAAACGTACCGGCGACGGTCAGGCCAACCTTGCCCGGCACCGTTCGGCTGGCCTTGGGCTTGACGTCCAGTGCCAGTTGCACGGCCACCAGCAAGGCGAATACGCCGATGATCTTTTGCAGGTGCGGGCCGGAAATCGCCTCGGCGGTCAGTGCGCCAAAGCCTGCGCCGATCAGGATGCCCACGGTCATCCACACAAAGATCGTCCAACGCACCGCGCCCCGTCGGTGATGCTCACGCACGGCATTCACCGAGGTAAAGATGATGGTCGCAAGCGAAGTGCCCACAGCCAGGTGGGTCAGCACCTGCGGGTCGAAGCCCTGCAAGGTGAAGCTGAACACCAGCACCGGCACGATGATGATCCCGCCGCCCACGCCAAACAGCCCGGCGAGTACACCCGCACAGGCGCCGAGCAGCAAATACAGCAGAAATTCCATGGGAGCCCCCGAACCAAGTCCGGCATGTTAACGGATGGAAGGCATGCGACCCAACTGGATACGATGGAACGCCTCGGCTTGAGTGGGTAGAGTGGCTAAAAACACAAAAGGGATCGCCTGATGTGCCTGATTGTTTTCGCCTGGCGGCCGGGCCACGCCCAGCCGCTGATCGTCGCGGCCAACCGCGATGAGTTCTACGCCCGCCCCAGCCTGCCGCTGGCCCAGTGGCTGGATGCGCCCGAGGTCTACGCCGGCCGCGATCAGGAGGCAGGCGGCACCTGGTTGGGAGTGAATGCCGATGGCCGCTTTGCCGCCCTGACCAATATCCGTGACCCGCATCAACCACCGGCCCGCAAGTCCCGGGGCGAGTTGGTGGCGCGATTTCTCAACGGTTCCCTGCCGATTGACGAGTATTTGGCCGACGTTAACGGCCGTTCGATTGAATATGCCGGGTTTAACCTGCTGGTAGGCACGCGCGATGAGCTGTGGCATTACAACGCCAACCACACTGAGCCGAAGCGATTGGAGGCTGGGGTGTATGGGTTGTCCAACGCCGGGCTGGATACGCCGTGGCCCAAGCTGCTCAAGGCCAAGGCAGCGTTGAGTGCGGTGCTGGATGATCCGCAGCCGGAGGCGTTGCTGGAGATATTGAGCGACCCGCAGACGGCGCCGTTTGCAGACCTACCGGATACCGGCGTGGGGTTGGCGACGGAGAGTTTGTTATCGAGCGTGTTTATTGCCAGTCCAAGTTATGGGACGAGGGCGAGTACCGCATTGATTGTGAATGCCGACGGGACACGGCGAATGGTGGAGCGCAGTTTTGGGCCGCATGGTGGGCGCTTGGGTGAGGTCGAGCTCAATATCTAGTACGCCACAAAACCAATGTGGGAGCGGGCTTGCTCGCGAATGCGGTGTGTCAGGCGCCGGATGTGTGACTGATACATCGCATTCGCGAGCAAGCCCGCTCCCACATTTTGATCTTTGTCGGCTACAAGGTTTTCGCCGACGCCGGGTTGATCATCCGCGTCAGCCCCAGATTCTTCAGCGCCAACTGCAACGAGCTGTGGATAACTTGCGGGTTGTCGATGGTCATCAACTCCGCCAGCAGGTCCTTGGCCATGCTCAACTCAACCTGGCGCAACATCCACTTCACTTTCGGCAAGTTGGTGGCGTTCATCGACAGGCTGTCAAAACCCATCGCCATCAACAGCACTGCCGCCGCCGGGTCGCCGGCCATTTCGCCGCAGATGCTCACCGGCTTGCCTTCGGCATGGGCGTCGCGCACCACGTGTTGCAGGGCTTGCAGCACCGCCGGGTGCAGGTAGTCGTAGAGGTCGGCGACCCGTGGGTTGTTACGGTCCACGGCCAGCAGGTATTGGGTCAGGTCGTTGGAACCCACCGAGAGGAAGTCCACCTGCCGCGCCAGTTCCTTGGCTTGGTACACCGCTGCAGGGATTTCGATCATCACGCCAATCGGCGGCATCGGCACGTCGGCACCTTCGTCGCGCACTTCGCCCCAGGCGCGGTGGATCAAGTGCAGCGCCTCTTCCAGCTCATGGGTGCCGGAAATCATCGGCAGCAGGATGCGCAGGTTGTTCAGGCCTTCGCTGGCCTTGAGCATGGCGCGGGTCTGTACGAGGAAAATTTCAGGGTGGTCGAGGGTGACACGGATACCGCGCCAGCCGAGGAACGGGTTGTCCTCTTTGATCGGGAAATACGACAGTGACTTGTCGCCGCCGATGTCCAGGCTGCGCATGGTCACCGGCAACGGGTGGAAGGCCTGCAGTTGCTCGCGATAAATCGCCAGCTGCTCCTTCTCGCTCGGGAAACGCTGGTTGATCATGAACGGCACTTCGGTGCGGTACAGCCCCACCCCTTCGGCGCCGCGCTGTTGCGCCCGGGCCACGTCGGCCAGCAGGCCGGTATTGACCAGCAACGGCACGCGGTGACCATCGGTGGTCACGCATGGCAACTCACGCAAGGAATCGAGGCCCAGCGCCAGTTGTTTCTCTTCCTCAACCACCTCGGCGTATTGCTTGCGCAGTACTTCGCTGGGGTGGGTGAACACTTCACCGCGATGACCATCGACGATCATGCCGATGCCGTCGACCTTGGCATACGGCAGGTCGACCAGGCCCATCACCGTCGGGATGCCCATGGCACGCGCCAGAATCGCGACGTGGGAGTTACCCGAACCCAGCACCGAGACCAGGCCCACCAACTTGCCCTCTGGCACTTCGCCGAGCATGGTGGCGGTCAGCTCTTCACTGACCAGGATGGTGTTGTCGGGGTAGACCAGGTTGGTGGTGCGGTCTTCCTGCAGCTTGGCCAGCAGGCGGCGACCGAGGTCGCGCACATCCGAGGCCCGCTCACGCAGGTAGTCGTCGTCCATCATTTCAAAACGATTGACGTGATCGGTGACCACCTGGCGCAGCGCACCCTGGGCCCACTGGCCGGTCTTGATCACGGTCTTGACTTCGTTACCCAGGGACGCGTCATCGAGCATCATCTGGTACACGTCGAACAGTGCGCGCTCTTCGGGGCGCAACTGAGTGGCCAGCTTGTTCGACAGGTTGCGCATGTCGGCGCGCACGCCTTCCAGGGCGGTCTTGAACAGTTTGATTTCAGCGTCGATGTCGCTGACGGTCTTGTCCGGCACCACATCCAGGTCTGCCGGCGGCAACATGACCACCGCCGTACCGACAGCCGCGCCCGGCGAACCTGGCACGCCGACGAACTTGGCTTCCTGGATGCCCTTGCCTTCACGCCCCAGGCCGCGAATCGAGCCGGTGGCTTCGGCGTGGGCGATTACGCCTGCGAGTTGCGCGCTCATGGTCACGAGGAAGGCTTCTTCACCTTCGTCGAACTGGCGGCGTTCTTTTTGCTGAATGACCAACACGCCGACGACACGGCGGTGGTGAATGATCGGTGCACCGAGGAACGAGGCGTAACGCTCTTCGCCGGTTTCGGCAAAGTAGCGATAACGCGGGTGATCGGCCGCGTTTTCAAGGTTCAGGGGTTCTTCACGCGTCCCCACCAGGCCCACCAGACCTTCATTGGGCGCCATGCTGACCTTGCCGATCGAGCGCTTGTTCAAGCCCTCGGTGGCCATCAGCACAAAACGGTTGGTCTCGGGGTCCAGCAGGTAAACCGAGCAGACCTGGCTGCCCATGGCTTCCTTGACGCGCAACACAATAATCCCCAACGCCGCCTTGAGATCCTTGGCGGAGTTAACTTCCTGGACGATCTTGCGCAGCGTATTGAGCATGGCTCGGGGTCGAACTCCGTCGTCAGTCGCGCGCTAAAAGGCGCGGGGCAAGCTCTTTGAGAGCGCGACGATAAACCTCGCGCTTGAATGTCACCACCTGGCCCAACGGATACCAATAGCTGACCCAGCGCCAACCATCGAACTCCGGTTTACCGGTCAAATCCATCCGCACCCGCTGCTCGTTGGAGATCAGGCGCAGGAGAAACCATTTCTGCTTCTGGCCGATGCACAGCGGTTGGCTGTGGGTACGCACCAGGCGTTGCGGCAAACGATAGCGCAACCAGCCACGGGTACAGGCCAGAATCTGTACATCTTCGCGCTCAAGGCCGACTTCTTCATTCAACTCACGGTACAAGGCGTCTTCAGGGGTTTCGTCGGGGTTGATTCCGCCTTGAGGAAACTGCCAGGCATCTTGGTTGATTCGGCGAGCCCATAGCACCTGTCCGGCATCATTCGTAAGAATAATCCCGACATTAGGACGGAAACCATCGGGGTCGATCACGGCAACAACCTCGCAAACGCATGTCGCCGCATTGTTCCACAAAGGTTGATGAAGCGGCAACGAGGCTTCTTACCTTATGTGCACTCTTGTGAAAAGACCGTATTCTGGACGCCTTTTTACAGACATTTCAGCGAGTAACTGCAATGCGCCTGGCTTTATTCGACTTGGACAACACCCTCCTCGGCGGTGACAGCGATCACGCCTGGGGCGATTACCTCTGTGAACGTGGGATTCTCGACCCGATCGCCTACAAGGCCCGCAACGACGGGTTCTACCAGGATTACCTGGCCGGCAAGCTCGACAACGCCGCCTACCTGAACTTCAGCCTGGAAATCCTCGGCCGTACCGAGATGGCTCAGTTAGACGAGTGGCACAACGACTTCATGCGCGACTGCATCGAACCGCTGATGCTGCCCCTGGCCGCCGAACTGCTGGCCAAGCACCGTGCCGCCGGTGACAAGCTGGTGATCATCACCGCCACCAACCGTTTCGTCACCGCGCCAATTGCCGCACGCCTGGGCGTGGAAACCTTGATCGCCACCGAGTGCGAGATGGAAAACGGCCGCTACACTGGGCGCAGCACCGATATTCCGTGCTTTCGCGAGGGCAAGGTGACGCGCTTGAGCCGTTGGCTGGAAGAGACCGGGTATAGCCTGGAAGACAGCTACTTCTACAGTGACTCGATGAATGACCTGCCGCTGCTGGAGCAGGTGACTCATCCGGTGGCGGTGGATCCGGATCCGAATCTACGGGCTGAAGCCGAGAAGCGTGGCTGGCCGGTGATCACATTGCGAAGCTGATGATCAGTGGTGGTCAAGCCCTACATCGGCTTGGCCACCATCAGATAAAAAATCACCACAAACACCAAAAACGCCGGCCACCCCAGGCCAAACCACCAGCGCATATAGGTCGCGGCCTTGATCGGCATCGCCGTGCCGTCCCGCAGCGCCTGCTCTGCCATCCTGTGCACACGAATCTGCAGCCATACCACCGGCAACCAGCAGATCCCCGCCAACACATACAAGCCGAACGTCCACTGCAACCAACTCTGCTGCAACGACCACCCTGCCAGGTGCATCAAGCCGATCCCGCTCAACGGCTGGAACACCGCCGTGGTCGCGGTAAACGCCCAGTCGGCGAACACCAGGTGCTTAAAGGTCGCGGCGATCACTTCCACATTGCCCGTGCGCCAGGCGCGCAGCGCATAGTAAGCCGAGCCCGCGCCCAGCCCGAACAAGACGGTCGACGACAGGATATGCAGGGTTTTCAGCAGCAGATAAGCGCTCATCTAGACGGGCTTGGCACCCATCAACCCGGCAATTGCGACGAACCCCACCAGGCTGACCACCGCCAGCACCAGCGTGAAGTTCAGGCTACCGCCCTCGCCCTTGCGCAGCCGATTGAGGCGCGCCACCAGCCAGAACCAGGCCAGCGCCGCCACGGTGTAGAGGAGGCTGGAGCCCAGGATCCAGGTCTGCCCCAGCGGCCAGCCGATCAGGTGCACCAGCCACCAGCCGGTAAACGGCATGCTCACCACACACACGCCCATCAACAACCAGACGAACGCCCAGGGGCGCTGCACGGTCACCGCGGGGCCCGCGCTGCGTTTGCGCCAGGCCAGTATCGCCAGACCCAGGCCGCTAAGCAGCAGCAATACCGTGGCCGCGATGTGGATAACTTTCAGGGTGATCAGGGTTTCCATGTCTCGTCTTCCTTAAAGGCCGCCCCCATCAGCGTAGTCGCTCAACCGAGGAACAGTTTGTAGGCCGGGTTATCGCTTTCATCCCAGTACGGGTAGCCGATGGCTTCCAGGGCTGCCGGTACCAGGTGACGCTCGTCCGCCGGTACTTGCAGGCCAGCGACTACACGGCCATCGGCTGCGCCGTGGTTGCGATAGTGGAACATCGAGATGTTCCAGCGCCCGCCCAATTTGTTAAGAAAGTTGAACAAGGCCCCCGGACGCTCCGGGAATTCGAAGCGAAACACCACTTCATTGCTGACGTGGGCCGCATGGCCACCGACCATATGGCGGATGTGCAGCTTGGCCAGTTCGTTCTCGGTCAGGTCCAGCACCGGGAAACCCTGGCCTGTCAGGCTGGCGATCAGCGCGCTGCGCGGGTCGTTTTCCGGGTGGGTCTGCACGCCGACAAAGATGTGCGCCTCGCTGCCGGAGTGGAAGCGGTAGTTGAATTCGGTGATCTGGCGCTTGCCCACGGCCTCGCAGAACGCCTTGAAGCTGCCAGGTTTCTCGGGGATGGTCACGGCGATGATCGCTTCGCGGCCCTCACCCAACTCGGCGCGCTCGGCCACATGGCGCAGGCGGTCGAAGTTGACGTTGGCGCCAGAGTCGATCGCCACCAGGGTCTGCCCGGTGACGCCACGGGTCTCGACGTACTTCTTGATACCCGCCACACCCAATGCCCCTGCCGGCTCGGTGATGGAACGGGTGTCGTCGTAGATGTCCTTGATCGCCGCACAGATTTCATCGGTGCTCACAGTGATCACTTCGTCGACATAGTCTTTGCAGATATCAAACGTGTGCTGGCCGATCTGCGCCACCGCCACGCCATCGGCAAAGATACCCACAGTCGGCAGCACCACGCGCTCGCCCGCCGCCAGGGCGGCTTGCAGGCAATTGGAGTCGTCCGGCTCGACGCCGATGATCTTGATGTCCGGACGCAGGTACTTCACGTACGCCGCAATCCCGGCAATCAGCCCGCCGCCGCCCACCGGAACGAAAATCGCGTCCAGCGGCCCCGGGTGCTGGCGCAGGATTTCCATCGCCACAGTGCCCTGCCCGGCAATGGTGTGCGGATCATCGTAGGGGTGAATGTAGACGTAGCCTTTTTCGTCGACCAGTTTCAGCGAGTAGGCCAGGGCTTCCGGGAAGGAATCACCATGCAGCACCACTTTGCCGCCACGCGAGCGCACACCTTCGACCTTGATCTCCGGGGTGGTCTTGGGCATCACGATGGTGGCCTTGACCCCCAGCACCTTGGCCGCCAGGGCCAGGCCCTGGGCATGGTTACCCGCCGACGCCGTGACCACGCCGCGTGCGCGCTCCTCAGCCGTCAGTTGGGTCAGCTTGTTGTACGCGCCGCGAATCTTGAACGAGAACACCGGCTGCAAGTCTTCACGCTTGAGCCAGACCTGGTTGCCCAGCCGCTCGGAGAGCTGGCGGGCGGTCTGCAACGGGGTTTCTACGGCAACGTCGTAAACGCGCGAGGTGAGGATCTTTTTGACGTACTGTTCAAGCATCGGCGGGCATCTACTTTCACGGTTTGGCAGGGCCAAGGAGTCTAACCCGGCTTTTGGCCGGGCGACCACACGAATCCAGAGGTTTTGTTGGGTTATACTCGCGCCCCTCGTTAACTCCCCGCCCGTTCCGGAGCCCGCATGACCCAGGATCAGCTCAAACAGGCAGTGGCCCAGGCCGCTGTCGATTTAATCCTTCCTAAACTCGACGACAAGAGCATCGTCGGTGTCGGCACCGGCTCCACTGCCAACTGCTTCATCGACGCACTGGCCCAGCACAAAGGCGCGTTCGACGGCGCCGTGGCCAGCTCCGAAGCCACCGCCGCGCGCCTGAAAGGCCATGGCATCCCGGTGTACGAGCTCAACACCGTGAGCGACCTGGAGTTCTACGTCGACGGCGCCGATGAAAGCGACGAGCACCTGAACCTGATCAAAGGCGGCGGCGCAGCCCTGACCCGCGAGAAGATCGTCGCGGCCGTGGCCAAGACCTTTATCTGCATCGCCGACGCCAGCAAGCTGGTGCCGGTACTCGGCGCGTTCCCGCTGCCGGTGGAAGTGATCCCCATGGCCCGCAGCCACGTGGCCCGCGAGCTGGTGAAACTGGGCGGCGACCCGGTGTACCGCGAAGGTGTGTTGACCGACAACGGCAACATCATCCTCGACGTGTTCAACATGCAGATCACCAACCCGGTGGAGCTGGAAACTCAGATCAACGCGATCGTCGGCGTGGTCACCAACGGCCTGTTCGCCGCGCGCCCAGCGGATGTGCTGCTGCTGGGCACCGCCGAAGGCGTGAAAACCCTCAAGGCTTCTTGAACACGTAAAACAGGTTCGGCTCGCTGGTGAGGTAGAGGTTACCGTCATCGTCCATCGCGATCCCTTCCGCCTGAGGCACCCGCTTTTTCAGGCCATGGCGCCCGTTCAGCAGTGACAGACTGCTCAACGGGCGACCGTCGATATCCAGTTCCAGCACCAGGAATGACTCATCCGACAGCGCCAGCAGATGGCCGCTGCGCTCGTCGTATTGCAGGCTCGACAGGTCACGCACAAACAACCCGGCATCACGCTTGGGGTTGTTGACCACGTGTACCGAGTAGGTTTTTTCCGGTTTGAAGTGGGGAAAGCCATGGATCTCGTAGATCAGCATCGGGTCGCGCTCCTTGGCCACAAACAGGCGCTTGCCCACCGAGTCATAGGCCAGGCCCTCAAAGCCCTTGTTGCCGCCGACATGCAGGCCCAAGGTCATCTGCTCCGCATCGGCGGCGTCGAGGAATTGGGTGTCGTCGTCCACATGCACCTTGATCAAGCGCTGCTGACGCTCATCGCTGATGACGTAGATGTTCTCGCTGATGTACTCCACGGCCTCGGCGTCGCCAAACCCGACCAAAGGAATGCGCCGCAGGATCTTGCCCTCCAGGGACAGCTCGATCAGTTCGGCGTTTTGATTGGTGACGGTAAACAGGCTTTTACGGATGGGGTCGTAGGTGAGGGCCGACACATCGTCATTGAGACCGTCGATCACCCAGGCTTCCACGGCGACCTGATAATCCGCCAGGCCGATGGAGCGTTCGTCCGCCGGCTGGCGCCACACTTGCCAGTTGAACCAGGCGCGCTCGAACAGCCGAAAGTGCTGCGCAACGACCCCGGCGCCGATCAGGACGATCAGCGCAAGCATAAAGAGCATAGGTTTGGGGCGGGCTAGTCGTCGCATCAGGGGGACTCAAATTCAAAAGTGGCGAATGAATATCACGCCTGTCTGAATTTAAACTTAAACGCGCCCCGGTGTCTGGCGAATGCCGCTGATAGAGAAATATCCGACGTAAATTGTCCGCTATTTCTGTTTTTCGAAACGATAGAACAGGTTGGGTTCACTGACGATGTACAGCGTGCCGTTCTCGTCCATGGTCACGCCTTCCGCCCGAGGAATGGTGTGCTTGAGGCCATTGAAACCGCCGAGCAGGGTCATGAAGCTGACTTGCTCGCCCTTCTCGTCCAGCTCTAGCAGCAGGTGGGAGTCGGCCGACAGCACCAGCAAATGCCCGGTACGCGGGTCGACGGCCAGGGCCGAGAGGTTACGCATGTCCAATTCCTTGCTGGCCAGCTTCTGCTTATCACCAGACAGGGTCGGACCGCCGTCGCTTTTCCAGGTGAACAGCGCCGGCGGGCGCTCCTCGCCCAGCACCAGTTGCTGGTTGCGCTTGTCCCAGGTGATGGCTTCAAAGGCTTTGTTCTGGTCCTTGGACGGGCCCAGGTCATAACTCGGGAAATCGGCCTTGTTCAACGCCACGGTGGTGGCATCGACCTTGACGATGGTCAGTGTGTGCTGGCGCTCATCGACCACGGCGATCAGGCCGTTTTCCATCACCGTCACGCCTTCCGGGTTATCCCAACCGTTGAGCGGCATCTTGCGCAGCACGTCGCCTTGCAGGCTCAACTCAGCGAGGAAGGCGTTCTTGCCCATCACGGAAAACAGGGTTTTAGTCTGAGGGTTGTAGGAGACGTCGGACGCTTCGTCCTTCTCCATACCCGGTAAAGGCTTACCGTCGATCACAGCCTGGTAGTCCGGCAGCCAGACGCTTTCCTGGCGTTCGGCCGGTGTTTCAAAGCGCTCCAGCACCCACAGCACACCGCGATCATCCCAGTGCATGGCCCAGGCAACGCCATAGGAGATCACCCCCACCAGCAACAGCCAGGAATACCAGCGTAAGGCAAAGCGAGAACGCGGCTTGGGTGTAGCGGAGGGCAAGGACACGGCCATTGGGCGCTTTTTCCGGAAAGTCAGCGTTAGGTGATAGCACAGGAATGACAGGCCCGCGCGCAAGAGGCTGGGGATTATCCGGATGGCGTGTGAAAAAAATGCAAAAGCCGGGTCACCGGCCTTTGCAGGGGCAGGGCTTTAGCGAACGGTGCTTTCGAAGCGGTTCACACCCGACAGCTCCAACACCAGCTCATCGCCCACATTCAGCGGGCCCACGCCAGCCGGGGTGCCGGTGAGGATCACATCGCCCGCTTGCAGCGAGAAGCAGCCGGCCATGTGCTGGATCATCGGGATGATCGGGTTGAGCATCTGCGCGCTGTTGCCATCCTGGCGCACTTCACCATTAATGCTCAGGCGGATGCCGATGTCGGTCACGTCCGGGAAGGTGCTGCCCACCACGAACGGCGCGATCACCGCCGCACCGTCGAAAGACTTGGCGATTTCCCACGGCAGGCCCTTGGCTTTCAGCTCGGCCTGTTTGTCACGCAGGGTCAGGTCCAGGGCCGGGGCGAAGCCGGAAATGGCGTCGAGCACTTCTTCACGGCTGGGCTTGGTCGACAAGGGTTTGCCGATCAATACCGCGATTTCCGCCTCGTAGTGCACCGAACCGCGCTCCGTCGGGATGCTGAAACCGCCTTCCAGCGGCACTACGCAACTGCCTGGCTTGATGAACAGCAGCGGCTCGGTCGGCACCGGATTGTCCAGTTCCTTGGCGTGTTCGGCGTAGTTACGCCCGATACACACCACTTTACCGACCGGAAAGTGGATGTTGGTGCCGTCGACATACTTGTGCTGGTAGCTCATGGAACGACTCCTTCAGGGCGATTAAACAGCGAAGATCTTGCCAGGGTTCATGATCCCGTTCGGGTCGAACACGGCTTTGACGGCTTTCATGTACTCGATTTCAACCGGCGAACGGCTGTAGGTCAGGTAATCGCGCTTGGTCATGCCCACGCCATGTTCGGCGGAGATCGAACCGTTGTACTTCTCGACGGTTTCAAACACCCACTTGTTCACGGTGGCGCACTTGGCGAAGAACTCGTCCTTGCTCAGGTTTTCCGGCTTGAGGATGTTCAGGTGCAGGTTGCCGTCGCCGATGTGACCGAACCAGACGATTTCGAAGTCGGGGTAGTGTTCGCCGACGATCGCGTCGATTTCCTTCAAGAACGCCGGCACTTTGGAGACAGTCACCGAGATATCGTTTTTGTACGGGGTCCAGTGAGAAATGGTCTCGGAGATGTACTCGCGCAGTTTCCACAGGTTGTGCAGTTGGGTTTCGCTCTGGCTCATCACGCCGTCCAGCACCCAGCCCTGCTCCACGCAATGCTCGAAGGTTTCCAGGGCGTGGTTGGCGACTTCTTCGGTGGTGGCTTCGAATTCCAGCAGCGCGTAGAACGGGCACTCGGTTTCGAACGGCGCCGGCACGTCGCCACGGCCCATGACCTTGGCCAGGGCCTTGTCGGAGAAGAATTCGAAGGCAGTCAGGTCCAGCTTGCTCTGGAACGCGTGCAAGACCGGCATGATCGAATCGAAGTCGGTCGTACCGAGCACCATGGCGGTGAGGTTTTTCGGCGCACGGTCCAGACGCATGGTGGCTTCGACCACAAAGCCGAGGGTGCCTTCAGCGCCGATGAACAGCTGGCGCATGTCGTAGCCGGTGGCGTTCTTGATCAGGTCGCGGTTCAGTTCCAGTACGTCACCCTTGCCGGTGACGACCTTCATGCCCGCCACCCAGTTACGGGTCATGCCGTAGCGAATCACCTTGATCCCGCCGGCATTGGTGCCGATATTGCCGCCAATCTGGCTGGAACCGGACGATGCGAAGTCCACCGGGTAGTACAGGCCTTTTTCTTCAGCGACGTTCTGCAATTGCTTGGTGACCACGCCCGGCTGGCACACGGCGGTGCGGTCGGTGAGGTTCACGTCGAGGATCTGGTTCATATAGTCGAACGACACGACCACTTCGCCATTTGCCGCCACGGCAGCGGCGGACAAGCCGGTACGCCCGCCCGATGGCACCAGCGCCACCTTGTGGGTATTGGCCCAACGCACAATGGCCTGGACCTGCTCAGTGGTCTTGGGGAAGACAATGGCGGTCGGCGCGGGTGCGAAGTGCTTGGTCCAATCCTTGCCGTAAGCCTCCAGGGAGTCTGCATCGGTCAGCACTTTGCCGGGCTCAACCAGGGTCTTTAGCTCATCAATCAGGGCAGGATGGGTCATCGACAGAACTCTCGAACAATTCATGGTCATCCTGAGAACGCTTCACGTCGCAGGAATGAGTGTTTGCGGGGCGCGTATGCTAGCATACCGCCCCCGCAGGACAGAGCCCAAGGGCGTTTCTGCGGTGACGGCTTTCCTGCCGTCCGGGTCAGCTTACGCGATCCGATTCCCTGCCATTTTTCTCCGGGATACAGGTTTACGCAGATGAGCAAGACTTCTCTCGATAAGAGCAAGATCAAGTTCCTTCTTCTGGAAGGCGTCCACCCATCGGCTGTCGACGTTCTGAAAGCCGCCGGGTACACCAGCATTGAGTACATCACCAGTTCTCTGCCGGAAGCCCAACTCAAGGAAAAGATCGCCGACGCGCACTTCATCGGCATTCGCTCCCGCACTCAGCTGACCGAAGAGATCTTCGATCACGCCAAGAAACTCGTGGCGGTCGGCTGTTTCTGCATCGGCACCAACCAGGTCGACCTCAACGCAGCGCGCGAGCGCGGCATCGCGGTGTTCAACGCACCGTACTCCAACACCCGTTCCGTTGCGGAGCTGGTGCTGGCCGAGGCGATCCTGTTGTTGCGCGGCATTCCTGAGAAGAACGCGTCCTGCCACCGTGGCGGCTGGATCAAGAGCGCAGCCAACTCCTTCGAAATCCGCGGCAAGAAGCTGGGTATCGTCGGTTACGGCTCGATCGGTACTCAGTTGTCGGTCCTGGCCGAAGGCCTCGGCATGCAGGTGTTCTTCTACGACACCCTGACCAAGCTGCCATTGGGCAACGCCACGCAAGTGGCCAGCCTGACCGAGCTGTTGGGCATGTCCGACATCGTGACCCTGCACGTCCCGGAAACCGCTGAGACCCAGTGGATGATCGGCGAGAAGGAAATCCGCGCCATCAAGAAAGGCGGCATCCTGATCAACGCTGCCCGCGGCACCGTGGTCGAGCTGGATGCCCTGGCCGACGCGATCAAGGACAAGCACCTGATCGGCGCCGCCATCGACGTGTTCCCGGTGGAGCCGCGCTCCAACGACGACATCTTCGAAAGCCCGCTGCGTGGCCTGGACAACGTGATCCTGACACCGCACATCGGCGGTTCCACCGCTGAAGCCCAAGCCAACATCGGCCTGGAAGTGTCGGAGAAGCTGGTCAAGTACAGCGACAACGGTACGTCGGTGTCGTCGGTGAACTTCCCGGAAGTGGCCCTACCGGCTCACCCTGGCAAGCACCGTCTGCTGCACATCCACCAGAACATCCCTGGCGTGATGATGGAGATCAACAAGGTCTTCGCGGAAAACGGCATCAACATCTCCGGTCAGTTCCTGCAAACCAACGAGAAGGTTGGCTACGTGGTGATCGACGTCGACGCCGAGTACTCGGACCTGGCGCAAGAGAAACTGCAGCACATCAACGGCACGATTCGTAGCCGCGTGTTGTTCTAAGGTTTCGCCGCAGCACGAAAAAGGGAGCCCCTCGGGGCTCCCTTTTTTGCATCTGAACAAATCTTACTTAACGTTAACCGTGATCACTTTCGAGGCTACAGTGGGCTCGAACTGGCGGTGCACATTATCGCCAGCTACCAGCTGCAAGGTGTGCTTGCCAGGTGCGAGGGTCAGCTCGGTCTCGGTTTGCGCCTTGCCGAAGTGAATCGACGTGGCCGTGGCTGGAATGGCTTCGTCGGCCTTGAGCGACGTCACGTCCTGGTCGACCAGCAGGTGATGATGACCGGCGCCCGGTACTTGCTTGTCGATCGGTTCCAGGTCCAGGCCCTTGACGCCGAATTTGACGGTGAAGGTTTTGTCGACGGTTGCGCCGTCTTTGGGCGAGACGATAAACACCTCGGCGCCTTTGGGAGCAGGCGTACGAGGGACATCAGCAGCATTCGCCAACATCGAGGCACCCAGCAACAGGCTGGCAAGGGTTGCACGGGACAAAAGGGCTTTCATTCGCTTCTCCAGTTTTTCTGTGAAATCTGTAGGGTTATGACAACTTCGCGACAAATTGCTGTCCAAGGCACTCAACACCATAGCAAAGCGATGCTGAACGGCGCCTCGCACATTAAAAATCTCTAGGAGTGACCATGCGCTTTTCGCCTGGCCTGTTACTTTTACTGTCCCTTCTGAGCCCTTTGGCTCATGCCGAACTGGTCGATGATGTGTTCGACCGTGGCGAACTGCGCATCGCCCTTGAAGCCAACACCCCACCGTACAACTTCAAGGAAGGCGAAAAACTCACCGGCTTCGAAGTGGAACTGGGCGAGCAACTGGCCAAGGAAATGGACGTGCGCCCCTCGTTCATCACCACCGATGACGCCGACCTGCTCCCGGGCGTGGAAACCGGCAAATACGACGTGGCCATCAACCATATCGCTATGACTGCCGCGCTGCAGGATCGGTTCGATTTCAGTGAGCTTTACAACGAGAAGCCAGCGCTGGCGATTCCCTTTCAGAAGGGCAATCCAGCGTTCAAGGCGAGCCTGGACAAGGCCTTGCAGCGCGTGAAGGCGGATGGCCGGTTGAAGGCGTTGGCGCAGAAATGGTTGGAAACCGAGCCGGTGGCCAAAGCCCAATAATCAGCGGTGCGCCAGGGCGGCGGCGGCTTCGGGCAATTGCAATTCACTGAATACCTGAACGCCATGCTGCCTCAGCAGCGCCGCCGTCACACCTTCGCCACTCACTTTCACACCCGAAAACGTGCCGTCATAGGTGAGCAGGTTGCCGCACGACGGGCTATTGGCCTTGAGCACGGCGATGCGGATGTTGTGGCGCTGCACCAGCGCCAAGGCCTGGCGCGCCCCCTCAAGGAACGCCGCGCTGAAATCTTCGCCCTCGGCGGTAAGTACCTGGGCGCGGCCCTCCCAGACATCCACGCCTTGCCCACCTGGAATTTCGGCAGCGGGTCGTGGCGTCGGCAAACCACCCGACACCTCCGGGCAGATGGCAACCACTCGCCCCTCGGCCAGCCACACCGCCAGTTGGTCAAACGGCCCGCTGGCGCCACCGTCATAGCGCATCTTGTGCCCCAGCAGGCAGCGGCTGATCAGTATTTTTTCCATGCTCAGAACGGCTCGTTGCCCCGCCGACGAAACCAGCCGGTAAGGGACAGGCGTTCGCGCGTGGCGGGCATGACTTCGTGGGGCACTTCGCCCGACAGGAACACCACCAGGCAACCGCCGGTGGGCACCAGATCGTATTCGACGCCGTCCTTGAGGTACATGCGCAATTGGCCGCCATGCTCGGGCAGCCAGGCGTCGTTCAAGTAGATCACCGCCGAGACCATGCGCCGGTCATCGTCGCGAAAACGGTCCAGGTGCTTGAGGTAGAACGCCCCCGGTGGGTACATCGCGAAATGGCTTTCGAAATCTTCCAGGCCGAGGAACAGGCCACGGTTCATCGCCAAACGCAGGCTGTCCATCAGCGCCATGTAGGTGTCGCAGACCGCCGCGTCACCGTCCTCCAGCCACTGGATATGGTCACCGCGAATGCCTTCGCGAATTTCCTGGGCCGGGCCGCGCCCCACCGCCGCCGGGGCCAGTTCACCCTCGGCCGCACGTTTACGGCACTCAGCCGCCAGTTCCAGGGTCAGAGCCTGGGGCAGGAAGCCGTCCTGCCGGGACCAGCCCTTTTCGGCCAGGTCGTCGACAATACGTTGCAGCAAGGGGTGATCGAGGGGTATTTGCATGGCGCGCATAGTATCCATACGCCTGTGAATCCGACAGAGCCGCCGAGCGTCTGACTGCACTTTAGTCAGGTGACTGATAGGACTTCTCGACAAATCCTACGCCCGACACGGACAATAGTGGCCGACTGACAGGAGTCCATATGCGTCGTTTGTTTTTTTCCTTGCTGATGTTCTGCGTTTTGCCCGCCTGGGCAGACGGCCATGACCAGTTGTACAAGGTCGCCGGCTGGGCCGAACAACGTGCGCATTTCAATGATGCCCTCAGTGCCGCCCAGCAGCGTTACCGCAACAGCTTGCCACCGGCGGTGTACCAGGCGCTGGTGGACAACAGCAATAAACGCTTCGCCGCCCAGGCCGTGGACCAGCGTGCCGAAGCGCAATTGCGCAAGAACCTGGCGGATCCCAAACCTGCCCTGGCGTTTTTCCAATCGCCCCTGGGCCGCAAGATTGTCGCCGCCGAGTTGCTCGCCACGCGCCGTGATCAACTGGCGAAAAACGCCCAGGGCCTGCCGAAAATCGAAGCCGACGCGACTCGCAGCCTGATCATCGGCCACCTGGCCCAGGCCCTGCCCGCCCGAGAAGCCGGCGCGGAAGTCAGCCTGGCGATTGCCGGAGTCGCAGCCGATAGCCTGAGCCAGATGATTCCCGGCCTGCTGGGTGGTGGGCAGGCCCAAGGCATGTTGAACGGCCAGCGTGAGCGGTTGATGCAGCAGATCGACAAGGATCTGAACAACACGCTGCTGTACGTCTATCGGGATTTGTCCGACCCGGAGCTGGAAGAATTCGCGACGTTTGCCGAGTCGCCGGAGGGTAAGGCGTATTACCAGGCGGCTCTCGCTGCCATTCGTGCCGGACTGGCAGTCGGCCAGAGCACCTCAAGCCTGACGCCCTGATTGCCATCACACACGGTCGGTGAGGTACTTGAAATACACCTCGCGAATCTCCGGAATCTCATTGGCCAGGTGATGCCTGCCACGCGGCAGCATCAACACCTCGGGCTGGTCGAACTTGCCGCGCAACACCTGCAGGTTGTGCTGCCAGTCGACCGTCATGTCTTCCTCGCCTTGAACGATCACCGGCCGCCGGGTGCTGCGCGGTGCAGCTTCGATGCGTTTGATCCAGCGCGCCAAAGCGCCGACCCAGGCGGTGGGCAGTTGGCGGGGCTGCAGCGGGTCGGCTTCCAGGAACGGCTTGAATGCCGGGTCGTGGGTGTTCTCGCTGAATCGCCGCGCAATGCCTTTGACGAACGGACGCAGCAGGTAATAGCTGACCTGCGACCACCCCCAGGCACGTGGCCGCACCAGCGGTGACAGCAGAAAAGTCTTGCCCTGGGCCGGGCTGTCGGCGCCATGGTTGAGTAGGTGATCCACCACCACCGCGCCGCCGGTGCTTTGCCCGAACAGGTGCCAGGGTTGCGGCAGTTGCAGTGCTTGCGCCTGGGCAAACAGCGCCTTAACCACCTGTTGATACACCGCAAAATCATCGATGCTGGCACGCGCGCCGCTGGACAGGCCATGCCCCGGCAGATCGCAGGCGATCACCACGAAACCCTGCTCCAGCGCCCACTTCACCACATGACGGTACAGCCCCATGTGGTCGTAGAAGCCGTGGAACATGAACATCGTCGCCACCGGCGATTGCGGCCACCACACCTGGGCCACCACCTCAAACCCCTCCACCTCGAAACGCCCCAGGCGACTCGCGGCCTGATCCAGCCCGTAGAAACGCTGGTAGACCCGCGCCTCGGCTGAAAGCGGCTGCGCGTCCACCAGGGGCCGCAAGCTTTCGCGCAGATGATCAGGGTCAAAGGTAACGGGCATAAAGGCTTCCAGACTTGCGGCAAAGATGAATATCGAGCTGCGATATTCATCTGTCAGGACAAGCATGGCAAGCTACGCGACCTTCGAGGATACATCTGAATGCGACAGCCCTACCGCACCGCCTTGTTCGCGAGCCTGATCCTGGTGATCTGCGCTGGCGTGCTGTGGGCGGCGTATGACTGGTTCCAGGGCCGCTACCTGCGCGCCTTCAGCGAGCACACGGCGGTGTTTTCCGGCGACCCGTTGAAGCTGCCTGCCGACCTCGCCGGGCCCGGCCCGATCCGCCTGGTGCATTTCTGGGACCCGGCCTGCCCGTGCAACGTCGGCAACCAGCAGCACCTGGGCGAGCTGATCGAGCAGTACGCGCCCCAAGGCGTCGAGTTCTACGCCCTGCAAAAAACCGGCAGCCACGGCCAACTGCCCGACAACCTGCGCAGCATGAAAACCCTCACCGCCCTGCCCGGCGCCGAGCAGGTGCCGGCCAGCCCGGCCGTGGGTATCTGGGATCGCAGCGGCAAGCTCGCGTACTTCGGACCCTACAGCGAAGGCCTCACGTGCAATTCCAGCAACAGTTTTATTGAGCCGATCTTGAAGGCCCTTGAAACAGGACGCGAGGTAAATGCCACGCACACCCTGGCGGTGGGCTGCTATTGTTCGTGGCCAAAAGGCTCGTAACTCGCCACCCCACTCTTGGTAAGGAATGTTCATGAAGCGCGTCTTGCGGGTTCTCGCGGTTCTTGTCGTACTGGTCGCCCTCGGCGCCGGTTGGTACGTTTACAGCAAGCAGCCCACCCGCCAGGGCACGGTCACACTGGCCAACCTGCAAGGCTCGGTCACCGTGCGTTACGACGATCGTGGCGTGCCACACATCCAAGCCGAGAACGAAACCGACCTGTATCGCGCCCTGGGCTACGTGCACGCCCAGGACCGTCTGTTCCAGATGGAGATCATGCGGCGCCTGGCCCGAGGCGAACTGGCCGAGGTGCTGGGGCCGAAGGTGCTGGAGACCGACAAGCTGTTCCGCAGCCTGCGCATTCGCGACCGTGCGGCCACCTATGTGGCGCAACTCGACCACGAGTCGGCGCACTGGAAGGCGCTGCAAGCCTACCTGGACGGAATCAACCAGTACCAGGACAGCCACGCCAGCCCGATGGAGTTCGACGTGCTGGGCATCCCCAAGCGGCCGTTTACCGCCGAGGACACCATCAGCGTCGCCGGGTACATGGCCTACAGCTTTGCCGCCGCGTTTCGTACCGAGCCTGTGCTGACGTACATCCGCGACCAACTGGGCAGCGACTACCTGAAAGTCTTTGACCTGGACTGGCAACCCAAAGGCGCCCTCAACCTCGCCGCCAGCGATTGGCAGACCCTCGGCGCCCTCGCCTCCCTGAGCGAACAGGCCCTGGCCGACAACGGCCTGCCGCAGTTCGAAGGCAGCAACGCCTGGGCCATCAGCGGCAACCGCACCAAAAGCGGCAAACCGTTACTGGCCGGCGACCCGCACATCCGTTTCTCGGTGCCGTCGGTGTGGTACGAGGCGCAGCTGTCGGCGCCGGGTTTCGAGCTGTATGGCTATCACAATGCACTAGTGCCGGTGGCGTTCCTGGGGCACAACCTGGATTTCGGCTGGAGCCTGACCATGTTCCAGAACGATGACCTCGACCTCATCGCCGAGAAGGTCAACCCGGACAACCCCAACCAGGTCTGGTACCACGACCATTGGGTCGACATGAGCAGCACCGAGCAACAGATCGCAGTGAAGGGCCAGGCGCCGGTGACGGTGAACCTGCGCCAATCGCCCCACGGCCCGATCATCAATGACGTGCTGGGCGAAAACGCCGGCAAGACGCCGATTGCCATGTGGTGGGCCTTCCTCGATACCCAGAACCCGATCCTTGAGGGCTTCTACCAGCTAAACCGCGCCGACACACTGGTGAAGGCCCGTGCGGCGGCGGCCAAGGTGTCGGCGCCGGGGCTGAACATTGTATGGGCGAATGCCAAGGGCGATATCGGCTGGTGGGCGGCAGCGCAGTTGCCGATCCGGCCGGCCGGGGTCAACGCCGGGTTTATCCTTGACGGCAGCACCGCCCAGGCCGACAAGCTGGGCTTTTATCCCTTCAGCGCCAACCCCCAGGAAGAAAACCCGGCGCGCGGCTACGTGGTGTCAGCCAATGCCCAGCCGGTCTCGCCGACCGGCATGGAGATTCCCGGTTACTACAACCTGGCCGATCGCGGCCAACAGTTGAACGCGCAGTTGAGCGACAAAAGCGTGAAGTGGGATGTGAACAACAGCCAGGCCTTGCAGCTCGGCACCAGCACCGCCTTTGGCCCGCGCCTGCTGGCGCCGCTGTTGCCGGTGCTGCGTGAGGTGGTCAAGGACCCGGCGCAGTTGAAACTGGTGGAGCAGCTTGCAAGCTGGAAGGGTGACTATCCGCTGGACTCCACCAGCGCCACGCTGTTCAACCAGTTCCTGTTCAACCTGGCCGACGCCGCCTTCCACCCGAAACTCGGCGACGGCATGTTCAAGACCCTGCTCGGCACCCGCGTGATCGACGCCGCCCTGCCACGCCTGGCCGCCGCGCCGGATTCGCCGTGGTGGGACGGCAAGCGCGCCGACACCGTCAAGCTCGCCTGGGACAACAGCCTCGCGCACCTCAAGGCCACCTTCGGCGATGACCCAAGCCAATGGCAATGGGGCAAGGCCCATACCCTGACCCACGGCCACCCGCTGGGCTCGCAGAAACCCTTGGACCTGATCGTCAATGTCGGCCCGTTCCCGGCGCCGGGTACCCACGAAGTGCCGAACAACCAGTCAGCCAACATCGGCCCGGCACCGTGGCCCGTCACCTATGGGCCTTCGACCCGCCGTCTGATCGATTTCGCCGACGCGGCCCACGCGTTGACCATCAACCCGGTCGGCCAAAGCGGGGTGCCGTTTGACCGGCACTACGGCGACCAGGCGGAAACCTACATCGAAGGCGGCTACGAACAGGCGCACTTCACCGACGAGGAAGTCACCGCCAACACCCGTGGCACCCTCAAGCTGCTACCCGCCCGATGAACGCAGGCGCCCCGGCGCCTCGCCATAGGTTTCCTTGAATTTCTTGCTGAATGCCGCCTGGGACTGGTAACCCACCTGGGCGGCGATATCCAGCAGGCTCAGGTGCGACTGGCGCAACAGGTTGAAGGCCAGCTCCATGCGCAACTGGGTCAGCAGCACCCACGGCGATACGCCCGCAACTTTCACGAACGCACGCATGAAGGTGGCGCGTGACATCGTCGCAGCCGCCGCCAGGCTGTCGATGGTCCACTCATGCCCAGGATCGGCCAGCATCGCCTGCCAGGCCTTGCTCAGGCGCTTATCGGCAAGCAGCGCGAAAGTACCGGCCACGGGCGCCTGGCGCGCCAGCCAGGTGCGCAGGATCAGGGTGAACAGCGCCGACGACAACGCATCGATGAAGGAACGCGCGCCCAGTTGCTGGCTGTCCGCTTCACTGCGCAGCAGAGCAATCAACGCCGCCAGTTGGCCGTCGCCCTGCCACTCGCGGCTGGACACCACCAGGTACTCCGGCAACGCGCCGAGCAGCAACGACTGGCGGTTGTAGTGGAAGCTGCCGCAAAGCATGTCGAGCTCCGGCCGGTCGCCGCCCAGGCGATGCACCGGGAGCAGGCCACCCTCGATCACCGTGGGCTGCATCGGCCGGATGCGCGCGCCCTGGCTGCGTAATAAATGGGTAGCGCCGCCGGGCATCAGCAGAATATCGCCCTCCTCCAGCGTCACTTGCTGCCCGCCTGACAACTCGGCGCGGCAGTTGCCGCTGAGCACAATGTGGTAAGGCGCCACGCCCAGGCTCTCCGGCGCGTGGTCCAGGGCCCAGTCCCCCTGGAATTGACAGCGTAGATCCAGACTGCCGCGCAGGTTGGCCAGCGCGATGAGTGTGTCGATCGAATTCATTTGCGAGCATCGGTCAAAAAGATGAGCGGATTGAACAATAACGCCACCCCCGAACGGAAGAAACTGGCTTCACACCCACCACACCTGTTCAGGAGTTACCGCAATGTTCAATAACTGGTCCGACTTGCTGCCTACCGTGAAGAAAGCCTTTGGCGCGCTGGGCAAGAGCAACCCGAAGATGGTCAAAGCCTACATGGCGCTGGGCGAAGCCGCCGAAGAAAACAACGTGCTCGACGCCAAGACCCGTGAACTGATCTCCATCGCCGTGGCCATCACCACCCGCTGCGATGGCTGCATCGGCGTGCATGCCGACGCGGCGATCAAGGCTGGCGCCACCCGTGAAGAAGTCGCGGCAACCCTGGCCACCGCCATTTCGCTGAATGCGGGCGCGGCGTACATCTACTCGCTGCGCGCCCTGGAAGCCTACGACACCCTCAAACCGGCGCCGCAAAGTTAAGCCGGAACTGTTGTGGCGTCACGCCCAGCCGGCGGTTGAACACACTGCGCATGTGCTGGGCGTCGCGAAAGCCGCATTGATAGGCGACGGTCTTGAGCGGTGCGGGGCTGCTTTCAAGCATGACCCGCGCCGCGTCGACCCGCGCCCGTTCGACAAACTCCGCTGGCGTGATCCGCGCCTCTCGGGCAAACACCCGAGAGAAATTACGCGCGCTCATATTGGCCGCCTTGGCCAGGTCAGCAATGGTCAAATCCCCCGTCAGGTTCGCCAACACGTACAACTGCACCAGCGCCACCGCCGAAGTGGTTTCGGCATGGGGTGTAAGGAACGGGCTGAACTGCGACTGCCCGCCCGAGCGCTGGGTAAACACCACCAGGCGCTTGGCCACACTCAACGCGACTTCCGGGCCGTGATCCTGGGCCAGCAAATACAGCGACAGATCGATGCCTGCCGTGACCCCGGCCGAGGTGTAGAGATTGCCGTCCTGCACATAGAGGCGGTCGGCGTCGACCTGGGCCGTGGGGCACAGGCGCGCCAGGTCCGCTGCGTCATTCCAGTGAGTGGTCACGGTTTTGCCGTCCAACAGCCCCGCGCGCGCCAGCATGAAGGCGCCATTACAGATCGAGCCGAAACGTTGCGCACGGTCAGTGGCGCCGCGCAGCCAGTCGTCGAACTCGACGCCGAAGTCTTCGAAGGGCAACTGCGGGCCGCCGGCGACCAGCAGCAGGTCGTAGGGCTCAAGCGCTTCGCTGTAATGCCGGTGGGCCTGCAACGCGAGGCCGTTGGAGGCGGCCATGCTGCCGTGGCCGAAGCCGATTACTTCCAGCTGGTAATGGTCTTGCGACGGTAGAAAGCGGTTGGCTTCGCAGAACACGTCCATGGGGCCGGTCACGTCCAGTGATTGGACGCCGGGGAAGATCAGGATGGCGACGGTTTTGCCCATGGTCGGAAATAACCTTGTGATGAATCGACGGTAGACGACCGCCTCACCCTAGCGAATCACCCATCAACATGCCACTTGGCACGATGTAGCGGCACATTGGCCGGGATCGCATCCTTGCCGCCATAGCCCCTTCGCGGGCACGCGACCAGACTGGTCTCATCGGCGCCACCCCCGGCGCTTTGTTGAGGAGAACGACCATGAGCACCACCATCGCCGGCATTCAGATCCCGGACAGCGCCCTGGCCAAGGCCACCACCGAATACATCCGCGACGTCGAATCCGACCTGCTCTACCACCACTCCCGCCGGGTCTTCCTGTTCGGCGCCTTGAGCGGCGAACGCAAGCAACTCGCCTACAACCCGGAGCTGCTCTACGTCGGCGCGATGTTCCATGACCTGGGCCTGGTCGACGGCCACCGCAGTGACAACGAGCGCTTCGAAGTCGACGGCGCCAACGCGGCGGCGGCCTTTCTCAAGCCTTACGGGCTGAGCGATGACGATATTGAACAGGTGTGGCTATCCATCGCCCTGCACACCACACCGGGCGTGCCGCAGCATCTGCGTCCGACCGTGGCGCTGGTGACGGCCGGTGTGGAAATGGACGTGCTGGGCATGGACTACGCCGCGTTTTCTACCGTGCAGCGCGAAGCTGTGGTGCATGCGCATCCACGTGGCGAAGGGTTCAAGGAGTGCATCATCTGCGCGTTTGCCGACGGCTTGCGCCATCGTCCGCAGACCACGTTTGGTAACGTGAAGACGGATGTGCTGGTGGATCAGGAGCCGGGGTTCAAGCCGATGAATTTTGTCGAGGTGATTCGCAAGTCGCCTTGGACTGCTTAATCGACCTGAAATGTAATCCAATGTGGGAGCGGGCTTGCTCACGAATGCGGTGGACCAGTCGAGACATCTGGTGACTGACACTCAGCATTCGCGAGCAAGCCCGCTCCCACATTTTGATCCGGTTTGTTCAGATAAACCCAATCAGACCGGTGCAGCCGCCCGGCGCTTGTCCGGCTGTTGCCAGCCATCCGCCGCCGCTTCTTCGATGGCTTGCTGGATTGCCTTCTTGCGCATCTCTTCGGCACGACGGCTGAAGAACCACACCAGGAAGGTCACCAGCGACACAGCCAACAGGATCAGGCTGGCCACGGCGTTGATCTCGGGTTTAACCCCAAGGCGCACTGCCGAGAACACTTCCATCGGCAAGGTGGTGGAACCCGGCCCCGACACGAAGCTGGCCAATACCAGGTCATCCAGCGACAGCGCGAACGACATCATGCCGCCCGCCGCCAACGACGGCGCGATCATCGGGATGGTGATCAGGAAGAACACCTTCCACGGCCGCGCGCCCAAATCCATTGCCGCTTCTTCGATCGACAGGTCCAGCTCACGCAAGCGCGCCGACACCACCACCGCCACATACGCCGCACAGAACGTGGTGTGGGCGATCCAGATGGTGACGATGCCACGCTCCTGGGGCCAGCCGATCATCTGCGCCATGGCCACAAACAGCAGCAAAAGCGACAGACCGGTGATCACTTCCGGCATCACCAACGGCGCAGTCACCAGGCCGCCGAACAG
The DNA here is from genome assembly GCF_049897885.1 of Pseudomonas sp. DWRC2-2. Taxonomy (NCBI): domain Bacteria; kingdom Pseudomonadati; phylum Pseudomonadota; class Gammaproteobacteria; order Pseudomonadales; family Pseudomonadaceae; genus Pseudomonas; species Pseudomonas sp. DWRC2-2. Next base: position 311,624 of record NZ_JAFCXD010000003.1, read on the forward strand.
CGTGCGACCCTTGAACTGGCTGATGCGCGTCAGCACGAAGGCCGCGAGCGTACCCAGCGCCACCGCGGCCACCGCCGTGTAGCAGGCGATTTCCAGGGAGCGTGCCACCGAGCCCATCAACTGGGTGTTGTCCAGCAGGCCCACGTACCACTTGATCGACCAACCGCCCCATACCGTCACCAGTTTGGATTCGTTGAACGAGTAGATCACCAGGATCAGCATCGGCAGGTAGATGAACAACAACCCCGCCACCAGCATAAAGCTGGAGAATCTGAAGCGCTTCATATCTTGCCCTCCATCTCTTTGGCTTGGCTGCGGTTGAACAGGATGATCGGCACGATCAGGATCGCCAGCATCACCACCGCCAGGGCAGACGCCACCGGCCAGTCACGGTTGTTGAAGAATTCTTGCCACAATACTTTACCGATCATCAGGGTTTCCGGGCCGCCCAGCAGTTCCGGGATCACGAACTCACCCACCACGGGGATGAACACCAGCATGCAGCCGGCGATGATGCCGTTCTTGGACAGCGGCACGGTGATCTTCCAGAAGCTGTTGAAGGTGCTCGAACCCAGGTCGGAGGCGGCTTCCAGCAGGCTCTGGTCGTGCTTCACCAGGTTGGCGTACAGCGGCAGGATCATGAACGGCAGGTACGAATAGACCACGCCGATATACACCGCAATATTGGTGTTGAGGATCTGCAGCGGTTCGTTGATCAACCCGATGGACATCAGGAAGCCATTGAGCAAACCGTTGTTGCTGAGAATGCCCATCCACGCATACACGCGGATCAGGATCGCGGTCCAGGTCGGCATCATGATCAGCAGCACCAGCACGGTCTGCATCTCTTTGCGCGCACTGGCAATGGCGTAGGCCATCGGATAGCCGATCAGCAGGCACAGCAGCGTGCTGAAGAACGCCATTTTCAGCGAGCCCAGGTACGCGGCGATGTACAACTCGTCGTCGCCGAGCATCGCGTAGTTGCCCAGGTTGAGCACTAACTGCAGTTTCTGCTCAACGAAGGTGTAGATCTCGGTGTACGGCGGGATCGCGACGTCGGCTTCGGCAAAACTGATCTTCAGGACGATGAAGAACGGCAGCATGAAGAACAGGAACAGCCACAGGAAGGGAATGCCAATGACCGCATGACGGCCACTGGGCGTTATTCGTTGCAGGCGGCGCTTGAGCTTCTTCATGTTCATGAGCGAAGTACCACGCCGCTGTCGTCTTCCCACCACACGTAGACCTGGTCACCCCAGGTTGGCCGCTGGCCACGGCGCTCGGCGTTGGCGACGAAGGACTGCACCAGCTTGCCGCTCGGCAGCTCCACGTAGAACACCGAGTGGCCGCCCAGGTAGGCGATGTCGTGCACCTTGCCGCTGGACCAGTTGTGTTCGCAGGTCGGCATTTCGGTGGTGACCAGCAGTTTTTCCGGGCGAATCGCGTAGGTCACCGACTTGTCTTCCACCGACGTGGCGATGCCGTAGCCCACGTAGATGTCGCGGTCGAGGTCAGCGCACTTGAGCACCGCGTGGCCTTCGGCGTCGTCCACCACTTGGGTGTCAAAGATGTTGACGTTGCCGATGAACTCGCACACCAGGCGGCTGGTAGGCGTTTCGTAGATGTCGATAGGGCTGCCGATCTGGGCGATCCAGCCCAGGTGCATGATCGCGATGCGCTCGGCCATGGTCATGGCCTCTTCCTGGTCGTGGGTCACCATCACGCAGGTCACGCCGACGCGCTCGATGATTTCCACCAGTTCCAGCTGCATCTGCGAACGCAGTTTCTTGTCGAGGGCGCCCATGGGCTCATCGAGCAGCAACAGTTTCGGACGCTTGGCCAGGGAACGGGCCAGGGCCACACGCTGACGCTGGCCACCGGACAACTGGTGCGGTTTGCGTTTGGCGTACTGGCTCATCTGCACCAGCTTGAGCATCTCGGCCACGCGGGCGTCGACCTCAGCCTTGGGGATCTTGTCCTGTTGCAGGCCAAAGGCGATGTTCTGCGCCACGGTCATGTGCGGGAACAAGGCGTAGGACTGGAACATCATGTTGATCGGCCGCTCGTAGGGCGGCATGTCGGTGATGTCTTCGCCGTCGAGGTAGATGCGGCCCTCGGTCGGACGCTCGAAACCTGCGAGCATGCGCAGCAAGGTGGACTTGCCCGAACCCGAACCGCCGAGCAGGGCGAAGATCTCGCCTTTCTTGATTTCCAGGGACACATCGTCCACGGCAATCGTCTCGTCGAACTTCTTCGTGACCCGGTCGATTTTGACCAGCACCTTCTTCGGTGTCTGGTCCCCTTCGAGGGCTTTCTTATAGGCGCCGGAGGCAACTGCCATTTACGAAACTCCCAACAAAATTGCTGTTCGCCCGATGCAGGCGAACCCAGGATAGTTTGAGCGTTAAAGCTTTATTTGCCCGTCTTGACCTTGGTCCAGCTACGGGTCATCAAACGTTGCACTTTCGGGGGTAGCTCGAAGTTGACAAAGGTCCTGTCGAGTACCGCCTGCGGTGGGTAAACCGCTTCGTCCGTGCGTATCGATTGCTCCATCAGTTTGTCCGCCCCTGGGTTAGGGTTGGCATAACCGACGTAATCACTGACCTGGGCGATCACCTCAGGTTGCAGCAAATAGTTGATGAAGGCATGGGCCTCTTTGACGTTGGTGGCATCCTTGGGGATGGCCAGCACGTCGAACCACAGGTTGCCGCCTTCTTTGGGGATCGTGTAGGCGATGTTCACGCCTTTACCAGCCTCGGCCGCACGGGCCTTGGCCTGGAACACATCGCCGGAGAAACCCGCCGCCACACAGATGTTGCCGTTGGCCAGGTCCGAGATGTATTTGGAAGAATGGAAGTAGGTCACGTACGGCCGCACTTTCAGCAGCTTCTCTTCGGCCTTCTTGTAGTCATCCGGGTTCGTGCTGTTGGGGTTCAGGCCCATGTAGTTGAGCACCGCCGGCAGCATTTCATCCGCCGAGTCCATGAACGACACGCCGCAGGTCGCCAGCTTCTTCATGTTCTCCGGCTCGAACAGCACCGCCCAGGAATCGATATGGTCGACGCCCAGCACTTCCTTCACCTTATCGACGTTGTAGCCGATGCCATTGGTGCCCCACAGGTACGGCACGGCGTACTGGTTGCCGGGGTCATTCTTTTCCAGGCGCTTGAGCAGCGCCGGGTCGAGGTTGGCGTAATTCGTCAGCAATGACTTGTCGAGCTTCTGGAACGCCCCGGCCTTGATCTGCTTGCCCAGGAAGTGGTTGGACGGCACCACCACATCATAGCCGGTGCGCCCGGCCAGCAGCTTGCCTTCCAGGGTTTCGTTGGAGTCAAACACGTCATACACCGGCTTGATGCCGCTGGCCTTTTCAAAGTTGGCCAGGGTGTCGGTGCCGATGTAATCCGACCAGTTATAAATATGCACCGTCGGTGCGGCCTGCACGCTCAACGTCAGCGTGATACCTGCACCCACCAGCATGGCTTTGCGAAATAAAGAAATTGGCAAGTGGAGGTCCTCTTAAATAGTTGGGCCCAAAGTTGTTGCCCGGCAACAAAACCGGCGCGCAACTTACCCTCGATAAACCGATCCGGCAAAACTTTCTGTCATTTAATTGTTTCGATAACCACCGCGCCAGGCGCGGTGGTTAACAAAGACCGGTTATTTCCCGGACTTGATCTTGGTCCAGCTGCGTGTCATTTCACGCTGGGTGGCAGCCGGCAGGTCAGCAATGGCATAGAGCTTGGCCTGTACGTCCGCTGGCGGGTAGATGCCCGGGTCGCTGGTGATTTCTTTGTCGACCAGTGCGGTGGCCTTCTCGTTACCGTTCGGGAAGTGCACGCTGTTGGTGATTTCAGCCATGACTTCCGGCTTGAGCAGGTAGTTCATGAACTTGTAGGCGGCGTCGACGTTCTCGGCATCTTTAGGGATGGCGACCATGTCGAAGAAGCTGCCAGCGCCTTCTTTCGGAATGTCGTAGGCCACCTTGACCTTGCCACCGGCTTCAGCCGCGCGGGACTTGGCCTGTTCGATGTCACCCGAGTAACCCACGGCCACGCAGATGTTGCCGTTGGCCAGGTCGGAGATGTACTTGGACGAGTGGAAGTAGCCGATCGAAGGACGGATTTTCAGGAACAGGTCTTCAGCCTGCTTCAGGTCGGCCTTCTTCTGGGTGTCGGTCGGCAGGCCCAGGTAATGCAGCGCTACCGGCAGCATTTCGGTTGGCGAATCGAGGAAGCTCACGCCGCAGCTTTTCAGCTTGGCGATGTTCTCTGGCTTGAGCAGCACGTCCCACGAATCGATCTTGTCCACGCCCAGCGCGGCCTTGACCTTCTCCGGGTTGTAACCGATACCGATCGAACCCCACATGTACGGGAAAGCGTGCTTGTTGTCCGGGTCGCTGACCGACACGGCTTTGAGCAGGGATTTGTTCAGGTTGTCGTAGTTGGACAGCTTGGACTTGTCCAGCTCCTGGTAGACACCGGCCTTGATCTGCTTGGCGAGGAAGTTGTTCGACGGTACGACGATGTCGTAACCGGACTTGCCTGCCAGCAACTTGGCTTCCAGGGTTTCGTTGCTGTCAAAAACGTCGTACACCACTTTGATGCCGGACTCTTTTTCAAAGTTGGCGATGGTGTCCGGTGCAATGTAGTCGGACCAGTTGTAGACGTGCAGCACTTTATCGTCAGCCTGGGCCGCGCCCGCCATTGCGCCCATCAGGGACAAGGCGAGGAGGGTCTTGCCAGCGTTCTTCAAACCTAATGCCTTCATTTGGTGATGCTCCAATTTTTTCTTTTTTGGGCCACAAGCTTCATATGTTTCGAGGCCCAGCCAAAGGGCAACAAAACAGGGCGACAGTCTGGCAAGTTCGAGGGCCGGCTTTCAACCAATGCCCCCATTTTTATAACCACTCAGACGCAGCGCCCGAAGCCGCTGCGTTCTGAGCCTAGCACTTAGCCCTGCAATGCCGCCAAAGTCAGGTCCAGGCACTGGCGAGCCTTGGTCACCAGCTCGTCGATTTCTGCCTTGCTGATCACCAGCGGTGGCGAAATGATCATGGTGTCGCCCACGGCGCGCATGATCAGGCCATTTTCGAAGCAGAACGTACGGCAGATCATGCCGACGCCCTTGCCTTCGTAACGCTTGCGGGTGGCTTTGTCCTGCACCAGTTCAATGGCACCGAGCATACCCACGCCACGCACTTCGCCCACCAGCGGATGATCCGCCAATTCCCTCAGACGTTTCTGCAAATACGGTGCCGTTTCGTCGTGGACACGGTTAACGATTTTTTCATCGCGCATGATGCGGATGTTTTCCAGCGCCACTGCCGCCGCCACCGGGTGACCGGAATAGGTGAAACCGTGGTTGAAATCACCGCCTTCATTAAGCACGTCCACCACTTCATCGCGCACGATCAGGCCGCCCATGGGGATGTAGCCCGAGGTCAGGCCCTTGGCGATGGTCATCATGTGTGGCTTGAGGTCGTAGAAGTCGCTACCGAACCACTCACCGGTACGGCCGAAACCGCAGATCACTTCGTCGGCAATGAACAGGATGTCGTACTTGGCGAGGATTTCCTTGATGCGCGGCCAGTAGGTGGCCGGCGGTACGATCACGCCACCGGCGCCCTGGATGGGTTCGGCAATAAAGGCACCGACGTTGTCCACGCCCAGTTCCAGGATCTTTTCTTCCAGCTGGTTGGCGGCCCACACGCCGAATTCTTCGGGGCTCATGTCGCCGCCTTCGCCAAACCAGTAAGGCTGGGCGATGTGGGTGATCCCAGGGATCGGCAAGTCGCCCTGCTCATGCATATAGGTCATGCCGCCCAGGCTGGCGCCGGCCACGGTGGAGCCGTGGTAGCCGTTCTTGCGGCTGATGATGGTTTTCTTGTTCGGCTGGCCCTTGATCGCCCAGTAGTGGCGGACCATGCGCAACATGGTGTCGTTGCCTTCGGAGCCTGAACCGGTGAAGAACACGTGGTTCATGCCGGCGGGTGCGATGTCGGAAATGGCCTTGGCCAATTCCAGCACCGGCGGGTGAGCGGTCTGGAAGAACAGGTTGTAGTACGGCAGTTCTTTCATCTGCTTGGCGGCGGCGTCAGCCAGTTCATCGCGACCGTAACCGATCGCCACGCACCACAGGCCGGCCATGCCGTCGAGGATCTTGTTGCCTTCGCTGTCCCACAGGTAAACGCCGTGGGCTTTGGTGATGATCCGTGGGCCTTTCTCTTTCAATTGCTTGAAATCGCTGAACGGCGCCAGGTGGTGCTCACTGCTCAAGGCTTGCCATTCACGGGTTTGCGGGTTGTTGCTGGACATACCAATCTCCTAGACTTTTCAGTGAAGGGCGCGCCGTTTAAAGGGCGCGCCCGGCGCATCAGACGGCGAAGAGCAGGAATTCCCGCTCCCACGAACTGATCACGCGCTTGAAGTTTTCATGCTCGGCCCGCTTGACCGCGACGTAGCCTGTGATGAATTTTTGACCCAGGTATTTCTCGATGGTCTTGCTGTTTTCCATGCGTTCCAGGGCGTCTTCGATGGTCAACGGCAGGCGCAGGTTGCGTCGCTCGTAACCACGACCCACCACTGGCGCGCTCGGGTTATGGCCTTCGACCATGCCGATGTAGCCGCACAACAAGCTGGCGGCAATCGCCAGGTATGGGTTGGCGTCGGCGCCCGGCAGGCGGTTTTCCACACGGCGGTTCTGCGGGCCGGCATCCGGTACACGCAGGCCCACGGTGCGGTTTTCTTCGCCCCATTCCACGTTCACCGGCGCCGAGGTGTCGGGCAGGAAGCGGCGGAACGAGTTCACGTTGGGGGCAAACAGCGGCAGCAATTCAGGGATGAATTTCTGCAGGCCGCCAATGTGGTTGAGGAACAGCTGGCTCATGGTCCCGTCTTCATTGGAAAAGACGTTCTTGCCGGTGGCGATGTCGATGATGCTCTGGTGCAGGTGCATCGCGCTGCCAGGCTCGCCGGTCATGGGCTTGGCCATGAAGGTGGCGGCCACGTTGTGCTTGAGCGCGGCTTCACGCATGGTGCGCTTGAACACCAGGATCTGGTCGGCCAGGGACAGCGCATCGCCGTGACGGAAGTTGATCTCCATCTGCGCGGTGCCGTCTTCGTGGATCAGGGTGTCGAGGTCCAGCTCCTGCAGTTCGCACCAGTCGTAGACGTCTTCGAACAACGGGTCGAATTCGTTGGCGGCTTCTATAGAGAAGGACTGGCGACCAGTCTCCGGGCGACCGGAACGGCCAATCGGCGGTTGCAGCGGGAAGTCCGGGTCTTCGCAGCGTTTGGTCAGGTAGAACTCCATCTCCGGCGCCACGATGGGCTGCCAGCCGCGGTCGGCATAGAGCTTGAGGACTTTCTTGAGCACGTTGCGCGGCGACAGCTCGATCGGGTTGCCTTGCTTGTCGTAGGTGTCGTGGATCACCTGGGCGGTAGGCTCGATGGCCCAGGGCACCAGGTACACCGCGTTCTGGTCGGGGCGGCAGATCATGTCGATGTCGGCCGGGTCGAGCAATTCGTAGTAGATGTCGTCTTCGACATAGTCGCCGGTCACGGTCTGCAACAGAACGCTCTCGGGCAGGCGCATGCCTTTTTCGGCGATGAACTTGTTGGTCGGCGAGATCTTGCCCCGGGTGATGCCGGTGAGGTCGCCAATCATGCATTCGACTTCTGTGATCTTGTGGTCTTTCAACCAATCGGTGAGCTGGTCGAGGTTGTTACTCATAAATGCCTCTGGGCTGGGTTTCCTGGCGTCCATTAAAGGCCAGGCGTTGGTTGACGCAGCATCCGCGTCGTTTTTTTCATTCAGGGTAGGAGCTTACCTGCCATTTGCTGCAGCGTTGCATTCCTCACGCCAAAGTTGTGCGCAATCTTGAGCAGCATGCGAGGCGCAGGCTGTTCGGTGACAAATGAGGAGGCAAAAAAGAGGTCGGCCCGGGCGTCAAGAATATTGGCCGGTGCGCGGGCATTCACGCGGGAGGAATGGACGGATGACACAGCCTGACTGAAGCAGGCCAAGACGCCGTAGGGCGGCAGGTGAAACATGAAGCACCCCGGTATTATTGCTGTTATGGGTTTGAATCGAGCTTAGCCTTGTTCATTTTTTTACACAACACCCCCGTAAAAAATACAACACGGGCCGCTCAAGCCTGCTAGTCCCAAGTCCCTCAAACCCGAAAAACCGCCCCAAAAAGCCCCAAAAAAGCCATCGCAGCGCTTTTTTAGGGCAAAAAAGGCCTCGCTTGACTTCGGCATGCCGTTCGGGTTGACTGAAACCAGAAAAGATCAATGATTGATATTTTTAACAACAAAGGTGTTGCATCATGTCGGTACCCCCGCGTGCCGTTCAGCTTAACGAAGCGAACGCGTTCCTTAAGGATCATCCTGAGGTTCTGTACGTAGACCTTCTAATTGCGGATATGAATGGTGTGGTGCGCGGCAAGCGCATCGAACGCACCAGCCTCCACAAGGTTTACGAGAAGGGCATTAACCTGCCTGCCTCTTTATTTGCCCTGGATATCAACGGCTCTACGGTGGAAAGCACCGGTCTGGGCCTGGACATCGGTGATGCTGACCGAATCTGTTATCCGATCCCCGACACCCTGTGCAATGAGCCGTGGCAAAAGCGCCCTACCGCGCAACTGCTGATGACCATGCACGAACTTGAAGGTGAACCTTTCTTCGCCGATCCGCGCGAGGTGCTCCGCCAAGTTGTCAGCAAATTTGACGACCTCGGCCTGACCATCTGCGCCGCCTTCGAGCTTGAGTTCTACCTGATCGACCAGGAGAACGTGAACGGCCGCCCACAACCGCCCCGCTCGCCGATCTCCGGCAAACGCCCGCACTCGACACAGGTCTACCTGATCGACGACCTCGACGAATATGTCGACTGCCTCCAGGACATCCTGGAAGGTGCCAAAGAGCAAGGCATCCCGGCCGACGCCATCGTCAAGGAAAGTGCCCCGGCGCAGTTCGAAGTGAACCTGCACCACGTCGCCGACCCGATCAAGGCTTGCGACTACGCGGTACTGCTCAAGCGCCTGATCAAGAACATCGCCTACGACCATGAGATGGACACCACCTTCATGGCCAAGCCTTACCCAGGCCAGGCAGGCAACGGTTTACACGTACACATCTCCATTCTGGACAAGGACGGCAAAAACATCTTTGCCAGCGAGGATCCCGAGCAGAACGCCGCATTGCGTCACGCGATCGGCGGTGTGCTCGAGACCCTGCCCGCCCAAATGGCGTTCCTGTGCCCCAACGTCAACTCCTACCGTCGTTTCGGCGCACAGTTCTACGTGCCGAACTCGCCGTGCTGGGGCCTGGATAACCGCACCGTGGCGATCCGCGTACCGACCGGCTCGTCCGATGCCGTACGTATCGAACACCGCGTGGCCGGCGCCGACGCCAACCCTTACCTGCTGATGGCTTCGGTCCTGGCAGGCGTGCACCACGGCCTGACCAACAAGATCGAGCCTGGCGCACCCGTGGAAGGCAACAGCTACGAGCAGAACGAACAGAGCCTGCCGAACAACCTGCGCGATGCCCTGCGTGAGTTGGATGACAGCGAGGTGATGGCCAAGTACATCGATCCTAAATACATCGATATCTTCGTCGCCTGTAAGGAAAGTGAGCTGGAGGAGTTCGAACACTCCATCTCCGACCTTGAGTACAACTGGTACCTGCATACCGTCTAAACGGCGGCTGCAATAAAAGAATGCCGCAGGCTGAATGGCCTGCGGCATTTTTTATGGTGTTCTCTAATACAATGCCCGCTGCCTTGTAGGAGACTTCCATGACCACCCGCCCCGCCGCCCCTCGCAAACCCCGCGCCCGCAGCCAGGCCCGGATCGACGCGATCCTCGACGCCGCCCGCGCTTTGCTGGCCGCCGAAGGCGTGGCGAGTTTATCGATCTATAGCGTGGCCGAGCGGGCGCAGATCCCGCCGTCGTCGGTGTATCACTTTTTCGCCAGTGTGCCGGCGTTGTTGGAAGCCTTGACCGCTGACGTTCACGGCGCATTTCGGGCCGCTATCCAGGCGCCCATCGACCATGACTCACTCAAGCATTGGCGCGACCTGTCCTGCATCGTCGAGCAGCGCATGCTCACGGTCTACGATCAAGACGCCGCTGCTCGCCAGTTGATCCTGGCCCAGCATGGGCTGACGGAAGTGACCCAGGCGGATCGTCAGCACGATCTGGAATTGGGCGATTTGATGCTCACGGTGTTCAACCGTCACTTTGAAGTGCCGACGCTACCGAATGATGTGGACGTGTTTGCGTTGGCCCTGGAGTTGAGCGACCGCGTGTATGCACGCTCGGTGCATCAGCATGGGTTGATCACGCCGCGTATGGCGGAGGAAGGGATGCGGGTGTTTGATGCGTATGTGGGGCTGTATTTGCCGCCGTACCTGCCCAAACGCTAAGTCTTGTAGTGACTGGGCCGGCCTTTTCGCGAGCAAGCCCGCTCCCACATTCGACCGAGTTCCAACTTTGGAATGCAGGCAAATGTGGGAGCGGCGGTGCGACGATTCGACTTGCTCGCGAAAGCAATCTCAAGAACGCCGCCAATCACAACTTGGCAATCGACACCTCAGTCGATTTCACAAACGCAATCACTTCACTGCCAATCACCAGTTCCAGCTCTTTGACCGAGCGGGTGGTGATCACGGATGTCACGATACCGGACGCAGTCTGCACGTCGATTTCCGACAGCACGTCGCCTTCGACGATTTCCTTGATGGTGCCTTTGAACTGGTTACGCACGTTGATCGCTTTAATAGTCATGTCGTTCTCTCTTCGTAGGACAAGTGAGTTATTGAGCCCAGCGCAATTGCGTAGGCAGCGGTGAAACAGGTTCAGGTTCCGGCGGTGAGCCCGGCAGGGACAACACACGGTTGAGCACTTCAGCTTCCAGTGCGGCCAGGCGATGTGAGCCGCGGGCGCGTGGGCGTGGCAGGTCGACGATCAGGTCCAAACCGATTTCGCCGTCTTCGATCAGGATCACCCGGTCGGCAATCGCCACGGCTTCGCTGACGTCGTGGGTCACCAGCAACACGGTGAAGCCGTGCTTCTGCCAGAGGTTTTCGATCAGTTGCTGCATCTCGATACGGGTCAAGGCATCCAGCGCACCCAACGGCTCATCCAGCAGCAGCAAGCGCGGCTGGTGGATCAGCGCACGGGCCAAGGCCACGCGTTGCTTCTGCCCGCCGGACAGCGCCGCTGGCCATTCATTGGCGCGCTCGGCCAGGCCGACCGCTTCCAGGGCTTCCAACGCTTTGGGGCGCCAGTTGCCTTTAAGGCCCAGGCCGACGTTGTCGATGATCTTTTTCCAGGGCAGCAGGCGCGCCTCCTGGAACATCAACCGCGTGTCTTCAATCGCTTCGCTCAAGGGCGCGGAACCGGCCAGCAGTTCGCCGCCGCTGGCCTTATCCAGGCCGGCCAGCAGGCGCAGCAAAGTACTTTTGCCGCAACCGCTGCGCCCGACCACAGCCACGAACTGACCGGCCGGAATATGCAGGTCGATGTCCTTGAGCACTTCGCGCGCACCAAAGGCCTTGCGCAGCTTGCGTACCGCCAGGGGAATGCCCTTGAGCAGGCGCGGGGGTTGTTGAGCTGTCATGCCGCACCTCCTTTATTTACTTGATACGCCGGATGCCAGCGCAGCCACACACGCTCCAGACCGCGCGCCGCCAGATCGGCCAGCTTGCCGAGGATCGCGTACATGACAATGGCCAGTACCACCACGTCGGTTTGCAGGAATTCGCGGGCGTTCATCGCCAGGTAACCGATACCGGAACTGGCGGAGATGGTTTCCGCCACGATCAGCGTCAGCCACATGAAACCCAGGGCAAAGCGCACGCCCACCAAAATCGATGGCAGCGCGCCCGGCAGGATCACCTGCCGGAACAGGCTGAACCCGGACAAGCCGTAGCTGCGCGACATTTCCACCAGCGCCGGGTCGACGTTGCGGATGCCGTGGTAGGTGTTGAGGTAAATCGGGAACAGCGTGCCGAGGGCGACCAGGAAAATCTTCGCCGTCTCATCAATGCCAAACCACAGGATCACCAGCGGAATCAGCGCCAAATGCGGCACGTTGCGGATCATCTGCACCGAACTGTCCAGCAGGCGTTCGCCCCACTTCGACAGGCCAGTGATAAAGCCCAGGGCCAGGCCGATGCTGCCGCCGATCACGAAACCCAGGCCCGCACGCCAGCCACTGATGGCCAGGTGAGTCCAGATTTCGCCGCTGGCAACCAAGTGGACACCGGCGGCGATCACGGCACTGGGTGCCGGCAGAATGCGGGTCGACAACCAACCCGCCGACACCGACAGCTGCCACACCGCGAGTAACAAAATCGGCAGCACCCAAGGCGCCACGCGATGACTCAATTTTTCATAGTTCATGGGCTGCCTCAGCTCGCCGACGCAGCTTTGGGAAGGATGTCGTTGGCGACCATTTCGCCGAACGGGCTGACGTAACCGGCGCTTTTCGGCAGCTCGGGACGTTCGATATCCAGGTGCGGAAACAGCAGCTCCGCGACGCGATACGACTCTTCCAGGTGTGGATAGCCGGAGAAGATAAACGTGTCGATGCCCAGGGCGGCGTATTCCTTCACGCGTGCCGCCACGGTTGGGCCATCACCCACCAGCGCGGTGCCTGCACCGCCACGCACCAGGCCGACGCCGGCCCACAGGTTGGGGCTGACTTCCAGGTTGTCGCGGCTGCCGCCGTGCAACGCGGCCATGCGTTGCTGGCCTACCGAGTCAAAGCGCGACAACGAGGCCTGGGCGCGGGCGATGGTGTCGTCGTCCACATGGGAGATCAATTTGTCAGCGGCTTTCCACGCCTCTTCGTTGGTTTCACGGACGATCACATGCAAGCGAATGCCGAAGCGCAGGGTACGGCCGAGGTTCTCGGCCTTGGCCCGCACCTGTGCGATCTTTTCCGCAACGGCGGCAGGCGGCTCACCCCAGGTCAGCACCATTTCCACTTGCTCGGCCGCCAGGTCCTGGGCCGCCTCGGAAGAACCACCGAAGTACAGCGGCGGACGCGGTTGCTGGATCGGTGGGTAGAGCAGCTTGGCGCCTTTGACGCTGATGTGTTCGCCGTCGTAATCCACGGTTTCGCCTTCCAGCACACGGCGCCAGATGCGCGTGAATTCCACCGAGGCCTGATAGCGCTCTTCGTGGCTGAGGAACAAGCCGTCGCCGGCCAATTCTTCCGGGTCACCCCCAGTGACCAGATTGAACAGGGCACGCCCGCCGGACAGTCGGTCCAGAGTCGCGGCCTGACGCGCGGCCACCGTCGGGGAAATGATTCCGGGGCGCAGGGCAACCAGGAATTTCAGACGCTGGGTCACCGGGATCAGCGAGGCCGCCACCAACCACGAGTCTTCGCAGGAGCGGCCGGTAGGGATCAGCACCCCGCCGAAACCCAGACGGTCAGCGGCCTGGGCCACTTGCTGCAGGTAACCGTGGTCGACGGCGCGAGCGCCTTCGGCGGTGCCAAGGTAATGGCCGTCGCCGTGGGTAGGCAGGAACCAGAAAATATTGAGGCTCATGGAGTTGTCTCCTGAAGAAGTCGGATTACGGCGCTTTGGCCACGGCGGCGGGTGGTGTCCAGATCACGTCCTTGATGTTCAAGGGCTTGGGGATCAATTTGAGCTGGTAGAAGCTGTCGGCGATTTTCTGCTGGGCGGCCACCACTTCCGGCGTCAGGAACAGCGCGCCGTAGCCTTGGCGTTTCACCGAGGTCAGGGTGATGTCGGCCGGCAGGCCGAGCAGAGGTGCGACTTGTTCAGTCACTTCCTGCGGGTTGGCCTTGGACCATTCGCCCACGGCGCGCACTTCTTCGATCAGCGCCTTGACCACTTCAGGGTGTTTTTCAGCGTAAGGCTTGGTCGCGAGATAAAACTGGTGGTTGTCGGCAATGCCAGTACCGTCACGCAGGGTGCGCGCTTGCAGTTGTTTCTCGGCGGCGGCCTGGTAAGGGTCCCAGATCACCCAGGCGTCCACGCTGCCACGCTCGAAGGCCGCACGCGCATCGGCGGGCGGCAGGAACACGGTCTGCACATCGGTGTATTTCAGGCCGGCGTCTTCCAGGGCACGTACCAGTAGGTAATGCACGTTGGAGCCTTTGTTCAGGACGATTTTCTTGCCCTTGAGTTCGGCCACGGATTTGATCGGCGAGTCTTTCGGCACCAGGATCGCTTCGCTGGTCGGTGCGGGCGGCTCGTAGGCGACGTAGAGCAAGTCGGCACCAGCGGCCTGGGCGAAGACAGGTGGAGTTTCGCCGGTCACGCCAAAGTCGATGGAGCCGACGTTCAGGCCTTCGAGCAATTGCGGGCCGCCAGGGAACTCGGTCCACTGCACGTTCACGCCTTGGGCAGCCAGGCGTTTTTCCAAGGTGCCCTTGGCCTTGAGCAGCACCAGCGTGCCGTACTTCTGATAACCGATCCGCAGGGTCTCGGCGGCTTGAGCTTGAACAATGGCGCCGAAGGACACAGCCGCAGCAAACAGTGCGACCAGACCACGACGCAAGATGACAGTGCGCATGGCGCTCTCTCCAAATAATGCGTTTAGGGGGTTGGCTGCACCTGCTTGGCCGTTGGCGGCTGAGTAAGGTGAGTTTTTTACGTTTCGGTGTGGCTTAAATGCTCCAGCGAGCACTCAACAAACGTTCATTCAACACATGGGGGTCCAGCGGTTTCGGGCGACGGGCCATGGCGCCGTAGAGCGTTTCCAGGGCTTCGTGCAAACGGTGTTCAAGTACCGGCACCAGTTGCGCCTGGGCGCTGCCTTCACCGTAGGCGATCTGGCTGTCTTCGGCAAAGATGCCGTGGAGCAATTCCTGGGCCTTCAGCGCCGACAGCACCGGCTTCAGGGCGTAGTCCACCGCCAGCATGTGGGCGATGCTGCCGCCGGTGGCCATCGGCAACACGATCTTGTGGGCCAGGGCGCGTTCGGGCAGCAGGTCCAGCACGGTTTTCAACGCGCCGGAAAACGAGGCCTTGTACACCGGCGTGGCGATTACCAAGCCATCTGCGTTAGCCACTTGTTGCAACAGATCGATGACCTTGGGGCTGTCGAAGCGCGCATGCAGCAGGTCTTCAGCCGGGAAGTCCCGTATCTGGTAACTCACCACTTCTACGCCTTTGTCTTGCAACCACTGACGGGTTTTATCCAGCAACACCCCGGAGCGGGAACGCTGGCTGGGACTGCCTCCAAGTGTTACGACCAACATGCAGGAATTCCTTGAGCAGGTGTCGGCGGTTCGCTGTGTGGCGATAGCGCCAAGATGGAACAGACCTTATCAGCAGATTCATATATCTTTAAATCTTATTTTTTCATGTGTTTATTCTTTAATTGCATATACGAGATATGAAATCGCAGGCGAAAAAAAAGGCCGTCGAAACGGCCTCAAAACCCCTGCTATGTGATCAGCGATTCGGTTGTGGCGTGAGGCGCAGGTAAGGCTTCACCGCGCGATACCCCTTCGGAAAGCGTTTCTTGATCTCTTCCTCATCCTTGAGCGACGGCACGATCACCACTTCATCACCGTCCTGCCAGTTGGCGGGCGTGGCGACCTTGTGGTTGTCGGTAAGCTGCAACGAGTCGATGACCCGCAGGATTTCGTGGAAGTTGCGCCCGGTGCTGGCCGGGTAGGTGATGGTCAGGCGGATCTTCTTGTTCGGGTCGATCACGAACAAGGAACGCACCGTGAGGGTGTCACTGGCGTTGGGGTGGATCAGGTCGTACAGGTCGGACACTTTACGGTCGGCGTCGGCCAGGATCGGGAAGTTGACGAGGGTGTTCTGGGTTTCGTTGATGTCTTCGATCCACTTGTGGTGCGAATCCACCGGGTCGACCGACAGGGCGATGGCCTTGACGCCGCGTTTGGCGAATTCGTCCTTGAGCTTGGCGGTGAAGCCCAGCTCGGTGGTGCACACCGGGGTGAAATCCGCCGGGTGGGAAAACAGCACACCCCAGCTATCGCCCAGCCATTCGTGGAAACGAATCTTGCCGGCGCTGGAATCCTGTTCGAAGTCGGGGGCGATATCGCCCAGTCTTAGGCTCATGGTGTGGCTCCTGGTGAGTGCTTATGGAGCCCACTGTGCATGGATTGTGAATTATTTAAAAAGAATAAATATCGATTTATCTAGACGATAAAGGAATATTAAAAATCTGTTCATTGGACGTATTCGAAGGCGAGGAGCACCATCGTTTCCAAGGTTCGAGAAGGCCTTGAGACGCTGTACAAAGAGGGGTTCAGGAAGGGCTTGCGGGGGTTTAGCCCGACTTGAAAGTAAAGCACCTTGCCCGGTGTTGCACCGGGCAAGGCATTACACTTACAACAGCTTCACGCTACTAGAACAGTGGCAGCGAGTAGCTGACGATCAGACGGTTTTCGTCCTGGGAACGGGTGTTCGCCAGGTCGGTACGCCACATAGCGTTTTTCCAGGCGAAGCCGAGGTTTTTCAGCGGGCCTTCTGGAATCACGTAGGCAACGGTGATGTCGCGTTCCCACTCGGATTGACCGGTGGTTTCGGCGCGACCAGCGTTGTTGGCGATAGTGTCGATGTCGCTACCTTTGAGGTAAACAACGCCAGCGGTCAGGCCAGGTACACCGACTTTTGCGAAGTCATAGGCGTAGCGAGCTTGCCAGGTACGCTCGCCAGCACGGGCGAACTTCTGGATCTGCATGTCGGTAGTGATGTAAGCCGACGAGCCGTCACCCTGGTTTAACCAAGGGAAGTCGCTGCTGCCATTGCTGACCTGGTAACCACCACCGAAGGTGTGACCGGCAACGGTGTACAGGAACAGGCCGCTGTACAGGTTGTTGTCGACCTTGCCTTTACCGGCGTTGAAGTTGTTGTAGTTACCGCTGGAGTAGTAAGCGGCGGTGTCGCCGTTCTTACCATCGTCCGAGCTGTTGAAATAACGCAGGTCAGACTTCAAAACGCCCGGGCCGATTGCCCAGTTGTGGGTCAGACCCAGGAAGTGCTGCTTGTAGAAGTCTTCCAGGTTGCCGTAGTAGTACTGGGCAGTCAGGTCTTTGGTCAGCTTGTAGTCACCACCGGCGTAGTAGAACTTGTTGCTGAAAGTACCGGTTCTGTAGTTGGAGCTACCGTTTGCACCACCGATCGACAGGTTTTCGTTGTTGCTGGAGTTACGGCCCTTGGCCTTCTCCACCTGACCGGCCACCAAGGTCAAATCCTTGATGTCGTTAGTGGTGATTTGGCCACCTTGGAAGGTTTGCGGCAGCAAACGACCATCGTTGGTCACGATAACTGGCAGCTTAGGCTGCAGGGTGCCCAGCTTCAGTTCGGTTTGGGAGATCTTCACCTTACCGGTCACGCCCAGGCTGGCGTAATCGTTGACGGCTTTGTTGCCATCGCTTGGGAACACGGTACCGCCGGAAGCGGTGCCGGTGTAGTTACCATGTTCTGCATGGCTGGAATCGAGGCGCACGCCGTACAGGCCGATTGCGTCAACACCAAATTGGACGGTGCCTTGGGTGTAACCCGAGATGAAACGCAGGTCGAAGCCCTGGCCCCATTCAGCGTTTTTGCTCGCCGAGTTGGAAGTGCCACGGTGACCGTCACGGTTATCTGTGTTGATGTAGAAGTTACGCAGCCCCAGTGTTGCCTTACTGTCTTCGATGAAACCGGCGGAGTTTGCCTGCTGGGCAACCGCAGCCAAAGCTACGGCCAACGCCAATGTTGACTTCTTCATGTACCGCTCCTCTCATTTCTAATTTTTGTATTTCTTTGGTCTCGGGTCTGACGCCCTCGATCCACAGATGCGCGATTAGCGCCAGATAGTGACTACCAAGTCAATCGTAACCTTGTGTGTCTACTACCTTCGTCTAATCGCAGTTGATTTGGTCCCTGCAGGGTAATGAGTTTTTCATACACCCAAAAAGAATTGTTTCATTCTTTTTCATACGATTTGGGAATAAGTCTTTTGATGATGCGGACCCATCAGGGTAGACGAACCGCTCCATAAGCTAATTCCTAAAGGGTATTTGTTAGCGCTTTTTTAGATCGATTAGTGTGGCCGTACTGTTGCATACGTCACCCACGATCAAAAAGGCGACGCCATCATGGCCAAACGCACATCCTCCCGTCAATTTGTTACAGTTTTTGTGTCACTAATACTTTCTTTTGGTGTCAAAGCCGCCGATTTAACCGTCGGCTATCAAACCGGCATTGACCCCAGCAAAGTCCCACAGGCCGACGGCCTCTATGAGAAGGCCATCGGGGGAAAAATCGCCTGGCGCCGGTTCAACAGTGGGCCGGAGGTCGTCACCGCCATTGCCTCCGGCGATGTACAGATCGGCAACCTCGGTTCCAGCCCCCTTGCGGCGGCGGCTTCACGGAATCTACCCATCGTCGCGTTCATCGTATCGGCCCAGATCAATACTTCTGAAGCTCTGGTGGTGCGTAACGGCAGCCACATTGACGCACCCAAGGATCTGATCGGCAAAACCATCGCCACGCCATTCGTCTCAACCTCTCATTACAGCCTGCTCGGCGCGCTGAAGCACTGGGGACTGGACACCAAGCAGGTCAAGGTGGTGAACCTGCAGCCAGCCGAAATTGCCGCCGCGTGGAAACGCGGCGATATCGACGGTGCCTTCGTGTGGTCGCCGGCTTTGGGCGAAATCCGCAAGACCGGCAAGACGCTGACAGATGCGGCCCAGGTGGGTCAGTGGGGCGCACCAACGTTTGAGGTGTGGGTGGCGCGTAAGGATTTCGCGGAAAAACATCCTGACGTAGTGGCCAAGTTTGCCAAGGTCACCCTGGATTCGTTTGCCGAGTATGCGGCCCATAAAGACGGTTGGACGGTGGATTCCGAGCCGGTGCAGAAAATCGCGAAACTGACAGGCTCGAATGCTGCCGACATTCCGGAGCTGTTGGCCGGCACCACCTTCCCCGATGCCCAGGCACAGCAAACTGATGCGCTGCTCAAAGGCGGTACGGCAAAGGCGATTGGGGAGACGGCGAAGTTCTTGAAGGAACAGGGAAAGGTTGAAGCGGTGTTGCCGGACTATTCGGCCTTTGTGACTGAAAAATTCATCAAGCCCTGACATCTGTAGGCGCCAGGATGGCGCCTACAGAATGGAGTGTTACAGGGCCTTCTCGAAAATCTTCGAATTACGCTGATAGTTATACAGCGAGGCCCGGGCCGACGGCAGGCGATCCACGCTGCTCGGCACAAACCCCCGCTCACGGAACCAGTGGGCGGTACGGGTGGTGAGGACAAACAAGGTCTTCAACCCCTGCGCACGGGCACGGGCCTGGATACGCTCCAGCAACACATCGCCACGCGCGCCATGACGGTATTCCGGGTTCACCGCCAGGCACGCCAGCTCACCGGCGTCCGAATCCGCGATCTGGTACAGCGCCGCACAGGCGATGATCATGCCTTCGCGCTCCACCACGCTGAACTGCTCGATCTCACGCTCGAGCACTTCCCGCGAACGGCGCACCAGGATGCCCTGCTCTTCCAACGGGCTGATCAGGTCGAGCAACCCACCCACGTCTTCAATCGCGGCTTCGCGCACCTGCTCGAATTGTTCCTGGGCTACCAGCGTACCGCCGCCGTCGCGAGTGAACAGTTCGGTGAGCAGGGCACCATCTTCGGCGTAGCTGACAATATGACTGCGCCCTACCCCACCCCGGCACGCTTCGGCGGCCGCATCGAGCAGTTCAGCCTGATAGTTGCTGCTGCCCAGGCGTTGCAAGTGAGCCGGCACTTGTTGTGGGCGCAGCTCACGGACCAAGCGACCGTTTTCATCGATCAGGCCCATGTCTGCGCCAAACAGCAGCAGCTTGTCGGCGCCCAGGTCGATAGCCGCGCGGGTGGCAACGTCTTCGCAGGCCAGGTTGAAGATCTCACCGGTCGGCGAGTAGCCCAACGGCGACAGCAATACGATGGAGCGTTCGTCCAACAGGCGGTTAATGCCCTTGCGATCGACACGGCGCACTTCGCCGGTGTGGTGGTAGTCCACACCGTCCAATACACCAATGGGGCGTGCGGTCACGAAATTACCGCTGGTTACCCGCAGGCGCGAGCCCTGCATCGGCGACGAGGCCATGTCCATCGACAGGCGCGCTTCAATGGCGATGCGCAGGTGGCCGACCGCGTCGATCACACACTCCAGCGTCGCCGCATCGGTGATGCGCATGCCTTCGTGATAAGTCGGGATCAGGCCACGTGCTTCAAGGCGCACTTCGATCTGTGGGCGCGAACCGTGGACCAGCACCAAGCGCACGCCCAGGCTGTGCAGCAGCACCAGGTCGTGGACGATATTGCCGAAGTTGGGATGCTCTACACCGTCGCCAGGCAGCATGACCACAAAGGTGCAGTCGCGATGGGCGTTGATGTAAGGGGACGCGTGACGAAGCCAATTAACGTAGTCGGGCATAAAACCTGGGCCTGTAATAAAAAGCAGCCGAAAAAGGATGAATCGTGAAAGCGCACAGCGGGCTGATGGTTATCGTCGGAACAGGCTTGGCGACACGCTCACTCTCCTTTCTATGTACGAACAGGTTGGGGTTAATTTATGCAGGTTTCAGGCAGTAATGTTCGATCAGTTCCCGCAATAGACGCACTGTAGGCGTCAAGCGTGACATTTCGAGGTACTCGCCCGGTTGGTGGGCGCAGGCGATATCGCCAGGGCCGAGCACCAGGGTTTCACACCCAAGGCGCTGAAGATAAGGCGCTTCGGTGCCGAACGCTACTGCTTCGGCACGATGGCCGGTCAATCGTTCCGCCACCCGCACCAGTTCGGCATCTTCGGGCTGCTCGAAAGGTGGTACCTCGGGGAATAGCGGCGCGTAATCAATCTTGACCTGATGGCGCTCGGCCAAGGGCACGAGCTTCTGCCGGATAGCGTCGCGCAGTACTTGCGGGTCCATGCCCGGCAGCGGCCGCAGGTCGAACTCCAGGGAACACTGGCCGCAGATGCGGTTGGGGTTGTCGCCACCGTGGATGCAGCCAAAATTCAGGGTCGGCTGCGGCACGCTGAACTGCGGGTTGCGGTATTCGCGCTGCCAGGCCAGGCGCAAGCCACGCAGTTCGCCAATGGCGTCGTGCATGGCTTCAAGAGCGCTGTGGCCCAGGCTGGGATCCGACGAATGGCCGCTTTGGCCGAGGATGTCGATGCGCTCCATCATTACGCCTTTGTGCAAGCGGATCGGCTTGAGCCCGGTCGGCTCGCCAATCACCGCTGCGCGGCCCAGCGGGCGCCCTGCTTCGGCCAATGCGCGGGCGCCGGACATGGAGCTTTCTTCATCGCAGGTGGCGAGGATCAACAGCGGCTGCTTGAACGGCTGGTCCAGCAACGGCAGTACAGCTTCGATGGCCAGGGCGAAAAAGCCCTTCATGTCACAGCTGCCCAATCCTACCCAACGACCGTCGACTTCCGTCAGCTTGAGCGGATCGGTCTTCCACAACGCGGCGTCATAGGGAACGGTATCACTATGCCCTGCCAGCACCAGCCCGCCGGGGCCGCTGCCGTAACTGGCCAGAAGGTTGAACTTGCCGGGACTGACGTGTTGGATGTCGATAGCAAAACCCAGGTCGCCCAGCCAACCGGCGAGCAAGTCGATCACCGGGCGGTTGGTCTGGTCGAGAGAGGCCTGGGTGCAACTGACCGACGGCGCGGCAATCAGCGCGGCGAACTGCTCTTTCATGGACGGTAATGGCATGCGCGGCCTCTCGACTTCCCGGATGAGCCCCACTATAGAGCCATCTGCACGACACAATAAACCGTTGCGGCACGTTGCCGGGCTCAGTCCTGTACACTGCACGACCTTGGCAGCCACTCTTTTCCCCGGCTGCGCTCCCGATCCTGGATGTACCGGCCATGCAAAAAGAAACTGAAATCAAGCTTCGCGTCAGCCGCGAGACCCTCGCCGCGCTGCGTGAGCACCCGCTGCTGAAAAAACGCAACAAAAGTGGCTGGGAACGCCGTGAGTTGATGAACCAGTATTTCGACACCCCCGAGCGCGACCTGGCCCAGGCCAAAGTCGCCCTGCGCCTGCGCAAGGACGGTGACGACGTCATCCAGACCCTCAAGACCCGTGGCCAAAGCGTCGCCGGCTTGTCGGAACGCAACGAGTACAATTGGGAATTGCCCAAAGCCAAGCTCGACGTGAAGAAACTCGACGGCGAATGCTGGCCCGAGCAACTGGCCGAGCTGGACAAAAAGACCCTCAAGCCGATCTTCACCACCGACTTCGTGCGTGAACGCGCCGAAATCGCCTGGGGCCGTGGCAAGGCCAAGGTGGTCATCGAGGCCGCCCTGGACCTGGGCCACGTGGTGGTCGGCAAGCAAAAAGAAGAAATCTGCGAGCTGGAACTGGAACTGCGCGAAGGCGAACCAGCTGCACTGCTGGAGTTGGCCGCCGAACTGGCCGCCACCCTGGCCCTGATGCCGTGCGATATCAGCAAGGCCGAGCGCGGCTACCGCCTGTACGACGCCAGCAGCTATTCCCTGAGCCTGCCGGCGCCGCAGATCCACGCTGAAATGCCGCTGGACGACGCCTTCGCCGCCATCATGTGGCACCTGCTGGGCAGCAGCCAGCGCCTGGCTGAGCAATACCGTTTTAATGGCCATTGGCGCCTGCTGCAAGACTGGGTCGACAACCTTGGCGAACTGCGCGCCCTGATCGGCAGCCTCGGCCAAGCCGCGCCACGCCAATCCACCAGCGAACTGCGCAGCGCACTGGATGCCCTGTTGGAAGACTGGCGCCCACTGGTGCAAGCCGGTGACGACGACGAAGACATTCGCAAAGCCGCACCGGAACAATTCGCCGAAGAACTGGAAGACGTGCGCTGGGGCCTGTTCTCACTGAACGCTTCGCGCTGGCTGATGGCCCGTACCTGGACCGCCGACCGCAACGTGCGTGGCAACCGCCAAGGCGCTGCGCAAATCACCAACTGGCTGCCACGCCTGCTGGCCGACGATGCCGTCGCCCTGCAACTGCCGCGTTACCAGCAACAGCCGGAAGACCTGGCCGAGCAGTTGCCGCGCATCGAACGCATCCAAGCCTGGTTGCACCATGCACGTCAGGTGGTCGACATCCCGGAGCTGGACCGTTTGTACGGCGAGCTGAACAAGTTGGCGCAACTGGCCAACCAGCCGATCACCGATGAGTCGCTGGATGCGCGGATGCATCAAGCGATTGCGGTGTATCAGAATCGGGCGTGGAAGACGCTGCTGCGTCTGTAAAACCGCTGTCTCCAGCCTGTCAGCGCAATACTGGCAGGCTGGTGGTGGACTTGATCTCCGACAACGCCACAATCGAATTGACCTCCTGAATCCCCGGCACCATCGACAACTTCTCGAAGAAAAACCGCTCATACGCCTCGATGTCCGAGGTGACGATGCGCAGCAGAAAATCCACCGCCCCCATCAACACATAACACTCCAGCACTTCCGGAAACCCGCGAATCGCGTCGGTGAACTCGGTGAAGTTGGAGCGGCCGTGGGCGTTGAGTTTGACCTCGGCGAAAATCTGCGTGTTGAGGCCGATCTTCTTGCGGTCCAGCAACGTCACCTGACCGCGAATCACCCCCTCCTCCTTGAGACGTTGAATACGCCGCCAGCACGGTGACTGGGATAAACCGACCTGCTCGGCGATCTGCGCACTCGACAGCGAGGCGTCCTCTTGCAGCAGGGCCAGGATACGGCGGTCGTAGACGTCCAACTCGCTGTGCATACAAATTCCTTTAATAACGCTTATTTTGAATTGATCAATTCGATTAAATCCGAAACAGGCTCATTTTAGATAAGAAATCTCTGTTGGCGAATGTAAAAATTCCTTCAGTCGAATCTGGAGCTTTCCCATGCACGCCGTCGAAACCACTCACACTGTTACCCGCGTCGATGCGTGGGCCGTCACCAGCGTTCACTGCCAGGCGCACTACCGGATCGTCGCCGAGGCGGAGCCTGATCTGTTATGCCGGGTCCTCAACTATTTCGCGCTGCAATTCCTCACGCCGCGACAGGTCACGGTGAATCGGGAAGATGACGTGCTGAACATCGACATCGTGATGGATGGTCTGAGCTGGCACCGCGCCCAAGTGATCGGTGAAAAGATTCGAAACCTGATCAGCGTGTGCACGCTGGATATGTGGTCGGCTGACTCCATGGGGCCTCAAGCCGTGGTGGCGGTCGCCCAGTAAAAGCCTGCAATACACGCTGGGAGGCAGATATTCATCGGCTGGCTAGCCTGGGATTTACACCCACTGCCCCCCAGGAAAACCTTCATGCCGGTTGATCAACGATTGGAACTGAATCAGCTGTTGCCGGCTTTGGTCGAAGGGCGGCTGATCACGCCTGAACTCGCCCAACGCTTGTCGGCACTGCCGGCCAGCAACACCCAGCACCCACTGGAGAGCATCGCAGCCCAAGGCCCGTGCCTGGAAACCCTGACCGAATGGCTCGCCCAACAGGCCGGGCAACCTTATCTGCGCATCGATCCGTTGAAGATCGACGTGGCAACGGTGGTGCCGTTGATGTCCCACGCATTCGCCCAGCGTCACGCCATCCTCGCGGTGGCGGTGGATGCGCAAACCGTCACGGTCGCCAGCGCCCAGCCCCATGTCACCAGTTGGGAAGCCGGGCTCTCGCAGGTGCTCAAGCGTTCGATCACGCGCGTGGTCGCCAATCCCCAGGACATTACGCGCTGCATCGGTGAGTTCTACCGGCTGGCGAAGTCCGTCAGCGGCGCCGATCAAAAGGTCGCGGCACCTGGCAATGTCGACCTGCTCAACCTGGGCGCCAGCGACCAGGAGCCGGATGCCAACGACGCGCACATCGTCAATATCGTCGATTGGCTACTGCAATACGCGTTCGCCCAGCGCGCCAGCGATATCCATATCGAGCCCTGCCGTGAGCAGGGGCGTGTGCGGTTTCGCATCGACGGGCTGCTGCACGACGTCTATCAATTTCCACCCCAGGTGACGATGGCGGTGGTCAGCCGCCTGAAAAGCCTGGGTCGCATGAACGTGGCAGAAAAACGCCGGCCCCAGGACGGCCGGGTCAAGACCAAAAGCCCGACGGGCGCGGAAGTTGAACTGCGCCTTTCCACCTTGCCCACGGCGTTTGGCGAGAAGCTGGTGATGCGGATTTTCGACCCGCAGGTGCTGCTCAAGGGCTTTGACCAGTTGGGTTTGTCGGCTGATGACCAGCAACGCTGGCAATCCATGACGCGCCAGACCCACGGCATCATTCTGGTGACCGGCCCGACCGGGTCAGGCAAGACCAGCACGCTCTACACCACGCTTAGGCAACTGGCGACCCGGGAGGTCAACCTGTGCACCGTGGAGGATCCGGTCGAGATGGTCGAACCGGCGTTCAACCAGATGCAGGTGCAGCACAACATCGACCTGACCTTCGCCAGCGGCATCCGCGCCCTGCTGCGCCAGGATCCGGACATCATCATGATTGGCGAGATCCGCGACCAGGAGACCGCCGAGATGGCGATCCAGGCCGCACTGACCGGGCATCTGGTGCTGTCGACCTTACATACCAACGACGCGCCCAGCGCCATCAGCCGCTTGCAGGAACTGGGCATTGCTCACTATTTGATCAAGGCCACATTATTGGGGGTGATGGCACAGCGGTTGGTACGGGTTTTATGTCCTCACTGCAAGCGGACGCTAGCTGGGGTCCACGAGGCGGTCGGATGCGTGGAATGTCGACACAGCGGTTATCGGGGCCGAGCCGGTGTGTACGAAGTCATGGTGCTCAACGAAGCGCTCAAGACGCTGATCACGCCCGGCGCCGATGTACAGGCCTTGCGCCAGGCGGCGATTGCCCAAGGCATGTGCAGCCTGCGCATGGCCGGCCTGCAAAAGGTCGAGGCGGGGCAGACCACGATGGCGGAAGTATTACGAGTAACGCCTGGGGATTCCGTAACAAATCCTTTGTTTGATCAGCAGTGAAACCGTTCTTATCGGTGACAACACCGTTACAATCGGACCAACGTCGTTTCACTGACACATTCAGATAGGGAATCGCTATGCAGATCGGAACCGTACTGCTTCTTTTCGTGGGCTTGGCCATCGCCATCCTGTTCATGGGCTTCAAGGTCGTCCCCCAGGGTTACCAGTGGACAGTCGAGCGTTTCGGCCGCTACACCAACACCCTCAAGCCTGGCCTGAACATCATCATCCCGGTCATGGACCGCATCGGTCGCAAGATCAACGTGATGGAAAGCGTGCTGGATATCCCGCCCCAGGAAGTCATCACCGCCGACAACGCCACCGTGCAGATCGACGCCGTGTGCTTCTTCCAGGTGGTCAATACCGCCCAGGCCGCGTACGAGGTCAACAACCTCGAACACGCCATCCGCAACCTGCTGCAAACCAACATCCGTACCGTGCTCGGTTCCATGGAGCTGGATGCCATGCTCAGCCAGCGTGACGGCATCAACGAGAAACTGCTGAAAACCGTGGACGAAGCCACCGCGCCATGGGGCATCAAGATCACCCGTATCGAGATCAAGGACATCAGCCCACCTGCCGACCTGATGGCCGCTATGTCGGGCCAGATGAAAGCCGAACGGATCAAGCGTGCGCAAATCCTAGAGGCTGAAGGCTTGCGCGCCTCCGCGATCCTGACCGCCGAAGGCAAGAAGCAGGCGCAGATTCTTGAGGCAGAAGGTAGCCGACAGGCTGCATTCCTTGAGTCCGAAGCCCGTGAGCGTCAGGCCGAAGCAGAAGCCCGCGCGACCCAGGTGGTGTCGGAAGCGATTGCGTCGGGCAACGTGCAGGCGGTCAATTACTTCGTCGCGCAGAAATACATCGATGCGCTGGGCAAGCTGGCATCGGCCAACAACAGCAAGGTCATCCTGATGCCGCTGGAAGCCAGCCAGGTGATCGGTGCCGTCGGCGGTATCGGCGAAATCGTCAAGGCAACGTTCGACAACAAGAAAGGCTGAGGCCAGCACCATGTGGGATTTCCTGCAGCATCTGTCGTTTTGGGATTGGCTGGCGCTGGGTACGGTGTTGTTGATCCTTGAGGTATTCGGCGCCGGCGGTTACCTGTTGTGGATGGGCATCGCGGCGGCGGCCGTAGGGGTGATCAAGTTTTTGGTGCCACCCTTGGGGCTCGAGTGGCAACTGCTACTGTTTGCTGTGCTGTCGATCGTCACAGCCGTCTATTGGTGGAAGCGCCAGCGCAGCAGTGCCAAGGTCAGCGACCAGCCGGGGCTGAACGAGCGCGGCTCGGAACTGATCGGCCGCACCTTCATGGTGCATCAAGCGATTGTAGATGGCCGGGGCAAGGTAAAAGTCGGTGACGGCGTGTGGATGGTCACTGGCCCGGACAGCCCCGTAGGCGCTCAAGTCCGGGTAGTTGGCCAGGAAGGTGTGGTGTTAAGGGTTGAAACTGTTTAGTCAGTGATGGAACTCGGTTGGACTAACTACAATCATAAAGTACAGATAACCCACCCGGAGTCACCCATCATGCGTCTTAAATATGCTGTCGCAACCCTTGCTGTGCTTTCTCTCCCTGTCGGTTCAGCCATGGCCGACAGTTTCTGGCGCAACGTCATCTCGTCCGGCGCCACTACCGGCTCGACGTACCTGACGTTCAAGGACCATAAGCTGGTGGTCGCCGCGCAAGACGACGCAGGCAGCTTTGTTGCCAGCGATGGCGGCATCCGTGGCCCGTACCTGGAAGCCGCAATGCAGAAAGTCCGCGCCGATAACCCTGGCCTGCAAGCCACGGATATGGAGCTGGCCAACGCCATCCTCGCGAAAAACGCCGTTACCGAATAACTCGGGCTCGATAAAAAATGCCGCTTTGAACAGCGGCATTTTTTTGTCTTGAGTTCCTACAGCTATCGCCGTTGAGTACTACGCATAGGTTCCTGCTTTCAATGTTGAGTACAGAGAAGTCCTGTCGAGCCTCATCCTGCTGGGCAACAAGCTAAGGGTTCCTTTTTAAATAAAGCGGAGCACTGCCCATGCACAAGATTGCCTACGTACTGTTGCTCTCTGCATTTTCGACCTCCTACTCCCATGCAGAAAGCTGGTACGGATCAGCAAAATTCAACAACGCCCGCCAGAACCTTTCCAGCTCGCTGCTCACCAGCCCTCGTGTGACTGAACGAGTGGACGCCCCAGATAGCACCAAGTCATTCGTAGCCTCTTTCGCCGCAGGTTACGCCTTTGAGAATGGCTGGCGCCTGGAAGGGGAATACACAATGCCGAACAACTCGACATTCAAATCCTACTGGGCCCCCTTCAATGCCAACGTCAACAACATGCAGGTCCAGAGCCAACGCTTGATGCTCAATGGCTATAAAGACATCCCGATCACCCCATGGTTATCGTTCTACGGCATGGCCGGTGTGGGTGTCGCTCGCATTGAAGCCGAAGGCTATCAAACCAACGAGACCCGCCGCTTTGCCAATAATCGCCAACACAACTTTGCCTACAGCGTAGGCATGGGGCTGGAAGCCAAGGTCAGTGAGCAAATCACACTGGGGGCTGGTTATCGATATATCGCCATGGGCGATGTTGAAACCGGCTACAACACCTTCGCAAACCGTGTGAACGCCAGGGATGAACAACTCAAAGGCAAGTTCAAGGAACAAAATGTGTTCTTGGAAGCGCGCTACGCCTTCTAAAGCCCGTAGAGAATGTCGCTGTTGAAGCGGCATTTCTTACTTAAACACTGACGATTCATTCACAGGCGACAGGCTATATTCAGTCACACCGTGCAACCATACCGGTACTGATCGCTTACTCATCGCCAATCTGAAACGGATGCCTTCGTCGTCATGAGCCAACAGCCCTTCCTGCCGTTCTCCAAACCCACCATCGATGAAGCCACCATCTCGGCGGTCGGCGATGTACTGCGCTCGGGCTGGATCACCAGCGGGCCGAAAGTGCAGGCATTCGAGGCTCAGCTGTCGGAATACTTTGGCGGCAGGCCGGTGCGCACCTTCAACTCGGGCACCTGCACCATGGAGATTGCCTTGCGCATTGCCGGCATCGGGCCGGGTGATGAAGTCATCACCACACCGATCTCCTGGGTGGCCACGGCCAACGTGATCCTGGAAGTCGGCGCCACGCCGGTGTTTGCCGATATCGACCCGGTCACCCGCAACATCGACCTGGCTCAGGTGGAAGCCGCGATTACCCCGCGCACCAAGGCGATCATCCCGGTTTACCTGGCCGGTCTGCCCCTGGACATGCCGATGCTGTACGCACTGGCAAACAAGTACAACCTGCGTATCGTCGAGGACGCGGCCCAGGCATTGGGTTCGAGCTGGGATGGCGAGCGCATCGGCGCCACCGGTGATTTCGTGTCGTTCAGTCTCCAGGCCAACAAGAACATCACCTCCTCAGAGGGCGGTTGCCTGGTGTTGAACAATGCCGAAGAAGCGCGTCTGGCCGAGAAGTATCGCCTGCAAGGCGTCACCCGCACCGGCTTCGATGGCTTGGATGTAGATGTGCTGGGCGGCAAGTTCAATATGACCGACATCGCCGCCGCCATTGGCCTGGGGCAGTTTGCCCATATCGAGAAGATCACCGCGCATCGCCAGAACCTGGCGCGGCACTACTTCAAGTGCTTTGGCAGTGATTTTGAAGCGTTGTACGGCGCACAACTGCCACCGGCCGACTTCGAAAACAGCAACTGGCACCTGTTCCAACTGGTGCTACCAGAGCGCCAGGACGGCCTGCCGGCCCGCGCCACCTTCATGGAGCAGATGCAGGCCCACGGCGTCGGCATTGGCTATCACTACCCGCCGATCCACCTGCTGAGTCTTTATCGGGCACAGGGCTTCAAGGAAGGCATGTTCCCGGTGGCAGAAAAGGTCGGTCGTTTGATCGTGTCGTTGCCGATGTTCACGGCGATGACGGAGGCGGATGTGGAGCGGTCGGTAGCGGCAGTGAAGGCGGTTCTACAGCGCTGAAAACACATTGCGGGAGCCGGATAACCGGCTCCCGCAACAGGATCACTCGCCGATGGCGGCTTTGTAGCCAGCAGCATCCAGCAGTTTTTCCAGATCAGCCGGGTTGCTCGGCTTGAGCTTGAAGATCCACGCGCCGTACGGATCGGAGTTCAGCAGCTCAGGGCTACCGCTCAGCTCTTCATTGACGGCAATCACTTCGCCTGCAACCGGAGCGTAGATGTCCGAGGCGGCCTTGACCGACTCAACCACACCCGCTTGGCCGGCAGCGTCAAACTGCGCGCCCACTTCGGCCAGCTCGACAAACACCACATCACCCAACGCTTCCTGAGCATGGTCGGAAATACCGACGGTCACGGTGCCGTCAGCTTCCAGGCGTGCCCATTCGTGGCTTTCGGCAAAACGCAGGTCGGCAGGGATATCGCTCATAATCTGTGTCCTCAAGAAGTAATGTCAGCGGCCATTGGCCCGCCGGAAATAGGTTAGATCAAGGTTTTGCCATGGCGCACGAAGGTCGGTTTGACCACTCGAACCGGGTACCACTTGCCGCGGATTTCCACTTCGGCCCGATCAGCCGTTGCCGTCGGTACGCGCGCCAGGGCAATGGATTTGCTCAGCGTAGGAGAGAAACTACCACTGGTGATCTCCCCTTCGCCAATATTGGCGATACGAACCACCTGGTGAGCACGTAAAACCCCACGTTCTTCCAGTACCAGCCCGACCAGTTTGAACTGCACACCCGTCGCTTTTTCTGCTTCCAGCGCGGCGCGGCCGATGAAATTGCGTTCGGCCGGCTCCCAGGCAATGCTCCAGGCCATGTTCGACGCCAACGGCGAAACGTCCTGATGGATGTCCTGACCGTAGAGGTTCATGCCCGCCTCCAGGCGCAGGGTATCGCGGGCGCCAAGGCCGATGGGGGAAATACCGGCACCTACCAGGTCGTTGAAAAAGCCCGGCGCCTGATCGGCCGGCAGGACAATCTCCAGGCCATCTTCGCCGGTATAACCCGTGCGGGCGATAAACCAATCGCCATCGGCCTGGCCTTCGAAGGGTTTGAGCTGGTGAATCAGCGTGCTGCGCGACTGGGTCACCAGCTCGGCAATCTTCTGCCGGGCGTGGGGGCCTTGGATGGCGAGCATGGCCAGCTCAGGGCGTTCATGCAGCTGCACCTGGTAATTGCCCAGTTGTGCATGCATCCAGGCCATGTCCTGGTCACGGGTGGCGGCATTCACCACCAGCCGATAAGCGGACTCGGTGCGGTAGACGATCATGTCGTCCACCACGCCGCCCTTTTCGTTGAGCATGGCGCTGTACAACGCACGGCCGCAGCCATGCAGGCGTTCGACATCATTGGCCAGCAGGTACTGGAGCCATTCCTTGGCCTGGGGGCCGGTGACATCGATCACGGTCATATGAGATACATCGAACACCCCGCAGTCGCGTCGCACCTGATGGTGTTCTTCAACTTGCGAGCCGTAGTGCAGAGGCATATCCCAACCGCCAAAATCGACCATTTTCGCGCCGAGGGCGAGATGCAGGTCATACAGAGGCGTACGCTGTCCCATGGGTTTCTCCTTCCGGGCGTGGCGAAGGTGCGCGGAGCTACTGTTCGTGCTGAACACCTTGAATTACAAGGCCTGCAGCCACGCCCAGCGACCCGCTCCGAAAGACGAAGCGCACCGAATGCCGCGCATTGTAGCCGCAAGCTGTAGGACTGGCACCTAACCGATTTGTCGGGCGGAGCGTCGAATCAGCCCGATCACCGGTAACAGGCCGACCAGCACCAGTGTCAACGCGGGCAAAGACGCGCGTGCCCATTCGCCCTCACTGGTCATCTCAAAGATCCGCACCGCCAGCGTGTCCCAGCCGAACGGGCGCATCAGCAGGGTCGCGGGCATTTCCTTGAGCATATCGACGAACACCAACAGCGCTGCGCTCAAGGTCCCCGGCAGCAGCAACGGCAGATACACTTTGCAAAACAGTCGTGGGCCGCTGACGCCA
The DNA here is from genome assembly GCF_049897885.1 of Pseudomonas sp. DWRC2-2. Taxonomy (NCBI): domain Bacteria; kingdom Pseudomonadati; phylum Pseudomonadota; class Gammaproteobacteria; order Pseudomonadales; family Pseudomonadaceae; genus Pseudomonas; species Pseudomonas sp. DWRC2-2. Next base: position 343,586 of record NZ_JAFCXD010000003.1, read on the forward strand.
AGGCTGCGCGCTGCCTCTGGCAACGAGGGCCGGATGCGCGCCAGGCTGTTTTCCAGCGGCCCGTAGGCCACCGCCAGGAATCGCACCAGATACGCCAGCACCAGCGCCGACAGGCTGCCCAACAGCAATGGCTTGCCCGCGCCGCCGAGCCAGCCGGACAACGGCACCACCAGTTCACGGTCCAGATAGCTGAACGCCAACATGATCGACACCGCCAGCACCGAACCCGGCAAGGCATAACCGACATTGGCCAGGCTGATGCCGGAGCGGATCGCCCGCGTCGGTGCCAGCCGGTTGGCGAAGGCAAGCACCAGCGCCACGCTGACCGTGATCAAGGCGGCAATCCCGCCCAGATAAAGCGTGTGAACTATCAAGCCGGAGTAGCGCTCATCCAGATCGAAGCGACCGCGCTGCCAGAACCAGGCAACCAGTTGCAGCATCGGAATCACAAAGGCACAGGCGAACACCAGCCCACACCAACTACTCGCCGCTGCCGCTTTGAACCCGCGCAGGTGATACAGCGCCTTGCCCCGTGGCCGCTCGTTGCTCGGTCGGCTGGCGCCCCGTGCGCGCCGCTCGCCATACAGCACCAACATCACCACCAACAGCAACAGGCTGGCCAACTGGGCGGCGCTGGACAAGCTGAAAAAGCCGTACCAGGTCTTGTAGATGGCGGTGGTGAAGGTATCGAAGTTGAACACCGAGACCGCACCAAAATCCGCCAGGGTCTCCATCAATGCCAACGCCACCCCGGCCCCAATCGCCGGCCGCGCCATGGGCAGGGCCACATGCCAGAACGCGCGCCACGGCGATTGCCCCAACACCCGCGCCGCTTCCATCAGGCCTTTGCCCTGGGCCAGGAATGCGCTGCGCGCCAGCAGATAAACGTAGGGATAGAACACCAGCACCAGCACGATAATCACACCGCTGGTGGAACGCACCCGAGGCAGCCTCAAGCCACTGCCAAACCATTCGCGCAGCAGGGTTTGCACCGGGCCGGAGAAATCCAGCAAGCCGACAAACACAAAAGCCAGAACGTACGCGGGAATGGCAAACGGCAGCATCAACGCCCAATCGAGCCAGCGCCGGCCGGGGAACTCGCAGAGGCTGGTCAGCCAGGCCAGGCTCACGCCCAGCAGGGTCACGCCGACGCCGACACCCAACACCAGGGTCAGGGTGTTGCCGAGCAGGCGCGGCATCTGGGTTTCCCAGAGGTGGGACCAGATTTGTGCATCGATGCTTTGCCAGGACAGCAACAGCACGCTCAGCGGCAGCAGCACCAGGGCAGCGACGGTGAAGACCGGCAGGTACCAGCGGCGTTGGGCGGGGTGGGCCAATGAGAAACTCTCAGAATAATAAAGATTTTCAAGGCGCCGCTAACCAATGTGGGAGCGGGCTTGCTTGCGAATGCAGTGTATCAGCCACACATGTATCGACTGACACGACGCTTTCGCGAGCAAGCCCGCTCCCACATTTCGATCTGCGGCGTTTTAAAAATTTAGTTCCAGCCAGCGCGATCCATCAACCGGATCGCCTCGGCCTGGCGCTTGCCCGCCACTTCCACCGGCAAGGTGTCCGCCACGAACTTGCCCCAGGTCGCCACTTCTGCCGACGGCGGTACGGTCGGGTTGGCCGGGAATTCCTGGTTCACGTCGGCAAAGATCTTCTGCGCCTCAGGCGTGGTCATCCACTCCACCAGTGCCTTGGCGGCTTCCGGGTGCGGTGCGTGTTGGGTCAGGCCGATGCCCGACAGGTTCACGTGCACGCCACGGTCGCCCTGGTTCGGCCAGAACAGTTTTACCGCCAGGTCCGGCTTCTGTTTGTGCAGGCGGCCATAGTAGTAGGTGTTGACGATGCCCACGTCGCACTGCCCGGCATTGATGGCCTCCAGCACAGCGATGTCATCGGAGAACACGTCGGTGGACAGGTTGTTGACCCAGCCCTTGACGATTTCTTCGGTCTTGGCCGCACCGTGGGTTTCGATCAGGGTGGCGGTCAGCGACTGGTTGTAGACCTTTTTCGCCGTGCGCAGGCACAGGCGGCCTTCCCACTGCTTGTCGGCCAAGGCTTCGTAGGTGGTGAGGTCACCCGGTTTTACCCGGTCAGTGGAATAGGCGATGGTCCGCGCGCGCAGGCTCAGGCCGGTCCAGGTGTGTTTGGACGAGCGGTATTGCAGGGGAATGTTCTTGTCGATCACCTCAGAGGTGAACGGTTGCAGGATGCCCATTTGCTCAGCCTGCCAGAGGTTGCCGGCATCGACGGTGAGCAGCAGGTCGGCGGTGGCGTTTTCGCCCTCGGCCTTGATGCGCTGCATCAGCGGGGCTTCCTTGTCGGTGATGAACTTCACCTGCACGCCGGTTTTCTTGGTGTAGGCGTCGAACACCGGTTTGATCAGTTCGTCGATGCGCGAGGAGTAGACCACCACTTCGTCGGCGGCCTGCACGGTGGTGCTGCCGATCAGGGTGAGTGCCAGGGCAGTCAGGAGGCGCTTGGGTGCCAACATGGGTGCGGTCTCTCATTTGCAAAAAGTGGGCAAATGATAAGGACTCACATTTGGTAGCGCTCGGTGGAGGCGTTACCAGATGTTGCACGACTGTTTCAGGGCTGGGCCAGCTCCGGCAGATCCCCGCTCAGACCCAGCGCCTGGCGCACAAAGACGGCCTTGGCCTCGGGCATCTGGTCGACCATTTTCAAACCGGCGTTGCGCAACCAGCGCAGCGGCAGTTGATCGGCCTGGAACAATCGCTCAAACCCTTCCATTGCCGCCATCAATGCCAGGTTGTGCGGCATGCGTCGACGCTCGTAGCGGCTCAGCACTTTCACATCGGCCAGGCGCTCGCCGCGCTCGGTCGCAGACAACAAGACTTCAGCCAGTGTCGCCGCATCCAGGAAACCCAGGTTCACACCCTGCCCCGCCAAGGGATGGATGACGTGCGCCGCGTCGCCAATCAACGCCAGGCCTTCGGCCACATAGCGCTTGGCGTGACGCTGGCGCAGTGGCACGCAGACGCGCGGGTCGGCGCTCAGCACGGTGCCGAGCCGCCCTTCAAAGGCGCGCTCCAGCTCACGGCAGAAGCTTTCATCATCCAGCGCCATCAAGCGTTCGGACTCAGCCGGCGTGGTCGACCAGACGATCGAACACCAATCTTCCTGCCCGTCCCGTATCAGCGGCAAGAATGCCAGCGGGCCGGTGTCGGTAAAGCGTTGCCACGCCGTACGTTGGTGCGGCTGGCTGCTGCGTACGCTGGTGACGATGGCGTTATGCAGGTAATCCCATTCGCGGGTGGCGGTGCCGGTCAGGCGGCGCACAGCGGAGTTGGCGCCATCGGCAGCCACCACCAGCGGCGCGCGCAGCGTGCGGCCGTCGGCCAGGGTCAGCAGCCAGTCATCGCCGGAACGGCGCATCTGTTCCAGGCGTGCGTTGGCCAGCAAGCCCAGGTCGCAATCGTGCAGACGGTCGAGCAGCGCATCCTGAACCACGCGGTTCTCGACGATATGCCCCAGCACCTCGGCATGCACGCTGGCCGCCGAAAAGTGGATCTGCCCGGTGCCGCTGCCATCCCACACCTGCATATCGCCGTAAGGACTGGCGCGGCGCGAGACGATGCCGTCCCACACGCCCAGGCGCTCGAGGATGCGCTGGCTGGCGGCCGACAAGGCGCTCACGCGAGGTTCGAATGCGGCCTCGCGGTCGAACGGCTTGACGCTCAGCGGGCTGCCGTCGAGCAGCAGCACCTGCAGGCCACTGCCCTGCAACGCCAGCGCCAGGGCGCTTCCGACCATTCCGGCCCCGACAATCAGCACATCTGCGCGCATGTCCATGCTTTAAGCCTGTCTCGCTGGCGGCTTGCGCCGCACGTAAAGGGTTTTGTCGACCCGCGCCACCAGGGTGCCGGAGCCGTCATGAATCTCAACCTTGAGGTGGGGCAGGTACTTCTCGCCCCCGTCGGTCTGCCGGCGGACTTCATCGAGCAAAGCCTCGTCGATGGAAAACTCGGCATACACCGGGCCTTTGCCGGGCGAGATGAAATCGATGCTCGCCGCTTTGTCCCACACGATGTAATCGCGGCCCAGGTTCTCCATCAACAGCAGCATGTAGAACGGGTCGACCATCGAATACAGGCTGCCGCCAAACTGCGTGCCGACGTAATTGCGGTTGTACCAGCCCAGGCCCATGCGCACTTTGACATGCCGGAAGTCCGCGCTCAGTTCTTGCACCCGTACACCCGCGCCGAGGTACGGCGGGTACAGGCTCAGGAACCAGCGCAATAACCGCGCCTTGCCCAGGCGCTCAATCAACCAGTTACGCATCGGGACGGGTACCCAGGCCCATGGCCTGACGGGCGAACCAGCGTTTGGCGGGCGGCAGCAGGTCCAGGCCCAGCAGGCCCATGTTGCGGCCCAGGGCGACCAACGGTTGAGCGCTGCCAAACAGGCGCGTGACCTGGTCGGAGAAGCCCACGGTAAGTTTCTGGTCCAGGCGCTGACGCTCGCGATAACCCTGCAAGGTGGCCAGGTCACCCGGCACTTGCGGTCCCGCCAACAAGGCTTCAGCCAATGCATTTGCATCACGCAGGGACAGGTTGAAGCCCTGCCCCGCAATCGGGTGCAGGCTGTGGGCCGCGTTGCCGAGGATCGCCAGGTGGGAGCGCACTTGCTCCTCGGCTTCAACCAGTGTCAGCGGGTACAGATGACGGGCGCCGACTTGCTTCAGCGTGCCCAGGCGGTAGCCGAACACGCCCTGCAACTCGCTCAAAAAGCTGCGCTCGTCGAGATTGGCCAGGCGTTGCGCGTCCATGCCGATGCGCGTCCACACCAGTGCGCAGCGGTTGTCCGGCAGCGGCAGCAAGGCCATCGGGCCCTCGTCGGTGAAACGCTCGAAGGCTTCACCGTTATGGGATTCGCTGGGGGTGATGTTGGCGATCAGCGCGCTCTGGTTGTACGGGCGGGTTTTCACGCCGATGCCCAATTGCTCGCGCAAACCGGAACGGCCACCGTCAGCCAGCACGGCGAGGTCGCATTCCAGCACGGTTTCATCATTGAGGGTCAGGCGGTAGCCATCGGGCAGCGGTTCCATGCGTGTGACTTCGGCCGGGCAACGCCAGCTGACCACCTCTTTGTCCAGGCCTTGCCACAGGCATTGGCCCAGCCAGGCGTTTTCCACCACATAGCCGAGGGCCGGCACGCCCTCTTCCATGGCGGACAGGCGCGCGGTGGAGAAACGCCCACGGTCAGACACATGAATCTGCTTGATCGGCTCGGCGCGGCGCGAAATCTCTTGCCACAAGCCCAGGCGCTGATAGATCTGCCGCGCACCAAAGGACAACGCAGAAGAGCGAGCATCGTAGCTCGGCTGGTAGCTGTCGCCCGGCGCAAAGGGCTCGATCAGCACGATCTTCCAGCCGCGCGCCTTGGCCCCAGCCTGCAACGCCAGCGCCAGGCTGGCACCGACCAGGCCGCCGCCAATGATTGCCAGGTTGACCCGGCTCATCGGGCAGCCGCCATCAGCGCTTCAATTTCAGCGACGGTCTTGGGCACGCCACCGGTCAGGATTTCACAGCCTTGCTTGGTCACTACCACGTCGTCCTCGATGCGTACGCCAATGCCACGCCATTTCTTTGCCACATTCGGATTGTCCGGCGAAATATAAATGCCCGGCTCTACGGTCAGCGCCATGCCGACTTCCAGCACCCGCCATTCACCGCCCACTTTGTACTCGCCCACATCATGCACATCCATGCCCAACCAGTGGCCAGCGCGGTGCATGTAGAAGGCTTTATAGGCTTCGCTGGCGATCAACTCGTCGACGTCACCCTGCAGCAACCCCAGCTTCACCAAACCGGCAGTAATCACCTTCACGGTGGCCTCATGCGCCTGGTTCCAATGCTTATCCGGGGCGATTTCGGCAAAGGCGGCTTCCTGGGAAGCCAGCACAATTTCGTAGATCGCCTTCTGTTCCGGCGAAAATTTGCCATTGACCGGCCAGGTGCGGGTGATGTCGCTGGCATAGCAGTCGATCTCACAACCGGCGTCGATCAGCACCAGGTCGCCGTCCTTGAGCACCGCGTCATTCTGCTGGTAATGCAGGATGCAGCTGTTGCGCCCGGCGGCGACGATGGAGCCGTAGGCCGGCATTTTCGCGCCGCCTTTGCGGAATTCATAATCCAGCTCGGCTTCCAGGCTGAACTCATGGAGACCGGCACGGCTGGCCTGCATCGCCTTCACGTGGGCGGCGCAGGAGATTCGCGCGGCCTCGCGCATCACCTTCACTTCCGCAGCCGATTTATACAGGCGCATGTCGTGGAGCAGATGATCCAGCGCAACGAATTCGTTCGGTGGCTGGGCGCCCAGGTGGGCCTTGGAGCGGATCACGTTGATCCATTCCATCAGGTGCCGGTCGAACTCGGCATTGCTGCCCATGGCCGAGTACACCCGGTCGCGACCTTCGATGAGGCCGGGCAGGATGTCGTCGATATCGGTGATGGGGAACGCGTCGTCGGCGCCAAAGTCACGGATCGCACCTTCGGTGCCGGCGCGCAGGCCGTCCCACAGTTCGCGTTCGGCGTTGCGCTCGCGACAGAACAGCACGTACTCGCCGTGTTGGCGGCCGGGCATCAGCACGATCACCGCTTCCGGCTCGGGGAAACCGCTCAGGTACTGGAAGTCACTGTCCTGGCGGTACACGTGTTCGACATCGCGATTGCGGATCGCCACGGCGGCAGCCGGCAGGATCGCGATGCTGTTGGGTTCCATCTGCGCCATGAGCGCCTTGCGGCGTCGGGTGTATTCCGCTCGGGGGATATGGATCATGGGCAGATGGGCTTCCTTTCTTAGTGCAGCGACGGCTTGGGTGCAGCGGGTTCAGCGGACTTCTTGGTCTCGGTGAACAGCAGCAGCGGCGCGACGCGCAGGTATTCCATGACTTCCATGTAGTCGCCTTCGCCGTCTTCGGACTCTTCCAGGGCGTCTTGCACCTGGGAGATCGCGGCCAGATCCTGCAACACTTCCTTGGCGTCGGTGCTCAGTTCCAGGCCGCCGGCGTTGACGCCGAAACCGTGGAGGAAGCCTTGGCACCATTGGCCCAGGGCAGCGGCGCGTTCGGCAAGCGGTGCGTCGTCGGTCGGCAGCAGCAGGACCACGGTGACGTCATCACCGGTCAGCTCGCCCTTGACCATCTCTTGCAGGCCGATCAGCGCGTTACGCACGTTGTCGGTCGGCTCGGTCTCAAGCAGCTCGGCCACGTCAGCCAGCCAGTTGTCGGCATCAAAGCCAACGCCGGTGCAGCTACGGCCCAGCAATACGCCGTGCAGTTCAGCAGGCGAGCAAGGGTGGCCGCTGGTGCTCAGCAGTTTGGAAAAAGCGTCGTACGGGGAGTTCTGAATAGGCATGGTGAGCTAGGCGCCAGACGGCGCAATGTCTAGAATGGAGCGCTGTATCCTAGCACCGGCAGACGTACCAAGACTATCAAGGGCGTCAGATCGTTTATCCTGCAGTTGCCATTCATCAGACAAATCCAGTGGAACCCAATGGAAGACACCGACCTGCAAGCGCTGATGGCCAGACTCGAATTGCTAATTACCCGGGTCGAGCAACTAAAGAGCCAAAACGGACTCCTATTAGCTCAGGAAAAGACCTGGCGCGAGGAACGCGCTCACCTCATTGAAAAAAACGAAATCGCCCGGCGTAAGGTCGAATCGATGATTTCGCGCCTGAAGGCCCTGGAGCAAGACTCATGAGTTCAAGCAATAGCGTCACCGTGCAGATCCTGGATAAAGAATATTCGATCATCTGCCCCCAGGAAGAGCGCAACAACCTGGTGAGCGCCGCCCGCTACCTGGATGGCAAGATGCGTGAAATCCGCAGCAGCGGCAAAGTGATTGGCGCCGACCGTATCGCCGTGATGGCCGCGCTGAACATTACCCACGATCTGCTGCATAAGCAGGAACGCCCTGACGTGCAGGCCAGCGGCTCGACACGTGAGCAGGTGCGTGACCTGCTGGAGCGTGTCGATCTGGTGCTTTCCAGCGATTCAGACGCACCCAAGGGCTGATTGCCGCGACGGTTTAAGGTATACTCGCCCCACTCCCTGGCGTGTTTGCCAGTCGGCGATGTCCCTGAGCCGATTCGCACTACCCTGGAAGTTGCACGTTGGGCTGGTGTGCATGTCCGCTAGACGGAAAGCCTTAAAGCCTACTGCATCTTCCACCTTGAACTTTCGGGTTCAAGGGCTAAGTCGACAGCGGCTCTGTCGGGGAGCCTGAATTCCCAAACTCAATGCCAGTCCTCGGACTGGCATTGTTTTATGAGCCGGAAACCATGACCGAACCTGCGCCGCTTTCCCGTCCGCAACTTCGACGCATGTTGCGCAAAGCCCGCCGCGCCCTCACGCCGAGCGAGCAACGCAAGGCCGCCCAGGGCCTGTATCGGCAACTGGCACAGCACCCGCTGTTTCGCCGGGCCAAACATATCTCTTTGTATCTACCGACGGACGGTGAAATCGATCCGCGCCTGCTGCTGCGCGCCGCCCAGCGCCGGGGCAAGGCCACTTACCTGCCGGTGCTCAGCGCCTGGCCACGGACCAAGATGGTGTTCCAGCGCGTCAGGCCCGGGGAAAAGCTGTTGCCCAATCGCTTTCGCATCCTGGAACCCAGGGTGAACATCAGCCGCCAACGCAAAGTCTGGGCACTGGACCTGGTGCTGCTGCCGTTGGTGGGGTTCGATGATGCCGGTGGACGCCTGGGCATGGGCGGCGGGTTCTACGATCGCAGCCTGGCTTACCTGGCGCGCCGCCAAAGCTGGCGCAAGCCGACGCTGTTGGGCCTGGCCCATGAATGTCAAAAGGTCGATCGATTGATACAGGCAAGCTGGGATGTGCCGTTGGCGGGCACCGTCACCGATAAGCATTGGTATAGTGCGAAGACGCCACTGGAATCAGCGGCGCCTTGAAGAAGAGTCAGCGTTTGAACGGTTGCGGCTGCTGCTGAGCCAGTTCAACGGGCGCATCGGTCTTGTTCGACCATAAGCTTTGGGCATACCCGGTGGTCACGACGCCCAGACCAAACAAAATCACCAAAATCCATAGTAAATCCGGTTTACGTTGCATCGATTGCCCCCCTGCAGGCACCTCGTACACGATGACAACAACGTTCCAAAGTAGTCCGTTGCAGCTGCGTCAAGCTTTAAAAGCCGGCATTCTGCGGTAACGTGAACCAACACGCAAACCTTGGCGCCAACCGACTGTCGGTTTGTCATCAAATTGCCTGACAACTTGCCCACTGCTTTTTTCAGGAGCCCAAAAATGGCCTATTGGCTGATGAAATCCGAGCCCGACGAACTCTCTATCAAAGGCCTTGAAAAGCTCGGCGAAGCGCGCTGGGACGGGGTGCGTAACTACCAGGCGCGCAACTTCCTGCGTGCCATGGCAGTGGGTGACCAATTTTTCTTCTACCACTCCAGTTGCCCGGAGCCGGGCATTGCCGGCATCGGCAAAATCGTCGAGGCGGCCTACCCGGACCCCACCGCGCTGGAGCCCGAAAGCCACTACTTCGACGCCAAGGCCACCCCGGAAAAAAATCCGTGGAGCGCGATCAACGTCGCCCACGTCCAGACCTTCCCCAACGTGCTTGGCCTGGGCTACCTCAAACAACAAACCGCCCTTGCCGAACTGCCCCTGGTGCAAAAAGGCAGCCGCCTTTCAGTGATGGCCGTCACGCCCGAGCAATGGGCCGCCGTGATCAATTTGCTTTAACTGACCGGCATCAAAGCCCCACCGGGGCAAACCGATCAAACTAGGACGCTAATGCCGCAGGAAGCAGCCATGTCGACGAACCACCACGCCTCACGCCTTTTCGCCATCGCCCTCATCGCCCTGTTGCTGGGTGCCGGCGGCTTCGGTTACTGGCGCTCCACCCAGGACCGCCTGCCCGAAGGCCTGAGCATGGGCAATGGCCGCCTGGAATCCACCGAAATGCAGATCGCCGCCAAGATCCCCGGCCGCCTGGCCGAAGTACGCGTGGACGAAGGCGACAAGGTCCTCAAAGGCCAACTGCTCGCACGCATGGACACCCGCACGCTGGAAGCCCAGCGCGCCCAGGCCGAAGCCGAAGTGCTGCGCGCCAAGGAAAACTTCGCGGCCGCCGAGGCCAACGTGCAATTGCGCCAGAGCGAGCAACTGCTGGCCAACCAGGAACTCAAGCGCACCCAGGAGCTGTACAAACGCGGCTTCGCCAGCAGCCAGTTGATTGACCAACAACAGGCACGGCAGAACACCGGCAACGCCGCCGTGATTGCCGCGCAAGCCCAAGTCAATTCGGTGAAGGCGGCGATTGGCGCCGCCGAAGCCCAGGTCGCCCAGCTCACCAGTGAGATCGATGACAGCAGCCTGCGCGCGCCCATCGACGGGATTATCCAACTGCGCCTGGCCGAGCCGGGCGAAGTGCTCGGCGCGGGCGGGCGCGTCCTGTTGCTGATCGACCCCAACGATCAATACATGAACCTCTACCTGCCGGCCTCCGTCACCGGCCGCCTGACCGTCGGCAGCGACGCGCGCATTCTGCTCGACGCCCTGCCCGACCAACCGCTGCCGGCGAAGATCAGCTTTGTCGCCGCCAAATCCCAGTTCACCCCCAAGGAAGTGGAAACCCGCGACGAACGCCAGAAACTGGTGTTCCGCGTCAAACTGCGCCTGACTCAACCCAGCGCCGTGCCCCAGGCCAAACCCGGCATGCCCGGCGCCGGCTACGTGCGCACGGCTGATATCGACTGGCCGGCCAACCTGCAATGACCGCCCTGGCGCTGCAAGCCACGGCGATCAACCATCGCTATGGCAAGCAACAGGCCCTGGTCGACATCACGTTCAGCCTGCCAGCCGGTACGCGTTGCGGGTTGATCGGGCCGGATGGTGCGGGCAAGTCGAGCCTGCTGGGCTTGATCGCCGGGGTCAAAAAGCTCCAGGACGGTCAACTGCAAGTGCTGGGCGGTGCGATTGAAGACCGCCGCCACCGCAACAGCCTGTACCCGCGCATCGCCTTTATGCCTCAAGGGCTGGGCGGCAACTTGTATCCTGAGTTGTCCATCAGCGAGAACATCCGTTTCTTTGCCACGTTGTTTGGCCTGTCGAAAGCCGACTGCGACCAGCGCATGCACAACCTGCTGCTGGCCACCGACCTTGCGCGCTTTGCAGAACGCCCGGCCGGCAAGCTCTCCGGCGGGATGAAGCAGAAACTCGGCCTGTGTTGCGCGCTGATCCACGACCCGGACCTGTTGATCCTCGACGAGCCCACCACCGGCGTCGACCCACTGTCACGTCGGCGCTTCTGGGAGCTGGTCGAAAGCGTCCGCCAAGAACGCCCGCAACTGACGCTGCTGGTGGCCACGGCCTACATGGAAGAAGCCGAGCAATTCGAACATTGCCTGATGCTCGATCGCGGCAAGCTGATTGCAGACGGACTAAGCCGTGAATTGGCGGGCGCAACCGCCAGCGGCAAACTGGACGACGCCTTCACCCACTTCCAAGGCGACAGCGCCCACAACAACCAGCCGCTGGTGATTCCGCCCAGGGAAAGCGACAACGCCGATATCGCCATCGAAGCTCACGACCTGACCCTGCGTTTCGGTGATTTCACCGCCGTGAACAAGGTCAGCTTCGCCATTGGCCGCGGCGAGATCTTCGGCTTCCTCGGCTCCAACGGCTGCGGCAAGACCACCACCATGAAGGTGCTCACCGGGCTGATGCCCGCTACCGAAGGCAGCGCGACGCTGCTGGGTAACCCGGTGAACGCCAAGGACCTGGCGACCCGCAAGCGCGTGGGTTTCATGTCACAAAGCTTCTCGCTGTATGGCGAACTCAGCGTGCGCCAGAACCTGGTGCTACATGCACAATTGTTCGACTTGCCCAAGGCCGACAGCGGCCCGCGCATCGATGAGCTGATCCAGCGTTTCGACCTCGGCGACGTGGCCGAACAGCCCTCCGGCGAACTGCCCCTCGGCCTGCGCCAACGTTTGTCATTGGCCGTGGCAGTGCTGCATCGCCCGGAAGTGCTGATCCTCGATGAACCCACGTCGGGCGTCGACCCGGCGGCGCGAGATGATTTCTGGCGATTGCTGATCGAGCTGTCCCGCGAACAAGGTGTGACGATTTTCCTGTCCACGCACTTTATGAACGAGGCCCAGCGCTGCGACCGCATTTCGCTGATGCACGCGGGCAAGGTGCTCGCCTGCGATACGCCGGATGCGTTGCAACGGCAGTTCCAGGGCGACACCTTGGAAGCCGCGTTCGTCACCTGCCTGGAGCAAGCCCAGGGTGAACCGGAGCCCACTGCGCCCGCCGCAACCGTCAGCGAAACCAGCGCGCCGCCGGTGAGCAAACGCGGCTTCAGCCTGGCCCGCCTATTGGCCGTGGCCAGCCGCGAAGGCAAAGAGCTGCTGCGCGACAAGGTGCGCATGGCCTTCGCGTTGCTGGGCGCGATGTTCATGATGGTGATCTTCGGCTACGGCATTTCCCTGGATGTGGAAAAGCTCGCCTTCGCCGTCTACGACCAGGACCAGACACCGCAAAGCCGCGCCTACCTGGAGGCATTTCGCAGTTCACGCTATTTCGCCGAGCAGCCGCCGATTCAGGACTCAACTGAATTGCACCGGCGCCTGCAACGTTCGGAAATCAAACTGGCCCTGGAGATCCCACCCGGCTTTGGCCGCGATCTCTACGCTGGCCGCCAGCCCAGCGTGGCCGCCTGGCTCGATGGCGGCATGCCGTTTCGCGCGGAAACCAGCCGCAACTATGTCGAGGCCGTGCACCAGGAAAACCTGCAGCAACTGGCCGAACTGAGCAGCCTGCCGCGCAACAATCCAGCAGCCGCCAAGCTGGAAACGCGCTTTCGCTATAACCAGGACGTGGTCAGCGTCAACGCCATCGGCCCCGGTGTGATGGCGCTGATCCTGGCGTTTATCCCAGCGATGCTCACCGCCCTCGGCATCGTGCGCGAGAAGGAACTGGGCTCGATCACCAACTTCTACGCCACGCCCCTGACCCGCCTGGAATTCCTGCTCGGCAAACAGGCGCCGTACCTGGCCGTGAGCCTGGTCAACCTGGCGGTATTGGTGGCGATGAACCGCTGGCTGTTCGGCGTGCCGTTCAAGGGCAGCGGCCTGACGCTGGCGTTCGGCGGCCTGCTCTATGTGCTGGCGACCACCAGCATGGGCCTGCTGATTTCGGCGTTCACTCGCACCCAGATCGCGGCGATCCTCGGCACCATGATCATCACCAGCCTGCCGACCATTCAATTCTCCGGACTGATCGTGCCGCGCTCGTCCCTTGAAGGCGCAGCGGCGTTGATGGGCATGCTGTTTCCGGCGGGGCACTTCCTGGATGTCGCCGTGGGCACCTTCACCAAGGCCTTGGGCCTGCGCCAGTTGTGGCCGCAATGCCTGGCGCTGTTCGGGTTCTTTGTCGGGTTTACCGGGCTGAGCCTGGTCATGCTCAAGAAGCAGGAGGCCTGATGCATAAGTTCGCGCATATTCTGCGCCTGGGCATTAAGGAACTGACCAGCCTGCGCCATGACAGCGTGTTGCTGCTGTTTCTGTTCTACGCCTTCACCGTCGCCATCTATATGCCCGCCGCCGGCTCGGTGATTGGCGTGCACAACGCCAGCGTGGCGTTTGTCGATGAAGACCACAGTTCGCTGTCGCGGCAACTGGCCGAAGTGCTGCAGCCGCCCGAGTTTCAAGCGCCTACCCCTCTGGCCTACGACCAGTTGGACAAGGTCATGGACAGCGGCGAATACACCTTCGTGATCAATGTGCCGGCGAACTTCCAGGCTGACCTGCTGGCCGGTCGCCAACCCGGCGTGCAGGTGAACGTGGACGCCACGGCCATGAGCCAGGCGTTCATGGGAGCCGGCTACATTGGGCGGATTTTCCAGCGCGAATTGCTGGCCTACAGCGGGCAAGCCGCCGCCAGCCAGGCGCCCGCCCTGCTCACGACGCGCGCGCTGTTCAACACCAACCTGGAGGGTGGATGGTTTTTGGCGGTGATTCAGATCGTCAACAACATCACCATCCTCGCCATTATCCTGACCGGCACCGCCCTGCTGCGCGAACGCGAACACGGCACCCTCGACCATCTGCTGGTGCTGCCGCTGACGGCGCTGGAGATCATGTTGGCGAAAATCTGGAGCAACATGCTGGTGGTGGTGCTCTGTACCTGGCTGTCGTTGGAAGTAGTGGTCAAAGGGCTCCTCGGCGTGCCGCTGGCCGGGTCATTGAGCTTGTTTCTGTTCGTGACTGCGTTGTACTTGTTTGCCAGTACGGCCTTGGGGATTTTCCTGGCGACGCTCGCGCGATCGACGCCGCAGTTCGGCCTGCTGGCGATTCCGGTGATCATCCCGATGCTGCTGCTCTCCGGCGGCAGTACGCCGTTGGACAGCATGCCCGAGTGGTTGCAGTGGGTGATGCAAGGGTCGCCGTCGACGCATTTTGTGAGTTTGAGTGCGGCGATTCTGTTTCGGGATGCGGGGGTGAGCGTGGTGTGGCCGGATTTGCTGGCGCTGGCGGGGATTGGGTTGGTGTTTTTTGCGGTGGCACTGGCGCGGTTCAGGAAGAGCCTGGCTTCCTGAACCGTACCCTAAAGCGACTACTGGATGATCAGGTTGTTGAACAACAGGTCCTCCACCACCGGCTTGCCGGTCTCGTCATTCATCACTTGCTGGGTTTGCTTCAGGGCCTCCTGACGCAGTTTTTCCTTGCCTTCAACGGTACTCATGGCCTCGTTGGTCTGCTGGGTGAACAACGCCACCAGTTGGTTGCGGATCAGCGCGTCGTTGGCTTTGACGGCAGCAGCCGCTTCGGGGCCGGTCACGCGCAGGGCGATGTCGGCCTTGAACACCTTGAGTTTCGCAGTGCCATCCAGGCCGTAGTTGCCCACGAACGGCGGGCTCAGACTGATATAGCTGACCTTCGGCGCCTCGCCTTCTTTGGCTTCTTCGGCCTGGGCTGCCATGGGCAACGTCAGGGCCAGCATCAACAGGATCCACGCTTTCACAGTTCATTCCTCACATTCGGTTGCCGGGTAGCATAACGCTAGCAAGGCAGAGCACAAGCTTATGGCGGCTTATCAGGCCGGGGCATGCTCGTTGACCCACGGGCGTACCCTCCTACACTTATCGGCCACGACGCCAAAAGGAATAGTCCGATGAAAGCTGTGCTGTGCAAAGCCTTCGGCCCTGCCGAAACCCTGGTGCTGGAAGAGATCGCCAGCCCGGCGATCAAGAAGAACGAAATCCTGCTGGACGTGCATGCCGCCGGGGTCAACTTCCCGGACACGCTGATCATCGAGGGCAAGTACCAGTTCAAGCCACCTTTCCCGTTTTCGCCGGGTGGCGAGGCAGCGGGCGTGGTCAGTGAAGTCGGGGAAAAGGTCAGCCACCTCAAAGTCGGTGACCGGGTGATGGCGCTGACCGGCTGGGGCAGCTTTGCCGAGCAGGTCGCGGTGCCCGGCTACAACGTGCTGCCGATTCCGCCGAGCATGGACTTCAATACCGCCGCCGCCTTCAGCATGACCTACGGCACGTCCATGCACGCGCTGAAACAACGCGCCAACCTGCAACCCGGCGAAACCCTGCTGGTGCTCGGCGCCTCCGGTGGCGTGGGCCTGGCCGCCGTTGAAATCGGCAAGGCCATGGGCGCGCGGGTAATCGCCGCCGCCAGCAGTGCCGACAAACTCGCAGTGGCCAAGGCCGCCGGCGCCGATGAGCTGATCAACTACAGCGAAGCCAGCCTGAAAGACGAGATCAAGCGCCTCACCGACGGCAACGGCGCCGACGTGATCTACGACCCGGTGGGTGGCGACCTGTTTGACCAGGCCATCCGTGCCATTGCCTGGAACGGCCGCCTGCTGGTGGTGGGTTTTGCCAGCGGGCGCATACCGGAGCTGCCGGTGAACCTGGCGTTGCTCAAGGGTGCGGCGGTGGTCGGAGTGTTCTGGGGTTCGTTTGCCCAGCGCCAACCGCAGGACAATGCGGCGAACTTCCAGCAGTTGTTCAGTTGGTATGGTGAAGGCAAGCTCAAGCCGCTGGTGTCGCAGGTGTACCCGCTGGAGCAGGCCGCCCAGGCGATCAATGACCTGGGGCAGCGCCGGGCTGTTGGTAAAGTGGTCGTACAAACCCGCTGAGCCGTCGTTGGGGCTGCTCGCCAGCCCCATACTGATAAAACGACCACCACTTATCTATTCGCGACATGTTCGTAAGAGAACATGCAATTGCTCTCATTTCCTGTGTTTGCAGATAAGAGGCGATGCTATTTTCGGTAACGAAACTGTAACATTCGCATCCGCAGTCAAAACAAGAAATTTGGAGCTCTTGAATGTTTGCTTTCTTTCGTCCTGCCGCCCACCAGGCGCCCCTGCCTGAAGAAAAAATAGACAGTACCTACCGACGCCTGCGCTGGCAGATCTTCGCCGGTATTTTCTTCGGTTACGCCGGTTACTACCTGCTGCGCAAAAACTTCTCCCTGGCCATGCCCTACTTGATCGACGAGGGTTACACCCGTGGCGAACTGGGCCTGGCGATGTCGGCCATCGCGATTGCCTACGGCCTGTCCAAGTTCCTTATGGGCCTGGTGTCCGACCGCTCCAACCCGCGCTACTTCCTGCCCTTCGGCCTGCTGGTTTCGGCCGGGGTGATGTTCATTTTCGGTTTCGCACCTTGGGCGACGTCCAGCGTGACCATGATGTTCATTTTGCTGTTCATCAACGGCTGGGCCCAAGGCATGGGCTGGCCGCCGAGTGGACGCACCATGGTGCACTGGTGGTCGCAGAAAGAACGCGGCGGCGTGGTGTCCGTGTGGAACGTGGCGCATAACGTCGGCGGCGGCCTGATCGGCCCGCTGTTCCTGCTGGGTATGGCCTGGTTCAACGACTGGCACGCGGCGTTCTACGTGCCGGCCACCGTGGCCCTGGCCGTAGCGGCATTTGCCTTCATCACCATGCGCGACACCCCGCAATCGGTCGGCCTGCCGCCAATCGAGAAGTACAAGAACGACTACCCGGAAGGCTACGACGCCAGCCACGAAGACGAATTCAGCGCCAAGGAAATCTTCGTCAAGTACGTGCTGCGCAACAAAATGCTGTGGTACATCGCCTTCGCCAACGTGTTCGTCTACCTGCTGCGCTACGGCGTGCTGGACTGGGCGCCGACCTACTTGAAAGAAGCCAAGCACTTCACCGTGGATAAATCCTCGTGGGCGTACTTCTTCTATGAGTGGGCCGGTATTCCGGGCACGCTGCTGTGCGGCTGGATGTCGGACAAGATCTTCCGTGGCAACCGTGGCCTGACCGGCATCGTGTTCATGGCACTGGTGACCGTGGCGACCCTGGTGTACTGGCTCAACCCGCCGGGCAACCCGATGATCGACATGATCGCGCTGTTCTCCATCGGCTTCCTGATCTACGGCCCGGTGATGCTGATCGGCCTGCAGGCGCTGGAACTGGCACCGAAGAAAGCCGCCGGCACCGCTGCGGGTTTCACCGGTCTGTTCGGTTACCTGGGGGGTTCGGTGGCGGCGAGTGCGGCCATGGGCTACACCGTGGACCATTTCGGTTGGGACGGTGGTTTCGTGCTGCTGATCGGCGCGTGCATTTTGGCCATCGCCTTCCTGATCCCGACGCTGTGGCACACCAACAGCGTGAGTTCGGCGCGTTAACCGCCTGAACAGTCCTTCGCACAACGCTTGAGCCGCGCCTCCAGGTTCTTATCTGGCATGGCGTGGCTACGCAGGGCGTTGACGGTCTGCTCGACATAATCGCGAGTGGTGCCGTAACGCCCGCAAGCGCTCTGCAACACATGGTTCAGCACGATGTCGGGCAAGTTGCCGGCGTAGCTGGGCAAGTGCCGCTCCAAGACAAATCCCAACGCCTGCACCGTGCTGCCATCTTCGAGACGGCAACTGAGCCAATGCGGCCGGTAGGAGGGATAAGGCATTTCGCGCTGCCACAAGGCGTAGAGCGAGGCCTCCAGCTGATCCTCCGGCAAGCGGTAGGCAAACCCGCTGCAGGAACCGCCGCGATCCAGCCCAAAGACCAACCCTGGAATTTCCGGTGTGCCCCGGTGCTCGTGGGACCACAGGTACAGGCCCCGGTGATAACCGTGGACCCGTGCCCGCATGCGCTCGGTGGACGAACACTCAGGGCGCCAGATCAGCGAACCGTACGCAAACAGCCAGACCGGCCCACCCTTATGCCGGGCCATGGTGGCCTGCATCGAGCTCATCAATTGTTCGTGAGTGAGTTGCGGCCCAAGATCGAGCCGCGGAGGGTAAGCCAATTGCAGAAGATCGGTTTCAATGGCGGTCATGGCGAATAGCGGGACGCCTCCTGTGTGTTACCAGTTGTAAGCAACTTTACCGTAATAAAACGCGCCGCTGTAACCGTACGGCGAAAAAGTGCTGTAGGCGAGGTTGCCGCCGCTGCTGGCGAAGGCATTGACTTTTTCCGGGTATTTATCGGTGACGTTGTCGCCGCCGAGGGTGAAGGTCCAGTTCTTCAGCTTGTAGTCCGCCGACAAATCCAGCACCCAAGCCGCCTTGAAGGTCTGGTCGTTGACCTTGTCGGCCTGGTAGCTGGTGAATTCACCATAGCGGACCAGGTTGCTGTGCAGCGCCCAATTGCCGAAGGTGAAGTCGTTACCCAAGCTCAACTTGTGTTCAGGCGTGGTATCGCCCAGCAAACCGCTTTTCTCGCGACGATCCACCCGCACCAGATTGGCACCCAGGCTGTCGAGGATGGCCGGGTTGGGCTTCACATCCGTGACCTTGGTGTGGTTGTAGTTGTAGCCGACGGTGCTGTTCCAGCGGATGCCGTTATCGAACTGGTAGCGGTAGTTGGCAACCAGATCGACGCCGTCGGTGCTGGTGTCGGTGGCATTGGTGAAGTAGCGGGCGGTTGTGTAGTTGATGTTGCCCACGCCATTGGCGCGCAGATAAGCCTGGGTGGCCGGGTCCAGGTTGAGGTTCGACGACAGGCTGATACGGTCACGAATATCGATGCGGTATACGTCCACCGTCACGGTCAGGTCATCGGCGGGCTCCAGTACCAGGCCAAGGCTGTAGTTACGTGACTTCTCGGCCTTCAGGTCCTCCGCGCCCAGCAGGCGTGCGACCTGGCTGGAGGCCGGGAAAGTACCGGCCTCGCGGATGTCGCTGCCGATCAACTGCGATGAGGTGAACGCAAAGTTCTGCTGAGCCAGGGACGGCGCGCGGAAACCGTTGGAAATGCTGCCGCGCAGAGCCACCTGCGGGGTGAAGTCGTAGCGGGCCGACAGCGAGCCGCTGACGTTGGAACCGAAGTCACTGTAATCCTCATGCCGTACGGCCGCCGAGGCGCTGAGTTTTTCGGTGAAGTTGGTTTCCAGGTCCAGGTACTGCGCCCAGTTGTGGCGCGAACTGCTGCCGGCGTCGGCATCACGGAAACCGCCGAGGCCCGAACTGCCGGTCTGGTAGTAGGACGCTGGCTCACCTGCTTCAATCTCATAACCCTGGCGCAGGTATTCGCCACCAAAGGCCACGGAGACCGGATACGGCAGGAAGCCCAGGTCAAATTCACGGGACAGGTCCAGGCTGACTTGCTTCTGGTCGTTGCTCAGGGTGCCGTTGTCGAACTTGCGCGGTGTGGCCAGGCCCAGTGACGTGTTGATGGTTTCGGTGCTCAGTTCGTACTGGTTCTTGCCGTAGTTGGCCGACAGGTCGTAATGCCAGTCATAGGCCAACAGCCCGCGCAGGCCCACCACCAACGACGTGTCTTCCAGGTTGCCCTTGATCAACGGCAGGTAGCCATTGGGATTGAGCGCCGGAATATTGTTGGACGCATTGCTCGCCCGGTAGAACGCCGCCGTCTCGCCGCGCCGCTTGCTGTAGCCGCCGAAGGTGTAGAACTCGGCCGCATCATTGAAGGAATATTCCGAGTTGAACTGGAATTTGCCTTCATTGGTGGCCGGCTCGCCCTGGCGAAACACCTGCTGGCCGTAGGTCGTGGAGCCTACGCTGGCTGAGCGGAAATCCTTGCCGGCGCGGTTGGTGTAATCGTTGTCGGCGCCTTCGGCCGAGAGGTTGATAAAGCCGTTATCACCCAATGCCACGCCGGTGTTGCCACTCAGATTGCGCTGGATGCCGTCGCCCTTCTTGTACTCGCCGAACTTGGAGGAGATCGAGCCGCCATGGTCGGCGTGCTTGAGGATCACGTTGATCACCCCGGCAATCGCGTCCGAGCCGTAGCGCGCGGAGGCGCCGTCGCGCAGCACTTCGATATGGTCGACCGCCGACAGCGGAATCGCATTCAAATCCGCCGGCGCCGAGCCGCGGCCCACCGCCCCACCCAAGTTGACGAAAGCACTGGTGTGGCGGCGCTTGCCATTGACCAGCACCAGCACCTGATCCGGCGACAGCCCGCGCAACTGCGCAGGGCGCACCAGTTCGGCGCCGTCCACCAGGCTTGGGCGCGGGAAGTTGATTGATGGAATCAGCCGCGCCAACACCGCCCCCAGCTCATCGGAACCGGTGCTGCGCAGGGTGTCGCCGGAAATCACATCGATCGGCGACAGCGACGCACTGGCCGTGCGCTCTTGGGCGCGGGTGCCGGTGACGATCACGGTGTCGAGCTTGGGCACATCGGTGGCGGACGTTTCGGCCGCGAAGACTGGATTGAAACCCACGGCGGTCAGCAAATTGGCCGACAAAATCGCCGAGTACAGCGCGTGTTGCTTGTAGCTCCCCATACCGCTCCCCTTGAATCAAAAACCAGAACGTCGTGCTCTGAGTTCATACGATCGATCCGGCTGGCGGGCGGTGGCGGTCAGTTGTTGGTGGTTGTGATTGAGTCGGTAGTCCGTTGCGATATAGCTTAAGGATATTTATGTAACAAATTAAATACCTTTAAAGCATAAGCGAATGCATAAGCAAAATGGCCCACTCGTCAGGATTGCAGGGGCCAATCCCGCTACTTTCAGCCCCGGTTCAGCCTGGAAACGTGGCAAGCCGTCAAAATAGGACACAGATCACGACCCACCTAGCCGCCCATCAAACCGACTACCGAGGTCGCCCCCATGAAAAAATTCCGACTGCCTGGCCTGCTGTTCCTGGCCCAGGCCACCACCGCGTTGGCGGGCGAAGCGCCGGCCATTGAAGACGACAAGGGCTTCTGGTACGCGCAGACCAGCGTCTACACCCGGCACTTCGCGCCCGACCCCGAGCACAATAACAACCAGGACCTGATCGGCCTGGAGCGCAATGAAGCCTCAGGTTTTGTGTATGGCGGGGCGACGTTTCGCAACTCGTTTCGGCAGCGTTCGTACTACGCGTATGCGGGCAAGCGCTACGACATGGCCGACTATCCGGTGTATTTGAAGCTGACAGGCGGGGCGATCCAGGGTTATCGCGGCAAGTACCGCGACAAGATCCCGTTGAACCGTTTCGGCGTGGCGCCGGTGATCATTCCGTCGGTGGGCGCGCATTACGGGCCGGTGGCGGCGGAGGTGGTGTTGCTGGGGTTCAATGCGGCGATGGTCACCACTGGCGTACGCTTTTAGGGGCGTGGCGCGTAGGCAAACACATCGGCACGCATCTGGTGCGCATCCATGCCAGCCTCGACCAGCGCATCCAGCGTGCCGTAGATCATGGCCGGTGAACCGCTGGCGTAGACGTGCACAGCCTTGAGGTCGGTGATGTCTTCGCACACCGCTTCATGCAACAGCCCGCAGCGCCCTTCCCAGCCGCACAGGTCGCTGACGACTTTGTGCAGGAACAGGTTGGGCAGTTGCAGCCACTGGTCCCAATGCTCAATCTCGTAGAAATCTTCCGGACGGCGCACGCCCCAGTACAGGTGCACCGGGTGTTTGAAGCCGGAAGCGCGGCAGTGTTCGATCAGGCTGTGCATCTGCGCCATGCCGGTGCCGGCGGCGATCAGCACCAGCGGCCCATCCGGCAGCTCGGCCAGGTGGGTATCACCAAAAGGCAGCTCGACGCGCGCCATCTGGTTGCGTTGCAGCTGCTCAAGCAAGGTGCGCGCGCTGTCCTCGCGGGCCAGTACATGCAGCTCCAGTTCGCGCCCGGCGTGGGGCGCGGAGGCCAGGGAAAACGCTGACTTCTCGCCGTTCTCACGCTCGATCATCAGGTATTGCCCGGCGTGGTAACGCACCGCCTTGCCGGCCGGCGCACGCAGGCGCACGCGCCACACATCGCCACCCACCTCGACGCATTCACTCAATTGGCACGACAACTTGCGCAACGGCAACTCTCCCGGCGCCAGCACGCCATCCCACAACACAATGCAATCTTCCAGCGGCTCGGCGATACAGGTGTAGAACTCGCCGTGATCACGCACTTCACCGGCCTGCTGAACCCGGCCTTCCACCAACAGCGCGGCGCACACGTGGCACACGCCGTTGCGGCAAGCCTGGGGGCATTCGTAGCCCAGGCGGCGCGCGCCTTCGAGGATTCGCTCGCCGGGGACCAGCTCCAGCACGGCGCCGGAAGGTTGCAGGGTTACACGCATCAATCTATTCCCAATTCTTTCCAGATCGCATCGACACGGGCGGTGACGGCTTCATCCTTGACGATCACCCGGCCCCACTCGCGGGTGGTTTCACCCGGCCACTTGTGAGTGGCGTCCAGGCCCATCTTTGAACCCAGGCCTGAAACCGGCGAGGCGAAGTCGAGGTAGTCGATCGGTGTGTTGTCGATCATCACCGTGTCGCGCTTGGGGTCCATGCGCGTGGTGATGGCCCAGATCACGTCGTTCCAGTCGCGGGCATTGATGTCGTCGTCGGTGACAATAACGAACTTGGTGTACATGAACTGTCGCAAAAACGACCACACACCGAGCATTACCCGCTTGGCATGGCCTGGGTACGACTTCTTCATGGTCACGATGGCCATGCGGTACGAGCAGCCTTCAGGCGGCAGGTAGAAGTCGGTGATCTCCGGGAATTGCTTCTGCAGGATCGGCACAAACACTTCGTTGAGCGCCACGCCAAGAATCGCCGGCTCATCCGGCGGACGGCCGGTGTAGGTACTGTGATAAATCGGCTTGATGCGATGGGTGATGCGCTCGACGGTGAACACCGGGAAGCTATCGACTTCGTTGTAGTAGCCGGTGTGGTCGCCGTACGGGCCTTCATCGGCCATTTCACCCGGATGAATCACGCCTTCGAGGATGATTTCAGCCGTGGCCGGCACTTGCAGGTCGTTGCCACGGCACTTCACCAGTTCGGTGCGATTACCGCGCAACAGGCCGGCGAAGGCGTATTCGGACAGGCTGTCGGGCACCGGGGTCACGGCGCCGAGTATGGTGGCCGGGTCGGCACCCAGGGCCACGGAAACCGGGAACGGCTTGCCGGGGTGTTTTTCGCACCACTCGCGGAAGTCCAACGCGCCGCCACGGTGGCTCAGCCAACGCATGATCACCTTGTTACGGCCGATCACTTGCTGGCGGTAGATACCGAGGTTCTGGCGGTCTTTGTTCGGGCCCTTGGTGACGGTCAGGCCCCAGGTGATCAGCGGACCGACGTCGCCTGGCCAGCAGGTTTGCACCGGCAGCATGGCCAGGTCGACATCGTCGCCTTCGATGACCACTTCCTGGCACACCGCGTCCTTGACCACTTTGGGGGCCATGGCAATGATCTTGCGGAAGATCGGCAGCTTCGACCAGGCATCCTTCAGCCCCTTGGGCGGCTCGGGTTCCTTGAGGAAGGCCAGCAACTTGCCGATCTCGCGCAATTCGCTGACCGACTCGGCGCCCATGCCAAAGGCCACGCGCTCGGGCGTACCGAACAGGTTGCCGAGCACCGGGATATCAAAGCCGGTCGGGTTTTCGAACAGCAGCGCCGGGCCCTTGTTGCGCAGGGTACGGTCGCAAATCTCAGTCATTTCCAGCACCGGGGAAATCGGCATCTGGATACGTTTCAACTCTCCGCGCTGCTCAAGTTGCTGCACGAAATCCCGAAGATCCTTGAATTTCATTAACCATGCCACCCGTAAAATAGGCGTACATCCTACCTGCTATGGCGGCCGCTGGCAGCTTATCGCGGTGCATTTGGGTACAGAGAATGCTTAAAAAACCGGCACAAAAAAAATGGCGCCCCTGAGGGCGCCATTCTTTCGGACCTGAAGCGTCGTATTACTTACGTTTCATCGACAAGAAGAACTCGTCGTTGGTCTTGGTGGTTTTCAGCTTGTCGACCAGGAACTCGATGGCAGCGACTTCGTCCATCGGGTGCAGCAGCTTGCGCAGGATCCACATGCGCTGCAGTTCGTCGTCGGCGGTCAGCAACTCTTCACGGCGGGTGCCGGAACGGTTGATGTTGATCGCCGGGAACACGCGTTTTTCCGCGATGCGACGGTCCAGGGGCAGTTCCATGTTGCCAGTACCCTTGAACTCTTCGTAGATCACTTCGTCCATCTTCGAACCGGTTTCAACCAGTGCGGTGGCGATAATGGTCAGCGAGCCGCCTTCTTCGATGTTCCGCGCAGCACCGAAGAAACGCTTCGGTTTCTCCAGGGCGTGGGCATCGACACCACCGGTCAATACCTTGCCGGAGCTCGGGATCACGGTGTTGTAGGCACGGGCCAGACGGGTGATGGAGTCGAGCAGGATCACCACGTCCTTTTTGTGTTCGACCAGGCGCTTGGCCTTCTCGATCACCATTTCGGCAACCTGCACGTGGCGGGTTGGCGGCTCATCGAACGTGGAGGCAACCACTTCGCCGCGCACGGTGCGCTGCATTTCGGTCACTTCTTCCGGACGCTCATCGATCAACAGCACGATCAGGTGAACTTCAGGATTGTTACGTGCGATGTTCGCTGCAATGTTCTGCAGCATGATGGTCTTACCGGCTTTCGGCGGTGCGACGATCAGGCCACGCTGGCCTTTGCCGATCGGGGCGCACAGGTCGATCACACGACCGGTCAAGTCTTCGGTGGAACCGTTACCGGCTTCCATCTTCATGCGCACGGTCGGGAACAGCGGCGTCAGGTTCTCGAAGAGAATCTTGTTTTTCGCATTCTCGGGACGATCGAAGTTGATCGTGTCGACCTTGAGCAGGGCGAAATAACGCTCGCCTTCCTTCGGAGGACGGATCTTGCCAACGATGGTGTCACCGGTGCGCAAGTTGAAGCGACGGATCTGGCTCGGCGAGACGTAGATATCGTCTGGGCCGGCAAGATAGGAGGCGTCAGCAGAGCGGAGGAAGCCGAAGCCGTCCTGGAGAATCTCCAGCACGCCATCACCGGAGATTTCCTCGCCGCTTTTCGCGTGCTTTTTCAGCAGGGAGAAAATCACGTCCTGCTTGCGCGAACGGGCCATATTTTCTATGCCCATTTCTTCGGCCAGCTGGAGCAGGTCGGTAATCGGCTTTTGCTTGAGTTCAGTCAGATTCATATAGGAATGACGTAATCATTTATGGAGGGGGGAAATTAAGCTTTTGGCTTAATGAGGCCGCGCCGCGGAGAAGGCGACAGGATCGCGTACTAATCGAAAAGGAGTGCGTCGGCGACGGCATGCAGGGGGCAGTGGAGAAACCAGTGCGGGGCCGAATGTACCACCTGAGTTTCGGAGCGTCTAGCCCTGTTTCACGAAAAAGCCCCGCTAATTTGCGGGGCTTTTTTGACGACGCTTAGATGTTCGCGTCGAGGAAAGCTTGCAGCTGAGACTTCGACAGCGCGCCTACTTTGGTCGCTTCGACGTTGCCGTTCTTGAACAGCATCAGGGTCGGGATACCACGCACGCCGTGCTTGGCCGGGGTTTCCTGGTTGTCGTCGATGTTCAGCTTGGCAATGGTCAGCTTGCCTTCGTAGGTGGTCGCAATGTCGTCCAGGACTGGAGCGATCATTTTGCAAGGGCCACACCATTCAGCCCAGTAGTCAACCAGCACCGGGCCAGCAGCCTTGAGTACTTCGGCCTCAAAGGTCGCGTCGGTGACGTGCTTGATAAGATCGTTGCTCATGGATGTCTCCGGATTGTAAGCAAAAAAAACGTGGCCCATCATAGCCGCCCTTCCCCCGTTCAGGAAGCCGCCTCTGATTGAGTCTTGCTATGGTGGTGCATGAGTTTGGGTATAGCCCAACTCACGGCGTGACGGGAGTCACGAAGGCAATGCCTGTGCGCAACGCCGCGTTGCGCACGTGCTCCTGCATGGTTTTCTGCGCCGCTGCACTGGCCCGCCGGGCCAGGGCGCGCAGGATCCGGCGGTGCTCCTGCCAGGTTTCCATCGCCCGCTCCGGCCGGATGAACGGTAGCTTCTGGCTCTCCAGAAACACTTCGGCACTGGCACTCAGGATGCTCACCATCGCCTGATTACCGCTGGCCAGCAGAATGCGCTGGTGGAATTCGAAGTCCAGCCGTGCGGCCGCCTCGAAGTCGCCGGCCTTGAGTACCTTGCGCATGGCCTCGACGTTATCTTCCAGGCTGTCCAGCTCATCGATGGTCAGCGTCACCGCCGCCAACCCCGCCGCAAACCCTTCCAGCGCATAGCGCAACTGGAAGATATCCAGTGGCGTGGCCTGGGCCGCGAAGGGCCAGGCAAACCCCGGCGACTCCTCGGTGGCCTGCACGAACACACCCTTTCCAGGCTGCACACTGACCACACCCAACGCGCTGAGGGACGACAACGCCTCGCGCAACGACGCCCGGCTGACCCCCAACTGCACCGCCAGATCCCGTTGCGACGGCAAGGCATCGCCTGGCCCGAAGCCTTGCTCCTTGATCAGTTTGCGGATGGCCTGCAGGGCCGCTTCCGGTACGGCTTGGGCGATGGAATTCATAGAAAACTCAAGGTTCCAGACAACTGAGCGGCTAGTTGTAAAGCTATTCGCGGCCGGCGGCAAGCCACGCCCCAAAGGGGCTCGCGAGGTTTTGCCGGCGCTCGAAAAGGGTGCGAAAACCGTTGCAACTGTTCAGACCAGTAAGACCACCGCAACTCAACAAATCCCTGGCTTGCAGGCGTTCTTCAGGGTGATGGCATGGGCTGTGCACTGAGCAAATCCAGAAAATTCCTTCGCCCTTCTCGGAGAGTTGCCATGACCAAGCGCTACAGCGCCCTGCTTACTGCCCTGTTTGCCAGCCTGATGCTGGGCCAGGCACCCGCCCAGGCCAACGGTCTGGACGACATCGTCGCCCGTGGCACCCTCAAGGTCGCCGTGCCCCAGGACTTTCCGCCGTTCGGTTCAGTCGGCCCCGACATGAAGCCTCGTGGCCTCGACATCGACACCGCCAAGCTGCTGGCCGACCAGCTCAAGGTCAAGCTGGAACTCACCCCGGTAAACAGCACCAACCGCATTCCCTTTCTTACCACCGGCAAGGTCGACCTGGTGATCTCCAGCCTGGGCAAGAACGCCGAGCGGGAAAAGGTCATCGACTTCTCCAAGGCCTATGCACCGTTCTACCTGGCCGTGTTCGGCCCGCCTGAAGCGGCCATCAGCAGCACCGACGACCTCAAGGGCAAGACCATCAGCGTGACCCGTGGCGCCATTGAAGACATCGAGCTGACCGCCGTGGCGCCCAAGGAAGCCACGATCAAGCGTTTCGAAGACAACAACTCGACCATCGCCGCCTACCTGGCGGGCCAGGTCGACCTGATCGCGAGCGGCAACGTGGTGATGGTGGCGATCAGCGAACGCAACCCCAAACGCGTGCCGGCGCTGAAAGTGAAGCTCAAGGACTCGCCGGTGTACGTGGGCGTGAACAAGAACGAGCCGGCGCTGCTGGAGAAGGTCAACCAGATCCTGGTCGCAGCCAAGGCCGATGGCAGCCTGGAAAAAAACGCACTGCAATGGCTGAAAGAGCCACTGCCCGCCGATCTCTGAAACGACGGAGCTGACTCATGGCGTATCAATTTGACTTCGTGCCGGTGCTGGCCAATACCGACCTGCTGTTGCGCGGCGCGCTGTTCACCCTTGAGCTGACGGCCATCGGCGCCCTCCTCGGCGTGGCCCTGGGCACCGTCGGCGCCGTGGTGCGGGCGTGGAAGATCCAGCCGTTTGCGTGGATCTTCGGTGTGTATGTCGAGTTGATCCGCAACACGCCGTTCCTGGTGCAGCTGTTCTTCATCTTCTTCGGCCTGCCGTCCCTGGGGCTGAAGATCACCGAATGGCAAGCCGCCGTGCTGGCGATGGTGATCAACCTGGGCGCCTACTCCACGGAAATCATCCGCGCCGGCATTCAAGCCATCCCGCGCGGGCAACTTGAAGCCGCCGCCGCGCTGGCGATGACACGCTTCGAAGCCTTCCGCCACGTGGTGCTGCTGCCGGCGCTGGGCAAGGTGTGGCCGGCATTGAGCAGCCAGATCATCATCGTGATGCTCGGTTCAGCGGTGTGTTCGCAGATCGCCACCGAAGAGCTGAGTTTTGCCGCCAACTTTATCCAGTCGCGCAACTTCCGTGCGTTCGAAACCTATGCCCTGACCACGTTGGTGTACTTGTGCATGGCGCTGATGATTCGCCAGTTGCTCAACTGGATCGGCCGCCGCTTCGTGATGAGGAACAGCCGATGAGTGATTTTTCATTCTGGGACATCGTGCGCAACCTGCTCACGGGTCTGCAATGGACGCTGTTGCTGTCGCTGGTGGCGTTCATCGGTGGAGGCGTGATCGGTTTGCTGGTGATGACGATGCGCATCAGCCGCAAGGCCTTCCCGCGCAACCTGGCGCGCACCTATATCGAACTGTTCCAGGGCACGCCGCTGTTAATGCAGCTGTTCCTGGTGTTTTTCGGCATTGCCCTGCTCGGTGTGGATATCTCGCCCTGGCTGGCGGCGGCGATTGCCCTGACCTTGTTCACCAGCGCCTACCTCGCCGAAATCTGGCGCGGCTGTGTCGATTCCATCGCCCACGGCCAATGGGAAGCTTCGGCCAGCCTTGCACTTAACCCGCTTGAGCAACTGCGCTACGTGATCCTACCCCAAGCGCTGCGGATTGCCGTCGCGCCCACCGTGGGGTTTTCGGTGCAGGTGGTCAAAGGCACCGCCGTGACCTCGATCATCGGCTTCACCGAACTGACCAAGACCGGCGGCATGCTCGCCAACGCCACCTTCGAGCCCTTCATGGTCTACGGCTTGGTGGCCCTTGGTTACTTTTTGCTCTGCTACCCCTTGTCCCTCAGTGCGCGCTACCTGGAAAGGAGACTGCATGCCTCTGCTTAGAATTTCCGCCCTGCATAAGTATTACGGCGATCACCATGTACTCAAGGGCATCGACCTGAGCGTTGAAGAAGGCCAGGTGGTGGCGATCATCGGCCGCAGCGGTTCGGGCAAATCCACCTTGCTGCGCACCCTCAATGGCCTGGAGTCGATCAACGACGGCGTGATCGAAGTCGATGGCGAATACCTTGATGCCGCCCGTGCCGACCTGCGCAGCCTGCGGCAGAAAGTCGGCATGGTGTTCCAGCAGTTCAACCTGTTCCCGCACCTGACGGTGGGCGAGAACGTCATGCTTGCGCCGCAGGTTGTGCAAAAAGTGCCGAAGGCCAAGGCGGCTCAATTGGCCAGGCAAATGCTGGAGCGCGTCGGGCTGGGTGAAAAGTTCGATGCCTTCCCCGATCGCCTGTCTGGCGGCCAGCAACAACGCGTGGCGATTGCACGCGCCTTGGCTATGTCGCCCAAGGTGCTGTTGTGCGATGAAATCACCTCGGCCCTCGACCCGGAACTGGTCAATGAAGTGCTCAGCGTGGTGCGCCAACTGGCCAAGGACGGCATGACCCTGATCATGGTGACCCACGAAATGCGCTTCGCCCGTGAAGTCGGCGACAAGCTGGTGTTCATGCACCAGGGCAAGGTGCACGAGGTGGGCGATCCCAAGGTGTTGTTTGCCAACCCGCAGACCGCCGAGCTGGCCAACTTTATCGGCTCTACGGAACAGCCGGGCTGACCAGTTCGAATTGGCCACGCCCCTCCAGCAGCACCTCCCGACGTACCGAGAGGGCATCGGCCGGCAATTGAACCGCTATTTCCACCTGGGCCGTCAGCCGACGGCCCATCACCGGCGCACCGCCTGCGCTCGTCGATAACACACGCCCCGGTAACAGCTGCCCACTGGAGGCTTCATCGGGCTGCCACGATACCGGCCTGCCGTCGACCTGGGCCTGCCTCAGGCTCAAGGTAAAACGCCCCTGCCGCCCGAACTGAAAGCCCTGCGCATCGGCGGCTGCACCGCTGAAGCGCAATGCCATCGCCGAGGGGTTCGTGCAGAGCACACTAAGATGCAGCGTACGTTGCGTATCCAGCGTCACTGTCGCCCTGCCAGAGGATCCTTGTGAAGGACGAATCACCCCGTAGTCAACGCGGGGCTCGCTCAAGCTCATCCGGCAGTTTTCAGCGTGCGCCTGGTTCACCAACAGGGCGAGCAACAACAGGCACAGGCTGCCGTTTCGCCAGCGGCTCATAGGCTTATTGTGCATGGCACACCACCGGTGCGCTGTCGTAGAGTTTGTCATCGTCAGACTCTTGCTCCGGGTTGACTTTCAGCAGGCAGGATTTGGAGTCCGGCAGTGAAACCTTCAGGGTTTGCGGCCCATCGATATTGCTCAGGAAAATCATGCCCTCACCCACTACGCTGGTTACAAAGCTGTTGCCTTCGCCGAACACCGCGGCACCTTGCGGCAGTGGTCGACCCTCTCCGTCCTGGGCTTCAAGCAACAGACGACGGACTTTCACCACATCAAAATTGAGAATATTGACCGACCCTCGACCGGCAGCGAGGACCTTGGTGCCGTTTTTCAAGTCGACGCGCTTGGGCAACGACTGGGTCTGCACCTGCAGATGATTGTTGCCGTAGGCCTGCAGCCCGGGGATCACCGCTTGGCCGCTGAAGTCGGTCCATACCGGCCCTTGGGGCGTCGAGACCTTGGCCGCGCCGATATCACCCACCGAGACGATGCCAAAAGTGTCCTGCACCGCATACGGCGAGAAGGTCACGCCGTGCTCATGGGCCACGATGCCACCTTGCAGTTGCCCGGAATAGTTGGTGTTCGACGGATCACGGTCTATGCCCAGGCTCACGCGGGTATACAGCGGCAAGACGTCCACACGACCGCGCACGCTTTGCTCTCGCTCTTTCACGTCCCGATCAACACCGACTTCGTAATTCACATAGTCGTTGACCCGCTCGCTGAGGGCGGTGCCGGCATCCAGCCGGTCACCCCGACGACTGACGTAAGAACTCACACTCCGATCAGCCCCCAAGGGCACCGTGACCTGCAGTCTGACAGACGTGCCTTCGTCCAGCCGCTCATCGCGGCGGCCGCCTCGAACCGGCTCCAAGCGCCGAGGCTCGGTCGCCCCTACCTGAGCGTCGGCGATCAGTGCGACACCCACGCCGTTGAACGTGTTGTTCCACGAGGCAAAAAGATGATCGCTGGATTGCCCGTCAAATTGCGAGCTACGGGTGAAACCGAGGGAGAAACCGCCCAGGGACGGGGCCGCCCAGTTCAAACCTGCCGTGTACTGGCGCTTGAAACGCGCATCGAGGTTGTACCCCCGCGACGCCTGGCCCGCATCCAGTACCTCCCGGTAGCCGCGGCTCTGTGCCGAGGCACTCAGGTTGATATCCAGGTTGGCAAATAACGGAGTCCCCAAGGACAGCGTGCTACGCGCGCCGGCCACCTCATCTTGAGCATCACGGGACAGGTTATGGCGCACGCCCACGTTCACCTGATGGAAAAACACACTGCTCAGGGAGCCGCCTGCCGACTGGTACTCGTCGGTACTCAGCAAACCGAAACCCAGCGACGAGCGCTGGCCCAGCCCCCACGTGCCGCTGCCCATGGCGACCACCGGGGAATCCTGGTTGTCGATGGCCGTTTCACGCACCTTGCCAAGGGAAAAATAGTACCCCGGCGCCACCGGAACCCCACCACGGAAGGACGCAGCGGGCACCACGAAACTGCGCTTTGCCCCACGCACGTCAATCACGCTCACGTCGAGGTCGCTGGTGCTGTTCAGCAAGGGCAAACCGGTCAATCTGAACGGGCCTTCCGGCACCAGCGTAGAGTGGATCAATGCACCCGACTGACGGACTTCGACGCGTGACTGGCTTTGAGCCAGTCCTTCAACCACGACATTGCTGTCGCCCCCACCGGTGCGCTGCTGGCCATCCGGGAAGAACTGCAAGCCCGTCAGTTGTACACCGCCAAAGATAGGGTTGTTGCTGGAAATCTGCCCCACCTGGAAGGTCGACTGCAACGCCGCGATATCACGCTGGGCATAGGCGTTCACCTGTTCGGTGCGCGACCTGCCATTGTCGGAAACATAAAACTGGCGGCTGCGTACAATCCAATTACCCAGGTTGAATCCTGCCTGGGTATAGGCCGATACGAAGCGACTTGATCCACTGCGCGACTGGGTATCGAAACCCAATATGTCGTAGTTGAAGATGGCCGCCGCGCCACCCTGGGAAAAGTCCCCGGCCTCCCACTCCGGCGCACGCAGAGACTGGGTCGGCACAACCAACGTGACCTCATCGCTGCTGGGGCGCAGCCGCACCATGGTCGCCGGATACTCCCCAACGAAATCATGGCAAGCCTGGTCAGGGGTGATGCCCTCGCGCAACACCCTGGACGGCGTGACCAGACCGGCCTTGTCCAGCAGCGCCGGAGTGAAGCACAACTGGCCCTGGTAATCGAAACGGGCGTCAACCAACCCCAGCGGCGTACCATTGACTCGCAGTCCGACCACATGGACACCTTCGCGAAAGCGCGCTGCGCTGCGAAAGTATTCAGACACCTGCGGATCAATCCCAAGGGAATTCAACGCGACCAGATCAAAACCTTGCCCCAGCCCAACCGCTGCGCTGGTGCCTGGCAGACTCCACAGCGTCGCAAGCCCCAATAGAACTCTGGAGCGAACCAGGGAAATAGTGCTCGGCACGCTATTGGCCGATCGACGGGTATGCCTGATCTTTTTCATAGGCCCGTCAATCCGCATCAACCGTAACGGGCGCGCGGTAACTGTCCACCGTAAACCCGTAGACCGTGGCCGGCTTGATCTCCACGGCCACCACTCCCGCCACCGGGCTTGCCGACGAGAGCGCCAGCACTTCACCCGGCAGGATGTAGGTTCGCGGCAACGTTGCCACGCTGGCCTGTGGGTGCAGCTGTACTTCCATCCCCATGCGCACGACGTAAGCGCTGTTGTTGTGGACCTTCAACTGATCCCCTTCACGCTTCCATGTCAGTAGCTGCCAGGGCGCATCATGTTTGGGCAAGCCTTTGGGGTGCAGGATCAATGGCAGGCTTTGGCGCAGAGTGATACCAATGGTCGCACCGCCGGGTGCACGTGCTTCGGGAATACCTTCAAAGGACACTCGTTTCAGACGCTGGGTCTTGAGCGGTTGCTTTGCGGTACTGATAAAGCGGACAAGTTGGGTGTCGCCCGCTTCGACCCGCGTAATCGGGGGCGTAACGATCAGCAAGGGTTCCGGATCTTCGGGTAGGTTTAATATGACCGAATGAAGCAACGCAGGACCAGGGTCCGTATTTTTGACGTTAAGCGTCGCCTCACCCTCTTCTTCATTCAAAATGACAACGGTTGTCTCGGGCTGCATTCCGTCCGCTACTGCCATACCGCACAAAAAAAGGCACAAGCTTATATAGCGCAGCAACGACATCATGATTATTGATAGAGCATTCACCGATTTTCCCCACAGCCATAAAGTCGAACACCAACAAACGCACACGTTAAAACAGCCGACACTTAACAAAGGCAGGCGAGCACCGTTGCCTCATGTCGGCTATTAATGACGTACTTAGATGTAATCCACTGACAGACTGGTGCGACCATCCAGCGTCACATCACGGGTCAGGTCCAAGTCCTGCGTGCGGTTGATAACGGCTTTTACTTCAAGCGTGCCTGTAAGACTGGTGATGGATGCAGGTACCGCAGTGGTACCGCTACGCCACGAATACTGGACAGGCGATTGGGCGACTACACCGTCACTGTTCTGCCAGGACGCCCCCTGGCTGCTGCGCATGATAGGGCTCAGGGCGCCGCTGGACGATTGCAGGTTTTTGAGGGTAACGGAGTACCCACCGGTACGCCGGCCATTGGCGAGGCCCAGGCCGTAGTTCTGCGCCTCGCTGAACCCGGCACCGAGGATGCCTGTCACCTTGCTGGCGGGTTGCAGGTCGGTCAGTGCCACTCGAAACTGCGCTGGCGCTTGGCCGCAATTGATGTTCAATCCCACCGTTTTCGCTGCAAGTGGAGTGAACTGCGTCGGCGACAAGCTTGCGGCGGGAATTGTCTGGTAATCGACGACGCCGCTGCCGGCGAGGCTGAGGTTGCAAGCCACCGGCTTAATAGTCCCTCGTACAACCAGTTCAGCAACATTCGTTGCATGAGCCCCAATACTTGCGGCCAAGCAAAGAGCACCCATGGTCACACCAAGCATTTTCTTCATATTCAACCTGTCATTTGTAATGAATCGGTGAATTTACGATGATCGAAAGTTTCGACCATAAATAAATAACACCACGGCGAAATTGCCGAATGACAGTCTGTGGCTTTGACACCTCATTAATGAATCAGAGAACACGCCAATAAATGTGGGAGGCGTAAAAATAAAAAGTGGGCCAAACCTAAGTACCGAGTAGGTTTAAACTAAAATCCGATAAGCCAATAACTTCCACCGCGTAGGCAAAGTCGTAAATACTACAACTACAATCAGTCGTTAATAACTCCTACAAAGATAATCTCAACTTCTCTTTAAACTTAGAAAACCGCCCTACAGTTCCCACAAGAATCCCTCACAGACACCCGCAGAAAAATTACCGAAGCCGTACGCGTTGGCACCAAAGGTCGATCGTGGCACGATGGCTGGGTTATCGACCGAGACCCCCTTACCATGCCGCAATCCCAAGCCAAGAATCTGTCCCTGATCGCCGCCATCGACCTGGGCTCCAACAGCTTTCACATGGTCGTGGCCAAGGCCCAGAACGGCGAAATCCGCATCCTTGAGCGGCTCGGCGAGAAAGTGCAACTGGCTGCCGGCATCGACGACGAGCGCCAGCTCAATGAAGAATCCATGCAGCGCGGGCTCGATTGCCTCAAGCGATTTGCCCAGTTGATCAACGGCATGCCCCTGGGCGCCGTGCGAATCGTCGGCACCAACGCGTTGCGCGAAGCGCGCAACCGTGGCGAATTCATCCGCCGCGCCGAGGAGATTCTTGGGCATCCCGTCGAAGTCATCTCCGGTCGTGAAGAGGCCCGTCTTATCTATCTAGGCGTGTCCCACACCCTGGCCGACACCCCCGGCAAACGCCTGGTCGCCGACATCGGCGGCGGCAGTACCGAATTCATCATTGGGCAAAGATTCGAGCCTTTGTTGCGCGAAAGCCTGCAGATGGGCTGCGTCAGCTACACCCAACGCTACTTCAAGGACGGCAAGATCACCCCGGCGCGCTACGCCCAGGCCTATACGGCGGCGCGGCTGGAGATCATGAGCATCGAGCACGCCCTGCACCGCCTGACGTGGGATGAAGCCATCGGCTCGTCCGGCACCATTCGCGCCATCGGTCTGGCCCTGAAAGCCGGCGGCCATGGCACCGGCGAAGTGAATGCCGAAGGCTTGGCGTGGCTCAAGCGCAAGCTGTTCAAGCTGGGGGACGCCGAGAAAATCGACTTCGATGGCATCAAGCCCGATCGTCGCACCATCTTCCCGGCCGGCCTGGCGATTCTCGAGGCGATCTTCGACGCCCTTGAGCTGCAACGCATGGACCACTGTGACGGCGCCCTGCGCGAAGGCGTGCTTTATGACCTGCTGGGTCGCCACCATCACGAAGACGTGCGTGAGCGCACGCTCACCTCGTTGATGGAGCGTTATCACGTCGACCTGGAACAAGCCGCCCGCGTTGAGCGCAAAGCCCTGCACGCCTTCGACCAAGTGGCCGAGGACTGGGACCTGGAAGACGGTGTATGGCGCGAGCTGCTGGGCTGGGCGGCCAAGGTGCATGAAGTGGGCCTGGATATAGCCCACTACCATTACCACAAACACGGCGCCTACCTGATCGAGCACTCGGACCTGGCCGGTTTCTCCCGCGAAGACCAGCAAATGCTCGCCCTGCTGGTGCGTGGCCATCGCCGTAACATCCCCAAGGACAAGTTCGCGGAGTTCGGTGACGAAGGCATCAAGCTGATCCGCCTGTGCGTGCTCCTGCGCTTTGCGATCCTGTTCCACCACATCCGTGGCACCCAGGAAATGCCCCAGGTGACCCTACGCGCCAATGGCGACAGCCTGGATGTGGTGTTCCCGAAGGGCTGGCTGGATGAAAACCAGCTGACTCAGGCGGACTTTGCCCAGGAAGCCGAGTGGTTGACGCGGGTGGGGTTCAGTCTGAACCTGCGCTAATCGCGCAGGCGGCCAGAGACGCTTGTTGTGGCGAGCGGGCTTGTTGTGGTGAGCGGGCTTGCCCCGCGCTGGGTGGCGAAGCCGCCCCAATAAAAACGCCGCATTCTGTCTGGCAGAACGCGGCGTTTGGCTTTAGGGCCGCTTCGCAGCCCAACGCGGGGCAAGCCCGCTCGCCACAAGAGCCCGCCCCCACATTGAGTGAGTGGCTACTAGTTCACCGTCAAAATCGGGCTACCCAGCTTCTCCAACAACGTCGCCTGCGCACTGCGCGGGTTCTGGTTGCCAGTCGGTGTGTTGCGCACGTAGCGGCCGTCCGACTGCAGGCTCCAGCTGTGGGTGTTGTCGGTGAGGTAGCTTTCCAGCTCCTTCTTGACCCGCATGATCAGCTTCTTGCCTTCCACCGGGAAGCACGTCTCGACACGCTTATCGAGGTTGCGCTCCATCCAGTCTGCACTGGAGAGGAACATCTGCTCTTCGCCGCCGTTGAGGAAGTAGAACACCCGCGTGTGTTCCAGGAAGCGACCGATGATCGAGCGCACATGGATATTGTGCGACACCCCAACAATGCCCGGACGCAGGCAGCACATGCCGCGCACCACCAGGTCGATGCGTACGCCTGACTGGCTGGCCTTGTACAGCGCGCGGATGATCTTCGGATCGGTCAGCGAGTTGAACTTGGCAATGATGTGCGCCGGCTTGCCGTCGAGGGCGAACTGGGTCTCGCGGGCAATCATGTCGAGCATGCCCTTCTTGAGGGTGAACGGCGCGTGCAGCAGCTTTTTCATGCGCAAGGTCTTGCCCATGCCGATCAGCTGGCTGAACAACTTGCCGACGTCTTCGCACAGGGCGTCGTCGGAGGTCAGCAGGCTGTAGTCGGTGTAGAGCTTGGCGTTGCCGGCGTGGTAGTTGCCGGTGCCCAAGTGGGCGTAACGCACGATTTCACCGGCTTCACGGCGCAGGATCAGCATCATCTTGGCGTGGGTCTTGAAGCCGACCACACCGTAGATCACCACCGCACCGGCCGCTTGCAGACGGCTGGCCAGTTGCAGGTTGGATTCTTCGTCGAACCGCGCACGCAGCTCGATCACCGCTGTGACTTCCTTGCCGTTACGCGCAGCGTCGACCAAGGCATCGACAATTTCCGAGTTGGCGCCGGAACGGTACAGGGTCTGGCGCACGGCCAGTACATGCGGGTCCTTGGCAGCCTGGCGCAGCAGGTCGACCACCGGGGTGAAGGACTCAAACGGGTGCAGCAGCAGGATGTCCTGCTTGCTCACCACGCTGAAGATGTTCTCGCTGTTTTGCAGCAGTTTAGGGATTTGCGGTGTGAACGGCGTGTATTGCAGCTCCGGATGGCTGTCCAGGCCGGTGATGCTGAACAAGCGCGTCAGGTTGACCGGGCCGTTGACCTGGTACAACTCGGATTCGGCCAGGTTGAACTGCTTGAGCAGGTAGTCCGACAGGTGTTTCGGGCAGGTATCGGCCACTTCCAGGCGCACCGCATCGCCGTAGCGCCGCGAGAACAACTCACCACGCAGGGCACGGGCCAAGTCTTCGACGTCTTCGGAGTCCAGCGCCAGGTCGGCGTTACGGGTCAGGCGGAACTGGTAGCAACCCTTTACCTTCATGCCCTGGAACAGGTCATCGGCGTGGGCGTGGATCATCGACGAAAGGAATACATAGTTATCGCCAGCGCCCCCCACCTCTTCCGGTACCTTGATGATGCGTGGCAACAGGCGCGGGGCCGGGATGATGGCAAGGCCGGAATCGCGACCGAAGGCGTCGATACCTTCCAGCTCGACGATGAAGTTGAGGCTCTTGTTCACCAGCAACGGGAACGGGTGCGTCGGGTCAAGGCCGATCGGGGTGATGATTGGCGAGATCTCGTCACGGAAGTAACGGCGCACCCAGGTCTTGATCTTGGTGGTCCAGTGACGGCGACGGATAAAGCGGACCTGGTGTTTCTCCAGTTCCGGCAACAGGATGTCGTTGAGGATCGCGTATTGGCGGTCTACATGGCCGTGCACCAGCTCGCTGATGCGGGCCAGGGCCTGGTGCGGCTGCAGGCCGTCGGCGCCGGCTTGTTCACGGGCGAAGGTGATTTGTTTCTTGAGGCCGGCGACGCGGATCTCGAAGAACTCGTCCAGGTTGCTGGAGAAGATCAGCAGGAACTTCAGCCGCTCCAGCAGCGGGTAGGACTCATCCAGCGCCTGTTCCAGCACGCGGATGTTGAATTGCAGTTGTGACAGCTCGCGGTGGATGTACAGGCTGCTGTCATCCAGGTTGGTCACCGCCGCCACCGGGGCCGGCACGGGCGGCTCGGCTACCACGGCAGGCGCGGCGGGCTCATGCTCCGGCGGGGTCTCGGTGACTTGTTCAACCACCGGGTGAGCGTCTTTTACGGCAACTTCTGAGAGTCCTTCGGTATTCATTGAACGTTCCTGTGAGGGCTATTGTTGCTCTCTAAGCAATTGGGCGGCGCGGGCGGCGAAGTAGGTCAGAATGCCATCAGCCCCGGCGCGTTTAAAGGCTGTCAGGGATTCTAGGATCACCCCTTCACTCAGCCATCCATTCTGTATTGCAGCCATGTGCATCGCGTACTCGCCGCTGACCTGATAGACAAACGTCGGCACTTTGAATTCTTCTTTGACCCGGTAAAGGATGTCCAGGTACGGCATCCCCGGCTTGACCATCACCATGTCAGCGCCTTCGGCCAGGTCGGCCGCCACTTCGTGCAGGGCTTCATGGCTGTTGGCCGGGTCCATCTGGTACGAAGCCTTGTTGGCCTTGCCCAGGTTCAACGCCGAGCCCACCGCATCGCGGAACGGGCCGTAGTAGGCGCTGGCGTACTTGGCCGAATAGGCCATGATCCGCACATTGACGTGACCGGCCAGCTCCAGGGCTTCGCGAATCGCCTGGATGCGCCCGTCCATCATGTCCGACGGTGCAACCACCTGGGCGCCAGCGGCGGCGTGGGACAAGGCTTGCTTGACCAGTGCATCGACGGTGATGTCGTTTTGAACATAGCCGTCTTCGTCCAGAATGCCATCCTGACCATGGGTGGTGAACGGGTCCAGCGCCACGTCGGTGATCACGCCAAGCTCCGGGAAGCGCTCGCGCAGGGCACGGGTGGCGCGCTGGGCGATCCCATCCGGGTTCCAGGCTTCGGCAGCATCCAGGGACTTGAGTTCAGACGGTGTGACCGGGAACAGTGCCAACGCTGGAATCCCCAGCTCAACCCAACCTGCAGCTTCTTCAAGCAGCAGATCAATGGTCAAACGCTCCACACCGGGCATCGAAGCCACCGCTTCCCGACGATTTTCCCCGTCCAGCACAAACACCGGCAGGATCAGATCGTTGGTCGTCAGTACGTTTTCACGCACCAGGCGGCGAGAAAAATCATCACGGCGATTGCGACGCAGACGGGTAGCAGGGAACAGACGATTGGCAGGGGTAAAGCTCACGACAGACTCCTGAGCCCGGGTTCACGGGCGAGCGTTGCAGTTATAAGCGGCCATTATGACGAAGGTATGACAGTTGTGCTTAAGCATGCGACCTGTAGTCGCATTCGTCATCCACGTAGGAATTGTTCACTTCGTGACACATCTCGATACTTTCATGAATCTTCGTGAAGGCGTAGGCTGCGCGTTCATTTCGCCAGCACCCCAGACCATGCTTCAACAATTTCTGCATGACTTCGGCTACTTTGCGCTCTTCCTGGGCACCTTCTTTGAAGGCGAGACCATCCTGGTCCTCGCAGGCTTCCTGGCGTTCCGTGGCTACATGGATATCAACCTGGTGGTGGTCGTTGCCTTTTTCGGCAGCTACGCCGGCGACCAGCTTTGGTATTACATGGGCCGCAAGCACGGCCGCAAGCTGTTGGCACGCAAGCCGCGTTGGCAATTGATGGGCGACAAGGCCCTGGAGCATATCCGCAAGCACCCGGATATCTGGGTGTTGAGCTTCCGCTTCGTCTACGGCTTGCGCACGGTCATGCCGGTGGCGATCGGCCTGTCCGGCTACCCACCTCTGCGCTACCTGATCCTCAACGGCATTGGTGCGGCGATCTGGGCGTTGGCCCTGGGCGCGGCGGCCTATCACTTCGGCGCGGTGCTGGAAGGTATGCTGGGCAGCATCAAGAAATACGAGCTGTGGGTGTTGGGCGCGTTGCTGCTACTGGGCTTCGGCCTGTGGCTGCGCCGCCGCATCAAGAATGCACGCATCGCCCGCGAGGCCTGCGCCGAGGCCAAGGCCCGGCTCGCCGCCGAGCCGGTCCCGGTCGAAACGCCTAAGACACCAGTCGAGTAAACCGGCTTCTGCAGCAGTAGAGGCCGATCACGCTGAGCAGGCTGTAGCTCAGCAGGCCCAGCCAGCCCAGGTTGCTGGCGGGCCAAAGTCCCACTAACGGCGCCAGCCAAACCAGCGGCACATTCAGCACCAGCCGCGAAAGCTCGGCCTTCAACGCCCACGGGCGATTCTCCAGGGCCACCCCCAAGGTAAACAACCCCAGCGCCATGGCACTCCACCCCAGGATCAGCGCCGCCGTGGGCAAGCCTTCGCCGAAATTCATCAAATAGCTGCCAAAACCCACATACGCCGCAAATTGCAGGGCGATGTAGACCTGCTGGCGAACATCCAGCGGCACTTCAAATTTACGGAAGTGGGTCAGGTCATGCTTGGCCAACGGGTACTTGGCCTTCACGTCCGCCGGGCGCCAGCCAGTGCGCATGAACCAGATGCGCAGCTTGTCCCACCAGCGCTCGGTACGCCGCGCATCACTCCACAACTGCGCATAAAACTGCAGGTTGGCCCACAGCGGATTCCAACTGGCTAAGGGCGTGGTCACGCCGAAAATCACTGGTTCATTGTCATCTTCCTCTTGGAAGGTGCCGAACAGCCGGTCCCAAATAATGAACACCCCGCCGTAGTTGCGATCCATGTAGAGAGCGTTCTGCGCATGGTGAGCCCGATGATTGGACGGCGTGACGAAAAACCATTCATACCAGCCAAGCTTCGGCACATGCCGGGTATGCACCCAGAATTGATAAAGCAGGTTGAGCGACGCCACGCTGATAAACACCACCAATGGCACGCCAAGGACCGCCAGGGGCAGGTAGAAGATCCAGCTCAGCAGGAAGCCGGTGCTGGTCTGGCGCAGGGCGGTGCTGAGGTTGTAGTCCTCGCTCTGGTGATGCACCGAGTGCGCGGCCCACAGGATATTGCGTTCATGGCCCATACGGTGCAGCCAGTAGTAGCAGAAGTCGTAGAACACAAAGGCGAACACCCAGGTCCAGACGCTTTGGGCCGGCAGATCAATCAATGCAAGATGTTTAAGAGCAAAGGCGTAGGTCAACAGCCCAACGCCCTTGGTCAAAAGCCCCGTGGTGGTGGACAACACACCGGTACTGAGGCTGTTGATGGCATCCGCCACCCGATAGTTGCGCTCGCCGCGCCAGCGGTCGGCGAGCAGCTCCACCACGATCAAGGCAATGAAAAAC
Source organism: Pseudomonas sp. DWRC2-2 (assembly GCF_049897885.1). Classification (NCBI taxonomy): domain Bacteria; kingdom Pseudomonadati; phylum Pseudomonadota; class Gammaproteobacteria; order Pseudomonadales; family Pseudomonadaceae; genus Pseudomonas; species Pseudomonas sp. DWRC2-2. Next base: position 385,452 of record NZ_JAFCXD010000003.1, read on the forward strand.
GGTACCGCGTAAGGCACGAAGTCCATGGTCTGGTCCGGTCTATTTTTGTTACATCAAGATTAGGTGCAGCGACGCGAGATCCCATTGGCAACAGATGACAAATTAGTAGACATTTAACGCCAAGACCCCAGGAGAAATGCCCATGAGCAAAAAGATTGCAGTGATCCTTTCCGGCTGCGGCGTGTACGACGGTGCAGAGATCCACGAAAGCGTGATCACCTTGCTGCGCCTGGACCAGCGCGGCGCTCAGGTCCAATGTTTTGCCCCCAACATCGCGCAGTTGCATGTCATCAACCACCTCACCGGCGAAGAAATGCCCGAGTCGCGCAATGTGCTGGTGGAGTCGGCCCGAATTGCCCGCGGTGAGGTCAAAGACATCCGCGAAGCCAATGCCGAAGACTTCGATGCGCTGATCGTGCCCGGCGGGTTTGGCGCGGCGAAGAACCTGTCGAACTTTGCCGTGGAAGGCGCCGGCTGCAGCGTCAACCCACAGGTGCTGGAACTGGCCGAGGCCTTTGCCGAAGCGGGCAAGCCGGTGGGGCTGATCTGCATTTCACCGGCCCTGGCGGCGAAGATCTATGGCCCGGGCGTGACCTGTACCATCGGCAACTGTGCCGACACGGCGGCCGCGCTGGATAAGATGGACGCGACTCACCAGGAATGCGCGGTGGAAGATATCGTCGAGGACAAGGCGCGCAAGTTGGTGAGCACGCCGGCCTATATGCTCGGCAAGAACATCAGCGAGGTCGCGTCAGGGATCAACAAGCTGGTGGACCGGGTGTTGGAACTCACCCACGAAAACGACTGATTTCCCCCAACTGTGGTGAGCGGGCTTGTGTGGGGAGTGGGCTCACCACAACAAGCCCGCCCGCCACAAAAACTCTTCGCCGCAGGGTCAGGGTTGGCGCATCAAGCGAGTGAGAATGCGATCCAGGGCATTCGCAAACGCCTGTTTGTCCTTCTCGCCATGGGGCGGTGGACCACCGCCCATCTGGCCTTGCTCCCGCAGATCCGTGAACAGGTTACGCACCGCCAGGCGTTCGCTCATGTTTGCCGGGCTGAACTCTTTGCCCCGTGGATCGAGGGCGGTGACGCCGTTTTTCACCAGACGATCGGCCAACGGCACATCGCTGCAGATCACCAACTCGCCCGGCACCGCGTGCTCCACCAGGTAGTCATCCGCCGCATCCGGGCCGCTGGGCACCACGATCAGCTTCACACACGCGAAGCTCGGCTTGATCTGGCTCTGCCCGGCCACCAGCACCACCTCGAACTGACGCTTGAGGGCGAATTTCACCACCTGGTCCTTGGCTGCCCGAGGGCAGGCGTCGGCATCGATCCACACGCGCATGTCAGGCCGCCACTCGGCGCTTCTCGGCCAGGCGGCTGCGGCCATACAGCACCACAATCGCCAGAATCGCCACGGCCTGTGCACTCAGTGAGTACGCATCGGCGTGGATGCCCAACCAATCGAAGTCAAAGAACGCCACCGGCCGCGTGCCGAAGATGCCGGCTTCCTGCAACGCCTTCACGCCATGCCCGGCGAACACCACCGACAACGCACACAGCAACGCCGCGTTGATCCCGAAGAACAACGCCAGCGGCAACTTCGCCGAACCGCGCAGGATCACCCACGCCAGGCCCGCCAACAGCACCAGCGCCGTGGCGCCACCCGCCAGCACCGCGTTGTGCCCGGCCGGGCCGGCTTGCAGCCACAGGGTTTCGTAGAACAGGATCACTTCGAACAGCTCGCGGTACACCGAGAAGAAGGCCAGCATCGCAAAGCCGAACCGACCGCCGCCGCCCACCAGGCTGCTCTTGATGTAGTCCTGCCAAGCGGCGGCGTGGCGCCGGTCGTGCATCCACACGCCGAGCCACAGCACCATCACACTGGCGAACAGCGCCGTGCAGCCTTCCAGCAGTTCGCGCTGCGCACCACTTACGTCAATCACATACGCGGCCAACGCCCAGGTCGCCAGACCCGCCAGCAACGCCAGGCCCCAACCCACGTTGACGCTGCGCACTGCCGACTGCTGGCCTGTGTTACGCAGGAACGCGAGGATCGCAGCAAGCACCAAGATGGCTTCCAGGCCTTCACGCAGCAGGATCAGCAAGCCGGAGATGTAACTCAGCGACCAGCTCAGGCCATCACTGCCCAGCAAGCCAGCGGATTCGGTGAGCTTGCCTTTGGCCAGATCCAGGCGTTGCTGCACTTGCTCGACCGGCAAACCGTCCTGCAACGACTGCCGATAGGCCATCAGCGCCTTCTCGGTGTCTTTGCGCACGTTGGCGTCGACGTTATCCAGCGAGCTTTCCACCAGCTCAAAGCCTTCCAGGTACGCGGCTACCGACAGGTCGTAGGCCTGTTCGTGGTCGCCGTTGCGGAACGCGGCCAGGCTCTTGTCCAGGGTGGTGGCGGTGTAGTCGAGCAGCTGCGCCGGGCCACGCTTGACCTGCGGCGGTTGCGCACGCTGGGCGCGGAACGTCGCAGCAGCAGCTTCACCGTTGGCGGCCAGGACTTCGTTCGGCGTTTGGCGTGCCAGGTCGGCGAGGTTGAACGGTTGCTCGCTTTTCGCGGCGGCCGGGTCTGCGGTGAAACCGGCGATATAGGTGGCCAGGTCCCAGCGCTGACGGTCGTCGAGTTGGTCGGCGAAGGACGGCATGTCGGTGCCTTCGACGCCCAGGCCGAGGGTGTTGTAGATCGCATAGAGGCTCAAGCGGTCCAGGCGCACAGGGTCGCGCAGATTGGCCGGTGGCGGCGTCATGCCGACGCTGGCCGGGCCATCACCGGCGCCCGCGGTGCCGTGACACACCGAGCAATGCTGGGCGTAGAGCGGTGCGCCGCGGGTTGGATCAGGGGTGATTGCTGGAGCCTGGCTGACTTCATAGGCCACGGCCAGTTGGGCACCCAATTGCCGGGCTTGCCGAGCAACCGTTGCGCCGTCTTGGTGGGCAGTTACAGCCGCTAACAGTTCATCGACGCCTTTGACCAACGCCGCGCGTTCCGGGCGTTGCGGCAGTTCTGCCACCAGTCCCTGCAACACGCCGAGAAACTCCACCTGTTCGCGGTATTCGGATTCATCGATAACCTTGCCCGCCTCCACCGTCGGTGGGTAGTCAGCGCCAATGTAGTCGAGCAAATGCAGGGCTTGCGGGGCGCCCTCCGCAGTTGCGGCCAACAGGTTGACGCTGCACGACATCAACGCCGGCAACAGTAGCCAGGCGAGAAAACGGAAGGGGGCAGTCATGAACGAATCTCAAATGGAAATACGAAGTAACACATTGTTAAGGCTTAAAGGGTTTGACTCAAGGCGAAAGTGATTTGGTGTTGATGACGGCGAGGCATTTTTAGAAACGGGCTAGTGGCGCTTTGGCCTTTCTGGAGGGCAAATAGCCATTGTTTTGCCAGTAATGGTGCTTATAATGCCGCGCCCTGTTAGTGCGAAAGGGAATTTCTTTCCTTGTTTTTATGAGGAATTACCACAGTGGTTACTACTTTCAGGGAAGAAGGCTGCATGGCATTTCGCGCTTTACCTTTGCTTGCGCTCTCGGCGGTGACGTTGTTGTCGGGCTGTTCGATGTTTCGCAGCTATGACACCGAGTTGCAGGCGACCAATCAGCAGTTGGTCACCGGGAATGTCGACGCGGCGTTGACGCTGCTGGAGAAGAACAACACGGGTGAAGACAAGGACTTGCTCTATTTCTTCGAGAAGGGTGAGTTGCTGCGGGCCAAGGGTGATTTGACGGGGAGCCAGACCGCCTGGCGCAGTGCTGATCTGCAAGTCTACAAGTGGGAAGAGGCGGTCAAGTTCGACAGCGCCAAGTACCTGGCCCAGTTCGGCAGTTTCCTTGCCAACGACAAGGTGCGGCGCTACGAAGGCTATGACTACGAAAAAGTCATGCTGACAACGCAGATGGCGCTGAACCTGCTGGCCTTGAACGACTTCGATGGCGCACGCACCGAGATCAAGAAGACCCACGAACGCGAAGCGGTGATCGCGGACCTGCGGGATAAGGAATACCTCAAGCGCGAGGACGAAGCCGAGCGTGAAGGCGTGACCACCCAGATGAAAGACCTGCGCGGCTACCCGGTGGCAGCCCTCGACGCGCCGGAAGTGGTCGGTCTGAAGAACAGTTACCAGAGTGCGTTCAGCCATTACCTGGCCGGTTTCGTCTACGAAGCCCTGGGCGAGAAGGACCTGGCCGCGCCTGGCTATCGCAAGGCGGCCGAGTTGCGCCCCAATACCCCCTTGCTGGAACAGGCCCTGCTGGATCTGGACAAATCCAAGGTCGGCGTCGATGAAACCGACGTGCTGATCGTGGTGCAAAGCGGTCTGGCGCCGGCCCGCGACTCGATTCGCCTGCCGATTCCGATCCCGATCAACGGTAACCTGGTGATCACCCCGCTGTCGTTCCCGGTGATCAAGGCCGATACGTCCACCGCGACTTTCGCCCAGATCGGCGTCGACGGCCGGCAACAGAACCTCACCGCACTCAACAGCACCACGGCCATGTCCCGCCGCGCCCTGCGCGATGACATGCCAGGGATCATCCTGCGCACCACGGTGCGTGCGGTCACCCGTGGTGTGGCGCAAAACAACCTGAACAAGACCAACCCTATGGCGGGCCTGGTGCTGGGTATCGCCTCGGCAGTCACTGAAGGTGCAGACACCCGCACCTGGCGCACCCTGCCGGACATGACCCAGGTGACGCGCCTGCGCCTCAAGCACGGCGAGCACCAGGTCAGCCTGCCCAACGCTCTGGGCGGCACGCTGGTGACGGTCAAGGCTGACCAGCGTTATCAGGTGATCACCCTGCGCGTGGTGGGCAACCAGGTATTCGCCGGTGGCCTGGCCGCCCATGTGGTGCCGAGCACCGCCACCCAGGCCATCGCCCTCAAACAACCTTAAGGAGCACGCTATGCGTCATTTCATACTCGGCGCCCTGGCGCTGGTCCTGCTGGCCGGCTGCGCCACCCCGCCACCACCGGAGCCTGGCAGCGCCGCCAGCAAAATCGTGGTGATGGGCAAGTTCAAGGGCATCGCCGTCGGTGCCATCCGCGTTGCACGCGAGAACGGCTTCCTGACTGCCAAGGTGCAGTTGAGCAACATCACCAGCAGTAACCAGACGATGTATTACCGCTTCGCCTGGCTGGGAGCCGACGGCTTCCCGGTAGGCGACGAAGAAACCTGGAAAGTGCTGAACCTGTACGCCAACCAGGCGACCTTCCTGCCGGCCATTGCCAACCTGCCCCAGGCGGCGGACTTCCGCCTTGAAGTGAAGACGCCTTGAGCCGTTCCCCTTTTACGTTTCAGAGAGAACTCCCCATGTTTGCACGCTTCTCGATCCTCGCCGTGGTTGCCCTGCTGGCCAGCGGTTGCTCCAACACCTCGCCTGTACTGGGCAGCAAGAACATCAACTACGGCGACACCAAGGCCGTGGAAACGATCACCAACGAGTTCGGCTCCACCGACCTGCAGATGATCGCCGAAAGCATGACCCGCTCCCTCGCCCAGTCCGGCATCCTGCAGGGCCGCCCGGTGGTGCAGGTGTATGACGTGAAGAACAAAACCAGCGAGTACATCGATACCCGCGAGATCACCACGTCGATCAAGACCCAGCTGATGAAGACCGGCACCGCCCGCTTCGCCAGCGACAACACCGACATGCAAAGCCAGGTCGACCAGCTCAAGCTGCAGAATCAGAGCGGCCTGTACAAGAAGTCCACCGTCAGCAAGACCGGCAACATGGTCGCCGCCAAGTACCGCCTGGAAGGCTCCATCAGTTCCATCGTCAAGCGCAGCTCGGACTACAAGGACGTGTTCTACAAATTCAGCCTGCAACTGGTCGACGTCGAGAGCGGCCTGGCCGAATGGATGGACGAAAAAGAAATCCGCAAGACCACGGAGCGCTAAGCAATGCGTGCATGGATCGGCATGATCGGCCTGCTGTGCGCCTTTGGCGCCTCGGCCGCCCCGAAGATCGCAGTGACCGACCTGGCCTACGAGGCGCGGGTCGAGGAATATATCCACCAGGTGTCGGCCAGCAACAACTTCCAGGCAGGCGCCTACCACGCCAGCGGTGCGTCGAACTACAGCGAGTACGAAAGCCGTACCAGCTACATCGAACAGACCGAGCTGCGTAAATTCAGCGGCGACATCAAGGGCGAGATTCTCAAGTCACATCAGTTCCAGCTGGTACAGGGCACGCCCTACACCGCAGATGCCAAGGGTGACGTCTACGACGTGATCAAGCGCATCAAGGCCGGTCACTTCAAGGGCGCCGACTACGTGTTGTTCGGCACCCTGTCGGACATCGACTTCACCCAGGACATCAACGCCCTGGACCACACCAACAGCTACTCGGCTGTGCTGGGCCTGACGTTGGTGGCGGATTTCAGCCTGATCAACACGCGCACCTACGAGATCACCTCGGCGTTCACCGCCATGGGCGAAGGCCAGGACACCAAGCTGGTGAACAGCCGCGATGTACGCGTGAGCCTGAACCGGCCGCGTGTGGTGAAAGACGTGTCGAAAGCACTGGGTGAGGATGTGGCGCGGCAGTTGGCGGAGCAGCTAGGTGGCGGGTATCAAGACCCAGGCCAACCGCCGCTGCGCAACAACCTGCCAAGGGATGAAGCGCCGAAGATTCTGCGCTGAAATTCGGCGGTTCGACTTACACAAATCAAAGTGGGAGCGGGCTTGCTCGCGAATGCGAAGTGTCAGTCAACAGATTCATCGACTGGTCCACCGCATTCGCGAGCAAGCCCGCTCCCACATTTTGATCCGATTGCGTCAGTTACGCTGTCGCACGGTGCAGGCTGGCAAGGAAGCCAGCCGCCCCAACAAACAACCCGGCAAACGTACGGTTCATACGCTTCTGTTGTTTAGGCGTACGCAACAGGCGCAACACCTTCGACGCCAGCCCCGTATACCCCGCCATCACCACCATATCGACGCAGATCATCGTCGCACCCAGGATCAGGTACTGGATCAGCAGCGGCGCCTGCGGGTTCACGAACTGCGGTAGCACCGCCAGCATGAACACCAAGGCCTTGGGGTTGCTGGCATTCACCAGGAAACCACGGAACATCATCGCCATCGGCTTGCCGATCGGGCGCACGGCCGCGTCATCGGTCATGTCCATGGGCAACGCGCGCCATTGCTTGATGGCCAGGTACACCAGGTACGCCACGCCAAACCATTTGATTGCATAGAACGCGGTGGAGGATGTCGCCAGGATGGCACCCAGGCCGCATGCCACGACGGCAATCTGCATCGCCAGGCCCAGTTGCAGGCCAATCGCGTTCCAGTAACCGCGCAGGAAACCATATTGCAGGCCACTGGACATCGAGGCGATGGCGCCAGCGCCAGGGGAAAGGGAGATGATCCAACTGGCCAGGAAAAAGGCCAGCCACGTATCGAGTGCCATTACACACCTCAGGAGGGAGTTTGCTGTTGTGCCTTAAGCTAACTCCGCCGACCAAAGGCTGGCTATAGATTTTTACAAGATGTGAATACTAGCGGTCGCCCGGAAACACATGGGTACCTGGCCAACGCCGCACCGAACGCTGGAAAAACAGGCTGTTGGGCACTTGCACCATCGCGCTGTCAGTCCCCGCCTCTGCCACTTCGATCAACGTGGTGTAGAGCAGATTGATCGCCACGACCCGGCCCTTCACCCCCGGTTTGTCGACGGTATCCACCAGCTCGACGATATCGCCCAGGCGAAACGGCCCGACGGTGAAGATCAGGATGGCGCACAGCAGGTTGGACAACACCGACCACATGGCGAAGAACGCCACGGCTGCGACCGCGACAAACCCGGACAACGCCGTCCACAGCACTGTGGCGGACACACCCAGGCGGCCCAGCACGAAGATCAGCGCACTGCCCATGATCAGCCAGCGCAAGCCACCGCGCAGCGGCATCAGCAGCTGCGGCGGGAATGGGTAGCGCTCACCCAGGCGGGTCAGGCCTTTGGCGACGAAGCGCTGGGCAAGGTAACCCGCCAGCAGGATCAGCAGGATTTGCACGCCAACCCAGACAGGCTCGACCCATTGCGTCGGTATCGGCAGCTGCAACGCTTCCATCAGGACAGCGCCTCCAGCTCCGCTTGCAGGGTTTCGAGCAATTCGAGGGCTTCCATCCAGGTCTCCTCCAATTGCCCTTCACGCACCTTGAGCTTGGCCTGTTCGGCCAGCAGGTCGCGCAACTCATCCTTGCGGGCGGCCTCGTAGACGGCGCTGTCGCCCAGGCTGGCTTCGATCTTGGCCAGGCGCTCATGCACCTTGCCCAACTCGGCTTCCAGCTTATCAGCCTCACGTTTGTGCGGCGCCAGTTGCTGACGCAACGCGGCGGCGGCTTGGCGCTGGGCCTTTTTGTCGGTCTTGTCCGGGTTGACCGGGGTGTTGCTGACCGGCGCGTTGCGCAGGCGGTAGTCCGTCAGCCAGCGCGCGTAGTCGTCCAGGTCGCCGTCGAATTCCTCGACTTTGCCGTCCGCCACCAGCAGGAAGTTATCCGTGGTGCTCTTGAGCAAATGGCGATCGTGAGACACCACCAGTACCGCGCCGCTGAACTCCTGCAGGGCCATGGTCAGCGCCAGGCGCATTTCCAGGTCCAGGTGGTTGGTCGGTTCGTCGAGCAGCAGCAGGTTCGGACGGTCCCAGGCGATCAATGCCAGGGCCAGGCGGGCTTTTTCGCCGCCGGAGAAGTTCAGCACCGGCTCGTCGATGCGCGCACCACGGAAGTCGAAACCACCGAGGAAATCGCGCAGGGTTTGTTCGCGCTCGGTCGGCGCCAGGCGCTGCAGGTGCAGCAACGGGCTGGCCTTGGAATCGAGAGAGTCCAGCTGATGCTGGGCGAAGTAGCCCACCACCGTGTTCTCGCCACGGGTCAGGCGGCCGGCCAATGGCGACAGCTCACCCGACAGGTTCTTGATCAGCGTCGACTTGCCCGCACCGTTAGGGCCGAGTAAACCAATGCGCGCACCCGGCGTGAGTTGCAGCTTCACTTTTTCCAGGATGGTTTTGTCGCTATAACCCAGGCGTGCATCGGAGAGATCCAGCAACGGGCTGGAGATCTTCACCGACTCGCGAAACACGAAGTCGAACGGCGAATCGACGTGGGCCGCCGACAGCTCCTCCATGCGCTCCAGTGCCTTGATCCGGCTTTGGGCCTGGCGGGCCTTGGTGGCCTGGGCCTTGAAGCGGGCAATGTAGCTTTCCATGTGCGCACGTTGCGCCTGTTGCTTCTCGAACGCCTGTTGCTGCTGGGCCAGGCGTTCGGCACGAGCACGTTCGAACGCGGTGTAGCCGCCACGGTACAGCGTGATTTTCTTCTGTTCGACGTGGGCGATGTTGTCGACCACGGCGTCGAGGAAATCCCGGTCGTGGGAAATCAGCAGCAAGGTGCCCTGGTAACTCTTGAGGAAGTCTTCCAGCCACAGGATCGCATCGAGGTCCAAGTGGTTGGTCGGTTCGTCGAGCAGCAACAGGTCCGACGGGCACATCAGGGCCTGGGCCAGGTTCAGGCGCATGCGCCAGCCACCGGAGAAGTCCGCGACCGGACGGTCCATCTGCTCGTTGGTAAAGCCAAGGCCGGCGAGCATCTTGCGGGCGCGGGCATCGGCGGTGTAGCCGTCGGCGCTGTCGAGCTCCGAGTGCAGGCGGGCCTGGGCGGCGCCGTCCTGGGCTTTCTCGGCCTCGGCCAGGTCGTGTTGCACCTGGCGCAGGCGCAGGTCGCCATCGAGCACGTAGTCGATCGCGATGCGGTCCAGGGTGTCGATCTCCTGGCGCATATGGGCGATGCGCCAGTCGGCCGGCAGCAAGCAGTCCCCGGAATCCGGGGTCAGCTCACCCAGCAACAGGGCGAACAACGTGGATTTGCCGGCGCCGTTGGCACCGATCAGGCCGGCTTTGTGACCGGCGTGCAGGGTCAGCTCGGCGTCTTCGAGAAGACGTTGCGGGCCACGCTGTAATGTTAGGCTTTGAAGTCGGATCATAATGGCGGCGGAGTCTACCAGCTTCGTTCGCCGCTGGCTTGGGTGTGAATATGTGCGCTGACCTGTGGAGCTTTGCCCTCTCGACTTACGCCCGCCCGGGCGTGGAGGCCGCTTGCCTGCGTTTGCAGGCACAAGGGGCAGACGTGTGCCTGTTGTTGTGTGGCGCGTGGTTGGAGCAGCGTGCGGTGACAGTGACCGCCGAGCGTATACAGGCGCTGAGACAGGTCGCCAGGCCTTGGCAGACAGGCGTGATCGAACCGTTAAGACACCTACGCACTCAATGGCGCGCCATGGCACAGCAAGATAAGGATTTGGCGGGATTACGCGAACGGGTCAAGGCCCTGGAGCTGGACGCCGAACAGCAGTTGCTGGCACGTCTGGAAGCGTTGGCGCAACTGTGGCAGATGGGTGATGCGATGGGTCAGCAACGATGGCTGGAAGGACTGGCGGCTGAGGATGCCGCCAACCTTGACCACGACGCGCTGCAACAGCTGCGCGTCGTGGCCACCAACACTTAGGAAGCGCTGGTTGGGGTGGTGCTTGGCGCTACCGGGGCAGTCGTGCTGCTGGCCGGTGCAGTTGGAGCGGTGGACGCTACCGGGGCAGCCGGTGTTGCTGGCTTGGCCGGTGCTGGTTTTGCGGCAGCTGGCTTGGCAACGGCGGGCTTCGCTGCGGCTGGTTTGGCAGCTGGTTTTGCAGCAGCAGGTTTTGCAGCTGGTTTGGCAGCTGGTTTTGCAGCAGCAGGTTTTGCAGCTGGCTTGGCAGCTGGTTTTGCAGCAGCAGGTTTTGCAGCTGGCTTGGCGGCCGGTTTCGCAGCAGCAGGTTTTGCAGCTGGCTTGGCGGCCGGTTTCGCAGCAGCAGGTTTAGCAGCTGGCTTGGCGGCTGGTTTTGCAGCAGCGGTTTTAGCAACTGGCTTGGCGGCTGGTTTTGCAGCAGCGGTTTTAGCCGCTGGCTTGGCGGCTGGTTTTGCAGCAGCGGTTTTAGCCACTGGCTTGGCGGCTGGTTTTGCAGCAGCGGTTTTAGCGGCTGGCTTGGCGGCTGGTTTCGCAGCAGCGGTTTTAGCAGCTGGCTTGGCGGCTGGTTTTGCAGCAGCGGTTTTAGCAGCTGGCTTGGCGGCTGGTTTTGCAGCAGCGGTTTTAGCAGCTGGCTTGGCGGCTGGTTTTGCAGCAGCGGTTTTAGCAGCTGGCTTGGCGGCTGGTTTCGCAGCAGCGGTTTTAGCGGCTGGCTTGGCGGCTGGTTTCACAGCAGCAGTTTTGGCAGCAGGTTTTGCCGCAGCTTTAGCAGGTGCCTTTGCAGCAACAGCTTTGCTCGCTGGCTTTTTCGCCGCGCTCGCTGCAACCGCTTTTGCAGGGGTACGAGCACCCAGCACTTTAGCCACAGCTTCTTTCACACGACCAACGCCCTGGGCCAGCTTCAGGCTTTCCTGGGCATCTTTTTTCAGTTGGGAAATATAGGCGCGGGTTTCAGCTTGGCGATCCTTGAGGGCGTCCAGCAGGTCCTCAAGTTCTTTGACAGCGTCTTTGGCTTTGGCTTGTGCCTTGGCCTTGCCGGCAGTGGCGGCATCTTGCAGTTTGGTGCGGGATTTGTGCAGCTTCTCTTGCGCTTTACCGCGTTGTTTTTCCAGCTTGGCGAGCAGTTTTTCTGCATCGGCCAGAGCTTGGGAACAAGCGCTTTCCAGATGTTCGAGCAAGCTGCCCGAAAGTTGTTGGAGTAAATGCAACGGGGTATTAACAGGCTTCTGTTTGGCCGACATGGTTTACCTCCTGGCTGACGTGGGTGCGGCTCATACTAGCCCTCTGCTCTTACCGCCGCTAGGGCATGTTGACAGTATCGTTTGCCTTGCGTTGCACCGTGTGAAAATTCTTATCGATATAACGAAAATACGCGGCACTTTTTACCCTTTCACACTGGCATAATCCGTCGCACTTTCGGCGGGAGAATGCCCATGTCGCGTTACCTTTTTCTTGTGCTGGGCTTGGCAATTTCGGTGGCCAATGCGAGCGATCAATCGTCGGCGAAAACCGTTGACCAGAATCAGCATGACCTCGCCTACAGCCTGGGCGCCAGCCTCGGCGAACGCCTGCGCCAGGAGGTTCCCGACCTGCAAATCCAGGCGCTGATCGATGGTCTCAAGCAGGCCTACCAAGGCAAACCCCTGGCGCTGGATAATGCCCGCATCGAAGCGATCCTTGCCCAACACGAAGCGCAAAACGACGCCGACGCGCAGGCGCCTCAAAGCGAAAAAGCACTCGCGGCCGAACAACAATTCCTGAGCAAAGAAAAAGCAGCAAAAGGCGTACGCGAATTGGCGGATGGGATCCTGCTGACTGAACTCACTCCCGGCACCGGTGAAAAACCCAAAGCCAGCGACCAGGTCCAAGTGAAATACGTGGGGCGGTTACCCGATGGGACGGTGTTCGACCAGAGCACACAAGCACAATGGTTTCGTCTGAACAGTGTGATCAGCGGCTGGAGCAGCGCCTTGCAACAGATGCCGGTGGGAGCAAAATGGCGCCTGGTGATTCCATCGGCCCAAGCCTATGGCGCCGATGGCGCCGGCGAATTGATTGCGCCTTACACGCCACTGGTGTTCGAGATCGAATTGCTCGGCACGCGCCCTTGAGACAATAAAAAACGGTGCGTCATGCGCACCGTTTTTTGTATATCGCTATCTAGGGTCAAGCCTGGGTAGCAGACTCTTCCTTGTGAGCGTTGTGCAGCACTTCGATCAAGCAGTCTTCCAGCTCGAATCGTTCGTGCAGCAACGCGCCCAATTCTTTGAATTTATCTGCCACGCAGTTACCGGCATCACACAGGTCGGTGAACTCAAGCAGCTTTTCGGTAATGACATCGATGCGCGGGTAAAGGGTCTCAGCCAAATCCAGGCCACGCTGATCGTCGAAGGCTTCCGCCTCCTTGGTCAGTTGTTCGTAGACGCCGAAATGACCGGCTGACACGTAGTCCACCAACACACCGCAGAAATCCTGCAACGGTTCGCGGTTCTGCGCCAGCGCCTCGGGCTTGGCGCCGAGCGCATCAAAGGCCCGAACCAGTTCGTGACGTGCCTTCAGCCAGCTGTCGATCAGCTTGTGCACCCCACCCCAGCGTTCCTGAGCATTCTGACAACTTTCCAGCATGATGATCTCTCTTCCCTATAGGGGCGCTGCCGCCTGGTGCCCGCGCAACACTTCAAGGATAAAGCAGCAACCGGACAAGGCCGCATCTGACAAACGGTTTCAATAACACGTGCGGGCCAGATTATGCCCGCATGACTATGGCTTCAAGGTACGCAGGAGAGAAAGTTCATACAAGTGTTTAATCCCGTCCTACAAACTGCGACCGGCATTCAGCGCCTCGCCGGACGCAAACGCTGGCTCAACAACAGCCGTGAAAACTGCATGGCGCCGAGGATCAACATCCCGACGAAGAACAGCAGGCTCCACTCCGGCAGACTCAAGTCGAACAGTGTCCAGTTGATCTCCACACAATCGACAGTGCCTTTGACAGTCAATTGCAGGGCCTGCCAAAACGACAGGTTTTCGATCATGTAGTGCAGGCTTGGCCAGCAGTCAGCCACCTGCTCCGGTGCGGCATTTTGTAGCAATACCTGGCGCGCGGCGGTCATGGCGCCAAGCAACGCGAAGCCCATGCTTGCCAGCCCATACAGACAGCTCACGGAGCGCTTGGGGTTATGGATCGCGGCGACCAGATTGATCAATGTGAATGCAGCCAGGAACCCCCTTTGCACCTGACACAGGAAGCAAGGGCGCAAGGAGACACCGAACTCAAGGTAAAAGGACGCGCCCAATGTCAGCGCACCGGCCAGGAACGCAAGGAAAAACAAGGAGCGTGAAGGGGCCAAAGGCATGCTTTATCCGCATCGCGAAAGATAGGTCGCTACGGTAGAGGAAAGGCCTGACCCCTTTCAATACATGCCAGAGCAGACGATTCCGCGAGAGGGTAAGGACTTCCCGCCAGAAGATGGAAGACGTTGGGCTGTTGAGCGTCAGACATTGCCCACAAACGCTCCACAGCCAGTTTTTCCCATGGAATGAGGGGTTGGCGGCCAGTTATCTCCGGGCCGATCCTCACCCATTTCCTACGTCAAACTCGGACCGGAACAGGCAGCGGTGACGCCAGCAAACGGTTGTCCAGCAACCCAAGGCCCTCTTGGAACAGCTGGTTGCTGCGTTCAGTGTCACCCAGTTGCGCCAACAAACGCGCCAACTCGGCACAGGCCTCGGGATTACGCTGCACCTGCAGGCTGCTTTCCAGATAATCCCGCGCCTTGCCCCACAAGCTGTTCTGCAGGCACAAACGACCCAGCGTCAGCAGAAGGCTGGCATCACCTGGATGATCCTTGAGCCAACCTTCGGCAAACTTCAACTGCTTGGCTGGATCGCTGCCACGCAACAAGCCGTAGAGTCGAATCAGATGGCTGTCGTAACCGCGTTTGATCGCGCCACGCAGCGCTTCCTCGGCCTTGGCATCGGCACCCAACTGGCGCAGTTGCTCGGCATAAGCCAGGACCAGTTGCGGCTCCTGGCGCTGGGCGGAAGTGAGTTGCTGCCAGGCTCGCTCAAGGGACTGCAAGCCGGCCTCGCCCTGCTCTTCACGCTGGGCCGCGAGACTCAGGTTCTCGCCCCAGGCGCGACGCTCAAGCTCGGCCAGTTCACTGGCGGGCAGCACTTTATCCTTGCGCAGTTCCGGCAGCAGGCGGATCACCGACGACCAGTCGCCCCGCTGCTGATGCAGGCGCTGCAATTGACGCAAGACCTGGGCGTTGTGGGGGTGACGTTCGTGCATGGCCTGCAAGGTGGTCAGTGCACCGTCGGTATCGCCACGGTCCAGTTGCAGTTGCGCATGACTCAGGGCGACCGCCAGCTCGGCCTGGGGCTGACGCTCCAGGGCACGCTCCAGCAAACCATCGGACTCTTCGTAACGCCCCTGCTCATTCGCCGCACGGGCTGCGCCGAGGTAATACAGCAGTGGCTGACGCTCGGCTTCGGCGGCACGATGCAGGTGGCGCTCGGCACTGGCCCAGCGGCCCTCGGCGAGGTCCATCTGGCCCTGCTCGATGGCAACCTGCACACGCCGGCTGCGGTTACGCCGCGACCACGGATTGACCACGCCACCAGAGGTGGTGACCAGGCTCAGCAGCACACGGACCAGGTAGATCGCCAGGCCGATGGCAAACACCGCCACCAGAGTCGCCCACAGGCTCGATTCGTAATTCAGTACATGAGGGTAGGTGATCAGCACGTAGCCGGTGTGCTCCGAAATGCCAACACCTACGGCCAGCGCGATCGCAATTGCCAGCATCAGGATTACATAGAATCGCTTCATCGGTTCTACTCCTGCTTCGCCGGCGTCGCAGCCGCCTTGGCTTCGTCAGCAGACAGATGACGGCGCTCAAGATAAGCCTGCACGGCGGCCAGGCTCGCGGCCAGGTCCGGCGTCACCACTGATACCGCTTGGGGTTCAAGCTCAGTGATACGTGCCAGCATCGCCTTGCTCTGCGGGTTGTCCTGGTTGAAATTATCCTGCAGCACACCGCGGGCCTCGCCCAACGAGCGGCTGTAGACTGCCGATTCACCGTTGAGCGCTGCCCATTGCGCCTGCTCCAGCGCCAGGCTCAGGGCCAGGCGCACTTGGTTCAAACCTTGGCCAGCCAGTAACGGACGGATGTTGTCATCCGGGTTAAAGTCGATGCGGAAGTAGCGGGAAATCTGCTCCCACCATTGGCTCCAGCGGCTTTCCGTATCAGTGGTAGGGCGTGACTCGGGAGCAGGTTCGGCCAGTTGATATTCAGGAGCGATCGCTGCCAGTTGCACGACCTGATCACGCAAGGCCGCCAATTGAAGGTACAGCCCGGTGCGGTCCGGTTGCTCGGTACTGCGCAGCGAAACAAGGCTCTTGGCCAATTGCTCGCGGGCAGCATAGGCGCCCGGATCGCTCTGCTCACGAAGAATCTCGTCGGCACCCTGGACCAAAGCCTGGGCACTGTTGATATCTTGCAGGGCAGAAAGGCGCAGGCTTGCCAGGCGAATCAAGTGCTCGGCCTCGGCCAAACGCCAGTCTTGGCGGCTGGCTCCTAGCACGGTTTCCAGGCGCTGGCTCAGGCGCTGCTGATCACCCTGGAGCTGGGCCACCAGACGACGACGCTCCTCCAACTCATCCGCACCCGGCAACTGCGCCAGCCGCGCCGCCAGTTGTTGCTGGCTTTGCTTGAGGGACTGGGATTGATCATCGAGGGTCTGCACCTGGCCCAACTGCTGCTGGCTGCTGGCTTGCAACGCGCGGACCTGCCAGATCCCCCAACCGCCGGCGGCAACACCCGCAGCGCCGAGCAGCAGGGCGACAATTGCCAGGCCATTGCCACGGCGCGGCGCGGTGACCGGTGACTCAACCGGCGCATCAAGTGCGGGTTGGGTTTCATCTTTAGGCAAGGCTGTTTCGCTCACGTATCCGTCCTTTGCGTTTCAGAGAGTGGGAACGGGATAGCTCCGTATCGCCACTAACAAAGCCGCGGCACTCGCACCGCGACAATCCACAACTTTTTCTGCGCCAGCGGCCCGCGCCATCTCCAGGACTCGCGGGCTTGGCACGAACAACGGCAGCTGTGCCACCTGGGGCCAATCGGCTCCGGCGAGGGCTTGCAGGTGTAAAAAACCCTGCCCACTGCTGACCACCAGGCCGTTCAAGCGTTCCAACTGGATGCGTTGCATCAGTGCACCGGCCTCATAGGCCGGCAAGAAACGGCGATACAACTCCAGATAGTCGACACTAGCACCTTGTTCACGCAAACGCTCCGCCAGCAGCTCGCGACCGCCCTCACCGCGCAGGATCAACACCTGTGCATCCGGGCGGGCGATAGCCTCGCGCAACGCGGGCAATTGAAGCAAAGCCTCGCTGTCGTCGCCAGTAGGCGGATACTTAACATTCAGGCCATGTTCGGCCAGTACCTGCGCCGTGGCAGCGCCGACACTGAACCACGTCAGCTGCGGCCATGCGCGACCCAGCTGCGCCACGGCAACGCGTGCCGCAGGCTTGCTGACGACGATCACTGCACAGTAACGCCCCAGGTCATGGAAGACAGCTTGCTGTTCAGGTGTTACCGGGAGCGGCTCAATGTCCAGCAAAGGCAGGCTGCTGCTGAAAATGCCCGCGCCGGACAACGCGGCCGCCAGGGCCATCGACTCCTCGGCAGGCCGCGTCAGCAGCACGCGCCATTCGGTCACTGCGGGCCGGCCTCGCCGTAGACTTTTTGCAGGATGGCACCAGCGCCTTTGTCCAACAGCTCTTCGGCTACCTGGATACCCAGGGCTGTGGCGTCACGCTGCGGGCCACGCACCTCGGCGGTCAGCAGCGTGCCGCCGTCCGGATCACCCACCAGGCCACGCAGCCACAGGTTTTCGCCTTCAAGCACGGCGTAGCAGGCGATCGGCACCTGGCAGCCACCGTTGAGGTGTTTGTTCAGGGCTCGTTCGGCCGTGACACGGACTTCAGTGTCGTGGTGATCAAGAGGCTTGAGCAGGGCGTGGATTTCACTGTCGGCGGTGCGGCACTCAATGCCAACCGCGCCCTGCCCACCGGCTGGCAAGCTGTCCTCGACGCTGATGGCCGAGGTGATGCGGTCTTCGAAGCCCAGGCGAATCAGGCCGGCCGCCGCGAGGATGATCGCGTCATATTCACCGGCATCCAGCTTGGCCAGTCGGGTGTTGACGTTGCCGCGCAGGAAGCGGATCTGCAAGTCCGGGCGACGGGTCAGCAGTTGCGCCTGGCGACGCAGGCTGGACGTGCCGACAATGCTGCCCAAAGGCAATTCGTCCAGGGACGCGTAGGTGTTGGAAACAAAGGCATCACGCGGGTCTTCGCGCTCGCAGATGCAAAACAGGCCCAGGCCTTCGGGGAAGTCCATGGGCACGTCTTTCATCGAATGCACGGCGATGTCGGCTTCGTTTTCCAGCAACGCGGTTTCCAGTTCCTTGACGAACAGTCCCTTGCCGCCGATCTTCGACAGTGGCGAGTCGAGCAGCTTGTCGCCGCGACTGACCATGGGCACCAGGGACACGGTCAGGCCAGGATGGGCCTGTTCCAGGCGTGATTTGACGTATTCGGCCTGCCACAAGGCCAGGGCGCTTTTACGGGTGGCGATGCGGATTTCGCGAGAGGACATGGATCAATCCGTACTGAATAGATACGGCAGATAATAACAGCTCAGGCAAATACGCTTTGATTTGAATCAGCAAGTGCGGGGCCTCCCTGGCCGCGTCGCACCGGGATATGAGTTGCAGGCCTCGCCACAGCCCTCGGGCTAAAGCTGCTGCATCATCTTGCGCACGCCGGCTACATGCCGTCGGCTGACGATCAGTGCGTCGCCATTCAGGCCTTTCAGGAACAGCTGAAAGTGCCCCAGCGGCGTGCGTTGCAGGCGTTCGATGCGCTCGCGGGCCACCAGCGCATTGCGGTGGATACGCACGAAGCGGTCGCCGAACTCATCCTCAAGCGCCTTGAGTGGCTCATCGAGCAACACTTCGCCGCCCTGATGGCGCAGGGTCACGTACTTGTGATCGGCGATAAAATAGACCACCTCGCCCAAGGGGATCAGCTCGATACCTTTGCGGGTGCGGGCGCTGATATGGCTGCGCGGCCCATTACCACTCTGGGCTGCTGGCTGGGTCAAGGCGGCGAGTTGGACGCGGGTTGGGCGCTCGGCCTTTTTCAGGGCCTTGAGCAATGCTTCGCCAGCCACCGGTTTGGTGAGGAAGCTGACTCCACTGGCTTCCAGCGTCTCCGCGGAAAACTCATCGCCTGTTGCGCAAAACACTACGGCAGGTGGCGACTCTCGCTCGCTCAGTCGGGCAGCAACTTGCAGGCCATCAAGGCCCGGCATACGGATATCGAGCAACACCACATCCGGCTTGAGACTGTCGATCAGCGTCAACGCCTCTTCGCCCGTGGTGGCGCTCGGTTCGAGTACTGCGTAACCCTCGAGATCACTGACCAAACGGTTCAGTCGCTCGCGGGCTTGGGGTTCGTCATCAACGATCAGGACATTCATATTGCGCTGGATTCCTGCGTGAGTCTCGCACAAGGATAGCGTAGACAGGTGCGGTGACTTGCGTCACAGCGATCCACGCTAAGACTAGCGCGAGCGGCAAAAAGTGCCCTGAGAGTGGCACCCATATTTACCCGGACCTGTTCAATAGCGCCCAAAACCTGCTGCCTTCGGGCATCGTCGTAGGTTTTGCTGATACACAATCCGAATACCCCCCTTTTTAAATGGATAGTCTGGGCTCTGACCGCATCACCCGACTTTGGTGCATTCACACACTATCAGTCCAACTGTAGACGCTCACTGAGACGACATTGCTCAATCGTCAAATATCGTTTCAATAAACCCCTGTACCCAGTCTCGTCCTGGACGCGTTCGACGGCAAGGCACTTAGCCATCCTTTGCACAAATAAAAATGCCGACGACCCGCAGCACCGCGTCCACGGGCAACCCTGTTATTATCGCCGGCACACTTCCATGCCTCTTTATTAAGCAGATCACGAGCGAATCCATGAGCACCGACAAGACCAACCAGTCCTGGGGCGGCCGCTTCAGTGAACCCGTCGACGCCTTCGTCGCCCGCTTCACCGCCTCCGTCACCTTCGACCAGCGCCTGTACCGCCACGACATCATGGGCTCCATCGCCCACGCGACGATGCTGGCCAAGGTCGGCGTGCTGACCGACGCCGAGCGCGACAGCATCATCGACGGCCTGACCACCATCCGTGGCGAGATCGAAGCCGGCACCTTCGACTGGCGCGTCGATCTGGAAGACGTGCACATGAACATCGAGGCCCGCCTCACCGACCGCATCGGTGTGACCGGCAAGAAGCTGCACACCGGCCGTAGCCGTAACGACCAGGTGGCCACTGATATCCGCCTGTGGCTGCGTGACGAAATCGACCTCATCCTGTCCGAGATCACCCGCCTGCAAAAAGGCCTGCTTGAGCAAGCCGAACGCGAGTCGGACACCATCATGCCGGGCTTCACTCACCTGCAGACCGCACAGCCTGTGACCTTCGGCCACCACCTGCTGGCCTGGTTCGAAATGCTCAGCCGCGACTACGAGCGTCTGGTGGACTGCCGCAAGCGCGCCAACCGCATGCCTCTGGGCAGCGCTGCGCTGGCCGGCACCACCTACCCGATCGATCGCGAATACACCGCGCAATTGCTGGGCTTCGACGCCGTGGGCGGCAACTCCCTGGATGGCGTGTCGGACCGTGACTTCGCCATCGAATTCTGCGCCGCCGCGAGCATCGCGATGATGCACCTGTCGCGCTTCTCCGAGGAGCTGGTGCTGTGGACCAGCGCGCAATTCCAGTTCATCGACCTGCCGGACCGTTTCTGCACCGGCAGCTCGATCATGCCGCAAAAGAAAAACCCCGACGTGCCCGAGTTGGTGCGTGGCAAGAGCGGCCGCGTGTTCGGCGCCTTGATGGGCCTGCTGACCCTGATGAAAGGCCAGCCTCTGGCCTACAACAAGGACAACCAGGAAGACAAAGAGCCGTTGTTCGACGCCGCCGACACCCTGCGCGACTCCTTGCGCGCGTTTGCCGACATGATCCCGGCGATCAAACCCAAGCACGCAATCATGCGTGAAGCGGCGCTGCGTGGGTTCTCTACCGCAACCGACCTGGCGGACTATCTGGTGCGCCGTGGCCTGCCGTTCCGTGACTGCCACGAAATCGTCGGTCACGCGGTTAAGTACGGCGTGGACACCGGCAAGGACCTGGCGGAAATGAGCCTGGAAGAACTGCGTCAGTTCAGCGACCAGATCGAGCAGGACGTGTTTGCCGTGCTGACCCTGGAAGGCTCGGTGAATGCCCGTAACCACGTGGGCGGGACTGCGCCGGCGCAGGTGAAGGCAGCCGTGGTGCGCGGCCAGGCCCTGCTCGCCAGCCGCTAGATCGCGTTTTCTGCTGCAACGCGGTCAACCCTGTGGGAGCGGGCTTGCTCGCGAAAGCGGAGTGTCAGTCACCTAATGTACTGACTGATCCACCGCTTTCGCGAGCAAGCCCGCTCCCACATTTTGAGCTGCGCTCGTCGTGATTATTTTTTTGCTGCAATCATCGCCATAAACGCCGGCATCGCCGCTTCCCTATCCGCTGCCACCTTCTGGGCATTGGGCATGGCATGCAACCTGTCCAGCAACGCCTTGGCCGCCGGCATTTCAGCCAGCATATCCAGCCCAAACAGCTTCTCGCCCACCGCGCAGGCGAGGTTCACGCTGTACATGAAATACAAATCGGCAATCGTGAAGCTCTCCCCCGCCACATACGGCGCGAACTTGCCGTGCCTGCCCAACGAACCAAAACCCAACAGCAACTCGGCCTTGGACTTCTCCTTGATCGCCTCCGGCACCGGCATGCCAAAAAACGCTTCTGCAAAACACGCGCGAGCAGGTAACTCGATGTACAACTCGATTTCCCGGCACAGCGCCAGCACCTGAGCACGCTGGAACGGCTCGGCCGGGAGCAGCGCGGGCCCTTCCTGGGTATGCTCGATGTACTCAAGGATCACGCTGGTTTCGTTGATGAAACCCTGTTTCACGCCCAGCACCGGCACCTTGCCCCGCGGGCTCACGGCCAGGGCTTCAGGGGTTTGGCCGGCGTAAAAAGGCACCTCTTCGAAAGGCAGCCCTTTCTCCAGCAACGCCAGCTTGACCATGTTGTAGTAGTTGCTGACCGAAAATCCGTAAAGCTTGAGCATGTCTGTGCCTCCAGGCCGGGAATGGGGTTGGCTGCACTGTTATAGATCCCGGCGCCCGCCCTGACCAGCAGCATCACCCACCTGAATGGGGGTAGACTGGCGCCCTTTCCTTGAGGAGCCTGCCATGAGCGAGCCGACCGATATCGACAACGACGAAGAAGAATTCGCCGAAACCACGCTGATTGAAGCGATCGAGAACCAGATCGAGAGCGAAAACCCACCGGCCGCCAAGGCCACGTTCAACAAGCTGACCCTGGTGGGCTACGAGCGTGAAGAGATCCTGCAACTGATGGCCCACGTGCTCGCGGTCGAGATCGACGCGCTGCTGGAAGAGGACCGCGCTTTCAATACCGAATGGTATGAAACTGCACT
This sequence comes from Pseudomonas sp. DWRC2-2, assembly GCF_049897885.1. Classification (NCBI taxonomy): domain Bacteria; kingdom Pseudomonadati; phylum Pseudomonadota; class Gammaproteobacteria; order Pseudomonadales; family Pseudomonadaceae; genus Pseudomonas; species Pseudomonas sp. DWRC2-2. The sequence continues at coordinate 407,593 of NZ_JAFCXD010000003.1, forward strand.
GCGCGCCTTGCCGGAATTGCCGCCTGAAAAGCAATAAATCCAACACGCGGCAACACACTGGACAGTTCGGCAAAGTGCGTTCACCTTATGGCCTGCTAGCCTCTAATAAATTCTTAGAAAGTCTGGAGTCCTTATGTCGTATACCCCTGAGTTGGTTGCCGAACTGGAAATCCTTGTACTCTTCCCTTTGGACAGCACCAAAGAAGGTCTGAAAGTCCACCAGACCGCCGCACCTACTGCCATCGCCGCCGCCAAACGCCTCCACACGAAAGGGCTTATCGACCAGCCGGACGGGGGCTACCTGACCAGCCTTGGCCGGGACGCCGCAGAGCAGGCCCAGACCCTGCTGACTATCTTGACCACTGCCACCACCAAAGAAGCCGCCTGATACCGGATACCGCCCGTGGAGTCCGCCCTTTGCGGATTCCGAGGGCGTTGCTGTGCACGTGCAAAAATTCTGACGTCAAAAACCATTTCCCTCTAAACCTCCTACGCTACTGGCTGTAAACTCCTACACGGCCGCCCACGTCGGGCCCTGCGAGCCACCGAGTTCGACATGACCCGCACCCATGAAATCCGCCCCGACCTGGACGAAGGCATCGACCGCAAGGTGCTGGCCCAGTTGCGCGCGCGGTTCATGGCCCTCAATGAAGGCCGTATGGCCCGTGCCATCGAGGGGCTGACGCCGCGCCAGCAAAGCGTGCTGAACCTGTTGCCGCTGTTTTTTCACGTCAACCATCCGTTGCTGCCGGGCTATGTGTCGGGCAGTACGCCAGCAGGCCTGTCGAATTTCGAACCGGACGCCCAAGCCCTCACCGAAGCCCAGCGCCTGACGCGCTCGTTCTCCTACAAACCGCGTCACGGCAACCCGCCGCGACCAATCCACGGCCTGTTCCTGATGGGCAGCCTGGGCACCCTGGCCCAGGCCGACCAGAGCGATATGGATGTGTGGGTGTGTCACGCCGCCGACCTTAGCGAGACTGAGCTGGCCGAACTGCGCAAGAAATGCCAGTTGCTGGAAGCCTGGGCCCTGACCATGGGCGCCGAGGCGCACTTCTTCCTGATCGAGCCGACACGCTTTGTGCTCGGTGAACGCGACACGCAACTGAGCTCCGACGACTGCGGCACCACCCAGCATTACCTGTTGCTGGATGAGTTCTACCGCACCGCCATCTGGCTGGCCGGACGCACACCGATCTGGTGGCTGGTGCCGGTGTATGAAGAAACCCGTTATGCCGAGTTCACCCACACGCTGATTTCCAAGCGTTTTATCCGCGCCGACGAAACCCTCGACCTGGGTCACTTGGCGCGCATTCCCCCAGGCGAATTCATTGGCGCCGGGCTGTGGCAACTGTTCAAGGGCATCGAGTCGCCCTACAAATCCGTGCTCAAGCTGTTGCTGACCGAGGTCTACGCCAGCGAACACCCGAACGTGCACTGCCTGAGCCTGCGCTTCAAGCGAGCGGTGTTCGCCAACCAGATGAACCTGGATGAGCTGGACCCATACATCGTGGTGTACCGCCGCATCGAGGAATACCTCAAGGCCCGCAACGAGCCCGAGCGCTTGGAACTGGTACGGCGCGCGCTGTACCTGAAGGTCAACCGCAAGCTCAGCGCCGGCCAGCGTACCACCAGCTGGCAGCGCCTGCTGCTGGAGCGCCTGGCCCATGAATGGGGCTGGGACCAGCGCCAATTGGCGTTGCTCGACAGCCGCAGCCAGTGGAAAGTGCGTCAGGTCGCCTCCGAGCGCCGGGCCTTGGTGAGCGAGCTCAACTACAGTTACCGCTTCCTGACCCAATTCGCCCGCACCGAACAGACCGTCAGCCTGATCAACAAACGCGACCTCAATGTGCTGGGTCGGCGCCTATACGCCGCCTTTGAACGCAAGGCCGGCAAGGTCGAGTTCATCAACCCAGGCATTGCCCCGGACCTGGCTGAAGACACCCTGACCCTGGTGCAATCGCCCAACCGCAAGGAGCCGGGCCAGCACCACTGGGGCCTGTATAACGGCAACCTTACAGCGCTGGAATGGGAACACTTCGCGCCGATCAAACGCAGCCGCGACCTGCTGGAGATGCTGACCTGGTGCCATCGCAACGGCGTGATTGATAGCAGCACGCGCCTGGCGCTGCACCCCGGCACCAGCGACATGACCGAATTCGAGCTGTTCAACCTGCTAGGCAGCCTGCAACAAACCATCGCCCTGCCCCTGGCCAGCGTGGATGAAGAGCGCCTGCTGCGCTCGGCCGTGCCGGAAGAAGTGTTGTTGCTGATCAACGTCGGCGTCGACCCGCTCAAGCATCACCGCGACCTGAATATCCTGATGACCACCGAGCGCACCGACTCACTGAGCTATGCCGGTGTGCGCGACAACCTGGTGCTGACCCTGGACCAGGTCACGCTCAATAGCTGGAACGAGGTGATGGTCAGCCGCTACGACAGCCCCCATGCGCTGCTCGACTGCCTGCGCGACTACCTCAACCAGTTGCCGTCGGACCATCTGCCACGCCTGCGGGTGCGCTGTTTCTGTCACAACCGTGCGCAATTCATTGCCCAACGCGTGGAAGGAATCTTCGACACCGCGCAGAACCTGCTGCTCGGCCAGGGCAATCACCGCTATTTGCTCCAGGTGCAGCAGCACTATCACGTCATGGAGTTGATGCCGGGCCAGGCCAACCATGTATCGCTGGCGACCCAGGATGCGCTGATCGCCTACCTCAGCGAAGAATTGGCCAGCTACAGCCCGTTGCACCTGGATGCCATGGCCCTGGAAGACCACGACCTGGCGTTGCTGCTGCCGATGGGCATGGCCGATTGCGTGCAGGTGTTCTACCGGGTCAACGAAGGCTTCGCCGAGCTGTATGTATTGGATGAATTTAACGCGCTCTGGCAGCAGCGCCTGCCGTTTCACGATGAACAGAGTCTGTTGGCGCCGTTGCAGCGTTTCTTGCAGTCGATCATTTATCGCCGGGACGCGCTATCGCCGTTGGACCAACAGGAGCCGCTGGGCGCGGTGCAGGTCTTGTATTACCAGCTATTGCCGTCAGGCAGCGGTCGCGCGCGCGGCATCGAACCTCGACCCGCACCGCTGAACCCGGCGAACAAACCGTTTTACGACGTGCAGGCGATTATCGGCAAGGCCGCACCGGGCCAGGTGGGCATTACCTTGTACTGCAATCAGCGGGAGTTTTCCGAACTGGAGTTTGGCGACCAACTGTTTGCAGTGGTCGCCCAGGAAATCGTCGGGCAACGCCGGGAGACCGAGCGTTACCGCTGCTACATCACCGACCTGGATCTGTCCGGCCTGCTCGGCGATGTGCAAAGCCCGAGCAACCTGTACCTGCGCTACAAGGCCGAGCTGGAGCTGTCACTCAATGTGGCATTGAGCGAAATTTAAAGGGGGAAGGCGCCGCCATCTTTAGGCTGGCCTTCAACACTGAGCAGTTCCAGCTTGAGGGTCTTGCCGCCCGGTGCGGGCCAGTCAATGTGCTGACCAACCTGCAAACCGAGCAAGGCGCTGCCCACGGGCGCCAGGATCGAGATCTTGCCTTCGTCCGCATTGGCGTCTTTCGGGTAGACCAGCGTCAGGTGGTAGTCCTTGCCGCTGCTTTGCTCACGGCAATGCACGCTGGAGTTCATGGTCACGACACCCGCAGGCACTTCATCGTGGCCAACCACGTCTTCGGCGCGGTCGAGTTCGGCTTGCAACGCTTCGACGCCGGGAGATTCGTCGCCCAAGCGGTCGATCAGTTGCTCCAGACGCTGCACGTCAAGACGGGTGAGGATGATGGACGGTGCGGTGGTCATGATTCAGGCAGACTCCTTTTTTCTGCACAAAAAAGCAAAACCCCGCCAGGAAAAGGCGGGGTTCTCACGGGCCTCGATGAGTTGAGGCGTACCCGGACACTACCACAGCGTCACAAATAAACAAGACGACCTCAGGCGCGCGCCCTGCGCTGCTCGGCCTCGGCGCAGATCACGCGGCGCCGCGCATCGTCGGCAGAGCGCCATTCACGGATGTCTTCCACGTGGCGGAAGCAGCCGAGGCAGACTTTTTGCTCGTCCAGGCGACACAAACTGATACAAGGTGACGGCACCGCCGGGCTGACGTTACTGAACAGCGGCTTCGGCGGGCGGACAGGTGCAGGCTGGGTCACCATCAGATCTCGTCGAAATCCAGGTCGGCGCCGGTGTACTCGCTGACTAGGCGCGCGAGCATTTCACTCAGCAGCTCTTCACTCTTGTCGCACTGCCATTTGCCGCTTTCTTCGTCGTAGTCGAAGTGAACGCCGCCGGAACGCGCCGCCAGCCACAGCTGACGCAACGGCTCCTGGCGGCTGAAGATCAGTTGTTGGCCACTGTCGAACTTGACGGTCAGCACGCCGGCCGAGTTTTCCAGGTCCACGTCCAGGCCGCTGTCGTCGAAAATATCTTCCAGCGCCTGCTGGGTCGAATCCACCAGGTCGTGAAAACGGGCTTCGGTCAAACTCATTGTGGCAACCTCAAAAGTGTCTGGTTTTGCTCAAGCGCCGCACGATACGGGCGAGCCTCGCCGATTGCAAAGGATACCGATTTCAACACGATTGACGGTGTGAAAAATCTTCAAGCAGCGTAGTACGCTTCCCGGCTGTGTCGGCAAACCCCCGCCGGACGGGTATTCCAGCGCATAGGCAAGCTGGCGGGTGGTCGGTATACTCGGGCGCAATTAATGCATATTCAAGGATTTCGCCATGAAGCGCCTGATCTCTTCCCTTGCTGCGCTCGTCGCGGTCGCTTGCCTCGTTAGTGCCTGTGGTCAAAAAGGCCCGCTGTACCTGCCCGATGACAGCAAAGACCCGAATGAACAGGCGCAATCGTCGCAAAAGCCTTCCAAAGCGCATAAGCACGACACCTACGAATAAGGGAATCCCATGGACGCTTTTAACTACCGGGACGGCGAGCTGTTCGCGGAAGGCGTGGCGTTGTCCGCGATTGCCCAGCGCTTTGGCACCCCGACCTATGTATATTCCCGTGCGCATATCGAAGCCCAGTACCGCTCGTTCACCGACGCCCTCGAGGGCGTGCCGCACCTGGTGTGCTACGCGGTCAAGGCCAACTCCAACCTCGGCGTACTGAATGTCCTGGCGCGATTGGGCGCTGGTTTTGACATCGTCTCCCGTGGCGAGCTGGAACGTGTACTGGCCGCTGGCGGCAAGGCTGACAAGATCGTGTTCTCCGGCGTCGGCAAGACCCGCGAAGACATGCGTCGCGCCCTGGAAGTTGGCGTGCATTGCTTCAACATCGAATCTACCGACGAGCTGGAGCGCCTGCAGGTCGTGGCCGCCGAAATGGGCGTTCGCGCGCCGATCTCCCTGCGCGTCAACCCCGACGTCGATGCCGGCACCCACCCGTACATTTCCACCGGTCTCAAAGAGAACAAGTTCGGCATCGCCATTGCCGACGCCGAGGACGTGTACATCCGCGCCGCGCAACTGCCGAACCTGGAAGTGCTGGGTGTCGACTGCCATATCGGCTCGCAACTGACCACGCTGCCGCCGTTCCTGGATGCGCTCGACCGCCTGCTGGCGTTGATCGACCGCCTGGGTGAATGCGGCATCTACCTGCACCACATCGACCTCGGTGGTGGGGTGGGCGTGCGTTATCGCGACGAAGAGCCGCCGCTGATCGCCGATTACATCCAGGCGGTGCGCGAGCGCATCGAAGGCCGCGACCTGACGCTGATGTTCGAGCCTGGCCGCTATATCGTCGCCAATGCCGGCGTACTGCTGACCCAGGTCGAGTACCTCAAGCACACCGAGCACAAGGATTTCGCCATCGTCGATGCGGCGATGAACGACCTGATCCGTCCGGCGCTGTACCAGGCCTGGATGAATGTCACCGCCGTGACGCCTCGCGACAGCGAAGCGCGTGCCTATGACATCGTCGGCCCGATCTGCGAGACCGGCGACTTCCTGGCCAAGGATCGTCAGCTGGCCCTGGAAGAAGGCGATCTGCTGGCCGTGCATTCGGCCGGTGCCTACGGGTTTGTCATGAGTTCCAACTACAACACCCGCGGCCGTACCGCCGAGGTGCTGGTGGACGGTGATCAAGCGTTTGAAGTGCGTCGCCGCGAGACGGTAGCCGAGTTGTATGCTGGCGAAAGCCTGCTGCCGGAGTAAGCCATGCTGCTGCGTTTTACCAAGATGCACGGGCTGGGCAATGATTTCATGGTCCTCGACCTGGTCAGCCAGCACGCGCATATCCTGCCCAAGCACGCCAAACAGTGGGGCGACCGTCACACCGGCATTGGTTTCGACCAGTTGCTGATCGTCGAGGCGCCAAGCAACCCGGAGGTGGATTTCCGTTACCGGATCTTCAACTCCGACGGTTCCGAAGTGGAACAGTGCGGCAACGGTGCACGCTGCTTCGCCCGCTTTGTGCTGGACAAGCGCCTGACCGCCAAGCGCCAGATCCGCGTCGAGACCAAGAGCGGCGTGATCGAACTGGATATCCGCAGTGACGGCCAGATCAGCGTCAACATGGGCGCGCCACGCCTGGTGCCGGCGGACATTCCGTTCCAAGCCAGCGAACAGGCCACGAGCTATGCGGTTGACGTCGACGGTAAAGTTGTCGACCTGGCCGCCGTGTCCATGGGCAACCCCCACGCCGTGCTGCGGGTCAACGACATCAACAACGCCCCTGTACATGAACTGGGGCCGAAGATCGAACACCACCCGCGCTTTCCGGCACGGGTCAACGTGGGCTTCCTGCAGGTGATCGACCGTACCCGCGCGCAATTGCGCGTCTGGGAACGCGGCGCCGGCGAAACCCAGGCCTGCGGCACCGGCGCTTGCGCCGCTGCCGTGGCCGCGATCAGCCAGGGGTGGATGGATTCGCCGCTGCTGATCGACCTGCCCGGCGGACGCTTGTCCATCGAGTGGGCAGGCCCTGGCCACCCGGTGATGATGACCGGGCCGGCCTCGCGCGTATACGAAGGACAGGTCCGTCTATGAGTGAGCCAATCCAATGACCGATAAGCCCCAAGTACCCGCACAAGCATCCCCGAGCGAAAGTCTGGAGGCCGCCGCCGTCGCGGCGTACCTTGAGGCTAATCCGGATTTCTTCGTCGAGCACGAAGAACTGCTGCCGGCCCTGCGCATCCCCCATCAACGCGGCGATACCGTGTCGCTGGTGGAGCGGCAGATGAAGATCCTGCGCGAGCGCAATATCGAGATGCGCCATAAGCTCTCGCACCTGATGGACGTCGCCCGCGACAACGACCGCCTGTTCGAGAAGACCCGTCGCCTGATCCTGACCCTGATGGACGCCACCAGCCTGGAAGAAACGGTGATCGCCGTGGAGGACAGCCTGCGCCAGGACTTCCAGGTGCCGTTCGTGAGCCTGATCCTGTTCAGCGACAACCCGATGCCGGTGGGTCGCTGGGTCAGCGGCAGCGACGCACACACCGCCATCGGTGGCCTGTTGTCCGAAGGCAAGACCATCAGCGGCACCTTGCGTGAGCATGAGCTGGACTTCCTGTTTGGTGCCGAACAGCGCAAGCAGATCGGCTCCACGGCAGTGGTCGCGCTCAGCCATCAAGGCTTGCACGGTGTGCTGGCCATCGCCAGCCGCGATCCCCAGCACTACAAGAGTTCCGTGGGCACGCTGTTCCTGACCTACATCGCCGAAGTCCTGGGCCGCGTCCTGCCGCGCTTCACCACCGCCCTGCGCGCGGTGCGCTAGCCATGGAACGGCAACTGGACGCTTACTGCGCTCACCTGCGCAACGAGCGCCAGGTGTCGCCCCATACCCTGGAAGCCTACCGGCGGGACTTGAACAAGGTCCTGGTCTACTGCGAAAAACAACAGATCGGCAGCTGGAAGGCCCTGGATATCCAGAGCCTGCGCAGCCTGATCGCGCGCTTGCACCAGTCGGGCCAATCCTCGCGCAGCCTGTCGCGCCTGCTCTCGGCGGTGCGTGGGCTCTATCACTATTTGAACCGCGAAGGCCTGTGCGACCACGACCCGGCCAACGGCCTGTCGCCGCCCAAGGGCGAACGGCGCCTGCCCAAGACCCTGGACACCGACCGCGCCCTGCAATTGCTGGATGGCGCCGTCGAGGATGACTTCCTGGCCCATCGCGACCAGGCCATTCTTGAGCTGTTCTATTCATCGGGCCTGCGCCTGTCGGAGCTGACCGGCCTGAATCTCGACCAATTGGACCTGGCGGACGGCCTGGTTCAGGTACTCGGTAAAGGCAGTAAGACCCGCGTGTTACCAGTGGGCCGCAAAGCCCGCGAAGCCTTGCAACTGTGGCTACCGCTGCGCCTTTTGACCAACCCGGCGGACGATGCAGTGTTTGTCAGCCAGCAAGGCCGGCGCCTGGGGCCACGGGCGATTCAAGTGCGGGTCAAGGCCGCCGGAGAGCGCGAGCTGGGGCAGAACCTGCACCCACACATGCTGCGACACTCTTTTGCCAGCCACCTGCTGGAATCGTCCCAGGACCTGCGCGCGGTTCAAGAGCTGCTCGGCCACTCCGACATCAAGACCACGCAGATCTACACCCATCTGGATTTCCAACACCTGGCAACGGTGTACGACAGCGCCCATCCACGGGCCAAACGCATCAAGGGCGGCGACTCATGAGTATCAAGCTGATCACCTTCGACCTGGACGACACACTCTGGGACAACATACCCGTCATCATCAGCGCCGAAGCGTCGATGCGCGAATGGCTGGCACTTAACGCCGCCAAAGTCGGCGACTTGCCGCTGGAGCACTTCGCCAGTCTTCGCCAGCAGGTGCTGGAGCGCCATCCGGAGCTGAAACACCGGATCAGCATTTTGCGCCACCGGGTGTTGATGCATGCGTTTGAAGAGGCCGGTTATCCAAAGCCCGAGGCTACGGAAATGGCGGATGTATGCTTCGAAGCGTTCATTCACGCGCGGCACCAACTCACGCCCTTCCCTGAAGCGGAGCCCATGCTTCGGGCGCTGCGCCAGCACTTCCTGCTGGGGGTGATCACCAACGGTAACGCCGACGTGCAGCGCGTGGGCCTGGCGGACTACTTCCACTTTGCCTTGCGCGCAGAAGACATCGGCATCGCCAAGCCGGATGCGCGTTTGTTTCAAGAAGCGTTGCAGCGCGGTGGCGTGGACGCCAGTGCGGCGGTGCACATTGGCGATCATCCGGGGGATGACATTGCCGGAGCACAGCAGGCGGGGCTTCGGGCGGTGTGGTTCAACCCGACGGGTAAAGTGTGGGAGGCCGACAAGCGCCCGGATGCGGAGATTCGCAGCCTGGCCGAATTAGCGCCCTTGCTGGCTGGCTGGAAATAACACCCATGAAAAAGCCCGCAGCGACGGCGGGCTTTTTCTTACAAGCGGGTGCTGACCTCAGATAGGTCGGCTGCCGTACTTGTTATCCGGCTTCTTCGGTGGGTCTGCCACCACGTTGGCCTCGACTTCCTGCACTTTGCCGCCTTTAGCGAGGAACTCTTCCATCGCACGGGCCAGGGCATCGCGCTCTTTATTCTTGGCTTCAACGCTCGGCAATTCATCTACCGACACAGCAGCCTTGGCTTTGCCTTTGGCAGCCGGGGCAGGCGCATCATCGCCACCGTCGTCGTCAGCAACGTCTTCCGCCGCCGCTTCAAGACCTTCTTCGGTGTCGTCTTCGTCACCTACTTCGAGTTCGTCGTTTTCCAGATCATCGTCGCTCATGTTCTACCTCATGACTTGCGAAAAGCAGATTAGTTATAGCCCAGCTTCACCCTCTGTCGACGGCTGCCGGAAAAAAATCAACATCCACTGGATAACCAGTGGCTTATGCCCCATCACCGTGCAAGGTGGCGAGGACTTTACGAGCACCGCCATGATCACGGTGCTCGCCCAGATAAATACAGTTTTGCGCCCATCGGCGCGCATTCTAGCGCGCTCTGGGAAAAAACAAAGTGCCGAATACGCCTACATGCCTGTAAGACATTGGCACGCTGAAAAGTGCCGTGTGCATCCCATCACAAACAAGGCGTAAAAACCGCTACGGCGTATTACGACTGACAAACACCAGACAAAAAAATGCCCGGCAAGCCGGGCATCTTTTTTTCGCGTACTTACAAGTTGTAGCCGCGTTCGTTGTGTTGCGCCAGGTCGAGGCCGACAGCCTCTTCCTCTTCGGTCACCCGCAGGCCCATGACCATGTCCAACACCTTAAGGATGATGTAGGTCACGATCGCCGTGTAGATCACCGTGAAGCCAACGCCTTTGCACTGGATCCAGACTTGCGCAGCGATGTCAGTCACCGTACCGAAGCCACCCAGAGCAGGCGCTGCAAATACACCGGTGAGGATCGCCCCCACGATACCGCCGATACCGTGTACGCCGAAGGCGTCCAGGGAGTCGTCGTAGCCCAGTTTGCGTTTTAGGCTGGTGGCGCAGAAGAAGCAGATCACACCGGCAACCAGGCCGATCACCAGGGCGCCCATCGGGCCCACGGTGCCTGCGGCTGGGGTGATTGCAACCAGGCCGGCGACCACGCCGGAGGCAATGCCCAGTGCGCTTGGCTTACCGTGGGTGATCCACTCGGCGAACATCCAGCCCAGCGCCGCCGCAGCGGTAGCGATCTGTGTAACCAGCATCGCCATGCCGGCGGTGCCGTTGGCCGCAGCAGCGGAGCCGGCGTTGAAGCCGAACCAACCGATCCACAGCATCGCCGCGCCGATCAGGGTGTAACCCAGGTTGTGCGGGGCCATCGGGGTAGTCGGGAAGCCTTTACGCTTGCCGAGCACGATGCACGCCACCAGGCCAGCCACACCGGCGTTGATGTGCACCACGGTGCCGCCGGCGAAGTCCAGCACGCCCCAGTCCCACATCAGGCCACCGTTGCCGCTCCAGACCATGTGCGCGATCGGCGCGTAGACCAGGGTGAACCAGATCGCCATGAAGATCAGCATCGCAGAGAACTTCATACGCTCAGCGAAGGCACCGACGATCAGCGCCGGGGTGATGATGGCGAACGTCATCTGGAAGGTGATGAACACGGCTTCCGGGAACAATGCCGCAGGGCCGGTGATGCTGGCCGGGGTCACGCCCGCCAGGAACGCCTTGCCCATGCCGCCGAAGAAGGAGTTGAAGTTGACCACACCCTGTTCCATACCGGTGGTATCGAACGCGATGCTGTAGCCGTAGACGACCCAGAGGATGCTGATCAGGCCGGTGATCGCGAAGCACTGCATCATCACCGACAGAATATTCTTGGAGCGGACCATGCCGCCGTAGAACAGCGCCAGGCCAGGGATGGTCATGAACAGCACCAAAGCGGTGGCGGTCAGCATCCAGGCGGTGTCGCCGGAATTGAGGACTGGAGCAGCCACTTCGTCTGCCGCCATGGCCAGGCTTGGCATTACGATGGACAACAGGGCTCCGAGCCCTGCGAATTTACGCAGAGTCATATTGTTTTCTCCTGGGGCGTTGGGGTTTGGCGGCTTAGATTGCGTCGGTATCGGTTTCGCCGGTACGGATGCGAATAGCCTGTTCCAGATTGACCACGAAGATCTTGCCGTCACCGATCTTGCCGGTGTTGGCGGCCTTGGTTATCGCCTCGATAACCCGGTCAAGATCCTTGTCGTCAATGGCGACATCAATCTTCACCTTCGGCAGGAAATCGACCACGTATTCCGCGCCGCGATACAGCTCGGTGTGACCCTTCTGCCGACCGAAGCCTTTGACCTCAGTAACGGTAATGCCCTGCACGCCGATCTCGGACAACGACTCGCGTACATCGTCCAACTTGAACGGCTTGATGATGGCAGTGACTAGCTTCATGAAAACTCTCTCCCGAATTGGTGGACTTGCCCCAGGAAAACAAACCCGTCTCAAGTCTAAGCGCAGTGCCTGGCTTTGTAACGCGTCGTCGCCTCGGCATTTGCCTTTGCGACGCCAGCGAACCACTGGTGACGAAACCTGTACCCCTGATCCGTCGGCGCACTGCATTCGTCACAGCGACTGCATCAGTGCATGGGTCATGATCGTCTAAGCAGAAACCTTGCCAGCTCCGTAAAAATCACTGAAATCAGTCCTTTGCCCACTTATGCCCACCTACGGGGCTTTTTGATGGGGGCAATGCGCACAAAAACAGTGCGTCGCCGCCCGACCCTCTGCGCGAAAAGCGTGCGCTTGCCTCCGTGAAAAAGACTATAGACGCTGCGTGATACACTGCCGGCCAACAGTTTCCGGAATATTTCCCATGCTCGCGCCCAAAGACCTCCTCGACGCCCTGAGCGGCCACGCCTCTCGCCTGTTCAGCGGCGACACCCCATTGCCCCGCAATGAAATCGAAAGCCAATTCAAGGCATTGCTGCAAAGCGGTTTCAGCAAGCTCGACCTGGTGAGCCGGGAAGAGTTTGATAGCCAGATGGTGGTGCTGGCCCGCACGCGTGCTCGGCTTGAGAGCCTGGAAGCGAAAGTCGCCGAACTGGAAGCCAAGCTCACGCCGCCTGCTGAATAAACGCGGTCAATGTGGGAGCTGGATACGTTCTGTAAAACCTCCCACCTTCGATAGCGTCACCCCTCGTCTACCCTTGAGAAAACCGCAGGAAGCGGTCCCTTTTTCAAGGAACGAGCATGTCTCTCGCCATCGTCCACAGCCGCGCCCAAATTGGCGTCGAAGCCCCTGCCGTCACCGTCGAAGTGCATATGGCCAATGGTCTGCCGTCCCTGACGCTGGTGGGCTTGCCGGAAACGGCGGTCAAGGAAAGCAAGGACCGGGTGCGCAGCGCCATCCTCAATTCCGCCCTGCAATACCCTGCCCGCCGCATCACCCTGAACCTGGCGCCCGCCGACCTGCCCAAGGACGGCGGGCGTTTTGACCTGGCGATTGCCCTGGGAATCCTGGCGGCCAGCGTGCAGGTGCCGGCGTTGATGCTCGACGACGTGGAATGCCTGGGGGAACTGGCACTGTCCGGCGCAGTGCGCGCAGTGAAAGGCGTGTTGCCAGCAGCATTGGCGGCGCGCAAGGCCGGGCGCACTGTGATAGTGCCACGGGCGAATGCGGAAGAAGCCTGCCTGGCATCGGGATTGAAAGTGATCGCCGTGGACCACCTGCTTCAGGTGGTGGCGCACCTGAACGGGCATCAGCCAATCGAGCCCTACAAGTCCGACGGTTTGCTGTACCTGAACAAGCCTTACCCGGACTTGAGCGAGGTACAGGGCCAGCTCGCCGCCAAGCGCGCATTGCTGATCGCGGCGGCGGGGGCGCATAACCTGCTGTTCAGCGGCCCGCCCGGCACCGGCAAGACGTTGCTCGCCAGCCGCCTGCCGGGGTTGTTGCCACCGTTGAGTGAGCAGGAGGCCTTGGAGGTGGCGGCGATTCAGTCCGTGGTCAGCCTGGCGCCGCTGAGTCATTGGCCGCACCGGCCGTTTCGCCAGCCGCATCATTCGGCATCAGGTCCTGCATTGGTGGGCGGCGGCTCGAAACCACAGCCCGGCGAAATCACCCTCGCCCATCACGGCGTCTTGTTCCTGGATGAATTGCCGGAGTTCGACCGCAAGGTACTGGAGGTGCTGCGCGAACCACTGGAGTCAGGACACATCGTGATTTCCCGCGCCCGTGACCGGGTGAGTTTCCCTGCCCGCTTTCAACTGGTGGCCGCCATGAACCCCTGCCCGTGCGGCTATTTGGGCGAACCCAGCGGGCGCTGTCGCTGTACACCGGAGCAGATCCAGCGCTATCGCAACAAACTCTCCGGACCGTTGATGGACCGGATCGACCTGCACCTGACCGTCGCGCGGGAAACCACGGCATTGAACCCAGCCCAACAGGCTGGCGATAACACCGCGACGGCCTCGGCCGAGGTTGCCGAGGCCCGCGAGCGCCAGTTACGGCGTCAGGGTTGTGCGAATGCCTTTCTGGACCTGCCTGGGCTGCGCAAGCACTGCACGCTGGCGAAGGTCGATGAGGGCTGGCTGGAAACCGCTTGCGAGCGGCTGACCCTGTCCCTGCGCGCCGCCCATCGCCTGCTCAAGGTGGCGCGCACCTTGGCGGACCTGGAACAGGTAAATGACATCACCCGCGAGCATCTGAAGGAGGCCCTGCAATATCGCCCGGCCTCCATTACCTGAGCCTCAGCGGAAGCGATCCACCTCATGCCGCAAGCCCGCCGCCAGCGTCTCCAATTCCTTGGCGGTAATCGCCAGGTTCGACACTACTTCGCGCTGCTCGCTGTTGGCCAGCGCAATACTCTGCAGGTTGCTGCTGAGCAAGGTCGCGGTGCTGCTCTGCTCCTGGGTGGAAGTGGTAATCGCCGCGAACTGCTGGCCGGCAGAACGGCTTTGCTCGTCGATACGCGCCAGGGCCGACGCCACGTCGGCGTTGCGCGACAGGCCTTCCTGCATCAACACGTTGCCGCGCTCCATGGTGCTGATGGCGTTGCCGGTTTCCTGCTGGATGCTTTGGATCATCCCGGAGATTTCGTCAGTAGCCTCTCGGGTACGCGACGCCAGGTTGCGCACCTCATCGGCGACCACGGCAAAGCCACGGCCTTGCTCACCCGCACGCGCAGCTTCGATGGCAGCATTGAGCGCCAGCAGGTTGGTCTGTTCGGCAATCGAGGTGATCACGCCGACGATCCCGCCGATTTCCTGGGAGCGCTGGCCGAGGGTGTTGATCACCGTGGCCGTGCTGTTCAGGGCGGTGGCGATGTGTTCCAGGGACGACGACGCCTCTTGCATCGAGTTACGCCCGATACGGGTTTGCTGGGCGTTTTCCTGGGCCAGGCGTTCGGTGCTGCCCATGTTGTCGGCGATGTTCAGCGAGGTGGCGCTGAACTCTTCAACGGCGCCGGCCATGCTGGTGATCTCGCCGGACTGCTGCTCCATGCCTTCATACGCACCACCGGACAACCCGGACAACGCCTGGGCGCGGCTGTTGACCTCTTCGGCCGCCTTGCGGATATGCGAGACCATGGTCGACAGCGCTTCACCCATCTGGTTGAAGCTGCGCGCCAGTTGGCCGATTTCGTCATGACTGGACACATTCAAGCGTGCGCTCAAGTCCCCCGCGCCCAAGGCCTCGGCCTGGCGCACCAGGTCGCCCAACGGCGCTAATTTGCTACGCAGCAGCCAAACCGTTGCGCCGACCGCCAGCAGCATGGCCAAGACGCTGCCGATTACCAGGCGGATGCCGACGTCCCAGGTCACCGAGCGAATCTCGGCCTTGGGCATGCTCGCAACCACCGCCCACGGCCCGCCCTCGAAGGGCACCGAGACGCTGTAGAAATCTTCGTTCTTGTCCGCCCAGAAGCGGCCCGCACCTGGCGTCTTGGCCAGGTCCAGCATCACTGGGATCGCCTGGTCCAACGCCTGCACGCCAGCCGGCGGCACCAGCCAACGCTTCTGCTCATCGAGCAACGCCAAGGAGCCGGTCTGGCCGATGCGGAAGCGCTTGAGGTTTTCGAACTGGGCGTTCTGGGCGTCGGTGTAGTCGAAACCGATGAACAGCACCGCGATGACCTGGCCGCTGCTGTCACGCACCGGGCTGTACTGGGTCATGTAGGAGCGGTCGAACAACACTGCACGGCCAATGTAGGTCTGGCCGCTGAGCACGCGCTGATAGGCTGGGCCCTGGCGATCCAGCACCGTACCGATGGCACGGTTGCCATCCTGTTTGGTCAACGAGGTGCTGATGCGAATGAAGTCTTCGCCGCTGCGCACAAACACCGTGGCCACGCCGCCGGACATCTGCTTGAACTCATCCACTTCATCGAAGTTGTTGTTCAACAGGTCGCTGCCCAGGTACAGGCTCGGGGTCTGTACACCGGCGACGGCGACGGGCTGGTCGGCGCGCACGCTCAAGCCGGCACTGAAGCGTTTCTCGAACAGCCCCGTCAGGCGCTGGGTGCTTTCGCGCAAGGTGCTATGAAACGTGTTGAGTTGGTCGGCGAGCAGGCGCGCCTCGCTGGCCAAGTGCTCCTCACGGGTAGCGAGGTTGGCAGTATCAAGCGAACGCAAGGCAAAAACAGTGCTGCCGCCAATGGCGACAGCCAGGATCACGGCCAGCGCGATACCTAATTGGGAGGCAATCCGAGCACGAGGTTGAGACATGACAGCTCCTGGCCGAGGCCAGGATCATCCTGATCTCATAGCGCTGCTCGGCAAATTATCTAGTGGGAAGCGTTGGTGCACGATGGTTCCAACACACCTACTTCGGCGGGCCGAGGCAATACTTGAGCGAATCACAGGGGTATCACGCAAACGATTGCACGAACGGTCTGTCGCCGCTCAATCAAGGCGTTCGACCTGGGGCAATTCCATTGCCTTGACCTCTGCCTGCAGAAATTCCGCCAAACGCCGCAACCGTTCGCCACCGGGGCGGGTTTTCGGCCACACCAAATAGTAATTTTCACGACTGGCTACGGCCGTTGGCCAGGGTAGGCTGAGCCGCCCCTGGGCCACGTCTTCGGCCACCATCAGCAAGTCGCCCATGGATACGCCGTAACCTCGCGCGGCGGCGATCATGCCCAGTTCGAGTGTGTCGAACACCTGGCCGCCCTTGAGCGACACCTGGGATGACAAGCCCATGCGCTCCAGCCAATTGCGCCAATCACGACGGTCGGGCGTGGGGTGCAGCAATTCGGCGGTGGCCAGGCGTTCGGCATCCCAAGGTCCGTCCTCCAAAAGGTTCGGCGCGCCGACCGGGATCAACAATTCCGGAAACAGATAACTGGCCTCCCAATCCGCCGGAAAATGCCCGTAGCTCAGCAGCACCGCGCAATCGAACGGCTCCTGGTTGAAGTCCACCTCGTCCACGCTCATCCAGGCGCTGGTCAGTTGCACCTCATTGCCCGGCTGTAATGCGCGGAAGCGGCTGAGTCGCGCCAACAACCAACGCATAGTCAGGGTCGACGGCGCCTTCATGCGCAGGATGTCGTCCTCGGCATTCAAGGTATGGCAGGCCCGCTCCAGCGCGGCGAAACCTTCACGTACGCCGGGCAACAACAGGCGCGCCGCTTCGGTGAGCTGCAAGGTGCGGCCACTGCGCTGGAACAGCCGGCAGGCGAAGTGTTCTTCAAGCGTGCGGATATGTCGGCTCACCGCACTTTGCGTAATCGACAACTCCTCCGCCGCGCGGGTAAAGGAGTTGTGTCGAGAGGCGGCTTCAAATGCTCGCAAGGCATACAGCGGAGGAAGGCGACGAGTCATCAGGAAATTCCTACAGAGCAGTACCGCACCCTACCAGATCGTCTGGCATGAGTTTAAATCATGCACATCATCGCTTTAATCCTTTTGTGTAATGAATGGAGAGCGCCGAGAATCAACCCTTCCCCAACCCTCCGACTATTCGAGTGTGATGATCATGCAGCATCCGGCACGTACCGAACTCTGGGCCATTCTGCGGCTGTCAGGGCCGTTGATTGCCTCACAGTTGGCGCACATGCTGATGGTGCTGACCGACACCCTGATGATGGCGCGCCTGAGCCCTGAAGCCCTGGCTGGTGGCGGCCTGGGCGCGGCGAGCTATTCGTTCGTGTCGATCTTCTGCATCGGCGTGATTGCCGCCGTAGGCACGCTTGTCGCCATCCGTCACGGCGCCGGGGATATCGAAGGCGCCACCCGGTTGACCCAGGCCGGGCTGTGGCTGGCCTGGCTGATGGCCTTGGCGGCCGGCTTGCTGCTGTGGAACCTCAAGCCGCTGTTGCTGATGTTCGGCCAGACTGAAACCAACGTGCAGTCGGCCGGGCAATTCCTGACGATATTGCCGTTCGCCCTGCCCGGCTACTTGAGCTTCATGGCCTTGCGCGGCTTTACCAGCGCCATCGGCAAAGCCACTCCGGTGATGGTCATCAGCGTCGGCGGCACAGTACTGAATTACCTGCTCAACCACGCACTGATCGAAGGCATGTTCGGCCTGCCCAAGCTCGGCCTGATGGGCATCGGCCTGGTCACCGCCATCGTCGCCAACGGCATGGCGCTGACGCTGATGTGGTACATCCGCAGCAACCGCACCTATGCGGCCTACCCGCTGAGCGCCGGCCTGCTGCGCCTGAACACCCAGTACCTGCGCGAGTTGTGGCGCCTGGGCCTGCCGATTGGCGGCACCTACGCGGTGGAGGTCGGGTTGTTTGCCTTTGCCGCGCTGTGCATGGGCACCATGGGCAGCACGCAGTTAGCGGCGCACCAGATCGCGCTGCAGATTGTGTCGGTGGCGTTCATGGTTCCGGCGGGGATGTCCTACGCAGTGACCATGCGCATCGGCCAGCATTACGGCGCCGGGCAGTTGCTGCAGGCACGCCTGGCCGGACGTGTCGGCATAGGATTTGGCGCAGCGGTGATGTTGGGATTTGCCGCCATGCTGTGGCTTTACTCCGACCCATTGATCGGACTGCTCATCGACCACAACGACCCCGCGTTCCACGACGTGATCGTCCTGGCCGTCAGCCTGCTCGCTGTGGCCGCCTGGTTCGAGTTGTTCGACGGCGTGCAAACCATCGCCATGGGCTGCATTCGCGGGCTCAAGGACGCCAAGACCACCTTTCTGATCGGTGCGGGATGCTATTGGTTGATTGGCGCACCATCGGCCTGGCTGATGGCCTTCACCCTGGGCTGGGGACCGACCGGCGTTTGGTGGGGCTTGGCGCTGGGCCTGGCGTGCGCGGCAGTCAGCCTGACCTGGGCGTTTGAAGCGAAGATGAAGCGGATGATCCGTCAGGAGGGCGCCGAGCCCGAAACCCGTAGTGGGTTCCAGGCTGCTCAACCGGATTAAAGCCCTTCGCCCACGCGGGCCTGCTGGCCATTGCCGAAGGTCAGGTACTCCACCAACTCCGGCAACGGCAGCGGCTTGCTGATCAGGTATCCCTGGGCCTGGTCGCAGCCAAACAGCCTCAACAACGCAAGCTGCTCCGGCGTTTCCACGCCCTCAGCGACCACTTCCAGATTGAGGTTGTGCGCCAGGTTGATCATGGCGTGCACCAACTTGCGATTCTCTTCGCGCTCTTCCATGCCGCCGACAAAGCTCTTGTCGATCTTCAACAAGGCAATCGGCAAGCTGTTGAGGTGCACGAACGATGAGAAGCCAGTGCCAAAGTCATCCAGGGAAAACCGCACGCCCAGGCGGCCAAGGGCGTCCATGGTCTGCTTGACCAGGTCGCTGCGGCGCATCACGGCGGTTTCGGTGAGTTCGAACTCCAGCCACTGCGCCTCAACGCCCCGCTCGGCAATCAGCCGACTGAGCGTGGAGAGCAACTGGCTGTCCTGGAACTGACGGAACGACAGGTTGACCGCCATGTGCAGCGGCGGTAGGCCACGTTCGCGCAGGTCCTGCATGTCGCGCAGGGCACGGGAAATCACCCAGTAGCCCAGCGGCACGATCAGGCCGCTTTGCTCGGCCAGGGGCACGAACTCACTGGGCGGCAACAGGCCGCGCTCGCCATGCCGCCAGCGCACCAGGGCTTCAAGGCCGACGATGTGCCCGTCGTCCAGGTCCAGGCGCGGTTGGTAATGCAGCTCCAGTTCGTCACGCCGAAGGGCGCGGCGCAGCTCGCTTTCCAGGTCGGCCAGGCTGCGTGCGTTACGGTTGATGCGTTCGTTGAAAATATGAAAGGTGCAGCCTTGGGTGCTCTTTGCCTGTTGCATGGCGATATGCGCGTGCCACATCAGCGGGTCGGCGCCAGCACGGGCGCGGGCATGGGCCACGCCCAGGCTGCAGCCGATCAGCAGGCTCTCGCCATCCACCCAGTAGGGTTCGGCCATGACTTCGGTGATGCGCTCGGCCATCCACTCGGCACGCTGCGGCGCACGGCGGGTGTCGATCAACAAGGCGAATTCGTCACTGCCCAGGCGCGCCAACTGGTCCCCAACCTCAAGCTGGCTTTTGAGCCGCGAGACCACTTGCAGGATCAACCGGTCGCCGGCCTGGTGGCCGAGGGCGTCGTTGGCGTGGCGAAAATTGTCGAGGTCCAGATGACCGAGGGCCAGGCCACGGCCTTCGTTCTCGGCCAGTCGCGCGGCGAGCAAGGTCTGGAAGCCCTGGCGGTTGGCAATGCCCGTGAGCGGGTCCTGTTCGGCGAGGCGTTGCAGGGTGTTTTCCAGCACACCGCGCTCGCGGACATGGCGCAGGCAGCGGCGCACTGTATCGGCATCCAATACATCACGCACCAGCCAATCGCTGACGCCAAGTGGCGAAACCAGAGGTTCCTGCTCCAACAACAACACGCACGGCAGGCTGCAACGGCCAGGACCGGGTTGCAGGCTGGGCGTGGTCAACAGCACGGCGCTGTGGTCGTCATCGAACAGACGGCTCACGGACTCCCAATTTGGTGCGCTGATCAGCACAGCCCCATCGCCCATCGGCGCCAGGCACTCGCGCAACAACGCTGCCCACGCGGGCTCATCGGCCAGCAGCAGCAAACGCAAGGGTTCGACAGGCGTAGACAAGCTAGCTCCCTAGACTCTGCAAAATTTCGTGGCGGCGGGCATTATGACGTGCGGCCGGATAATCACCAATGATAGGGGTTATCAAACACGCGAACTGTAAACATTAGTCGCAAACAACCCCGACATCCTGCGGCAAAGTATCAAAACCGGCAAATTTAGATCGAGTGGTACGTCACACTGTCGTTCTGACAGAGCAGAATCCTGCGAGCCTGTTAAAATGCCCGCCCTTTTGAACAACGACTCCTGAAATTCCGTATGTCCCGACTCAATCCCCGGCAGCAAGAAGCCGTGAACTACGTCGGCGGCCCTCTATTGGTGCTCGCCGGTGCAGGCTCCGGCAAGACCAGCGTGATCACCCGCAAGATCGCGCACCTGATCCAACAGTGCGGCATCCGCGCCCAGTACATCGTCGCCATGACGTTTACCAACAAGGCGGCGCGGGAAATGAAAGAGCGCGTCGGCACCCTGCTCAAGGGTGGCGAAGGCCGTGGCCTCACCGTGTGTACCTTCCACAACCTGGGCCTGAACATCATCCGCAAGGAGCATGTACGCCTTGGCTATAAGCCCGGCTTCTCGATCTTTGACGAGACCGACGTGAAGTCGCTGATGACCGACATCATGCAAAAGGAATACGCAGGCGACGACGGCGTGGACGAGATCAAGAACATGATCGGCGCCTGGAAAAACGACCTGATCCTGCCCGCCCAGGCCTTGGAAAACGCACGCAACCCCAAGGAACAGACCGCCGCCATCGTCTACACCCACTACCAGCGCACGCTCAAGGCGTTCAACGCGGTGGACTTCGACGACTTGATTCTGCTGCCAGTGAAGCTGTTCGAGGAACACGCCGACATCCTCGAAAAATGGCAGAACAAGGTGCGCTACCTGTTGGTGGACGAATACCAGGACACCAACGCCAGCCAATACCTGCTGGTAAAAATGCTGATCGGCAAGCGCAATCAGTTCACCGTGGTAGGCGACGATGACCAGTCGATCTACGCCTGGCGCGGCGCCCGCCCGGAAAACCTGATGTTGCTCAAGGACGACTACCCGTCCCTGAAAGTGGTGATGCTGGAGCAGAACTACCGCTCCACCAGCCGCATCCTGCGCTGCGCCAACGTGTTGATCTCGAACAACCCCCACGAGTTTGAAAAACAGCTGTGGAGTGAAATGGGCCACGGCGACGAGATCCGCGTGATCCGCTGCCGCAACGAAGACGCCGAAGCCGAGCGCGTGGCGGTGGAAATCCTCAGCCTGCACTTGCGCACCGACCGGCCCTACAGCGATTTCGCGATCCTGTACCGCGGCAACTATCAGGCCAAGCTGATCGAGCTGAAATTGCAGCACCATCAGGTGCCGTATCGCCTGTCGGGTGGCAACAGCTTTTTCGGACGCCAGGAAGTGAAAGACCTGATGGCCTACTTCCGCCTGATCGTGAACCCGGACGACGACAACGCCTTCCTGCGCGTGATCAACGTGCCGCGCCGCGAGATCGGTTCCACCACCCTGGAAAAACTCGGCAACTACGCCACCGAACGCAAGATCTCGATGTATGCCGCCACCGATGAAATCGGCCTGGGCGAACACCTGGACTCGCGCTTCACCGATCGCCTGTCACGCTTCAAGCGTTTCATGGACAAGGTGCGCGAGCAGTGCGCCGGCGAAGACCCGATCAGCGCCCTGCGCAGCATGGTCATGGACATCGACTACGAAAACTGGCTGCGCACCAACAGTTCCAGCGACAAGGCGGCGGATTACCGCATGAGCAACGTCTGGTTCCTGATCGAAGCGCTGAAGAACACCCTGGAAAAAGACGAAGACGGCGAAATGACCGTCGAAGACGCCATCGGCAAGCTGGTACTGCGCGACATGCTCGAGCGCCAGCAGGAAGAGGAAGACGGCGCCGAAGGCGTGCAGATGATGACCTTGCATGCGTCCAAGGGCCTGGAATTCCCCTACGTGTTCATCATGGGCATGGAAGAGGAAATCCTCCCGCACCGCTCCAGCATCGAAGCCGACACCATCGAAGAAGAACGCCGCCTGGCCTACGTGGGCATTACCCGCGCGCGTCAGACACTGGCCTTCACCTTTGCCGCCAAGCGCAAGCAATACGGCGAAATCATCGATTGTGCCCCCAGCCGGTTCCTGGATGAACTGCCGCCGGACGACCTGGCCTGGGAAGGCAATGACGACACCCCGACCGAGGTGAAGGCCGTTCGCGGCAACACCGCCTTGGCGGATATACGCGCGATGTTAAAGCGCTAGAATCGACTACTTTTTAATCTACTTTCGGCGCACACCGCGCCATTAGAGGAAGCTTTCCGTGGAAGCACTGCACAAGAAAATTCGCGAAGAAGGCATCGTGCTTTCCGATCAGGTACTCAAGGTCGACGCCTTTCTGAACCACCAGATCGACCCGGCACTGATGAAACTGATCGGCGACGAATTCGCCGCACTGTTCAAGGATTCGGGCATCACCAAGATCGTCACCATCGAAGCCTCCGGCATCGCCCCGGCGATCATGACCGGCCTGAACCTGGGTGTACCGGTGATCTTCGCACGCAAGCAGCAATCCCTGACCCTCACGGAAAACCTGCTGTCGGCGACGGTGTACTCCTTCACCAAGAAGGTCGAAAGCACCGTGGCGATCTCCCCGCGTCACCTGACCAGCAGCGACCGCGTGCTGGTGATCGATGACTTCCTGGCCAACGGCAAGGCGTCCCAGGCGCTGATCTCGATTATCAAGCAGGCCGGCGCGACCGTTGCCGGTTTGGGGATCGTGATCGAGAAGTCGTTCCAGGGCGGCCGTGCGGAGCTGGATGCGCAGGGTTATCGGGTTGAGTCGCTGGCGCGGGTCAAGTCGTTGGAAGGCGGCGTCGTGACCTTCATCGAATAATCACGCCCGACAGGATTTTTGTAGTGAGCGAGCTTGCCTCGCGCGGGGCAAGCCCGCTCACCACAAAAAACCGGCGCTGCTGGCTAATGTGCAGTCGCCTGCAGGCCCGCCAGCAACAGCCGCTGATACAAATCTTCCTTTAGCCCTTCCGGCTTATCCAACCGCATCCGCTCCAGATGCTTGGGAAATGCCTCCGGCTCCGGCGCATCCAATGCCGCCTTGCCCAGCTCCAGAATTTCCGTCAGCTTGAATTTGCTCTTGAGCCAGTTCAATGCACGCAACAAATCCCGCTCTTCATCTGTAAAGTCGCTGCCCAGCGGGTACTCCGGGAACAGCCGATGATGACGTGCCTGAATACCTTTGAGCCGCTCCGGCGTGTTGTCGGCAAAACGCGGATCCAAGCGGAAATCCTTCGGCAACTTGCCGGCCTTCTGCGCCTGTTCAATCAAATCGTCCTGGAAGCGTGAGTCGGTAACGTTGAGCAACGCCTCGATCACCTTGGCATCCGTCTGACCGCGCAAATCGGCAATTCCATACTCAGTGATGACGATGTCCCGCAGGTGCCGGGGAATCGTGCAGTGGCCGTAATCCCAGACGATATTGGAACTGACCTCCCCTGCCGACTCACGCCAGCTGCGCAAAATCAGGATCGAACGCGCGCCTTCCAGCGCATGCCCTTGGGCAACGAAGTTGTACTGCCCGCCCACGCCGCTGAGCACGCGGCCATCCTCCAACTGATCGGCCACGCCCGCGCCGAGCAACGTCACCATGATCGCGCTATTGATAAACCGCGCATCCAGGCGTTGCAGGCGCTTGAGTTCTTCCTGGCCGTACAGCTCATTGATGTAGCTGATGCGGGTCATGTTGAATTCAAGCCGTTTGGCGTGGGTCATTTCCTGCAGGCGCTGGTAGAAGCTGCGCGGGCCGAGGAAAAAACCGCCGTGGATCGAGATGCCATCCGGCTGTGCGGCGTCATCCAGCAAACCGGCGTTGGCCTGCTCCTGCGTCGTCACGTCTGGGTAGACCTTGCGGCGGATAATCCCTGCGTCCGCCAGCACCAGCAGGCCGTTGACGAACATTTCGCTGCAACCGTAGAGGCCACGGGCGAACGGATCGACGCCGCCTTCATGGTTGATCAACGGCGCCCATTGGTAGACGTCCAGGTCCGTCAGCAACAGCCGGTAGGCCTCGTTATCCGCCTGGCGCGCCAACAACGCGGCGGTCAGCGCATCGCCCATGGAGCCGATGCCGATCTGCAAGGTGCCGCCGTCGCGCACCAAGGTACTGGCATGCAGGCCGATAAAATGATCCTGGAAACCCACCGGCATATTCGGCGTGGAGAACAGCGTGGTGCTGTCTTTTTCATCGATCAGGTAATCGAAGGCGTCCATGCCCAGCTCGGAATCCCCAGGCATATAGGGCAAATCGCTGTGAACCTGACCGACGATCAGCACGGTTTCACCAGCATCACGACGCTTGGCGATCATCGGCAACAGGTCGAGGGTGATATCCGGGTTGCAGCTCAGGCTCAGGCGATCAGGGTGTTCGCTGCTGCTGGCGACCAATTGCGCCACCAGATTCAACCCTGCGGCGTTGATGTCGCGGGCCGCGTGGCTGTAGTTGCTGCTCACGTAGTCCTGCTGCGCCGATTCGCTGTGCAGCAAGCTGCCGGGCTGCATGAAGAACTGCTGCACGTGGATATTTTTCGGAAGGCCGTCTTTGTGCAGGTCGGCCAGGAAATCCAGCTCGGGATAATCGCCAAACACCCGCTCGATAAAGGGTTCCAGAAAGCGCTTTTGCAACCCATCACCGAAGGGCGGTCGCCCCAGGGCCAGCGCGGTGTAGATCGTCAGTGAGCGCTCGGGCAATTTGGCGACACGCCGGTACAGCGCGTTGACGAACAGATTCGGCTTGCCCAGGCCAAGCGGCATGCCCATGTGGATATGCGCTGGCAAGCGCGCCAATACGTCGTCAACTGCTTGCTCGATTGAACACAACTGCACCATCCGACCCTCCTGAACATTCCATGATTAGGGGTTGGACCGAGCTTGCCGGGTCTTTGCTGCAAATAACAGGGCTGAAACACAAATCGCGGGTACAAAAAAGCCGCTCGTAAGCGGCTTTTTGGCGAAGATCGGTTTATTTCAAGCCGGACATCTTCTCGATCGCACCTTTGAGGTCATCATCCGAGCAATCGGAGCAGGTGCCTTTGGGTGGCATGGCATTGATGCCGGTGATCGCCTTGGCCAGGATGCCATCCAGGCCGCCTTGATGATCGGCGCGTTCTTTCCAGGCGGCGGTGTCGCCAATTTTCGGCGCGCCCAACAGGCCGGTGCCGTGGCAAGCGTTGCAGTGCTTGGCGATGATCTCATCCGGCGTCTTCGCAGCGCCGCCGCCTGCGGCCACCGCCACTTCCATCCCCTTGCATTCCTGGCCCTGGACGCACACCTGGCCGACCGGCTCCAGGCGTTTGGCAATGTCATCATTGGTCGCAGCTTGAGCGCTGACAGCCCATAGGGCCAGTACGGTTGCTGGTGCAGCCAGCATTTTCATAATTAGGTTCACGCGTTCACCCTCAATGGTGGCTATTCACGCCTGCGGCCACGGTTTCGCAGGCGGCGAAAGTATAACGGTTAGCCCGCCTGGCCGAAACAACCCTATTAAATAAAGGGAGATTCGGCTTCACGGATACAGCTACGGGAGTCTCTGCAACGCTGGCAGGACGCCTCTTTTCTTAAAAGTTCGCGGGTGTGGCTGCGCTGATTAGTCGCGCCGGCACGTCGAACGGGTTGCGAAAACGATGAGGCTTGGTGCTTTCAAAGTAGTAGCTATCGCCGGCTTCGAGCACAAAAGTTTCAAGACCGACCACCAACTCCAGACGACCTTCCACCAGAATCCCGGTTTCTTCGCCTTCGTGGGTGAGCATTTCTTCGCCCGTGTCGGCACCCGGTGGGTAGATTTCGTTGAGAAATGCAATCGCCCGGCTGGGGTGCGCCCGGCCTACCAGTTTCATGGTGACGGCGCCGTCAGAGATGTCGATCAGCTCATTGGCTTTATAGACGATCTGCGTCGGTATTTCCTGGAGGATCTCCTCGGAAAAGAACTCGACCATGGACATGGGGATGCCGCCCAGCACCTTGCGCAAGGAGCTGATCGAGGGGCTGACGCTGTTTTTTTCGATCATCGAAATGGTGCTGTTGGTGACACCCGCGCGCTTGGCGAGCTCGCGCTGGGAAAGACCCTTCAGTTTACGGATGGATTGCAGTCGTTCGCCGACGTCCAATGCAGGAGCCTCCTAGGATTCAGGCTTTGTTGTAATTGAGCGTTATCATGGCGACAGCGTTCAGTATTTACAACACTTGGGCCTAAATCCCGGGCGGTTGTGTTCGTACCGGGCGATCAAGCGCCGGAATAGAGCCTTGGCACGCGGCGCAGGTTGCAGAACAGTTGGTAGGGAATGGTCTCGGCGGCGACCGCGACATCGCTGGCAAGGATGTTTTTGCCCCACAGCTCCACGGTGGAACCGAGCCCGGCCTGCGGTACGTCCGTCAGGTCGATGCACAGCATGTCCATCGATACACGACCCAGCAATTGGCTGCGCTGCCCCGCCACCCATACCGGCGTACCGGTTGGCGCGTGACGCGGGTAGCCATCGGCATAACCCATGGCGACGACGCCGATGCGCATCGGCTTGGGCGTAATGAACTTGGCGCCGTAGCCCACCGGTTCACCGGCTGGCAGTTCCCTTACACAAATCACCTTGGATTCCAGGGTCATCACCGGTTGCAAACGCGATGCCACCGCCTGGTTTTCGCCAAACGGCGTGGCGCCGTAAAGCATGATGCCGGGGCGCACCCAGTCGCTGGACACATTCGGCCAGCCCATCACCGACGGCGAATTGCGCAGGCTGACTTCAGCCGACAAGCCCTGGCGGGCGGCTTCAAACACCGCCACCTGTTCATCGCTGCGCACACAGTCGAGTTCATCGGCGCGGGCGAAGTGGCTCATCAAAACGATCTTGGCGACTTTGCCACTGGCCAGCAGGCGTTGGTAAGCCTCGTGATAGTCCTTGGGATGCAGGCCAACGCGGTGCATGCCGGAATCCAGCTTGAGCCAGATGGTCAGAGGTTTGCTCAGCTTGGCCTGCTCAATCGCATCCAACTGCCACAGCGAATGCACCACGCACCAGAAGTCATGCTCGATGATCAGCCGCAGCTCGTCGGCCTCAAAAAAACCTTCCAGCAACAGCACCGGCGCACGAATCCCGGCGGCACGCAGCTCCAAGGCTTCCTCGATACACGCCACGGCAAACCCATCGGCGTCGGCTTCCAGCGCCTGGGCCACGCGCACGGCGCCATGCCCGTAGGCATCGGCCTTGATCACGGCAAGGGCCTTGGCCCCCGTGACTTCACGGGCCAATCGGTAGTTGTGGCGCAGGGCTTGGAGATCGATCAGGGCACGGGCAGGACGCATGGCGGCAGGCTTCTAGGCAGCTAAGTGAAGAAAAACCGGCACCGACCGACAACATCGGCACCGGGAGAGGGATCGTTGTTAAGGCAGCGCCGCCACGACGGACAGCTCTACCAGGATTTCCGGTTCGCACAGCTTGGCTTCCACCGTGGCACGGGCGGGCGCGACACCTTTGGGCAGCCACTTATCCCACACTGAATTCATGCTAGCGAAATCCGCGTCGATATCTTTCAGGTAGATCGTCACCGACAGCAGCTTGCTCTTGTCAGTGCCCGCCAGGTCGAGCAAACGCTCGATATTGGCCAGGGTTTCACGGGTCTGCTGTTCAATCCCGGCGTTCATGTCGTCGCCGACTTGCCCGGCCAGATACACGGTACCGCTGTGGACAACGATCTGGCTCATGCGCTCATTGGTGAGCTGGCGCTGGATTGACATGCTGTGCGGACTCCTGGTGGTTGCCATAACGGGAAATATCGAGGCCTTCGGCGCTGATCTGCGGGGTTTTCTTCGCCATCAGGTCGGCCAGCAAACGACCGGAGCCACAAGCCATGGTCCAACCGAGGGTGCCGTGGCCGGTATTCAGGAACAGGTTCTTGAACGGGGTGGCACCGACAATCGGCGTGCCGTCGGGGGTGGTCGGGCGCAGGCCGGTCCAGAAACTGGCTTCGGTCAAATCGCCGCCCTGAGGATAAAGGTCGTTGACGATCATCTCCAGGGTTTCGCGCCGACGCGGGTTAAGCGACAGGTCAAAACCGGCTATTTCAGCCATGCCACCGACGCGGATGCGGTTGTCGAAACGGGTGATCGCGACCTTGTAGGTCTCGTCGAGGATGGTCGAAGTCGGCGCCATCGCCGGGTTGGTGATCGGCACGGTCAGCGAGTAACCCTTGAGCGGGTACACCGGCGCCTTGATCCCCAGCGGCTTGAGCAATTTCGGCGAGTAACTGCCGAGCGCCAGTACGTAGCGGTCGGCGGTTTCCAGCTTGCCGTCGATCCACACGCCGTTGATGCGGTCACCGGCGTAGTCGAGGCGCTGGATGTCTTGTTCGAAGCGGAACTCCACACCGAGTTGCTTGCACATGTCGACCAGGCGGGTGGTGAACATCTGGCAGTCGCCGGTCTGGTCGTTCGGCAGCCGCAAGGCGCCCGCGAGGATATCGGTGACGCTGGCCAGGGCCGGCTCAACGCGGGCAATGCCGGCGCGGTCGAGCACTTCGAACGGCACGCCGGACTCTTTCAACACAGCGATGTCCTTGGCCGCGCCATCCAACTGCGCCTGGGTGCGGAACAGTTGGGTCGTCCCCAGGCTGCGGCCTTCGTAGGCAATGCCGGTTTCTGCGCGCAGTTCGTCGAGGCAGTCGCGGCTGTACTCGGACAGGCGCACCATACGCTCCTTGTTCACCGCATAACGGTTGGCGGTGCAGTTGCGCAGCATCTGCGCCATCCACAGGTATTGGTCGATATCGGCGGTGGCCTTGATGGCCAGTGGCGCGTGGCGTTGGAGCAGCCACTTGATGGCCTTGAGCGGCACGCCCGGCGCGGCCCATGGCGACGCATAACCTGGGGACACCTGGCCGGCGTTGGCGAAACTGGTTTCCATGGCAGCAGCGGGCTGACGGTCGACGACCACCACTTCAAAGCCGGCCCGCGCCAAATAGTAGGCACTGGTCACACCAATGACGCCGCTACCCAAGACCAGAACGCGCATTTTTATATCCTCATCGCGGGCATGGCCGCTGACGTGTGTTATTCGAGCAATGATGAGCGCAGTTTAAAAAACAATTGCCAGTGCATTTCACTATATAACTGCCTATATTTGGCGACAATTCTCGGCAAAAACCCTTTTCACAGAGGCGTATCCCCTATGCGTACCAACACCCAGACCAAGCGGGAGCTGGACAAGATCGACCGCAACATCCTGCGCATCCTGCAAACCGATGGGCGTATTTCGTTCACGGAGCTGGGGGAAAAAGTCGGGCTGTCGACCACGCCCTGTACCGAGCGTGTGCGTCGGCTGGAGCGCGAAGGGATCATCATGGGCTACAACGCGCGGCTCAACCCACAGCATTTGAAAGGCAGTTTGCTGGTATTTGTCGAGATCAGCCTCGATTACAAGTCCGGCGACACCTTTGAGGAGTTTCGCCGCGCCGTGCTGAAACTGCCCCATGTGCTGGAGTGTCATTTGGTCTCAGGCGACTTCGATTACCTGGTAAAGGCACGGATTTCCGAGATGGCGTCGTACCGCAAACTGCTGGGCGATATCCTGCTCAAGTTGCCCCATGTGCGGGAGTCCAAGAGCTATATCGTGATGGAAGAGGTGAAAGAGAGCCTGAACCTACCGATTCCAGACTGAACAGCGGGCTAAACCAAGACCTGCCGGGTGCTCGCCATATACTCATGGATCTGTTTCTCCACCCGCGGATGAATCAGCTCCACCGGGCGTCGCCCATTCGGGCACGGCAGGGTCTTGGTGGTGCCGAACAGCCGGCAGATCAACGGCCGCTCGTCGTACACCGTGCAACCGTTGGGGCCCAGGTGCACACAGTTCAGTTCATCCATGGCCGCATCCTGCTCGGCGGCGGTCTTGCGCGGCAGGCGCGACATTTCCTCGGGCGAGGTGGTCACCGGCCCACAGCAGTCGTGGCAACCGGGGACGCACTCGAACGAAGGAATCTGCCGACGCAGCGCGCTGATTTTCTGACTGTTGCAACTCATCGAAACACATACCGAACGGCGAATAGGCGTGGATTCTGCCGCAAAACGCCCTGCGCAGACAGCGTCATCCGACCGCTGTATCCTGCGTCAAATTTTCCAAACAGGGAGGCTACCCATGACTGCCAGCGCCCGGCACACCACTTCCTATTACGCCGCCAGCAGCGTGCCGCAACCTGATTACCCGGTGCTGACGGGCGAAGTGACGGCCGATGTCTGCGTGGTGGGCGGCGGTTTTTCCGGGCTGAACACGGCGTTGGAGCTGGCGGAACGGGGTTTGCGCGTGGTGTTGCTGGAGGCACGCAAGATCGCCTGGGGCGCCAGCGGACGCAACGGCGGCCAGCTGATCCGTGGCGTCGGCCATGGCCTGGACCAGTTCGCCAACGTGATCGGCACCGATGGCGTGCGCCAGATGAAGCTGATGGGCCTGGAAGCCGTGGAGATCGTGCGTGAGCGCGTCGAACGTTTCCAGATTCCCTGTGACCTGACCTGGGGTTACTGCGACCTCGCCAACAAGCCCCGCGACCTGCAAAGCCTGGCCGAAGACGCCGAAGAACTTCGCGGCCTGGGTTATCGCCACGAAGTGCGCTTGCTGCAGGCCAACGAGATGAGCAGCGTGATCGGTTCGGATCGCTACGTGGGCGGCATGATCGACATGGGCTCCGGCCACCTGCACCCGCTGAACCTGGCCCTCGGCGAAGCCGCCGCCGCGCAGCAGCTGGGCGTGAAG
Source organism: Pseudomonas sp. DWRC2-2 (assembly GCF_049897885.1). Taxonomy (NCBI): domain Bacteria; kingdom Pseudomonadati; phylum Pseudomonadota; class Gammaproteobacteria; order Pseudomonadales; family Pseudomonadaceae; genus Pseudomonas; species Pseudomonas sp. DWRC2-2. The sequence goes on from NZ_JAFCXD010000003.1 coordinate 438,805, forward strand.
CTGTTCGAGCAGTCTGAAGTCACCCGCATCGACTACGGCCCCGAAGTCAACGTGCGCACCGCCCAGGGCAACGTGCGCGCAAAGACCTTGGTGTTGGCCTGCAATGCCTACCTCAATGGCCTCAATCCACACCTGAGCGGCAAAGTATTGCCCGCCGGCAGCTACATCATCGCCACCGAACCGTTGAGCGAAGCCCAGGCCACCCAACTGCTGCCGCAAAACATGGCGGTGTGCGACCAGCGTGTCACCGTGGATTACTTCCGACTGTCCGCCGACCGTCGCCTGCTGTTCGGCGGGGCCTGTCACTACTCCGGGCGCGATCCGAAGGACATCGGCGCCTACATGCGCCCGAAAATGCTCCAGGTATTCCCGCAATTGGCCGAGGTGAACATCGATTTTCAATGGGGCGGCATGATCGGCATCGGTGCCAATCGCTTGCCGCAGATTGGCCGCCTGGCCGATCAACCCAACGTGTATTACGCCCAGGCCTACGCCGGCCATGGCCTCAACGCCACCCATCTGGCGGGCAAGTTGCTGGCCGAGGCCATCAGTGGCCAGCAACAGGGGCGCTTCGACCTGTTCGCCCAGGTGCCACACATCACCTTCCCCGGCGGCAAGCACTTGCGCTCGCCGCTATTGGCCCTGGGGATGCTCTGGCACCGCCTCAAAGAGCTGGTGTGATTCAGTCGCGCCAGAAGGGTTTCAGACCTTCCTGGCGCGCCTGTTCGGCGGTCAACCCGACATCGCGCAGTTGTTCGCGGGTTAGATGCAGCAACGCCTTGCGCGTGTGACGACGGTGCCAGAACAGTCCCCAGCGGCTGATATCGCGCGGCGCCGTCGCCCGTTCTTGCCCTGCCTGCAGTTCCTGACCTTGTAGCGTCAGCCGCACATCGCTCATGCCGTTCATTTTGCCGCCCCTCATTTGCCTTGTTGCCTTGAGTGACAAGCATGGACGCCGGGCAAAAACCATTACAGATTCAACCTGTTTTTATTAAATCCATACAGATACTGCCTATGGGCGGCTGAATCCTGTATTTTCTGGCTATCTGTAATGGTTTCTCGGGAGCGAATGCCATGACCCTGTACATGAACCTCGCCGAATTACTGGGCACCCGCATCGAACAGGGCTTCTATCGCCCTGGAGACAGGCTGCCTTCTGTACGGGCTTTGAGCGTAGAACACGGGGTCAGCCTGAGCACCGTGCAGCAGGCCTATCGCTTGCTGGAAGACAACGGCCTGGCGACGCCCAAGCCAAAATCCGGCTACTTCGTACCCGTCGGCCGCGATTTGCCGGCCCTGCCCGAAGTCGGGCGTCCGGCGCAACGGCCCGTAGAGATATCCCAGTGGGACCAGGTACTGGAGTTGATTCGCGCAGTACCGCGCAAAGATGTCATACAGATGGGGCGTGGCATGCCGGATGTATTGTCGCCAACCATGAAGCCGCTGTTGCGCAGCCTGGCTCGCGTGAGCCGACGCCAGGATCTGCCGGGGCTGTATTACGACAATATTCTCGGCTGTATGGAATTGCGCGAACAGATCGCACGACTGTCACTGGATTCCGGCTGCCAACTGACGGCCGAGGACATCGTGATCACCACCGGTTGCCATGAGGCGCTGTCCGCGAGCATCCATGCGATCTGCGAGCCTGGCGACATCGTCGCGGTGGACTCGCCGAGCTTCCACGGCGCCATGCAGACCCTCAAGGGGCTGGGCATGAAGGCCCTGGAAATCCCCACCGACCCGATCACCGGCATCAGCCTGGAAGCTCTGGAACTGGCGCTGGAACAGTGGCCGATCAAGGTTATCCAACTGACCCCCAACTGCAACAATCCCCTGGGTTACATCATGCCCGAGGCGCGCAAAAAGGCGCTGCTGACCCTGGCCCAGCGTTTTGACGTGGCGATTATCGAGGACGATGTGTATGGCGAACTGGCTTACAGCTACCCACGCCCGCGCACCATCAAGTCCTTCGATGAGGACGGTCGTGTATTGCTGTGCAGCTCGTTTTCGAAAACCCTGGCGCCGGGTTTGCGCATCGGCTGGGTCGCGCCCGGTCGCTACCTGGAACGGGTGCTGCACATGAAGTACATCAGCACCGGCTGCACCGCGACACAACCACAGATCGCCATTGCCGAATTCCTCAAAGGTGGCCACTTCGAACCGCATTTGCGGCGGATGCGCACTCAATACCAGCGCAATCGCGACTTGATGATCGACTGGGTCAGCCGCTACTTCCCGGCAGGCACTCGCGCCAGCCGCCCTCAAGGCAGCTTCATGCTGTGGGTCGAACTGCCGGAGGGCTTCGATACGCTGAAACTCAACCGAATCCTGATTGAACAAGGCGTACAGGTGGCCGTCGGCAGCATCTTTTCGGCGTCGGGCAAGTATCGGAACTGCCTGCGCATGAACTACGGGGCCAAGCCCACGCCACAGATTGAAGAAGCCGTGCGCAAGGTGGGTGCTGCCGCCATCAAGCTGCTGACCGAGGCCGCCGACTGACCTTTCGCGGGAATTTGCCGTCACATGTCGACAACCGCCCTGATCTGGAAGCAACTCCCTTGATGATTCAACGGCTATTACCGTTTTTCCTGTTGGGAGCCCTGGCATTGGGCGGCTGCGCGACGGTGAGTGCACCGCGCATCCCCAGCGACGCCCTGCCCGCCGCGCAATCGTCGTTCGGCCGCTCGATCCAGGCCCAGGCCGCGCCGTATCAGGGCCGCTCCGGCTTTCGCCTGCTGCCCAACAGCAGCGAGGCGTTCATGGCCCGCGCCGAGCTGATCCGCAACGCCCAGACCAGCCTCGACCTGCAGTACTACATCGTGCACGACGGCATCAGCACGCGCATGCTGGTGGACGAACTGCTCAAGGCCGCCGACCGTGGCGTACGCGTGCGCATCCTGCTGGACGACACCACCAGCGACGGCCTCGACCAGATCATCGCCACCCTCGCCGCCCACCCCAAGATCGAGATCCGCCTGTTCAACCCCTTGCACCTGGGGCGCAGCACGGGGGTTACGCGGGCCATGGGCCGGCTGTTCAACCTGTCGCTGCAACATCGGCGCATGCACAACAAGCTGTGGCTGGCGGACAACAGCGTGGCCATCGTCGGCGGGCGCAACCTGGGGGATGAGTATTTCGACGCCGAGCCTAACCTGAACTTCACTGATATCGACATGCTCAGCGTGGGCCCGGTGGCCGAGCAGCTGGGCCACAGTTTCGACCAGTATTGGAACAGCGCCCTGAGCAAGCCAATTGATGACTTTGTCTCCAATACGCCCTCCAAAGGCGACCTGGCCGCCGCCCGCGTGCGCCTGGAAGCGTCCCTGGCCGAATCACGCCAGCAGAACCACGCGCTGTACAACCGCTTGCGCACCTATCAGACCCAACCGCGCATGGACACCTGGCGTCGCGAGCTGATCTGGGCCTGGAACCAGGCGCTGTGGGACGCGCCGAGCAAGGTGCTGGCCAAGGCCGACCCGGATCCTCGGCTGCTGCTCACCACCCAACTGGCGCCGGAGCTGGAGGGCGTCAATCACGAGTTGATGATGATTTCGGCGTACTTCGTGCCAGGGCAACCGGGGCTGGTGTACTTGACCGGGCGCGCCGATGCAGGTGTGTCGGTGAGCCTGCTGACCAATTCCCTGGAAGCCACCGACGTACCTGCCGTGCACGGCGGTTATGCACCGTATCGCAAGGCCCTGCTGGAGCACGGCGTGAAGCTGTATGAGCTACGCCGCCAACCGGGCGATCCCAGCGGCGGCAGCGGCCCACATTTGTTTCGTCGCGGCACCTTCCGCGGTTCGGATTCGAGCCTGCACAGCAAGGCGATGATCTTTGATCGGGAGAAGTCGTTTATCGGCTCATTCAACTTCGACCCACGCTCGGTGCTATGGAACACCGAAGTCGGGGTGCTGGTCGATAGCCCAGAGCTGGCCGAACATGTGCGCAACCTGGCACTGCAAGGCATGGCGCCGCCCTTGAGCTATGAGGCGAAACTGCAGGATGGCCAAGTGGTGTGGGTGACCGAAGATAACGGCCAACTGCACACCCTGACCCGCGAACCGGGCAGTTGGTGGCGACGCTTCAATGCCTGGTTTGCTACCAGTGTCGGCTTGGAGCGCATGCTCTAGGCCGGCTGCGCCGCTCCAAATGCACCTTGGCGCAGCAACAACACCACCAACCCCAACGCACCCGCCGCCATCAGCAACGGCAATGCATGCCCGCTGATCCACTGACTGCCGGCGCCGGCCACCAGCGGACCGATCAGGCAACCGATCCCCCACAACTGCGCCACGTGGGCATTGGCGCGCACCAGCGCATCATCGCGGTAACGCTCGCCGATCAGGATCAACGACAGGGTGAACAAGCCCCCGGCACTGGCGCCGAACAACACCCAGATCGGCCAGATCAACACCGTGTGCATCAGCGGTGGAATCGCCAGGCTCGACACCAGCAACAACACCGCACAGCTCAGGAACAGCGTGCGTCGCGGCAGGTAGTCGGCCAGCGCGCCGATGGGCAACTGCAGCAGCGCATCGCCGACCACCACCGTGCTGACCATGGCCAGGGCGATCTCGGCGGTAAAGCCTTGTTGCAGGCAATACACCGGCAACAACGTCAGAATCATCGCCTCGAAGGCGGCGAATAAAGCCACCGCCCAGGCAATCGCCGGCAGGCTCAGGCAGAAGCGCCACAGGTCGGCGAAGGTCACGCTGAAGGACTCGGCGGTCGGCGCGCCGGATCGCCCCAGCAACAGGAATGGCGCCACGACTAACAGGCCTACTCCGACCCAGAAACCGTAATCATGGTCGGTGCCGATCAAGCCCAGCAGCAACGGACCTGACAGTTGGCTCAAGGCATAACTGCAGCCATACAGCGCCACCAGCCGGCCGCGCCACTGCTCCACCACCAATTGGTTGATCCAGCTTTCGCCGAGGATAAACACGATGGTCAGGATCACCCCGATCATCAGGCGCAGCACCAGCCAAACCGGGTAACTGGGCAGGATCGCCAGCAAGCCGATGGACACCGCACCCGCCCACAGGCACAGGCGCATGAGGTTGGCGGTGCCTAGCCAAGAGGCCAAGCGGCTGGAGATTTTCGCGCCGAGCAGTACGCCAAAGGCCGGCATCGCCGCCATCACGCCGATGGCGAAACTGCCGTAACCCCAGCTTTCAAGGCGCAGGGACACCAGCGGCATGCTGACGCCCAGCGCCAAACCGACGCTGAGTACCGAGGCCAGGACGGCGAAATAAGTCGCCCAACGCATGTCCACGCTCCTGTGGATAATTTTTAAGATCACACAAAACAGTGTGGGAGCGGGCTTGCTCGCGAAAGCGGCGTATCAGTCAATACATGCGTGACTGTCATACCGCATTCGCGAGCAAGCCCGCTCCCACATTTGGCTTGCGGTGTGGCTTAGAGCTTGATCCAGGTCGCCTTCAGCTCGGTGTACTTGTCGAACGCGTGCAGCGATTTGTCGCGACCGTTGCCCGATTGCTTGAAGCCACCGAACGGCGCGGTCATGTCGCCGCCATCGTACTGGTTGACCCATACGCTACCGGCGCGCAGGGCTTTGGCGGTGAGGTGCGCCTTGGAAATATCGGCTGTCCACACCGCTGCGGCCAGGCCGTAGATGGTGTCATTGGCGATGGCAACCGCTTCTTCGGCGCTGTCGAAGGTGATCACCGACAGGACCGGGCCGAAGATCTCTTCCTTGGCGATCTTCATGGCGTTGGTCACGCCGTCGAAAATCGTCGGCTCCACATAAGTGCCGCCGGTTTCTTCCAGCGTGCGCTTGCCACCGGCGACCAACTTGGCGCCATCGGCATGGCCGGCTTCGATGTAGGACAGCACGGTGTTCATCTGCTGGGTGTCCACCAGTGCGCCAACGTTGGTAGCTGGATCCAGTGGGTTGCCAGGTTTCCAGCCCTTGAGGGCTTCGATCACCAGCGGCAGGAATTTGTCCTTGATGGAACGCTCTACCAGCAGGCGCGAACCGGCGGTGCAGACTTCGCCCTGGTTGAAGGCAATGGCGCCAGCGGCGGATTCGGCAGCAGCTTGCAGGTCGGGCGCATCGGCAAACACGATGTTCGGGCTCTTGCCGCCCGCTTCCAGCCAGACGCGCTTCATGTTCGATTCGCCGGAGCGGATCAACAGCTGCTTGGCGATTTTGGTCGAACCGGTGAACACCAGGGTGTCGACGTCCATATGCAGCGCCAGCGCGTTGCCGACGGTGTGACCGTAGCCGGGCAGCACGTTGAACACGCCTTTTGGAATACCGGCCTCAACGGCCAGGGCCGCGATGCGGATGGCGGTCAGCGGGGATTTTTCGGACGGCTTGAGGATCACCGAGTTACCGGTGGACAGCGCCGGGCCGAGCTTCCAGCAAGCCATCATCAGTGGGAAGTTCCACGGCACGATCGCGCCAACCACACCAACCGGCTCACGGGTCACCAGGCCCAACTGGTCGTGCGGAGTGGCGGCGACTTCGTCGTAGATCTTGTCGATGGCCTCGCCGCTCCAGCTCAGGGCATTGGCTGCGCCGGGTACGTCGATGTTCAGGGAGTCGCTGATCGGCTTGCCCATGTCCAGGGTTTCGAGCAGCGCCAGCTCTTCGGCATTGGCCTTGAGCAAGGCTGCGAAACGCAGCATGGCGGACTTACGCTTGGCGGGTGCCAGGCGCGACCACACACCGGAATTGAAGGTGGCGCGGGCGTTTTCGACGGCGCGCTGGGCGTCGGCGGCGTCACAGCTGGCAACGGTAGCCAGCAGACGGCCGTCGACCGGGCTGATGCATTCGAAGGTGTCACCGGAAACGGCGGCGGTGTATTCGCCATTGATGTAGGCGCGGCCTTCGATCTTCAGATCCTTGGCGCGTTGTTCCCAGTCGGCACGGGTCAGGGTGGTCATGCGAGTGTCCTCCTCTTATTGAATACAAGGGCCAGGGGATGTCCCTCGGCAGCCTTAAAGAATTCTTGCCCGCCAGCCAATGGTTCGGCGCAAGGCAGCTGCCACCCTAAACCAGCGGCCGGGGATGTTTCAATATATTTGACATAACGCCGGTAAACGCCCTTGCGATGTTCAATTTAATAAACATAGACTTTGGGCTCTCCAACCGCAGGCCAGACGGGACACGCACATGAGCATCCAGGACATCGTCGACTTCAGCCAAGCCAAGACCGCCGCCGAGCGCTACCGCCCCGCCGCCGAAAAAATCCTCAAGGGTGATCCCGAGCAGACGATCTACAACCACTACAACAGCCCCTGCGGCCAGATGAGCGCGGGCGTGTGGGAAGGTGAAGTCGGGCAGTGGAAGGTCAACTACACCGAACATGAGTACTGCGAAATTGTGCAGGGTGTTTCAGTACTGCGTGATGCCGATGGCAACGCCAAGACCTTGCGCGCCGGTGACCGTTTCGTGATCCCCGCCGGGTTCAGCGGCACCTGGGAAGTGCTGGAACCCTGCCGCAAGATCTACGTGGTGTTTGAACAGAAAGCCTGACCGGCAAATCGCAGGCAAAAAAAAGCCCGGATCGTGAGATACGGGCTTTTTTTCACAAGGAGGAAAATCAATTACTTGATTTTGCCTTCTTTGTAGATCACGTGCTTGCGAACGCGCGGGTCGAACATTTTCTTTTCGAGCTTGTCCGGGGTAGTACGCTTGTTCTTGTCGGTAGTGTAGAAGTGACCAGTACCGGCGCTAGAGATCATTCGAATCAATTCACGCATGATATAGCTCCTTAGATTGTGCCAGCGCGGCGCAATTCAGCCAGCACGACAGTGATGCCACGCTTGTCGATGATGCGCATGCCTTTAGCAGATACGCGCAGACGGACGAAACGTTTCTCTTCTTCAACCCAGAAGCGGTGATGCTGCAGGTTCGGCAGGAAACGACGACGGGTTTTGTTATTTGCGTGGGAAATGTTATTCCCAGTCACCGGACCCTTACCGGTAACTTGACAGACTCTCGACATGCCTCAGCCCTCTAAAACCACATGCCCAACCCGGCATGGGTTGGCCGCTTAATCTCTCAGTCATTTGGCGCCAGGCGCCGCGTTTCTTTAGGGTCTTACCGGCTACACCTACAAGCGAAGGAACCGGGCCCCTAGAAAAGAGCGCTGCTTTATACCAGAAAGACCCAGGTGCAACAACAGCCCGAGTGTTTTTACTGGCGTAAATCTCGGCGACAGACGCCTGAACCGTTGCCAGGAGGGGCCGCTGTCACAGCCGACCGCTCGTCGCACAGAATGATTTACAGCGCTCGCGCGCAGGATGAAGTGCTCGGCAAAACGCGCTGAGGTGCCATCAAAACAGCATTTGGCGCAAAAGCACAGGCAAAAATGGGCTAGTCATTTATCAATCAGACCACTACGGTAGGACTTTTCCAGACTGCACTCGCAGATGGGCCTTCGATCTGCAAAGGAAACCGAACATGCGTCTCGCTGCCCTACCGCTATTGCTCGCCCCTCTTTTTATCGCGCCGCTGGCCTCTGCCGCCAGCAACCTGAGCGTCTGCACCGAGGCCAGCCCCGAAGGTTTCGATGTGGTGCAATACAACTCGCTGACCACCACCAACGCCTCGGCCGATGTGCTGATGAACCGCCTGGTGGACTACGACGCGGCCAGCGGCAAACTGGTGCCCAGCCTGGCGGACAGCTGGGAAGTCTCGCCGGATGGCCTGACCTATACCTTCAAGCTGCACCCGGACGTGAAATTCCATCGCACCGAATACTTCACCCCCAGCCGTACCCTGACCGCCGAAGACGTGCGCTTCAGCTTCGAGCGCATGCTCGACCCGGCCAACCCCTGGCACAAGATCGCCCAGAGTGGCTTCCCCCACGCGCAATCGCTGCAACTGCCAACGCTGGTCAAGAAAATCGACGCCCTCGACCCGCTGACCGTGCGCTTCACCCTGGACCACGCCGACTCCACCTTCCTCGCGGCCCTGAGCATGGGTTTTGCCTCGATTTACCCGGCGGAATACGCCGACAAACTGCTCAAGGCCGGCACGCCGGAGAAGCTCAACAGCCAGCCGATCGGTACCGGGCCGTTCATCTTCAGTCGTTTCCAGAAAGATGCCGTGGTGCGCTACAAGGCCAACCCGGACTACTTCGCCGGCAAACCGGCTGTGGATAACTTGATCTTCGCCATCACCCCGGACGCCAACGTGCGCCTGCAAAAACTGCATCGCGACGAATGCCAGATCGCCCTATCTCCCAAGCCGCTGGATGTGGGTGAAGCCGAAAAAGACCCAGCTCTCAAGGTGGAGAAAACCGCCGCCTTCATGACCGCCTTCGTGGCCATCAACAGCCAGCACCCGCCTCTGGACAAGCCCGAAGTGCGCCAGGCAATCAACCTGGCGTTCGACAAAGGCAGCTACCTCAAGGCCGTATTTGAAGGCACCGCCGAAGCCGCCAACGGCCCCTACCCGCCTAACACCTGGAGCTACGCCAAGGACCTGCCGGGTTATCCACAGGACCTCGCCAAGGCCAAGGCACTGCTGGACCGCGCCGGGCTCAAGGACGGTTTCAAGACCACTATCTGGACCCGTCCCACCGGCAGCCTGCTGAACCCTAACCCGAACCTTGGCGCACAGCTGTTGCAGGCTGACCTGGCCAAGGTCGGCATCCAGGCCGAGATCCGCGTGATCGAATGGGGCGAGCTGATCCGCCGCGCCAAGGCCGGCGAGCACGACCTGCTGTTCATGGGCTGGGCCGGCGACAACGGCGACCCGGATAACTTCCTGACCCCGCAGTTCTCTTGCGCAGCGGTGAAATCCGGCACCAACTTCGCCCGCTATTGCGACCCGGCGCTGGACAAGCTGATCAGCGCCGGCAAGACCACCAGCGAGCAAGGCGTACGCAGCAAGCTCTACCAGCAGGCCCAGGCGCAGATCCAGCAACAGGCACTGTGGTTGCCGCTCGCGCACCCGACCGCGTTTGCCCTGGCGCGCAAGAATGTCGAGGGCTACCAGGTGAGCCCATTCGGGCGCCAGGATTTCTCAAAGGTCAGCGTCAAGCCCTGACAACCAGGCCCGCTCCCATGGGGCGGGCTTACATCCACCCATACTCCGCCATCGACAGTGGATCGCCATCCCCCACGATGATGTGATCCAACACCCGCACATCCACCACCTCCAAGGCTTTTTGCAGCAGCTTGGTCAATTTTCGATCAGCCGCACTCGGCTCAAGGCTGCCGGAAGGATGGTTGTGACACAGGATCAAAGCCGCTGCGTTGTACGCCAGGGCACGCTTGACCACTTGCCGGGGATAGACCATCGCCGTATCGATGGTGCCCTGGGACAGCGCCTCGAAACCCAGCACCCGGTGTTTTGAATCGAGAAACAGGCAGCCGAAGGTCTCATGCGGCTCATGGCGCAACAGTGCCTTGAGGTAATCCCGCACGGCCACCGGGCTTTCCAGCACCGAATCCTGGCGCAGGCGCTCGGCCATGTGGCGCCGGGCCATTTCCAGCACCGCCTGCAACTGGGCGAACTTTGCCGGCCCCAGCCCCAATTGCTGGCTGAACAGCGCCTGACTGGCCTCCAGCAACGGGCGCAAACCGCCAAATTGCGCCAATAGGTGGCGTGCCAGGTCCACCGCGCTGCGACCGGAAACCCCGGTACGCAGGAAGATCGCCAGCAACTCGGCATCCGACAGACTCGCTGCGCCCCATTCCAAAAGCTTTTCCCGGGGCCGCTCTGCCACCGGCCAATCGCGAATACTCATCCCACCTCCCTCTCCATATGCACCATGGCATGTGCGTCGCTGTTGCCTGACGGACGCTGTGTTATCGTAGGCCCTCTTTTTTGCGTGTGATTTCCCCTGGGGAGGGGGCATCGCAGGCGTCACTGAACTGGCATCACTGAACTGGAAAGGCAAACCAATGCAGCGTCTGTATCGGAAACGCATCGTTCTCGGCGTTGGCGGCGGCATTGCCGCCTACAAGAGCGCAGAACTGGTTCGCAGGCTCCTGGACCAAGGCGCCGAAGTGCGCGTGGTCATGACCCGCGGTGGCAGTGAGTTCATCACCCCGCTGACCATGCAAGCGCTGTCCGGCCACCCGGTTCACCTGGACCTGCTGGACCCGGCAGCCGAAGCCGCCATGGGCCATATCGAGCTGGCCAAATGGGCCGACCTGGTACTGATCGCCCCGGCCACCGCCGACCTGATCGCCCGCCTGGCCCAAGGCATCGCCGATGACCTGCTGACCACCCTGGTACTGGCCACCGACGCCACCGTCGCCATCGCCCCGGCCATGAACCAGGCCATGTGGCGCGACCCGGCCACCCAGGCCAACACCCAGCTCCTGCAAAGCCGTGGCCTCAAGGTGTTCGGCCCGGCGTCCGGCAGCCAAGCCTGCGGTGACGTCGGCATGGGCCGCATGCTTGAAGCCACCGACCTCGCACTCTGTGCGGCGGACTGCTTCCAACACCTGGCCCTGACCGGCAAGCACGTGCTGATCACCGCCGGCCCGACCCAGGAAAATATCGACCCGGTGCGCTACATCACCAACCATAGCTCAGGAAAAATGGGCTTTGCTTTGGCTGAAGCGGCGGTCGAGGCAGGCGCGCGCGTTACCCTGATCACCGGCCCGGTGCATTTGCCGACCCCGGATCGGGTCACGCGAATCGACGTAGTCAGCGCCCGCGACATGCTGGCGGCCTGTGAGGCGGCCATTCCGTGCGACCTGTTCATCGCCTCGGCAGCGGTTGCGGACTACCGCCCGGAAGTGGTCGCCCCGCAAAAGCTTAAGAAGGACCCTACAAGCGGCGACGGCCTGCTCCTGCAAATGGTGCGCAATCCAGACATCCTGGCCACCATTGCCACCCGTGCGGACCGTCCGTTCAGCGTCGGCTTCGCCGCCGAGACCGAGCATTTGCTGGACTACGCCGCACGCAAATTGAAAGACAAAAACCTCGACCTGATCGTTGCCAACGATGTCGCCAACCCGAGCATCGGCTTCAACAGCGAGGAAAACGCCTGCAGCGTGATCGACCGCGACCTGCACGCCACCCTTTTCGCCCAGACCAGCAAGGGCAAGATTGCCCGCCAACTGATCTCTTTTATCGCCCAACGGCTGAACCAGGTTTAATTTCCATGCACGCTTTGCAAGCCAAGATCCTCGACCCACGCATCGGCAACGAATTCCCACTGCCGGCCTACGCCACGCCAGGCTCCGCCGGCCTGGACCTGCGCGCCATGCTCAAGGAAGACACCGTCCTTGAGCCGGGCCAGACCCTCCTGATTCCGACCGGCCTGTCGATCTACGTGGGCGACCCTGGCCTGGCGGCGCTGATCCTGCCGCGCTCCGGGCTGGGCCACAAACACGGCATCGTGCTGGGCAACCTGGTCGGCCTGATCGACTCGGACTATCAGGGCGAACTGATGGTGTCGTGCTGGAACCGTGGCCAGACCGCCTTCAACATCGCCGTCGGCGAGCGTATTGCCCAACTGGTACTGGTGCCAGTGGTGCAGGCGCACTTCGAACTGGTAGAAGAATTCGATGAAACCCAACGCGGCGCAGGCGGTTTTGGGCATTCCGGCAGTCACTGACTAAGCTGAACCTGGCCGGGCGCCGTTGCCCGGCCAGACGCCACCGCTGGGCTTTTCAGGACGAAGAATGCGCGGATTTTATCAGCGAGATTTCTCCATAGAAATCAAGGCATTACGCAGACATCAAGACGGAGCCAGCGCTCCGATGGCATTTTTGCACCACGAACTCTCTGCCGAAAACACCGTCATACCCTTCAGTTTGAGCCTGCCGGTCAGCCACATTAAGGCCAGCCTTGCCCCTTTCAGATGGAGTTTCCCCCCGCGATGAGTACCGCAGCCCGCGTAGCCCCGACATTCCCCGACAGCATCTTTCGCGCCTATGACATCCGTGGCGTGGTGCCCAAGACCCTGACTGCCGAAACTGCCTATTGGATCGGCCGTGCCATCGGCTCACAGAGCCTGGCCCAGGACGAGCCGAACGTTTCGGTCGGCCGTGACGGTCGCCTGTCCGGCCCGGAGTTGGTGGAGCAACTGATCCAGGGCCTGGCCGACAGCGGTTGCCATGTCAGCGATGTGGGCCTGGTGCCGACGCCGGCGCTGTACTACGCCGCCAACGTCCTGGCCGGCAAGTCCGGGGTGATGCTGACCGGCAGCCATAACCCGTCGGACTACAACGGCTTCAAGATCGTCATCGCTGGCGACACCCTGGCCAATGAACAGATCCAGGCCTTGCACGACCGCCTGAAAAACAACGATCTGACCAGCGGCAAGGGCACCATCACCCAAGTCGACATCCTGCAACGCTACTCTGATGAAATCACCCGTGACGTCAAGCTCGCGCGGCGCCTCAAAGTGGTGGTGGATTGCGGCAACGGCGCGGCTGGCGTGATCGCCCCGCAGCTGCTCGAAGCCCTGAACTGTGAAGTGATCCCGTTGTTCTGTGAGGTGGACGGCAACTTCCCCAACCACCACCCAGACCCAGGCAAGCCGGAAAACCTGGTGGACCTGATCGCCAAGGTCAAGGAAACCGGGGCTGACGTCGGCTTGGCCTTTGACGGTGACGGCGACCGCGTCGGCGTGGTGACTGAGACCGGCGAGATCGTGTTCCCTGATCGCCTGCTGATGCTGTTTGCCCGCGATGTGGTGGCGCGCAACGCCAACGCCGAGATCATCTTCGACGTGAAGTGCACCCGCCGCCTCACGCCACTGATCAAGGAATATGGCGGTCGCCCGCTAATGTGGAAGACCGGTCACTCGTTGATCAAAAAGAAAATGAAGGAAACCGGCGCGCTGTTGGCCGGCGAAATGAGCGGCCACGTGTTCTTCAAGGAGCGCTGGTTCGGCTTTGACGACGGTATTTACAGCGCCGCGCGGTTGCTGGAGATCCTCAGCAAGGAAAAATCCACGGCTGAAGAGCTGTTCCAGACCTTCCCGAACGATATTTCTACGCCAGAGATCAATATCCATGTGACCGAGGAGAGCAAATTCAGCATCATTGACGCACTGCACGATGCGCAATGGGGCGAAGGCGCCAACCTGACCACCATTGATGGTGTGCGAGTCGATTACGCCAAAGGCTGGGGCCTGGTTCGCGCGTCCAACACCACACCGGTGCTGGTCCTGCGTTTCGAGGCGGATACCGAGGCTGAGTTGCAGCGCATCAAGGACGTGTTCCACGCCCAGTTGAAACGTGTTGCCCCTGATCTCCAATTACCGTTCTGATTTTTTACCGGAGCCCTGAATGACCCTCGAACGCGAAGCCGCTGCCAACACTGCCAAGGTCCTGTCCGAAGCGTTGCCTTACATCCGACGCTATGTCGGCAAGACGCTGGTGATCAAGTACGGCGGCAATGCCATGGAAAGCGACGAGCTGAAAACCGGCTTTGCCCGCGACATCGTGTTGATGAAAGCCGTGGGGATCAACCCGGTGGTGGTGCACGGCGGCGGCCCGCAAATCGGCGACCTGCTCAAGCGCTTGTCGATCGAGAGTCACTTCATCGATGGGATGCGCGTTACTGACGCGCAGACCATGGACGTGGTGGAGATGGTCCTTGGCGGCCAGGTCAACAAGGACATCGTCAACCTGATCAACCGCCACGGCGGCAGCGCCATCGGCCTGACCGGCAAGGACGCGGAGCTGATCCGCGCGAAAAAACTGACGGTGACCCGTCAGACGCCGGAAATGACCCAACCGGAAATCATCGATATCGGGCAAGTGGGCGAAGTGGTTGGCGTGAACACCGACCTGCTGAACCTGCTGGTCAAAGGCGACTTCATTCCGGTGATCGCGCCGATCGGCGTGGGCGCCAATGGCGAGTCCTACAACATCAACGCCGACCTGGTGGCCGGCAAGGTGGCCGAAGCGCTGAAAGCTGAAAAGCTGATGCTGCTGACCAACATCGCCGGCCTGATGGACAAGGAAGGCAAGGTATTGACCGGCTTGACCACGCAACAAGTGGACGAGTTGATCGCCGACGGCACCATCTACGGCGGCATGTTGCCGAAGATCCGTTGCGCGCTGGAAGCGGTGCAAGGCGGCGTGGGCAGCTCGTTGATCATTGATGGCAGGGTACCGAATGCGGTATTGCTGGAGATCTTCACGGATACCGGCATGGGCACGCTGATCAGTAACCGCAAGCGTCCTTAAGCGTCAAAACACAAAAGGCCCCGCTCAATCTGATTGAGCGGGGCCT
Organism: Pseudomonas sp. DWRC2-2; assembly: GCF_049897885.1. Classification (NCBI taxonomy): domain Bacteria; kingdom Pseudomonadati; phylum Pseudomonadota; class Gammaproteobacteria; order Pseudomonadales; family Pseudomonadaceae; genus Pseudomonas; species Pseudomonas sp. DWRC2-2. The sequence continues at coordinate 453,995 of NZ_JAFCXD010000003.1, forward strand.
TTTTATTTGTGGCGAGGGAGCTTGCTCCCGCTGGGCTGCGCAGCAGCCCTGAAATCAGACGCCGAACTGCTCGCGATACGCCTTCACCGCCGGCAGGTGTTGCTTGAGCTGCGGATCATCTTCCAGGAACTGCAGCACCTGGTTCAGCGACACGATGCTCACCACGGGAATGCCGAAATCGCGCTCCACTTCCTGGATGGCCGACAATTCACCGTTGCCACGTTCCTGGCGGTTCAGCGCAATCAGCACGCCGGCAGCCTTGGCACCGTCCTGGGAGGCGATGATCTGCATCACTTCGCGAATCGCGGTACCAGCGGTGATCACGTCGTCGATGATCAGCACGTCGCCCTTGAGCGGAGCTCCGACCAGGCTGCCGCCTTCGCCGTGGGCCTTGGCTTCTTTGCGGTTGAAGCACCATGGCAGGTCCTGGCCATGATGTTCAGCCAGAGCCACGGCCGTCGCGGCCGCCAGGGGGATACCCTTGTAGGCTGGGCCGAACAGCACGTCGAAGGAAATACCGCTTTCAACGATGGCTGCCGCGTAAAAACGACCCAGTTGGGCCAGGGCCGAACCCGAGTTGAACAAGCCTGCATTGAAGAAGTACGGGCTGGTGCGCCCGGACTTCAAAGTGAACTCACCGAAGCGCAAAACGCCGCGATCGATGGCAAAACGAATGAAATCGCGTTGATACGCCTGCATGAAAAAAGCCTCAGATACCACGGATTTAGCTAATTAGGTAGACGGCGTGTATCATACACGCACGCGATTTTTGGGGCCATTTATGCGGATCATCAGTGTGAACGTTAATGGTATTCAGGCTGCAGTCGAGCGTGGTTTGCTCAGTTGGCTGCAAGCCCAGAATGCCGACGTCATCTGCCTGCAGGATACCCGCGCCTCCGCCTTTGAACTGGACGACCCAGCCTTCCAACTGGATGGCTACTTCCTTTATGCCTGCGATGCCGAAGTGCCCACCCAAGGTGGCGTGGCTTTGTATTCGCGGTTGCAACCCAAGGCGGTCATCAGCGGCCTCGGCTTCGAGACAGCCGACCGCTACGGGCGCTACCTGCAAGCCGATTTCGATAAGGTCAGCATCGCGACCTTGCTGCTTCCTTCGGGGCAGAACGGCGATGAAGACTTGAACCAGAAGTTCAAGCTAATGGACGATTTCGCCCGTTACCTGGATAAACAGCGACGCAAACGTCGCGAGTACATTTATTGTGGCTCGCTGTACGTGGCGCAACAGAAGCTGGATATCAAGAACTGGCGCGACAGCCAGCAATCCCCGGGTTTCCTGGCGCCGGAACGCGCCTGGATGGACGAGATTGTCGGCAATATGGGCTATGTGGATGCCCTGCGCGAAGTCAGCCGCGAAGGCGACCAGTACAGCTGGTGGCCGGACAACGAACAGGCTGAGATGCTCAACCTGGGCTGGCGTTTCGACTACCAGTTGCTGACTCCAGGTCTGCGCCGGTTCGTGCGCAGTGCACGCCTGCCGCGCCAGCCACGCTTCTCGCAGCACGCGCCGCTGATCGTGGACTACGACTGGACACTGACCATCTGAGGTCTTTTTCCAGGCACAAAAAAACCGACATCGCTGTCGGTTTTTTTGTGGGCGCTCATTATTTGATCACACGCCAGGTCAACGGGTAGCGATAGGCGATCCCTTTGTTGGCCTTGATGCTGCCGATGATGGTCAGCACGATCGTGGCGATCGCCAGGGCAAACATCAGGAAAAACCCAACTATCGTGAACGCCAGTACGATGCAGGCTATCCAGGCGATGGCCACGGTGATCTGGAAATTCAAGGCTTCCTTGCCCTGATCATCAATGAACGCGTCCTTTTCTTTCTTCATCTGCCACAGGATCAGCGGCCCCACGACACTGCCGAAAGGGAACACAAACCCGAGAAACGCCGCGAGATGGCACAACATCGCCCCCTGCCGCACTTCATAGGAAGGCATCGGCACAAGTTCTTGGTTGTCATTCATGGCGCTTCTCCTTGAGGCGGGCTCAGTCAGCCAAGGCGGCGTTCTGCAGCTCGAAGATTTCAGTCATGCCTTTCTGGGCCAGGGCCAACATGGCGTTCAGGTCTGCCGGCTGGAATGGCGCGCCTTCGGCGGTGCCCTGTACTTCGATGAAACCACCGGTGCTGGTCATGACCACGTTCAGGTCGGTCTCGGCAGCCGAGTCTTCCAGGTAGTCCAGGTCCAGCACAGGTTCGCCCTGGTACATGCCTACCGATACGGCAGCGATCATTTGCTTGAGCGGGTCACCGCCTTTCAGGCCGCCACGCTTCTTGATCACTTTGAGTGCATCAACCAGGGCCACCATGGCGCCGGTGATGGACGCGGTGCGGGTACCGCCGTCGGCCTGGATCACGTCGCAGTCGACGTACAGGGTCACGTCGCCCAGCTTGGACATGTCCAGTGCTGCACGCAGGGAGCGACCGATCAGGCGCTGGATTTCCAGGGTACGGCCGCCCTGCTTGCCACGGCTGGCTTCACGCTGGTTACGCTCGCCGGTGGCGCGCGGCAGCATGCCGTACTCGGCGGTCAACCAACCCTGGCCCTGGCCTTTGAGGAAACGCGGCACGCCGTTTTCGACGCTGACGGTGCAGATGACCTTGGTATCGCCAAACTCGACCAGTACAGAACCCTCGGCGTGTTTGGTGTAGTTGCGGGTGATGCGGATCGAGCGGAGCTGATCGGCAGCGCGACCACTTGGACGTTTCATAGGGAGACACCTGTACTGAGGACGAAAAACTGCCGAACATTATAGAGCCGCGAGCCGATTCGGGGCACTGCTAAAAAATCCGGTTACGAATGCTCGGGTTTGGGCGTGCCCGCCCCACTGCGCTACAATCCTGCGCCTTCTTAATCATCAGCCCGTGTTTGCGGGCTGCAACGCGAGGTACCTCCATGGTGCACAGCATGACCGCCTTCGCCCGCGTCGAAAAAGCCGGCGCACAAGGCACCCTGAGCTGGGAATTGCGCTCGGTCAACAGCCGCTACCTGGAGCCGCACCTGCGCCTGCCGGAATCGTTTCGCGACCTCGAAGGCGCCGTGCGTGAAGCGCTGCGCCAGGGCATTTCCCGCGGCAAGCTGGAATGCACCCTGCGGTTTACCGAAGAAACCACCGGCGAAGCCTTGCAGATTGACCGCGACCGCGCCGCGCAACTGGTCGCCGCCGCCGAAACCATCGCCGGCCTGATCAAGCAGCCGGCCGCGCTCAACCCGCTGGAAGTGCTGGCCTGGCCCGGCGTGCTGGTGGCCGATGCTACCGACCCGCAAGCCCTCAACACCGAAGCCCTCGCCCTGTTCAACCAGGGCTTGAAGGAGCTTAAAGCCGGCCGTGAGCGCGAGGGCGCCGAGCTGGCGCGCTTGATCAGCGAGCGCCTGACCGCCATCGAAGAAGACGTGGTCACCCTGCGTGAACTGGTGCCGCAGATGCTCGCCACCCAGCGCCAGAAGGTGCTCGACCGTTTCGCCGACATGAAGGCCGACCTCGACCCGACTCGCCTGGAACAGGAAATGGTCCTGCTCGCGCAGAAGAGCGACGTTGCCGAAGAACTCGATCGCCTGAGCACCCACATCCTCGAAGTACGCCGCGTGCTCAAGTCCGGCGGTGCCGCCGGTCGGCGTTTGGACTTCCTGATGCAGGAACTCAACCGCGAAGCCAATACACTCGGCTCCAAGGCGTTCGACCCGCGCAGCACCACGGCTGCGGTCAACCTCAAAGTGTTGATCGAGCAGATGCGCGAACAAGTACAGAATATTGAGTAAGGCAACCTCCATGACCCACAGCACCGGCACCCTGTACATCATTTCCGCCCCTTCGGGCGCGGGCAAAAGCAGCCTGGTCAAGGCCCTGACCGACGCTGACGAGCAGATCCGCATCTCGGTCTCCCACACCACCCGCGCCATGCGTCCGGGTGAGGTGAACGGCGAGCACTATCACTTCGTCGAGCGCACCGAGTTCGTCAAGATGATCGAACACGGCGACTTCCTGGAGCGTGCCGAAGTGTTCGGCAACCTCTACGGCACCTCGCAAAGCCACTTGCAGCAGACCCTGGATGAAGGCCACGACCTGATCCTGGAAATCGACTGGCAGGGCGCCGAGCAAGTCCGCAAGCTGATGCCGCAGGCGCGCTCGATCTTCATCCTGCCGCCTTCGCTGGAAGCTTTGCACCAGCGCCTGACCAACCGTGGCCAGGACAGTGACGAGATCATCGAAGGCCGCATGCGTGAAGCCGTCAGCGAAATGAGCCACTACGTCGACTACGACTACCTGATCATCAACGACGATTTTGCCCACGCACTGGACGATTTGAAGGCGATTTTCCGCACCAATCAGCTCCAGCAAAAGCGCCAGCAACAGCGTTTCGGTAAATTACTGGCCGAACTGCTCGGTTGATTGGCTCTTCCCAAAACCGCTGCAAGGGCTTTACATTGGCACTTGTAGCGGTTTTGCGAGGGCCTGCGAAAAATCAGCGCTTCCCTAAACGCTGGTGATTTTTTAAACTGTTTAGTCCGCTCGCCCAACCGGGCAGCGCGCATCTTGCATTCGCTCCGAGGAATACCATGGCCCGCGTAACCGTTGAAGACTGCCTAGAACACGTGGATAACCGCTTTGAGCTGGTCATGCTCTCTACCAAGCGTGCCCGTCAATTGGCCACTGGCGGCAAAGAGCCCCTGGTCCAGTGGGAAAACGACAAGCCTACCGTTGTAGCCCTGCGTGAAATCGCTGAAGGCCTGATGAGCTACGAGTTCATCGCCAACGCCGAAATCGTTGAAGACGAACCGCTGTTTGCAGCGTTCGAGGACGAGTCCAACGAGGCCGTCTAAGCCTATGCCTGGTCGACGTAGCACGGCGCGGGGTCACAGCCAACGGCAGGAGTTCACACTTTGCCGAGCATAGACGCCCTCGCCGATCGCTTATCGGCCTACCTCGGCCCCGACCAGGTCAACCTGGTCCGCCGAGCGTATTTCTACGCCGAACAAGCCCACGACGGCCAGCGCCGCCGCAGTGGCGAGGCGTATGTCACCCATCCTCTTGCGGTGGCTAATATTCTGGCCGACATGCACATGGACCATCAGAGCCTGATGGCCGCGATGCTGCATGACGTGATCGAAGACACCGGCATCGCCAAGGAAGCGCTCAGCGCGCAATTTGGCGAAACCGTAGCCGAACTGGTCGACGGGGTCAGCAAACTGACCCAGATGAACTTCGAGACCAAGGCCGAAGCCCAGGCGGAAAACTTCCAGAAGATGGCCATGGCCATGGCCCGCGATATCCGCGTGATCCTGGTCAAGCTGGCCGACCGGTTGCACAACATGCGCACGCTGGAAGTGCTGTCCGGTGAAAAGCGCCGGCGCATCGCCAAGGAAACCCTGGAAATCTACGCGCCCATCGCCAACCGGTTGGGCATGCACGCCATTCGTATCGAATTCGAAGACCTCGGCTTCAAGGCCATGCACCCGATGCGTTCGGCGCGCATCTACCAGGCGGTCAAGCGCGCCCGGGGCAACCGCAAGGAAATCGTCAACAAGATCGAAGAGTCGCTGAGTCATTGCCTGGCGATCGACGAGATCGAAGGCGAGGTCAGCGGCCGGCAGAAGCACATCTACGGCATCTATAAAAAGATGCGTGGCAAGCGCCGGGCCTTCAACGAGATCATGGACGTGTATGCGTTCCGGATCATCGTCGACAAGGTGGACACCTGCTACCGCGTGCTGGGCGCTGTACATAATTTGTACAAACCACTACCGGGGCGCTTCAAGGATTACATCGCGATTCCCAAGGCCAACGGCTATCAGTCGTTGCATACCACATTGTTTGGTATGCACGGGGTGCCGATCGAGATCCAGATCCGCACCCGCGAAATGGAAGAGATGGCCAACAACGGCATCGCCGCCCATTGGCTGTACAAATCCAGTGGCGACGAACAGCCAAAAGGCACCCATGCCCGCGCCCGCCAGTGGGTCAAGGGCGTGCTGGAAATGCAGCAACGTGCCGGCAACTCCCTCGAATTCATCGAAAGCGTGAAGATCGACCTGTTCCCGGACGAGGTCTACGTGTTCACGCCCAAAGGCCGAATCATGGAGCTGCCCAAAGGCTCCACGGCGGTCGATTTTGCCTACGCCGTGCACACCGACGTGGGTAACAGCTGCATCGCCTGTCGGATCAATCGCCGTCTCGCACCGCTGTCCGAACCGCTGCAAAGTGGCTCCACGGTCGAGATCGTCAGCGCACCGGGCGCACGCCCGAATCCGGCATGGCTCAACTTTGTGGTCACCGGCAAGGCGCGCACGCACATCCGCCACGCGCTGAAACTGCAACGCCGCTCCGAGTCCATCAGCCTGGGCGAACGCCTGCTGAACAAGGTGCTCAACGGTTTCGACAGCGCCCTGGACAAGATTCCTACAGAGCGCGTGCAAGCGATGCTCCACGAATATCGCCAGGAAACCATCGAAGACCTGCTGGAAGACATCGGCCTGGGCAACCGCATGGCCTACGTGGTCGCCCGCCGCCTGCTCGGCGAAGGCGAACAGCTGCCAAGCCCGGAAGGTCCGCTGGCGATTCGTGGCACCGAGGGCCTGGTGCTCAGCTACGCCAAGTGCTGCACGCCGATCCCGGGCGACCCGATTGTCGGCCACTTGTCGGCAGGCAAAGGCATGGTGGTGCACCTGGACAACTGCCGCAACATCACCGAAATCCGCCACAACCCGGAAAAATGCATCCAGCTCTCGTGGGCCAAGGATGTCACCGGCGAATTCAACGTCGAGCTGCGCGTCGAGCTGGAACACCAGCGCGGCCTGATCGCCCTGCTCGCCAGCAGCGTCAACGCGGCCGACGGCAATATCGAGAAGATCAGCATGGACGAGCGCGATGGTCGCATCAGCGTGGTCCAGCTGGTGGTCAGCGTTCACGACCGCGTGCACCTGGCCCGCGTGATCAAGAAACTGCGTGCCTTGACGGGTGTGATCCGCATCACTCGCATGCGCGCCTAAGCCACATTACAAGGAGTCATTCATGACCAAGACTGTTATCACCAGCGATAAAGCCCCGGCCGCCATCGGCACCTACTCCCAGGCGATCAAGGCAGGCAACACCGTCTACATGTCCGGCCAGATTCCACTGGACCCAAAGACCATGGAACTGGTTGAAGGCTTCGAAGCACAGACCGTGCAGGTCTTCGAAAACCTCAAGTCGGTGGCCGAGGCTGCCGGCGGCTCGTTCAAAGACATCGTCAAGCTGAACATCTTCCTCACCGACCTGAGCCACTTCGCCAAGGTCAACGAGATCATGGGCAAGTACTTCGAACAGCCGTACCCAGCCCGCGCCGCCATCGGCGTTGCGGCCCTGCCAAAGGGTGCGCAGGTTGAGATGGACGCGATTCTGGTCATCGAGTAAAACACCCGGCGCAGCCCCCATAGGCTGCGCCGACTTCGTTTTAAAAGGATTTCATGATGCGCAAAGCGCTTGTAGCCTCATCACTGCTCGCCCTGTTGCTTGGCGGCTGCGCCAGCAACCCTGCCGACCGGGATGTGAGCGGCACCTGGATCAACCAGGTCGCCATCGATGCGGCGGCCAAGGGCGGCCCTTTGCGTGAAGCCTTGCAGAGCTTTGGCCCGAACCTCGAATGGGAGGTCAATACCAAGGCCTCACAGGCACGCTACTACAACGGTTTTGAAGTAGCGGAAGGCAAGTTGCTGGGTGAAAAGTCCGGCGCCTGGAGCGTGGATTTCTACGGCAGCTCCGCCACCGAACTCAAGCGCAAAGGCAAACAACTGCTGCAAGTGGCCAACGACAACGAGCCTGAGCAGCTGTTCGCCCGCCCCAAAGAGCCCGCACCGGAAGGCGCGCCACTGGGCGCAAACTTCGAGCGCGCACTGTACGCCGCTTATATGGGGGGCGACTGGAAGATCCTCGACGGCTTCGGCAGCGGCGCCATCGTGCAATTCCAGGCCAACGGCAAGGTCGCCGGCCTGCCGAATGTCGATCAGTACTCGCTGTGCCTGGCGGGCGATTGCGCGTCCATGAGCGGAGGCTACGACAGCATCTGGCTGCAACTGAACGGCCAAGGCAACCCGTGGATTTTTGTGCGCAAGGGTAAGCAACTGGAGATCTTCCAGGCGATCAATACCGCGCAGGCGGATGAGGTGCCTTCGTTTACGCCAGGGCCTCGCCAGTGGCTGCTGGAAAAACAGTGATAAAAAAGGAGCCCTTGGGCTCCTTTTTCATTTAACGCTGGCCTTCGAGGATCGCCGCATAACCTTCGCGGTAAGTCGGGTATGTCGGCACCCAACCCAACGCTTTGATACGGGCATTGCTGCATTGCTTGCTGCCAGCACGCCGCACACTCGCGTCATCAGCCCACTCAGTCACACCCAGGTACTCACGCAACCAATCCACCACTTCAGCCAGCGGCGCAGGCGCATCGTCGACGCCGATGTAGACCTTGTCCAGCGAACCGCCCTTTTCCACATGCCGCAACAAAAACGCCAGCAAACCCGCTGCGTCTTCCGCGTGAATGCGGTTGCCGTATAAAGGCGGGTCGATTGCCACGCGGTAACCTTGGCGAACCTGGGTCAACAGCCATTCGCGGCCCGGCCCATAGATACCCGTCAGACGCACGATGCTCGCCGGAATACCGCTGTTGAGCGCAACTTGCTCAGCCTCGAGCATGACTTGCCCGGAATATCCCTTCGCCTGCGTCTCCGACGTTTCGTCGACCCACTCGCCATTCTGCTGCCCGTAAACGCTGCTGCTGGACACAAACAGCAGGTGCTTCGGCTCTTGGCCGTAGTCGCCCAGCCACTCCAGCACATGTTTCAGCCCGTCTACATAAGCAGCGCGATAGCCGGCTTCGTCGTGGTCTGTCGCTGCGGCGCAGTACACCAGGTAATCCACCCCGCCGATCGGCCAGGTGTCGGGGCAGTCCTTGTTGAACAGGTCGCCGGCGATGCCGATCACCCCGTCGGGCAGCCGCGAAATATCGCGGCGCAGGCCATGGACCTCCCATTCCGAGGCGAGCAACTGTCTGGCAAGCCGGCTCCCCACATCGCCACATCCGGCAATCACAACAGAAGGCGCAGACATCACAAAACTCCGTACTGAAAGGTCTAGGTTAGCCTTCGCAGATGACAGACGGCCAGAAAAAGCACAAATAAAGTTACTGTATTACTTCTGTTAACAAGAATTACTTGCAATAATAACCGCCCATTTGTCCTCGACCCTCTGGGTCTGGAAGGACGATCACTCATTTTTTTCTCTCAGGTCCGGCCAGCATGACACGTAATACAACCCCCGCTTCGCCAACCAAGCTTCACAGCCCGTCCCGCGCCTGGCGCGCGATTGCTGCGCTGCTGTTCAGCGTACTGCTGGCACCGACCGCCGCATTCGCTGATGCCACCGCACCCGCTACCCCGGCTGCCGCCGAGCAAAACGCCGCGGCACCGGCCGCAGCGCCCGCCGCCGCCGACCCGGCACTGGCAGCTGACCCAGCCGCCGACGACACCGGTGTGGTGCTGGAAGAAGACAACACCCTGGGCATGGCCCATGACCTGTCGCCGTGGGGCATGTACCAGAATGCTGACGTGGTGGTGAAAGCCGTGATGATCGGCCTGGCCATCGCCTCGATCATCACCTGGACCATCTGGATCGCCAAGGGCTTCGAGCTGCTGGGTGCCAAACGTCGTCTGCGCACTGAAATCGTCCACCTGAAAAAGGCCACCACCCTCAAGGAAGCCAGCGAAAGCGCGACCAAGAAGGGCACCCTGGCCAATACCCTGGTGCACGACGCGCTGGAAGAAATGCGCCTGTCCGCCAACACCCGCGAAAAAGAAGGCATCAAGGAACGTGTTGCCTTCCGCCTGGAGCGCCTGGTGGCGGCCTGCGGTCGTAACATGAGCAGCGGCACCGGCGTGCTGGCAACCATCGGTTCCACCGCGCCGTTCGTCGGCCTGTTCGGTACCGTGTGGGGCATCATGAACAGCTTCATCGGCATCGCCAAAACCCAGACCACCAACCTTGCCGTCGTTGCCCCTGGCATCGCCGAAGCCCTGCTGGCGACCGCCCTGGGCCTGGTTGCCGCGATTCCTGCGGTGGTGATCTACAACGTCTTCGCCCGTTCGATTGCCGGCTACAAGGCCCAGGTTTCGGACGCGTCGGCAGAAGTCCTGCTGCTGGTCAGTCGCGACCTCGATCACCTGCCTACCGAGCGCAGCTCGCAACCGCACATGGTGAAAGTGGGGTAATCGGCCATGGGCCTGCATTTGAATCAAGGCGACGACGAACTCGTCGAGAACCACGAAATCAACGTCACGCCGTTTATCGACGTGATGCTGGTGCTGCTGATCATCTTCATGGTGGCGGCACCGTTGGCGACCGTGGACATCAAGGTTGACCTGCCCGCGTCCAGCGCAAAACCTGCGCCACGGCCAGAGAAACCGATCTTCCTCAGCGTCAAGGCGGACCAACGCCTGTTCCTGGGCGAAGAAGAAGTCAAAGCTGAAACCCTGGGGCCGGTGCTCGACGCCAAGACCCAAGGCAAGAAAGACACGACGATCTTCTTCCAGGCTGACAAGGGCGTGGACTACGGCGACCTGATGAGCGTGATGGATGCCCTGCGGGCAGCCGGCTACCTCAAGGTCGGCCTGGTCGGACTTGAGACGGCAGCCAAGAAATGATCACGACGCGCCACAAACTGACGCGTTATGGCACCAGCCTCGCCGTCGTACTGGGCGTGCATGCCGTCGCGATCGCTATCGCGCTACATTGGTCCGCGCCGCGCACGGTGCAGCTGCCACCGGCTGCCATGGTCATCGACCTGGCACCGATGCCAGCCCCGCCGCCGCCAGCGCCGCCCAAGGTGGTAACGCCGCCGCAACCGCCTGCACCGGTGGAAGAGCTGCCCCTGCCGAAACTGGCCGAGGCGCCCAAGCCAACGATCCAGGTGCCCAAGCCGGTCAAGCCCAAGCCTAAACCGCAGCCGCCAAAACCGGTGGAGAAGAAGATCGAGCCGCCCAAGGAGAAACCCTCCGAGGATCCGCCGAGCGACGCTCCGCCGACCCAGGCACCGGCTGAAAAATCGGCCCAGCCTGTTCCAGGCCCGTCTCCGCAGCAGATCGCAGCGAAGGCTTCCTGGGAAGGCACCCTGCTGGCGCACCTGCAGAAGTACAAGAAATACCCGCCAGGCGCCCAGGCCCGTGGCAAGGAAGGTTTGAACCGCCTGAAGTTCGTGGTGGATGCCGAAGGCAACGTGCTGTCCTACGAGTTGGTGGGCCGCTCCGGCAACGCCGACCTGGACCGCGCCACCCTGGACATGATCCGTCGTGCCCAGCCGCTGCCCAAGCCGCCGGCGGACATGCTCAAAGGCGGCAGCATCGAGATCGTTGCACCGTTCGTGTACAACATCGAGAAGCGTCGTCGCTGAAAATGATGGTGGTGAGGGGCAACCCTCACCACCTTCAGCAAAATCTGCAGAACTCCCCGCTCAATCCCCAGCAAAGTTCTGATAACGTGCGTCTATCGATTGCAGCCGGTATGCTTGGCCCGCAACCTCATGGACGCCCGCTATGACTCTTACAGAATTACGCTACATCGTTACCCTCGCCCAAGAGCAGCACTTCGGCCACGCGGCCGAGCGTTGCCATGTCAGCCAGCCGACGCTGTCGGTGGGCGTGAAAAAGCTTGAAGACGAACTCGGTGTGCTGATTTTCGAGCGCAGCAAGAGCGCCGTGCGCCTGACGCCTGTGGGCGAAGGCATTGTGGCCCAGGCCCAGAAGGTGCTGGAGCAAGCGCAGAGCATTCGCGAACTGGCCCAGGCCGGCAAGAACCAGCTGACTGCACCGCTGAAAGTGGGCGCCATCTACACCGTCGGCCCTTACCTGTTCCCGCATCTGATCCCGCAACTGCACCGCGTCGCGCCGCAGATGCCGCTGTATATCGAAGAAAACTTCACCCACGTGCTGCGCGACAAACTGCGCAACGGTGAGCTGGACGCGATCATCATCGCCCTGCCGTTCAACGAGGCGGACGTGCTGACACTGCCGCTGTACGACGAGCCGTTCTACGTGCTGATGCCCGCTTCCCACCCGTGGACGCAAAAAGACACCATCGACGCCGGCCTGCTCAACGACAAGAGCCTGTTGCTGCTCGGCGAAGGCCACTGCTTCCGCGACCAGGTTCTGGAAGCCTGCCCGACCCTGACCAAGGGCAACGACGGCGCCAAGCACACCACCGTGGAATCCAGTTCCTTGGAAACCATTCGCCACATGGTCGCGTCCGGCCTGGGTATTTCGATCCTGCCGCTGTCGGCAGTGGACAGCCATCACTACGCCCCTGGCGTGATCGAAGTGCGCCCACTGACACCGCCAGTACCATTCCGCACCGTGGCGATCGCCTGGCGCGCCAGCTTCCCACGGCCCAAAGCCATTGAGATTCTGGCCGATTCGATCCGCCTGTGCTCGGTGGCCAAGCCGACGGCTGCGAGCTAAGCAACGGTATGACTGAGCTGTCGCAGGTGTCGGTGACGGCACTCAAGGGTGTCGGTGAAGCCATGGCCGAGAAGTTGGCCAAGGTCGGCCTGGAAAACCTCCAGGATGTGTTGTTCCACCTGCCCCTGCGCTATCAGGACCGCACCCGCGTGGTGCCCATCGGCCAGTTGCGCCCTGGGCAAGATGCGGTGGTCGAAGGCACCGTCAGCGGCGCTGATGTGGTGATGGGCAAGCGTCGCAGCCTGGTGGTGCGTCTGCAGGACGGCACCGGTGGCCTGAGCCTGCGCTTCTACCATTTCAGCAACGCGCAGAAAGAAGGGCTCAAGCGCGGCACTCGCGTGCGCTGCTACGGCGAAGCGCGGCCCGGCGCGTCGGGTCTTGAGATTTATCACCCGGAATACCGCGCAATCACCGGCGATGAACCGCCGCCAGTCGACACCACGCTCACACCGATCTACCCGCTCACCGAAGGCCTGACCCAGCAACGCCTGCGCCAGCTGTGCATGCAGACGCTGACGATGCTCGGCCCGAAAAGCCTGCCCGACTGGCTGCCGCTGGAGCTGGCCCGCGACTATCAGCTGGCGTCGCTGGACGACGCGATTCGCTACTTGCATCACCCGCCCGCAGATGCCGATGTCGACGAGCTGGCACTGGGTCATCACTGGGCCCAGCATCGCCTGGCGTTTGAAGAACTGCTGACCCACCAACTGTCCCAGCAACGCCTGCGCGAGAGCATGCGCTCCCTGCGCGCACCGGCCATGCCCAAGGCCACGCGTTTGCCTGCGCAGTACCTGGCCAACCTGGGCTTTACGCCGACCGGTGCCCAGCAACGCGTCGGCAACGAAATCGCCTACGACTTAAGCCAACAGGAACCCATGCTGCGCCTGATCCAAGGCGATGTGGGCGCGGGCAAGACCGTGGTCGCCGCCCTCGCCGCCCTGCAAGCATTGGAAGCCGGTTACCAGGTGGCGTTGATGGCGCCCACCGAGATTCTTGCCGAGCAGCACTTCATCACCTTCAAGCGCTGGCTCGAACCGCTGGGCCTGGAAGTGGCGTGGCTGGCCGGTAAGCTCAAGGGCAAGGTGCGCGCAGCGGCACTCGAACAGATTGCCGGCGGCGCTCCCATGGTAGTGGGCACCCACGCGCTGTTTCAGGATGAAGTGCAATTCAAGAATTTGGCCCTGGTGATCATCGACGAACAGCACCGCTTCGGCGTGCAACAGCGCCTGGCCCTGCGCCAGAAAGGCGTGGGTGGACGCATGAACCCGCACCAGTTGATCATGACCGCCACGCCGATCCCGCGCACCCTGGCGATGAGCGCCTACGCCGACCTCGACACCTCGATCCTCGACGAACTGCCACCCGGCCGGACACCGGTCAACACCGTGCTGGTCACCGACACCCGACGTGTCGAAGTGATCGAGCGCGTACGCGGCGCCTGCGCCGAAGGGCGCCAGGCGTACTGGGTGTGCACGCTGATTGAAGAGTCCGAAGAGCTGACGTGCCAGGCCGCCGAGACTACTTTTGAAGACCTCACCAGTGCTCTGGGCGAGCTTAAGGTCGGACTGATCCATGGCCGCATGAAGCCCGCAGAAAAAGCCGCCGTGATGGCCGAATTCAAAGCCGGCAACCTGCAACTGTTGGTGGCAACCACGGTGATCGAGGTCGGTGTGGACGTACCCAACGCCAGCTTGATGATTATCGAGAACCCCGAGCGCCTGGGCCTGGCGCAACTGCACCAGTTGCGCGGCCGGGTCGGCCGGGGCAGCGCCGCCAGCCATTGTGTGCTGCTCTACCACCCGCCGCTGTCGCAGATCGGCCGCCAACGCCTGGGCATCATGCGCGAAACCAACGACGGGTTTGTCATCGCCGAAAAAGACCTGGAGCTGCGTGGCCCCGGCGAAATGCTCGGTACGCGCCAGACCGGCCTGCTGCAATTCAAGGTCGCCGACCTGATGCGCGACGCTGACCTGCTGCCGGCCGTGCGCGATGCGGCGCAAGCGTTGCTCGAACGTTGGCCGGATCATGTCAGCCCGTTGCTGGATCGCTGGCTACGCCATGGGCAGCAATACGGCCAAGTGTGACGCCTGACTCACTTAGTCGACCAACAGTTGTATCAAGCTGGTTATACTTCGTGGACTGTAAGAAATTGGATCAGGCCATGTCAGAAGTTGCCCTCGCCACAGCCCCACTGACCGCCCCGCCGGTCATTCGGGCTCTGCTCGCAAAACTCGCCATCCCCTACACGGAAGTCACCGACCTACCGGGCCTGAATCCTGCGCGAAAGGTCCAGGCCGTGCTGTTGGAAGACGCGGTGGGCGCACTGATGGTGCTGTTCCCGCAGAACCAGTTGCTCGACCTCAACCGCCTCGCCGAACTTACCGGTCGCCGCCTCACGGCGGTGTCACCGGACCGCGTCGAACGCATGCTGGGCAAGCACGAACTCAGCCTGCTGCCGGGCCTGCCGCCGCTCACCAGTTCCCCATGCCTGTATGAAGGCAGCCTGCTCAACGAGCCGAGCCTGCTGGTGCATTCGGGTGAAGCAGGTCTGTTGCTGGAGATCTCCAGCGACGCCTTCAAGACGATGCTCACCAAGGCCAGCGCCGGCCACTTCGGCGAGCCGTTGAGCAACATCCGCCCCAACCTCGACCGCCCCAATGATGACCGCGAGGAAATCACCCAGGCGATGCAGGCATTCACCGCCCGCCGTATCCAGCAACGCCTGGAAGCGACCATCGAGATTCCTCCGCTGGCCGACACGGCGCAGAAGATCATCAAGCTGCGCGTCGACCCCAACGCCACCATCGATGACATCACCGGCGTCGTCGAAACCGATCCCGCCCTGGCTGCGCAAGTCGTGAGCTGGGCCGCGTCGCCCTACTACGCATCGCCGGGCAAGATCCGCTCCGTGGAAGACGCCATCGTGCGCGTGCTGGGCTTCGACCTGGTGATCAACCTGGCGCTGGGCCTGGCCCTGGGCAAGACCTTGAGCCTGCCCAAGGACCACCCGCACCAGTCCACGCCGTACTGGCACCAGTCGATCTACACCGCCGCCGTGATCGAAGGCCTGACCCGCGCCATGCCGCGCGCCCAGCGCCCGGAAGCCGGCCTGACCTACCTCGCCGGTCTGCTGCACAACTTCGGTTACCTGCTGCTGGCTCACGTGTTCCCGCCGCACTTTTCGCTGATCTGCCGTCACCTGGAGGTCAACCCGCACCTGTGCCACAGCTATGTCGAGCAACACTTGCTGGGTATCAGCCGCGAGCAGATCGGTGCTTGGCTGATGCGCTACTGGGACATGCCGGATGAGTTATCCACCGCGCTGCGCTTCCAGCATGATCCGACCTACGATGGTCAGTACGCGGAGTATCCAAACCTGGTGTGCCTGGCGGTGCGCTTGTTGCGCAGCCGTGGGATTGGCTCCGGGCCGGATGAAGCAATTCCGGATGCGCTGCTTGAGCGTCTGGGGCTGACGCGGGACAAGGCTGAGGAAGTGGTGGGCAAAGTGCTGGATGCCGAGGTGTTGTTGCGCGAATTGGCTTCGCAGTTCAGTCAGGCTTAACGGCAGCTGCAAGCTTCAAGCTGTGAGCTTCAAGCTTGCAGCTTGGGGCTCATCGCTTGGCGCGGCGCTTGCGCCCCAAATACTTGGTCAACCCCTGGAACCAGATCACCAGCGCCGGGTTGCCCTTGATCTGGATCGACTTGTCCTGAATCCCCGTCATGAACGCCAATTGCTTGTTCTTCGCCTGCATCGTGGCGAAGCCGTAGGCGGCATCTTTGAAGGCGATGGCGAACGCCGGCGACGGGTGAACACCCGAGCGGCTGGTGATGCGCTGGTCTTTGACGATGAAGTGACGGGCAACCTTGCCGTCGAGGGTCTGCAACTGGAACGCCAGGTCTTTATCGCCCAACTGTTGCTGGAAGGCAGGATTGGTGCGGCTGGCTTTGCCCATCATCAGGCCCAGCACCCACAGGAGAAGACGAAATTTCATGCACACGGCCTCGGTGTAATTATTGAGTGGCCGCAGCAGTTTAACGATTTGCAAAAAGAACGCCACCGATCTTGCGCATTAGCGGAAGATCGGCTGGCGTTTGACGCTTATAGCAGCATATTGCTTAAACGTTCGGGCAAGGCACTGGTGCCCAGTCGGCCAGGTTAGGATCGCGGCAGGTGCCTTCGATCTGCGCCTTACCGGCGCTGGCAACCTGCTTGCTTTCAGCTTGCTTGGCCTGCACGGTCTGGATGCTCTTCTCGGTGGTCACCGCTTCTTTCGGCACAACCGGCAGGTCCTTCTTCTTCGCGACTTTCACCGGTTTCTTACCTTTGGCCGGCGCAACAACTGGTGCGGTGTCCGCTTGGGCCACGGTCACCACGTCATTACGCTGCACACCCACTTGTTGCAGATCTTTTTCGTAGGCCTGGGTGTAGTTGTTCAGGTCTTCGCTGGCTTTGCCGTTGACCGCGACGATCAGGTCATTGGATTCCTTCAGTCCGGACACGATTTCCGCCAGGCGCTTGCGGCCTTCGGTGTCGTTGACGGTCTTGGCCTTGCGGTCAGCCACCAGCTTGGTGAATGCGCTCTGGTAGCACTGCTGCGACGCTTTGGCGTAGGCGGTGCTGCGGTCGATGTCGGAGGCGCTTTTGTTGAAATCGGTGGAGTAGGAGGCAATGCGCTGGTTGTCATCGCTGATTTGCTTCTGACGCTCGGTGTAGTAACCCGCCGCGCCGCCGGCCAATGCGCCACCCGCAGCACCGATGGCGGCGTTACGGCCACGCTTGTCGGAGTCGCCGGTCAGGGCGCCCAGCAGGGCACCGCCAGCGGCGCCAATGGCTGCGCCGGTCACGACCGACTTGGTCATGTCCGAATCGGTCGCGCGCAGGTGCTGCACCGGCTCGTAGCAGTTCGGGTAGTACTCGACCTTGGTGCTTGACGCGACCTTGGAGGCCGGCGACGTGGCGCAACCAGTCAACACAGTGCTGAAACCGGCCGCGATCAGCAGCAAGTGACGCTTGGAAACCGCCTTACGGGAAAAAAGCATAGGTGTGTTCTCGTTTAAGTTTGACTTGCCCAGCACGGCCCACCGCCGCCTGAGTCCCTTCCAAGCTCGCCATACAGCCAGCGCTCATCGCTGACCGCTCGCTGCGAGCAATTCCTTCAAGATCGTTGCCGGATCGGCCCGCTGTTGCTTGCGGTAGTTGCCGACATGGCGAACGAACAGTGTTGCGCGCGTCACCAGGCTCTTGCCGAGCACCGGCTTGCGATCCAACTCTTCCTTGATCCGTTGAAACTGCGCCTGGATCACCGCATCGGTGTAACGCGTGCCAGTGGCCAGGTTGTCGATATAGATCGCCACGGCGCCATCGAGGGCGCTGCGACCATTGGCAATCGCCATGTCGAACAGCTGCGCGCTGGCCTCGTCCTTGTTGTCCAGGGACTGTTGGCGGCTCTTCTGCAGGTTGGCCAGGCGGATGTTGTAGTTGGCGATGGTTTCGGCCACCAACGCGGCCGACTGGATCAGGTTACCCGCCGCCTCTTCGCGTTGCTGGGCGATCAGCGAGACGTTGCGCTTGAGCTCTTCGTTGACCAGCCCCAGCTCGGCTTGCAGCTTGGGGTCGGCGCTGGCGGCGATGATGCTGTCCAGGCGTTTGGTCGGGTCCTGGGCGTCGTCAATGGCATCGGTGAGCGCGGCCAGACGGCCTTCTTTCTGCCACTGGGCGAACAGCTCCTTGTAGCGCGAGCGCGGCGCCGACAATGCGCCAATCGCCACGCGGAATCCGGTGGTCTCGTTGCTTTGCTCGGTGCCATCGGCGGCGAACAGCGGGTACTCGCGGCGCATGCCGGTGAATAGCGTGCCCTCGCCTTCCAGGTAGTTGCCACCCTTGACCACAAAGCCGCCGTAGGTGCCCTGGCGACGCCCGGCGTGCACCAGTTGGAAGGATTCCTGGACCATCTCTGCGGCGTTGCCGATCACGTCGAACAGACCAATCGGGTTGGGCAATTTGGTGCCGATAGGCATCAGGCGCGCGGCCTGGCCGGTACCGCCGGCGACCTGGTTGAACACGGCGTAATCGCCGAGCGGGCCGTCGCTGTCGCTGCCTTCAGTGCGGCGCGGGAACAGGCGCCCTTCCAGGTCCTGGCGGCTGACGGCATGACCGCCGCGCGCAGCGAACTCCCACTCCACTTCGGTGGGCAGGCGCACAAAACCGAGGCCACCGTCATCCGCCGAAGAACCGCGTCCGCTGACCGGCAGCAACTCACGGTGGTATTTCATCAACCAGGCGCTGTACACCGCCGAGAAACGCTCGGCCTCAAAGCGCGACAGCTTTACCTTGGGCAAACGCCCGGCCATGCCGGTGGGCGCGTCGCACGCCGGCGCCGGCTCACCGCTGGCCAGGGACTGCGCCTGGGACATTACCTGGGCGTACTGGCGGGCAGTCACTTCGTACTTGCCGATGAAGTAGAGCATGGGCTTGAGCGGGGTCTTGGCGTCGGTCTTCGGCATCAACGGCGCGATGACTTTGTTCCAGTCTTTGGGCAGGTCCTTGAGGGTGAACTGGCCATTGATGAAGTCGCGGCGGTAACCGGAAATGAATGACTGCTGATAGCCCGCCTCGCCTTCGGCAAAGGGGTAGCCGAGGCTGATCTCGCGGTCATCCAGGGTGCCCTGGGCCAGCACGTAGGCGTAGCGGAACACCATGTTGCCTTCGCACGGCAGCGGCAGGCTGACGTCGCCTTCCAGTGGCTTGGGGTTATCGAGTTTGTCACTCGCCTCATCGGCCCAGGCCAGCGAGGCCAGGCTCAGCGCCACACAGGCGCCCAGTAACTTATACATCTCTGATTCCTTCAGAAGCCTGGATCCGCGCCACTCGCCAACCACCACAGGCCGCCGCCATGGCACTGACGCCCATGATTGCAACCAGGGCCAGGCCATAATGACGCGCCAACAGGTGACTGGCGTGTTCACCCGGCACCTGCACAAATAACCTGTTCAACGCCGCCTCGGCCACGCCATACAGAGCGCCACTGAGCACGGCGGCGAAGCCAGCGCTGTACAGCGCCTGCACCACCACAAACAGCAACAGCCCACCGGTGGAAAACCCCAACAAGCGCAACACCGACAATTCCCGACGCTTGCGCGCCACCGCGGCCAACGCCCCAGCGAAGATCGCTGCAAACCCTCCCGCCAATGCCAACCCGCAGATCACCCAGAACACGATCGACAGGTTGCGGCTCAACGACTGCACCTGCGCGATGGTCTGCGCCTGGGTCGACACCAGCAGGTTCTGCCCGGCGAAAAACACCCGCAGCGGTTCCACATCAGCGAGGCTGCGCGCATACAGGCGAAATGCCGGGTACACGCGTTGTTCACTCACACCGACCGCTTCACCTTCCCAGCCCAAGGCCGGTACTGCGCGGCCATCACGGTAATCTTCTGCGGCTTCCAGCAATTTCAAATCGGCCAACAATCCGTCACGGGCAAAAGCTTCCAGCGGCAATACCGCCAGCACCTGCAAGCGCGTGCGCTGGGCCTCGAAGCGCCCTGCTACTTGCCGCGCAAAACTGGCTTCCAGCCAATCCCCCGGCCGCGCCGCCAGCTTCTCGGCGGCGGTGTGGCTCAGCACGATCTGGTCCAGGCCCTTGGGCACCGGCAGACCCGCCAGCAAGGGATCACCCGAAGCGGTCGGCAGCATTTCCAGGGCCAAGGCGCCCACCTGCGCGGTCGCCGCAATTTGTCGCGTGCGCGGCAGTGCAAACGCCACATCGCTGCGCTGGCCGAGTTGCTCGATAAAGGCGCTGCTGAATCGACCACCGCCCAACGGAATAATTTCACGGGTGGCGGGGTCGGTCTGTAAACGTTCGGTCAAACTGCTAACCAGTCCAAATTTCAGGCCGAATAACACCAGCAACGGTGCAATGACCGAGACCAGCGCAAGCACCGAACAGGCCGACAGCCAGGCATCGTTGCGATAGTCCTGCCAGGCCAGCGACGCCACCAGACCAAGGCGCATCAGCACACCTCCCCGAGGGTCGCGGTGACGCCGCCGTCGGTGTCGCGACGGCAACTGATGCGCCGCACCTGTAAGCCGCTGGCGCGGGCCAGGGGTTCGTCATGGGTGGCGATCACACAGGCGGCACGATGTTCGCGCGCCTGGGCCAGCAGCGCCTGCATCACGCGCTCGGCGTTCAAGGGGTCGAGGGAAGCCGTCGGCTCGTCCGCCAGCACCAGTTGCGGCGCATGGGCCAAGGCGCGGGCACAGCTGACGCGCTGGCGTTGACCCACCGAGAGCGCCGCCGGTTTCTTGGCCAACTGGTCGCTGATCTCCAATTGCTCGGCCAGACGCGCCACGCTGCCGTCGTCCTTCAAGCCCAGTAACTGCCGGGATAAGGCGATATTGCCGCGCACATCGAGAAACCCCAGCAAGCCGCCGGTTTGCAGCACATAGCCCAGATGCTGGCTACGCAGCGCGGCCAGCGTGGATTGCTGATCACCGCGCCACAATCCGGCAATGTCCTGCTGATGAAATTCAAACCGCCCGACCTGATCCGGCGCCAATACCAGCGCCAGCAAATCCAGCAAGGTGCTTTTGCCACAACCACTGGGCCCGACAATCGCCAGTTGCTCACCCGCACGCAGCGCCAGCGCCGGAATCACCAGGCTGTAGCGCTGGCTACCGACGCCCCGACTCTTGTGCACCGCGTTCAAATTCAGCATTACGGCAAGGTCGACAACGGCACGCGGTACAACGCATCGCCCGGCTCGGCATCGCCGAAACGGACCCAGTTGGCCAGGTCATTGTGGAAGGTTTCGTAGAGGCGGATCTTCGAGTCCAGCTCGTCGATGAAGTCTTCCTGCTCGGCCACGCTCAACGACAACCATAGGTCCTGGGTCATGTTCAACGACTTGCTGCGGTACGGCAGGCCTTCCAGGTATTCACCGAGGATGCCGCCGTCGGCCAGGTTGCCGCCCTTGCGCAGGGCTTGCGGGTCACGGCTCATGTAGGCCGAGGCGCTGGCGATTTCCTGGAAGAAATCCTTGGGTGAAGTCTGGGTCTTGCGCGCTGCATCAACGATCAGTTTCAGCGACTGCTGCAGGTCATTGAGCTGCAACTTGGTCAGCATCACACACACCTGGAACGCCGGCAGTGCCGGGTTGGTCAGGTCACGGTCGGCGGTCCAGGCGCTGACCAGTTGTGGCGCCTGGCTCGCGGTTTTACGCCCGAGGAAATCCATGTGCATGGCATAACCGACGGCAGCGGACTTATCCGCCAGGCTCGGCGCGCTGTTCAGCAACGGCACCGGCTGCGGCGTGTTGCTGCGCACCTGATGCACGAGGTTGGCGAACACCGTACCGATCTCATCCACACGCTCTCCGAGTTTGCGCACATCGCCACCGGGCACCGCCGTGTAGAGGTCACCGATCTGGGGGTTGGCGTCGGCGGTGAGGATGCGGTACTGGCTCTCGGCGCCGGCATGGGTTTTCTTGCCGGCGTCGGTGCGCAGGTGCAGGGCGTAGATCTTGATCTGCTTGCCCAGCGCAGCCTGGCGCACCTCGGCTTCGTTCATCTGGGTGGCGGCGAACGGATCGCTCTTGCGCAGCGCGCCGGCATCGGTGACCAGCAGGATGATGCGCCCGCCATAGCCCGACCAATCCATGCCGTCCACCGCCTGCATCACCCCGGCGAACGCGTCTTCGTTGAACGAATGGCTGGACACGGTGGACGCCTTGACCTGCCGCGCCATGTCGAGGAAACGTTGCGGGTCGCGGCCTTGGTCGAGGGTGATCAGGGTCTTGGCGACGTATTCCAGGCCAGGGGTTTTCTTGATGCTGCTGCGAAAGCCCACCATGCCGAAGCTCACGCTGTCCAACTCGCCACGCTCGCCGATGCGGGTTTGCAGTTCGTGCACCACGTCGCGGATCTGGTCGATATAGGGCTGCATGGAAACGGTGGTATCGACCACCAGCACAACCGCCGTGCGGAAGGCGTCGGCATTGGCCTTGATCACCGGCGTCGAGGGCTTGGCGGCCGCGCTGCTGCCGGGGTCGATGGAGGCCACATTGAGCAACTGCACCGGCTGGCCGTTTTCGTCGAAGGTCTCTTTGGAATCGAAGATCGGCAGCAGGTAGAACTGATTCTGCGGCACCGCACTGGCGGTTGGTTCCAGGGCCAGGATCTGGCTGTTGTCTTCACTGTTTTTCTGCGCCTTGGCCAGTACGCCTTTGGCGGCGGTCGGGTCAGCCAGCAGTTTTTCCACTTCAGCGGATTGGCGCAGGAACATCACCGGCGCCCGACCCGAACGCTCGGTGAACTTCAAGACCAGGCTCTGCTTCCAGTCGCTGACCTGGGACGCAGGCAACCAACCATCACTGCGGCCATCGGTGGCGGCGCCGACGCGCACCCAGGGGCTGCCGTCAACGTCTTTGCGCTGGTAGACGTAGAGCACGGAAAACGCCGGCAAGGCCTTGCCCGGCGCATTGCCGGCGTCGGTTGAAAGCTTGGCGCCGGGTTTGCTGAGGACGCGCTGGAACAGGGTTTTCTTGCCTGCCATCAGCAACGGACGCTGGCCGCCATCCACTTCTGCCACAGGCGGCGCCACTGGCGGCACAACCACCGCAGCCGGGGGTTTGACCACAGGTTCATCGCTGCCGCTCAACCACCAATAACTGGCACCACCAATCGCCAACGCAACCGCCACCGCAACCGCGGCGAGTGCCAACACCGGCCCACGGCGCTGCTCGCTGTGCTGGGTCGGCGGCACCACCGGTTGGCGCACCGGCTGGGGTTTCTCGGTGGGGATCTCGATGGATTCCGGAGTGATACCCGCCAGATCAAAATTCATCGGGATCGGCAACGGCCGCACCAACGTAGCCTCTGGCGATTCCGACGGCAGGTTATCCAACGCCCGCAACAACGCCGCCGCATCCGCGAAACGCTCCGCCGGATCCTTGGCCAACAGCTTGCGCAGCACCTCCTGATAACGACCGTGGTGCACCGGCAATTCGGGCAGCGGTTCAGTCAGGTGTGCGAGCGCCGTGGAGAGCGCATCGGTGCCGGTATAAGGCAGCTTGCCAACGAGAATCTCGTACAGCACCACGCCCAGCGCATACAGGTCGGCGCGACCATCAATCTCCTGACCCCGCGCCTGCTCCGGGCTCATGTAGCTCGGTGTGCCTACGGCAAACCCGGCCTGGGTGAACTGGGTGCGGTCATCCAGGGACTTGGCGATACCGAAGTCCGACAGCACCGCCGTGCCGTCGGCGCGGAACAGAATGTTCGCCGGTTTCACATCGCGGTGCACCAGGCCCTGGGCATGGGCATAGCCCAGCGCAGAGGCGATCTGGCGGATCAGCGTCACGCCCTGCTCAGGCGTCATGCCGGCGGCGATGCGCTCCTTGAGCGTGCCGTTGGGCAGGTATTCCATGGCCATGTAATACAGCTCACCGACATTGCCGATGTCATGGATGGTCACCGTGTGCGGGTGCGACAAGCGCGCCAGGGTCTTGCCCTCGCGCAGGAAGCGTTCGCAGAAGCTCGGGTCAGCCGCCAATGCCGCCGCCATCACCTTCAACGCCACCTTGCGCTCCAGGGAGCGCTGGGTCGCCAGGTACACGCTGGCCATGGCGCCTTCGCCGATCTCGCCTTCGATGTCATAACCGGGAATGACGATGTTCATGCCGATACCTTCACGACGATGGCGGTGATGTTGTCCGGCGCACCCCGGTTGAGCCCCAGGTGCACCAGGCTGCGCACGATTTCATCCGGCGTGTCGTGGCCGAGGACTTCGCGGATCTCATGGTCTTCGACGGTCTTGTTCAGGCCATCGCTGCACAGCAGATAGCTGTCACCGGGGGCGATCAGCAGATCGACCACCGCCAGTTCCAGGTGCGCTTCCACGCCAATCGCACGGGTGACGATATTGGCGCGTGGATGGGTGCGGGCGTCGGCTTCGCTGAGCAGACCGCTGTCTTGCAGGTCTTGCACGTAGCTGTGGTCGCGGGAGATGCCTTCAAGCACGCCGTCGCGCAGGCGGTACAAGCGGCTGTCGCCAGCCCACAGGCAAACGCCGCGCAGGCCACGGGCGGCCAACAGCACCACGGTACTGCCCATCATGGTCACGCCACGGTGGGCGGTTTCTTCGCGCACGGCGGCGTTGATGCGCAGCAGGTCGTTGCGCAGCGCCGCCGTGTACTCATCCAGCGAGCGCCCCACTGGCACGCTGCGCAGGCTGTCGACGATCAGGCTGCTCACATAGTCCCCCGCCGCATGCCCGCCCATGCCGTCGGCCACCACCCACAGGCGGTTTTCCGGCAGGTCAAGGCAGGCGTCTTCGTTGACCTGGCGAACCATGCCCACGTGGCTTTTGCTCGCGGATTTGTACGTCGACCCCATCTACACCACACCTTCTTGTCCGAGCAAAAACTGCGCAAAATCGCCGGCGGCAGGTAGGCCCTGACACCGCAACAAACCAGGGGAAATCGTCTGCGAGCCACGGCCCCACCATAGGCTCGCGCCTTCGCAGGCCTGTTCGGCCAGTGCGTTGATGCGCCCGTGAGGCACGGTGGCGGCCACCCGTTGCAGGCCGGCGAAACGGCCACCCACCGCGCGCGGCTCGCCCGCCGGAAAGCCCAGGCTGTCGAGGCCGTCATTGAAATTTTCGAAGGTGGCACCGGCATCCAGGGTGCTGAGCAGCAACGCTTCGGCCTGCTCGAACCAGGTGTCCGGCCCGCCCACCAGGGACGCAGGATTGGTGTCGTGATCGAGCAAGGTCACCACCGCCAGCGGGAAGTAACGCCCGACCCGGTCGATGCTCGGCATCACCACTCCCGCCGCCGCGTCCGGCCCGCACACGCCCGGCGCCAGCACAAAGCGCCACAACGGGCTGACCAGGTAGGTGTTGAGCCAATCGCCGCCGAGGCTGTTCTGACTGGCAAGCAGACCCGCCGCCAACCAGCTGTCCCACGGACCGATGAAACTCTGGGGCAACGCGCGGCTGACGAAGTCGCCACGGCTGGCCAACTTGCCGTAGAAACCCAAGGTCGTCATAGCCGCTCCGGCAGGCTGAAGCCACTGAGCACGCGGCTCTTGAACGGGTTGAAGGCGCTGTTGGCGCGCAGTTCGTAGGCAATGCTCGCACCGTCGACACGCAGGCGCAGGTTGAAGCGGTCCGGGGAATTACCAGCCGTAAGGTCCGATTGCTCCAGCAGGCGGAACCAGGCCCACGGCCCGTCCAAAGTCACGCCGGAACGGCCACTGGCCGAGGGCGGCATGATGGAGATACGCACCACGCCAATGCTGCCGGGGTTTGGCCATTGCATCGCCACTGGGCGGCTGGGGCCGTGGTCGTAGCTCAATTGCTGGCCGTCCAGGTCAAGCAGAAACTGAGTGATGGTCGGGTCCATCGACACCGGTTTGAGTTCGAAACGCACGATGGGCTGGGTGCCACCCGAGCGGAAGAACGCATCGCGGATCGTCGCTGCGCGCTGGAAGGTTTGCAGCACGCCCGGAGCAATGCCGAGCTTCTGCGCCGCGCCCGGCTGCCAACGCCAGGTCTGCGCGGAGGTGTCTACGTAAGGCTGCAGGTATTTGCGGAAGTAGTTGTCCATCACTCCGCCGACGCCGAAGAACATGCCGAAATCATCCAGCGTCGCGTCTCGCGCACTGCCCGGCGACATCGGGTAGCGACCGGCCAGGGACTGGCGATACACGTTGACCACTTCGCTGACCCAGGCCGCGTTCAGTTGATTGCGTACCCCGCCCATCATGCTGTTGGTAGTGGAGTTGACCACCGACTTGACCATGCCCTGCACCAACGGCGGCTGGCGCTCGGCATTCAGGCTGACACGCGTGGCCGCGGCCGCCGCCTGGTTCTTCGCCTCGCCGAGCAAGGCATCACCGCTGGCGCCGACCATGGCGCTGACCTGCACATACAGCGCGTTCATGTCGGTGAGCAGGCCGTCGATGGCCGCTGGCTCGCCTTCATGCTTGCTGACGATGCTGTTGAGTTCGGCAAAGTGCGCGGTCACCGGATCATCCGCCGCCGCCGGTGCATTGGCGCTCGGTTGCTCCTGGCCAAGCAGGCTGCCCAGGCGCTCCTTGAGCTTGTCGACGCCGCCTTCCACCGGCACGCCTTTGGCGGCCAATTGGCGCTCTTCGGCTTGCAGATCGGTTTCCTTGGCGACCGCCACCAGCAGTTTTTTCAGCGGAGAAGTCGGGCCGGATATCACCCGCAACACGTCGGCCGCCTGGGCCACGCTGGTGATCGGCACAAAGTCGATGTCCGCCAGCAAGGCGTCCCACTGACGCTGGTAATCCTGGAAATACAGGCGGCGTACGTCGGCGGCCAGGCTCACCACATTCTGCTGGTCGGCCTGTTCATGGCCCAGCACCCATTGCTCTTCGGCCAGGGTGCCGGTCTGGTTCAGGCTGCTCAGCAAAAACGCTTGGCGATAACCCTTGGCGGTGAAGAACCCACTCAACGGCTCGCCCAGCGGCTTGCCACTTTTGCGGCTGAACACCAGCGCCGCATCACGGCCGGCGGCTTCGTTGAGGCGGAAGTCCGGGATGCCTTCAGGCAGTTTCTGGCGCTTGACCCGGTCATACACGCGCTGGGCCACCGGCAGCTGTTGCAGCTGACGACGCAGGTCATCGATCAGTCGCGGATCCAGGCGCGCATTGGGCGGATGACGTTCGAACAACGACTGCAAGTGCCCGGCCAATGCCTGGCGCTGATCGGCCGGCAGGTCGCGGGGCAGGTTGCGGTCCCAGTCGAGAGCGATCCAGGCCTTGATGAAGTCCGGGTCGTAATGCTCGGCATCGGCGAGCATCAGGTAGGCTTTTAGGCCTTCGTAGAGGAAGTCGGAATTGCCGCCGCCGTGCAGTTGCTCTTCGATGCGCGTCACCAGGCGTGGCGCGAACACGGCGATCAACAGCTTGCGGTAGACGCTGGCGGACTCGGCTTCAAGCATGTCGCCCTGGTACAACCCCAGGCCTTCGGACCAGCTCGGCGAGTCGCCGGCCAGGTTCTTCACCGCGTTGAGCAATGGCAATACCGCGAGGATGTCACGCTGCGCCGGGCTCAGGTTCTGCACGGTCTGGCCCAGCGGCGCGACCTTCTGATCGACCTGGGCGATATACGCCTGGTTGGCGCGGTAACTCACCCACCACAAACCGCTGACCACCACGACAGTCGCCACGGTGGCGGCCAGCACGCCGCGTGCAATCCACTTGCGTCGGCGCTCGACCTTGGGGTTCACCCCGACCAGTCCACGCTCGGCAAACGCCACGGCGGTGAAGAGTTTTTCGATGAAGTAACTGCGCCCTGTGCCGCTCTGGCGCGCCAGGTGCTGGCGGTCCAGGTTCATGCTCTGGGCCATTGCGCCGATCAGGCGGTCGATCGGGCTGCCTTCCTGGGTGCCGCTGGTGAAATACACACCGCGCAGCAGCACGCGTTCTTCAAAGGCATTGGGCTTGAACACACCTTCGAGGAAGCTTTGCAGGCAATCCTTCAATGCGCCGAACTGCTGCGGGAAGCCGTAGATCAGGTCGCGCCGCGCCGGGTCGCGCTCCTGTTGCAGGCGTTCGACCAGACGTTCGTTGAGGCGCTGTTCCAGCCCGGCGAATTCGCTTTGCAGGTGCGCCAACGGGCTGTCACTGTTTTTGCCGTCGTCCAAGGCAAAGGTCATGCCCCACACCTGGGCGCGTTCTTCCTTGCTCAGGTTGTCGAAGAACTCCATGAAGCCCGGCACCAAATCGAGCTTGGTCAGCATCAGGTAGATGGGAAAACGCACGCCCAGTTGGGTGTACAGCTCCTGGATACGCAAGCGGATGGCGGCGGCGTGGGCGGCGCGCTCGGCGTCGCTGCCGAGCAACAGGTCCGACAGGCTGATGGCGATGAAGGCACCGTCGATAGGGCGGCGCGAGCGCTGCTTTTTCAGCAGGTCGAGGAAGCCCAGCCAGGCGGCTTTATCCACCGTGGAGTTGCTGTCCTGGGTGGTGTAGCGGCCGGCGGTGTCGAGCAACACGGCTTGATCGGTAAACCACCAATCGCAGTTGCGCGTACCGCCAACACCCCGCACGGCACCGGCGCCCAACTGCGCGGCCAGCGGGAAATGCAGGCCGGAGTTGACCAGTGCCGTGGTCTTGCCCGAGCCCGGCGGGCCGATGATCACGTACCACGGCAGCTCGTAGAGGTTGCGGCGTTCATCGCCACCCAGCTTGGCTTTTTTCAACAGCGCCAGGGCCTCGTCCATGCGCTGGCGCAGGGTGGTGAGTTCTTCGGCGGTGGCGACGCTGTTCGGGTCTGCCGGGGTTTCGGCGGCCAGGCTGCGCATCACCTCGGCGGCCTGACGCCGCGCCTGGATGATGCGGAACACGCGGTAGGCGATCCACACCGCGAACACCAGGATAATCAGCGCCCAGCGGCGACCTTCCGGCACCAGCACGTCGAGCAACGGCCCGACAAACCAGATGATCAGGCTCAGGGCGATCAGGCCTAGCACGGGGATCACCCAGCGAATCATGAAACTGAAAAACGCCTTCACTCGACGCCCTCCGCCAATACGGTGATTTCAACCCGACGATTGCGGGCGCGGCCTTCTGCGGTGGCGTTGGTCGCCACCGGCTCGGTGTCGCTGCGCCCTTCTGCGCCGAAGCGCTCCGCCTGGCCGGTCTTGGCCGCGAGGATGTCCAGCACCGACTTGGCCCGCGCCTCGGACAGCGCCCAGTTGGACGGGAAACGCAACGTGGCAATCGGGCGGTTGTCACTGTGCCCGGTCACGCGAACCTGGCCTTTGACTTTGCGGATGGCGTCGGCGATGCGCAGCATCAGCGGTTGGTAGTCATCGACGATGCTGGAGCTGGCGGACGCAAACAGCTCGTCGCCACGGATGGTCACCACCGAACGGTCGACCGCATCTTCCACGGCAACGCGCCCGGCCTTGATGTCTTCCACCAGGAAACCGGCCAGGCGTGGACGCTCGATGACTTTGGGTTGTGCCACCGGGCGGTCGATGGCCTGCACCGGAATTTCGCCCAACGCGTGAATGTTCTTGAACACCGGCTCGGCATCCGACGCCAGCTTCATGCGCAAACCAAACAGCAGCGCCAGCAGCAACGCCAGGCCGATGGCCACGGCGATCCACGGCGGCATGAATTGCGCGAGGCGATCCCGCGCCACGGTCACGCCGCGCCAGTGTGGCGACAGTTCACGTTCGTGTTCGCCACGGGCGCTGCGAATGGCGGCGGCCGTGCGCTCGCGCAGGGTTTCCAACTGGCTGCGACCGTCATTCATCACGCGATAGCGGCCTTCGAAACCCAGGCACATGCACAGGTACAACAGTTCCAGCAGGTACAAGCGTTCCCGTGGGCTCTGCAGGCAATGATCGAGTAACTGAAAGACTTTTTCGCCGCCCCAGGCTTCGTTGTGCACGGTGATCAACAGGCTCTGTTTGCCCCAGTCACTGGTGCTGCCCCAAGGCGTGCTCAACACCGCTTCATCCAGCGCAGTGCACAGCGCGTAACGGGCCAGCAGCACTTCGTTGCGTGCAATGCCGGCCGCTTCGGCGCGCTCTTCGAACTGACGCAGGTAGGCCAGCAATTGCGCACGCAGGCTGGCCGGCGCCGGGTGGGCGATGGTATTGCGCAGGCGCGTCAGCAGGGCCAACAACGGGCCAGCGGCGCTTTCCAGCGGGTTGAGGCCCTGGCTCTTGCCGGTGAGCATCGGCGCGGCTGGCATGGCCAGCGGCGAAGGTTCGGCACGCGCAGGTTCCGGCGCCCGGCCCCCCGGACGCGGCATGAACTGGGTGCGGTCATCATCATTGGGATGCATCGCGGATTATCCTCGGATCGCCCAGAAGGCCAGGTTCAAACCCGGGAACTGCCCGGCGATGTGGAAGGCAAAACCACCGGAGTTGCCCAGCTGTTGCCAGGCCTCGCTGCCGCGATCCAGCTCGTAGTAGGTGGAACCTGCGTGGTACGGCAATTGGCGCGGCGCCACGGGCAGAGGCAACAGGGTGATGCCCGGCAGTTGCAGGTTGACCAGGTCGCGGATGTGTTCCACCGAACCGACTTTGCTCTGCTGGCCGAAGCGCGCGCGCAGGGTTTCGCCGGGAACATCGGCACGCACCACCAGGATGAAGCTGGCGTTGTCGAGCAGGGTCTTGTCGGCCAGCATCGCCACGTGGACGCCGTAGGCTTTCTCGACAATCGGGATTGGCGTGGCCTTGCTGTCGATCAGCATCGACAGCGCTTCACGCAGGGCGGCCATCACCGGGGCAAAGCTCAGCGCCAGGTCGTCGTGCTGGTACTGCGGGTATTCCTGGGGACGGCGGCCTGAGGTCGAGAAGGTGGAGAACTCGCCGGCCAGGCTGACCAATTCACTGAAGAAGCGCTCCGGGTGCAGTGGACTCAACTGGCTCAAATGCTGGATCAGCGGTTGGGCGCGGTTGACCAGTTGCAGCAGCATGAAATCGGCAATCTCCGACGCGCCACCGGCGCCCGAAGCGACCACGCGCCCCGCCAGGGCTTCTCCGCGCTGATGCAGCAGGCCGAGCAGTTCGCTGCGGAATGCGGTCAGCGGCTTGCTCGCAGCGACGTCCAGGACCGGCGGGATGTAAGTGTCGTCGAGTACCAGCGCGCGGTCGGCGCGTTTTTCCTTGATGCGCACCAGGCCAATAGCGGCGTAATCGCTGATGCCATCCTGGGCGGTGAGCAGGCGCAGGGCGCGGGCGCCCAGGGCCACCGGGGCGCGGTTTTCAAAGGGTGCGTTGTCGTCACGCACCTCGCGAACCTGGCTCACATAACGCGCCGCTTCCAGGGCCTCGCCCTCCTCCACGGTATCGCGGGCGCCGGCACGCTTGAGCGGCAGCGCCAAGTACACCAGGCCGTCGCGCAGGTTGTCATCGATGTTCAGCGGGCTCGGCGCCAGGTCGTCCTGGGGAATGTTGAACGGTGTGCCGTCGGGCAACAGGCCACGCGCCGAGACAATCGCCAGCTTGCCCTGGGCCAACAGGCCCTGGTCGATCAGCAGCTCGGAAAAGCCCCAGGCCCCGGCAGACAACGGGCGGCTGCGGGCGTCGATCAGGTTTTCCAGGTAACGGTCATGCTGCTGGAAGTGCTGCGTTCCGATGAACATGCCTTCCGACCAGACCACGCGATTGTTCCAGGACATGGGGGCTCCGATTGCTTCTTATTGGGCAGGGCTGGATGGGGTGACCACGACGTCGGCGCGCACGGCACGCACATCGAGGCTGATCTGGTATTCGGTGTATTGGCGCGCGGACACGTTGATCACCGTGCGCCATTGCGCGCGGTCCAGCTCGCGATAGCCCACCAGCAAGCCGATCTGGCGTGTGGACGGGTCGAGGTCGCGCTGGAGGCTCAGTTGCTCGCCGGGCTGCACCATCACTTCGTCCTGGTCCAGCAGGTCCAGACCAAGGGTCGATTGGGCACGGTCGGCCAGGGCGAAGTAATCGGACCGGGCAAAGGTGGCGGCGTTTTTCAGCTCGAAGATGCGCACCCGCACCGGCGCGGCCTGGCCGTTGGCGCCGGGGTTGAGCCCGCTGATCGCATGAAAGTGCAGCTCGACGGCGGCCGTCTCTGCTTCGGCCTCAGCGGCTGTTTCGGGTTTGGCGGCGTCTTTGGCACACGCCGTCAGCAGCAGCAAGGTGGCGGCTACGAGTAAAAACCTGGGAATCATCCTGCGTCCTCAATGACGTACTTAGCTATCCGTTAATCCATGTGTTGCGGCGCGGGTTTACCGACGCTGTCGTGCGCTGTGCTCTTCGTAGGCCCGGCTGAATTCACGGCCGAACAGGTCCTGGAAATCTTCCTGGGCCTCGCGGGAAATATTGCTGTAGAGCTCGGTGAACTGCTGCCAGTACTGGGCCTGGCGTGAGCCGTTGAAAATACTCGAGAGCCCGCCGGGCTTGCCCATGCGCTCTTCCAGTTGCGCCGGTTCAAAGCGCGTGAGCAGGTGTTTGATCGCCGCTTCCACGCCGGCCATCACCGCCAGTTGGTGGGCGCGTAGATCGTTGAAACTGTCACGCACGGCGGCATCCGGCGCCATAAACGCCTGGTTGCCGTGGCGAAGCAAAAGCAGTAACGCTTCGTCAGCATTCGGGGCGAATTTCAACGGATTGTTTTCAGCGGGCTGGATCATGGTCTGCTGCATGCGGAACTCGCCCTTGAGGCTGGCGCGGGCACGCAACACGTCGATCAGGCCTTCGACCATCAGGCGATAACTGCGGCCGATGTTTTCCATCTGGGCCTCGGCCTGGGCTTTGTCCAGACGCAGTTGATCGAGGCCGGCGCCGCGCAGGAAGGCTTGCAGCAGGTCGGGTTGCTGAGTGTCTGTCACAGGCTCGACCGCAGGTGGCGGCGCAATGACCGGTGCGGGCTGTGGCGCGATGGGCGCGGGCGTGTCGCCAAACAGGTCCCAATCTTCGGGAATCACCGAGCCTGAATCCACGGGTTTCTCGACCGCAACCGGCGTCGGTGGCCGGAAGTCATGCTGCTCGGACGGCACGTGGTCCGGCACAGTCGGCGGCGGCACGGCGGTGGGGCTGAGGAAGTCGAACAGGTCCGGCAACGTGTCCATCGACGAAGCGCCCTGGAACTGCGGGGCGATCACCGGCACCGGCGCAGGCTTGCTCGCCACGGCGCCCATCAGCGCTTCAAAGCTGTTCGGTGAGTCGCCGGCAAACGGCTGGCTGTCGACGGCCTGCACGTTGAAGTCGATACGCGCCTGGATCTCGTAATCGCCGATGCGGATCAACTCGCCATCTTGCAACAGCTCGCTATTACCTCTACGCAAACGAATACCGGCGTTAACCAACTCCACTCCGTTTGTACTGTTATCCGTTAGATAATAACGGCCATCTTTGTATTGAATAACGCAATGTTGCGAGGAGACCAGGCGCTCTGGGTCAGGTAATACCCAGTCATTATCGGAACTGCGGCCAATAGCCATCGAGCCCTGATTGATGGACTTTTCGGAGCACTGCCCAGGGGTAATCTTGTGATAACTAGTGATAGTCAAACACAGCGACATCTTGCCTCCTTGCTGATACTTCGCGCGCGGTCGATTCCCAGGACAGCGCCTCCCGGGATATCGCCATCAGGTCGAGCAATCGACCGTTTAAAACCTGCCAATGCCAGCATGATCGCTGATCTTAACTGGGCTCTATGACAAAAATCCTGTCCCGGTGCGTCGTTCGACCCACCAGTCGCGCAGGTTGTTAAGCACCGCACATCTGTCACAGAGGGCGAATAGCTTACCTTGACAAGGCGTAAGTACTACACCAAAAATGCACAACTTCTTGAATACCAGTGATGGCACATTAGTGGCATCTCGCTTATATGACCAAGAAAACATGCAAAGTTCCTCGCGTAACTAATGCATGAATTGCCCGCCATCTAACGGGCTGATAGGGAGATCAAATTCAGTGGATGTGCCGTTGCTGCTCACCGCCGTTTCCGCGACTTCGCCGTGTGGCGAAGACATGGAATATGACGCGCAATTTCTGCAATTGGAGCGTGATGCCAAGGGCCAACCCGAGCGCAGCATGGGCGACTCCATCCTGCCCGCTGAACCGCCGGAATGGCGCAGCATCCAGCAGCAAAGCCTCGACTTGCTCGCGCGCAGCAAAGACCTGCGCATCACCCATTTCCTGCTGCAAAGCGCCCTCGCGCTCCAGGGTGTAGCGGGCCTGGCCGAAGCGCTGACGCTGATCGACGCGTTGCTGCGCGATTACTGGGCCGACCTGCACCCGCGCCTGGATGCCGACGACGACAACGACCCCACCGTGCGCATCAACGCCCTCACCGGCCTGACCTGTGACACCAACATTCGCTTACTGCGCGAAAGCATCCTCACGCGTTCGCGCACCTTCGGCCCCGTGAGCCTGCGCGCGGCGCTCAACGCCAGTGGCCTGTTGAGCTTCCCCGACGAGCAACTCGGCGCCCAGCAGCTCAACGCCGCGTTCCTCGACAGCGACCCCGAGCACCTGCAAGCCACCCGCGACGCGCTGATTGCTGCGCGTGCGGCGTGTGAAGCCATCGAACGGCAGGTCAACGATCAGGTCGGTTCCGCCCAGGGCGTGGACCTCAGTGCCTTGAAGCAACCGCTCAAACAAGCGTTGCAGATCCTCAATCAAGCGGTGCCCGGCACCGACAGCAGCAGCGAACCTGAGGCCGTCAGTGACGACAATGCCCCCTCGGCCGACTTCGCCGCCGCCCCCGCAGCACCGCGCCCGGTGGGCGATATCGCCAGCCGCGACGACGTGCTGCGCAGCCTCGACAAGATCCTTGCGTACTACACCCGGTACGAGCCTTCGAGCCCGCTGCCGGTGCTGTTGAACCGGGCCAAGCATCTGGTGCACGCCGACTTCGCGGCCATCGTGCGCAATCTGATTCCCGACGGCATGTCCCAATTTGAAAACCTGCGCGGCCCGGACGGCGAGTAAGCCGCCCGACAGTGCAGTAACAACACCGTCGCTCAAGCGACCAGGAGCAGCAACGTGGCGAAGCAAAGTTCTCAGAAATTCATCGCGCGCAACCGCGCGCCTCGAGTGCAGATCGAGTACGACGTCGAGCTTTACGGCGCCGAGAAAAAGGTCCAGCTGCCCTTCGTGATGGGCGTGATGGCCGACCTCGCCGGCAAGCCCGCCGAGCCTCTGGCGCCGGTGGCCGACCGCAAGTTCCTTGAAGTGGACGTCGACAATTTCGACTCGCGCCTCAAGGCCATGCAGCCGCGCGTGGCGTTCCACGTACCGAACGAACTGACCGGCGAAGGCAACCTGAGCCTGGACATCACCTTCGAAAGCATGGACGACTTCAGCCCGGCCGCCGTGGCCCGCAAGGTCGATTCGCTGAACCAACTGCTCGAAGCCCGCACCCAGCTGGCCAACCTGCTGACCTACATGGACGGCAAGACCGGCGCTGAAGAAATCATCATGAAGGCGATCAAGGACCCGGCACTGCTCCAGGCACTTGCCAGCGCGCCGAAGCCTGCAGGGGATCAGTAATCATGACCGACAATACCGCCCGCGAAGGCAGCCAGATCCTGGGTGCCACCGAAGAAGCCAGCGAGTTCGCCAACCTGCTGCTGCAAGAGTTCAAACCCAAGACCGAGCGTGCCCGCGAAGCCGTGGAAACCGCCGTGCGCACCCTGGCCGAACAGGCTCTGGCGCAGACCGACCTGGTGTCCAATGACGCGATCAAGTCGATCGAATCGATCATCGCCGCCATCGACGCCAAGCTGACCGCCCAGGTCAACCAGATCATCCATCACCAGGATTTCCAGCAGCTGGAAAGCGCCTGGCGTGGCCTGCACTACCTGGTCAACAACACCGAGAGCGATGAGCAGCTCAAGATCCGCGTGCTCAACATCTCCAAGCCGGACTTGCACAAGACCTTGAAGAAATTCAAGGGCACCGCGTGGGACCAGAGCCCGATCTTCAAGAAGATGTACGAAGAAGAATACGGCCAGTTCGGCGGCGAACCTTACGGCTGCCTGGTGGGCGACTACTACTTCGACCAGTCGCCACCGGACGTGGAACTGCTGGGCGAGCTGTCGAAAGTCTGCGCCGCCATGCACTCTCCGTTCATCGCTGCGGCCTCGCCGACCGTGATGGGCATGGGCTCGTGGCAAGAACTGTCGAACCCGCGCGACCTGACCAAGATCTTCACCACCCCGGAATACGCCGGCTGGCGTTCCCTGCGTGAATCGGAAGACTCGCGCTACATCGGCCTGACCATGCCGCGTTTCCTGGCACGCCTGCCGTACGGTGCCAAGACCGACCCGGTGGAAGCGTTCGCCTTCGAAGAAAACACCGACGGTGCCGATAGCTCCAAGTACACCTGGGCCAACGCCGCGTACGCGATGGCGGTGAACATCAACCGTTCGTTCAAGCACTACGGCTGGTGCTCGCGCATCCGTGGCATCGAGTCTGGCGGTGAAGTGGAAAACCTGCCGGCGCACACCTTCCCTACCGATGACGGTGGCGTGGACATGAAGTGCCCGACCGAAATCGCCATCAGCGACCGCCGTGAAGCGGAGCTGGCGAAGAACGGTTTCATGCCGCTGTTGCACAAGAAAAACACTGACTTCGCTGCGTTCATTGGCGCCCAGTCGCTGCAGAAACCGGCCGAATACGATGACCCGGACGCCACCGCCAACGCCAACCTGGCCGCACGCCTGCCGTACCTGTTTGCCACCTGCCGTTTCGCCCATTACTTGAAATGCATCGTGCGCGACAAGATCGGTTCCTTCAAAGAGAAGGACGAGATGCAGCGCTGGTTGCAGGACTGGATCCTCAACTACGTGGACGGTGACCCTGCGCACTCCACTGAAACCACCAAAGCCCAGCACCCATTGGCGGCTGCCGAAGTGATCGTGGAAGAAGTCGAAGGCAACCCGGGTTACTACAACTCCAAGTTCTACCTGCGCCCGCACTACCAGCTTGAAGGGCTGACCGTGTCGCTGCGCCTGGTATCGAAGCTGCCTTCGGCGAAAAGCGCGTAAGCATCCTGATCTGAGTGCGCCCGGACAGGGAGCACTCAACACCAAATATCGTGGCTGAGACCACACAGGGAGAAAACATGGCTGTTGATATTTTCATCAAGATCGGCGACATCAAGGGCGAGTCCATGGACAAGGCCCACAAGGACGAAATCGACGTGCTGAACTGGAGCTGGGGCATGGCCCAGTCCGGCAACATGCACGTGGGCGGTGGCGGCGGCGCGGGCAAGGTGAATATCCAGGACCTGTCGCTGACCAAATACGTCGACAAAGCGTCGCCGAACCTGATGATGCACTGCGCCAGCGGCAAGCACATCGACAAGGTCAAGCTGACCGTGCGCAAGGCCGGCGGCGAAAGCCAGGTCGAGTACATGGTGATCAACCTGGAAGAAGTGCTGGTGACTTCCCTGAGCACCGGCGGTTCGGGCACCGATGACCGCCTGACCGAGAACGTCACCCTGAACTTCGCCCAAGTGATGGTCGACTACCAGCCGCAAAAAGCCGACGGCACCAAAGACGGCGGCGCGATCAAGTTTGGCTGGAACATCCGTTCCAACACCAAGCGCTGATAGCCCTTGAGGCCGTGGCTTCGCGCCACGGCCACAGCCCACTTGTCCCTCTCACACCCCGTCCGTGGAGCCGCTTTGGTGGTCACTGAAATCGCTTCCCGCGACCGTCTGCAACCGTCCCTGCTGGACCGGCTGACTGACGACGATCCAACCAATCCCAAGGAAAGCGCCGACAAACGCGTGCTGTCCCTGACCCAATTGAAAGCCTCGGTGCTGCGTGACTTGGCGTGGCTGCTCAACACCACGTCGTTGCTCGATGCCGATGCCACGTTGCACACCCCGGCCGGTACTTCGGTGGTCAACTACGGCCTGCCGGCGCTGGCGGGCAACAGTGTTTCCAGTGTGGATATCAAAGCCCTGGAGGCCTTGATCTACCAGGCTATCGCCACCTTTGAACCGCGCATTCTGCGCCACACCCTGCGCGTCAAAGCCCGCGTCGGCCACGGCGAGATGAACCATAACGCGCTGAGTTTCGAGATCGAAGGCGACCTGTGGGCACAGCCCGTGCCGTTGCGCCTGCTGCTACAAACCGACCTCGACCTGGAATCCGGCCACGTGCGTGTAGTGAATGCAGACCAGCGGAGACGCCCATGAACCCGCGCCTGCTAGAGCTGTACAACCAGGAACTGCACCACGTGCGCGAAAGCGCCGCCGAGTTCGCCAAGGAATACCCGAAGATCGCCAGTCGGCTGACCCTGTCCGGTATGGACTGCGCCGACCCGTACGTCGAACGTTTGCTCGAAGGCTTTGCCTACCTCACGGCCCGCGTGCAGCTCAAGCTCGACGCCGAGTACCCGACCTTCACCCACAACCTGCTGGAAATCGCCTACCCGCATTACCTGGCACCCACGCCGTCGATGACCGTGGTGCAATTGCAGACCGACCCGGATGAAGGTTCGCTGGCCAGTGGTTTCCCCCTGCCCCGCGACACCGTATTGCGCGCTGCGCTGGGCCGCGAAACCCAGACCTGCTGCGAGTACCGCACCGCGCACCCGGTGACGCTGTGGCCGTTGCAGGTGAGCAATGCCGAATACTTCGGCAACCCTGCCGCCGTGTTGGGGCGCCTGGCCGCCAGTGAGCCGAAAGCCAAGGCCGGCCTGCGCCTGACCCTGCGCACCGGCGCCGAATTACCGTTCAACAGCCTCGACCTGGATAACCTGCCGCTCTATCTCAGCGGTGCCGACGAGCAACCGTTCCGCCTCTACGAGCAACTGCTGGGCAACGCCTGCGCGGTGTTTGCACGCAAGCCGGGTGGCGATTGGGTCGAGCGCCTGCCGCAGGATGCACTGCGCTCCCGTGGTTTTGACGATGCCGACGCCGCCATGCCGGTGGTCGCACGCGCATTCCAGGGCTATCGCCTGTTGCAGGAATACTTCGCCCTGCCCCACCGTTACCTGTTCGTCGAGTTCGCTGAGCTGAGCCGTGCGGTCAAGCGTTGCGACGGCCAGGAGCTGGAGCTGATCGTGTTGTTCGACCGTCATGAGCCCAGCCTGGAAGGCAGCGTCGGCGCGGCGCAGTTCCTGCCGTTCTGCACGCCGGCAATCAACCTGTTCCCCAAGCGCGTCGACCGTATCCACTTGTCCGACCGGGTCAACGAACACCATGTGATCGCCGACCGCACACGGCCGATGGATTTCGAGATTCACTCGTTGAGCGGCATCACCGGCCACGGTACCGGGCCGGAGCAACCGTTTTTGCCGTTCTATGCGGTGCGTGATCCGTCGCGCTACGGCCGCGACCAGGCGTATTACACGGTGCGCCGCGAGCCCCGCGTGCTGTCCAGCGACCAGCGCCGCAACGGCCCACGCTCCACCTATGTGGGCAGCGAGACCTTTGTCAGCCTGGTGGACAGCCGCCAAGCGCCCTACGGCCATGACCTGCGCCAACTCGGCGTGACGGCGCTGTGCACCAACCGCGACTTGCCCCTGTTCATGAGCATCGGCAACGGCAAGACCGACTTCACCCTGGCCGACAGCGCCCCGGTGCTGTCCGTGCGTTGCGTGGCCGGCCCGAGCCGTCCGCGCGCCAGCCATGCCCATGACGCCAAGGCCTGGCGTTTGATCAGCCAGCTCTCGCTGAACTACCTGTCCCTGAGCGAACAGGGCCAGGGCGCGGCAGCTTTGCGCGAACTGCTGCGCCTGTACGGCGACAGCAACGACGCCGCCCTGCAATTGCAGATCGAAGGCCTGCGCGAGGTCAGCAGCAAAGCGGTAACCCGACGCTTGCCGATGCCCGGCCCGATCGTGTTTGGCCGTGGCCTGGAAATCACCTTGGAATTCGATGAAAACGCGTTTCGCGGCACCGGCGTGTTCCTGCTCGGTGCGGTGCTGGAGCGCTTCCTGGCACGCTACGTGTCGATCAACAGTTTTACCGAGACGGTGATCCGTACCACCGAACGCGGCGAGATCATGCGATGGAAAGCCAAGCCCGGACGGCGTCCGACCCTGTGAACACACTGGATGCGATGCATCAGGAGCCCTGGGAATATGATTTCTTCCAGGCGCTGCGGCGTATCGAGTGCGAATCGCCGGAGCTACCGCGCCTGGGCCATTCCCTGCGCCTGGCGGATGACCCGCTGCGCCTGGGGCAACAGGCTGATTGCACCTTTGCGCCGGCCACCCTGGCCTCGGTCGATCCCGGTGGCGAGGGCAAGCCGGCGCGGCTAGAGCAATTCTTCTTCGGCCTCGGTGGCCCCAACGGCCCGCTGCCGCTGCACATCACCGAATACGTGCGCGAGCGTCAGCGCAACAATGCCGACAGCACCAGCAAACAGTTCCTGGATGTGTTCCACCATCGCCTGCTCAGCCTGTTTTACCGGGCCTGGGCCGAGGCGCGGCCGACGGTCAGCCACGACCGCCCGGACGATGATTACTGGTCCGCGCGCCTCGCTGCGTTGAGTGGACGGGGCATGCCGAGCCTGCTGAATCAGGGGCTCATCCCGGACACCGCGAAGCTGCATTACAGCGGCCATCTGTCGGCGCAAACCCGCTATCCAGATGGTTTGAAAGCCATTCTCGGCGAGTACTTCGGCCTGCCGGTGGAGATTGAAGAATACGTCGGCCAATGGCTGGAGTTGCCCGAGCGCAGCCGCGTCAGCGTGAGCGCCAACCGCCTGGGCGTGGACTTTTGCCTGGGCAGTTTCGTGTGGGACCGCCAGCACAAATTCCGCATCCGCCTGGGCCCGCTCACGCTGGATGACTACATGGGCATGCTGCCTGGCCACCCGCCGTTCAACGAGTTGGTGGCGTGGGTGGCCGAGTACCTGGGCCATGAACTGGACTGGGACCTCAACCTGGTTTTGCAACAACCCGAAGTGCCGGCGCTGCAACTCAATGGCCAGTTCCGCCTGGGCTTCAACACCTGGCTCGGCAAGCCCGAGCATGACGCCAACGACCTAATCCTGGCCCGGCATTACGCCGATCACGCCACCACCTCAAGGAATCCAGAGCATGGGTGAAATCAGTCGCGCCGCACTGTTCGGCAAACTCAACAGCGTGGCCTACAAGGCCATCGAAGCCGCCACCGTGTTCTGCAAACTGCGGGGCAACCCGTATGTGGAACTGGCCCACTGGTTTCATCAGTTGCTGCAACTGCAGGACTCGGACCTGCACCGCATCATCCGCCAGTTCAACCTGGAACCGGCACGCGTGGCCCGTGACCTCACCGAGGCCCTGGACCGCCTGCCGCGCGGCTCGACCTCGATCACCGACCTGTCGTCCCATGTGGAGGAAGCGGTGGAGCGCGGCTGGGTGTATGGCAGCCTGATGTTCGGCGAAAGCCAGGTGCGCACCGGTTACCTGGTGCTGGGCATTCTGAAAACGCCGAGCCTGCGCCATGCGCTGCTGGGCTTGTCTGCCGAGTTCGACAAGATCAAGCCCGAAGCCTTGAGCGAGCGCTTTGACGAGTACGTCGGCGATTCGCCGGAAAACGCCTTGAGCGCCAGCGATGGTTTCAATGCCGGTGCCGTGCCCGGTGAAGCCAGCGGTGCCATGGCGCCGAGCGCGATGGGCAAGCAGGAAGCCCTCAAGCGCTTCACGGTCGACCTGACCGAACAGGCCCGCAGCGGCAAGCTCGACCCGATTGTTGGCCGTGACGAAGAGATCCGCCAACTGGTCGACATCCTTATGCGTCGTCGCCAGAACAACCCGATCCTCACCGGTGAAGCCGGGGTGGGCAAGACCGCCGTGGTCGAAGGTTTCGCCCTGCGCATCGTCGCCGGTGACGTGCCGCCAGCCCTGAAAGACGTGGAACTGCGCAGCCTCGACGTGGGCCTGCTGCAAGCCGGCGCGAGCATGAAAGGCGAGTTCGAACAGCGCCTGCGCCAGGTCATCGAAGACGTGCAGGCCTCGCCCAAGCCGATCATCCTGTTTATCGACGAAGCGCATACGCTGGTAGGTGCCGGTGGCGCCGCCGGGACTGGCGACGCCGCTAACTTGCTCAAACCTGCATTGGCCCGTGGCACTTTGCGTACCGTGGCCGCGACCACCTGGGCCGAGTACAAAAAGCACATTGAGAAAGACCCGGCCCTGACCCGCCGTTTCCAGGTGGTGCAGGTGGCCGAGCCGTCGGAAGACAAAGCGTTGCTGATGATGCGTGGCGTGGCGTCGACCATGGAGAAACACCACCAGGTGCAGATCCTCGACGAAGCGCTGGAAGCCTCGGTGAAGCTGTCCCACCGCTACATCCCGGCGCGCCAACTGCCGGACAAATCCGTGAGCCTGTTGGACACAGCCTGCGCCCGCGTCGCCATCAGCCTGCACGCAGTGCCGGCCGAAGTGGACGACAGCCGTCGTCGCATCGAGGCGCTGGAAACCGAGCTGCAAATCATCGCCCGCGAGCATGCCATCGGCATTGCGATTGGTGCGCGCCAAACCAACACCGAGGCGCTATTGAGCGCTGAGCGTGAGCGTCTGGCGACTTTGGAAAGCCGATGGGCCGAAGAGAAAGCCCTGGTGGATGAACTGCTCGCCACCCGTGCAACCTTGCGCGAAAAAGCCGGTATGGTGGACAGTGGCAACGATGAGTTGCGCGCTCAACTGGTCGACCTGCAACAACGCCTGAGCGCCCTGCAAGGCGAAACGCCGCTGATCCTGCCGACCGTGGATTACCAGGCCGTGGCCTCGGTAGTCGCTGACTGGACCGGCATTCCGGTCGGTCGTATGGCGCGCAATGAATTGGAAACGGTACTCAACCTCGACCAGCACCTGAAAAAACGCATCATCGGCCAGGACCACGCCTTGCAGATGATCGCCAAGCGCATTCAGACCTCCCGCGCCGGCCTCGACAACCCGAGCAAGCCGATTGGCGTGTTCATGCTGGCCGGCACTTCCGGCGTGGGCAAGACCGAAAC
Source organism: Pseudomonas sp. DWRC2-2 (assembly GCF_049897885.1). Taxonomy (NCBI): domain Bacteria; kingdom Pseudomonadati; phylum Pseudomonadota; class Gammaproteobacteria; order Pseudomonadales; family Pseudomonadaceae; genus Pseudomonas; species Pseudomonas sp. DWRC2-2. The sequence goes on from NZ_JAFCXD010000003.1 coordinate 496,935, forward strand.
CGCCCTGGCCCTGGCCGAAGCCATGTACGGCGGTGAGCAGAACGTCATCACCATCAACATGAGCGAGTTCCAGGAAGCCCACACGGTGTCGACCCTCAAAGGCGCGCCACCCGGCTATATCGGCTATGGCGAAGGCGGCGTGCTGACCGAAGCGGTGCGGCGCAAACCCTACAGCGTGGTGCTGCTGGACGAGGTGGAAAAAGCCCACCCGGACGTGCATGAGATCTTCTTCCAGGTGTTCGACAAGGGGGTGATGGAAGATGGCGAAGGCCGGGTGATCGACTTCAAGAACACCCTGATCCTGCTGACCACCAACGCCGGCACCGAGCTGATTTCCCACCTCTGCAAAGACCAGGCGAATGTGCCGGAGCCGGAAGAAATCGCCAAGGCCCTGCGCCAGCCGCTGCTGGAAATCTTCCCGCCCGCGTTGCTGGGCCGTCTGGTGACCATTCCGTACTACCCGCTGAGCGACGAGATGCTCAAGGCGATCACCCGCCTGCAACTGGGCCGCATCAAGAAGCGCGTAGAGACCACCCACAAGGTGGCGTTCGATTACGACGACGCGGTGGTCGACCTGATCGTATCGCGCTGCACCGAGACCGAAAGCGGCGGACGCATGATCGATACCATTCTGACCAACAGCCTACTGCCGGACATGAGCCGTGAGTTCCTCACGCGCATGCTCGAAGGCAAGGCGCTGGCGGGTGTGCGGATCAGCAGCCGGGATAATGAATTGCACTACGACTTCAGCGACGCGGCCTAAACGATGCTATTCAACCAAGCCTCACGCCTGGCCAAAATCACCAGCCCCCTCGGGCCGGATGTGCTGCTGCTCAATGAAATGGGCGGCGGCGAGGAGCTGGGCAGGCTGTTCAATTACGAGCTGCAACTGACGTCGCTGGACGCCAACATCGATCTCAACCAGTTACTCGGCAAACCCATGAGCGTGGGCCTGCAACTGGCGGACGGTGGCGAGCGGCACTTCCACGGTATCGTCGCGCGGTGCAGCCAGAATATCGACCAGGGCCAGTTCGCCAGTTACCAGGTGACGCTGCGCCCGTGGTTTTGGTTGCTCAGCCGCACGTCGGACTGCCGGATTTTCCAGAACCTGAGCATCCCGCAGATCATCAAGCAGGTGTTCCGCGACCTGGGTTTTTCCGACTTCGAAGACGCCCTTAGCCGGCCCTACCGCGAGTGGGAATACTGCGTGCAGTACCGCGAGACCAGCTTTGATTTCGTCAGCCGCTTGATGGAGCAGGAAGGCATCTACTACTTCTTCCGCCATGAGCAAGACCGCCATGTGCTGGTGTTAGCCGACGCCTACGGCGCCCACACCACGGTGCCGGGCTATGCGTCGATCCCGTACTACCCCAAGGACGAGCAGCAGCGCGAACGCGATCATATGCACAACTGGCACCTGGCGCATGAAGTGCAGCCGGGTTCGCTGGAGCTCAACGACTACGATTTCCAGCGCCCCAGCGCCAGCATCGACGTGCGCTCGGCCATGCCGCGCCCGCACACCGCCGGCGACTATCCGCTGTACGACTACCCCGGCACCTACGTGCAAAGCGAAGACGGCGAGCACTACGCGCGCACTCGCATCGAAGCGCTGCAAACCCTGCATGAACAGATCGAGTTCAGCGGCAATGCTCGCGGCCTGGGCTCGGGGCATTTATTCAGCCTGACCGGCTTCAGTCGCCAGGACCAGAACCGTGAATACCTGATCGTCGGCTGTCGCTACTACATCGTCCAGGAAAGTCTGGAAAGCGGCGGTGGGTCGGGTTCGGCACAGTTCGAAAGCAGCCTCACCTGCATCGACGCCCAGCAGAGCTTCCGCCCATTGGCCAACACCCACCGCCCCATTGTCAAAGGCCCGCAGACCGCGCTGGTGGTCGGCCCCAAAGGCGAGGAAATCTGGACCGACCAGTACGGCCGCGTGAAGGTGCACTTCTACTGGGACCGTCACGACCAATCCAACGAGAACAGCTCATGCTGGATTCGCGTGTCGCAATCCTGGGCCGGCAAGAACTGGGGCTCGATGCAGATCCCACGGATCGGCCAGGAAGTGATCGTGAGCTTTTTGGAAGGTGACCCGGACCGGCCGATCATCACCGGGCGAGTCTACAACGCCGAACAGACGGTGCCTTACGACCTGCCGGAAAACGCGACCCAGAGCGGCATGAAAAGCCGTTCGAGCAAGGGCGGCACACCGGCCAACTTCAATGAAATCCGCATGGAGGACAAGAAGGGATTGGAGCAGTTGTACATCCATGCCGAGCGCAATCAGGACATCGTGGTCGAGGTGGATGAGAGCCATTCGGTGGGGCATGACCGCAACAAGAGCATTGGCCATAACGAGACGGTGACCATCGGCAACAACCGCCTGCGCATCGTCAAGCAGGAAGACATCCTCTCGGTGGGCCAGAGGAAGACCGACAGCATCAGCCAGAGCTATGTCATCGAAGTCGGTGAAAACCTGCGCCTGGTCTGCGGCGAAAGCATCCTGGAGTTGAACGCCAGCGGGCAGATCAACCTCACGGGCGTGCAAATCAGCTTCTATGCCAGCGGCGATGCCGAGTTCAACACCGGCGGCGTGCTGCACCTGAACAACGGCGGCGGCCCCGGCGCGACACCGGACGGCCAGGGCCAGAAAGCCGCCATCGACGCCAATATCAAAGCCGCGTTCCCCGCGCCTAAAAGCTCCTGACGAGACCTGTTTGCCATGACGTACCGGATCAACGAATTCCAGTTTCAACTGCCGGCCAGCGAGCTGCAGGACGCAACGATCAATATCCTCAAGTTTCCTGAATTGGGCACCTCCCTGATCGTCAGCCGCAGCCTGCTCGCCGAGGGTGAAACCCTGCACAGCAACTTCAATGACCAACTCCAGCGCCTGGAAAAACAGGTGCAGGACCTGCGTTATCAGCCGGGAGTGGACGTGCGCCTGGGCGCGGCTCAAGAAGTGGAAGGCATCGAGCTGCGCAGCCAGTTCAACAAGGGCAATGACAAGGTGTTCCAGTACCAGCTGGCGCTGGTGCTGCCGGGTACGCGCAAGATGCTCGCGTTGAGTTATGTGAAGGCAGACAAGCTCGGGGACGCCGAGGCGGCGCACTGGGCGTTGATCAAAAACTCGCTGTCGTTCGACGCTATTTCTTGATGAGCGGCCTGCATGTCTGACGCGTTATGGGCCGCCCGGATGGGCGATGCGCTCTCGCACACTTCGATGATGGCGGACATCCTTGGCGGCGTGCTGGAGGTAGCGGCCAATATCGCGATCACCGCCGTGGCGACCGCTGCCGTGGTTGCCGCCACCGGGATAACCGTCGCGACTGGCGGGCTTGGCTGCTTCCTGCTGGGTGCCGTGGTGGGCACGATTGTCGGCCTGGCCATGAGCAAGACCGGGGCGGACAAGGGCCTGACGAATTTATGCGATACCTTCGCCAACGCACTGTTCCCGCCCACGGTACAGGCCAATATTCTCACAGGCTCTACAGACACTCTGACCAATTCCATCCCGGCTGCCCGCGCCGCTGGGGCGATCAGCTCCCATGTCGCGCCAGCCGGCACCGAGCTGGAAGAACCCACGCCTGAAGCAGAACCCAGCTACCTGGACATGGCCGAGAGTTTCTTCTCGCAGATGTGGCGTCCCACGGTCGCGACGCCCGCGCCTGGCGCCGTACCCAAGCCGCTGGACTTGGTGGTGTGCATGAAGCACCCGCCTATGCCGCCGCAGTTCCTGGCCGAGGGCTCGGATAAGGTCACGATCAACGGCCAGCCGGCCGTGCGCAGCGGTGATCGCAGCACCTGCGACGCAACAGTGGTGTCGTCCGGCCTGATTTCCTCCAACGTGACCATTGGCGGCGGCTCGGTGGTCGTGCGTGAGATCCGCAGTGGCAAGACGCCGGGCGTGGGGCTGGCGGTCACGGCGCTGTTGATGCTCAAGGGTGGCAAGGGCAAGTTCTTCAGCAAGTTGCCGTGCATGCTGATCGGCGGGGCTACGTCGATGGCCGTCAGCAGCGCGATGGGGGCCGTGGCGAACGCAGCGATGGGCTCGTCGAACCCGGTGCATGCGGCCACAGGCGCGAAGGTGCTGGGCGATGCCGAGGAGCTGGATTTCGTACTGCCCGGCATCTTGACGATCGACTGGCAGCGCTTCTACAACAGCCGCGATGAGCGCTCGGGCGCAATGTTCGGCGCAGGCTGGAGCGTGCCCTATGAAGTGTGCGTCGAGATCCTGCCCCATCCAGAAGGCGGTGAAACGCTGATTTATACCGACGAGCAAGGTCGGCGTATCGACATGGGCTCGATTCCCTTGGGCGGCGCGGTGTTCAGCGCCGGTGAAGGGCTTGCGGTGCGGCGTCACCTCAATGGGCAGTTGCTGATCGAGAGCGATGACGGCCTGTATCGCTTGCTTGAACCCTCCGCCAACCCGTCGCTGCTGCGCCTGACTCAATTGGGCAACCGAAACGACAACCGCATCTATATCGATTATGACGAAGTCGGGCACATGGTGCGGCTACGGGACACATTCGATCTGGTGCAGGTTGAGTTGATCCGTGATCAGGGCCAGTTAGCGCGCATCGAACGTCTATACCCCGACCAGCGCCGAGAAGTGCTCGTCAGCTACGGCTTCGACACAGCGGGGAACCTGGCCGAAGTACGTGATGCAACGGGCCAGGTTCAGCGTCGTTTTGCCTACGACAGTGGTCGCAGGATGGTGGAGCACCAACTGCCCACCGGGCTTCGTTGCTTCTACGAATGGTCTTTGGTTGAAGGTTTGGAATGGCGCGTGGTCCGGCACTGGACCGATGAGGGCGACGCTTACCAGTTCGACTATGACCTACAAGCCGGTATCACGCGGATTACCGACGGCTTGCAGCGTGTCAGCACCCGTCACTGGAACACCCAGCACCAGATCATTCGGTACAGCGACAACCTCGACCACACCTGGCTGTTCGACTGGAACGACGAGCGCCAGTTGCTCAGCGCCACCGACCCTCAGGGCGGGCGCTTTGAGTACAGCTACGATGAGGCCGGCAACCTGATCGGCGAAACCGACCCGCTGGGTCGCAGCGATTCGACTTTATGGCTGGAGCATTGGGCGCTGCCACTGGTGGAGACCGATGCCGCCGACAACAGCTGGCACTATCGCTATGACTCACGCGGCAACTGCATCGCCGAAACCGATCCGCTGGGCTATATCACCCGTTACCGCTACGACGACCACGGCCAGGTCGTGGAAATCATCGACGCCACCGGCAAAAGCAAAAAACTGCGCTGGAACCCTTTCGGGAAATTGGCCGAGCACATCGACTGCTCGGGTTACCCCACCCGGTTCAGCTACGACGAGCGCGGCTATCTGCAGGTCATCACCGATGCCCTGGGTGAGCGTACCCAATTCAGCTATGACGCCCAGGGGCGTTTGCTCACCACCCAATTGCCAGACGGCCGTACCGAGCACTATCAGCGTGATGTCAGCGGTCAGCTGGTGGGTTACACCGACCCAGCCGGACACACCACGCTCTATCAACACAACCGCCGTGGCCAAGTCCGCCAACGCACCGACGCCCATGGGCGGCAGGTGCAGTTCGGCTATGACAGTTATGGACGGCTGCAAGCGCTGATCAACGAGAACGGCGAGCGTTATCGTTTTGCGTGGGATGCCGGCGACCGTCTGGTTGAACAGCAAGACCTTGACGGCAGCGCCAAGCACTACCGCTATGACCCGCTGGACAACATCGCGGCGGTGACTGCCGTGCCGGCGCCTTACGGAAATGGCCTGGCCCTGGTGCCCGAAACGCCGCCCGCGCCTATCGTCCATCGATTGGAACGCGATGCGGTGGGCCGGCTGATTGCCAAGACCACCGACGATGGCCGCACCGACTTCAGCTACGACGCAGTGGACCAGCTCACGGCGGTTACCTTCACCGATTCGCAGGGCAACGCCCAAGCCCTGGGTTTTGCCTACGACGCCCTCGGCCAACTGCTTTGCGAGCAGAGTTCGGCGGGTAACCTGCAACACCACTACGACGAACTCGGCAACCTGATCCAGACCCAACTGCCGGACGGCCGCTGGCTCAACCGCCTGTATTACGGCAGCGGCCACCTGCACCAGATCAACCTCGACGGCCAGGTCATCAGCGACTTCGAACGCGACCGCCTGCACCGCGAAGTACTGCGTACCCAGGGTCAGCTCAGCACCCGCAGCGAATACGATCGCAGTGGCCGCCTACGTTCGCGCCAACGCCGCTTGGCAAGTCAGCCATCGTTGATGCCGGCGACCGCGCAAAAGCAGTTCGAATACGATCCCGCCGACAACCTGATCGGCAAACTCGACCAACAACCCGCCGCGCAACACCGCCAACTGCTGCACTACGACGCCACCGGCCGCATCATCGCCAGCCAGGACAGCCTGCACGGCCAGCGCGAAACCTTCGCCTACGACGCCGCCGCCAACCTGCTCGACGGCCCGCAGGCGGGTGCCGGGCTGGTGGTGCATAACAAGCTGCTGACCTATCAGGACAAGCGTTATCGCTACGATGCGTTTGGGCGGATGATCGAAAAACGCAGCGCGAAACGGGGTGTGCAGCGGTTTGCCTACGATGCTGAAAGTCGATTGGTTGAAGTGCGTAACGATGACGGCAGCGTCGTGCGAATGACCTACGACCCGCTGGGCCGACGCATCGAAAAAACCGAGCATGGCAGTGACGGGTATCCGCTGGGAGAAACGCAGTTTGTGTGGGATGGACTGCGGTTGTTGCAGGAGCATAAACACAGCCAGACCAGCCTCTATGTTTACGACGATGACGGCTACGAACCGCTGGCCCGCGTCGACGGCTTTGGCCCGTTGCAGAGGATTCGCTACTACCACAACGATCTAAATGGGTTGCCGGAACAACTGACCGAGGCCGATGGGCACAGCGTCTGGCAGGCAACGTATCGGGTGTGGGGCAATACGCTGGAGGAAGTGCGCGAGCCTTATTACATTGAAGAGCAGAACCTGCGGTTCCAGGGGCAGTATCTGGATCGGGAGACGGGGCTGCATTTCAATACGTTCAGGTTTTATGATCCGGATATCGGACGCTTCACGACTCCCGATCCGATTGGGTTGGATGGAGAGCTCAACCTCTACCAATACGCACCAAATCCGATTGCATGGATAGACCCATGGGGGTGGAAAACCTGCGGCGCTGCAAACGGAAACTCCAAACAAAATAACAAGATGAACCACGTCTACGTTATTCGTAATAAAACGACTGGCCAAGTATATAAGTACGGTATCAGCGGTGGGAAAATTTCAAAAGCCGGAAAGTCTTATCGAGCCCAGTCTCAAGTACGCTGGCTCAACAGGAAAGGCTCTGATAAGTACGAGTCCGCCATAATCAGAAAAAATGTCACAAGGTCTAAGGCTCTCAAAGTAGAACAGGGTAGAGTCAATGGCTATTCAGTGGCCGCTCAGAGAGCCGGTCAAACTCCTTCGTTTCCAAAAGTCGGGATTAACCCAGTGGGCAATTCACTGCCAAACGCGACGAGATAGAGATTCTAATGAGCAAATATCTAACAACACTGGAAATCGTGCCCTCCACGGAAAGCCTACAGGCTCACCGCGTTCGAGAGGCCGCGGTACTTTACATTTATCTGCTTACCACCAAGTGCAAGCTGCTTACCGGTGGAATTGCCAAAGTGATTCTCCAGCAAGCGCCCGTGGAAGCAGAGCAAACACACACAAATGTTTGCTCCTACGCTCATCCGTTCAAGCGCTTGCAGAGCCTTCCAGCGGGGGCCACAGACGCCACTATCCGCGAGTGCTTAATCGACGACATCAATGAATCGCTCATATCACTGGCGACGCTCAAGGGTTGGGATACCGATCCAATACATAAGCTTCACGCAGAAATCGTCAAACGTGAGTATCAGTTTTCAGGTACGTCAGGACGCCCACTGAAAAACCCGTCTAACACGCTCACCGCGTCGGCAGCCTGGAACACGGACCAGTACATCAATATAGGCGTGCTGGTCCAACGCTCCAAAGACACCCCTCACGAGTTTTTCACTGCTACACGCATCGGCATCTCCCTCGGACTTTTCGAGTCCCTGTTAGGCCCAGTTGAATGGGTCAACGAAAAAACTGTCCGTCTCTATCAGACAAACAAACGTGACTACTGGGAAATTGATACAAGCTCTCGAGAAGTGATATTCCACTATCCTAGAGCCGAGTCCAATGACGCTCATGGTCAGTTTGATTTGGCAAAAATGTACATTGATGGATGGATAGTCGAACAAGACTTTGAACAAGCCCGACTGTGGCTGGAGCGTGCTGCCGCTCAAGGCTTCTCGCGGGCGGTCAAGCTTTTGCAACGTATGCTTAACGGTGATGAAAACCTGGCTGATCCTGTTATGAATAGCAAGAAATAGCAAAAAGATGAGCGTTCCAGCAAGTTTGTGAAGCTACTCAACAAGGAAGTCAGCCCGTTGTTGGGCGCGGGAAATTACGAGCGCTTTTTTGACTATTTTACGGCAATGGCCTGGCGCTGGTGCCCGAAATGCCACCCGCGCCTATCGTGCATCGACTCGAACGTGATGCGGTTGGCCGGCTGGTAGCCAAAACCACGGACGATGGCCACACCGAGTACCGCTACGACGAACTCGCCAACCTGATCCAAACCCAACTGCCGGACGGCCGCTGGCTCAACCGCCTGTATTACGGCAGCGGCCATCTGCACCAGATCAACCTCGATGGTCAGGTCATCAGCGATTTCGAACGCGACCGCCTGCACCGCGAAGTACTACGTACCCAGGGTCAGCTCAGCACCCGCAGCGAATACGACCGCAGTGGCCGCCTGCGTTCGCGCCAACGCCGCTTGGCAAGTCAGCCATCGTTGATGCCGGCGGCCGCGCAAAAACAGTTCGAATACGACCCCGCCGACAACCTGATCGGCAAACTCGACCAACAACCCGCCGCGCAGCACCGCCAACCTGCTGGACGGCCCGCAGGCGGGTGCCGGGTTGGTGGTGCATAACAAGTTGCTGACCTATCAGGACAAGCGTTATCGCTACGATGCGTTTGGGCGGATGATCGAAAAACGCAGCGCCAAACGGGGCGTGCAGCGGTTTGCCTACGATGCTGAAAGCCGCTTGATTGAAGTGCGTAACGATGACGGCAGCGTCGTGCGAATGACCTACGACCCGCTGGGCCGACGCATCGAAAAAACCGAGCATGGCAGTGACGGGTATCCGCTGGGAGAAACGCAGTTTGTGTGGGATGGACTGCGGTTGTTGCAGGAGCATAAACACAGCCAGACCAGCCTCTATGTTTACGACGATGACGGCTACGAACCGCTGGCCCGCGTCGACGGCTTTGGCCCGTTGCAGAGGATTCGCTACTACCACAACGATCTAAATGGGTTGCCGGAACAACTGACCGAGGCCGATGGGCACAGCGTCTGGCAGGCAACGTATCGGGTGTGGGGCAATACGCTGGAGGAAGTGCGCGAGCCTTATTACATTGAAGAGCAGAACCTGCGGTTCCAGGGGCAGTACCTGGATCGGGAGACGGGGCTGCATTTCAATACGTTCAGGTTTTATGATCCGGATGTGGGGCGGTTTACTACGCCGGATCCGATTGGGTTGCTGGGTGGCCTGAACCTCTACTCGTACGGTGCAAACCCTATTACCTGGCTGGATCCACTAGGCTGGACCCCAACGCCCCTAAACAAACCTGGTTTCTATGTTTACGGGCTCTACGCCCCCGGTGCTAAAACGCCTTACTACATCGGTCACACCGAGCAGGATCCTGCGGCGCGTGAAAGTCAGCACGACAGGTCCACGCGGCTTGGAAAAGGAGAGCTGCGTGTGTTGAAAGGTCAGGACGGCAAGATGACTTACTCTCAAGCCAAAGGTTACGAACAGGCCTACCGAGAGAAATACAAAACAAAAGGCAAATTCCCCGGCAACGTCATCGAACCCATCAATAAAAGCCGCACTGATGCACGGGGCAAAAGTCACTATAAAAACTACAGGGCTGCGGCCAAAGCGCTGGGCATCAAGCCGAGCAAAATCAAATCTTGTACCTAAAAGAGGCTGCTGTATGAAAACCCTCAAGGCACCCAAGCCGGGTGATCTTTTCTACATCCCAGCCCTCAACGCTTCAGATGAGCCTGGCTTTGTGATTGCACGCTATATCGAGATGACTCCTCCTGCGTTGGGACATCTGATTGAGGTTTTTGAGAAATTCTATACACAAATCCCAACCTCGATCAGCGAGGTGGACACCTCAAAACGTTTGTTTCGACCGATTTTCTGCAGCATGCGTTTTTCAGATCTCCCTCGCTGGAAGATTCTTTTCAGTGACTCGAACTACATAAAATCGACCTCTGGTTACGACAGAATTCAATTCGCGTTTGAGTCAGAAATCTGGACCGGCGGCGTAAGCAAGCCCGCATCTGAGGAACAGTTGGTAAATATTGAACCCTCAATTTGCTGGCGTATGCATCACATAATTTTCAGAGTAATTGCCCATCTGCGTGGAGCGCTAACAGAGGACGAGGTCATGGACTATGAGCACACACCCGACGACTTACGCATTGATAGCGTTACCGCTTCAGAGCGAGTAAACAAGGCAGTTCTGCATACGCAAGAACTGTTTGACTCCAAATAAGAAATAGACCGCTTACTCAACGATAAAAGCGATGGCGATAAAGGGGGCGGATCTATTTAATCGTTTTGGAACTCAACGTTTTCCCACACCCAACAAAAAATGGGCACCCGACCCCGTCGGCGTGCCCATTTTTCCCTACCACCCCGCCCCCTTCGAGACGGTAACGCTCTTACGCGTTGACAGTGTCTTTCAGCGATTTTCCTGGCTTGAACGCAACAGTATTGCTGGCCTTGATTTTCACCGGCTCACCGGTCTGTGGGTTTTTGCCGGTGCGGGCGCCGCGATGGCGTTGCAGGAAGGTGCCGAAGCCAACCAGGGTGACGCTGTCCTTGCGGTGCAGGGCGCCGGTGATTTCTTCGAGAACGGCGTTGAGGACGCGGTTGGCCTGTTCTTTGGTGAGATCCGCTTTTTCAGCGATGGCGGCTGCGAGTTCTGGTTTACGCATAAGTGAAGCCTCTTTGACGGTTTTTTGTTGTTATGTCCATGCTGCTCTCTTCTGGAGCAGCGCCCAAAGCGCCGCAGGCTCTACTCTGCGGCAGACGGGAGTGAGGATGGCATGCCCTCGCACGCTCCGCCAGTCTTGCGGCGACCTTTCTAGGGTGAAAAACGCGGTTATTCCGACAGAACGACCGGTATTTACGCCAGTAACGGCGGAAGTTCTTTATTGAGGGCGAGTTTTTCCATCACGGCGCTGCCGGTCAGGGCGTAGCCCAGCAGGCGGCCGCTGGCGTCGCGGCACAAGGCCTTGATGTCGGCACCCTCGCCCTCAACGCTCCACACGCCTTCGGTGCCCCGTGGCGGTGGCGAGACCACCAGCGGGCAGACCGGCGTCTTGACGGTCACCGGCATCGGGCCGTAGCTGACCGCCGTGGCGTTGCCGGCCAGGGTCTGGGCCAGCGCGCGGGCGCAGTTCATCAGCGGCATCACGTACAGCAGGTTCAGGCCGTCGACCTCGGCGCAATCGCCCAGGGCATAGATGTTGGCGTGGGAGGTCTTGAGGTGACGGTCCACCATGATCCCGCGATTGGTCTGCAGGCCGGCGGCGGCGGCCAGGTCCACACGCGGGCGCAGGCCGATGGCCGAGACCACCAGGTCGCAGGCGATGACTTCACCGTCCGACAGGTGGGCTTCCAGGCCGTCAGCGGTGCGCTGCAGGCGATTGAGTACTGGGCCAAGATGGAAGCGCGCGCCGAGGCTTTGCAGTCCGGCCTGTACCGCTGCGGCCGCGGCCGGGTGCAGCAGGGTCGGCATGACTTGCTCGCACGGTGCCACCAGGTCGATTTCATAACCGCCCAGGATCAGGTCGTTGGCGAATTCGCAGCCGATCAAGCCCGCGCCAAGCAGCAATACGCGGCGCTTGCCGGCAGCGGCGGCACGGAAGCGAGCGTAATCTTCGAGGTCATTGATGGGGAAAATCAGCTCAGCCGCATCACCTTCCACCGGTACACGCACGGTTTCGGCGCCCCAGGCCAGGATCAGGTCGCGGTAAGCCACCGCTTCCTCACCGATCCACAAGCGCTTGTGGCCAGGGTCGATGCCGCTGACACGGGTATGGGTGCGCACTTCGGCCTTGAGTTGCTCGGCCATGGCGCCAGGTTCAGCCATGCTCAGGCCATCGGCTTCCTTGTTCTTGCCAAAACCGGTGGAGAGCATGGGCTTGGAGTAGGAACGCCCGTCATCGGCGGTGATCAGCAACAACGGGGTCTCGCTGTCGAGCTTGCGAAACTCTCGGGCCACGTTGTAACCGGCCAATCCTGTGCCGATGATCACGACAGGTGCGTTCATTCCTTTCTCCTTGTAGTACTTATCTGAAAACCAAAAATCAGCCGATTTCGATCATTTCGAAATCCATTTTGCCCACGCCGCAGTCCGGGCACAGCCAGTCTTCCGGGACGTCTTCCCAACGGGTGCCAGGCAGAATTCCGTCATCCGGCCAGCCGTCTTTCTCGTCATAGATCAGGCCACAGACTACACATTGCCACTTCTTCATCACTTGCTTCCTCAGGGTCAGGCATCTTGGCCGACGGTCGATAGACCCGCGTTGCCGTGCGGCTCAGGGCGTTTTGTACTGATCGGGGCCGGCAGATGCAAGCACGATCGACGCAAACAGCCGGTTCGGTCCGGCAAAAACCAGAGGCGTCATGGTAAGCTCGCCGCCTCTTTTGCTGCCAATACTGACTCACCGTGCCGCACTCAATCGACCCTCCCGATGCTTGCCAATGGCTGATCCAGAGCCTTCTGCACCCTGCGCCCGCGCCCTTGACGCTCAATTGGCTGTTCAACGAAGACTCGCTGACACGGCGGCTGACGTGGCTGTCCAACGACGGGTTCAGCGTGACGCCGCTGTTCGAGGGCTGGCAGCCGTTGCGAGACGATGAATGCGTCGCCCTGGCATTGCCACCGGCCAGTATCGGCTGGGTGCGCGAGGTGTATTTGCGCGGGCATGGCCAGCCTTGGGTGTTCGCGCGCAGTGTGGCGGCACGCAGCGCCTTGCAGGGCGACGGCTTGCATATGGATGAGTTGGGCAGCCGCTCACTGGGCGAATTGCTGTTCTGCGACCAGGCATTCACGCGCCAGGCCATCGAAGTGTGCCATTACCCACAACACTGGCTGCCTGCGGCGGATCAGGCCGACGGCCTATGGGCGCGCCGTTCACGATTTGATCGCGGACCGCTGAGCGTGTTGGTCGCGGAGGTCTTTCTGCCCAGCTTCTGGCACGCGCTGCACGCCCATCCGGAGAACTGCTGATGTATCAACGTCTGCTCAAATCCCTGAACCACTTGAACCCGAGAGCCTGGGATTTCATCCAACTGACCCGCATGGACAAGCCCATCGGCATCTACCTGCTGCTGTGGCCAACGCTGTGGGCGCTGTGGATCGCCGGCAAGGGCTCGCCGTCCCTGCTCAATATCGTGATTTTTGTACTGGGTGTGGTGCTGACCCGCGCCGGTGGCTGCGTGATCAATGACTGGGCCGACCGCAAGGTCGATGGCCATGTGAAGCGCACCGAGCAGCGCCCGCTGGTGAGCGGCAAGATCAGTTCGAAAGAGGCGCTGGTGTTTTTTGCGGTGCTGATGGGCATCAGTTTCCTGCTGGTGCTGCTGACCAACGCCACCACCATCCTGCTGTCCCTCGGCGGCCTGGCCCTGGCGGCGAGCTACCCGTTCATGAAGCGCTACACCTACTACCCGCAGGTGGTGCTGGGGGCGGCGTTTTCCTGGGGCATGCCGATGGCGTTCACCGCCGAGACCGGCAGCCTGCCCGCCACCGCGTGGCTGCTGTATATCGCCAACCTGTTGTGGACGGTGGGCTACGACACCTATTACGCGATGACCGACCGCGATGACGACTTGAAGATCGGCGTTAAATCCACGGCCATCCTGTTCGGTGAAGCTGATCGCGTGATCATTCTGACCTTGCAGGGGCTGTCGCTGGCGTGCCTGTTGCTGGCCGGAGCCCGATTTGAGCTGGGTGGATGGTTCCACCTGGGGTTGCTGGCGGCGGCAGGCTGTTTTGCCTGGGAGTTCTGGTACACGCGGGACAAGGATCGGATGAAGTGCTTCAAGGCGTTCTTGCACAACCACTGGGCGGGGTTGGCGATATTTGTCGGGATTGTGGCGGATTACGCATTTCGATGAGGGGCCAGGCCCCTCACCGTTAGGGGTATGCATCAAGGTTTGGCGACTTTCCAGGCCCCGTCCATTTTGCCCTCACCGGTCATGTCGCCCGCCTTCTTGTCCATGATGAAGGTATAGAGCGGCTTCCCGCTGTAAGCCCATTGGCTTTTCTGATCGTCACGGGTGATGACGGTCCATTTCCCCATGGGCTTATCGGTGGATTCGGCCATCAATGGGGGCCAATTGGTAGCACACTTGTCGTTGCACATGGACTTGCCATCGGCGTCCTTGGCAAAGGTGTATAGCGTCATGCCCTTGTGATCGACCAACATCCCGTCTTTCGTCATCGCGGGTTCCGCCGCGAATGCCAGGGTCGGCAGCGTCAACGCCGCCGTTACCAGCAGGGCTTTCCAGGAAATCGTGCTGTAAGTCATCGGAACCTTCCTTTTGTGGTTGTCAGGATTCGGACCCAAAGCGTAGTCCAGAGAGGCGGGAATTGCCTGAGCGACTAAATTACTGTCACACGACTGCAATAATTCCGTTATCTAATGCGGCGCAAGACAGTTAAATGACAAGAGGATTTTTGAGCATGGTTGGCAGGAGCATTCTGATTGTTGACGACGAAGCGCCCATCCGCGAGATGATCGCCGTTGCGTTGGAAATGGCCGGCTACGACTGCCTGGAGGCCGAGAACTCCCAGCAGGCCCATGCCATTATCGTCGACCGCAAGCCGGACCTGATCCTGCTGGACTGGATGCTGCCCGGCACCTCCGGCATCGAACTGGCCCGCCGTCTCAAGCGTGACGAGCTGACCGGGGACATCCCGATCATCATGCTCACCGCCAAGGGCGAAGAGGACAACAAGATCCAGGGCCTGGAAGTCGGCGCCGATGACTACATCACCAAGCCGTTTTCCCCACGCGAGTTGGTAGCGCGTCTGAAAGCCGTGCTGCGCCGTGCCGGCCCGACCGATGGTGAAGCGCCCATCGAAGTCGGCGGCCTGCTGCTGGACCCGATCAGCCACCGCGTGACCATCGACGGCAAGCCAGCCGAGATGGGCCCGACCGAATATCGCCTGCTGCAATTCTTCATGACCCATCAGGAGCGCGCCTACACCCGCGGCCAACTGCTGGACCAGGTGTGGGGCGGCAACGTGTATGTGGAAGAGCGCACCGTGGACGTGCATATCCGCCGCCTGCGCAAAGCCTTGGGCGATGCCTACGAGAATCTGGTACAAACCGTGCGCGGCACCGGTTATCGATTTTCCACCAAGGGCTGAGCCTGACTTAACAGCTGACAAGGACGCATGTTCAAGTGAACCAAAACTGGCATGGCACCCTGATCCGCCACATGCTTTTGCTGATCACCGGCTGCCTGTTGGTGGGTTTGGTCAGCGGTTACTACGGCTGGAGCCTGGCAGCCGGCATTGCCTTGTACCTGGGTTGGACCCTCAAGCAACTGCTGCGCCTGCACGAATGGCTGCGCCAGCACAAACCCGACGAAGCACCGCCCGATGGCTATGGCCTGTGGGGCGAAGTATTCGACAGCATCTACCACTTGCAACGCCGCGACCAACGGGTGCGAGGGCGCCTGCAAGCCGTGATCGACCGAGTGCAGGAGTCCACGGCCGCGTTGAAAGATGCGGTGATCATGCTCGACAGCGACGGCAACCTGGAGTGGTGGAACCGCGCCGCCGAGACCCTGCTGGGCCTCAAGACGCCCCAGGACAGTGGCCAGCCGGTGACCAACCTGGTGCGCCATCCGCGCTTCAAGGAGTACTTCGAACAGGAGAACTACGAAGAAGCCCTGGAAATCCCCTCGCCCACCAATGACCGCGTGCGTATCCAGCTGTACCTGACGCGCTACGGCAACAATGAACACCTGATGCTGGTGCGCGACGTCACCCGCATCCACCAGCTGGAACAGATGCGCAAAGACTTCGTCGCCAACGTCTCACACGAGTTGCGCACACCGCTGACGGTAATCTGCGGCTATCTGGAGACGCTGCTGGACAACGTCGACGAGATCAATCCGCGCTGGAGCCGTGCCCTGCAGCAGATGCAGCAGCAAGGCTCACGTATGCAGACACTGCTCAACGACTTGCTGTTGCTGGCCAAGCTGGAGGCGACCGATTACCCCTCGGACAACCATCCCGTCGCCGTGCAAAGCCTGCTGCAGACCATCAAGAACGACGCCCAGGCCCTGTCCGGCCAACGCGGGCAACAGATCACCCTGGAAGCCGACCCGGCCGTGCTGCTCAAAGGCAGCGAAGGCGAATTGCGCAGCGCGTTTTCCAACCTGGTGTTCAACGCCGTGAAGTACACCCAGGACAAAGGCAATATCCGCATCCGCTGGTGGGCCGACGAACAGGGCGCGCACCTGAGCGTGCAGGACTCCGGCATCGGCATCGACGCCAAGCACCTGCCGCGCCTGACCGAGCGTTTCTACCGTGTCGACTCCAGCCGCAACTCCAACACCGGCGGCACCGGGCTTGGTCTGGCGATCGTCAAGCACGTGTTGCTGCGCCATCGCGCGCGCCTGGAGATCAGTAGCGTATTGGGCCATGGCAGTACGTTTACCTGCCATTTCCCGCCAGCACAGATGACCCGATCGAAGGCAATTGATCAGGACACCTGACGGCCCGCCCGGCAGTGGGCACTAGGCAAGCGCCCCGTCAGCCGCTACATTGGCCGACTTGCGCCTGCCTTTCAGGCCCACCTGCCACCCCTTATTGAACACACGGAACCTGCAAAACCCCATCATGGACCCTTCCCCTGGTATCACCCTCGCTACACTCTTCGCCGACTTCGGCATGATTCTTTTTGCACTGATCCTGGTATTGCTCAACGGTTTCTTCGTTGCGGCGGAATTTGCCATGGTCAAATTGCGCGCCACTCGGGTCGAGGCCATCGCCCACAAGAACGGCTGGCGCGGGCAGATCCTGCGCACCGTGCACAGCCAGCTCGACGCCTACCTGTCGGCCTGCCAGCTGGGTATCACCCTCGCCTCGCTGGGTCTGGGTTGGGTCGGTGAGCCGGCCTTCGCGCACATCCTCGAACCGTTGCTGGGCGCCGTGGGCGTCGAGTCGCCGGAAGTGATCAAGGGCGTGTCGTTCTTTGCCGCCTTCTTCGTGATTTCCTACCTGCACATTGTGGTCGGTGAGCTGGCGCCCAAGTCCTGGGCGATTCGCAAACCCGAGTTGCTGTCGCTCTGGACGGCGGTGCCGCTGTACCTGTTCTACTGGGCCATGTACCCGGCGATCTACCTGCTCAACGCCAGCGCCAACGCCATCCTGCGTATCGCCGGCCAAGGCGAGCCTGGCCCGCACCACGAACACCATTACAGCCGTGAAGAACTCAAGCTGATCCTGCACTCCAGCCGTGGCCAGGACCCGAGCGACCAAGGCATGCGCGTGCTGGCCTCCGCCGTGGAAATGGGCGAACTGGAAGTGGTGGACTGGGCCAACTCCCGAGAAGACCTGGTGACCCTGGACTTCAACGCCCCGCTCAAGGAAATCCTTGCGCTGTTCCGCCGCCACAAATTCAGCCGCTACCCGGTGTATGACGCGGTGCGCAACGAATTCGTGGGCCTGCTGCACATCAAGGACCTGCTGCTGGAACTGGCGGCCCTGGATCACATCCCTGAGTCGTTCAACCTGGCCGAGCTGACCCGCCCGCTGGAGCGTGTGTCGCGGCACATGCCGCTGTCGCAACTGCTGGAGCAGTTCCGCAAGGGCGGCGCGCACTTCGCCCTGGTGGAAGAAGCCGACGGCAAGATCATCGGCTACCTGACCATGGAAGACGTGCTGGAAGTGCTGGTGGGCGATATCCAGGACGAACACCGCAAGGCCGAACGCGGCATCCTGGCCTATCAGCCGGGCAAGCTGCTGGTGCGTGGCGACACGCCGCTGTTCAAGGTCGAGCGCCTGCTGGGCGTGGACCTGGATCACATCGAAGCCGAAACCCTGGCCGGTCTGATCTACGACACCCTCAAGCGCGTGCCGGAAGAGGAAGAAGTGCTGGAGGTGGAAGGCTTGCGCATCATCATCAAGAAGATGAAAGGGCCGAAAATCGTGTTGGCCAAGGTGCTGCTGCTGGACTGACCCTCAATTGCCCAACGCAAAATTGGGCAATGCACCCACAGGCTGGTTGAACTCATACGGGATCGACACCAACCCCGCCTCAGTGGCGCGCTGCACCACGAAATGCAAGTGCGGCCCGCTGCTGTTGCCGGTATTGCCCGACAGGGCCAGCGGGCTTCCCACCGCCACACGTTGACCTGCCCGAACGCTGACCGAACCTTGCTTGAGGTGCAGGTACACCGCCTCACTGCCGTCGTCATGACGCACTCGCACAAAATTCCCCGACGCATCATTGCCACGCCCGACCTGCTCATTCTCGGTCTTCACCACCATTCCGCTGCGTGCCGCAATAATCGGCGTGCCCTCGGGCATGGCGATGTCCATGGCGTAGCGGCTCTTGGCGTCGGTATGGCTGAAGCTGCCGTTGGGGCCTTGGCTCAGGCGGAACGGGCCGCCACGCCAGGGCAAAGGGTAGCGGTAGGCCTGCTGTTGATCACTCGGTTTGGGCACGACCAGCATCGGCGGCTTCACGCGTTCAACCCTGCGCTCCTGGATCACAAACGCCTGGGCGCCCGGGGTATGCCGGTCACTGAAAAACACCACGCCGTTGGCATCGGTGGATTTGTAGAGGGTCATGGCCTGGGTCGACAAAGCGACCGTTGCCAGCCCACCGCACAGCAATAAGCGCATGAGCATGGCGTGAACCTGCCGGGATGACTGAGCGGCAGGTTAGCGGGGTTTGATGACAACTTCAGGCTGGCAGCCCGTTGAAACAAATATCCACGTTCATTTGGGCACCCGCTGACAGATTGACCAACGCATCCAGAGAGAGCTTGTCGATCTTGCCGGTAAGGACGTCGTTAAGTCGGGGCTGACTGATGCCCAACCTATGTGCCGCCTCTTTTTGAGAAAGCTCCCAGCTGCGAATGGTCTGGCACAGCTCCAAGAGCAATTTTGACCGCAGCCGCATATTGGCGGCTTGCTGGGGCGTATCTTCCAGAGCGTCCCAAACACAGCTGAAACGTTCGCCGTAAACTTTTTGATTAGTCATGGGTCACCCTAACTCCTGCAATCTGGCGCGCGCCAGCTCGATATCACGCCCTTCGGTTTTGTGTGTGGTCTTGCGCAGCGCGTGCAGCACATAGATGGCCTCTGGCCGGTTGACCACATAAAACACTCGAAAAGCTCCTGACTCCTCAGCAATCCGAATCTCACTGACGCCTCTCCCGATGGTTTTCATCGGCTTGCAATCAAACGGCTGCTCACCCTGTTGCAAGAGATCCAACTGAAAGCCTGCCGCCCTACGGGCGTCGAGAGGAAACGTTTTGAGGTCCTTGAGCGAACTTCCTAGAAACACCACATCCTTGTGCCTTGGCATTGGCTTCTCCTTTTCTGGAAAGGAAAAGCGTAATCGACGATTCGGCCAAGGGGCTTAGAGGTTTGTTTCAAGGCATAGCGAAGACTCGATAACACTGAGACGTTACCGAGAGACTATATCGAAACAGATATAAATCAAGACAGGGACCGGGAATCAGACAGTCGGTCGATTCCCAGTATTCAGAGGATTACGCACCCGGCACAAAGTGCTTCTGCGCCGTACCGCGTGCGATCAGGCGGGAGATGTAGTCGAGCTTCTGCGCGTCCTGGTCGATAAACCGGAAGGTCAGCTGCAGCCAATCGCTGTCGGGCTTGGGCTCAAAGGCAACGATGGCGTGCAGGTAGCCGTTGAGACGGGCCACTTCGGCGTTGTCGCCCTGCTCCAGGTCGAGCACGGCGCTTTCCAGTACCTGAGGCAGGACTTCGCCACGACGTACCACCAGCAGCGCTTCCTTAATGCTCAGCGCCTTGATCACGCATTGCTGGTTGCCGCTGGACAGGCGCAGCTGGCCCTGGCCACGACCGCCGGCCGGCGCCGCTGAAGGTGCCTGTACCGGCGGGCTGTTGAGCAAGCCTTTGCTCGGCGCTGGGGAGGCTGCAACCACTGGTGCTGCACGCGCCGCTTCGGGCTTGCCGCCGGTCAATGCGCTGAGGGAATCGTTGCCGAACGCCGAGTTCATCTTGGTGGGTGCACTGGCGACCAGCGCGTCGAGACGACCGATTTTGTGCAGGGCCTGCTTGACCTTGTTCAACAACTGCTCGTTGGTGAAGGGCTTGCTGACATAACCGGAAACTCCGGCCTGGATGGCCTGGACCACGTTTTCCTTGTCGCCACGGCTGGTCACCATCACGAACGGCATTGCCTTGAGGTGAGGCTGCTCACGGCACCAGGTCAACAATTCAAGGCCGGACATCTCCGGCATTTCCCAGTCGCACAGCACCAGGTCGAAGCTCTCGCGCATCAGGATGGCCTGGGCCTTTTTGCCGTTCACCGCGTCTTCAAGCTTGATCCCGGGGAAGTAGTTGCGCAGGCACTTCTTCACCAGGTCGCGGATAAACGAGGCGTCATCCACCACCAATACACTGACTTTACTCATCGACCCTTCATCCTAATTAAAACTTCGGCACGCAAGACGCCTGACTGATGGCATTTTGCCAAAACTCGGTAGTCACGTTGGGAATTTATCTCGCTCAACGTGTAAAAAATTCAGTGGCCACAAACAAAAACGCCCGACCAAAGGCCGGGCGTTAATTTCTCGGGCAACCTTACTTATCGTCAGTTTGGCCCGGAACATTAGGGATAAGATCAGCCGAACCTTCAACTTCGGCCTTCATGCGCTTGAGGCCCATGTGCCGTACGTCGGTGCCGCGCACCAGGTAAATCACCAATTCCGAGATATTGCGCGCGTGGTCGCCGATACGCTCCAGGGAACGCAGCACCCAGATAATGCTCAAGACCCGCGAGATAGAGCGGGGATCTTCCATCATGTAGGTCGCAAGTTCACGCAGCGCGGTCTTGTATTCGCGGTCGATGATCTTGTCGTACTGGGCCACCGACAGTGCCAGCTCAGCATCGAAGCGAGCAAAGGCGTCGAGGGCGTCGCGCACCATGTTGCGCACCTGGTCGCCGATGTGGCGCACTTCCACGTAACCGCGCGGCGCTTCGCCTTCTTCGCACAGTTGGATGGCGCGGCGGGCGATCTTGGTGGCTTCGTCGCCGATGCGCTCCAGGTCGATCACCGACTTGGAGATGCTGATGATCAAACGCAGGTCGGACGCCGCCGGCTGGCGACGGGCCAGAATGCGCAGGCATTCTTCGTCGATGTTGCGTTCCATCTGGTTGATCTGGTCGTCGATCTCACGCACTTGCTGGGCCAGGCCCGAGTCGGCCTCGATCAGCGCGGTGACGGCGTCGTTGACTTGCTTCTCCACCAGCCCGCCCATCGCCAGGAGGTGGCTGCGCACTTCCTCAAGCTCGGCGTTGAACTGCGCGGAGATGTGATGGGTAAGGCCTTCTTTGCTAATCATGTTGGCGTCCTTGGAGCGTCCGGTAAGGTGCGGAGAACCGCAGCGTCAGTGCGAGGAAAATCCCGGCATCCTAGCCGTAGCGACCGGTGATGTAGTCTTCGGTCTGCTTCTTCGCCGGATTGGTGAACAGGGTATCGGTATCGCCGAACTCCACCAGTTTGCCCATGTACATGAACGCGGTGTAGTCGGAAACCCGCGCCGCCTGTTGCATGTTGTGGGTCACGATGACGATGGTGAACTTGGATTTCAGCTCGTAGATCAGCTCTTCGACTTTCAGCGTGGAGATCGGGTCGAGTGCCGAGCAGGGTTCGTCGAGCAGCAGCACTTCCGGCTCAACCGCAATGGTGCGGGCAATGACCAGACGCTGTTGCTGACCGCCGGACAGGCCGAGGGCCGAATCGTGCAGACGATCTTTGACTTCGTCCCACAGCGCCGCGCCTTTCAAGGCCCACTCGACGGCTTCGTCGAGGATGCGCTTCTTGTTGATGCCCTGGATGCGCAGGCCGTAGACCACGTTTTCGTAGATGGTCTTGGGGAACGGGTTGGGCTTCTGGAACACCATGCCCACGCGGCGACGCAGCTCGGCCACGTCTTCGCCCTTGCGGTAGATGTTGGTGCCGTAGAGGTTGATGGCACCGTCTACGCGGCAGCCGTCCACCAGGTCGTTCATGCGGTTGAACGTGCGCAGCAGCGTGGACTTGCCGCAGCCCGACGGGCCGATGAAGGCGGTCACGCGCTGCTTGGGGATGTTCATGCTGACGTCGAACAGCGCCTGCTTTTCACCGTAGTACAGGCTCAGGCCCGGCACTTCGATGGCCACGGTTTCCTGGGCCAGGCTCAGGCTCTGCTTGTCGCGACCCAGGGCAGACATGTTGATGCCGTGGGTGTGGGTGTCTTGTTGCATGGGATGCTCCCTGTGCTACCAATTCGTTGTGTTGAACCGCAGGCATCGGGCCTGCGGCAAGCAATATTCAGATCAGCTATCCAACGCTTTGTATTTTTCGCGCAGGTGGTTACGGATCCACACCGCCGACAAGTTGAGCGTGGCGATCACCAGCACCAACAGCAATGCGGTGGCGTACACCAGCGGCCGTGCGGCTTCGACGTTGGGGCTCTGGAAGCCGACGTCATAGATATGGAAGCCCAGGTGCATGATCTTCTGGTCCAGGTGCAGATACGGGTAGTTGCCATCCAGCGGCAGCGACGGCGCCAGTTTCACCACGCCCACCAACATCAGCGGCGCCACTTCGCCCGCGGCGCGGGCCACGGCGAGGATCATGCCGGTCATCATCGCCGGGCTGGCCATCGGCAGCACGATCTTCCACAGCGTTTCCGCCTTGGTCGCGCCCAGTGCCAGGGAGCCTTCGCGTACGGTGCGAGGAATCCGCGCCAGGCCCTCTTCGGTGGCCACGATCACCACCGGCACCGCGAGCAGCGCCAGGGTCAGCGAGGCCCACAACAGGCCCGGCGTGCCGAAGGTCGGCGCCGGCAGGGCTTCGGCGAAGAACAGGCGGTCAACCGAACCACCCAATACATACACGAAGAAGCCCAGGCCGAACACGCCGTAGACGATGGCCGGTACACCGGCCAGGTTGTTCACAGCGATACGGATGACGCGGGTCAGGGTGTTCTGCTTGGCGTATTCACGCAGGTACACCGCCGCCAGCACGCCGAACGGGGTCACGATCATCGCCATGATCAGGGTCATCATCACGGTGCCGAAGATGGCCGGGAAAATCCCGCCTTCGGTGTTGGCTTCCCGTGGGTCATCGCTGAGGAATTCCCAGACCTTGCTGAAGTAGAAGCCGATCTTGGTGATCGTGCCCATGGCATTCGGCTGATAGGCGTGCACCACTTTGCCGATGCCGATTTCCACTTCCTTGCCGTTGCCGTCGCGGGCGGTCAGCGCGTCGCGGTTGAACTGGGCATGCAGGTCAGCCAGGCGGGCTTCGATGTCCTGGTAGCGGGCATTCAACTCGGCGCGGTCGGCATCCATGTCGGCCTGGGCGGCGGCGTCGAGCTTGCCTTCCAGTTCCAGTTTGCGGCCGTGCAGGCGAATGCGTTCGAGCCCGGCGTTGATAGCGCCGATATCGGATTTCTCCAGGGTCTTGAGTTGAGCGGCCAGCTTGTTGACGCGATCCACACGGGCCTGCAGCTCCGGCCATGCGGCCTCGCCTTCGGCGATGACCTTGCCGTCTTGCTTGACGTTGACCAGGGTGCCGTAGAAGTTGCCCCACTCACGGCGCTCGATGGTCATCAGGTTCGCCGGCGTGGTCTGGTCCTTGAGCCACTCGCCGACGATCCAGGTGAAGTCGTTGCCGTTCAGGTCACGGTTGCCCACCTTGATCAGCTCGCGGGTCATGAACTCCGGGCCTTGGTCCGGCACCGGCAGGCCAGCGCTTTTCAGGCGCTCGCGAGGCACTTCTTCTTTCTGCACCACTTCGCCGATGACGATATGGTTGGCCTGGCCCGGCACGTTGTAGTTGGCCTGGATCAGGTCGGCCGGCCAGAAGTGGCCGAGGCCACGCACGGCAATCACCGCCAGCAAACCAATGGTCATGATGACCGCGATGGACACCGCGCCACCGCTGATCCAGACGCCGGGGGCGCCGCTCTTGAACCATCCATTCAGGGAGTTCTGTTTCACAGACTTCTACCTTTCTTAAAGCGACGAGTATTTCTTGCGCAGACGCTGACGGATCAGCTCCGCGAGGGTGTTCATGATGAAGGTGAACAGCAGCAGTACCAGTGCCGAGAGGAACAGCACGCGGTAGTGACTGCCGCCCACTTCCGACTCGGGCATTTCCACCGCCACGTTGGCCGCCAAGGTGCGCAAGCCCTCGAACAGGTTCATCTCCATCACCGGGGTGTTACCGGTGGCCATCAACACGATCATGGTCTCGCCGACAGCACGGCCCATGCCGATCATCAGCGCCGAGAAGATACCCGGGCTGGCGGTCAGGATGACCACGCGTGTCATGGTCTGCCACGGTGTGGCGCCCAAGGCCAGCGAGCCCAGGGTCAGGCCGCGCGGCACGCTGAACACGGCGTCTTCGGCGATGGAATAGATGTTCGGGATCACTGCGAAGCCCATGGCCAAACCCACTACCAGAGCGTTGCGCTGGTCGTAGGTGATGCCCAGGTCGTGGGAGATCCACATGCGCATGTCGCCGCCGAAGAACCAGGTTTCCAGGTACGGGCTCATGTACAGCGAGAGCCAGCCCACGAACAGGATCACCGGGATCAGGATCGCGCTTTCCCAGCCATCGGGAACGCGCAGACGGATGGATTCAGGCAAGCGGCTGAAGATGAAACCAGCGACCAGGATGCCAATCGGCAACAGCATTAACAGACTGAAAATGCCCGGTAGATGCCCTTCCACATACGGCGCCAGGAACAGGCCGGCGAAGAAGCCGAGGATCACCGTCGGCATGGCTTCCATCAGTTCGATCACCGGCTTGACCTTGCGACGCAGGCTCGGGGCCATGAAGTACGCGGTGTAGATCGCGGCGGCAACGGCCAGAGGTGCAGCCAGCAGCATGGCGTAGAACGCAGCCTTCAGGGTGCCGAAGGTCAGCGGGGCCAGGCTCATCTTGGGTTCGAAATCGGTGTTGGCGGCGGTCGATTGCCAGACGTATTTAGGCTCGTCGTAGTTCTCGTACCAAACCTTGCTCCACAGTGCGCTCCAGGACACTTCCGGGTGCGGGTTGTCGAGCATCAGCGGTTGCAGCTTGCCGCCGGCTTCCACGATCACGCGGTTGGCCCGTGGCGACATGCCGTACACGCCTTGGCCATCGACTACAGGGTCGACCAACAGGGTGCGGTGCGCCGTGCTGTGGAACACACCGAATTTGCCGGAAGCATCGAGGGCGGTGAAGCCTTTGCGACGTTCTTCGGCAGAAATTTCTACGATAGGCGTAGTACCCATCTGGAAGGTGCGGATCTGCTTGAAGCGCTGCTCGCCATCCGGGTCGCGGGCCATGAACCACTGGGCCAGGCCGCCCTTGGAGTTACCGACGATCAGCGAAATACCGCCCACCAGCTGCGTGCTGGCAGTGACCTCGGCTGTACCGTCTTCGAGCAATTTGTAGCGCCCGTTGAGGCTCTTGTCGCGCAGGCTGAACACATCGGCCAGGGCGCGGCCGTTGATCACGTACAACCATTGCTGGCGTGGGTCGATGAAGATCGCCTTCACCGGCTCGGTCATCTGCGGCAGTTCGATGCGCTTCTGCTCGCTGGTGACTTCGCCAGTCATCATGTTTTCTTCGCGACTCAGGGACAGCACGTTCAAGTGCGAACCGGCGGAACCTGCAACCACCAAGGTGGAATCGGTGGCGTTAAGGGCGACATGCTCCAGCGGGCGACCGGCGTCATCCAGCACGATCGGCTTTTCACCGTACGGGTATTCGATCGCAGGCGTAATGGTTTTCTTGCCGTCCGGGTAGGACACCTTATAGGTGTGGCGGAACACCATGGACTGGCCATTGGACAGACCGAGGATCACCAGCGGGCTACCGGGCTGGTCTTCACCGATAGAAGCAACGCTGGTGCCGGCAGGCAGTTGCAGGTCGACACGCTTGAGTTCGGCGCCGGTTTCCACATTAAAGAACAGTGCCTGGCCCTTGTCGGAAACCCGCATGGCGACTTGGTTCTGTTCTTCGAGGGAGATCATCAGCGGCTTGCCCGCGTCCTGGATCCAGGCCGGGGTCAGGGCGTCTTCCTTGGTCAATGAGGCACCTTGGAACAGCGGCGCGACGACATAGGCAAGAAAGAAGAAAATCAGGGTGATGGCGCCGAGGACGGCGAGGCCGCCGACCAGCACATACCAACGGGTCAGGCGATCCTTGAGCGCGCGAATGCGGCGCTTGCGTTGCAGCTCAGGCGTATTGAAGTCAATGCGCTTGGGGGGAGAAGTCGTCGTCATGGTGGAATTGGCCAGATCATTCATGCGCACACCCTAGCGATCCTGTATGACAGAAAGATGACAGTGCAGTGACGCAACAAATCCGCCGCGAAGCAAGGCTGGCAGCGGACTAGAAAATTCGGATGCGGGGCCGGTACTCCGGCCCCGCAGAGGCAATCAGTTGCCTTCTTTCAGACCCAGGTCAGCCAGGGCCTTGGCGGCGACTTTGGCTGGCAGTGGGATGTAGCCGTCTTTCACCACAACTTCCTGGCCCTGTTTGGACAGAACCAGCTTCACGAACTCAGCTTCCAGCGGGGCCAGAGGCTTGTTCGGGGCTTTGTTGACGTAAACGTAGAGGAAGCGCGACAGCGGGTATTTGCCGTTCAGGGCGTTTTCTTCACTGTCTTCGATGAAGTCAGTGCTGCCTTTCTTAGCCAGGGCCACAGTCTTCACGCTAGCGGTCTTGTAGCCGATGCCCGAGTAACCGATGCCGTTCAGCGAGGAGCTGATCGACTGCACGACCGAAGCCGAGCCCGGTTGTTCGTTCACGTTTGGCTTGTAGTCGCCTTTGCACAGGGCTTCTTCTTTGAAGTAGCCGTAGGTGCCGGATACCGAGTTACGACCGAACAGTTGAACCGGCTTGTTGGCCAGGTCGCCGGTCACACCCAGGTCACCCCAGGTTTTCACGTCGGCTTTGCCACCGCACAGGCGAGTCGAGGAGAAGATCGCGTCGACTTGTTCCATGGTCAGGTGCTGGATCGGGTTGTCCTTGTGCACGAACACGGCCAGGGCATCCACGGCAACCGGGATAGCGGTTGGCTTGTAGCCGTACTTCTGCTCGAAGGCCGCCAGTTCGGTGTCCTTCATCTTGCGGCTCATCGGGCCCAGGTTGGAGGTGCCTTCAGTCAGCGCAGGTGGCGCAGTAGCAGAACCGGCAGCTTGAATCTGGATGTTGACGTTCGGGTATTCCTTTTTGTAACCCTCGGCCCACAGGGTCATCAGGTTAGCCAGGGTATCGGAACCGACGCTGGACAAGTTGCCCGACACACCAGTGGTCTTCACGTACGCCGGGATTGCCGGATCAACACCAGCGGCCACCGCGTTGGCGGTCGCAACGCCAGCAGCGACAAAAGTCATTGCCGCCATCAAACGTTTCAGTTTCATGCCTTGCTCCTAGCAGATAGGGATAGTTGGATCGGGGCCAAGTATCGGGAGGCCGTGTGAACACTCTATGTCTGGAATGTGACAGTTAGATGAAAGGCCACTATTGGCAAGGAGAAGGGGCGCAGCGAGGAGTTGCCATCGCTCCCACGCAGGGCGCGGGAGCGATCATGTCAAGGAATCAGCGCGAACGCTTCCACAGATACCCACCCACCACCATCCCCATCACACACAGGGCGGCAACGTAGTAGGCCGGGCCCATCGGGCTTTCCTTCATCAGCAGCGACACCGCCAGCGGCGTCAGCCCGCCGAATACGGCGTAGGCCACGTTGTAGGAGAACGACAGGCCACTGAAGCGCACCACAGGCGGAAAAGCCTTGACCATCACGTAGGGAACGACGCCGATGGTGCCCACGAACAGGCCGGTCAGTGCGTACAGCGGGAACAACCAATCCGGGTGGGCCATAAGGCTGTGATACAGCGTCCAGGACGTCGCCAGCAGCAGCGCGCAACCGGTGACCAGCACGCGGCCGGCGCCGAAGCGGTCGGCTAATGCACCGGAGGCGATGCAACCCAGGCTCAGGGTAACAATGGCCAGGCTGTTGGCCTGCAGCGCAACGGTCGGGCTGAAGTGGTAGACGGTTTGCAGCACGGTCGGGGTCATCAGGATGACCACCACGACGCCAGCCGACAGCAGCCAGGTCAGCAGCATCGACAACACGATGGCGCCACGGTGATCACGCAGGACCGCGCGCAATGGCAGTTCGGCGGCCAGGGTCTTGCGCTGCTGCATTTCGGCAAAGATCGGTGTTTCATGCAGCCAGCGGCGCAGGTACACCGACAGCAGGCCGAACACGCCGCCAAGCAGGAACGGAATGCGCCAGGCGAAATCCGAGACCTGTTCCGGGCTATAAAGGGTGTTGATCGCGGTGGCCACCAGCGAACCCAGCAGAATGCCGGCAGTCAGGCCGCTGGTCAGGGTGCCGCAGGCGTAGCCGATATGGCGCGGCGGTACGTGTTCGGAGACGAACACCCAGGCGCCTGGCACTTCACCACCAATCGCAGCGCCCTGGATGATGCGCATCAGCAGCAACAGCACCGGTGCCCACAGACCGATCTGCGCGTAGGTTGGCAGCAGGCCCATGATCAGCGTTGGCACGGCCATCATGAAGATGCTCAGGGTGAACATTTTCTTGCGGCCCAGCAGGTCGCCGAAGTGCGCCATGATAATGCCGCCCAGGGGGCGCGCCAGGTAGCCGGCGGCGAAGATGCCGAAGGTCTGCATCATGCGCAGCCATTCGGGCATGTCCACGGGGAAGAAGAGTTTTCCGACCACGGTGGCGAAAAACACGAAAATGATGAAATCATAAAACTCCAGCGCCCCGCCCAAGGCAGACAGCGACAGGGTTTTATAGTCGTTGCGGGTCAGCGGGCGCGAAGGTTGCGCACTGCTTGCGGGCACGGAGGACATGGCAAGGCTTCTCTTATAGTAGTCGGGACGGCAAGCCCGGGACTTGCGGCAGGCTTGGCAAGATAGCAAATCGCTAGAAAAAGCACAGCGTTGAGCGAATAACAGTTCAAAGACGCTAAATATTCCCCTTTAACTGCGCACAGAAGCACAGTTGCCGGAAAAAGCCGCGATACAGCCGCTAAATGCCGACCAAATGAACGCCCAGAGGTCGTCGTGGCGCCAGGGTCTCGATATACTCGGCCCCTGCAAGCGCCAGAACCGCAGTCTTGAGGGGCTGCTGTGCCAAAACGCCGTTGGGTGCCATCCAGCCGATTTGGCAGAGTTTCCCTTTAGTACGCCTTACGAGAAACGCATCACGCGGTGTATGTTGGTGCTGAAACGTTTTTTTCGAAGACGGCTATCCACTAAGCGTTACGGGTCAGAGGCCCTCGGCATGATCGAACTCGAACAAGAAGATCCTATCCCGCAAGGCGATCTCGCCCTGCAAATCACCGCGCTCCCGCGTGAAACCAACGGTTTTGGTGACATCTTCGGCGGCTGGCTGGTCGCACAGATGGACCTGGCCGGCACCGCCATGGCCAGCAAGGTTGCAGGCGGGCGTGTGGCAACCGTGGCCATTGATCGCATGGCGTTCCTGGTGCCGGTCGCGGTGGGCGCGCAGCTCTCCTTTTATACCCAGGCCCTGGAGATCGGCCGCAGCTCGATCCAGATGATGGTCGAAGTGTGGAGCGACGACCCGCTGTCCAGCGAATGGCGCAAGGTGACCGAGGCGGTATTTGTATTCGTCGCCATCGACGGCAGCGGTCGCACGCGCTCGGTTCCTTCGCGCGCACGTTAAACCTCGCCGGGATTTGACGGTCAATTGCCCCATTGCCTGCCACCAAGAGTGTTTTGTTATGCCAACGCCCCACGTTGAAACCGTGAAAATCGACGAGCTGGACTGCTGGCGCATCCGCCACAACGGTGCCGAACTGATGGTGGCGCAGCAGGGCGCGCATATCTTCAGTTACGGACGCGATGGCGAACAGCCGCTGATCTGGCCGAATCCTGAAGCGGTGTTCAAGAAGGGCAAGGGCATTCGTACCGGCGTGCCGGTGTGCTGGCCGTGGTTTGGTGTATTCGACCGCAACCCTCAGAGCGTCAAGGCGATGCGCCAGAGCGAGCAGCCCGCCGGCGCCCACGGTTTCGTGCGTACCGCGTTGTGGGAATTGGCCGCGACCGGGCTTGAAGGTGACGCGCTGCGCGTGGATCTGGCTCTGCCGGTCCCTGCAGGCGGCTTTCCTGGCTGGCCCCATCCGGTTGACCTGACACTGAGCCTGCTGCTGGATGAGCAACTGCATATCCGCCTGACCAGCCACAACCGTGGCACCGGTACCGTGACCCTCAGCCAGGCGCTGCACACCTACTTCGCCGTCAGCGATGTTCGCAACGTGCAGGTCGAAGGGCTGGACGGGCATGCCTATATCGATACCGCAGACAATTGGGCCGAGAAGACACAATCCGGCCTGCTGCACTTCACGGCCGAGACCGATCGAATTTACCTCGACACGCCGTCACAGTTGAACATCGTCGACAAAGACTGGCAGCGCCGCATTCAGCTCACGGCCGAGGGCTCGAAGTCGACGGTGATCTGGAACCCCTGGACCGAGCGCGCCAAGGCGTTCGACGACATGGCCGACGATGGCTGGCCAGGCATGCTGTGCATCGAGACGGCGAATGTGCTGGATGATGTGGTGGTGTTGGCCCCGGGGCAAAGCCACACGCTGGCGGTCAGTATCACTGCAGCCCCGTTGTAATCTTCCTCGCGGGCACCCCGTTGATGGATGCAGGTCCGGCGCACTGCCCTTTGGTGCGGCGGATCGCTGCATCATTTATGTAGAGCCTCAAGTCTAAGCAGCCTCGTTATGGTGCAAAAAACGCATCTGACAAAGGCCCCTTCGATGACTCCTTCTCTCCTGGAAGTAACACAACAGCCTCCCGCCCACGTGGCCCAACTCATGGTCAAGTGGAACGACGCAGTCACAGAGATCCTCCGCGCCCAACCTTCACTGACCTTTTGCGCCAATCAGCTCGTCCTGGAGGCGCTCGCCAAATCCCTTGATAAGCACCCCACCGAACACCTCTACCTGAAAAATCCTGAGGACTCCCTGATTGATTCGCCCAGCGCGAACGACAGGACGCTGAAAACTCTGGCGCAGGACGCGCTCCATCAATGTCGGATTCCGGCGTATTACCACCAGCGCAGTGACTTCTATCTCTATAAAAACGGCGCATTTCTGCGACTGGGTGACGCGGGCCATATAGCAATCAGAACCCTGATGAATCAGTTGCTGGGGGTTGAGTACTACCTCAATGACCTCAATCAGTTCTGGAGTGCCAATCATAGCGCAACCCAACAATCTCGTAGTACCTATATCGCTCAAGCCCTCGCGCTTCTGATCCAGTGCGAGGCGTCATTGAGATTCGAAACGGCGTCCCTTGACCCAGCCAGTGTCGCGTTGGTCCGGCAACTGGGCACAGCCGTCCTGCCCGGCACCCTGAACCTCTTTCACCTCAACCTGCAAGACACCACAGGACCCGACGAACTGGCGCTGGTCGGTGCGTTCGCCCTGTGCACCTGGCCACTGGATGAACACCGAACCTCCAACCCCACGGTGCTCTACCTGCCGAGGCAAGGCCTGATCGGGTTCACCAGTCCCACGGCGCTGAAGACACATATCACCCGGCTGTTTAAAACAGAGCCTGGGCGTGAACAGCTGCTGGTCAGCCTTGCTCATCGCCACCACCCGGGGTTTACAAGCCTGGCGCCACGGGCCAACAAAGATGCGCGGGTCAATCTGGTGCCGGTCACCGGCGTTGAGCATTTTTTCCACCATCAAGTTGGCCTGTTGCTCAGCAAGCAACGTCAGGATATCGAGTACCACTGGGCCGTTCATCGCGACGCCACGGAGGGCGTGGTGAAAAAAATCGACCAGGCGGCCAGCCTGTTTGCACTGCTGGATTTCAGCCGGCCCATCACGCAGCATGCCCGGCCGCTCTTGATCACCCGCGCCCAACAAAGGGGAGCTGCGGTTGCGGCCCAGCAGCAGTTGATGCAAACACAGGCCGACCGACTGATTGATTTCCCTGGCCTGCTGACCCAGTTGAACAGCCTCCAGGCGGGGGCTACGCAGCAACCACTGGCAGATGCGTTCTTTACGCCTCATCGCCAATCACCGCTGTTCAAGGCATGCGCGCGGGCTGTAGAGGTGTTGAATAAACTCGAGGAAGACAGCGACTTTGCAGACTGGATGCGCCAACGATCCAGCCCGGCCGAGATCGACTGGTCGCCCTTGCGGGTGTTGGAAAAGCTCGTCAATAACCAGCCAGCGTTGGCGGACTCGCCGCTGACCCGCTTTACCGTTCAGGGCGTGCTGCTGCCCCTGAGCACGGTGCCGATCTATTGGCGCAACGATGTCAACGTCTTGATAGCGGCGCGACGGGACGTCGGTGACGGCATTCGCGCAGACGGCACAGTTCGGCTGGAGCTTGCGCTCAAGTTCTATGGCGTTCCCATCGACGCAGACAGCCCGCTGCAACACGTGGTCGAGCGACTTCAGGAGCATGCTGCCTCGCTGTCGCTGGGCCTGGATGCAGGCGAACTGCCTTTTGATCAGCTTGTGGACGAGCACGATGATGCCAGCCTGCAACAGCGGCTATACCAGCAACTACTCGCCGGTAGCGGTTCCATATTCAGGCAACTGACCCTGCACTTTCTGACACCCCAACGCGAAGCCCAGGCGCTGAAGACTCCCACAGTCGTGCTCGAACAGTGGTTCAAGACGCGCCAATGCCTTGAGTTCGCCAACCAATTGGTCAAAGCATTGGACTGGTACACCGCCGAGGGTGAAAACCCACCGGAGAAAGTGCTGCGCAACCTGGTCTGGCGCACGCTTTGGTTGAATTTTGAACGCCCAAGCGGCAAAGTCCGGCTGACTGTCGCAGGAGTGGAAATAGCCACGCCTCTGCACTGGGGCTATAGCTACCGCTACATTCATCAACAACTTGAGCAGTCCCTGCGCCACAACTGCCAGCTCACGCCCGGCGGCGTGCAACTGGCCAAGCGCCTGCTGCAACAGGCTTCCGCTTCGGAGGTTTGGGTAAGGGATATTCCCGACGACCTGTATTACGCCAGTTCCATCGCCTGGGTGAATTTCAAGGCAGCCGTAGCGCTTGCACACGCCATTACACCCGGCTCGGCTCAACACATGACCTTCCCACAACTGCTCGGCTTACTGGCCACAACAAGCGAGCGCGCCACGCCCGAGCAAACACTGGTGATCGCGCTGGCCCGGCTGGAGCCCACGCTGGAGTGGGCCAAAGCCAACGGCGTACTGCCTAGCGCAAGCAATGAATACACACCTGAACAAGCCCAATTGGCCGTAGAAGCGTTGGAGCAGCACGAGCAGGAGATAACCCAGGCCACAGCAACCATTTCCCAAGCCCCCCCTGGCCGCTGGCGTTTCACCACGGACGCAGCGTTCGAACAAGGGTTCAATGATTACCTGAGCGGCGCCAAATCAGCCTACCAAACCTTTATCCGAGCGTTGCTGCCCAACCTGCCACTGCCTGACCGCAGCGCGATCGAAAACGGCGAGGTCACGCTGTACGCCCTGCGCCAGGAACTGCAACACGTGACGGTTGAGCGCGAAACCCCACAGAACATCGCGGCCGCACGGGGACGTCACGGCTTTATCATCCAGGCCCGGGATAAGCACCGCACCACTTACTATGAGGTGTTCCCTCGCGCGGCAGTGATACGTGCGCGTCCAGACATTCAAACACTGACGGTCAATGGCAAGGTTGTCGTGGAATCCACCGGCGGCTCAAGCCGCTCGGGTAAGGCAGCCTTTCGCCGCGCAACGCCCATGCCGTTCGACTGGGCCGCGTATCAACAGGGCCAGCGCCCCCGTGAAGCGGTGTCCAGCCTGCTGATTGCCGAGCCCATCGGTCAAGTGTTGCCAGCCACTGCGCCAGCCCCTTCGGAGTACATGCGGGCAGCACAAACATTGACCTCGGCGCGCAGTCGACAACTGGCCGCCATCGTTGCCGATGCGCTGTTTCACACGGACGAATCCCAGCTCAAATTATCCGCCAAACGCAACACCTCACTGGTTGAGGCGGCACAAGAAACCATTGACGACTTTATCTTCTACGCCAAGATGCTGGTGCCTTTCTGGGGCGGGATAGAGGACATCGCCTCGGGCGATCCACAACGCGTGGAGAGCGGCGCGTTGTCGCTCTTCACCGACGCACTCTCCTTCGCCGCCCCCGTCGGCAAATACGTTGGCGGTTCGGCGCGCCTGGTTGCACACGCCGGGAGGATCAGTTTTCAGGCGGCGCTGCCGAAGTTCGCGGCACTCACCAAAACGTTTTTGCTCGCCTCCCTCAAAGAACTCAACCCGCTGGAAGCCGTACCGTCCCTGCTCAAGATCGGCGGCTTGAGTGCGCTGCGGCTCAGCGTTGCGGCCGCACGCCAGGTGGACGCGGGCCTGGCGTTGCTAAGGAAGACCCTCGTCAAACCATCGTTCACGCCCTCTGGCCGAACGCTACAGTCGGTCGACCCACAAGCCTGGAAACCCCTTGAGACGCAGGACAGTCTGTTTACCGTAGAAGGCATCGACCATGTGCCCATGCGCAGCGTCGGCACCGATCTGCTGCCGGAGTACCGCCTGATCGACCCGCTGACCAACCAAGCGTTCGGCCCCCGCTACATCCCGTTTGGCGAAGAGGGACTGCAACGTATCCCGGATCTCGATGACTACATCGCGCCCGTCGCCTATGAGCAAACCGTGGAGTTCAGCCGTCGGGCCAACGGTATCTACGATGGCAAGAATCAGCAGAGCTATGTACGTGCCCGCGGCCAGTGGTACGCCGTCGAAACCCGCCACAGCCTCGCGGGCGACACAGAGTTCTGTATCGTTCACCCACACAACAAGACACGTCCCGTGCACCGCATCGTCAATAAGGACGGCGCGTGGGTACCGGTCAGTGAAAGTGGGCATGGCGGGGGCAAGAAGCTGAAGAAGATCCGAGCGGCAAACGCTGAACGGGATACCTACTACCAGACCGCGCACGCGAAGATGGAGAGAGCGACAGCCGCACTGGATCAGGCGACCCAATCGCAAGCGTTCAATATGAGACACCCGGTCTATGACAAATCGCTGCTGCACTTCGAAGCTGCCCAGCAACTGGGCCTGGTACACAAGAAAAACAACGAGCTGCCCGTGTTCAAACCCCAGGCCTACATCGCAGTGCCTGACTTCGGCAGGTCGCAGCTAATCAACAGCATTGAAGTGGCCAACAGCCTCAGCCCGCGCTACGCAGCAATCATTGATGACTTGGAAGGGTATTTGGCGGTTCAACAAAAGAACCTTCAGCCGGTGAAGGATGCTGTCGAACAAGAGGGGCCCTTGAAAACGTTAATCGACGCTAAACAGCGGGCGGTTAACACCGTCACAGCACAATCCACTGTCTTCAAGTCGCTACTGGACGAAGACTTGGAACAGATGCTCGCCACTCTGGAAACACTCCCGACGGATAAGGCCGGACCGTCACGCGCCTTCCCCTCTAGCCCCTTGCCGGCAGCCCCTCCAAATCCTGACCCGCAGAATCGCGTGCGCATCCTGGCGGCAGGCGACCAACCCCGCACCCACATAGAATTACTCGCCAAGCCCAGAGCCGATAATGGCAATGTCGCAGACATCCTCGACAGCAACGGTCAACGTGTCGCTGCCTATATCAAATCCGGCGAGGACAAACTCTGGATCAGGTCTCCCATCCAAATCAAACAGCCCAGCGCAATGGGATCGGCCAGCCAAGTGGATATCGCACAGGAGCTGAATGAGGCCATCAAGCAAATGAAGGACGTGATTGAGGAGCATGATGCGCTCATCGTGTTTTACCGGGGCAAGGTGTCGGCCGAACCGACGGGGGTCGAAGACCGTATCCAATCAGGGGCGACCAAGCTCCGTCAGGGCGCCGATGATCTTGAGGCAGCATGCGCCGCCCTCACCGATGAAGCAGCCCGAAAAGGGCTACTGGATGAAGCACGCGACATCAGGGAGCACGCCGTGCGTTTTAACGTAATGGCGCAACTGCTGCGCGTGGACCTGAGTCTCAAGCAAGCCCCCAGTGTCAAAGCCCTGGAGTTCTTGCGCAGCCAGCCAGAGGTGGTGACCATCCACAAAACCCTGACCCGGGTACCCATCACCCGACATATACCAAGGCCTGGCGCTGAAGGCTGGATGAAGGTCCCAAGCTTCGTGGACGAGTTCAGGATTCAAGTCAAAGGCGAACTGTGGGCTTACGCGCACATGCACTTTGGACAGATGACCGACACCGTCCCTGCCAGAGTCCATCTTGAAACACCGGCGCAGCGTGCATGGGGCCCAACGGCTCAAGTGGATGCCGCTCGCCAAGGCACCCGGATAGAGACGTACCGTGCCGAGATGGATTGGCCATTGGCCAAGCAGGTGTTCTATCCCGACACCCCGGATTAAAGATCCGACTCCTTGACCACCCGTACCTTGCCGGCATCCAACGCGTAGGCGGCGTCCGCCAGGTCGTTGTTGACCTTTTCGACCTTGAGGGTGCCGGTCACCCACAACGGCGTGTAGATATCATCCAGCTTCAAGCCCTTGGGGTAGCGCACCAGCACCAGCTGATTGGGCGGTGGCGGCGGCACGTGGATGCACGCGCCTGGGTACGGCACGAGGAAGAACAAGGTGCTGCGACCCTTGGCGTCGGTTTCCAACGGCACCGGGTAACCGCCGATACGGATGTTCTTGCCATTCATGGCTGCGACGGTCTTGGTCGAATACATTACCGCCGGCAACCCCTTGCTCTGCTTCAAGCCACCTTTATCGGTAAAGGTGCCCTGGGCTTCGGGGGAGTTGTGGTCGATCTCGGGCATGGCTTCGAGGGCTTTCTGGTCGGAAAGCGGCATCAGGTCGAGCCAGTCGGTTTCCGGCAGTTCACCGGCGTGCGCCAGGCCAGGGCCCAGCAAAAGGAACATCAACAAAAGACGGCGCATGGAGAAGCTCGGCAAGTACAGGTGCCGAGCATTCTAGCCCCCTGCGCCTGCGCAGCGCAGAGGACTTTGTCGGCAGATTACTTCTTTTTGATCAGGCCGTAGATCACCAGCAGGATGATCGCACCAACCAGGGCACCGATGAAGCCTGCACCTTGGCCTGCCTGGTAGATACCCAGCGCCTGACCACCGTAGGTCGCGGCCAGGGAGCCGGCGATACCCAGCAGGATGGTCATGATCCAACCCATGCTGTCGTCGCCTGGTTTCAGGAAACGCGCCAGCAGGCCGACGATCAAGCCGATAAAGATGGTTCCGATGATACCCATGGCATTTCCCTCTGATTGAATGTGAGTCATGGCAAAGCCTAGTCAGGCTTTGCCATCCTGCAATCAGAGAGACGGCAACAACCAATGGTTCCCGTCGGACTTGCCTTATTGCTCGGCGATCAGCGCTTCAACCTTGAGGATCTGCGCTTCCAATGTCGCGCGGTCCTTGCAGCGCAGGTTGGCGTGGCCTACCTTGCGCCCAGCCTTGAAGGCCTTGCCATAGTGATGCAGGTGGCAGTCATCGATGGCGATGACTTTTTCCACCGCCGGCACCGTGCCGATGAAGTTGAGCATCGCGCTCTCGCCAACCTTGGCCGTGGAGCCCAGCGGCAAGCCCGCGACCGCCCGCAGGTGGTTTTCGAACTGGCTGCACTCGGCGCCTTCGGTGGTCCAGTGCCCGGAGTTGTGCACGCGCGGAGCAATTTCGTTGGCCTTGAGGCCACCGTCGACTTCAAAGAACTCGAATGCCATCACGCCGACATAATCCAGCTGCTTGAGCACACGGCTGGAATAATCTTCCGCCAGGGCCTGCAACGGGTGGTCGGTGCTGGCCACGGACAGCTTGAGGATGCCGCTGTCATGGGTGTTGTGCACCAACGGGTAGAAGCGGGTTTCGCCATCACGGGCACGCACGGCGATCAGCGAGACTTCGCCGGTGAACGGCACAAAGCCTTCCAGCAGGCAGGCGACGCTGCCCAGTTCGGCAAAGGTGCCGACCACGTCAGCGGCGGTGCGCAGGACTTTCTGGCCCTTGCCGTCATAACCCAAGGTGCGGGTTTTCAGCACGGCCGGCAAGCCGATGCTGGCGACGGCGGCATCCAGGTCCGCTTGGGACTGGATGTCGGCGAAGGCCGGGGTGGGAATGCCCAGGTCCTTGAACATGCTTTTCTCGAACCAGCGGTCACGGGCGATGCGCAAGGCTTCGGCGCTCGGGTACACCGGCACGAATTGCGACAGGAAGGCCACGGTTTCGGCCGGGACGCTTTCGAATTCGAAGGTCACCAGGTCGACTTCGTCGGCCAGTTGGCGCAGGTGGTCCGGGTCGCTGTAGTCAGCCCGCAGGTGTTCACCCAACGCGGCCGCGCAGGCGTCTGGCGCAGGGTCCAGGAAAGCGAAGTTCATCCCCAGCGGGGTTCCCGCCAAGGCCAGCATGCGACCCAGTTGGCCGCCACCGATTACACCGATTTTCATCGTCAACAACCTCAGGCGATGCGTGGGTCTGGATTGTCCAGCACGCTGTCTGTCTGCTCAGCACGGAATTTTTTCAGCACCGCGTGGAACTGCGGGTGCTTGGCGCCCAGGATACTGGCGGACAGCAGGGCGGCGTTGATTGCGCCAGCCTTGCCGATCGCCAGGGTCGCCACCGGAATGCCGGCCGGCATCTGCACGATGGACAACAGCGAATCCACGCCCGAGAGCATCGCCGATTGCACCGGCACGCCGAGAACCGGCAGGTGGGTCTTGGCCGCACACATGCCAGGCAAATGCGCTGCACCGCCGGCACCGGCGATGATCACCTCGATGCCACGGGATTCTGCTTCATCGGCATACTGGAACAGCAAATCCGGGGTGCGGTGGGCAGAGACCACTTTCACTTCATACGGAATGCCGAGTTTTTCCAGCATATCGGCGGTGTGGCTAAGGGTGGACCAATCGGACTTGGAGCCCATGATCACGCCAACCAATGCACTCATCGTCGTGCCTCTTCTCTCTGGGCGCCCGCAGGCGCGTCAAAAAACAACAAGCCACGCGGGAAATCCGGCGTGGCTTGTTGTACGAATTAAGGCCGGTTGGACCGGCCGAAGGCCGCGCAGTATACCGTAATAATCGAGATAAACAGCCCCTTGGATGACCATCTGTCTAGCGGGGCAAACCGGCGGTTTTATTGACTCTGAGGTCAGCGATCCCCCGCCGGATTCTGCGCTGCTCCACCTTCCAGTTTTCGCCACAGCAACCGCACATTCGCCTTACGGACCAAGGCACAGCGATACAGGCGGATTTCCAGCGGCACATGCCATTGCGGCCCGCCGCACACCACCAACTCACCTCGGGCCAACTCCGCCCGCACGCTCAGTTGCGGCACCCAGGCGATACCCAAGCCTTCCAGAGCCATGCTCTTGAGGCTGTCAGCCATAGCGGTTTCATACACGGTGGTAAAGCGCAGTGCACGTTGACGCAACAGCAAGTGCACGGAGCGGCCGAGAAAAGCACCGGCGCTATAGGCCAGCAACGGCACACTGCCCTCGCCTTCCAGGTCGAACAGCGGCTTGCCATCGGCATCGGCGGCGCACACCGGGAGCATTTCGGTGTTGCCCAAGTGCAGGGAGGGGAAGATTTCCGCGTCCATCTGCATCGCCGCGTCCGGGTCGTAGAATGCCAGCATCAAGTCGCAACCGCCCTCGCGCAGGGCATGCACCGCGTCGCCGACGTTGGTGGCGACCAGCCGCGTGGCGATGTTCAGGCCTTCGTTGCGCAACTGTGCGATCCAGCGCGGGAAGAAGCCCAGCGCCAGGGAGTGCGCCGCCGCGACTTGCATGACTTCGCCCTGCCCGCCTTCCAGGTGATGCAAATGGCGCAGCACTTCACCGAGCTGTTCGACCACCGTGCGTGCGGTGACCAGGAACAACTGCCCCGCCGCCGTCAATTCCACCGGCGTGCGCGAGCGGTTGACCAGGGTCAGGCCCAACGCAGCTTCAAGGCTGCGGATCCGTCGGCTGAACGCCGGCTGGGTCACAAAGCGTCGTTCCGCCGCCTGGGAAAAGCTGCGGGTGGCCGCCAAGGCGCTGAAGTCTTCCAGCCATTTGCTCTCAAGGTTCATCACTTCCTCCCACGGGTACGCACCATTTTGGCACACACGCCCGTCATCATAGCTGGGTCACACCCACATTATGCCGTTTGTGCATAGGCCAGTGTTTAACAGCATTGGCCCAAAAACTTCCACAAGCCTAGCATTCGCAGCGTTCCGGCCAGTTCCGGGTCCCTATCGAGATGATTTCCGTCATGTCCTCTGCTGCATCATTCCGTACCGAAAAAGACCTGCTTGGCGTACTCGAAGTACCGGCTCAAGCGTATTACGGCATCCAGACCCTGCGAGCGGTGAACAACTTCCGCCTCTCGGGCGTTCCGATTTCGCATTACCCGAAATTGGTGGTCGGTCTGGCAATGGTCAAGCAAGCGGCGGCTGACGCCAACCGCGAGCTGGGTCAGCTCAGCGAAGCCAAGCACGCTGCCATCAGCGAAGCTTGTGCCCGTCTGATCCGCGGCGATTTCCACGAAGAGTTCGTGGTGGACATGATTCAAGGCGGCGCCGGCACTTCAACCAACATGAATGCCAACGAAGTCATCGCCAACATCGCGTTGGAGGCCATGGGCCACAACAAGGGCGAGTACCAGTACCTGCACCCGAACAACGACGTGAACATGGCGCAGTCGACCAACGACGCCTACCCGACCGCGATCCGCCTGGGTCTGCTGCTGGGCCATGACGCGCTGCTGGCCAGCCTCGACAGCCTGATCCAGGCCTTCGCCGCCAAAGGCGTCGAGTTCGGCCATGTGCTGAAAATGGGCCGCACCCAACTGCAAGACGCCGTGCCGATGACCCTCGGCCAGGAATTCCGCGCCTTCGCCACCACCCTGAGCGAAGACCTGGCCCGCCTGAAAACCCTGGCGCCAGAGCTGTTGACCGAAGTGAACCTGGGCGGCACCGCCATCGGTACCGGCATCAACGCCGACCCACGCTACCAGGCCCTGGCCGTACAACGCCTGGCCACCATCAGCGGCCAGCCGCTGGTGCCGGCAGCCGACCTGATCGAAGCTACCTCCGACATGGGCGCCTTCGTGCTGTTCTCCGGCATGCTCAAGCGTACCGCCGTAAAGCTGTCGAAGATCTGCAACGACCTGCGCCTGCTGTCCAGCGGCCCACGTACCGGGATCAACGAGATCAACCTGCCGGCCCGTCAGCCAGGCAGCTCGATCATGCCCGGCAAGGTCAACCCGGTAATCCCGGAAGCCGTGAACCAGGTGGCATTCCAAGTGATCGGCAACGACCTGGCCCTGACCATGGCAGCCGAAGGCGGCCAACTGCAACTGAACGTGATGGAGCCGCTGATCGCCTTCAAGATCTTCGACTCGATCCGCCTGCTGCAACGCGCCATGGACATGCTGCGCGAGCACTGCATCGTCGGCATCACCGCCAACGAAGCGCGCTGCCGCGAACTGGTCGAGCACTCCATCGGCCTGGTCACTGCACTGAACCCGTACATCGGCTATGAAAACGCCACCCGCATCGCCCGTATCGCTCTTGAAAGCGGCCGTGGCGTGCTGGAACTGGTGCGTGAAGAAGGCTTGCTCGACGATGCCATGCTCGACGACATCCTGCGCCCCGAAAACATGATTGCCCCACGCTTGGTCCCGCTGAAGGCCTAAGCGTTTGTTGCACCGCTCACCAGGTTGAGGGACTAGACACCTCTCACCTTTTGAGGGCCTGAAGGCTCGTTCTTCAGGCCCTTTTTTTTGCCTCAAGGTTGTGAAATGACGCTCATAAAAAATCCAATATCGCCCTGCATGCCCACCTCCCAGCTGAAACCTTTAATCGCCTCGGGCAGACGGATCATGTTCGCCTAGGTATAGTGCCGCCCCTCTTCGCGTCAGAGATCGTCGGTCACGAGGTCCTGGACAGCGCGAAACCGCATGAATAACAACCCGCAAAAGGATTGGGGTCGAACTGCCGCGCACTGCCTGGTGCCATGCGGCGTGGTCGGACCGTCCTGCGTTTGCCATTAGAAAAATCAGCGAGGAACACTCCATGCTCGAAGTCATCAACGACTTCCTCTCAGGGAAAGTACTGATCGTGCTCATTGTCGGGCTCGGCGGTTATTTCACGATTCGCTCGCGTTTCGTTCAATTGCGTCACTTCTTCCACATGTTCTCGGTGTTCAAAG
Source organism: Pseudomonas sp. DWRC2-2 (assembly GCF_049897885.1). Taxonomy (NCBI): domain Bacteria; kingdom Pseudomonadati; phylum Pseudomonadota; class Gammaproteobacteria; order Pseudomonadales; family Pseudomonadaceae; genus Pseudomonas; species Pseudomonas sp. DWRC2-2. The sequence goes on from NZ_JAFCXD010000003.1 coordinate 539,567, forward strand.
ACAGCCTGAAAAGCAGCTCCGACCAACTCAGTTCGTTCCAGGCGCTGATGCTCAGCCTGGCCGGCCGCGTGGGTGCCGGCAACATCGCCGGTGTCGGCATCGCCGTGACCCTGGGTGGCCCCGGTGCCGTGTTCTGGATGTGGGTCACCGCATTGGTGGGCATGTCGTCGAGCTTCATCGAGTGCTCCCTCGGCCAGTTGTACAAGCGCACTGACGCAGAAGGCACCTACCGTGGTGGTCCGGCGTATTACATTCAGCACGGCTTGCAGAAGCGCTGGCTGGGCATGGTCATGGCCTTCCTGCTGCTGGTGACCTTCGGTTTTGCGTTCAACGGCCTGCAAGCCCACGCCGTGACCCACTCGCTGAACAACGCCTTTGGCCTGGACACCACCTACACCGGCCTCGCGCTGGCTGTGCTGCTGGGCCTGGTGTTCATCGGCGGGATCAAGCGTATCGCCTCGATTGCCGACCTGCTGGTGCCGGTCAAGACTCTGGTTTATATCGCCGTGACCCTGTACGTGATCGTGCTGCAATTCGACCACGTGCCGGCCATGCTCGCGACCATCGTCAAGAGCGCCTTCGGCCTCGACCAAGCCTTCGGTGGCCTGGTGGGCAGTGCGATCATCATGGGCGTGAAGCGCGGCGTGTTCGCCAACGAAGCAGGTTTGGGCAGTGCGCCTAACGTGGCGGCGGTGGCTTCCGTTGAACATCCGATCGCCCAGGGCGTGGTCCAGGCGTTCAGCGTGTTCCTCGACACCTTCGTGATCTGCACCTGCACCGCACTGCTGATCCTGCTCTCCGGTTTCTACACCCCAGGCTTCGAAGGCGACGGCATTGCCCTGACCCAGAACTCCCTGGCCGCCGTGGTCGGTGACTGGGGCCGCATGTTCATCTCCGTGGCCCTGGCGTTGTTCGTGTTCACCTCGATCATGTACAACTACTACCTGGGCGAGAGCAACCTGCGCTTCCTGGTCGGCAACAACCGCAAGGTGCTGATGGGCTACCGCGCGCTGGTGCTGGTGCTGATTTTCTGGGGTTCCATCGAGAACCTGAGCACCGTGTTCGCCTTCGCCGACATCACCATGACCCTGCTCGCGTTCGTCAACCTGTTCGCCCTGGCGTTCCTGTTCAAGATCGCCATGCGCATCCTGAACGACTACGACAACCAGCGCGCGGCAGGCATCAAGACGCCGGTGTTCGATTCCAGCCAGTTCCCTGACCTGGACCTGGATCGCAAAGCCTGGCCGGCCAATCCGGTCAAACCGGAAGCGGCGCCATCGGCAGAGCTGAACGCTCAAACGCAGCGCTAAGCGTAGATAGATGACACGCCGCCTCGCCTTGGGCATGCTCTGGGCCGGCGGCGTTTTTCGTTCAGGAGAATCTCAATGTCAGCATCCAACAACGTCATGGTGCTCTACACCGGCGGCACCATCGGCATGCAGGCCAGCGCCAGTGGCCTGGCCCCGGCATCCGGTTTCGAAGCACGCATGCGCGAGCAGCTTGACGGTCAAGCGCTGCCTGCCTGGCGCTTCCAGGAGATGGCCCCGCTGATCGACAGCGCCAACATGACTCCCGCCTACTGGCAGCGCCTGCGCACCGCCGTGGTCGAGGCCGTTGATGAGGGCTGCGATGGCGTACTGATCCTGCACGGCACCGACACCCTGGCCTACAGCGCGGCGGCCATGAGCTTCCAACTGCTGGGCCTGCCGGCGCCGGTGGTGTTCACCGGCTCCATGCTGCCAGCCGGCGTGCCCGACAGCGATGCCTGGGAAAACGTCAGTGGCGCGTTGCAGGCGTTGGGCGCAGGCCTGACGCCGGGTGTGCACCTGTACTTCCACGGCGCAATGATGGCGCCCACCCGCTGCGCGAAAATCCGCAGCTTCGGCCGCAACCCGTTCGCGGCGTTGAACCGCCAGGGCGGCGCTGACCCTGTCGATGCCATTCCACACGCCCTGAATTACCGCCAGCCCAAAGCTCTGGCCAACGTCGGCGTACTGCCCTTGGTGCCGGGTATCGGCGCGGCGCAGTTGGACGCGTTGATCGGCAGCGGCATCCAGGCGCTGATTCTCGAATGCTTCGGCAGCGGCACCGGGCCGAGCGACAACCCGCAATTCCTCGCCAGCCTGCAACACGCGCAGGACAACGGGATCGTGGTGGTGGCCATCACCCAATGCCATGAAGGCGGCGTTGAGTTGGATGTCTACGAGGCCGGTAGCCGCCTGCGTGGCGTCGGTGTGTTGTCCGGTGGCGGCATGACCCGTGAAGCGGCATTCGGCAAGCTCAACGCACTGCTCGGCGCCGGGCTCGACAGCCAGGAAGTGCGCCGCCTGGTGGAACTGGACCTGTGCGGCGAACTGCGCTGAATAGCCGGCCTACATAAGCACCACCGCGCCTGGCATAGGGCTTTCTAGCATGGCAACACCCCAGACCTCTCCTGGGGCTGTTGCCATTCTTTCGCCTGTCAGGACGCGCCATGACCACACCCTCGTCAACCTATTCCCACCAAACCCTCACCGATACGCTCGTCACGCAAATGTCCACCGGACCGGCGTTTCGCGAAGTGGCCGCCACGCTGCTGCGCGAGCAATTGAAGGACTTGTACCCCACCCTCGACATCGACCCGAACGTGACCATGGTGGGCGCCCCGCTCTGGGGCATTGACGATGGCCACGTCGTACCCGTCGACCGCCACTACCAGGCGCTTACCGATATCCTCGCGGCCCAGGCGGTGCTGGCAGTGCCCGCGCTGTATATCGAAGGTGAACACTTCCTGACCCAACTGCCGATCATTGAGCCGGCGGTGCACTTACCAGTGCGCATCCTCGACATCGCTGGCCTCATCAACATGCTGGCACCGGTGATGTTGCGCGCTTATCAACAGGCGCAGATGGAGTACTGGAACGCTTCGGAGGCCGATAGCGGGCCGCGCTGGCACGCGTTGTCCACAACGCTGCGTGATTTCTGGAATGTACAGCAGGCCGGCGGTTTGAGTGACGACGAATGCGAAATGGCACGCCAGTTATACCGCACGCCGGACTACGCACAACGCAGCCTCAACGACCCACAGGCCGTGAAGGCCTACGTGATTGATATCGACCGGATCGACGACGACGGCAAGGTCACTCACCTGGATGAGCATCTGATCAGCGTCTTGATCAGCAAGCGAAACGGCCATGAGGTGATCCTCACCCATTCACTGCTCGGGAGTTTCAAGAAATACACCAACCTTGAGCAACTGGGCCAGGACCTGCCACAACTATTGAGCAGCGCATTGGGGGGGATGAAAGTGCAGTGGCGCCTGGTGGAACCCGGCGGCGATTTTTTCGACTACCTGGCCTGTGCCTTCATCAGCCTTCAGATCATGGCCATTGGCAGTATCAGCTTTTCTGACCTGCGTGAGCCGGGCGCTTCCCAGCAAAGCCTGACACAAGCGCCAACGCCTCAAGCCACGCTCAGTGAGTCCGACTTGCAGCAGTATGTGGATGCCCTGCCCGACTGGCTGACCGAGGCCTCCGCCTCGGACCAGGACGCCTTCTCACGCCATCTCAAGGACCTCGCAACCCTACACAGCTTGAATCGGGGAAAGCGCTATCAAGACGACCTGAGCCCGATCCGGCAATACACCCTGGACCAACTCAACGCCGAGATGCTCAAGGACCACCCCGAAGCCTCGACGCAGTGGCTGGATAACCTTGATATCGTGGTGCGCAGCCCCGTGATCTGGGGCTTGTTCCCGGTGCCCGGACAGTTCGACACCACCCAATTCAGCCTGACCGAGCTGGCCTTGCAGAACCTGATCGCATTGCCCCAGGGCGTCAAAACCCTGCGCCAGCGTAACCCGCAGACACTGCCTGACTGGCTGACCCTCGATTACCTGGAAAGCCTGATCAGCCGTGTCGACATCGGCAACACCTACCCGGCCCTGGTCAAGACAGTACTGTTAGACGATCCCCTGGAATCTGCGCGCCGGCAGTTGCTCTACACCCAGCATTTGCGCATTCAACTGCCGCTGCTGGCCCTGCAATGCAAGATCCGCGACGAAGGTGGGATCAATGAGCAGGGCTATCGCTACATCTGCGCCCTGATGCAGGCCGCCCCCGCCGATCGCGAGGTGGATGGCCAGACTATTGTCATCCGCCCGCTGGGCTTTGTACCGACCCGACGGCTAGACACCACCCCGGACGTGGTCGCCAACATGTTCGTGATCGGCCCCCAGGACATGAGCGCAGGTCCTTGCTTGCTCTATCGGCCGCTGCTCGACAAACCGCTGTCGCAATTTCCGTCACCGGACAATCTGCTCTACGCCCTGCAGCAATCGATAAGCCTGCGCGAATCGGTACTGGCCTGGCTGCCCGACCGCACCCGCGATGACTACGCCCAATTCGTGTTCCCCAACGACCTGCCCTCGCCTTGGGCGGTCGCCACGTTCGTGCTGGACCCGCTCAAGGCCTTGGCGATGAGTGGGCCGGTAAAACTGAGTCAGAACGTCGTGATCGGCGATCTATTTGCCACCCTATACAACGCCAATGCCAACGCCCTGGTAACCCTGGCTGACCGGCAATCGGTGTCCAATACCGAGGCACGCTGGGCCACGTTCAAGCGCATAGGCTGGGCAATCTTCAACGCCGCCCTGCCGTTTCTCGGGCGCATCACGGGCACGGCGGCCTGGATCTGGCAGATCATGGAGCAACTGCAAGACGTGGTCGACGCCGAGGCACACCCCGAGCAGGCGTCGCCCTGGGCCGCCCTCGCCGACCTGCTGCTGAACATCGGCATGGCCATCACCCTGCACTGCGTTACCCATCGCTCACCGGGCCTGGCAAACAAAGAAAAACCCTTACCGATAGCACGTCCTCAACCGCCAACCCGGCTAAAACCGGAAATTGTCCGCAAACTCGCGACGATCAGTTCCGACACCCTGGGGCCACACGACCGTCCCCTGTATATCAGTGGCGCGGTCAACCGCACACCGACGCGACTGGCCACCGTGCTGGACAGTTTCAAAGTGACCAAACCCGACACGCTCGGCGCCGTCAACGACAAGGCAGGGGCCCATCAACATCTGTATCGCGGCGGCCAACACTGGTATGCCCCCGTGGGTACACGCTGGTTCCAGGTGCTGGTGGATGAGAACGACACCGTCTTGATTGCCGACCCCGCCCGCCCCGAACGCACCGGCCCGCCCTTGATCCACAACAGCCAGGGCCAATGGTTTGTCGATACGCGCCTGCGCCTGCGCGGCGGCGGCCCCAAGCTCATGACCCAGAAGGCCCGGGACCTGGCCAAGAAAAAGGCCGATGAACTGCGCGAGAAACTCAAGGCCTTCGAAAACCGCAAGAAAACCGCACAAGGCGAGTTGCAACACGCTCGCCGTGAATTGGACGAAGGCTCCTCCGCGTCGGCCGATACCCTTCGAAGAACCTACATCCGGACCCTCGAGACCCAGCGCACGGATTACGAGTCTGCACTGCAAATGCTCAAGGAGATGAACATTTATGAGCCCAGCGCCGCTTACGCGCCCAAGGCCCTTAGCTACATCAAGGCGCAGACCAAAATGACCCAGGCGGCAATAGCCGAAATCCTCGCCCTGTTCACTCCCAAATGGCGCACTGTGTACGAGCAGCTGCAACACCAGGCCGAAACCGCCCAACAGCGCCCGGTGGAGGACTTCCGCGAAATGCGCGACCTGACCGGCAGGCTGCTTATTCAACTGGAGTACATGCGCGGCCGCTTCACTGAGCTCAAAAGCCTGGGCAAAGACGGCGCGCTGCTCTTGAGCACCCTGAAAAGCACTATGCCGGTGTATACACCTGATGACCTCAGGGCAATCCGCGTGACGCTCAACCGCAACCTGTGTCTACCCCGGTACACGTTTACCACCGAGCCCGCCGCCTGGGTGGAAATCGATCGGATCATCGACACCGCAGACATCGCCGTTCAATGCTTGCATGACACACTGAAGGAGAGCAGTGACCGCCGGCTGGATGAGCGCATTGACACCTTGAGCAACCTGATCGAGCAATTCCAGTTGATTGACGAGCGCTTGCAAGACTTTCCCGTGGAGTTCTCCGAGAACGCCATCACCGATCAGTTGCTCGAATTGCGTGGCGAATTGACTGAGTTCCAGCGGCGCGCCGTCAAAAACCTGGCCGTACTGAGTGCGCGAAGAAGCTTGTTCAGAAGCAGTCCCACCCCACCGTCGACCCCGCCGCGCCCGGCGAAACAGTTTATCCATACGCGTTACCACGGCCTGCTGATCGGCGAGCCGCGCTTGAGCAGTACCGGCCTGGAAACCGGCCTGGTGGATATTCGCTCGCCGCTGACCCATCAAATCCTGTCCACTTACCATGAGAAAAGCAAAGGGGTCTGGGTGGTGCGCGAGCGAACCCCTCCGCCATCCAGAGAGCCGGTGGTATTGGACGTACAACTCAGTATCAGCCAGGGCCAGGCGTTGCTGGACGGGTTACCGGCGTTTCTGGCGCGAGCCAAAACCCACGCCAATCAAGCCGACCGCGCCCCTTTTGGCATCGAATACCTGTATCACCAGCACGCTCGGCAACTGGAGCAGGCCATCAGCACCATCGAACAAGCCCTGACAAAGCGCAACACCACCGAAAGCGACGTCCTGTCGACTTCTGCCAGCGGCGTGACCAAAGCCCTCGATGCAGCCCTGGTCGACCTCAACCAACAGAGCAATCAGCTGGTGCAGAGAACGCTCAAGGCCCACCCGCCCACCGTGTCAGGTCTTGAATGGCTCAAACATCACAACGTGATCACGATCAAAAAGACCCAGGCTCGCCGCCGAATCAAAGGCGCCAAGCCGGATTATCTGGATGAGTACACCATCATCGACCGCGGCAATGACAAGGTGCTTTGGTACGCGCATTTTCACTACAGCACCGGTTGGACGCCGGACAAAGCCTACCTGTCTGCCCGGCTGAAAACCCCGGCGGAGCACGCTCTCGGCGCTGCCGCCGATTCGACGAAAGGCCTGGACCGCAAGCAAACCATCGCGTTCTACCGCAGCGAAATCAGCCTGGAAAAAGCCCGTGAGTTGTTTTTCGATCGGCCAAAATCCACGTCAAGTACCTGATCGCAGCATGGGACGGCATGTAACTTGCTGCCCAACCGGTATCTCTTGGCGCCGGTCTCTCTATGCTGCATTCACACCTGACCACCCTCAACGCCGTGTCCCTGGTCCTGACCACCTTCCAGGACCAGGGCCTGGCGAGCAATGTGTTGCTGGCCGGCAGCGGCATTAGCCTGGCCGACCTGCGCCATGCCGATACACGTATCACCACCTGCCAGGAGATGCGTGTGTGCGCCAATGCCGTAGCCTTGCGCCAGGACATTGGCCTGGATCTGGGCCAGCGCATGCATGTGTCGAGCTACGGTCTGCTCGGCTACGCGCTGCTCACCAGTGCCACCTTAGGTGACGCTTTGCGCCTGGCGTTGCGCTACCCGGCGCTGTTGGGAACACTTTTCGCACTGAGCCTGGTGGAAGATGGCCAGCAGGTCTGGCTGACCGCTGGTGACTATCGGGAAGACCCGGCGCTGGCGGCGTTCAATGTGGAGTTTTGCCTGGTGTCGCTGAAGGTGATCTGCGATGACTTGCTCGGCTGCGCGTTACCCCTGCATGAGGCACGCTTCGACTACCGGGCACCGGTTTACCAAGCCCGTTACGCCGAGCGCTTCGACTGTCCGTTGCGTTTCGACGCCCCGGCCAATGGCTTTGCCTTCGATCAGGAGTGGCTTGCACGCCCCCTGCCCCTGGCCGACGCCATCACCCATCGGGCCATGGCCGAACGCTGCCGCAAGCAAAACTCCGAGTTCACCGGACGTCAGGCCTGGCTCAACCGCGTGCGCCAATTGCTGGCTGACCAATTGCACGCCGCACCGGGCCTGGATGGCCTGGCGGCGCAGATGAACTGTTCGGCGCGTACATTGCGTCGACACTTACAGGCCTTGGGTTGCAGCTATCAGCAATTACTCGACGAGTTGCGCTTTGAGCAAGCCAAGCAATGGCTGGCGCAAGACCAGATGCCGATTCACAAGATCGCCGAGCAGTTGGGCTTCAGCGAAACCGCCAGCTTTCGCCATGCGTTTGTGCGCTGGTGCGGGGTGGCGCCCAGCCTGATGCGCCACTAACGGGCGATTTCCGGTCAAAGCCATTGGCCACATTTATCCCCTTCTGGCCGCTCCTGCCGTTTTCATAATTTCGGTGTGCCGCAACACTGCAAGCACAACAACGAGCCTGCGGGGAGCACCCATGCTGACGATCTACTCCGACGATCACCACCTGCACCACGGACGCTGTGAACTGATGGACGGGCAACTGATGCCCTGCTTCGAAATGCCGTCCCGCGCCGACCATGTGCTGCAACGGGTCAAGGACCGCGACCTCGGCCCGGTGCAGGCGCCGCAGGACTTCGGCCTGGCGCCGCTGCAACGCATCCACAGTCGCGACTATCTGGACTTCTTCAAAGGTGCCTGGGACCGTTGGATCGAGTTCGGCCAGGACGGCGACCTGTTGCCCTACACCTGGCCCGCCCGCACGCTGCGCAGAGTGTTGCCCACCAGCTTGCATGGCCAACTGGGCTATTACAGCTTCGACGGCGGCGCACCGATTACCGCCGGCACCTGGCAAGCGGCCTATAGCGCGGCGCAAGTGGCGCTGACTGCGCAAGAGGCCATCCAGCAAGGCGCTCACAGTGCCTTCGCACTGTGCCGCCCGCCGGGTCATCACGCCGCTGGAGACTTAATGGGCGGTTATTGCTACCTCAACAACGCGGCGATCGCGGCCCAGGCGTTTCTCGACCAAGGCCACAAAAAAGTCGCGATCATCGACGTGGACTATCATCACGGCAACGGCACCCAATCGATTTTCTACGAGCGCAGTGACGTGTTGTTCACCTCGATCCACGGCCATCCGGAAGCGGAGTTTCCGTTCTTCCTCGGCTATGCCGATGAACGAGGCGAAGGTGTGGGCGAAGGCTTCAACTTCAATTACCCGCTGCCGGCCGGTTCCGGCTGGGAGCAGTGGAGCGCAGCCCTTGAAGAAGCCTGCGAGGAGACCGAACGCTATGGCGCCGACATCATCGTGGTGTCGCTGGGTGTGGACACCTTCAAAGACGACCCGATCTCGCAGTTCAAGCTGGACAGCCCGGACTACCTGGCCATGGGCCGGCGGCTCGCTCGCCTCGGCAAGCCTACGCTGTTCGTGATGGAAGGCGGTTACGCCGTCGAAGAAATTGGCATCAACGCCGTCAATGTGCTCGAAGGTTTCGAACAAGAAGGAGCGACCCGATGAAGCTGCTCACCACTCTCGCCCTCTGCGCCACCGTCTTGAGCGGCGCCGTCCAGGCCGAAGAAAAAACCCTCAAGGTCTACAACTGGTTCGACTACATCACCCCCAAGGCGCTGGAAGATTTCAAGGCACAGAACCCCAAGATCAAGCTGGTCTACGACATCTTTGACACCAACGAAGCCCTTGAAGCCAAGCTGCTCACCGGCAACTCCGGCTATGACGTGGTAGTACCGTCCAACGTGTTCCTCGCCAAGCAGATCGAAGCCGGTGTGTTCCAGCCCCTGGACCGCAGCCAGTTGCCCAGCTGGAACCACCTCGACCCCAAGCTGATGAAGCTGATTGAAGCGAACGATCCCGGCAATAAGTTCGCCGTGCCTTACATGTACGGCACCATCCTGATCGGTTTCAACCCGGACAAGGTCAAGGCGTTACTCGGGCCCGACGCCCCCGTCGACAGCTGGGACCTGATCTTCAAGGAAGAGAACATCAGCAAACTCAAGCAGTGCGGCGTGGCCCTGCTCGATTCGCCGTCGGAGATCCTGCCACTCGCCTTGCAACACCTGGGCCTGGATCCCAACAGCAGCAACCCCAAGGACTACGTCAAGGCTGAAGCGCTGTTGATGAAGATCCGGCCCTATATCACCTACTTCCATTCATCCAAATACATGGCCGATATCGCCAACGGCGACATCTGCGTGGCGGTAGGTTATTCGGGCAGCTTTTCCCAAGCCGCCAACCGCGCCAAGGAAGCCAAGAACGGCGTGACGGTGGACATGCGTTTGCCCAAGGAAGGTGCGCCGATCTGGTTCGACATGCTCGCCATTCCCAAGGGGGCGCAAAATCCGCAGGACGCCTACACCTTTATCAACTACCTGCTGCAACCTCAGGTCATCGCGCCGATCAGCGATTTTGTCGGTTATCCAAATCCAAACAAGGATGCGACGGAACAGGTCGACCCGTCGATTCGCAATAACCCCAACCTTTACCCGACCGAGGCAGCGATGGCCACGCTGTATACGTTGAAGCCGTTGGGACGGGATGCCGAGCGCGCCAGGACGCGCGCCTGGACCAAGATCAAATCGGGCACCTGATCAGCCTTGCCAGGCCTGGCGCAACCGCGCCAGCGCCGCGGCAATATCGGTTTCGGGCACTGCCGCAAAGCCCAGTACCAGGCCGGCACGCTGATCCATCGGTGGGGTGGATTGCGACAGCCAGTAGCTGCTCAAACCGTTGACTTCGACGTCGGCTGCGTGGGCCTGGGCGAGCAGTTGCTGCTCGCGGGCCAGGCTGTCCACGCGGACGGTCATATGCAACCCGGCCGCGACATTGGGTAGTTCGCCAACCCCTTCCAGCCCGCTTGGCCAACCGGCCAACAACGTATTACGTCGGCTCAAGGCAGCCCGACGCATGCGCCGGATGTGGCGTTGGAAGTGCCCGGCAGCCATGAACTCAGCCATCACCGCCTGGGTGCTGACCTCAGAGTGGCGCATGTCCACCGCGCGGCGCCGGGCGAAGGCATCTACCAGGCCCAGTGGCAATACCAGGTAGCCCAGGCGCAACGCCGGAAAAGCCACCTTGCCGAAGGTGCCGACATACAGCACCCGCCCGCTGCGATCCAGGGACGCCAGTGGCGACAGCGGTGCACCGGTGTAGCGGTACTCGCCGTCGTAATCATCTTCGATGATCCAGCCTTCCGTGCGTTCGGCCCAGGCCAGCAGTTCCAGGCGCCGCGCCAGGCTCATCACCACACCCATCGGGTATTGATGCGAAGGCGTGACGTACGCCACGCGACAATCTTGCAAGCGGTTGAGCACCTGGCAATCAATGCCTTCGCCGTCCACCGGCACACCGTGCAATTGCCCGCCAGCCAAAGCAAAAGCATGCCCTGCGGCGCGATAGCCGGGGTTTTCCACCGCCACGCCGTCGCCGGCCTCCACCAGCAACTGTGCACAAAGGCTGATTGCCTGCTGCGCGCCACTGGTGATCACTATTTGTTCAGCGGTGCACTGCATACCCCGCGAGCTGCGCAGGTAAGCGGCGATTAATCCGCGTAGGCGGCTGTCACCCGCCGGGTCGCCGTAGCACAGTTGCTCCAGGTCCGGCTTACGCCAGAAAGCCCCGTTCAGCTTGGCCCAGACTTCAAAGGGAAACAGATCGAACGCGGGTACGCCCACCCGGAAGGCCCTTGGAGGCCCCGAGGGAGGCAGCGACAGGTGGTTGGTTTTTATCCGCGCCAAACCGGCCCTGTGGATAACTTCTTCGTCCAAATCTTCAGGCAAATTTGCCAGTTTTGTGGATAAGGCTGGGGATAACCCTGTTGAAAACCCTGTGGATACTTTTGTGGATAGTTTTTTGGCGGTGGGTAGCTGAGCGACATAAGTACCGTCCCCTACCCGGCTCTCGATAAACCCTTCCGCGTACAACTGATCATAGGCACGCACCACACTGTTACGCGAGATCGACAGGGCCGCCGCCAAGTCGCGGCTGGCGGGCAAACGCGTCCCACTGACCAATCGCCCATCCAGTACACGCTGGCGCAATGCTTCATACAGCTGACGCGTCAGCCCCTGACGACGATCCAGCTCGATACCGGCGGGGTTGAACGACAACGGCGGCGTGATGGGCGACATATTGGACCTATGAAATTGGCATTAGATGGCTCTTACAACAGACCATTAGCCTGCCTAGGATGCAGGCATTCGCCAAGGAATATTTCCATGTACACACCCCGCGCCTTTGCCCTTGAAGACTTGCCCGAATTACAGCAACTGATCCAGCACACCCGCCTGGCGCAGCTGGTGACGGTGGGTGAGCAAGGCCTGCTGGCCAGCCACTTGCCGCTGCTGCTCAATCCCGATGAAGGCGCCCACGGCACGCTCTACGGGCACCTGGCCAAGGCCAATCCGCAGTGGAAGGACCTGCAAAACGGCGGCGAAGCCCTGGTGATCTTTGCCGGTGCCGAGGCTTACATCAGCCCGGCGTTTTACCCGGCCAAGGCCGAACACGGCAAAGTCGTGCCCACCTGGAACTACATCGCCGTGCATGCCTACGGCAAGGCAGAGGTGTTCAGCGATGCCGAGCGCCTGCTGGGCGTGGTCACCGCACTGACCGACCGCCATGAAGGCGGGCGTGACCAGCCTTGGAAAGTCAGCGACGCGCCGGCCGACTACATTGACAGCATGCTCAAGGCCATTGTCGGCTTTGCCCTGCCGATCGAGCGCCTGATCGGCAAACGCAAACTCAGCCAGAACCGCAGCCCGGCCGACATCGCCGGTGTACGCGAAGGCCTCGCCGCCAGCCAGGATGTCCGCGACCAGACCCTCGCCCGCTTTATTCCCCAAGGAGTTGCAGAATGAGCCCGATCGATATCCGCCAGGTCACCGCCGACGACCACGCCGCGTGGTTGCCGCTGTGGCAGGCGTACCTTAAGTTCTACAACACCGAGCTGCCGGACGCGGTCAGCCAAAGCACCTGGCAGCGCCTGATCGACGCCCATGAGCCGACCCACTCGGCGCTGGCCTGGCAGGACGGCAAGGCAGTGGGCATGGTCAACTTCATCTATCACCGCTCCAACTGGAGCATCGAGAACTCCTGCTACCTGCAAGACCTGCTGGTTGACCCGGCACAACGCGGCACCGGCGTGGGCCGCAAGCTGATCGAATTCGTCTACGTCACCGCCAAGGCCGACGGTTGCTGCAAGGTCCACTGGCTGACCCACGAGACCAACGCCACCGCGATCCAGCTGTACGAACGCATCGCCGAACGCCCGGGTTTCATCCAATTTCGCAAAGGTCTTTAAGGAGCGCAGCATGTCCACTTCCCTCGCCGACTGGAAAGGCGTCCCGGCGCCCACCGTGCAACTGCTTGAAGGGCGCTTTATCCGCCTGGAAAAACTCGACCCGGCGCGCCATGGTGATGATCTGTTCCAGGCCCTCCAGGGCCCCGGCGCCGACCCCAAGCTGTGGGACTATTTGCCTTACGGCCCCTTCCCCGAGCGCAGCGCGTTCAATGACTGGCTGAACAACCACGCAGCCCACAGTGACCCGTACTTTTTCAGCGTGATCGACCGCGCGACCGGCCAGGCCCAAGGCATCCTCAGCCTGATGTCTATCGTTCCCGCCCAGGGCCGTATCGAAATCGGCCACGTCACCTTCGGCGCACCGATGCAACGCTCACCGAAAAGCACCGAGGCGGTGCACTTGCTGGCCAAGCATGCGTTCGAGCAGGGTTATCGTCGGCTGGAGTGGAAGTGCAACAACGGCAACGCTCGCTCCAAGTACGCGGCCGAACGCCTGGGGTTCAGTTTCGAGGGTGTGTTCCGCCAGCACATGGTGGTGAAGGGGCAGAACCGCGATACGGCGTGGTACTCGATCATCGACTCCGAATGGCCGACGGTTGGGGCGGGGTTTGAGCAATGGTTGTCAGAGGCCAATCAGAAGAAAGATGGGCAGGTGAAAACACTGACAGAGTGCCGGGCCTGATGTGGCTGAACGTTCCCACCCTAGGTGGGAACGGTTCTTTCACACGTCTCGGCGAATCTTTACAACCCCCATCCTCAATCCGAATGGGCGGAACACCGCGTTCAGCGATTTCAGCGTCTGATTCCCCTCGCCATGCTCGATATGCACCAAGGTGCGTACGGAAATCCGGCACATCTTGGCGAACTGACTTTGATGCAGGCCGGTGACTTCGGTGCGCAGTCGACGCACGGCCTCGCCCAGTTCGAGCGTGCCATCGGCCAAGCCTCGCTCCACCTGCTCGATGACCTCTGCGCGCTGGTCGATGGAAAGACTCATCTTAGCCCCCATTCAGCCAATCGCCGGTCCAGGTCACGCAATGCAATTCGGGGATGATTCATGGTGACCTCTGGCAGGCCACTGGCGACGAGGATATCCGGCAAGGCTCGCAGGTGTTGCGCCTCCTGGCGCAGGCGTTCGAAAGCCAGGTCAGGCTCGACTACATGGGAAAGCGCGTCGCATACCCCTCGCCAATGGATGTCTCCTGCGACCTCCAAGGCGCCCGGCCATTTCGTCGTGCGCGTGACGCCCTCGTCGTCCATGACCATTGGCGCCAGGTCATAGATCGGCGCGAGCTGCAAACCGTCGCGGGCCCGAATAATCGATGTGTTACGCCCGTGGTTATCCGAGTTGCCCAGGATCTTGTTCAGCAGATCACGGCGCAGGTAATCGACAACCAGCTCGATGAGCTGCCCGCCTTGACCGACGGCCCTCCATAAATCAGCCAGCAGTTGCACGACGTTCAAATGATCCATGGCACTTCCCGGTGCGGTGACACCGGCAGCCGAGTAAATTGACTCCACTGCAAAACGCTGCACGCCCTGGGCACTGACCGCACGATCAAAGCGATGCATCCATAGGCTCGGCTTGGAAGCCTCCTCCAATGCCAGACCTTCGACGGCAACGGTTTCGATCCCCAGCACTTGCAGGGCCTTGTAATAGTGGTACTCGCTTCTGAGTATGTCCTGGTCCCGTTGCAGGCCCTGATTACGGGCAAACTTGATAAACCAGTGCTGGGTGACTTGGTCGTCCTCCAGCACCGCGTCCGGGTACAACAACCCATCGCGACCTTGAGCCAACAGCAATTTGGGAGCTTCCCCTCCCGCCCCGGTGGCGCCGCCAATGGCAGCACCTTGCTCGTAGGCGTATTCGAGGAAGCGATTATCGCGCTCAACCACGTCTTGGCGTGCAAAGCCTACGACGGGACGGCCCTGTTCTGTCAGGACGGACTCTTTGATACGCATATGCCCGATGGGCGCGGGCGTACTGCGTGCCAGCAAGAATAAATCTGTGCCGATGTTGTCCGGTTTCTGCGCACCCACGCGGCTCAGCAAAAAACGCTTGGCGGCACCCGCCGGAGCAATGTCATACAGGAACGCCGGGACGTGCTTAAGAGACTCGCGCCCCCAGGTAAGCGGCACCCGAACGCTGACCGCTGCGGCAAACAGGGTTTCAATACGCTCCAAGTGATTGCCCAAATAGGAGGATTCGTAACCGTATCGGCATGGGCTGGCAAAGCCGTTTTGCGGCTCAAGGAATTCCAGAATCATCGCGTCCTGCCAGGTATTGGCCTCGAATACCTGCACAGTCAGTTTGAATGAGGTTTCCATCTGCAACTTAATGCACCTCTAGAGCGCTATCGGATGACGAATTTGCAATATAGTGCATAAACTCGAAAAATTCAGACGCATAACCGCAATAAAATGCATACCGGTATTTAAAGCCGAGCTTTATTTCTTCCTCCAACAAGGACCACTCCCGCAAATCACGGGCCAATGACCTGACAGTTATCCCCCCGCCAGCTCGATAAATTCCCGGCCTCATCCATAAGAGGTCGGGAAGTCATGCCCATAGCACCCCGCAGAATCGCGCTCTACATCAGCCTTGCCGTTGCCACCAGCCTCCCATTAGCCCAAGCCAGAGGCGACATCGAGTACATGCCGTATTGGTATCAACCCTACGACGCGTTCGATGATGAATGGTCCTATTCACCCGAAACTGAAGGCGTGCCCATCGATGGCCATTTCACTCGGCAAGCCACCTCCTACAACGGCTTGCAGGTGGCAAAGGTGCTGGAGCCCGCGCTGACTCGCCTGCTGGAGTCAGGGAAGCTGAGTTCCGAGCAAATCAAAGCCCTGGAAAAACTTAACGCCGAACTCGCGCAGAAACCCGGCGCATTTGGCGCGGCGCTTGAGCAACTGGCCGGCAGCCAGAACGCCAACCTGGCGGCGGCCACCCAAAGCACCACCCAGCAATTGAGCAACCGAGTGCTTTCGACCCTGCGTGAATTGCCCACCAACACTGACAGCCACTTCTGGGTGAAAAACCTCGGCAGCGAAGGTGGCCTCAATAACCAACGCGGCACTGCCGGCCTGAATACCGCCAACCAGGGCGTATTGATGGGTGCAGATTGGTCGGTCGACCACGCCTGGCGCGTCGGCGTGCTGGGGGCAAAATCCACTAGCCGTTTCGACACGCGGCGCTTCAGCGCAGACTTGGACAGCTGGCATTTGGGCGCTTACGCGGTGCGCCAGGACGGCCCAGTGGCACTGCGCCTAGGGGCGATCTACAGCAGCCATGCCGGGAAGAACCTGCGCGGTATCGAGATCCTGGATTACAAAGACACGCTCAAGGGCCGCTACAACGCCAACAGTCAGAATGTCTTCGGCGAAGCGGGCTATCAACTGGGCAATGACGGCTTCAGTGTCGAACCGTTTGCCGGCCTCGGCTACCAGCGCTACAGCCGTGACAGCTTCAAGGAACAAGGCGGCCCCGCCGCGCTGAACGTCGACGCGCAAACCCAACAGAACCTGAGCAGCACCTTTGGCCTGCGCCTGGCTACGGTGTACCGCTTCGATAACCAGATGAGCCTGACGCCCCACTTGAGCACGAGCTGGAAACACCTTTATGGCGACGTCGACAGCCAAGTGCGCCAGTCCTTTCGCCAGCGTGGCGTTGACGGCTTCACTATTCAGGGCGCATCCCTCGACCGCAATAGCCTGGGCCTGCAGGCCGGACTCGATCTGGCATTGTCGACAAACCACACCGTTGGCTTGGCCTACAGCGCAGAAAACGGCTCCAACAGCAGCAACCAGGGCTTGATAGGCCAGTGGCGGATGCAGTTCTGACCTAATTGCAGGCGAAAAAAAAGGGGAGCACCTGCCCCCCCCGAGGATTAAACGGTAGTGTCGAAGGCTGGATCAGCCTTCGATTTCAATCAGGATTTCGCCAGGGTTGACCCGGTCGCCCTTGGCCACATGAACGGCGGTCACCTTGCCGGCAATGGCTGCCTGCACTTCGGTTTCCATCTTCATGGCTTCGGTGATCAGCACGGCCTGGCCGGCCTTGACCACATCGCCTTCCTTGACCAGCACGTCGACGATGTTGCCCGGCATTGCAGTGCTGACATGACCCGGCGCGGTGGCGTGCTTGCGGTTGCTGCTGCCGCCGCTGACAAACTCGTTGAGCGGTTCGAACACCACTTCTTCCGGCATGCCGTCGATGGACAGGTAGAAGTGACGCTTGCCTTCAGCCTTCACGCCGACACCGGTGATGTCCACGCGGTAGCTTTCGCCGTGCACGTCGATGACGAACTCGGTCGGCACGCCTTCGCCACCGGCACGGGCCACGCCGCCAGCTTCTGGGATGGGCAGCAGCACTTCCGGCGCCAGGGTGCCGGCATCGCGCTCTTCGAGGAACTTGCGCCCGATGTCCGGGAACATGGCGTAGGTCAGCACGTCTTCTTCGGACTTGGCCAATGCGCCGATTTCGCCGCGCAGCTTGGTCATTTCCGGCTTGAGCAAATCAGCCGGGCGTACGTCGATCACTTCTTCGCTGCCGATGGCCTGGCGACGCAGTTTCTCGTTAACGGTGCCCGGCGCCTTGCCGTAGCCGCCTTGCAGGTAGAGCTTCACTTCGTTGGTGATGGTCTTGTAGCGCTCGCCGGCCAGCACGTTGAAGAACGCCTGGGTGCCGACGATCTGCGAGGTCGGGGTGACCAGCGGCGGGAAGCCGAGGTCTTCACGCACGCGCGGGATTTCGGCCAGCACTTCGCTCATGCGGTTGAGGGCGCCCTGCTCTTTCAACTGGTTGGCCAGGTTGGAAATCATCCCGCCCGGCACCTGGTTGACTTGCACACGGGTGTCGACAGCGGTGAATTCGCTCTCGAACTGGTGGTATTTCTTACGCACAGCGTAGAAGTACAGGCCGATTTCCTGCAGCAGTTCCAGGCTCAGGCCGGTGTCGAACTCGCTGCCTTTAAGAGCGGCGACCATCGACTCGGTCCCTGGGTGGCTGGTGCCCCAGGCGAAGCTGGATATGGCGGTGTCGATGTGGTCGGCACCGTTTTCAATGGCTTTCAGTTGGCACATCGCGGCCAAACCGGCGGTGTCGTGGGAGTGGATAAAGATCGGCAGTGTCTGCTCGGCCTTCAACGCCTTGACCAGTTCGCCAGTGGCGTACGGCGTCAGCAGGCCGGCCATATCCTTGATCGCGATCGAGTCGCAACCCATGGCTTCCAGTTGCTTGGCCTGGGCCACGAACGCCTCGACGGTATGCACCGGGCTGGTGGTGTAAGCGATGGTGCCTTGGGCATGTTTGCCGGCGGCTTTCACTGCTTCGATAGCCACGCGCAGGTTACGCACGTCGTTCATCGCGTCGAAAATGCGGAATACGTCGATACCGTTGACGGCAGCCTTGGCCACGAACGCCTTGACCACGTCGTCGCTGTAGTGGCGGTAGCCAAGCAGGTTCTGGCCGCGCAAGAGCATTTGCAGGCGGGTGTTAGGCAACGCGGCGCGCAGTTTGCGCAGGCGCTCCCACGGGTCTTCTTTCAGGAAGCGCACGCAGGCGTCGAAGGTCGCGCCGCCCCAGACTTCCAGGGACCAGTAGCCGACTTTGTCGAGCTTGTCGCAGATCGGCAGCATGTCGTCGGTGCGCATGCGGGTCGCGAGCAACGATTGGTGGGCGTCGCGCAGGATGGTGTCGGTTACGAAGATTTTTTTAGTCATTGGAATATTCCTCACAGGCCTGCGTGGGCGGCGATGGCGGCGGCGATGGCCAGGGCCAGCTCTTCGGGTTTGCGCTTGATCGAGTAGTTGGTCAGTTCAGGGTGGGCTTCAACGAAGCTGGTGTTGAACTGGCCGCTGCGGAATTCCGGGTTGCGCAGGATTTCCTGGTAATAGGCGGCGGTAGTCTTCACGCCTTGCAGGCGCATGTCGTCCAGGGCACGCAGGCCGCGGTCCATGGCTTCTTCCCAGGTCAACGCCCACACCACCAGTTTCAGGCACATGGAGTCGTAGAACGGCGGGATGGTGTAGCCGGTGTAGATCGCCGTGTCGGTACGCACGCCGGGGCCGCCGGGTGCGTAGTAACGGGTGATCTTGCCGAAGCTCGGGAGGAAGTTGTTTTTCGGGTCTTCGGCGTTGATGCGGAACTGCAACGCGAAACCACGGTGCTGGATATCTTCCTGTTTCACCGACAGCGGCAACCCGGAGGCGATGCGGATTTGCTCGCGGACGATGTCGATCCCGGTGATTTCTTCGGTGATGGTGTGTTCCACCTGCACGCGGGTGTTCATCTCCATGAAGTACACCTCGCCCTCGGCGAGCAGGAACTCCACGGTGCCGGCGTTCTCGTAGCCCACCGCCTTGGCGGCGCGCACCGACAGGTCGCCGATGTAGGCGCGCTGTTCCGGTGTCAGTTGCGGGCTGGGAGCGATTTCGATGAGCTTCTGGTTACGACGCTGGATCGAGCAGTCGCGCTCGAACAAGTGCACCACGTTGCCGAAGCTGTCACCGAGGATCTGCGCCTCGATGTGCTTGGGATTGACGATGCATTTTTCCAGGAACACTTCCGCCGATCCGAAGGCCTTGGTGGCTTCGGAGATAACGCGGGGGAAGGCTTGTTCAAGTTCTTCGCGGCTGTTGCAACGACGGATACCACGGCCGCCGCCACCCGAAGTGGCCTTGAGCATCACCGGATAACCGATGCGGTCGCCTTCGGTGAGCGCTTCGTGGATGTCCGCGACGTTGCCTTCGGTGCCCGGCGTGACCGGCACACCGGCCTTGATCATGCTGCGGCGCGCTTCGGTCTTGTCGCCCATGCGGCGAATCACTTCCGCCGACGGACCGATGAATTTGATACCACGTTCGGCGCAGATATCCGCCAGCTCGGCGTTCTCCGACAGGAAGCCGTAGCCGGGGTGCAGCGCATCACAGCCGGTTTCCACCGCCAGGTTCACCAGCTTGCGCGGGTTCAGGTAACCGGCCAGTGGCTCGGCACCAATGCTGTGGGCTTCGTCGGCACGTTTGACGTGCAACGCGTGGCGGTCGGCATCGGAGTAGACCGCGACCGAGCGAATGCCCATCTCGGCGCAGGCACGCACGATGCGTACGGCAATTTCACCACGGTTGGCGATCAGGATCTTTTTTATCACTTGGAAATTCCCTTGAGCCGATTGCTGCGTTCTTCGACCCACTGGAGCTGGGTCGGCGCGTGACCAAATGTTTCATGACAGTCGCGAGACACACACTAAGCCCGTGGAGGGATTAACAAAAATCAATAATTATTGGGTCGTGCATAAGTAAAGACTTATAGTTGAGGTCATTAGGTTTCGCGGGAGCGTGCTAAAAATGCGTAAGTCATTGATGCGTATGACATTGCGTCAATTGCAGATCTTCAATGAAGTGTGCGATTTGCGCTCCTACAGCCGTGCTGCCGAGGAAATGTCCCTCACACAACCGGCCGTTAGCCTACAAATTCGCCAGCTGGAAGAGCTGATCGGGCAGCCGCTGTTCGATTATGTCGGCAAAAAGCTCTACATGACCGAAGCCGCCGAAGCCTTGCAGCGAGCCAGCCGGGATATTTTCGGGCGCCTGGAAAACCTCGATATGCAGCTGTCGGACATGCAGGGTTCGCTGCAAGGCCAGTTGAAGCTGGCGATTGAATCCAGCGCTAAATACTTCGTGCCACACCTGTTTGCCGCCTTCAAGCGCCAACATCCCGAGGTGCAGTTACATCTCACGGTGGTGAACCGCGCCCAGGTGATTCGCCGGCTTTCGGACAATCGCGATGACCTGGTGATCATGTCCATGGTGCCTCAGGACATGGGCCTGGAATTCCTGCCATTCCTCAACAATCCGATCGTCGCGGTGGCGCCACCCGACCATCCGTTGAGCCTGCAAGGGCCGCTGCGCCTGCAGGACCTGGAACCCTACACGCTGCTGCTGCGCGAACCGGGTTCCGGTACGCGACTGGCGTGCGAGGAGTATTTCAAGGAGAAACGCGTGCACTTCACCCAGACGGTGGAAGTGGCCTCGGCCGAGGCGCAGCGCGAGTGTGTTTGCGCGGGGTTGGGCGTGGCGCTGCTGACGCGTCACGCGGTCAACATGGAGCTGGCCACCGGCGGGCTCAAGGAGCTGCCGGTGGAAGAGCTGCCGCTGTACCGCAGTTGGTGCCTGGTGCAAGCCAAGGCCAAGCGCCTGTCACCGGTGGCCCACGCGTTCCTGGGCTTTATCCGCAGCGAGCGGGTGCAGATCAGCGCGCTGGCTGAGCGTTTCGCTGGGCAGCCGCGGGTGCCTGCCAGTGGAGTTCCGGGTAGTCACTGATGCTCTGGAGCAGCTGGCGCTCCTCGCAACGGTCTTCGATTGCGCGACGGAACGCCATGCGGCGCTGGTCTTCCTGCTGACGACGGGTTTTGACGGAGCTGTTGCTGTCTTCGTAGGGCCGGGCCATTTGGAGTCTCCCAATGCGAGTACGGGGAGTTCAGGATGGCCCTGGGCGATGACGGTTTGGCGGCGCGGGGGTTACAAACTGATGAAACTTTGATCAATCATCCAATGCTTTGACGGACTTGGGCGACAACCGCAGGCTGCGCAAGCTGCGCTTCACGCTCTTGAGGTGGTTGACCAGGCTCGGCCCGCGCGCCATGGCGACGCCCATCGCCAGCACGTCGATCACCACCAGGTGGGCGATGCGCGAAGTCAGCGGCGTGTAGATCTCGGTGTCCTCGTGCACATCGATTGCCAGGTTGACCGTGGACAGTTCCGCCAACGGCGTTTGGCTCGGGCACAGGGTAATCAGCGAAGCGCCGCTTTCACGCACCAGGTTGGCGGTAATCAGCAAGTCTTTGGAGCGGCCCGACTGGGAAATGCAGATCGCCACATCCGTAGGCTTCAAGGTCACCGCCGACATGGCTTGCATGTGCGGGTCGCTGTAGGCCGCGGCAGTGAGCAGCAAACGGAAGAATTTGTGCTGGGCATCGGCCGCCACCGCGCCCGAAGCACCAAAGCCATAGAACTCGACACGCTGGGCCTGGGACATGGCGGTCACGGCCTTTTGCAACTCCACCGGGTCGAGCTTCTCGCGCACTTCCATCAGGGTGTGCAAGGTGGTGTCGAAAATTTTCAGGCTGTAGTCGGCGACGGAGTCGTCTTCATGGATCGCAAATTGGCCGAAACTGGCGCCAGCGGCCAGGCTTTGCGCCAACTTGAGTTTCAAGTCCTGGAACCCGGAACAACCGATGGCGCGGCAGAAGCGCACGATGGTCGGCTCGCTGATGCCCACGCTGTGCGCCAGGTCGGCCATGGAACTGTGCATCACAGCCGCAGGGTCAAGCAGCACGTGATCGGCAACCTTGAGTTCCGATTTGCGTAACAGGTGGCGCGACTGGGCGATATGTTGCAACAGGTTCAAAGGGCAGGACTCTTGTTATGGGCAGGGCCAGGGATGTAGCAAGCTTGTAGTTATACTACAAGAATTGTCGTTTTGCCCGTCCGACGCATCACTAAATCGCCCTGCTCCCCTTTGAATCTAAGGGCGGCCAAGTTGTAGCCACAGGGGCGCCCCAGGCATCACTAGGGAAAATCTGCATTTTTCCGTAACAAATCTGCCAGCCCTTCGGCCTGCATCGGCCGACTGATCAAGTAGCCCTGTACCTCATCACAACGCTCACCGCGCAGGAAATCCAGCTGCTGCTGATCTTCCACGCCTTCGGCCACTACCTTGAGCGCCAGCCCATGGGCCATAGCGATAATGGCGCGGGTGATAGCGGCGTCTTCACGCCCCTGGCCCAGCCCACGGATGAAAGTCTGGTCGATCTTCACGTAGTCCACGGGAATGCGCTTGAGGTAGCTCAGGGACGAATAACCCGTGCCGAAATCGTCGATCGCCAGCTTCACACCCAGGTCCCGTAATTGCTGGAACGTGGCGATGATGTGTTCGACGCTGTCGAGCAATTGGCTTTCGGTCAGCTCCAGCTCCAGGTATTGCGGGTCCAGGCCAGTTTCTTCGAGCACCTGGCGCACCAGGCTGACCAGCTTGCCCTGGCGCAGTTGATGCACCGAAAGGTTCACCGATACGCGGATCGGCGCCAGTCCCTGGCGCTGCCATTCACATGCCTGCCAGCAGGCCTCGCGCAGCACGAATTCGCCCAATGGCACGATCAGGCCGGTCTCTTCGGCCAGGCCGATAAAGTCCCCCGGCGGCACCATGCCCCACTGCGGATGGTCCCAGCGGATCAACGCTTCGGCGGCATTCAGCTTGCCGGTGGCCAGGCACAGCTTGGGTTGGTAGAACACCGTGAGCTGGCGCTCTTCGATGGCCTTGCGCAGATGGTTTTCCAGCTGCAAACGCTCCAGGGTGCTGGCTTGCAGGCTGTCGGTGTAGAACTGGAAATTGTTGCCGCCCAGGTGCTTGGCATGTTGCATGGCCATGTTGGATTGGCTGACCAATGCAGAAATTTCCCGCGCATTGTCCGGCAACAGGCTGACGCCCATCGAGGCACTCACCACCAGCTCATGCCCGTCCACCGTCACCGGCACCCGCAGTTTGGCCAGCAACCGCGTGGCGACCCGCGCCAGGCTCGACAGGTTGCCGTAGGCGTCAAACAGCACGGCGAATTCGTCGCCGGACAGACGCGCGATGGTGTCCGCCTCAGGTAACGCGTTGATCAGGCGGCGCGCCATTTTTTGCAGCAACTGGTCGGCGACTTCATGGCCAAGGCTGTCATTGAGCAATTTGAAACGGTCGAGGTTGATGTGCAGCAACGCCAGGCTGCGACCGCCCTGGCGTACCCGCTGATGGGCCTCGCGCAGCCTTTCGCGGAACAGCGAGCGGTTGGCCAGGCCGGTCAGCTCGTCGTAATGGGTGAGGTAGCGCATGCGCTCTTCCGACTCACGTCGCGCCGAGAGATCGGCGAAGAAGCCCACGATATGGCTGACTTTCCCCCGGATATCGCGCACGACATTCAATTGCAGCCACTGCGGGTACAGCTCGCCGTTCTTGCGCGTTTCCACCAGCTCACCCTGCCAGGTGCCATGGCTGAGCAACGCCTGGCGGATCACCGGGAAGTGCCGGCGAGCATCACGACTGCTGGGCAGTTCGACCACATTGCGGCCAATCATGTCGTCGGTTTCAAAGCCGGTGACACGGCTGAACGCCTGATTGACGGCAATCAGCTTGTAGTCTGGATCGAGGATCACGATGCCTTCGCTGGCGGCCTCGAATACGGTCGAGGCCAAGCGCTGCTGTTCTTCCAGGGCCTTGCCGGCGCTGATATCACGCCGCGTGCCGAGCATGCGCGTGACCCGTCCACTGGGCGCGCGCTCCACGGCGCGGCCACGGTCTTCGATCCACACCCAGTGCCCATCGCCATGACGCACGCGGTATTCCACCAGGTAGTCCTCGCTGCGGCCCTTGAGGTGTTCCACCAAGGCACGCTTGAGCAGCGGCAGGTCTTCGGGATGCAGGCGTGGCTTGAGGTGGCTGAGCATCGCCGTGACGTATTCCGGCTCCAGGCCGAACAACTCCTTGAGCTGGGTGTGATGGACTTCGTCGGTTTGCAGGTTCCAGTCCCACAGGCCCAACTCACTGGCTTGCAGCGCCATGGCCAGACGCGCTTCGCTTTTATTCAGGGCCAGGCTGGCGGCGTCCAGTTCCTGGCTGCGTTGGGCCACGCGGTCTTGCAGGCCAATCTGGGCTTCGCGCAGTTCTTGCTCGACCTGACGACGTTGTTCCACTTCGCGCACCAGCTCCTGATTGAGTTGCTCGCTGCGCTGTTGCGCCTGCTGCAGATGCTCGATCAACGCCTGGTTCTGAAAACGGCGCAGCAGCCCGCGCTGGATCAGGCGATTGACCTGCCACGCCACCAGGCTCAAGGACGCCAGCAGGATCAGGCCAAGCACCCCCCAACCGCGCTGCTGCGGGTCGCCGGTCCAGAACAGGTAGAGGATGGCCGGCACCAGGCACGGCAAGGCAAACGACAAAAACGCTGGCAGGCTCACGGCATAGGCCACGCTGGCCGAGAGCGTCGCTGCGCCGATCAGGCCGAACACCCAGGCTTGTTGCATGAAGCTGTCGACCGGCACCAGCGCGATGGCGGCCGTGGCCAGCGTCAGGCCGCTGACGGCCGAGCCGAGCATGAACATGCGCCGCCACACCGGCTGGGCCTGGCGACTGGGCATGGCCGAGTCGAACGCCGCCACCTGGATCACGCGCATCGCCACCAGGGCCAGCAGCCAGACCAGCCAGATGCTGTCCAGCAGGTATTGCTGGGGGTTCCACAACAGCCAGGCGCAGACCAGGCCATTGACGAGCATCAACAGGGTCGGCAGCAGCGAGCCCTGATACAGCAGACGTGTGCGCTCGACCGCCATCTCCGTGGCGTAGTGTTTGCGAAGAACCTGCGCGGGTGCCGTCGAGGGGCCGAGCAGGTCGGTGCTGAGGGTCATAGGCAGTGTTCTTATAATGGTGAGCCCGAAACGTCGACGGAGCATACACAAGCAAGCGCCTGGGCCAAACTGCTCTGCGTCATAAAAACTGCACGGTCGTACAGCGCAAACTTCCGGGCCAGACGGCTTAAGCGAGACGCGGCGCGGGCTGTGGCCATTGACCGACCGGTCATCACCCTGGCGGTTTTCCGTCGACCACCCGGCATTGGTATTTGCCCCACTCCCTCGGGCACCCTAGAATGCGCCGATGCGCGATGATCTCTCCCTTTTGCTGAACTCCCTCAACGATGCCCAACGCCAGGCCGTAGCAGCCCCCGTTGGCCGTCAGTTGGTCCTGGCCGGTGCTGGCTCCGGTAAAACCCGAGTGCTGGTGCACCGTATCGCCTGGTTGATCCAGGTCGAAAACGCGTCCCCGCATTCCATCCTGTCGGTGACCTTCACCAACAAGGCCGCTGCCGAGATGCGCCACCGCATCGAGCAGTTGATGGGCATCAGCCCGGCCGGCATGTGGGTCGGCACCTTCCACGGCCTGGCGCACCGCCTGCTGCGGGCGCACTGGCAGGAGGCGGGCCTGGCCCAGACCTTCCAGATCCTCGACAGCGATGACCAGCAACGCCTGGTCAAGCGCGTGATCCGCGAGTTGGGCCTGGACGAACAGCGTTGGCCGGCGCGCCAGGCGCAATGGTTCATCAACGGCCAGAAAGACGAAGGCCTGCGCCCGCAACATATCCAGGCCAGCGGCGATTTGTTCCTGGCGACCATGCGCAGCATCTATGAAGCCTACGAGGCCGCCTGTGCACGCGCCGGGGTCATCGACTTCTCCGAGCTGCTGCTGCGCGCCCTCGACCTGTGGCGCGACAACCCAGGCCTGTTGGCCCATTACCAGAAACGCTTCCGCCACATCCTGGTGGACGAGTTCCAGGACACCAACGCCGTGCAGTACGCCTGGTTGCGCCTGCTGGCCAAGGGCGGCGACAGCCTGATGGTAGTGGGCGACGACGACCAGTCGATCTACGGCTGGCGTGGCGCGAAAATCGAGAACATCTACCAGTACTCCGAAGACTTCCCGGACGCGGTGACCATCCGTCTGGAACAGAACTACCGCTCCACCGCCGGGATCCTCAAGGCCGCCAACGCCTTGATCGCCAACAACACCGGGCGCCTGGGCAAAGAGCTGTGGACCGACGGCGGCGAAGGCGAGGCGATCAACCTGTACGCCGCCTTCAATGAGCACGATGAAGCACGCTACGTGGTGGAAACCATCGAAAGCGCGCTGAAAACCGGCCTGGCGCGCAGTGACATCGCGATCCTGTACCGTTCCAACGCCCAATCGCGCGTCCTGGAAGAAGCCTTGTTGCGCGAACGCATCCCGTACCGCATCTATGGTGGCCAGCGCTTCTTCGAGCGCGCCGAAATCAAGAACGCCATGGCCTACCTGCGTTTGCTGGAAGGTCGCGGCAACGATGCGGCACTGGAACGGGTGATCAACATCCCGGCCCGTGGCATCGGCGAGAAAACCGTCGAGGCGATTCGCGACCACGCGCGCCATGCCGATGTGTCGATGTGGGAAGCCATGCGCTTGCTCATCGTCAATAAAGGCCTGACCGGCCGCGCAGCCAGCGCTTTGGGTGTGTTTGTCGAGCTGATCGAGAACCTGGCGGCCAAGTGCGCGGAAATGCCATTGCACCTGATGACCCAGACGGTGATCGAACAGTCCGGGCTGATCGCCTACCATGAGGCGGAAAAAGGTGAGAAAGGCCAGGCCCGGGTAGAAAACCTTGAGGAACTGGTAAGCGCTGCCCGTGCCTTCGAAAACACCGAGGAAGATGAAGAGCTGACGCCGCTGGCTGCTTTCCTCGGCCATGCGTCGCTGGAAGCCGGCGATACCCAGGCGGATGAGCATGAAGACAGCATCCAGCTGATGACCTTGCACAGCGCCAAGGGCCTGGAATTCCCGTACGTGTTCCTGGTGGGCATGGAAGAAGGCCTGTTCCCGCACAAGATGAGCCTGGAAGAACCCGGCCGTCTTGAGGAAGAACGCCGTCTGGCCTACGTGGGCATCACGCGCGCCATGCAGAACCTGGTGATGACCTACGCCGAGACCCGACGCCTGTACGGCAGCGAGACCTACAACAAGGTGTCGCGCTTCGTACGTGAAGTACCGAAGGGCCTGATCCAGGAAGTGCGCTTGTCCAACAGCGTCAGTCGCCCGTTCGGCGGCGGGCAGCAGCAGAACTCCAGCAGTATGTTTGCGGGTTCCGAGATTCCGGAAACCCAGTTCAGCCTTGGCCAGCAGGTCAGGCATTCGGTGTTCGGCGAAGGCGTGATCCTCAACTTCGAAGGCGCTGGTGCACAGGCCCGGGTGCAGGTGAACTTCGCCGAAGGCAGCAAGTGGCTGATGATGGGCTACGCGAAGCTCGAAGCCGTCTGAAACATTTGCCTACATGAAGGTGACTGGCCCGCCCTTGTTTTTAACAGGCGCGGGCCAATATCAGTAATAAGTCCTACAGACCATTCTGAATCGGTCCTACGCAAAAGCCCGAAACATTATGTCGCTAGCCACTGCCTCTACACCTGTGCAACATGGCGCGCGTGCAATCCACAAATGGGAATTCCCTTTATGAAACGTTTTCTTAGCATCGCCATGGCGTTGTGCATCGGCCTGACGATGAGCATCGACGCCAACGCCAAACGCTTCGGTGGCGGCAAAAGTTCCGGTGCAGCACCGACTCACCAGACCAGCCAAATGGCTCCATCCGCCGGTGCCGGCGGTGCAGCCGCGACCGCAGGCGCAGCCGGTGCTGCGGGCGCCGCTGCCAAGGCCGGCGGTGCTTCGCGCTGGTTGGGCCCTCTGGCCGGTATCGCTGCCGGTGGCCTGCTCGCTTCCATGTTCATGGGTGGCGGCTTCCAGGGCATGCAGATCTTCGACATGCTGATCCTGGCGGTCATCGCCTTTGTGATCTTCCGCTTTATCGCCGCCCGTCGCCGCAAGCAGCAGGAGCACCTGGCTCCAGCCGGCGCGCCGATGCAGCGTGAAGTGTTCGAGCAAAAACCAGCCATGGGCTCGATCTTCGGTGGTTCAGCAGCCCCTGCTGCGGCCCGTCCGGTGATCAACGCGCCGGCCTGGTTCAACGAAGAGCGTTTCGTCGAAGCGGCCCGCAGCCACTTCCAGTCCCTGCAGCAGCACTGGGACGCCAACGAAATGGACAAAATTGCCGAGTTCGTGACCCCGCAACTGCTGGAGTTCCTCAAGCGCGAACGCGCTGAGATTGGCGATGCATTCCAGTCGACTTACATCGACGACCTGCGCGTGCAGTTGGACGGTGTGGATGATCGCGCCGACAAGACCATCGCCACCCTGACCTTCAGCGGTGTGTCGAAGACCTCGCGTTTCGACCAGGGCGAAGTGTTCAGCGAAAGCTGGAACATGGAACGCCCACAAGGCGACAACCAGCCTTGGCTGGTCGCCGGTATCCGCCAGAACGGCTGATCCCTTCACGCTTAGCACGCAGATACAAAAAACCCCGGACCTGTCCGGGGTTTTCTATTTCACGGTTGCACTTATAGCGAGCTACTGTATAAAACGCCCCTATAAACCGCGCCATCTAGCAAGAGGATCCCGGCCGTGGAAGAAATCATCGAACAATTGCGTGAAGCCAACGAACCGGTCCCGGTTCCGCTGGAGCTGCCTGACGAAGACCAACTGGTGGAAATCGAGGAACAACTGTTCATCGATATCCCGTTTGTCTTCCGTGAATTTCTGCTGACCGTCAGCGATGTGGTGTACGGCAGCCTGGAACCGGTGACCGTTACCGACCCGCAATCCCATACCTACTTGCCCGACGTGGCTGCCAATGCCTGGGATGCGGGTGTTGATCGCAGCATGATCCCGATCTGCCAGGACGGTGACGACTACTACTGCGTTGAAGAAGACGGCACCGTGGTGCTGTGGTCCGGCGAAGAAGAACTCGTGACCGAAGAAACCTGGGAATCGGTGTGGCACTGGGCGCGGGACGTCTGGCTGGAAAGCTGAGCCCACACCCAGGCGCTTAGTGCTCGGGCGTATCCTTGTGGTTATCCAGCGTCTCCAGCAAGGCGACCTGCATCCGCGTATGCACGCGGATGAACCACCGCCAGAGCACGGCCGCCACCGCCGCCGTGACCACGGCAATGAGCACCAGCAACTTGTTGGTCGGCAGAATACTGGCCGACAAGGCTGCCAATAGCAGGAAGATCACCAGCAGCGACAGGATCGGGATCAGCTCTGCAATCACCCGCCGTACGCGCTGGGTATGCCGTCCGGCCATTTCGGGCTTCACGCTCATCTCCGCCAACAGCATCGACAGCGCCTTGAGCTTGCGATACGCCGCAATCAGGAAGGGCAGCGACAGCAACAACGCCCCGCCCCAGATCAATGCCTTCTGCCAGCTCGGATCGCTGATCCAGCCTTCCAGATACCCACCGATACGCGCCGCGAAAAAGCTGCCGGCGAAGAAGATCGCCACCACCAGCGCCAGGTTCACCCCGACTTGCAGGATGATCTTGCGGATCATCGACGCCAGCATTGCGCCTTCACCTTGAGGCTGGATACTGCGCAGCCATTCGCCGTACATGCCGAACACCCGGCTCATTCGCTGCGGCATGATCGCCGCGATCTTCAAGGACAATGGGTCGGCACCGCGAATCAGGTACGGCGTGAGCAGTGTGGTAATGGCTGAAACCGCCACGGCGACGGGGTAAAGGAAGTCACTGGTCACCTGCAACGTCATCCCCAACGCCGCGATGATGAAGGAAAACTCGCCAATCTGTGACAGCCCCATGCCCACGCGCAGTGAGGTACGGCCGTCATTGCCGGCGATAAACGCCCCCAGGCCACAGGACAACATCTTGCCCAGCACCACCGCCACGGTGATCACCGCAATCGGCCAGGCGTATTGCAGCAGGATCTGCGGGTCGATCATCAAGCCGATGGCCACGAAGAAGATGGCGCTGAACATGTCGCGAACCGGCTCGATCAGGCGCTCGATCTTAATCAACTGACGGGATTCGGCCATGATCGCGCCGATCAGGAACGCGCCCAGCACCATGCTGTACTCCAGCTTGACCACCAGCAGGCAGAAACCGAAACACAGGCCCAGTACGGTGATCAGCAGCATCTCGTTGCTTTCGAACTTGGCCACGTAGGCCAGCAAACGTGGCACCAGCAAAATGCCGATGACCAGCGCGACGATCATGAACAGCGACAGCTTGCCGACCGTGGAAAACACTTCGCCGGAGCTGACCGTGCCGCTGACGGCAATGCTCGACAGCAAGGCGATGATGCCGATGCCGAGGATGTCCTCGACGATCAGCACGCCGAAAATCAGCTGGGCGAAGCGCTGGTTTTTCATCTTCAGGTCATTGAGCGCCTTGACGATGATGGTGGTGGAGGAAATCGCCAGGATCGCGCCGAGGAACAGCGAGTCCATGGTGTTCCAGTCGAACCAGCGGCCGATTTCGTAGCCAATCCAGATCATCAGGATGATTTCCAGGAAAGCCGCGATGAAGGCTGTGGCGCCGACCTTGAACAGCTTGCGCAGGCTGAACTCCAGGCCCAGGCAGAACATCAGGAAGATCACCCCCAGCTCGGCGAGGGTCTTGATGGTGTCTTCGTCGTGGATCAGGCCGAACGGCGGGGTGTGCGGGCCGATGATGAACCCGGCGACGATGTAGCCCAGCACCACCGGTTGCTTGAGGCGGTGAAACAGGATGGTGACAACCCCTGCCACCAGCATGATCACGGCCAGGTCCTGGATAAAGCTGATGGCGTGCATGGCGAGGGGCTCCTTGAGGGTACTGGCGCTTTTCCCACTTCCGCCCGCGCCTTTGAAATGTCGCAAAGGGCGAAAGGAAAAGTCTGCCTGGATCGTAAGAAATGCCCTGAGATGGGCTTTTGAAGGTTAACACCGCGACTTCCGGCAGAAAGCCGGTGCAATATATGGAAACAGATCGGTACACGCGTGACGGCAAGCCGACCACCGGCGTCCCGTTAAGGAAGGCACAGCAAAGATTCCAGCACCCGCAGAGGTGCCCCCCAACCAATGCCTACAACCCGTGAGTGTGCTATGGAACCCGGAAACGCCCAGCTGTCGATGACGGTATTGATGACCCCTGATATGGCCAACTTCTCAGGCAATGTCCACGGCGGCACCCTGCTCAAGTACCTCGACGAAGTGGCCTACGCCTGCGCGAGCCGTTATGCCGGCCGTTATGTCGTGACGTTGTCGGTGGACCAGGTGATTTTCCGCGAGCCGATTCATGTCGGCGAGCTGGTGACCTTCCTCGCGTCGGTCAACTACACCGGCAATACCTCGATGGAGGTAGGTATCAAGGTGGTGACCGAGAACATCCGCGAACGCTCGGTGCGCCACACCAACAGCTGTTTCTTCACCATGGTGGCCGTGGACGACCAGCGCAAACCGGCCGCCGTGCCGCCTTTGCAGCCGCACAACAGCGAAGACAAGCGCCGGTTCGTGCAGGCCCAACAGCGCCGGCAGATCCGCCAGGAGCTGGAAAAGCGCTACCAGGAAATCAAGGCCGACGCGCTGTAGGCGTCAGTAGTGCCAGCACTTGTCGAAGTGCGCGCACACATCAAAGCGCTGATCCAGCTGGCCCATGCGCGCCAAGTGATGGTTGAGCACTTCAACCATCACTGACTTGCGAGTGTTGGTGTAATAGGCGGTCATCACCTTGTCATTCGCTGCCACGAGATCACGCGTGGTTTTGTCCGTCGGGTTCAGCCATTGTTCCAATACGGCGTCCTCGGTGACGCTCAGTCGATAGCGGAAAACCTCTATGTAGAGGCCCATCGTGCGCGCTTGTTGCGCCGCTGCGTCTTCATTCAATAGTGCGAAATTCTGCCGATATTGAGTCCAGTAGGCTTCCGGCAACGTGAACGAGCCCATTGCCGCCTTACGCTTGGCAATCTGCGCTTCAAGCGTCGCGGTTGTCGACGGTGGTTCGACGGGTGTGTCCGGATTCATCATCTTGAACAACTGCACGTTGGTATCGACGATGGTGTTGATCTGCGCAGCGCGCTTGGGCGTTTGCGGAATCTGCTTGGGGAACATCGGCGTGCTACCGGCGCATGCTTGCAGCGGGGTTTCAATCATCGGCTGCGGAATGCGCTCGTCTTTACCGTTGAAGCGTTGCAGACGTTGGAAGGTCGTAATGCAACTGCCCCCAGCTACGTCGAATGTCACTTCATATTCCTTGCTTGCTTCTGGCGTGAAACTGATCGCCTTGGCACACAAGTAGCTGCCGCCATTCGTGTTGATGCGCATGAAAACCGGTTTGCCAGGCGCCAGCTTGACTTCCAGTAGGCCACGGGCTTTCTCCGGCGGCGGCACGATCATTCCCGCCCGGCGCGTGGTATCGGCCATCAGGAAATTGTTGAGAATGCCCGTCGTGCGACCTTCGCAGTGCTGCGCGTCGAAAAAGTCGAGGGTGGAGTTCTGGGTGTTGGAGATAAACCGCAGCTTGGCGGCATCCGGCTCGGTGGCGTCCGGGTAAGTGCCGTTGACGCTGCAAGCGCTGAGCAGCGAAACCAGGCTTAGCGTGGAAAAAGCCCGTAGGAAATATGACATGGTTCTTCCTTGAAAAGCACAGGGGACAAAGAGGCGCCGATAGTACCGGACGCCCTTTGCCTGGCTCAATCAGGAATGTTCCTACAGCTCGATCGGCGTCGCTTCGAACCGCACGCGAGGATGGGCGATACGGTCCTGGGCGCGCACCAGTTCCAGTTCATAACTGGCACAGGCCTGGGTTTCCAGCAGCACTTCATGCACGGCTGCGGCGGTGAACTCGAACGCCGCCAACAGGCTGTCGCCCAATAGTACCCGCGCCAGGAACAGCCCCGAGGTCAGGTCGCCCACGCCCACAGGCTGGCGTGGAAACGCCAGCAATGGCCGGCGCAGGTGCCAGCTGCCCTCGGCGGTCACCAGCAGCATCTCGAAACCGTCCGGCAGCTTGCCGGGGTAGTCCAAGTGCTTAACCAATACCGCCTTCGGCCCGCGTGCCAGCAGCGCCTTGGCCATGGCCAGGCAATCGAACAGCGATTGCGGCTTACGCCCGGCAAAACTGTCCAGTTCCAGCTGGTTGGGGCACAGGAAGTCAGCCATGGCCGCGGCTTCGTCCAGCAGGAAATCGCTGACTTCCTGGGGCACGATGCAGCCCTTCTCCGGATGGCCCATCACCGGGTCGCACAAATACAAAGCCTTGGGGTTGATGGCCTTGATGCGCGCCACGCCGCTGAGAATCGCACGCCCCTGGTCCGCACTGCCCAGGTAGCCGGACAGCACGGCGTCGCAGTTGCCCAGCTCGCCGATCGCGGCGATGCCTTCCACCAGCGCCGGAATTTGCTGCGGCGCCAACACTTCGCCCGCCCATTGGCCATACTGGGTGTGGTTGGAGAACTGCACCGTGTTCAACGGCCAGACGTTCACCCCGACGCGCTGCATGGGGAATACGGCGGCGCTGTTTCCGGCGTGGCCAAAGACCACATGAGACTGGATCGCAAGCAGATGAGGTGTGCGTTTCATGCGCGGGATTTCCGTAAAGCCATTGAAATTCTGGCCGCGCAGTATGCGACTAAACGCAGCCTGTACGACAGACCGGCGACACAGTTAAGCTGCTCTCACTTTGTTGGAGTCTTTCGCATGCTGACCCTGGGAAACATCTTCGTGTTGATGCTGCTGGCGACCGGTGCCGCCTGGGTGTGGCACAACCACGGCCTGCGTGAGCGGGCGCTGGAGCGGGTCAAGCAGCATTGTGCCAAGCTCGACATCGAACTGCTGGACGGCGCGGTGGCGCTCAAGCGTATCGGGTTTGTGAAGGATGCCAATGGGCGGCGGCGCCTCGCGCGTATCTACAACTTTGAATTCACCGTGACCGGCGAAACCCGCCATCCGGGGACCATCACTCAATTCGGCGCCCACAGCGCGCAGATCGAACTGGCGCCCTACCCGTTCGAGATCAAGACGCCGCTGCCCAGCGCCGAAGTGATCGAGCTGAGCCAGTGGCGCCAGGACCACGCCAAGAACCGTCAGTAACGGCAGGCCTTTAGTGCGGCCTGCAAGGCGGCCAGGTCCTGTGGCTCGCTGAAAATCAACTCAATACGTGAATCACGGCGCCATTCGCTGGCCTGCCAAGTCAACTCGCTGTTATCCACCGCGTTGGTCGAAACCCACCCGTCGGCGCTGTGGATAACCAGTTTGGCGCGCCGCCATTCAAGGCTTGTCAGCCACTGGTCGAGGCGGCGGGTATCGAACTGCTGGCTAGGATGCCAGCGCCAGCCGACACTCCAGCCGCCCTCTTGGGCCTGACTCAGGCAGATCGGTTGAGTGGGATCGCTCCACACCGCCGGCATTTGCGCGAGGCCTTCGGGCAGTTCGACGTTATCCACAGCGGCTGAAGCCTGCGCGTTCAGGCCGGGTAATTGTTGCAGGGGCAATTGCGCCTGGCGGGTCCAGTAGAGCGGGCATTCGGGCAACTGCCGTTCGATCGCTCGACGCTGCCCGGCGTCCAACCCTTCATCCTTGTTCAACACCAGCAACCCGGCACTCGTCAGAGCCTCTTGCTGCGCTGGCGGTAATGGTTTCCCTGCGGCCAGCGCCTGGGCATCCAATACCAGCACGCAAGGCTGGACGGACAGCACGCCCTGCCATGGCGACTGTCGCAACTGCTTGAGCAACTGCGCCGGATGGCCCAGGCCCGACGGTTCGATAAACAGCCGGTCGGGCTTGGCCTTGCGCAACAGACGACCCAGTCCTACCTGGAACGGTGCACCATTCACGCAGCACAGGCAGCCTCCGGCGACTTCGCCCAGGGCAATGCCGTCGTCATCCTGGGTGAGCAAGGCGGCGTCCAGGCCGATCTGCCCGAACTCGTTGATCAGCACCGCCCAGCGCTCGTTGGCCGGGCGCTGGGCGAGCAGGTG
Organism: Pseudomonas sp. DWRC2-2; assembly: GCF_049897885.1. Taxonomy (NCBI): domain Bacteria; kingdom Pseudomonadati; phylum Pseudomonadota; class Gammaproteobacteria; order Pseudomonadales; family Pseudomonadaceae; genus Pseudomonas; species Pseudomonas sp. DWRC2-2. Next base: position 575,096 of record NZ_JAFCXD010000003.1, read on the forward strand.
CTTGATAAGGCTGGTCTTGCCGGCGCCCAAGGGCCCGGCAATCACGTGGGTGGGAATGTTCTGCAGCATGAGGGGCATCGTTCGGACCGTGTAGAGCGTTTGATCCTACGCGGTTATGCGAGCCAATCCAGTGTCAGGATCAATCGACGCTCATCGGCCTTGAGCGCCGGTGACCGGTGGATCAAACCGTGATTCTCATTACCGTGCCATTTGGTGCCCTTGAGCAGGGCGACTTCGCCGCAGCGAATCTGTTCGACACGCTCGGTGGGCTCGGCCTCCGGCTGGCTCAGCCTGCGCCGGTCCATCACGCCTTCGCGCAACCACTGGCTGCCGACCCCCGCATAGGTGGTGATCAGCCTCACCGGCACATGGTCGACGTGAAAACGTGGGCACATCGCCTTATCCAGCAACCGCAAACGCACGCCAATACGCTTGGCGCCCAGCAGGCAGGAAAACGCGCTGACCAGCCACGACACATCCGCGATAAAGCCTTCGTAGCCTTCCAGATCACGGCAGCTGGACGCCAATCCCTGCAAGTTCGGCACCGCGTCTTCGTTGTTGAGCTCGATCACCATGGAATCGGCCAACGGCTCGTTGAGCGCCACCAGCAAGGCGCCGAACTCGGCGATGTGCAACGGCAACTGCCGCTCCCACACGGCCAGGTTGACGCCATCTTCCAGGATGTCGGACAGCGCCAGCGGGGTTTCGCCACGGGTCTGGCGAATCACAGGACGCAGGGGAATCACCGGGGCCAGCATCAGGCGGCTGCCTCCTCATACCAAGGGCCAAAGGGATCGGCCAGCAGGCGCCAACCGTCGACGCCCTGGGCCATTTCTTCATCGTTGAGCAGGCACGCGTCCAACTCGGCACGCAGTAGAGTGAAGTCGATGTTCTGCCCGATAAACACCAGTTCCTGGCGGCAATCACCGGTGCTCAGTTGCCAGTTGCCCATGATTGCCGCGATGCTTTCTTCGTCCTGAGGCCACTGGCTTTTTGGCACAAAGCGCCACCAGCGTCCGGCAAAACCGTGGCGCATCAAACCGCCGGCCTGGGACCAGCTGCCCGCATCCTGGTGCTTGCTGGCCAGCCAGAAAAAACCTTTGGAGCGCAGCAGTTTGCCGTTGACCCACGGGCGGTCGATGAAGTCGAAGAAACGCTGTGGATGGAAGGGACGGCGCGCACGGTAAGCGGTGGAAGCAATACCGTATTCCTCGGTTTCCGGCACATGTTCACCGCGCAGTTCCTGCAGCCAGCCTGGGGCTTGGGCGGCGCGTTCAAAGTCGAAACGGCCGGTGTTGAGGATCTTGTTCAGCGGCACTTCGCCCATGACCATCGGGATGATTTCCGCCTGGGCATTCAGGCGCTCAAGGATCGCTATCAACTCTTCGCGTTCGCGGCTGCTGATCAGGTCGATCTTGCTGATGAGGATCACGTCGGCGAATTCGATCTGCTCGATCAGCAGGTCGGTGATGGAACGCTCGTCTTCTTCACCGAGGGTTTCACCCCGCGACGCCAGGCTTTCGGCGGCCTGGTAGTCGAGCAGGAAGTTCATGCCGTCGACCACGGTGACCATGGTGTCCAGGCGCGCTATGTCGGCCAGGCTTTGCTCGTTTTCGTCGCGGAAGGTGAAGGTTTCGGCTACGGGCAAGGGTTCGGAGATGCCGGTGGACTCGATCAGCAGGTAATCGAAGCGACCTTCCTTGGCGAGTTTTCCCACTTCCAGCAGCAGGTCTTCCCGCAAGGTGCAGCAGATGCAGCCGTTACTCATCTCCACCAGTTTTTCTTCGGCGCGGTTGAGCGTGACGTCGCGCTGGACCTCACTGCCGTCGATATTGATTTCGCTCATGTCGTTGACGATCACCGCCACCCGCAGGTTTTCGCGGTTGCGCAGCACATAGTTGAGCAGCGTGCTTTTACCGGCGCCGAGAAAGCCGGACAACACAGTAACGGGGAGACGATTGGGCATCAGGTATTCCTCATCAGGGTTGGCCGGTCAAATCGCCCGTTTATGGCGTTCGCGCAGCTCTTCACGTTCTTTGGCTTCGATACACAGGGTGGCGGTAGGACGCAGCAACAAGCGCTGTAGGCCGATGGGCTCGCCGGTTTCGCGGCACCAGCCGTATTCGCCGCGCGCCAGTGAGTCGAGGGCGTCGTCGATCTTGTCCAACAGCTTCTTTTCCCGCTCCAGCAGGCGCAGTTGCCATTGGCGCTGTTCTTCGGCGCTGCCGACATCGGCGGGGTCGCTGTTGGTTTCCTGCTCGCGCAGCACCAGGAACTCGGCGTCGATGCGGGCTTGCAGCTCATTGCGCTGGGCCAGCAGCAACTCACGGAAGAACCCTTGCTGGGCTTCATTCATGTAGTCGGCGCAAGGCTGGGCCAGGAGGTCTTGTTCGGTCATGGGGAGCGGTTCACGGGTCAGGCTGTTTTTTAATGTTATAGTATAACAAAACAAATAAGCCAATCCCCTCTTGCTCGCCACGACGAAGGGCGCAATGCTTGAACACTCCCCAGCCTTGAGAAACCCGATGAGATACCTGGTGTGCGCCCTGTTATTGGTTGCCGTGGGACCTGCGTGCGCCCAGGCGCTAAGCCTGCTGGCCAACTGCACGCGCAGCGCCAATCTGCTCGCTTGCGTTGACCCTTTAGGCAACGCCTACAGCGTGGCGACGGTCGGCAGCACCACGTATTTGCGCGGGTACGAGGTGATCGGCAAACGCTATTGGGCACAGACCAACAGCCGCTACGGGCAACTGACGTTCTTTACCGGGTTGGCGTCGGACGGTGAGGCGTGGGTCGGCTACACGCGGCGCGTGGGCTGGACCACCCTCAACCGGTTTTCCAGTTCGGGCGGCGCCAGCGCCAAATTCACCTGTAGCCGTATAACCGGCTGTTAGACCTGACCGTTCTTCTGTTCCTGCACCCACGCCATGTAACTATTCATCGGTGGATTCTTCTGGAAGTATTTTTTCAGGCCTTCGAACAGGCCGTCGGCAACCGCCTGTTGATGACGCGCGGTGACCAGCCGCGCACTGTCCCGTGCGTTGGAAATAAACCCGGTCTCCACCAGGATCGACGGCACGTCCGGTGACTTGAGCACCGCAAATCCGGCTTGTTCCACGCGCTTCTGATGCAGGCTGGTGATGCCTTCCAGGCTGCCCAGGATCGAGCTGCCCAGTTGCAGGCTGGACGCGATAGTAGCGTTCATCGACATATCCAGGATCACCCCGGCGAGCATCGGGTCCTTGTCTTTCAGATTGAGCAGGCTGGTGGCACCGAGCAGATCGGCGCCGTTTTCCCGTTGCGCCATGAACCGCGCCGTGGCTGAAGTGGCGCCGCCTTCGGACAGGGCATACACCGACGCGCCCGAAGCGGTGATGCGTGGCGCCGCGTCCGCATGCACCGAGATAAACATGTCGGCATTGTGCTTGTGGGCGATTTCCACGCGCTTGCGCAGCGGCACGAAGAAGTCGTCGTTACGCACCAACTTCACGTCGAAGCCTTTCTCGCGCTTCAAGCGTTTAGCCAGCAGTTGGGCGATGGACAGCACCACGTCTTTTTCGCGCTGGCCTTTGGAACCGACGGCGCCTGGGTCCTTGCCGCCGTGGCCGGGGTCGACCACCACAATGATGTCGCGTTTGGGATGCGCTTTATCCACCAAAGGCTTGGGCTCGGCCGCAATCTGGCGAGGCGCCTGGGTGGCGCTGGTCAGGTCCAGGACCAGTCGATGGCCTTGGCCATCCTGAGGCGGCAATAGAAAGCTGTTGAGCTGCATCGGTGCGGCCAGGTCCAGCACGATGCGCGTGTCGCCTTTGCCGAAATGCCCGGAACGAATCGAGGTGATCCCGCTGTTCTTCAGCGCCAACTGAGAAAAATCACCACTGAGCCCGGCGCCGCTCAAGTCGATGATCAAGCGTTCCGGCGCGCTCAGGGTGAAGGTCTTGTATTGCACCGGACCGCTGAGGTCGAACACCAGGCGCAGCTTGTCGTCCGAGCGCCACAGGCGGGCGTTGCTGATCTGCGTGGCGTGGGCGGCAAACGGCAAGGTGAACAGCGAGCTGGCCAGAAGCAGGTTTAGGAGCTGACGTCTGTGCATGAAAAATACCGCAAATAAAGGAGCGTCCCTACTCGACATGACTGAAAAAAGACTGGAGCAGAAAAATCATCGTCGACTCAATAGTTATAATATAACATGTCTTTTTATTTCCAACGATGGACCTGCTCATGAATGCGCTGACTCTGCCGGATATCGCCGCGCAGGCTTCCCGCCAAGCCTTGCCACTCGACTGGGTGGGCATGTGCGGCATCGCCCTGCCGATTCTCATCGACGGCCAGCGCCTGACCGCCACCGCCGATGCCGGCGTGAGCCTGGACGATGGCGCCGCCCGTGGCATTCATATGTCACGCCTGTACCTGGCCTTGGAGATGCTCGACCAGCAGCCCCTTACGCCTGCACTTCTGCGTAATGTACTGCAGCGTTTTCTCGACAGTCATGAAGGTTTATCTAATAACGCCTACCTGCGCATCCACACCGTTTTGCTGCTCAAACGCCCGGCGCTGGTCAGCCCGCTGGCCGGTTGGAAAGGCTACCCGGTGAGTATCGACGCCCGTCTGGAAAACCAGATGTTCCACGTGGAACTAAAAATTGACGTTACTTACTCCTCGACCTGTCCATGCTCCGCTGCCCTCGCCAGGCAGTTGATTCAGCAACAATTTCTCGACGACTTCGCCAACACCCCGTTGCAGCATGAAGACGTATTGACCTGGCTCGGCAGCGCGAACGGCATCGTCGCCACGCCTCACAGCCAGCGCAGCAGTGCGCAATTGCATGTCGAGCTGCAAGGCGAGCAACTGCCACTGACAGGCTTAATCGACACCGTCGAAGCCGCCCTCGGCACCGCCGTACAAACCGCCGTAAAACGGGCGGACGAACAAGCCTTCGCCCTGGCCAACGGGCAGAACCTGATGTTCTGCGAAGACGCCGCCCGCCGCCTTAACCTCGCCTTGAAACGCTCGGATGCCGTCAAAGCCTTCCACCTGAAAGTGGTCCATGCCGAAAGCCTGCACGCGCACGATGCCGTGGCTGAAAGCCGCTGGACGAGACACCCTGCATGATCACCTGCACCGCTTTACGCTGGGGCGCACCCGGCCAGCCGCTGACGCCCGCCATCGACCTTACCCTGGAAAAAGGCAGCCTCACTGGCATCATTGGCGCCAACGGCACCGGTAAAAGCAGCCTGCTTAAAGTCATCGCCGGCCTGCAGAAACCCCTGGCGGGCAAGGTCACAGTGGATGTTCCACGCCGTGGCGGCCTATCGTTCCTGCCCCAGCAGCAACACCTGGACCGTCAGTTTCCCATCAGCCTGCAAGAGCTGGTCGCCGCCGGTTTCTGGGGCACGCAACTGTCCCCGCAACAGCGCAGCCAACGTCTTGAGGCAGTACTGGAAGACTGGTGCCTCAGCGGCCTTGAGCACCGCCCGTTGATGGCACTGTCCGGTGGCGAGCTGCAACGCGCCCTCCTTGCTCGCATGAGCCTGGCCGAAGCGCCCGTTCTGCTGCTCGACGAGCCTCACGCCGCCCTTGATGAAGAGGGCCAGGCGCTGTGCTGGAAACACATCCACGCCTGGCATGAGCAAGGCCGCACGCTGATCGTGGTCTGCCATGACCTCGCCTCCGTGCGCCACCACACCCAGCAAGTGGTGCAGATCAAAAGCACCGGCTGCGTGTTCGGCCCGAGCAAAGAGCTGATCCGCCCGCAGCCACAGATGCAGGTGGCCTGATGCATTTCGCCGCCCACCTGTGGATGCCCTTCGTCGACTTCGTCTTTATGCGCCGTGCTCTCATCGGCGGGTTGGTACTCGCCTGCAGTACCGCGCCGCTGGGCGTGTTCCTGATCCTGCGGCGCATGAGCCTGATCGGTGACGCTGTCGCCCACGGCATCCTGCCCGGCGCAGCCCTTGGCTTCTGGTTCGCCGGCCTCAGCCTGCCCGCCCTGACCATCGGCGGCCTCGGCGCGGGCCTGAGCATGGCTGGCCTTTCCGCCTGGATCACCCGCCGCACCGGCCTGCGCGAAGACGCCAGCCTCGCCGCTATCTACCCCATCTCCCTGGCCGCGGGCGTGCTGATCCTCGGCATCGCCGGCAAACGCCTCGATCTGCTGCACCTGCTGTTTGGCTCCGCCCTGGCGGTGGATGAAACCACCCTCACCGGCATGCTGTGGGTTTCCAGCTTCAGCCTGATCGCCATGGCCGCGATCTACAAACCGCTGTTGCTGGACACCCTCGACCCGTTGTTCCTGCAGACCGTCAGCCGCCTCGGTCCGCTGGCCCATGGTTTGTTCCTGACCTTGGTGGTGCTGAACCTGGTCATCGGCTTCCAGGCCATCGGCGCCCTGATGGTGGTGGGCCTGATGATGTTGCCGGCCATCGCTTCACGTTTCTGGAGCCGGCGCCTGCCGGTGTTGATCGCGGTATCGGCAGTGCTGGGATGCCTGTCGGTGTGGCTGGGTTTGTTGCTGTCGTTCTACTACTCGTTGCCCAGCGGCCCGGCCATCGTGCTGGTAGCGGGCGCCGGGTATCTGCTGTCCGTGGTCTTCGGTCCGGTGCACGGCTTGCTGCGCCGCCCGCCTTTGCTGTCATCCCAATGAGGTGTTTCCCGATGCGCGCTCTACTCGTGCTGTTCAGTCTCGTCCTGTCGTTGTCGACGGCCCAGGCCGCCGACAAGCTTCAGGTGGTTACCAGCTTCAGCATCCTCGATGACATCACTCACCAGATTGGTGGCGATCACATCCAGATCAGCAACATGGTCGGCCCCGACGCCGACGCCCACACCTACGAGCCTACCCCGGACGATGCCAAGGCACTGCTCAAGGCCAAGGTGATCATCAAGAACGGCCTGGGCTTCGAACCCTGGCTGGACCGCCTGGTGACCAGCACCGAAACCAAAGCCACGGTCGTGACCGCCAGCAAAGGCGTGATCTCCCACACCATGGAAGAGGACGGCGAAACCATCCCCGACCCGCATGCCTGGCACAACTTGGCCAACGCCGAAATCTATGTGAACAACATCACCAAGGCGCTGATCGCTGCCGACCCGGCCAACAAGGCCGACTACCAGCACAACAGCCAAACCTACCTGAAAGAAATCTATCGCCTGCTGGCCGACGCCAAGTCCAAGTTCGGCGCACTGCCCGCCGGTAACCGCCGCATCGTTACCTCTCACGACGCCTTCGGCTACCTGGGCCAGGCTTATGGCATCGAGTTCCTCGCGCCACAGGGCTTGTCTACCGAACGCGAGCCGTCCGCCGCCGAAGTGGCTGCGCTGATCACTCAGATCCGCAAAGACAAAGTCAAAGCCGTGTTCATGGAAAACATCAAGGACTCGCGCCTGCTCAAACAGATCGCTGACGAAAGCGGTGCGCAGATCGGCGGCACGCTGTACTCCGACGCCCTCGCCGCTGAAGGCCCGGCCAGCACCTTCACCGGGCTGTTCGAATACAACCTCAACACGCTGTGCGCGGCTCTGAGCAAGCCATGACCTTGAGCATGCTCGACCTGGAAGGGGCTGCCGTCGGCAGCCGCTTTCCGCTCGAACCCGTGCTCGATGCCCTGCCGTGGAACAGCGATGGCCTGATCGCCGCCATCGCCCAGCAACACGGCAGCGGCGAGGTGTTGATGCTGGCCTGGATGAACCGCCAGGCCCTCAAGGAAACACTGGGCACCGGGCAGGTCTGCTACTGGTCGCGCTCACGCCAGCAGTTGTGGCGCAAAGGCGAAAGCTCCGGTCACTGGCAACAGCTGGTGGAAGCACGCCTGGATTGCGACGGCGACGCGGTCCTGCTGATCGTCGACCAGCAAGGCCCGGCCTGCCACACCGGACGGCCGACCTGTTTCTACAACGCCATCGACGGCGACTACGTCCACATCATTACGGAGCCCTTAGCATGATCCGCAAAAACCCGTCCGGCGATCTGCCTGTGATTGCCGAATCGGCCTACGTCGACAAGACCGCCATCATCTGCGGCAAAGTCATCATTGGCGAAAACGTGTTCGTCGGCCCCTACGCCGTCATCCGCGCTGACGAAGTCGACGCCAGCGGCGGCATGGACCCGATCATCATCGGCGCTAATTCCAATATCCAGGACGGCGTGGTCATCCACTCCAAGTCCGGCGCGGCGGTGACCATCGGAGAATTCACCTCGATTGCACACCGATCCATCGTCCATGGCCCCTGCACCGTCGGTGACCGCGTGTTCATCGGTTTCAACAGCGTGCTGTTCAACTGCGCCGTGGGCGATGGCTGCGTGGTGCGCCACAACTCGGTGGTCGACGGCCGCGATTTGCCCGCCGCGTTCTACGTGCCCTCCACCACCCGCATCGGACCGAACACTGACCTTTCGCAATTCCCGCCGGTGAGCGTGAGCGCCTCGGAGTTTTCCGAAGACGTGGCCCGCACCAACGTTGACCTGGTGCGCGGCTACAAAGCCCTGCAAAACGAGTTCTGAACCATGAGCCGCCTGCTGATCCGCAACGCCCGCCTGGTGAACGAAGGCCAGGAATTCGACGCTGATGTGTTGGTCGCCAATGGTCGTATCGAAAAGATCGCCAGCAGCATCCAGGACTGCAACACGCCAGTCGCCATCGACGCCCAAGGCCACTGGCTGCTGCCCGGCATGATCGATGACCAAGTGCACTTTCGCGAACCTGGCGCGCCGGACAAAGGCAGCTTCTACAGCGAATCCCGCGCGGCGGTCGCCGGTGGTATCACCAGTTTCATGGACATGCCCAACACGCACCCGGCCACCCTCGACCTGGACGCCCTGGCCGACAAGAAACGCCGCGCCGCCCTGCACTCGGTCGCCAACTATGGCTTTCACTTCGGCGTGAGCAACGACAACCTCGACACCGTCGCCGCCCTCGACCCACGTGAGGTGGCCGGGGTCAAAGTGTTCATGGGCGCTTCGACCGGCAATATGCTGGTGGACGATCCTCGGATCCTGGAGCGCCTGTTCGCCGAAGTGCCCACGATTTTGCTGGCCCACTGTGAACACACGCCAAGCATCCAGGCCAACGAACAACGCCTGCGCGAGCGTTTCGGCGAGCACATCCCTGCGGTTGCGCACCCGCTGATCCGCGATGCCGAGGCGTGCTATCGCTCGTCATCCTTCGCGGTGGAATTGGCCAAGCGTCACGGTACCCGATTGCATGTGCTGCACCTGACCAGCGGCCGCGAACTGGCGCTGTTCGAAGACAAACCCTTGGGCGAAAAACGCATCACCGCCGAGGTCTGCCTGCACCACTTGTTGTTCGATGACCGCGACTATCACCGCCTCGGCCACCAAATCAAATGCAACCCGGCCATCAAGACCCGCGCCGACCGCGACGCCTTGCGCCAAGCCTTGCTGAGTGATCGTCTGGACGTGATTGGCAGTGACCATGCGCCGCATACCTGGGCGCAAAAACAGTTGGGTTATCGCGAGGCGCCGTCGGGATTGCCCCTGGTGCAGCACGCGCTGCCGGCGTTGTTGGAGTTGGTGGCCGATGGGCTGCTGCCGCTGACCACGCTGGTCGCAAAAACCAGTCACCGCGTGGCCGACCTGTTCGCCATCCCGGATCGAGGTTATCTACGTGAGGGTTATTGGGCCGACCTGGTGCTGATCAAACCGGAGCCCGAAGGCAAGCCCGTCAGCAGCCAGCCGATCCTGGCCCGCTGCGGCTGGACGCCCTTCGCCGAGCGCAGCTTTCGTCACAGCGTCAGCACCACCCTGGTGTCCGGCCACTTGGCCTGGCACAACGGCCAAGTGGTGGACAGCTGCCAGGGTTTGCCCCTGCATTTTTTGCGTTAAGCGCGAGGTTTGACCGTACCGCAATCGTTGCCCAGCCACTGGGCATGGCTGTCCAGGCTGCCCTTCTGCTGAATGCCGGTGGCATTGAAGGTACCGTTGACGGTGGTGGTGAATTCTTTTTGGCTCTGGAAAGTGGCTACACCCGTGCCTTGGGCTTTCGGGCAACTGAAACGGAATTTCCACTGGTTGCCGGTCTTGTCGGTCACTTCCTGCTTGCAGCCCGATTGCGGGTCGGTCAGCGGGATCGAATCGGAGGCAACCTGCGCCGGGGTGAGGCACACCTGCACGCCTTTACCGGCCATGGTGATGCCCTGTTTTTCGAGCATGGCGCGTTGTTCCGGGGTCATTTGTTGCTTGAGCTGACCGAGGATCAGCGACAGGTCCGGCAAGTCCTGGTTATCGACTTTCATATTGCTGGTGGTCAATTCCCACAAGCCCGGCGCCAGCATCTGCGCCTGCGCCGCCACCGGCAGCGACACACCAATCATCATGGCCAAAGACAGCAGACGAGCATTCATCGGGTAACTCCTGGGTAATGTTGGGCGTTAGACGCCGCAAAGGTGCCAGGGTTGCACGGCAAATAAAATAGCGACATTCCTGACCAGACATGGTCTGTTAGGCACTTGGATTGCCTGGAGTAACGTCGTCCATGGATTTCTTTGGCCCGCACCTGCTCGCCTACTTCATCGCCACGCTGCATTTTCTCGGGACCCTCGCCGCGATCCACGCGGTGCTGACCGTCAGGACCGCCCAAGGCTCGATCGCCTGGGCCTTGTCGCTGATGTTCATGCCCTACCTCACGCTGATCCCCTACCTGATCTTCGGCCGCAGCACGTTCGACGCGTACATCCAGGCCCGTCGCCAGGCCAACCAGGAAATGCATACCGCGATCACCGAGCTGAACTGGCGCCCGTGGGTCGAAGAGGCCCTGGCGGCACGCAACTCCAGCGCCTACGCCTCGCTGCGCGCCATGCCCAAGCTGGGCCGCATGCCGTGCCTGGCCAACAATGAAGTGCGTTTGCTGATCAATGGCGACGCCACCTTCAGCGCAATCTTCGCCGCGATCCGCAACGCCAGGACGGCGGTGCTGTTCCAGTTCTTCATCATTCATGACGACGAACTCGGCCGCCAACTGCACGTGCTGTTGAAGGAAAAGGCTGCAGAAGGCGTCGCCATCTACGTGTTGTATGACCGCATCGGCAGCCACGCCCTGCCCCATCGCTATGTGCAATCGCTGCGCGACGCCGGGGTGAACGTCAAAGCCTTCGCCACCCGCAGCGGCTGGCTCAATCGCTTTCAGGTCAACTTCCGCAACCATCGCAAGATCGTGGTGGTGGACGGCATCACCGGGTTTGTCGGCGGGCATAACGTCGGCGATGAATACCTGGGCAAGAAACCGCCGCTGGCGCCGTGGCGCGATACCCATGTGCAGGTGACCGGCCCGGTGGTGGCATGCTTGCAAGAGTCGTTTGCCGAAGACTGGTTCTGGGCCGCGCGCGAACTGCCGCCACTGATCTTGCCGGACGCCTACCCCGAAGACGGCGTGCTCTGCCAGTTGCTCGCCAGCGGTCCGGCCGATCCCTATGAGACTTGCTCGCTGTTCTTTGTCGAGGCAATCCATGCAGCCACCGAGCGCGTGTGGATCACCAGCCCCTACTTCGTCCCCGACGAAGCGGTGTTCTCTGCCCTGCGCCTGGCCGTGCTGCGCGGTGTCGACGTGCGGCTGCTGCTGCCTTCACGGCCCGATCACCGCATCGTCTACGCCGCGTCCAGCCTGTACGCGATCGAGGCCGTGCGCGCCGGCGTGCGCGTGTTCCGCTACACGCCGGGCTTCCTGCATCAGAAGGTGGTGTTGGTGGACAACGAAATCAGCGCCATCGGCAGTGCGAACATGGACAACCGTTCGTTCCGGCTGAATTTCGAAGTGATGTTGCTGACGGTCGACGAGGCCTTCGCCAAGGAAGTCGAGCACATGCTGCTGGACGACTTCGCCCTGGCCCATGAAGTCAGCCAGGAAGAAAGCCGCGAAACCCGCCGCCTTCAGCAACTGGGCATGCGGGTTGCGCGGCTTATTTCACCGATCTTGTAACGGGCTCAGCGGTAGATATCTTCCCGTGTCCACGGCAAGTCATGGCTGCCATCGGCATGGGGTTTCACCGCCAGAATCTGGTGCAGGTTGATCCAGCCCCGCGCAAACGCATAGGCACAACCGGCCAGGTACAGCCGCCAGATGCGCAACGCCTGCTCCGGCACCATCTTCGCCGCTGCTTCCAGGTTGTCTTCCAGGCGCTCGCTCCAATGGTCCAGGGTGCGCGCGTAGTGCAGACGCAGGCTTTCGACGTCGACCACCTCCAGCCCGACTTCGCTGATCTCGGCCGTCATCATCGCCAAATGCGGCAGTTCGCCGTTGGGGAACACGTAACGCTCGATGAACTCACCCGCGCCGCGCCCCACAGGGCGACCATCGGTGTGCTTGGCGGTAATACCGTGGTTCATCACCAGGCCACCTTCGCGCACCGCGCCGAACAGGGTCTTACAGTATTCCGCCAGGTTGGCGTGGCCGACGTGCTCGAACATGCCCACGCTGACCACTTTGTCGAAACGGCCGTCTTGCGGCAGGTCACGGTAGTCGAGCAGTTGCAGGTCCACCTGGTCTTCCAGGCCTTCGGCTTTCACCCGTTCCCGGGCCAGCGCCAACTGCTCCTTGCTCAAGGTGATGCCAAACACCTTGACCCCGAACTCCCGTGCGGCAAACCGCGCCAGCCCACCCCAACCACAGCCGACATCCAGCAAATACTCGCCCGGCTGCAGCCGCAACTTGCGGCACAGGTGGCGAAATTTGTCTTGTTGGGCCTGGTCGATGGATTCGCTGCCGGTTTCGAAATACCCGCAGGAGTACGCCATGTCCTGGTCCAGCCACAGCTGGTAGAACTCGTTGGACAGGTCGTAATGGTAGGAAATGGCCGCTGCGTCAGTGGCCTTGTCGTGAATCGAGCGCACCGGACGACTCCCCTCGTCGTCTTCGATCAGGGCGTGACTCAATTCGTCACACACCCGGATGACCTCGGAAATGGAGCCTTCCAGCTCCAATTTGCCCTCGACAAAGGCTTCGCCCAGTGAATCGAGCGTTGGATGGGTCAGCTTGGTCACGACCGTGGGGTCCTTCACCACGATGGTCACACTGGGCTCGGGGCCCAAGTTGAATTCATGGCCGTCCCAGAGTCGAAGACGCAGCGGTAGCTGAAGATTCTGTAAGGCCGGTGGAAGTTGCGCGAGCATGAGTAGTCCCCCCTTGTTTCAGACGTCTGCTGAGAGGTTAGACCATCCGAAGACAAAGTAGGAGGCTATCGATTTGATAGCGCTCTTCTATGGGGCCCGGCGCTCGAGCAACCCGTCCTGGACCCACTGCTTCAGCCAAGTAACGGCCTGCAGTGGCGCACCCTCTGCATGAGTGACTGCCAACTCGGCGCACAGTTCGGCAAAGCTCCAACCGGTGGTCGCCATTCCCGTCAGGGCAGAGGCCTCGGCGGGTTCCAGGCTGCGGTAATGGCAAACATTCTGATGGCGCCACACCAGGCACGTCTGCGCCGGGTCCAGCGTGTGGCTGTCGGGGAAGTCGGATTCGTCCTTGCTGGCACGCCAGATCGCGACACTGTTGAAGTGGCACAGCAGCGGTTGCACCGTCGGCGCCAGGGAAACCTGCAACACCGGCCACGCCTCTGGCGGCAACGACGCCATGTCGCTCAGCGTCAGTGGTTCGCCCTGCGGCGCATCAAATGCCAGGGTGAATGCCCACTCCAACCGCGCCAACTCCGCCAATGGCGCACTCTGCTCCGCCACCAGATGCTCAAGGATAAACACCGGGAAACGCTCGCCCAGCCAGCGCAGGCTGTAATGGGCCGAGGGGTAGCGCCGCAGGTAGGCTTCGGTCAGCGCGGCAAACTCGTCATCGCCCAGCCAATATAGGAGGGCGCTGAAGTCATGCCGCAAGACTTCCTGCAACCGTGAGAGGTAGGCGTTGTGGTAAATCGCCAGGCCCGTGTCCACATCCAGCGTCGGCCCGCCCAGCAACGTGGCGGCGAAACCACTGTTCGCCACTGGCGTTTCGGATAACAGGTGCTGCTCGAAGGCCAGTTGCCAATCTGTCAGGCGCATAGCTGTCTCCTGGCCAGGGCGGTCGCGCCCAGTTCACGGGCCTTGCTCAGTTCGGTGAGCAGTTCTTCAAAGGGTGGGAAATGGTCATCCCGTTCCAGTAGCGTCGACACGGGCCCCAGATGCTCTAGCGTCTGTTGATAAAGCGCCCACACCGGATCACACACCGGATGGTCATGGGTGTCGACCACGTAATCGCCATAGTCCATATGCCCCGCCAGATGCAGCTGGCGGATGCTCTCCGGCGGCAAGTTACGAATAAACGTCCAGGCGTCAAAGCCATGATTGCGCGAGCTGACGTACACGTTGTTAACGTCCAGCAACAGCTGGCAGCCCGACAGGTGGGCCAGGGCATTGAGAAATTCCCACTCGGTGAATTCATCCGCCTTCGAGCGCACATAACTGGAGACGTTTTCCAGCACCAACGGGCGTTGCAGCACGTCCTGCACTTGGCGCACACGGGCGGCCACGTGGTAGAGGCTTTCTTCGGTGTAAGGCAGCGGCAGCAAGTCATGCAACTGGTGGGCGCTGCCACGGCTCCAGCACAGATGATCGGAAACCCATGCCGGCTGGATGCGCTCGGCGAGTTGTTGGATCTGTTTCAGGTAATCGGTATCAAGGGCATGGGGCCCGCCGATGGACAGGGACACGCCGTGCATCACCAGGGGATAACGCTCGGCTATCGCATCCAGGTAATACAAGGCTTTACCGCCCTGGACCAGGTAATTCTCGGAGATCACTTCGAACCAATCCACCGCCGGCGATTGTTCAAGGATCTGTTGGTAGTACTCACTGCGTAAACCCAGGCCGTAACCGAGGCTCGGAAGAGAGGTAGGCATAAGACACTCCTGGGAAAGTGTCCGCAGCGGTGGGGGCGACCGCTGCGGGTGCACTTGGCGGTCGGTTATTCGCCGACTGTGCCGCCAGCCTTGGTGCAGGCATCGGCACTGGCCATTGCCTTGAAACCCTGACCTTTGCAAGAACCCTGGCCTTTGCACGCGTGGTCCTTGGTTTTGCAGTCGTTCTGGCCTTTGCACGCGTTGATGCCGTAGCAGTGAACAGCGGTGTCAGCGGCTTGAGCTTGAGTGACAACACCGGCAAACATAGTGGCAGCGGCCATTGCGAGAGCGGCGCCAGCAGCAGCGGATTTGATGTTCATTGTTGTATTCCTCATGATCGTAGGGGTGTCGGTCTGAACGGATTGTTCAGTCTCGACACCCCACTAGAGTGAGGCCCCTCAGCCGCGTTACAGCGCTGTGCAAATATTTCTGAAAATTATTCTTCGAGCTTCAAAAGGGGCTCCTGGAAGCGCAATAACCGTCCGGCGTTCCCCAGTACCAACAAGGTACTGAGGTTATGCAGCACCGCGGCAATCATGGCGCCCGCCGCCCCCAACCAGCCAAACGCGGCAAACACGACAATGGCCAGGGTCCACCCAAGGCCGATGATCACGTTGACCTGCAAGGTCTGCCGGCACTGGCGACTCAAGCGCACGCAGGTGCCCAGGCGCCGCAGGTCGCTGCCGATCAACACCACATCAGCCGACGCCAAGGCGATGTCCGCCCCACCCGCGCCCATGGCCACGCCGACCACACCGGCCTTGAGCGCGAGGGAATCGTTGATGCCATCCCCCACCACCATCGGGCGAAAGCCGCTGCCGATTTCACCCAACACGCGGTTGAGCTTGTCTTCCGGCAAGGCCTGGGCTTCGACATCGCTGATGCCGACCTCCAGCGCCAGGCTGTTGGCCACGCTTTGGCGATCGCCGGTAAGCAGCAGTTGGCGACCCAGGCCCAGATCACGCAGTTCTTGCAGCGCCTGGCGAGCCTCCGGCTTGACGCTGTCGGCCAGCAGCAACCAGGCGAGGAACTGCCCATTCAGCGCCAGCCCGGCGATGGGGCCATCGTGGTTCGGCACGGCGGTGGTGACGATGCCCAGTTGCTCGAACAATTCCGGCCGACCCAAGGCCGCTTCGCCCTGCGCGGTCTGCGCCACGACACCAAGCCCCTGACGCTCACGAATATCCGTCAACGCCAGCAGTTGTTCCTGCGTTGCCAACCCCGCCAACGCCCGGCTGACCGGATGGCTGCTCGCGGAGCCCAGGCTGGCCGCGAGATTGAGCAACACCTGCCGATCTGGCGCGGTGGTTTCGATGGATTGCAGGCGCAGGGTGCCGAAGGTCAGCGTGCCGGTCTTGTCGACCACCAATGAGGTCAGGTCTGCCAGCTCTTCCAGAAACGCCGAGCTGCGAATCAGAATCCCATGCCGCGCCGCGACTGCGATGCCCGCAATCGCCGTGGCCGGTGCCGACAACACCAACGCGCAAGGACACGCCGCCACCAGCACAGCGAGCATCGCCTGGGCGTCGTTGGTCACAAACCAGGTCACCGCAGCCAGCAACAACACCAGCACCATATAGCTGCCGGCATAGCGCTCCAGCAGCCGCGTGATCGGCGGCTTGGCGCGCTCGGCGTTCTGCATCAGCGCGATGACTTTGCCCAAGGTGGATTCATTGCCCGTGCGCGTCACTTGCAGGCGCAGCAAGCCATCCAGGTTGATCGCCCCGCCAAACACCTGCACGCCCACACTGGCTTCCAACGGCACCGACTCACCGGTAATCGGCGCGGTGTCCAGGCTCGCCTGGCCCGACAGCACCACGCCATCGGCGGGCACCCGGTCACCGGCCCGCACCTCGACCACATCGCCGGTGTTCAGCGTGCCGTTATCCACTTCGACAATGCTGCCATCGGCCTGCACCAAGCGCGCGTGGCTGCGCGTCAGCTTGCCCAACGCGTGGATCGCTTCCTGGGAACCGATCACGCTGCGCTCTTCCAACACATGGCCGAAGATCATGATGATCGGCAGCAACGCCGCCGTCAGCAGATCCCCTGTGGCCCAGGCACCGAGCATGGCCAGGGCGATCAACTGATCGGTGATGCCATGCAAACTCGGAAACCGCAGGCTGTACCAGGCCGAACGCATCACCGGCACGGCCACCAGCAAGGACGCGACGCCCAGCAGCAATTGGCTTACGCCGGTCTGGTCGGGCGCGAGCCAGCGCCATACCAGGCCCAGCACCAGCAACCCCAAGGCCAGCATGGCCAGGGTCAATTGCCGGGCAGCGCTGCGCTGTTCGGCGGAGGTCAGCATGGGTGCGCTCATTGTTCGGCTCCCTGGATGATCAAGCGGGAGTCGTCTTTCGGATCGACCGTGGTCACAGAACCGGCCTGGCCGAGAATTTTCGGCAGGCGCTCGCGGTACAGGCGCAGCAGCAAGCCCGGGTCTTTCACCTGGGCCAGGCTGGCCACCGTCGCGGTTTGCGCCTGGGCATTGGCCAGGCGTTCGCTGGCCTGGGCGTGGGCGACTTGCACCAGGCGGTCGGCCTGCTGGGTGGCGGCCTGGGTGAGTTTTTCCGCGTCGGTGCGGGCGTTGGCCACGGCCTTGTCGGCTTGCTGGCTAGCGGTCAGCACGGCGTTGAACGCATTGACTGCTGGGCCCGGCAGGCTCGATTGCACATCGACACGGGTGACTTCGATGCCCAATCCCAACCCCGTAGAAGCCAATTGCGTGAGGCGTTTATTGATGCCTTGCACCAAGTCGCCACGCAACCGCTCACGGCGCTCGGCGGCGCCGTTGTCGGTGCCGATCAGTTCAGG
Organism: Pseudomonas sp. DWRC2-2; assembly: GCF_049897885.1. Taxonomy (NCBI): domain Bacteria; kingdom Pseudomonadati; phylum Pseudomonadota; class Gammaproteobacteria; order Pseudomonadales; family Pseudomonadaceae; genus Pseudomonas; species Pseudomonas sp. DWRC2-2. Next base: position 592,745 of record NZ_JAFCXD010000003.1, read on the forward strand.
TCGCGCCACCAGAATCGTGTCCAAGTCCCGCGCCGCGGTGAGGGCCACGGCGCTGCGCGTCACCAGTCGATCCAGGGCCGGCAGCACATGATCGCCCTGCAACACAAAGGCATAGGGTTCGGTGACTTTGTAGAACACCCGCACATCCAGTTGCACCACGCCGGCATCGCCAGTCAGCAGGTAACCGGAACCCGCCAGCGCATCACTCAAGGGCGTGGCGAAACTGGCCACACGGTCGGCCTGAACCGCCGCGTCGGAGCGCAGCAGGTTCTCCACCCGGCGTTCGATCACCCGATCAGCTGCCGGTAGCAACACCACCTGCTCGAACGGCTGCGGCCACGCCAGCAACAGCCCGGCATTCTGAATACGGTCGAGGGCGCCAAAATGCAGGACCACCGCGCGGTTCTGCGGGTCGATCTGGCGCACATTGGAAAACGCCCAGGCCAACGCCGCCAATACCGTCACCGCGTACAACGCCAGGAAGGTCAGGCGCCCGGCCTGGATCCAGGGGCTGTCCGGGCTGTCACGCATCGTCATGGCTGGACGTCCTTCGGCCCATCCACCAAGGCGCGGAACGGCGCCGCGTCGGTGCGCAGGACGATCTTGGTGCCTGGTGTAACAACGGTGCCCAAGGTGTCGAGGGAGCGCAGCAGGTTGTACAGCTGTGGATTACCCGCATAGGCACGACCATAAATCTGCGCCGCTTCGACCCGCGACTGGGCCTCGATATCGGCAGCCTTCACCGTGGCATCGGCCTGCACGATGCGCGCATCACGCTCGGCGGCTGAACGGATCTGCGCGGCTTCGCGCTTGCCCACGGCGGTGCGTTCGGTGGCGATGGTTTCACGCTCGGCGCGCATGCGGTCGACGGTGGCGGTGAGGGTGACCGACGGCAAGGTCAGCCGTTCGATGCCGACCTGGGCCACACGCACGCCGTAGGTGGTGAGCAATTGTTGATCAATCTGCTGGCGCAACTGCGCCTCGAAATCAGCGATGCGCACTTGGCTGGCGTCGGTGTTGATCAGGCTGGACAGGTCGAAGCTCGCCGCCGTGGTTTCCAACGCCGAGCCCACGAAGGTACGAATCTGCCGCGCCGCTTCATCCGGTTGGTTCTGCACCGCGCGCATGAAGCGCTGCACGTTGTCTGCGTCGCCCTGCACCTGCCACGCCACGTACGCCTGCACGATGATGCGCAGGCCGTCGCGGGTACCCACATCCTGCAACCCGCTGGAGGTGGTGCGCAGGCGCAAATCCACCGGGATCGCCGCTTCGAACGGCGCCGGCCAACGCCAGCCCAGGCCCGGCTCCAACAGCACCCGCGACGGGTTACCGAAACGGGTAATCACCGTGGCCTCGCCGGAACGCACCTGCACCAGGCTGGCGGCGGCAACCGCAAACAGCACCAGCAACAGCGCCCAGGCCATACGCCGCCAGGGGAACGGGCCGGCCGCTTGTTCGTCACCGTGATGATGGTGGTGGTGATGGCCGTGATGACCGTGATCGTGAGAATGAGCGCTCAACAGACAGACTCCTTATTGAACGGCTTTACGCGGCACCGAAGGATCGGCCGGCAAGGTAAAAGAACGCAGATCAATCGTCGGCGCGCCGTCGGCACCCAGGCGATGATCCAGAATCAGCAGCTTGGCGTGGGCCAGGCCCTGGCTGAGTTGGCCGAGGTACTGTTCCAAAACGAACGCCTGCCCGGCAGTGGCGTAGGCCTTTTGTTCGGCGGTGAAGCGCAGGTTGGCCGCTTGCGCGCCCGCGTTCACTTCACGGGCCGTGGCCGTGGCCTGGTCGCGGGCGGTGCTGGCTTGCAGCAACGCCTGGTTGGTTTGCTCACTGGCCGCGCCACGCTCGCGGGAGATCAGGGCCTGGGCGCCGATCTGTGCAGCCTGCACACCGTGATAAGCGTTGGCGGCGCCGGCAGGTGGATGAATCGCCTCCACCACCGTGGCGAGAATTTCCACGCCGCTGTCGAGTGTTTGCAGGTCGGCCTGCACGGCGCGGCCGATTTCGTCAGCAAGGCGGGTGCGCTGTTCGCCGAGCAATTCGTCGAGGGTGCGCGAGGCGAAGTCATGCACGAGGATGCGGCTGGCGGTGCTGCGGATCAGGGTCGGCACGTCCGCGCTGTTATAGGTGGCGGCGAGCGCGGCCTGGTCGGTGAGGCCGATGCGGTAGACGAACCGCACATCCATATTGACGATCTGGAAGCTCTGTTTGTCGCCGCTGCTGCTGGCGATCACCTGGGACTTGTCATTCACGTGACTGGCGTCCCACAAGCGGTTGGCGATCAGCGGCGCCGGGCCTTCGGCAGGCGCCAGTTCTGGGGTGGCGGCTTCGCTGACGCTGGTGGCCAGTTCATGCACCACGCCGTTTTCCACACTGATCACGCGGCCCAGTGGCCACGGCAATCCGGCATGCAAGCCAGGGCCGAACACCTGCACCGGCTTGCCGAAACGTTCATAGATCCCACGGCCCTGCAGGGGCACTTCGTGCACGCCAGTGAGCGCCCAGCCTACCGCCAGCACCACCAGCAACACCGGCAGGAACGCCCGGCGCATGTAGGTAAACGCCCAGATCTGGCGCAGGTCGATGCCAAAGCGGTTGTGCAATTCATGTTGCAGCGCGAGCAAGGGCTGCGGCGGCCAGCGTAACAATCCGGCGATAAAGCTTTGCGCCATCAAGCGCGGCTCGACGCGGGGCTGACGTGGGCTGAACAGGGACAACACAGCTCTTAATAGAAACTCCAGCGAGACGAGCGCCGGCAGCACGCCGATCAATACGGCCAACCTCAGGGGCCAAACGGCGTTGGCCCCGGCAAACAGCAGACACACCGCACTGACCACCAGGCAAATAATCGCGACCCGGCTCAACTGCGCCAGTTGCGAGGCTTCCGGCCATTGCGCGGTGGTCTCCTGGGCCAGACGGCGTTCAAACACCAGCACACCAAACGCCAACCCCAATGCCAGCGCGGCGCCGATGCTTGCCGATTGACCGACTGCGGCGGCGGGCAGCGCCAGGTTCCAGAACTCGACAATGCTGACCAACGCCAGCAACGACCAGCCGCCGAGCCACAACACTGGCGTACCGATCTGTTTGCCAAAGCGCTCCAGGAGGCGCGAGTAGCGGCTTGCGTCTTCAACCGGCACATCAACCGACGGTTCTTCCAACGCCTGCGCACGCCAATCCGCCACCCACCACGCCGATTGCAAGCCGGCCACCAACAATAACAACGCCGACGCACAGTTGATCAACACCACCGGCCAGATCGACAGCGGCGCAAACAACGCGACAAACAGCGCCAGCACCCAGCCGGCCACGGCCAACACCGTCAGGCTGATACCGGCCTGGCGCAATCGGCGGGCATGGAACAACCCCTGTTGAAAACGCGGAAGGCCTTCCACCGAAGCGCCGTCAGCTTCCAGATCCACTTGCATCCACTTATGTCCACTCGCACACAATTAGTTACGATATAACACAAGGCGTGAAATTTTTGTTTGCTTAGAAGCAGACCGTGACTAAACCCCCAGAAACACGCGCCATCACTGGTGCAGGCCACGATGAATCGGGCACACTCCAGAACAGTTTTTCGCGGGTCCACGGACAAGGAAGCGTCACTCCCCATGATTTCGATCTATCAGCTCAAGCCGCGTTTTCAAAACTTGCTGCGCCCTCTTGTGCAGCGCCTCTATGACAATGGCACCACCGCCAACCAGATCACCGTGCTGGCCGGTGTGATTTCCTTGCTGGTCGGTCTGTTGATCGCCAGCTTCGCCCAACACCTGTGGCTGTTTGCGCTGATCCCGCTGTGGATGATCCTGCGCATGGCGCTCAACGCTATCGACGGCATGCTTGCCCGTGAATTCGGCCAACAGTCGCGCCTGGGCGCCTACCTGAATGAACTGTGCGATGTGATCGCCGACAGTGCGCTGATCCTGCCGTTTGCGCTGATCCCCGGCGTGAGCCTGGCGCCGGTGCTGCTGGTGGCGTTGCTGGCGGTGTTCAGCGAATACGCCGGCGTACTGGGGCCGATGGTGGGCGCATCGCGGCGCTATGACGGGCCGATGGGCAAAAGCGATCGCGCGTTCGTATTGGGCGTATTGGCCACCGGCGTGGCGCTGGGCTGGCTGGGCGCGGGTTGGGTCGACACGGTGATGTGGCTTGTGGCCGCCCTGCTCGCCTACACCTTGGTCAACCGAGTGCGTCAGGGCCTCAAAGAACAATAAGAAACTTCACCGATTGCATAAGGATTTTTGCGATGCGCGAACAGCAACAGCACACCTTCACTACCCACGACGGCGTCGAGCTTTTCTACCGGCACTGGCCAGCCACGCAGACTTCCGGGCCGCGCAAGGCAATCGTGTTGTTCCATCGCGGCCATGAGCATTCGGGGCGTATCGCCCACCTGGTGGATGAGCTGAACCTGCCGCAATTCGATTTCTTCGCCTGGGACGCCCGTGGCCATGGCCAGTCTCCCGGCGAGCGCGGTGACAGCCCCAGCTTCGCCACCAGCGCCCGTGATGTGCAGACCTTCTGCGACCACATCGGCGCCACCTATGGCATCGAGGAAGACAACTTCGCCGTCATTGCGCAAAGCGTCGGCGCGGTGATTGCCGCGACGTGGGTGCATGACTACGCTCCGAAAATCCGCGCGCTGGTGCTCGCCTCCCCGGCCTTCAAGGTCAAGCTCTACGTGCCATTCGCCCGGCCGGGCCTGGCACTGATGCGCAAATTCCGTGGCAATTTTTTCGTCAACAGTTACGTCAAGGCCAAGTTCCTCAGCCATGACCCGGAGCGCGTCGCGTCCTACGACAGCGATCCGCTGATCACCAAGGCAATCTCGGTGAATGTGCTGCTCGGCCTGTACGAAGCGGCCGACCGGGTTGTCGCCGATGCCCAGGCGATCCAGGTGCCGACGCAGATGCTGATCTCGGGTTCGGACTTTGTGGTGCACCGCAAACCCCAGCAGCAATTTTTCGACCGCCTCGGCAGCCTGAAAAAAGAGCTGCACATTCTCCCCGGTTTCTTCCACGACACCCTGGGCGAACGCGACCGCGCCTCCGCCGTGAGCAGCTCCCGGCGTTTCATCCTGCAGAACTTCGAACACCCGCTGGACCGCGCGTCATTGCTGGACGCCGACAAGCTGGGCGATACTTGCGCCGAGTCCGAAGCCCTCGCTGCGCCACTACCGCGCAACTCCTTGCGCGACCTGTACTGGCGCATGACCCGCGCCAGCATGGGCCTGGGCAAGAACCTCTCGGACGGTGTGAAGCTGGGCTTCGACACCGGTTTCGACTCCGGTAGCACCCTCGATTACGTGTACCGCAACACCCCCACCGGCAAGGGCAGGCTGGGGCGGATGATCGACACCAACTACCTCAACTCCATCGGCTGGCGCGGTATTCGCCAGCGCAAGTTGAATGTAGAAGAACTGTTGCGCTTGGCGATGGCCAAGTTGCGCGGGGAAGATCGCGAAGTGCGTATCGTGGATATCGCCGCCGGTCATGGCCGCTACATCCTCGAAGCCTTGCAGGGCGTGTCGCCGCTGCCGGAATCGATCCTGCTGCGCGACTACAGCGATATCAATGTGCGTGACGGTGGCGCGCTGATTCGCGAGAAAGGCCTGGGGGACATTGCGCAGTTCGTCAAAGGTGATGCATTCGACCGCCTGGATCTCGCCGCGCTGGAACCCAAGCCAACGCTGGCGGTGGTGTCCGGGCTGTATGAGCTGTTTGCCGATAACGGCATGGTCGGCGGTTCGCTGGCGGGCCTCGCTGAAGCGGTGGAACCCGGCGGCTATCTGGTCTACACCGGCCAACCGTGGCACCCGCAGCTGGAGCTGATCGCCCGCGCGCTGACCAGTCACCGCCAGGGCCAGGCCTGGGTGATGCGCCGCCGCAGCCAGGCGGAAATGGACCAACTGGTGGAAGCCGCCGGTTTCCGCAAGATCACCCAGCGTGTGGATGAGTGGGGCATTTTCACCGTGTCCCTGGCACAGAAGATCTGAGCATGCGCGAACCCGGCTTATTGAAACCCGCGTTCCTGTGGCTGCTGCTGTTGGCGCCGCTGTTTTTCAGCACCTACGGCTTTGCCACCTGGGTCACCAGCCAGCGCAGCGACGTCGGCACGCTGGTGTTCGATTGGGAAACCCATATGCCGTTCTGGGCCTGGACCATCGTGCCCTACTGGTCCATCGACCTGCTCTACGGGTTTTCCCTGCTGCTGCCCAACACCCGGCATGAACTGAAGCAACATGCGCTGCGTTTGCTGAGTGCCCAGGTGATCGCCGTGAGCTGCTTCCTGATCTGGCCGCTGCGCTTCACCTTCGAGCGGCCGGAGCTGGACGGCGTGTTCGGCTGGCTGTTTGCGGTGCTGGCGGGGTTCGACAAACCGTTCAACCAGGCGCCGTCCCTGCATATCGCGTTGCTGGTGATCCTGTGGGTCATGTACCAACGCCATACTCAGGGATTCTGGCGTTGGCTGGTGCATGGCTGGTTCGCGTTGATCGGTATTTCAGTGCTGACCACTTATCAACATCACTTTATCGACTTACCCACAGGCGCCCTCGCCGGGTGGCTGTGTGTGTGGTTGTGGCCGGTGGAACACCCTAGCCCGTTGTTGAATGCACGGCTGACGCGGGATCCCAAGCGCTGGCGGTTGGGTGTGCGCTATGGCGTAGGCGCCTTGGCTCTGGCGATCCTTGCGCTTGTGATGGGTGGCGCATGGTTGTGGATACTTTGGCCTGCGGTTTCCCTCGCCTTGATCAAGGCCAATTACTTCGTGCTCAGCGCTGCGGGCTTCCAGAAACGCGCCGACGGCCAACTGACGCCTGCCGCGCGTTGGCTGTATGCGCCCTATCTGGCCGCGGCCTGGATCAACTCGCGCCTGTGGACACGCCAGCATCCACAACCGGACCTGATTGTGGATAACGTCTGGCTGGGGCGCATTCCTACAACGAGCGAGCAAGAACCCTTCAAGGCCATCGTCGATCTCTGTGCCGAATTGCCGATTAATCCACAGGGCCGCGCTTACCATTCCATTCCCGTACTGGACCTGATAGCCCCGAGTCCCGCCGAATGCCTGCAAGCCGCGCAATCCATCGAACGCTTGCGCACTAGCGGTCCCTTGCTGGTCTGCTGCGCCCTTGGCTATTCGCGCAGCGCCACCGCCGTCGCGGCCTGGCTACTGCACACCGGGCGCGCCGCGACGATAGAGGATGCGCTGACTATCATTCGTACAGCGCGGGCCGATGTGGTCCTGCACCCCGCACACCGTGAAGCTTTGGAGGGTTTACCCCATGCCCGCTGATATGGAACTGCAGGTTGTCGCCAGCTTGTTGCGTCGAGGTCGCTCGCTGGATCAGTTATCCACAGGCCTGACCCTGGTCGGCGTACTGTTCGGCCTGGCCCAACTGCTGATGGCCAGTATTGCGCCGATCTGCCTGCTGCTGAGCCTGTGGATGATTATCCTCGGGCTGCTGCAAAAGTACTGGGCGCTGCGCGTGGCCTTCGACGCCGACCTGTTCGCGCTGCTGGCCCGCGACATCGACCGCACCCCGGACCTCGACCAGGCCTTGCAAACCCTTGGCCTGCAATCGGCCAAGCGCATTGGCCGGCCCTGGACCGAGCGCCGTCGAGGCGCGCTCAAACTGTTGCGCAAACAAGCCTGGCTGCTGGGCGCGCAAGCGCTGCTGACCCTGGGCGTGATCCTCGCCAGCCCTTGGCTGCCTTTCGCCGGATAAGGAATCCCCATGTTCGAACCCGTGGTCGCCACGCTGATTACCTCCATGGCCCGCACCGTCACCGGCGCCCGCAGCCTGTGGCTCGGTTGCGCGCCGGTGCCGGTGCAACGCATCTACTTCGCCAACCACAGCAGCCACGGAGACTTCGTGTTGCTGTGGGCCTCGCTGCCGCAGAACCTGCGCAAATTCACGCGCCCGGTGGCCGGCAGCGATTACTGGAATAGAAGTGCCCTGCGTCGCTACATCATCAACCGAGTGTTCAACGGCGTGCTGATCGACCGCGAACGCAAGGACCCTGTGGATAACCCTTTGCAACCCATGCTCAACGCCCTGGAAGGCGGCGATTCGCTGATCATCTTCCCCGAAGGCACACGCAACCTTGAAGACGGCTTGCTGCCGTTCAAAAGTGGCTTGTATCACCTGGCGAAAAGTTACCCACAGGCCGAATTGGTGCCAGTGTGGATCGCCAATCTCAACCGGGTCATGCCCAAGGGCCGCGTGCTGCCGCTGCCCCTGCTGTGCACCACCAGCTTCGGCGCGCCGCTGCAACTGGAAGACGGCGAAGACAAAACCGCCTTCCTCGCCCGCACCCGCGACGCCCTGCTCGCCCTTGCCCCGGAGCCTGTCTGACATGGATAGCCAAACCCTGATGTTGTTCGGCGGCATCGGCGCCATCCTGGTGCTCGCTTCGCTGATCGGCCTGATCCTCAAGCTGCGCACCCGTGGCAGCCCCAATGCCGTCATCGACAACCTCAATGCGCGCATCAACGCCTGGTGGGTGATGGTGGTGGTCATCGGCATCGCCTTCTGGCTCGGCACCGGCGCGGTGATCCTGCTGTTCTACGCAGTGTCGTTCTACGCCCTGCGCGAATTCCTCACCCTCACCCCCACCCGCCGCAGCGACTACCCGGCGCTGGTGGCCGCGTTCTACCTGGCGCTGCCGCTGCAATACCTGCTGATCTACTCGGACTGGTACGGGCTGTTCTCGATCTTCATCCCGGTGTACGTGTTCCTGCTGCTGCCGATCCTCGCCTCCCTGGGTGGCGACAGCACGCACTTCCTGGAACGCGCGTCGAAAGTACAGTGGGGCCTGATGATCGCAGTGTTCTGTGTGTCTTTCGTGCCCGCCCTGCTCACCCTCGACATCCCCGGCTACGAAGGCCGCAACCTGCTGCTGATTGCCTACCTGGTGATCGTGGTGCAACTGTCGGACGTCTTGCAGTACGTGTGTGGGAAATTGTTCGGCAAGCACAAGATCGCGCCGAACCTGTCACCGTCGAAAACCGTGGAAGGCTTTGTCGGCGGCATCCTGCTCTCGTCGCTGATCGGCGCGGCGTTGTGGTGGACCACGCCGTTCAACCCGTGGCAGTCGTTCTTGATTGCGCTGCTGATCAACCTGCTCGGGTTTGCCGGCGGCATCGTGATGTCGGCGATCAAACGCGATCGCGGCGTGAAGGATTGGGGCCATATGATCGAAGGGCACGGCGGGATGCTGGATCGGTTGGATTCGGTGTGCTTTGCGGCGCCGATCTTCTTTCATCTTGTGCGGTATTGGTGGACGTAAATTTCGTTGCCATTAACAACTTGAACGAATTTGTAAGCCTATAGGCAAACAAAATTATGTATTTTGTTAGCCTATAGGCTTATTTTTTGATTTATTTGTATGCCTATAGGCTAATATTAATCAAGAAATTGATAGCCTATAGGCTTACAAGGGGTCATTTACCATGAGTGCTTCCAAGCTCTACAAACTGCGCCTTTCTCAAGTAGAACGTGCCATTGAGCCGTTTAATACCATTAAAAATGCGGCTGTTCCGCCAGGCGGTTGGCTGCGGGCTATCCGAGAATCATTAGGCCGCTCATTAAAAACGCAGGCCGAAATTGCCGGCGTATCCTCAGGGACGTTGACCAAGTCCGAGCGCTCCGAGGCTGAAGATCGGATATCACTCGCACAGCTAAGAAAGCTAGCAGCAGCACTGGACTGTGAACTCGTCTACGGCCTGGTCCCCAAGAAGCCCCTGCACGAAGTCATCCAAGACCGCGCCGAATTCATGGCGAAGCAAGAAATCCTAGGCGTTGCACACTCCATGAGCCTCGAAGACCAACGCCCCTCTGATGCGTTCATCGAACGTCAGATTGATGAACGCCGCAGAGAACTACTCGACGGTTCGTGGGCCCGCCTATGGCAATAGAACTGGAACTGAAACCAGGCCAAACGCCTCTCGATCCCGACGAAGTCGCTGGCCTGAAACCGAGGCATATCGCCAACCAGGGCGAATTGGATGAATGGGAAGCGCAGAACATCCTCAAAGCCTCACGTTGGATAGCGCGGCAAAAAAAGCTGGATGTACTGAACGACCATTTCTGCCGTGAGCTTCACGTGAAAATGTTCGACGACACTTGGAAATGGGCCGGCACCTTCCGCAAATCCGATAAGAATATCGGCTGTGATTGGACGCAGATCGCGGTCAACTTACGACAGTTGCTCGACAACATGACTTACTGGCTGGAACACAATGTCTTCCCGTCAGAAGAGGTTGCCGTGCGCTTTCACCACCGACTTGTTTGGCTACACGCCTTTCCGAATGGCAACGGTAGACATGCTCGCCTCATGACAGACTGCCTACTGAGGCAATGTGGTCTTGCTCCCTTCACCTGGGGTCGCGGTAACTTGGTGACCGCTAATGAAGTGCGCCAACGCTACATCCAAGCGCTTCGCGCTGCCGACAACAATGATTACACGCTACTGTCGGCATTCGTGCGCAGTTGACGCGCCGCTTGAGGATAACGGGCAACGTTAGGGTGAATCGTGAATCCGCTGTGCCCCTGTGGCGAGGGAGCTTGTCACAAGCGCTTAACCCGGCAAATGCCCCAGTGGCAATGCCCCTGGGGTTTTCACGGTCTGGATCGCGAAGTTGCTGCGGATATCCCTCACCCCCGGCAGCTTCAGCAAACTACCCGTGACGAACCGCTCATAGCCGCGCAAATCCGGAACCACCACCTGCAACAGAAAGTCCGACTCCCCCGACACCAGGAACGCCGAGATCACCTCTGGCAACGCCGTGACCGCCTCGCGGAAGGCGTTGGCTTCGGTGTCGTTATGCCGCTCCACCTTCACGCCCACGAATACCATCATCCCCAGGCCCACTTCATCGCGATCCAGCGTGGCCTGGTAGCCGCGAATCACGCCGGCTTCTTCCAGCAGGCGCACGCGCCGCAGGCAGGGCGAGGCAGACAACCCGATCTCGTCGGCCAACTGCACATTGCTCAGGCGGCCGTCGCGCTGCAGGGCTTCGAGAATCTTTCGGTCAAAAGCATCGAGTTTCAGATTTGGCATAAGTGGATGGCTTAGAGAGTAATAAGTGGCAGATAGTGCCAAGACTAGACGCTTTTCTGGCTGACTAAGCAAGCACCTGCCCCGCCCTTCGGCCCTAAAATTGGCCGACACACAAGGGGGTGGAAAATGGCGGAACTCTGGTTATTTCTGGTGGCTCTTTCGGTGGCGTACCTGCTGCCGGGGCCGGACATGATCCTGCTGCTGCAGACCGGCGCGCGCCAGGGCAAGGCCTTGGCGCTGACCACAGCGATTGGCCTGGGACTGGCCCGCGCCTGCCATGTAGCGCTGGCGGGCATGGGTTTGGCGACCTTGTTCAAGGTGGCGCCCTGGACCTTTGATGTAGTGCGCCTGGGCGGCGCGGCCTATCTGTTGTGGCTGGGGGTGCAGTGCCTGCGGGCAAATATGCTGCCGACGCTCGATACGGCCAACGCCACCCTTACAACGCGTGCCTGGCGTGCCGCGCTGCAACGTGGCTTGCTGACCAACCTGCTCAATCCCAAGGCACTGCTGTTCTGTTCGGTACTGCTGCCGCAATTCATCAACCCGCAAGCCGGACCGGTGGCGTCGCAATTCGCCTTGCTGGGGGTGATTCTGGTCGCAGTCGGTTTCGTCTTCGACTGTTGTTATGCCCTGGCCGGCGTGCGCATTGGCCAGTGGCTGGCACGCAATCGCTCGGCGCAGCGTGTGCAGCAATGGCTATTCGGCAGTCTTTTGATCGGTTTTGCGGTGCGTCTCACTTTTGTGCAACACGACTAGCGGTGCAGCGTATCGGCGTCATCTTTTGTATCAAAGACGCGTGTAAGATACGCCGCACTTAGCCAGGGATGCTCACCATGTTCGATTCGTTCAAAGCGATCAGCCGCCGTATTGTCGGTGCGTTATTGACTGTGGTGGGGGCCGTCTTTGGTCAATGGCATCCGCCGCTCTGGCTGCGTGCAGTCGGGCGTGGGCTGGCGAACCTGGGCAGCAAGGCGCGCGCTTATCCGCGTCAAACCGGTGCTGGCTTAGTGGGCCTGGTATTGCTGGCCGCCGCCGGTTTCTACGGCTGGCATTGGTACTCCAACCTGCCACAGCCGCATACCGCGAGCTACTCGCTGCACAAACCCAACCTTACCGACTACACCCAGCAAACGCCGGTTGTGGATAACTTGCAGGTGCGCTTTGGCGAATCCGTGGCTCCGTTGTCGGCCATCGGCAAACCGGTCACCGAGGGTATTACCCTTAAACCTACGGTGGCGGGCACCTGGCGCTGGGCGGATGACCGCAGCCTGTTGTTCGTGCCGGAAAAAGACTGGCCCATCGACGCCCATTACACCCTGGACATGGCGAAGAAAAACCTGCTCGCCGACGGCGTGTTGCTCGACCAGTACAGCACGCAGTTTTCCACCCAACCGTTCCGCGCCACCCTGGCGCAAAACGAGCTGTACCAGGACCCGTCCAACCCGACGCTGAAACAGCTGGTGGCGACCTTCCATTTTTCCCACCCGGTGGATGAAGACAACCTACGCAAGCGCGTCACGGTAACCCTAGGTAAAGGCCTGGCCTACCGCGACGCCCAGTTGCCCAACCGCCCGGAAATCGCCTTCGACGAGAAAAAACTCAACGCGTACGTGCGCTCCGCCGCCCTGGCCACGCCACTGGAAAGCACGCCCGTCAGCGCCAAGCTCGACGAAGGCATCAAGGCCCGCGACGGCGGCAACGCCAGCACCGCGCCGCTGGTGTCGGAAGTCACCGTGCCCGGCCGCTATCGCCTGACCTTCACCGGCGCCGAAGTGAGTTTTGTCGACAACGCACGGGGTGAGCCAGAGCCGGTGTTAATGTTCAGCAGTTCCAGCGCCGTCGCCGACGAGACCATCGCCGGTAAGGTCCAGGCCTGGTTGTTGCCGGAAAAAGCCCAGGACGACACGCGCCCCTACAGCAGCAACGACATCGACGACGCCCTGCTCGCCCGCAGCACTAAGCTCAACCTGACCCATGTGCCCAGCGTCGAACCGCTGAATACCCTGCACGCCTTCAAATTCAAGGCCCCGGCCGGGCGCGCGGTGTATGTGCGAGTCCCCGCCAACCTGGAAGCCATCGGCGGCTACCTGGCGAAGAATCCTACGGCGTCGCTGATCAGCATGCCGGCTTACCCACGCACCTTGCAGTTCCTGTCTGACGGCGCCTTGCTCAGCCTTAATGGCGAAAAACGCCTGGGCTTCATGGCTCGCGGTGTACCTGGCGCCCATGTGGAAATCGCCCGCCTGCTGCCCAACCAGTTGCAACACCTGGTGGACCAAAGCAGCGGCAGCTTTGCCCGGCCGAACTTCGGCAACGAATATTTCGATCGCATGGTCGAGCGTCAGTCTCTGGATATCCCGCTGTCATCCAATGACCCGGCGAAAACCGTCTACGACAACGTGGACCTCAGCCACTACCTCACCGCAAATGGCGGCCGTCGCGGGATTTTCGTACTCAAGTTGAGCCCGCAGGATGACCCGGCCCAACGCACTTTCGAGTACGACCGCAGCAGCACCAGCGACCTGCGTTTTATCGTGGTGACAGACCTGGGCATCATCGCCAAGCGCTCCAGCGATGGCAGCCATGACGTGTATGTGCAGTCCATCGGCAACGGTTCGCCGGTGTCCGACGCGCAAGTCGACATTATTGGGCGTAACGGTCTGCCGGTGAGCAGTGGCCGCACCGACGCCGAAGGCCACGCACACTTCGCCAAGCTGGATGAACTGCGCCGTGAGAAAACGCCGCTGATGTATGTGGTCACTCGCGGCAATGACCAGTCGTTTTTGCCGATCGCCCGTCAGTCCCAGCAACTGGATCTGTCGCGCTTCGATGTAGGCGGTTTGGAAGAAGACGGTGCGATTGATCGCCTCAGCGCCTACCTGTTTACCGACCGCGGCCTGTACCGTCCGGGCGAAACCGCGCACCTGGGCATGATCGTGCGCAGCGGCAACTGGAAAGGCGCCTTGCTGGGCCTGCCGGTTGAGCTGCAAATCACCGACCCCCGTGGCCTGGAAGTGATTCGCCAGCCGTTGAAGCTGTCCGCCAGCGGTTTTGAAACCTTTGATTTCCCCAGCAGTGAAGTCGCCCCCGCCGGGGAATACACCGCGACCTTGCAGTTGATCGGCCAGAAGCAGACCCGCACCGACCTGGGCAGCGTGAGCTTCAAGGTCCGTGACTTCGAACCGGACCGCATGAAGGTCAGCCTGAGTTTGCACGACACGCCTGTGCCAGGCTGGATTCCACCGGACCAAGTGGTGGCCAAGATCACCGCGATGCATCTGTTTGGCGCCCCGGCGTCCGGCCGTCGTGTGACAGCCAAAATGTCCCTGAGCCCGACGCTCGCGGCGTTTGATCGTTACCCGGATTACCGTTTCCGTCTCAACGACTCCCTGGAAGACGCCACCACGGAAGACCTGGCCGAAACCACCGTCGACGATAACGGCCAGGCCGTGCTCGACCTCAACCTGCAACGCTTCGCCAATAGCACCTATCGCCTGCAGGTGATGAGCCAGGTGTTCGAAGCCGAAGGCGGTCGCAATGTAGCGGCGCAAAGCGCCTTGCTGGTGTCGTCCGCGCCCTACCTTGTGGGTGTGAAAAGTCAGGATTCGCTGTCGTACGTCGCCAAGGATGCGCCTCGCCAGGTGCAATGGCTGGCCGTCGCGCCGGACCTTTCGCCCCTGGCGGTGGACGGCCTGACCACTGAAGTGGTCGAGCATCGGTATGTGTCGGTGCTGGTGAAACAATCCAACGGCACCTACAAGTACGAGTCGCGCATCAAGAACATCAGCCAGCCGGCCTCACCGCTCGTGATGACCCAGGAAGGCGCCAAGCAGGCCTTGAACACCGGCACACCGGGTGACTTCACCCTGCAATTGAAAGACGCCAACGGCAACCTGCTCAACCAGATCGACTACAGCGTGGCCGGACGAGGCAACACCTCGCGCTCGCTGGAACGCAATGCCGAGCTGCAACTGCGACTGGATAAACGCAGCTACGCCACCGGTGATGAAATTGCGATCAGCATTCGCGCGCCGTATACCGGTGCCGGCTTGATCACCATCGAGCGGGACAAGGTCTACACCCAGCAATGGTTCAAGGCCGACAGCACCAACAGCGTGCAACATATCCGCGTGCCTGCAGGGCTTGAAGGCAATGCCTACGTCAACGTGCAGTTTGTGCGCGACATGGGCTCGGCCGAGGTGTACATGAGCCCGCTGTCCTATGGCGTGGTGCCCTTTAGCATCAACCTGGATGCGCGGCGCATGGCGCTGAAGGTTGAAGGCCCGGCGAAAATCGAGCCGGGGCAGATGCTCGACATCAAGGTCAACGCCGACCGCCCAGGCCGTGCGGTGGTGTACGCGGTGGACGAAGGCATCCTGCAAGTGGCGCGCTACCAGACGCCGGATCCGCTGGGCTTCTTCTTCCAGAAGCGAGCGCTGGAGGTCCGCACCAGTCAGATCCTTGACCTGATCCTGCCGGAATTCAGCCGTCTGCTCAGTGGGGCAGCGCCCGGTGGCGATACGGAAGGCGCCCTGGCCAATCACCTCAACCCGTTCAAGCGTAAACACCAGCCGCCTGTGGCTTGGTGGTCTGGACTGGTCGACCTGCCCGCTGGCGAAACCGTACTGCATTACCAGGTGCCGGACAGCTTCAACGGCAAGCTGCACCTGTTTGCGGTGGCTGTGGATAACGACAGTGTCGGCGTCAGCGAAACCAATACCGACGTGCGCGGCCCGATCGTGATCACGCCCAACGTGCCGGCCTTTGTGGCGCCGGGGGATGTGTTCAACGTCAGCGCCGGGGTGTTCAGCAACCTCGACGCGGCGGCAGAGGTGAAGTTTGAACTGCAGACCAGCGATGGCCTGAAGGTACAGGGCGATAAGGGCAGCACCTTGTCCCTGCAACCGCGCAAGGAAGGCACCGCCGAGTTCAAGATCAAGGTTGGCGAGACCCTGGGTTCGGCGGACCTGCGATTTGTCGCAGTGCTGCCGGATGGCAAACACATCCAGGTGGCCGAAACCACTTCGATCCGCCCACTGAGCGAACATCGCGTCGCCCTGAGCCTGGGTCGCTTTGAGAGCGCCAGCAAAGAGCTCAAACCTACCCGCGAATTGTTCAGCCAACTGCGCGACGTACAGTTGGGCGTGGCGGCCTCGCCACTGGTGTGGGCCAACGGCCTCAAGCATTACCTGGACGATTACGGCTACGCCTGCACCGAGCAACTGGTGTCCAAGGCCATGCCGGCGTTGATCTGGGGCGGCAACGCACCTGAGGCCGATCAAGCCTTCGGCAGTGCGGTGCGCATGCTGCGCCAGCGCCAGAACCAGGCCGGCGGCTTTGGTTTGTGGGCGGCCAACCCGGACGTGGCGCCGTACGCCAGCCTGTACGCCACCGACTTCCTGATCGAAGCCAAGGAGCGTGGCCTACCGGTGCCGGAAGACCTGTTGGTGCGTTCGAATGCGTATCTGACAGACCTGGCCAATGGCCCTAGCGAAGGCCTGTCGGAATTGCGCAATCGCGCCTACGCCAGTTACCTGCTAAGCCGTCAGGGGATTCTGGTAAGCGGCGCCTTGAGCGATATCCGCGAGCGCTACGAGGGCTACTTCAAGGACAGCTGGCAGAACGACCTGGGCGCCGCTTACCTGGCGGCCAGCTACAAGCTGCTCAAGCAGGATCGCCAGGCTGACAGGCTGTTCCGCAAAATCCCCTGGCGCTCGCTTGTGGATAAGTGGGACAGCGACGGTTTGTACTACGACCCGCTGGTGCACGACGCCGAACACCTGCACCTGTTGGCGCGACATTTCCCAGAGCTGATGGACGATGTGCCTACAGCGCTGCTGGATAAACTCGGTAATCGCCTCAACGAGCAGCGTTACAACTCGCTGTCGGCGGCCCTGCTGCTGCGCGCCCTGGATAACTACGGCCAGCGTGCGCAAAGCGACATGACCCTCAAGGCCACGGCCTGGCTGGGGGACAAGCAGCAGCAATTGCTGGAGATGGCCGGTCAGCCACCCCGCGCCGCCGTGCCGGGTGCGACGCAGAAGCTGGTGATGGAAAAATCCGACGGCCCGGCGGCGTTCTTCATGCTCAGCGAAGCCGGTTTCGACAAGGGCACCAAGCTCAAGCCGATCACCAATGGCCTGGAGATCATCCACGAATACCTCGACCTCAAGGGCGAGCCGGTGAGCAAGGTCGCGGTAGGTGATGAGTTCCTGGTGCGCCTGCGTCTGCGCGCGACCGACCGTGACCAGGTGCAACAAGTGGCCGTGGTCGACCTGCTGCCGGGTGGCGTCGAGCCTGTGTATAACTTGCAGCCGGAGCCGGAAGCCGCCAGCAGCGAGGAAGGCGAAGAGTCCGAGTACGTGGAAGAGGACAGCCAGGAAGAAGAAAGCTGGCAAGCCCCCATCGGCGAAACCGAGCTGAGCAACTGGCAGCCGGAGTACGTGGACGTACGTGATGATCGAGTGGTGTTGTACGGCACCGCGCTGCGCGATGTAGGCACTTTCGTGTACCGCGTTCGCGCTACCAACGCGGGCACTTTCAATACGCCCCCGGCCTACGCCGAAGGCATGTACGAAACCACCCTGCAAGGGCGCGGCAAAGTAGGCCAGCTTGAAATTACCAAGCCTTAAGCGCCTGACACTGCCGCTGTTCGCAGCGGCGGTGATCCTGGTGGGGCTGCGAGTGTGGCCCCATGCGCCGCTGGAGCAGACCGTCACGTCATCACGTGTGGTGTTGGCCGATGACGGCTCGCTGCTGCGCATGACCTTGGCGGATGACGGGCAATACCGTCTTTGGCTACCGTTGGAGCGGATTTCTCCTTCATTGGTCGAAGCCTTGCTGCTCAAGGAAGACCGCAATTTCTACTGGCACCCGGGGATCAATCCCCCGGCGTTACTGCGCGCGGCCATGGCAACCTACAGCGGTGGCCAGCGCCAGGGCGGCTCGACCTTGAGCATGCAATTGGCACGGCGCCTGTGGAATTTGAACACCCGCCAGGTGCCGGGCAAGTTGCAGCAGATGGCCTTGGCGCTGTGGCTGGAGGCGCGCTACAGCAAGCACGACATCCTTGAGGCCTATCTGAACCTGGCGCCCATGGGCGGCAATATCGAAGGTGCCGAGGCGGCCAGCCGTATTTACTTCGGCAAGTCGGCGACGCAGTTGTCGCTTTCCGAGGCGCTGGCGCTGGCGGTGATTCCGCAGCAACCGGGGCGACGCGCACGCTTCGGCCCGTCGCTGCAACAGGCGCGGCAGCGTTTGATGGCTGACTGGCGCGAGACTTATCCACAAGACACACGCAATGACAGCTTGTTGGACTTGCCCCTGGAAGCACGCAACCGCCAGCAGATTCCGTTCCTGGCGCCGCATTTGAGTGAACAACTGCTGGCGTCCCAGCCCGGCAATGAGCTGAACAGCACCCTCAACCTGCCGCTGCAACAATTGCTCGAACGCCTGATCACCGGCTTCATCGCCGAACGGCGCAGCACCGGTGTGGAAAACGCTACGGCGATCCTGATCGACAGCCGCGACCAGAGCGTCAAGGCCTTGGTCGGGTCGGCGGACTACTTATCCACAAGCCTTCACGGCCAGGTCAATGGCGTGCTCTCGCGGCGCTCGCCAGGGTCGACGCTCAAGCCGTTCCTGTACGGGCTGGCGCTGGACCAAGGGGTGATTCACCCCATGAGCATCCTGAAGGACCTGCCGAGTAACTTCGGCTACTTCCAGCCGGAAAATTTCGACGGTAGTTTTGTCGGCCCACTGACCGCGCGAGACGCACTGATCCGTAGTCGCAACATCCCGGCGGTGTGGCTCGCCAGCCAGGTCAAGTCGCCCTCTTTGTATGGGCTGTTGCAACGCGCCGGGATCAAAGGCCTGCGTGACGAAAGCCATTACGGCCTGGCCCTGGCCCTCGGTGGCGGTGAAATGACCCCGGAAGAATTGGCGCGTCTGTACGTGATGTTGGCCGGGGACGGGCATCTGCGGCCATTGCGCTACTTGCAGGAACAGCCCCAGACCACCGGCGCCCCACTGCTGACGCCCCAGGCAGCGTTCATGGTGCGCGATATGCTGCGCCGAAACCCTCGCCCGGATGGCCTGCCCGGACGCCACTGGCGCACCGCCTGGAAAACCGGCACTTCCTGGGGTTTTCATGATGCGTGGAGTGCAGGACTGGTGGGCCCCTACGTGCTGGTGGTGTGGGTGGGTAATTTCGATGGCCGGCCGAACCCAGCATTTATCGGTGCCAAGACTGCCGCGCCCTTATTCTTTCGCATCGCAGACGCCCTGCCCCTGGCGTTGCCCAATGTGGTCATCAAGGCCGACAAACCGCCCGCCGGGCTGGTGCGCATCGATGTCTGCGCCGCGTCCGGCGAGTTACCCAACCGCTGGTGCCCGCAAACTCGCAAGACCTGGTACATCCCCGGCGTGTCGCCGATTCGCGTGTCCAACCTGCACCGCCCGGTGCTGATCGACACCCGCACCGGCAAGGCCGCCTGCCCGCCGTTCGACGCGCAATACACCCGTGAAGAGGTCTTCGAATTCTGGCCCAGCGACGTGCAACGCCTGTACCGCGCCGCCGGCCTGCCGCGCCGTACGCCGCCCAACGTGATGAAAAACTGCCAGCCCAACCGCCTCAGTGACCAGAGCGAAGCCCCGCAGATCCGCTCGCCGCTGACCCAGGTGAGCTATCAATTGCGCCTGTCCCAGCCCCAGGAAAGCATCCCGCTGAATGCCAACGCCGCCAGCGACGCAGCGACGCTGTACTGGTTTGCCGATCAAACCTTGATCGGCCAGGGCCCGCCGCAAAGCACGCTGAACTGGCGACCGGACAAGTCGGGGGAGTATCGGTTGCGGGTCAGTGATGATCAGGGGCGCAGTACGAGTCGAGGGTTGAAGGTGGAGTTTGTGCCCTGATCAGGCATCTTCATCGCTGAAACTACCCTTGCTCACCCGTTTGGCAAAATGCCTGTACGCAGCCCCCATTTTGCGCTGCTCAAACAGCGAGAACACCAGGGTGCCCAGCAGGATCAGCATCCACACCAGAAACTGTTTCAACGCATCCACATGGGCGACGAACAGCAGCAGGGTGACCACGCCACCAATCACCATGCCCAACGCCATCCAAGCGCCGAGCACACGGCCTACCGCCAGGCGCATGCCTTTGGGCAGCAACAGCCGGGTCCATATCAACACCACGAAAATCGTCAGCATGAAGCCGAACGCGGCCATGAAGGGGATCGGAAAACCGCCCTCGCGGTACAGCCAGGCCAGCAGCTTATACACAGGCCCAAGTGATTCCATCTGTTGATAAGTGTCCGGGCCCGGCAACTGCAATTGGGCAAAATGCGCGGGGGTCATGGCCATCACGCCAACCCCGAGCATCGCCACCACCGCGCCGTAGAAGCTACCGACACGCCACAACGGTGCCAGTACCCGGCGGTTTTCCACATCCTCGGTCAGTGCCACGCCGAATACAGCCTTGGACTGTTTGCCCTGGGCGATCACGGTCTGGCCATCGCGCTCGCAGGCGTCGCCAATCAGCATCACGTCCAAGTCCTGGACCAGCAGGATTTCGCCTTGGCGGCGTGAGCTGCCGATCGATTCATAGTCGTCCGGTGATTTGTTGCCGAACAGGTCGATGCCTTCGGCGATGACGCGGATTTCTCCCGTGGCGTCCTGTACACGGAAGTCGTTGCAGCGCGCCTCGCTCTTGGCCCGGCTCCAACTCCAGCGCCCGTCGTCGTCCTTTTCGCCGTCTTCGATGATCCACACGTAGCCCGCGCAGGGCTTGCCGTGCACCGGGGACACCAGCGGTTTATCCACAATCACCTTGCCACGGATTTCTACCAGGCCCATGGCCAGCGACCGTATCTGGCTGGTGGCCAGTCGTTGTTCGGTCTTGTAGAAGTTGGGGCCGAAGCTGGCCAGCAGGCACACCAGGGCGAATACCGGGAAAAACATCGCCACCACGGTCATCGGCGCGTAGACCAACAAGCAGGCCAACCCTGCCAGACACAACAGCGCCAACAGGGTTTTCCAACGCGACTTCTTTTTATCTTCGCCCGCCTGCGTGGTTTTCATGCCCCCGGCACCTCAAGCTTTACGCCTTCGTAACGGGTTTCTTCGGCACTGATGGCCAGCAGCGGAATGCGTTGATAGCTGAGCATCCGCGCGAAAAAAAGGTCGGGGAACACCGCGATAGCGATGTTGTAGAGATTGACCGACTCATTGAAGAATTCACGACGGTCAGCGATGCGCTCTTCGACAGCCGAGATCGCCTGCTGAAGCTCGACCATGTTGGGACCGGAAATCAGCGTCGGGTAACCCTCCGCCATCGCAATCACCGACTTGAGCGCCGCATTCAACTGGTTGGACGCCTCGACCTTGTCATTCAGGCTGCTGGCGTTGAGGTATTGCTGGCGCGCATCACTGAGGCGGGTAAACAGCGCGTGCTCATGGTTCATCGCGGTCTGCACCACACGCATCAGATCCGGGATCTGATCCGCCCGTTGCTTGAGCAGCACATCGATATTGGCGAAAGCCTTGTCCACATCGTTACGCCGCATCACCAGGCCGTTGTAGACGCCCACCATCCAGCCGACGAGGCCGACAACAATGATCAGCACGACGATGCCGGCGATTAGGAGTTCGATGTTCATGGTGAAGGCATTCCCTGGCTGAGTTATCCACAGGGTCGCATTTTAGGGGTAAAGCGCGGCGCCCTATGCGGAATTAGTCCACAAAAGGGACAGAACGCCCACACCTACTTTTGCCGTTTAATAAAAGCGCCGATGGAGATCAGGAAAGATCATCTGCGCAAACCACACGGGAAGCCCAGGAAAGATCGAACGTGACTTGGCCGAAGGTGCCTCGACCACGCCCATATCGATCAATTTTTTTAGCTGATCACTCGCCACCCGATCATGAAGCCCAGAGAAGGTCTTGAAATCTGCTCGGGCAACCTCGCCCTGGGTAAGCAGGATATGAATAGCCTTGGCCATATCCTGCTTTACCCCGGACTCGATGAAGCGACTCTCGAGTCCAATCACCCTTTCAAGTCGCTGGCGCAAGCTGACAAGCCCCATGGATTGCTCTACGTAATCCATCTGGTCGATACACACTTGCAGCATGAACTCTACAAACTCGAACAACCCGCGTTGGGTCAACTGACCTCGACCATCGAGATCGCCTCGACAAGGCTGATCGGCAGCGCGTAAGCGTCCATAGTATTCATCTTGTTTTCGTGCCAGCCCTCGAGAAAGCGACCAAAGGGGCGACGCAAGCCCAAGTCGCTTCAACTGCAAATGCGTGGCCATACGGACCACCCGGCCATTGCCATCCTCAAATGGATGAACAAATGCGAGACGATGGTGATAAGCCAGTGCGCTGAGAACTCGGGAGGTCTGGTCGGGTTGTCCGCCGTATACCTGCTGCAGGCGTTTGAGCATTGGCGTGACGGACTCCCAAGCAGGCGCAGCATGGTCACCTACCAGCACGTTGCGTTGTGCTACATCCCGCAACTGACCGGGTACAAGTAGCCGGCCATCACTGAGCCGCAAATCCTCATCACTGGCACTGGCAAAAAGGCGGCGATGGATGACAGAAATGAGCTCAGGGGCAAAGAAAACACCCCAAGAGGCTTCGATTGATTTTGGCCGACGTACCGCTCGTTCCAACAACTCCTGAACACCGATATGACTTTCGGCCAGCTCACGCAGGTGTTTGGAGTCACGCCGGGGGACTCGCGCAGACAACGTTGCGGGCTCAGTGAATTGGCCTTCAATGAGATTGCTGTAATAGCTGTTGGTGATTCGCATCAGGCCGCCGATCCGGATGGCGGTATTTTCGGGAAGTAGACCCGTGAGTTTCCCTGCACGAAACGAAAGCGTTTCAGCCGTCCGTAAAATTGACGCAGGGAAACCAGGCGATGGCCAGACAGGTTCCAACCAGTGGTTTCCGGAGATGAATTGCTGCGTCATTTTCCTCACCTTTTTCCGATTTATTTTCGAATCCGTTTTTCCTTAAAGCTCAATATTAACGGGACATAAATACAGTTTTATACAGCTATTCCAGAAAATTTTTCCGATTTATTTTCTGATCTCTCAACTGACTCAATGAGCTCCACATAGCTGGACTCCCCTCCACCCGTCGCCCCCGACAACCAACCCCATACAAAGCTCAGTGTGGTAACCCCGACAGCATCCAAACCGACCGTGCCACGCGACCAACCGGACAGCAGCTCACCGTCCAATGTCAGGCACTGAAACAGCAATTCGATAGTGTCCGGGCCTGTCACTCGGCCCACTTGCGTGCCCAGGCGAATGCGTCCGCCCTGGTACGTGCCGGAGATGGCATCACCCTCGACAAGGTAATGAAACACCGTGCCCGAGCCAGAAAGTCCCTGGGCGTTGTTGGCGACGGTGAAGCGGCGGTCGTTCAAGCGTTGGTGGAGCTGGGAGGGGGTTTGCATCGAGGGCGCGTCCGTTCGCGGGAGCCTGGAGGCCCGGGCGGGTCTCCAGGATGTGGCGGATTACTCCACGGTTACTGACTTCGCCAGGTTGCGCGGCTGGTCGACGTCGGTGCCTTTCAACACAGCGACGTAGTACGACAGCAGCTGCAGCGGGATGGTGTAGAGGATCGGCGACAGGGTGTCGTTGATGTGCGGCATGTTGATGACGTGGGTGCCTTCACCGTTAGCCATGCCGGCCTTTTCGTCAGCAAACACCACCAGCTGGCCGCCACGGGCGCGGACTTCCTGCAGGTTGGACTTGAGCTTCTCCAGCAGCTCGTTGTTCGGCGCCACGGTGACCACCGGCATGTCGTCATCCACCAGGGCCAATGGGCCGTGCTTGAGCTCGCCGGCCGGGTAGGCTTCGGCGTGGATGTAGGAGATTTCCTTGAGCTTGAGCGAACCTTCCATCGCCACCGGGTATTGCGCGCCACGGCCGAGGAACAGGGTGTGGTTCTTGTCGGCGAACAGTTCGGCGACTTTTTCCACGGTGCTGTCCATGGCCAGGGCTTCGCCGAGGCGGGTTGGCAGGCGGCGCAGTTCTTCAACCAGCGTGGCCTCGATGCCTTCGGCCAGGGTGCCGCGCACTTGACCCAGGGACAGGGTCAGCAGCAGCAGGCCCACCAACTGGGTGGTGAAGGCTTTGGTGGATGCCACGCCGATTTCGCGACCGGCCTGGGTCAACAGGGTCAGGTCGGACTCACGCACCAGGGAGCTGATGCTGACGTTGCAGATCGCCAGGCTGGCCAGGAAGCCCAGCTCCTTGGCATTACGCAGGGCGGCCAGGGTGTCGGCGGTTTCGCCGGACTGGGAGATGGTCACGAACAGGGTATCGGGCTGCACCACCACCTTGCGGTAGCGGAATTCGCTGGCGACTTCGACCTGGCACGGGATGCCGGCCAGTTCTTCCAGCCAGTAACGCGCAACCATGCCGGCGTGGTAGCTGGTGCCGCAGGCGACAATCTGCACGTTGCGCACTTTGGCGAACAGCTCGGCGGCCTGTGGGCCGAAGGCGTTGACCAGCACTTGGTTCTGGCTCAGGCGACCTTCCAGGGTGCGTTGCACCACAGCCGGTTGCTCGTGGATTTCCTTGAGCATGAAGTGGCGGTATTCGCCTTTGTCAGCAGCTTCGGCGCCGTCGCGGTATTGCACGGCTTCGCGCTCGACGGACTGACCGTTAACGTCCCAGATCGCCACGCTTTCACGACGGATGTCAGCAATATCGCCTTCTTCCAGGTACATGAAGCGGTCAGTGACCTGGCGCAGGGCCAGTTGGTCGGAGGCGAGGAAGTTTTCTCCCAGGCCCAGGCCGATCACCAGCGGGCTGCCACTGCGAGCCGCGACGACGCGGTCCGGTTGGCTGGCACTGACCACGGCTAAGCCGTAGGCGCCGTGCAGTTCCTTGACCGTGGCCTTGAGCGCGACGGTCAGGTCGCCCAGGTCCTTGAGCTTGTGATTGAGCAGGTGGGCGATGACTTCGGTGTCGGTGTCCGAAGTGAACACGTAGCCCAGGCCCTTGAGCTGCTCGCGTAGCACTTCGTGGTTTTCGATGATGCCGTTGTGCACCACGGCCAGGTCGCCGGAAAAGTGCGGGTGAGCGTTGCGTTCGCATGGCGCACCGTGAGTCGCCCAACGGGTGTGGGCGATACCCAGACGGCCAACCAGCGGATCGCCGGCCAGGGCCTGCTCCAACTCGCTGACCTTGCCCGGACGGCGCATGCGCTCCAGCTTGCCGGCGTTGGTGAAGACCGCCACACCGGCGCTGTCGTAGCCGCGGTATTCCAGGCGCTTGAGGCCTTCGAGCAGGATCGGGGTGATGTTGCGTTCAGCGACTGCGCCTACGATGCCACACATGGTGTTTCTCCTAGATGATTGCCGCGCATATCAGCGTAATGCCGCGGGCTTGGATCTGGTCGCGGGCCTCAAGCGGCAGGCGATCATCGGTGATAAGGGTATGGACGCTGCTCCAGGGCAGTTCCAGGTTGGGAATCTTGCGGCCGATCTTGTCGGATTCGACCATGACCACCACTTCACGGGCGACCTCGGCCATGACGCGGCTCAGGCCCAGCAATTCGTTGAAGGTGGTGGTGCCGCGCTCCAAGTCGATGCCGTCGGCACCGATGAACAGTTGATCGAAGTCATAAGAACGCAGCACCTGCTCGGCGACCTGCCCCTGGAATGAGTCCGAATGCGGGTCCCAGGTGCCACCGGTCATCAACAGCACCGGCTCATGTTCCAGTTCGCTCAAGGCGCTGGCCACGTGCAGGGAGTTGGTCATCACCACCAGGCCTGGCTGGTGGCCCAGTTCGGGGATCATGGCGGCGGTGGTGCTGCCGCTGTCGATGATGATGCGGGCGTGTTCACGCAGGCGCATCACGGCGGCACGGGCGATGGCGCGCTTGTACACCGAGATGGGCTGGGCAGCGTCGCCCACCAACTCCTGGGGCATGGTGATGGCGCCCCCGTAGCGACGCAGCAGCAAACCATTGCTTTCGAGAGCGGCCAGGTCCTTGCGGATCGTAACTTCCGAGGTTTCGAAACGCTTGGCCAATTCATCCACGCTGACTTCGCCCTGTTCATTGAGCAAGGTCAGGATGTTGTGGCGTCGTTGGGGCGTATTTCGTTTCGACATTTTGGCTTTAAGTTTCGTTTCGAAAGATAACGAAGGCAATCAAAACCTATTCCGAGAAAATCGTCAACATGCAGGTATAAAAAAACCTGTGGGTGATTAGCCAACAGGTTTCAGTGAATGTGGATAACTCAGCTCTTTTTGATTTTGACCGGGCGCTTCCAGCCGTCGATGTTGCGTTGGCGGGCGCGGGCTACCGCCAGTTGAGACTTATCCACATCCTGGTTGATGGTCGAGCCCGCCGCCGTGTTCGAGCCATCTCCGATGGTAACGGGGGCGATCAGCGAGTTGTTGGAGCCGATAAATACGTCTTCACCAATGGTGGTCTGGTATTTGTTCGCGCCGTCGTAGTTACAAGTAATGGCACCCGCGCCAATATTGCTGCGAGCCCCAATCACCGCATCACCGAGATAGGCCAAGTGGCCAGCCTTCGCATCGTCACCCATTTTGGCGTTTTTCAGCTCGACGAAATTGCCCACGTGCGCCCTGGCGCCCATCACGGTTCCGGGGCGCAAACGCGCAAATGGACCCGCATCGCTGCCCTCACCCATCACCGCGCCGTCCAGATGACTGTTAGCCTTGACCACCACGCCTTTGCGCAGGGTGCTGTCCTTGATCACACAGTTCGGGCCAATCACCACGTCGTCTTCGATGATCACGCGACCTTCGAGGATCACGTTGATGTCGATCAGCACATCGCGGCCGACAGTCACTTCACCCCGTACATCGAAGCGTGCCGGGTCACGCAAGGTCACGCCTTGGGCCATCAGCCGACGGCCTTCGCGCAATTGGTAGTGACGTTCCAGTTCGGCGAGTTGCTTGCGGTCGTTGGCGCCCTGCACTTCCATCGGATCGTGGGGCTGCTCGGTGGCAACCAACAGGCCATCGCTTACCGCCATCTCGATGACGTCGGTGAGGTAGTACTCGCCCTGGGCGTTGTTGTTGGACAGACGGCTCATCCAATCGCCGAGCTTATCGGCGGGGACCGCCAGGATCCCGGTGTTGCCCTCGGTAATGGCGCGCTGGGCTTCGCTGGCATCTTTGTGCTCAACAATAGCGGCAACCTTGCCATCGGCGTTACGCACGATGCGCCCGTAACCGGTGGGATCTTCCAGTTCAACCGTCAGCAGGCCCATCTGGCCAGGCACGACGTGCTTGAGCAGGCGTTGCAGGGTTTCGACTTCGATCAGCGGTACGTCGCCGTAGAGGATCAGCACAGTGTCGGCGGTGATGAACGGCACGGCTTGGGCGGTGGCGTGGCCGGTGCCCAGTTGTTTGTCTTGCAATACGAAATTCAGATCGTCCGCGGCGAGGCGCTCACGTACCACATCGGCACCATGGCCGATCACCACGTGAATGCGCTGTGGATCGAGTTGCCGGGCGCTGTGGATAACATGGCCCAGCATGGAGTTACCGGCAACCGGGTGCAGCACCTTGGGCAGGGCCGAGCGCATGCGGGTGCCCTGGCCTGCGGCGAGAATGACGATTTCAAGAGACATGAGTGGCTACCAATCCTGGGCGGTCCGGCTTCAGACCAGAGAAGTGTTTTGCTGAAAAAGAAAAAGGGTAGCCGAGGCTACCCTTTTTAATCAATCGCGCATGAAGCATGACGGCGTGGCCGATTACTTCTTGCGGATCTGCTGGAGCGTGCGCAGCTGAGCTGCAGCCTCGGCCAGACGTACAGCAGCAGCGCTGTAGTCGAAGTCCGCACCCTTTTCGTTCAGGGCCTTCTCAGCAGCCTTGACGGCTTCCTGAGCGGAGGCTTCATCCAGGTCGCCAGCACGTTGCACGGTGTCGGCAAGTACCTTGACCATGTTCGGCTGAACCTCGAGGAAACCACCCGAGATGTAAAACACCTCTTTTTCCCCGCCTTGCTTGGTCAGAGTGATCGGACCTGGCTTCAAGCTGGTGATCAATGGCGCGTGACCCATGGCAATACCAAGGTCACCGAGTTCGCCGTGTGCAATCACCATCTCTACCAGACCGGAGAAGATTTCCCCTTCCGCGCTGACGATATCGCAATGGACTGTCATAGCCATCTGATTGCCTCAACCTGATGAGCGCCCATTTCCGGGCGCCTGGATTACAGTTTCTTGGCTTTCTCGATCGCTTCTTCGATGCCGCCGACCATGTAGAACGCTTGTTCTGGCAGGTGGTCGTAGTCACCGTTGAGGATGCCTTTGAAGCCAGCAATGGTGTCTTTCAGGGAAACGTATTTACCCGATGCACCGGTGAAGACTTCAGCCACGAAGAACGGCTGCGACAAGAAACGCTGGATCTTACGAGCACGGTTTACCAACTGCTTGTCGGCTTCCGACAGCTCGTCCATACCCAGGATCGCAATGATGTCCTTCAGTTCTTTGTAACGCTGCAGCACGTACTGAACGCCGCGAGCGGTGTCGTAGTGTTCCTGGCCGATCACGTTCGGATCCAGCTGGCGCGAAGTCGAGTCGAGTGGATCGACCGCTGGGTAGATACCCAGGGAAGCGATGTCACGGGACAGAACGACGGTGGCGTCCAAGTGGGCGAAGGTGGTCGCTGGCGACGGGTCGGTCAAGTCATCCGCAGGTACGTATACCGCTTGGATCGAAGTGATCGAACCTTCCTTGGTCGAAGTGATACGTTCTTGCAGAACGCCCATCTCTTCAGCCAGGGTCGGCTGGTAACCTACTGCCGAAGGCATACGGCCCAGCAGTGCGGATACTTCAGTACCGGCCAGGGTGTAACGGTAGATGTTGTCGACGAACAGCAGAACGTCGTTACCTTCGTCACGGAACTTCTCGGCCATGGTCAGGCCGGTCAGTGCTACGCGCAGACGGTTACCCGGCGGCTCGTTCATCTGACCGTAAACCAGTGCCACTTTGTCCAGAACGTTGGAGTCCTTCATCTCGTGGTAGAAGTCGTTACCCTCACGGGTACGCTCGCCCACACCGGCGAACACGGAATAACCGCTGTGCTCGATGGCGATGTTACGGATCAGTTCCATCATGTTTACGGTCTTGCCTACACCGGCACCACCGAACAGACCGACTTTACCGCCTTTGGCGAACGGGCAGACCAGGTCGATAACCTTGATGCCGGTTTCCAGCAGGTCGTTGCCGCCAGCTTGTTCCGCGAACGAAGGTGCTGGACGGTGAATGCCCCAGCGCTCTTCGGTGTCGATCGGGCCAGCTTCGTCAATCGGGTTGCCCAGTACGTCCATGATCCGGCCCAGGGTCGCTTTACCGACCGGTACGGAGATGGCTGCGCCAGAGTCGACAACGTCCAGACCGCGCTTCAAGCCTTCGGTGGAACCCATCGCAATGGTACGAACTACGCCGTCGCCCAGCTGTTGCTGAACTTCCAGAGTAGTGTCCGCGCCTTGTACTTTCAGCGCGTTGTAGATGCTCGGTACGCTGTCGCGTGGAAATTCCACGTCGATAACGGCGCCGATGATTTGAACGATACGTCCGCTACTCATAGCTGGATCCTCTGAATATTTGAACCGTTAAACCGCGGCAGCGCCGCCGACGATTTCCGAGATCTCTTGGGTGATCGCAGCCTGACGCGCCTTGTTGTAGATCAGCTGCAAATCGCTGATCAGATCACCGGCGTTATCGGTAGCGTTTTTCATCGCGATCATCCGCGCCGCTTGTTCAGCTGCGTTGTTCTCGACCACCGCCTGGTACACCTGCGACTCCACGTAGCGCACCATCAAGCCGTCAAGCAGCTCTTTGGCGTCTGGTTCGTAGAGGTAGTCCCAGTGGTGCTTGAGTTCCTGATCCGGAGTCGCCACCAGTGGAATCAATTGCTCCACGGTTGGCTGCTGGGTCATGGTGTTGATGAACTTGTTGGATACCACGGAGAGGCGGTCAATCCGGCCTTCCAGGTACGCATCCAGCATCACCTTCACACTGCCGATCAAATCATTGATCGACGGCTCTTCACCCAGGTGGCTGATAGCTGCTACGACGTTGCCGCCGAAGTTGCGGAAAAAGGCCGCACCCTTGCTACCAACAACACACAGATCGATCTCGACGCCCTTTTCGCGGTTTACCGCCATGTCCTTGACCAGGGCCTTGAACAGGTTGGTATTCAAACCACCGCACAAACCACGGTCACTGCTCACAACCACATAACCCACACGCTTAACTTCGCGGTCGATCATGAAGGGGTGGCGGTATTCCGGGTTGGCGTTGGCCAGATGCCCAATTACCTGGCGGATACGCTCCGCATAAGGACGGCTAGCAGCCATGCGCATTTGTGCCTTGCGCATTTTGCTGACCGCCACTTTTTCCATGGCGCTGGTAATTTTTTGCGTGCTTTTGATGCTCGCAATCTTACTGCGAATCTCTTTTGCGCCTGCCATGTAACACCTATCAGGTTAGCAAGCGGGAGCCTTGCGGCTCCCGCTGCGGCTTACCAGGTTTGGGTGGCCTTGAACTTCTCGATACCGGCTTTGAGGCCAGCGTCGATTTCGTCATTGAAGTCACCCTTCACGTTGATCTTGGCCAACAAGTCGGCGTGATCGCGGTTGAAGTAAGCAATCAGCGCTTGTTCAAAGCTGCCGACCTTGGCGATTTCGACGTCAGTCAGGAACCCACGCTCAGCGGCATACAGCGACAACGCCATGTCAGCGATCGACATTGGGGCGTATTGCTTCTGCTTCATCAGCTCGGTAACGCGCTGACCATGCTCAAGTTGCTTACGGGTCGCTTCGTCCAGGTCAGAAGCGAACTGGGCGAATGCCGCCAGTTCACGGTACTGAGCCAGAGCGGTACGGATACCACCGGAGAGCTTCTTGATGATCTTGGTCTGAGCGGCACCACCCACACGGGATACCGAAACACCGGCGTTCACTGCAGGGCGGATGCCTGAGTTGAACATGGCCGATTCCAGGAAGATCTGACCGTCGGTGATGGAAATCACGTTGGTCGGAACGAACGCGGAAACGTCGCCAGCCTGGGTTTCGATGATCGGCAGTGCGGTCAGGGAACCGGTTTTGCCGGTCACTGCGCCGTTGGTGAACTTCTCTACGTACTCTTCCGAAACGCGGGATGCGCGCTCCAGCAGACGGGAGTGGAGATAGAACACGTCGCCTGGGTAAGCTTCACGGCCTGGTGGACGGCGCAGCAGCAGGGAAATCTGGCGGTAAGCCACTGCTTGCTTGGACAGATCGTCATAAACGATCAGCGCGTCTTCACCGCGGTCGCGGAAGAATTCACCCATGGTGCAACCGGCATACGGTGCCAGGTATTGCAGTGCAGGCGATTCCGAAGCACTGGCAGCCACGATGATCGTGTTTTTCAGTGCGCCGTTCTCTTCCAGCTTGCGAACCACGTTGGCGATGGTCGATTGCTTCTGACCAATGGCTACGTAGACGCAGAAAATGCCGCTGTCTTTCTGGTTGATGATCGCGTCGATCGCCAGAGCGGTTTTACCGATCTGACGGTCACCGATGATCAGCTCACGCTGGCCACGGCCGACAGGGATCATGGCATCGACAGCCTTGTAGCCAGTCTGTACAGGCTGGTCTACCGACTTACGCCAGATCACGCCTGGAGCAACTTTCTCGACCGCGTCGGTCTCGGTGTTGCCCAGTGGACCTTTGCCGTCAACAGGGTTACCCAGTGCGTCGACTACGCGACC
This sequence comes from Pseudomonas sp. DWRC2-2, assembly GCF_049897885.1. Classification (NCBI taxonomy): domain Bacteria; kingdom Pseudomonadati; phylum Pseudomonadota; class Gammaproteobacteria; order Pseudomonadales; family Pseudomonadaceae; genus Pseudomonas; species Pseudomonas sp. DWRC2-2. The sequence continues at coordinate 624,588 of NZ_JAFCXD010000003.1, forward strand.
CAGCAGTTCCTTACCAACCGGAACCTCCAGGATGCGGCCGGTGCACTTGGCGCTCATGCCTTCAGCCAGAGACTGGTAAGCGCCCAGGATTACGGCACCTACGGAGTCCTGCTCCAGGTTGAGGGCCATACCGAAGACGCCGCCCGGAAACTCGATCATCTCGCCGGACATTACGTCGGCCAGACCGTGAATCCGCACGATACCGTCAGATACGCTGACGACAGTGCCTTCGTTACGGGCTTGGGAGGTCACATCGAGCTTGTCGATGCGGCCCTTGATAATTTCACTTATTTCGGAAGGATTGAGTTGCTGCATTGCTCTGCTGCCCCTTCAAACTCAAGATTTCAATGCTTCGGCAAGATTCGCGAGTTTGCCGCGAATCGAGCCATCGATAACCAGGTCGCCGGCGCGAATGACAATGCCCCCAATGAGGGACTTGTCTTCCGCAACTTGCAGGCGCACTTCCCGGTCGAGTCGTGCACTGAGAACCTTGGCGAGTTTGTCTTGCTGTTCTTGGTTCAATGCAAAAGCACTGGTCACTTCAACGTCTACCGACTTCTCTTGCTCGGCCTTGTACAGGTCGAACAGAGCGGCAATCTCCGGCAGAAGCAGGAGACGGTCGTTTTCGGCAACGACGTGGATGAAGTTCTGTACCTTCACATCGAACTTGTCGCCGCACACTTCAATAAAAGTGGCGGCCTTGTCTGCGCTCGTCAGTCGCGGGGCCTTGAGCACGCGCTGCATGGTGTCGTCTTGCGACACTGCTGCAGCCAGGCCGAGCATGGCTGACCAAGAGGCCAGCTGCTGGTGGGCCTGGGCGTGCTCGAAGGCTGCCTTAGCGTAAGGTCGGGCCAACGTGGTCAATTCTGCCATGATCGCCCTCGCTTAAATTTCAGCAGCCAGTTTGTTTACCAGCTCCGCGTGCGCGTTTTGATCGATTGTGGCACCCAGGATCTTCTCAGCACCGCCGACGGCCAGAGCACCCAGTTGGGCACGCAGCGCATCTTTGACACCGTTCAGTTCCTGCTCGATCTCGGCCTGAGCCTGAACCTTCACACGGTCAGCGTCGATACGGGCTTTTTCAACAGCCTCTTCAACGATCTGGTTACCGCGTTTCTTGGCTTGCTCAATGATTTCGGCTGCTTGAGCTTTCGCTTCGCGCAGTTGTTGACCCGCTTTATCTTGGGCCAACTCCAGGTCGCGAGCTGCTCGTGCTGCAGCGTCCAGCCCATCCGCGATCTTCTTCTGACGTTCGTGCAGAGCTGCGATGACCGGAGGCCATACGAACTTCATGCAGAAAACGACAAAAATCAAGAACGCTAAGGACTGACCAATAATGGTTGCATTAATGTTCACGCCAATACCTCGCTCATTCGTTGCACAACACACCAATCACTCGAAAAGACGAGTGATTAACCGGCGAGTTGACCAACGAAAGGGTTCGCGAAGGTGAAGAACAGAGCGATACCAACACCGATCATGGTCACGGCGTCGAGCAGGCCGGCGACGATGAACATTTTAACTTGCAGCATTGGAACCATTTCTGGCTGACGCGCTGCGCCTTCCAGGAACTTGCCGCCCAGCAGGCCGAAACCAATGGCAGTACCCAGGGCGCCCAGGCCGATCAACAGTGCAACAGCGATAGCGGTTAGACCAACTACAGTTTCCATCTTTCCTCCCGACTTTTACGTCGTATGGTTTAGGTTTTTTAGATTTTAAAGCGGTAAAACAAATCGTTTCATAGCCCGGTAGGGCCTACCTTCCCGTTTGACCGGGAAGGACATCAGACTAGTCGAGACTGGTCTTAATGGTTCTCTTCGTGCGCCATCGACAGGTAGACGATGGTCAGCATCATGAAGATGAAGGCCTGCAGGGTGATGATCAGGATGTGGAACACAGCCCACGCCCACTGCAGAACAATGCCCAGGCCGCTAAGCCAGAGCAGGCCGCTGCCGAACATCACAGCGATCAGAATGAACACCAGCTCGCCGGCATACATGTTGCCGAACAGTCGCAGAGCCAGGGAAATCGGCTTGGCGATCAGGGTCACGAATTCCAGCAGGAAGTTCACCGGGATCAGCAGGGCTTGAACGAAGATGTTCTTGCTGCCGAACGGGTGCAGGGTCAGTTCGCCGATAAAGCCGCCGATGCCCTTGATCTTGATGCTGTAGAAAATGATCAACGCGAAGACCGACAGGGCCATGCCCAGGGTAGCGTTCGGGTCAGTGGTCGATACGGCACGGAATGGAATGTGCGGGTCGCCGCTGATCGCCATGGCCAGCTGAGGAATCCAGTCAACCGGGATCAGGTCGACGGCGTTCATCAGGAACACCCAGACGAAGATGGTCAGTGCCAGCGGTGCGATCACCGGGCTACGGCCATGGAAGCTGTCTTTCACGCTGCCATCGACGAATTCGACCAGTACTTCAACGAAGTTCTGCAAAGCACCTGGTTGACCGGAAGTCGCCTTCTTTGCCGCCATGCGGAAAATGAAGACGAAGATCAGACCCAATGCGACCGACCAGCCCAGAGTATCCAGGTGGAAAGCCCAGAAGCCCATTTCTTTGGCCTCTGCTGCGGAGTGGGCAAAGCCCCAGCCGCCATTAGGAAGCTGACCGAAGGTCAGGTTCTGCAAGTGGTGCTGGATATAGCCCGAAGCGGTTGTTTCTGCCATGGTTGCCTCAAACGCCCTAAGGTTTCGAAAGTCTTGTTTTCATTAGCAGGGGAGCGAACCAGCTGACCAGTTGGGTCAACACGAAGACGCCGAATACAGCCAGCGGCGCCAATGGCTTCACACCTGCAAAGGTCAGTGCAAACAGCACTGCCGTCAAAATCAGTTTCCCTGCCTCGCCGGCATAAAATGACCGGACGATAGCCTGGGCTGCTCGGGCGCCGGAAAACCGAAAGGCCCTGTGAGCAAAATACATATTGGGCAGCAAGGCTATCAGGCCTCCGCAAAGTCCTGAATATCCGGCAACGACTCCATGCCAATACCAAAGCGCCAACGCGGCGATCAGCAAAATGACAAATTGAGCCAATAAAACCGGAAAAACGGCCAAGCGATGGAACGGCAACGTGTTTGGCGTGCGGGTTTCCATCACTCTTGCTCCTCAATGGTCGGCTGCCGGAAATCAATAACTTGGCATAATTTGTGCCGACAAAATGCGCGCAGAGTATAGGGGCGGTTCTGCCCCTATTCAACTGTCGGGTAGTGATTTCCGATCACACGCTACATAAGCAAATGTTTCAGCGGATGTGGGCAAGGACGCCCTGGAGCTCATCGAGCGAGTTATAACCGATGACCAATTGCCCTTTGCCTTTCTTGCCGTGGCGAATTTGCACCGCAGAGCCCAGGCGCTCGGCCAGGCGCTGCTCGAGACGGGCGATATCCGGATCAGGTTTGGCCGTTTCGACCGGTGCAGGTTTGCCGCTGAGCCACTGGCGAACCAGCGCCTCGGTCTGGCGAACGGTGAGCCCCCGTGCGACAACGTGTCGCGCCCCTTCAACCTGTTGATTTTCCGGCAAACCGAGCAAAGCACGGGCGTGCCCCATCTCCAGGTCGCCATGGGACAACATGGTCTTGATGACTTCCGGCAGCGCAATCAAACGCAGCAAGTTGGACACGGTCACGCGGGATTTACCCACCGCCTCGGCCACTTGTTGCTGGGTCAGCTGGAACTCCTGCTGCAAACGCTGCAGGGCGATCGCTTCCTCGATCGGGTTGAGGTCTTCGCGCTGGATGTTTTCGATCAACGCCATGGCGATGGCGGTTTCATCCGGTACGTCGCGCACCATCGCTGGGATGGTTTCCTTGCCGGCCTGCTGGCTGGCGCGCCAGCGCCGCTCACCGGCGATGATTTCATAGCGGCCGCCGCCAATCGGGCGCACCACGATCGGCTGCATCACGCCCTGGGCTTTGATCGAATTGGCCAGTTCTTCCAGCGCCTGGGGGTCCATGTCCCGGCGTGGCTGGTATTTGCCGCGCTGGATCAGGTCCAGCGGCAGGTGTTGCAGCTCGCGCTCGTCGGCCTGCACCGCTTGTTCTTCAAGCGATGTGACGGTCGGACCACTCAACAGTGCATCCAGTCCACGTCCGAGACCTCGTTTCTTGACGGCCATGGGGATTCCTTAAGTTGGCTGGGCTGCAGCGGTGCGTGAGTTGCGGCGTTGGCGGCGAACCATCTCGCCGGCCAGGGCCAGGTAGGCAATGGCGCCACGCGAGGACTTGTCGTACGCCAGCGCAGGCATGCCGTAGCTTGGCGCTTCGGCCAGACGGATGTTGCGCGGGATCACGGTGTCGTAAAGCTGATCACCAAAGTGTTCCTTGAGCTGCGCCGACACATCGTTCATCAGGCTCAGGCGCGGATCGAACATGGTCCGCAGCAGGCCTTCGATCTGCAGGTTCGGGTTGAGCAACTCGGCGATGCGCTTGATGTTATCCACAAGGTCGCTCAACCCTTCCAGTGCGTAGTACTCGCACTGCATGGGGATAATCACCCCATCGGCGGCCACCAATGCGTTCAACGTCAGCATCGACAGCGACGGTGGGCAGTCGATCAAAATGTAATCGTAATTCTCGCGGATCGGCGCCAAGGCGCTGCGCAGACGGCTTTCCTTCATCTGCATTTCCAGCAGCACCACTTCCGCCGCGGTCAAATCGCGGTTGGCCGGCAGCAGTTGATAACCACCGTGTTCGGAGTAGTGCATGGCCTGGGCCAGGTCACACTCGCCAATCAGCAAGTCGTAGACCGAGTTTTCCAGGCCGTGTTTATCCACACCGCTACCCATGGTGGCGTTGCCCTGTGGATCGAGATCGATCAACAGCACCCGGCGCTTGGTGGCGACCAGGGATGCTGCGAGGTTGATGCAGGTGGTGGTTTTGCCCACGCCACCTTTCTGGTTCGCTATCGCGAATACCTTAGCCATTCTTGCTTGTGTTCCCAATCATGCCGTGCGGCGCAGTATCAGCAGATGGCGTTGGCCTTGGCAACCGGGTACGGCCAAGGCGTGTTCGCTATCGAGGTGGAAGTCTGCCGGCAATGCTAACAGCTCATCGCTTGGATGGACGCCCTTCATTGCCAGCCAGCGCGTATCGCGGTCGCCGAGGTGGCGGGTCCAGTTGCTGAAGTTCTCCATGCTGCTGAAGGCCCTGGAAACAATTCCGTTGAAAGGCTGTTCAGGCGTGAAGGCTTCGACGCGACTGTGGATAACGTGCAGGTTATCCAGCTTGAGTTCGAGTTTGACCTGGGTCAGGAAGCGGGTTTTCTTGCCGTTGCTGTCCAGGCAGGTCACTTGGGACTCGGGAAACAGGATGGCCAACGGAATGCCAGGCATACCGCCGCCACTGCCCACGTCCAACCAGCGACCGTTTTCGATGAAGGGCATCACGCTCAAGCTGTCGAGCAAGTGACGGGACACCATTTCGTCGGGATCACGCACCGCGGTCAGGTTGTAAGCCTTGTTCCATTTGATCAACAACGCCAAATACCCCAACAGCAACTCATGCTGGGTTTCGGTCAGGTCGACGCCCAACTGGCGTGCACCTGTGGATAACTCTTCTGCGTGTTGCGAGGTGACCAACGAACTCAAGCGCTTTGCTCCAACTGACGGCCCGCGCCGCTTTTTTTCAAATGAATCATCAACAGCGAAATGGCTGCCGGAGTGACGCCGGGGATACGTGAAGCCTGGCCCAATGTCTCGGGACGAGTTATCCCCAGCTTGCTTTGGATTTCTTTCGACAGCCCGGAAATCCCGGTGTAATCGATATCCGCAGGCAGCTTGGTGTCTTCACTGGCGCGCAGGCGAGCGATCTCGTCCTGTTGGCGGTCAATGTATCCGGCGTATTTGGTCTTGATTTCAACCTGCTCGGCGACCTGTGGATCTTCTGCGCCCTGGCCGGTCACTTCGACCAGACCAGCGTAGTCGATTTCCGGACGCGACAGCAGGTTGAGCAAGTTGTATTCGTGGGTCAGCGGCGTGCCGAATTTTTCAGCGATCGCGTCGCCTTGTTCGGTGCCAGGGCGAACCCAGGTGCTTTTCAGACGCTGTTCTTCCAACGCAATGCTTTCGCGTTTTTTGCAGAAGGCTTCCCAACGCACATCATCGACCAGGCCGAGTTCGCGACCTTTTTCGGTCAAGCGCAGGTCGGCGTTGTCTTCACGCAGGATCAAGCGGTATTCCGCCCGCGAAGTGAACATCCGGTACGGTTCCTGGGTGCCCAGGGTGATCAGGTCATCGACCAGTACGCCGATATACGCTTCGTCGCGACGCGGGCACCAGCTGTCTTTGCCTTGCGCACGCAATGCTGCGTTGGTCCCGGCCAGCAAACCTTGGGCGCCGGCCTCTTCGTAACCGGTGGTGCCGTTGATTTGGCCGGCGAAGAACAGACCGCCAATCACTTTGGTTTCCAGGTTGTACTTCAAGTCGCGCGGGTCGAAGTAGTCGTATTCGATGGCGTAGCCCGGACGCACGATGTGTGCGTTTTCCATGCCACGGATCGATTGCACGATCTGGATTTGCACGTCGAACGGCAGGGAAGTGGAAATCCCGTTCGGGTACAGCTCATGGGTGGTCAAGCCTTCGGGCTCGATGAACACCTGGTGGCTTTCCTTATCGGCAAAGCGGTGGATCTTGTCTTCGATCGATGGGCAATAACGCGGGCCGATCCCTTCGATTACCCCGGAGTACATCGGCGAACGGTCAAGGTTCGCGGCAATGATTTCGTGGGTGCGGGCATTGGTGTGGGTGATCCAGCAGCTCACCTGTTTCGGGTGCTGCTCTTTGGAGCCCATGAACGACATGACCGGAATCGGCGTGTCGCCGGCCTGTTCGGTCATCACCGAGAAATCCACAGAACGCCCGTCGATACGCGGCGGGGTCCCGGTTTTCAGGCGCCCGACACGCAGCGGCAATTCACGCAGGCGTTTTGCCAGGGCAATCGACGGCGGATCGCCGGCGCGACCACCGGAATAGTTCTGCATACCGATGTGGATAAGTCCGCCCAGGAACGTGCCGGTGGTCAACACCACGGATTCTGCGAAGAAACGCAGGCCCATTTGCGTGACAACACCGCGTACCTGGTCTTGTTCGACGATCAGGTCATCTGCGGCTTGTTGAAATATCCACAGGTTCGGCTGGTTTTCCAGGGTTTCGCGCACGGCCGCCTTGTACAGGATACGGTCGGCTTGAGCCCGGGTAGCCCGTACGGCTGGGCCTTTGCGGCTGTTGAGCACGCGAAATTGAATACCACCCTTATCGGTAGCCATGGCCATCACGCCGCCAAGGGCATCGATTTCCTTGACCAGATGGCTTTTGCCGATCCCACCAATGGCGGGGTTGCAACTCATTGCACCGAGGGTCTCCACGTTGTGCGTGAGCAACAGGGTTTTTACGCCCATGCGTGCTGACGCCAGTGCTGCCTCGGTACCGGCATGACCGCCGCCGATGACGATCACTTCAAAACGGGAAGGGAAATCCACCACGCACCTCGTGCCTGCTTATGTAGGTAATCAGGAATTGTCTGTTGAAAGGGTTTTGGAGCAATGGCTGCAAGTATAGGGACTTAGCCCTTCCTAAAGAACCCTTTGCACAAAATTTAACCAGCTGTGGATGACTCACAGACAATAGAAGTTAAAAGAGAGAAATTTATTAAATCTTTGTTTTTATGTTTATTTCTATGCAGCTACCTTTCTGTGGATAGATCTCTACAGGCCTTTAATTACGTTGTGTACAGCGATTCAAAAGTCTGTGGTCATGTGCCAATGAGGGGCTTGGATAAGTGCTTTAAGCCTGTGGATTAAACAGGTGCTTATCCACAGGCGGGTTTTTACTCAGGTTTCAGGCCCTGTTATCAACTGGGCACAGAGGCGGTTATTCACAGGGCTTAATCCACAGAAAAGTGCCTGCGCGACCAAATGACGCCCACGCAAAAGCCGCCACAACCAGTGGAGTAGTTCAAAAAATGGATTGAAATGCCCTGAAGTGGGCGAAATAGACAGGCGCGAATGGCCTGTCTATGGGCAACGAGGGGTTATTTACCGATACAGAAGCTGGAAAAAATCCGCCCCAGTAGATCGTCGGAGCTAAATGCGCCGGTGATTTCGCCCAACAGTTGCTGTGCCTGACGTAAATCCTCAGCCAGCAGCTCCCCTGCGCCCGCCAAGGTCAGCTGTGCCCGGCCGTGCTCCAACGCTGCGCTCGCATGGCGCAACGCCTCCAGATGCCTGCGGCGTGCACTGAAGCTGCTTTCCGAGGTCTGCTCGTAGCCCATGCAGGCCTTGAGGTGCTCGCGTAGCAGCTCCAGGCCATCCCCTGCCGCTTTCGCGCTCAGGCTAATGGTGACATGGCCATCGGTGCTGGTTTCCATGGCAATGGCCTCACCGGTCAGGTCGGCCTTGTTACGGATCAAGGTGACTTTGGCCGGGTCCGGCCGTTGCTCAAGGAATTCCGGCCAGAGTGCAAAAGGGTTCACGGCCTCAGGCGCGGTGGCATCGACCACCAACAGCACCCGATCCGCTTCACTGATGGCTTTGAGCGCTCGCTCTACGCCAATCTTTTCCACCTGGTCATCGGTATCGCGCAAGCCAGCGGTGTCGACCACGTGCAGGGGCATACCGTCGATGTGGATATGTTCACGCAAGATATCCCGCGTCGTGCCAGCAATCTCGGTGACGATCGCCGCTTCACGCCCAGCGAGCGCGTTGAGCAGGCTGGATTTGCCGGCATTGGGCCGACCGGCAATCACCACGGTCATGCCATCGCGCAACAAAGCGCCCTGCCCGGCTTCACGCAGTACTGTGGATAACTCACCGCGGACTTTATCCAGCATCGCCAAGACATGGCCATCGGCGAGAAAGTCGATTTCTTCCTCCGGGAAATCAATTGCCGCCTCGACGTAGATACGCAGGCTGATCAACTGCTCGGTCAGGTTATGCACACGCAGGGAAAACGCGCCCTGCAGCGAACGCAGTGCATTGCGTGCCGCCTGTGCAGAACTGGCTTCGATCAAGTCAGCGATGGCTTCGGCCTGGGCCAGGTCGAGTTTGTCGTTCAGGAAGGCGCGTTCACTGAACTCTCCTGGGCGAGCCAAACGGCAGCCCAATTGCAGGCAACGCTGCAACAACATATCCAGCACAACCGGGCCGCCGTGACCCTGCAATTCCAGGACATCTTCGCCGGTGAATGAGTTTGGTCCAGGGAAGTAAATCGCCAGCCCCTCATCCAACACACTTTTGTCGGCATCGAGGAACGGCCCGTAATGGGCATATCGCGGCTTCAATTCGCGGCCGCTGATAGCCTCGGCCGCCTTACCGGCGAGCGGTCCGGAGATACGAACGATACCGACACCGCCGCGACCTTGAGCGGTAGCGACAGCAGCGATGGTTTCACGAGGAGCGCTCATCAGCAGGTTCCAGAACTAAAGTGACAGAAAGCAAAACGCCCCACTAGGGGGCGTCTTGAGTGGTTATCCACAGAGTAAATTACGCAGAGGCTTTTGCGGTAGCCGCTTCGATTTTACGTGTGATGTACCACTGTTGAGAGATCGACAACACGTTGTTGACCACCCAGTACAGCACCAGACCAGCAGGGAACCACAGGAAGAAGAAGGTGAAGATGATTGGCATCATTTTCATTACCTTGGCCTGCATCGGATCCGGCGGAGTCGGGTTCAGACGCTGCTGGATGAACATGGTCGCGCCCATGATGATCGGCAGGATAAAGAACGGGTCTTTGATCGACAGGTCAGTTATCCACAGCATGAACGGTGCCTGGCGCATTTCCACGCTTTCCAGGAGTACCCAGTACAGCGACAGGAATACCGGCATCTGTACCAGAATCGGCAAGCATCCACCCAGCGGGTTGATCTTCTCTTTCTTGTACAGCTCCATCATGGCCTGCGACATTTTCTGCCGGTCATCGCCATGTTGTTCTTTCAGCGCCGCCAGTTTCGGTGCCACGGCGCGCATGCGTGCCATCGACTTGTAGCTGGCTGCCGACAGTGGGAAGAAGATCCCCTTGATCAGCATGGTCAGGAAGATGATCGAGAAGCCCCAGTTACCCACAATGCTGTGGATATGTTGCAGCAACCAGAAAATCGGCTGGGCGATGAACCACAGGAAGCCGTAATCCACAGTCAGTTCCAGACCTGGGGACAACTCTTTCAGCACAGCCTGGCTTTTTGGGCCGGCATACAGGGTAGCGCTGGTTTCAGCCTTGGCACCTGGTGCGACGGTCAACGCCGGGCCAGTGAAGCCAATGATGTAGTTGCCTTGGCTGTCCTTGCGGGTTTGAACCAGGTTCGCGTCACCTTTGCTCGGGATCCAGGCGGTCACAAAGTAGTGTTGCAGCCAAGCTACCCAGCCACCTTGGACGGTTTCTTTCAGCGAGCCCTTGTCGATATCTTTCATCGACACTTTTTTGTACGGCTCGCTACTTGTCCACAGGGCGGCGCCCAGATAAGTCGCGGTGCCGGTGGCGGTGCTGGAAGAAGGGTCGGAACTGGCGTCACGCTTGAGCTGGGCAAACAGGTTGCCGCTCCATGGTTTGTCGCTTTCGTTGTCGATCAGGTAAGTGACCTTCAAGTCGTACAGACCACGGGTAAAGCTGAAACGCTTGATGTAGTTGACGCCGTCGAGGCTGAATTTCAGGTCAACGTTCAACTGGTTCTGGCCATCAGCCAGTTGATAAGTCTTCTGGTCGGTCGAATAAACCGGACGACCGGTAGCACGTGCATCCGGACCGTTGGTGCCGGTCAGGCCACTTTGCGCCAGATAAGTACGTTCACCACCGTTATCGAACAGTTGGAACGGAACATCCGGATGGTCTTGGCGACGTGGATACAGCGGCAGTTTCAACTGCGCGATATCACCACCTTGTGGGTCGATAGCCAGGTCGAGCACATCCGTTTTGACGTGGATGAGATCTTTATTGGTGACCACTGGCGTTTCTAAAGGGGCGCTTGTCTCGCCATTCGCGCTGGGAACATCGGCACTCGCGGACGCATTGTTACCCAGCGGGGTGTCCGGAATAGCCGGCGCAGCCTGATTGGTAGCAACATTCTGAGTCGGCAGGGCAGCTTGGCCGTAGTCCTGGTTCCACTGAAGAACCATGACGTAGGACACGATTGCCAGGGCGACGATCAGGATCGTGCGTTTAATATCCATGATTACTCGGCCATCGAAGAAGAACGGGAGGTAGGGATAGGTGGAACCGGGTCATAACCACCGGGATTCCACGGATGACAGCGACCTAAACGACGAAAGGTCAGCCAGCCACCGCGCAGAAGACCATGATTTTCTATGGCCTCTAACGCGTAGCAGGAACAACTGGGGTAGAAACGACAGTGGCTGGCCATCAGAGGACTAATGGCATAGCGATAAAACTGGATCGGAACGAGGGCCAGTTTACGCATCGGTGCTGTCTACCCCTACAGTTTCGGTGTTGGCAACTGGGGCTGGCTTGTTGGTACGCGCCAGACGTTTCCAGAGCTTGCCGAAATGCTGAATCAATTCGGGGTTTTCTACATCACCCAAGCCTTTGCGCGCGACGATAACAATATCCCAACCAACCAGAGTGTCCTGGTGGAGGCGAAACGATTCGCGCATCAGACGCTTGAGGCGATTGCGCTCAACGGAGAGCTTTACGCTCTTCTTGCCGATCACCAACCCGAGACGGGGGTGATCAAGATCGTTGTTACGCGCAAGGAGCAGGAGATTTTTCCCCGGAACCTTGCCGGTGGGGGAGTCAAAGACTGCCTTGAAATGCCGGGGGGTTAGCAGACGCTTTTCCCGACTGAAGTCCTGACTCACCACCAGTACCGGATTATCAAACTGCCAGACGCGCACGACCTTTGGCGCGGCGACGCGACAGGACAGCACGGCCGTTCTTGGTGGCCATGCGAGCACGGAAGCCGTGAGTACGGGCGCGTTTGATGGTGCTTGGTTGGAAAGTACGTTTCATGGCGTTGTTACCTGGTTCGTCCACAACGGGCCGGAATGGCCCCCGTTTTAAGAGACCGGCGATTCTAGAGAAAGCAAGCCTCTAGGTCAATTTCCAACCAGCTTTTCCTTTAATTAGATATCTGCCGCTCATTTCCCGTTTTCTGTCCGCTCGGCTTTCTCAGGTCAGGGCATAGATATAAAAATAAAGAAGGAAGTTATTTAAAGCTTTTCTGTAAAGCTTATAAAAGCTAGGCAGCCAATCATCTGTGGATAACTGCCTTTAGGCCATATTCCACGTGATGTACAGAGAATGACAACACGGGGGAGAAACGGTGCTCTGCCTGTGCTGCGCTGTCGGATAAGCTGTGCGTGGAATGGGTTGTTATCCACAGGCCAGTTACCCACAGACTTTCGCCCCCACTTGTACAACGACCTCAAGGGCGCTTATCCACAGAGCTTATGCACAGACCATTGGTCGCATTTATCACCGTTAACACGTTGATTTTGGCTGGCCTCTGATCAACCTACATGTGGATAAGTGGGCGGCTCGCCGCTACAATGGCGGCTGTTTTTGCCTCACCGGCTTTCAACTTAGGGGATATCCGTGTCAGTGGAACTTTGGCAGCAGTGCGTGGAGCTTTTGCGCGAAGAGCTGCCTGCCCAGCAATTCAACACCTGGATCCGTCCGCTACAGGTCGAAGCCGAAGGCGACGAGTTGCGTGTCTACGCGCCCAATCGTTTTGTTCTCGACTGGGTCAACGAGAAGTACCTGAGCCGCGTTCTCGAATTGCTCGATGAACATGGCAACGGCCTCGCGCCTGTTCTCTCCTTATTAATAGGCAGCAAACGTAGCTCGGCGCCTCGCGCTGCGCCGAATGCGCCATTGGCCGCGGCTGCGTCGCAAGCCCAGGCGGCAGCAGCACCTGCTGTCAGCGCGCCGACGCCTGCACCAGCGCCCTCCAAATCCTCTGCGCAGAAAAATGCAGCAGAGAATGAAGAGCCGTCCCGCGACAGCTTTGACCCGATGGCAGGTGCTGCCTCCCAACAGGCCCCGGTCCGCGCCGAACAGCGCACCGTGCAGGTCGAAGGCGCGCTCAAGCACACCAGCTACCTGAACCGCACCTTTACCTTCGAGAACTTCGTCGAAGGTAAATCCAACCAACTGGCTCGCGCAGCCGCCTGGCAGGTTGCTGACAACCCCAAGCACGGTTACAACCCGCTCTTCCTTTATGGCGGTGTTGGCTTGGGTAAGACCCACTTGATGCACGCTGTGGGTAACCACCTATTAAAGAAGAACCCGAATGCCAAGGTCGTGTACCTGCACTCGGAGCGCTTCGTGGCCGACATGGTCAAGGCCTTGCAGCTCAATGCTATCAACGAGTTCAAGCGGTTCTACCGCTCGGTTGATGCGTTGCTGATCGATGACATTCAATTCTTTGCCCGCAAAGAACGCTCCCAGGAAGAGTTCTTCCACACCTTCAACGCCCTGCTCGAAGGTGGCCAACAGGTCATCTTGACCAGTGACCGTTATCCGAAAGAAATCGAAGGCCTGGAAGAACGTCTGAAATCTCGCTTCGGTTGGGGTCTGACCGTTGCGGTAGAGCCGCCGGAGCTGGAAACCCGCGTCGCGATCCTGATGAAAAAGGCCGACCAGGCCAAAGTCGACCTGCCCCATGATGCGGCGTTCTTCATCGCTCAACGCATCCGCTCCAACGTGCGAGAGTTGGAAGGCGCGCTCAAGCGGGTCATCGCGCACTCTCACTTTATGGGCCGCGACATCACCATCGAGCTGATTCGTGAATCCCTGAAGGACTTGTTGGCACTGCAGGACAAATTGGTGAGTGTGGATAACATCCAGCGCACCGTGGCCGAGTACTACAAGATCAAGATTTCCGACCTGCTGTCCAAGCGCCGCTCGCGCTCGGTGGCACGCCCCCGTCAGGTGGCCATGGCGCTCTCCAAGGAGCTGACCAACCACAGCCTGCCGGAAATCGGTGATGTGTTTGGCGGACGCGACCACACCACGGTCTTGCATGCGTGCCGCAAGATCAATGAACTTAAGGAATCCGACGCGGATATTCGCGAGGACTACAAGAACCTGCTGCGTACACTGACCACTTGATGACACCAGCGCAGCTTATTAAGGCAAGGGACTAGACCATGCATTTCACCATTCAACGCGAAGCCCTGTTGAAACCCCTGCAACTGGTCGCAGGCGTCGTCGAGCGCCGACAGACCTTGCCGGTGCTTTCCAACGTATTGCTGGTAGTCGAAGGCCAGCAATTGTCCTTGACCGGTACTGACCTGGAAGTCGAGCTGGTCGGTCGTGTGCAGCTGGAAGAGCCCGCTGAACCCGGCGAGATCACCGTCCCGGCGCGCAAGCTGATGGACATCTGCAAGAGCCTGCCGAACGACGCGCTGATCGACATCAAGGTTGATGACGCGAAGTTGGTGGTCAAGGCTGGTCGCAGCCGCTTTACCTTGTCCACGTTGCCGGCGAATGATTTCCCGACCGTTGAAGAAGGCCCTGGCTCGCTGACCTGCAGCCTGGAGCAGAGCAAACTGCGTCGTTTGATTGAGCGCACCAGCTTCGCCATGGCTCAGCAGGACGTGCGTTACTACCTCAACGGCATGCTGTTGGAAGTGTCGGAAGGCATCATCCGCGCTGTGGCCACCGACGGTCACCGTCTGGCCATGTGCTCGATGCGCGCCGATATCGGTCAACCAGACCGTCACCAGGTCATTGTGCCGCGCAAAGGTATCCTTGAATTGGCGCGTCTGCTCACCGAGCCGGAAGGCAACGTCAGCATCGTGTTGGGTCAACACCATATTCGTGCGACCACCGGTGAGTTCACCTTCACCTCCAAGCTGGTTGACGGTAAGTTCCCGGATTACGAGCGCGTGCTGCCTAAAGGTGGCGACAAGCTGGTACTGGGTGATCGTCAGGCCCTGCGTGAGGCGTTCAGCCGTACCGCGATTCTGTCCAACGAGAAGTACCGTGGCATCCGTCTGCAACTGGCCAATGGTCAGTTGAAAATCCAGGCGAACAACCCGGAGCAGGAAGAGGCGGAAGAAGAAGTGGGCGTCGACTACAACGGCGGCTCCCTGGAAATCGGCTTCAACGTGAGCTACCTGTTGGATGTACTGGGTGTGATGACTACCGAGCAGGTTCGCCTGATTCTGTCGGACTCCAACAGCAGCGCCCTGGTGCAGGAATCCGACAACGACGACTCGGCGTATGTTGTCATGCCGATGCGTCTGTAATCATGCTCAGCAGAAGCTAGATGTCCCTCAGTCGCGTCTCGGTCACCGCGGTGCGCAATCTGCACCCGGTGACCTTCTCCCCCTCCCCCCGCATTAATATCCTCCACGGCGCCAACGGCAGTGGCAAAACCAGCGTGCTGGAAGCCATTCATCTGCTGGGGCTCGCCCGATCCTTTCGCAGCGCTCGCTTGTTACCGGTGATTCAGTACGAGCAATTGGCGTGCACCGTGTTTGGTCAAGTCGAACTCGCTGAAGGTGGGCACAGCAGCCTGGGGATATCCCGTGATCGCGGCGGAGAGTTCCAGATTCGCATTGACGGGCAAAACGCGCGCAGTGCCGCGCAGTTGGCAGAGATTCTGCCGCTGCAATTGATCAACCCCGACAGTTTCCGTTTGCTGGAAGGTGCGCCAAAAATCCGCAGGCAGTTCCTCGATTGGGGAGTGTTCCACGTGGAACCGCGTTTCATGGCCACATGGCAGCGCCTGCAGAAGGCCCTGCGGCAGCGGAACTCATGGCTGCGGCATGGTACACTTGACGCCGCTTCGCAAGCGGCCTGGGACCGGGAACTGTGCCTGGCCAGCGACGAAATTGATGAATACCGCCGTGCCTATATCAAAGCCTTGAAACCAGTCTTTGAGCAGACCTTGAGTGAGTTGTTGGATCTCGAGGGGCTGACGCTGAGTTACTACCGTGGTTGGGATAAAGAACGTGAGCTGAGTGCAGTGCTCGCGACATCCTTGCAGCGGGATCAGCAAATTGGCCATACCCAGGCCGGACCCCAACGGGCTGATTTGCGTCTTAGATTAGGCGCTCACAATGCCGCGGACATCTTGTCCCGTGGCCAGCAGAAGTTGGTGGTGTGCGCGCTGCGTATCGCCCAGGGGCATCTGGTTAGCCAGGCCCGACGCGGACAGTGTATTTATCTGGTGGATGACTTGCCGTCGGAACTCGACGAGCAACACCGCCGCGCGCTATGCCGCTTGTTGGAAGAATTACGCTGCCAGGTGTTTATCACCTGTGTAGACCACGAATTATTGAGGGAAGGCTGGCAGACGGAAACGCCAGTCGCTTTGTTCCACGTGGAACAAGGCCGTATCACCCAGACCCACGACCATCGGGAGTGAAGGCATGAGCGAAGAAAACACGTACGACTCGACCAGCATTAAAGTGCTGAAAGGTTTGGATGCCGTACGCAAACGTCCCGGTATGTACATTGGCGACACTGATGACGGTAGCGGTCTGCACCACATGGTGTTCGAGGTGGTCGACAACTCCATCGACGAAGCTCTGGCCGGTCACTGCGACGACATCAGCATCATCATCCACCCGGATGAGTCCATCACCGTGCGCGACAACGGTCGCGGCATCCCGGTAGACGTGCATAAAGAAGAAGGCGTTTCGGCGGCAGAGGTCATCATGACCGTGCTCCACGCCGGCGGTAAGTTCGATGACAACTCCTATAAAGTTTCCGGCGGTTTGCACGGTGTAGGTGTGTCGGTAGTAAACGCCCTTTCCGAAGAGCTGATCCTGACCGTGCGCCGCAGCGGCAAGATCTGGGAACAGACCTACATCCACGGTGTTCCAAAAGAGCCGATGAAAATCGTCGGTGACAGCGAAACCACCGGTACGCAGATCCACTTCAAGCCATCGGCTGAAACCTTCAAGAATATCCACTTCAGCTGGGACATCCTGGCCAAGCGGATTCGTGAACTGTCCTTCCTCAACTCCGGTGTCGGTATCGTCCTCAAGGACGAGCGCAGCGGCAAGGAAGAGCTGTTCAAGTACGAAGGCGGCCTGCGTGCGTTCGTTGAATACCTGAACACCAACAAGACTGCGGTCAACCAGGTGTTCCACTTCAACATCCAGCGTGAAGACGGCATCGGCGTGGAAATCGCCCTGCAGTGGAACGACAGCTTCAACGAGAACCTGTTGTGCTTCACCAACAACATTCCTCAGCGCGACGGTGGTACTCACTTGGTGGGTTTCCGTTCCGCACTGACGCGTAACTTGAACACCTACATCGAAGCCGAAGGCTTGGCCAAGAAGCACAAAGTTGCCACCACCGGTGACGATGCGCGTGAAGGCCTGACCGCGATTATTTCGGTGAAAGTGCCGGATCCTAAGTTCAGCTCCCAAACCAAAGACAAGCTGGTCTCTTCCGAAGTGAAGACCGCAGTGGAACAGGAGATGGGCAAGTACTTCTCCGACTTCCTGCTGGAGAACCCGAACGAAGCCAAGCTGGTCGTCGGCAAGATGATCGACGCTGCCCGTGCCCGTGAAGCCGCGCGTAAAGCACGTGAGATGACTCGCCGTAAAGGCGCGCTGGATATCGCCGGCTTGCCAGGCAAACTGGCTGACTGCCAGGAGAAGGACCCTGCCCTCTCCGAACTGTACCTGGTGGAAGGTGACTCTGCTGGCGGTTCCGCCAAGCAGGGTCGTAACCGTCGCACCCAGGCCATCCTGCCGTTGAAGGGTAAGATCCTCAACGTCGAGAAGGCCCGCTTCGACAAGATGATTTCCTCCCAGGAAGTCGGCACCTTGATCACGGCGTTGGGCTGCGGTATCGGCCGCGACGAATACAACATCGACAAGCTGCGCTACCACAACATCATCATCATGACCGATGCTGACGTCGACGGTTCGCACATCCGTACCCTGCTGCTGACCTTCTTCTTCCGTCAGTTGCCCGAGCTGATCGAGCGTGGCTACATCTACATCGCTCAGCCGCCGTTGTACAAAGTGAAAAAGGGCAAGCAAGAGCAATACATCAAAGACGACGACGCCATGGAAGAGTACATGACGCAGTCGGCCCTTGAAGATGCCAGCTTGCACTTGAACGACGAAGCACCGGGCATTTCCGGTGAGTCGCTGGAACGTCTGGTCAACGACTTCCGCATGGTGATGAAGACCCTCAAGCGTCTGTCGCGCCTGTACCCTCAGGAACTGACCGAGCACTTCATCTACCTGCCCGCCGTCAGCCTGGAACAGTTGGGTGATCATGCAGCGATGCAGGATTGGCTGGCT
This sequence comes from Pseudomonas sp. DWRC2-2, assembly GCF_049897885.1. Classification (NCBI taxonomy): domain Bacteria; kingdom Pseudomonadati; phylum Pseudomonadota; class Gammaproteobacteria; order Pseudomonadales; family Pseudomonadaceae; genus Pseudomonas; species Pseudomonas sp. DWRC2-2. The sequence goes on from NZ_JAFCXD010000003.1 coordinate 642,815, forward strand.
CAGTACGAAGTGCGCCTGCGTACTGTCGAGAAGTCTGGCCTGGTGTACAAAGCCAGCCTGCGTGAAGACCGTGAACGTAACGTGTGGCTGCCAGAGGTCGAACTGATCTCCCACGGCCTGTCGAACTACGTCACCTTCAACCGCGATTTCTTCGGCAGCAATGACTACAAGACCGTGGTCACCTTGGGCGCTCAATTGAGCACTCTGTTGGACGACGGCGCTTATATTCAGCGTGGCGAACGCAAAAAGCAGGTCAAGGAATTCAAGGAAGCCCTCGACTGGCTGATGGCGGAAAGCACCAAGCGCCATACCATTCAGCGATACAAAGGTCTGGGTGAAATGAACCCGGATCAACTGTGGGAAACCACCATGGACCCAGCCCAGCGTCGTATGCTGCGCGTGACCATCGAAGACGCCATTGGCGCGGACCAGATCTTCAACACCCTGATGGGTGATGCGGTTGAACCTCGTCGTGACTTCATCGAAAGCAATGCCCTGGCGGTTTCCAACTTGGACTTCTGATCCCGGTAAGCCTGCCAAACTAAAAAGGCCAACGCTTAGCGTTGGCCTTTTTTATTGGGTAATAATCAGCGAATTTGAAAATGCTCCACGTGGAACATCAGCGTAATCAGCCTTGAGAAGCTGCCGCCACACTCTCCAATCGATACCCATACCCATAGATCGTCAGCAACTGCCAACCCCGATCCGCCGTCAGCCCCAGCTTGTTTCGTAGACGGTAGATATGCGTATCCAGCGGCCGTGACGACACCATTTCTTCATGGGTCCAGAACCGCTCGTAGAGGTACTCGCGAGACAGTGGTCGGGCCAAGTTAGCGAACAGACAGCTGGCCAGACGGTACTCACGTTCCGTGAGGTTGATCGGTTTGCCTGCGCGGGTCACGGTCAATTCAGCGTCATCAAAGGTCAGGTCATTGAAGCTCTGCACTTCATGGGTGGCAGACTTCTGCAGGCCATGTCGACGCAGAACGGCAGTGACCCGTGCTTTCAACTCGTTAGGGCGGAAAGGTTTGCTGACGTAATCGTCCGCGCCGCTGTTGAGTGCGGTGACGATGTCGCTCTCGGCATCACGGCTGGTGAGCATGATGACGGCAGGTGGCGACTCCATGTGTTCGCGGGTCCAGCGCAGCAAAGCGATACCGGTGATGTCCGGCAATTGCCAGTCGAGTATCAGCAGGTCGAAGGTTTCCCGGCGCAGTTGGCGTAACAGGTCTTCACCGCGTTCGAAGCAATGCAGGGACCAAGGCTGTTCGGCGGTGCTGGGGATTTGTCGCAGTGTCTGTTCCACCCGGCGCAGTTCAGCGGGCTCGTCATCCAGTATTGCGACACGCATGGGTGGGTCCTTTCATTTGAAGAGTGCGACAGCCGTCGGCCGGTTTTTGAATCTGAAGAATTGTGCGCAGATTCATCGACCCCTCGGATCTCTCTATACGCTGGGATCAATGAGCGGTTAACCCATTGAAAGTCCTCGATACCAATGTGGGAAAGATACCGGCTCCTGACCGTAAGGAAAAGGATCAGCCGACGCATGCGCTGCCGTAAACTCCTGTGCGCTGATGTCTGTTGCCCTCTGGAACCCTGACTTGTATGAGCGCCATGTTTCTTTCTCCTAATTGCCTGCGCTGCGCCCTTCCCTCTTTGTTGATCATGATGGTGGGCTCGGCGGGCGCTGCTACAAAGGTTCGTGCGCCATACATCGACGATGACTTCCTGTGCCGGGTCCAGCCTCTGCCTGCCGTAGTCCAGCATCTCACCGGCGAAGCCTGGAAGCTCGATACCCGGGGCAAGATGATTCCCCTGCTCGAAGGCATGTCTATTGATGAACAGGAAGGTGTGAAGACCTCGGCGTCGGCGTTCGTCAGCCTGTTGCTGGGTGATGGATCCCGCGTGGTGTTGCCCTCTGATTCCCAGGTGCGGCTCCACTTGGAGAAGAAGCTGTCTATTCCCCAGGTGGTACTCGAACAAGGCCAGGCCGAGGCGTATGTGATCAAGCGTGCCAGCGATCATGATCGCTTCCAGATCGTGACGCCGGTAGGGGTGCTGGGGGTGCGAGGTACGCACTTTCGGGTGCGCAATGACGCTGAGCGATCGCTGTTGGAGGTGTTGGACGGCCAAGTCGCCGCCAACCGGGATCGGACAGGCGAGATCAAAGTGGCTGCACGCCAAGGCCTGCTCTTCAAGAAACAGGGCGACCTCAATCCTGTAGAACTGCTGGCCGCACCGAAGCTGATCGGCCAAGACGGCCAGAAAGGCGACGCGCCGATCTGGAGCTTATACCTTCGGCCATTGCCCGGCGCCCAGCGCTACCGTGCGCAGGTCGCCACTGACAAAGCCTTTATGAACATCAAGCAGGAAAACTTTTCCAGCATGCCGAAAATGAGCTTCACTGGGCTCAAAGCTTCGTTCTATCACGTGCGCTTGTCGGCTTATGACGAAAACGGCCTGGAGGGAGAAACCGGGGTCTATGACATTTTCTACTACCCGCCCACTGCTCAGGTACATTGACCAATGATGCTCTGGGGCAAGGCCGAAAAACGTCAACCCACCCATGCCCAGCGCCTGTTCCACGGCCTGGTGCGCGAGTGGTTGTGGATAGGTTTACTGTTGTTGCCCATCACCGCCTACCTGTCGCTGAGCCCGGGCCTGGCCTTGAACAATCCGTTATACGACAGCCTGCGTCGCCTCACACCCCTACCCGTCGATCCACGGATCCTGCTGGTGACGATCGATGATTCCAGCCTTAAGAAGCTCGGACGATGGCCTTGGCCACGCAGCCTGCACGCCGACCTGATCGACCGCCTGAGTGCCGTGCAACCGGCGGGCATTCTGTTCGATGTGATCTTCAGTGAGCGCGGCGACCCCGCCAATGACAAACGCCTGGCCGAGTCGGTCTGCAACGCCGGCAATGTCTTGCTACCCCTGCTCCGTGAAGGTGCTGCGAGCTACAGCCAACCGGACACGCAGATGATGCCCTTGCTCAAATGCGCCAAAGGTCTGGGCCACATCAATGTTCGATCGTTTCGTCACACCTCTGTCTTCGACGGTGGGCACCACGGCAGGCGTGGAGATCCAGGCCAACGTGCTCAATGGCTTGCTTCAAGGCCGCAGCATCGTTGATCTGCCAGGCTGGCTTGCAGCCTTGATGGCGACCTCATTGGTGGCATTGTTATTGGGCCTGCTGCTCTATCGCCCGCGCTACGCACTGTGGATGACCCTGGGCTGCATGGCTGTCGCGGTACTCGGTTCCCTGGCCCTGTTGCGCCTGGGCCACTGGTGGTCGCCTGCGGCCTGTCTGATCGGCTTGCTGCTCAGCTACCTGATTTGGAACTGGCGCCGCCTCAGTGTGATCCTCGCCTATTTCGGCTGGGAACTGGCACGCCTGGACAACGAACCCAAAGTCCTGCCTGAACGCCGCCGTGCACCTGCCAGCAAAGGTGATGTGTTGCAGGCACGTATCTTTGCCCTGGAACAGGCCGTAAGCCGCACACGCGACACACGGCGCTTTATGGCCGATGGCCTGGAGTGCCTGCCGGTGGCAACCCTGATTACCGATCCCAAGGGCAATATCCTGCTGGCCAACCGCATTTCCCGGCAAGTGTTCGGCAATGATCTGGTCAACGAAAACCTGTTGGAGCAACTGGCGGATTTGGGCTACCCGCCGCTGCACAATGGCGTGCGCCCTGCCCTGTCGGCGCTGGAGCTTGTGGAGTTCCGGGACATCCACCAACGCAGCCTGCGCATGGAGCTTGCGCCCTTGCTGCCGGCTGAAGGCGATGTCGCCCTTGGTTGGCTGCTGAGCCTGACGGATCTGAGCAAGGAGCGCGAAGCCCAGCAACACCGCGAGACCATGTTGCGGTTCCTCTCTCACGACCTGCGCGCACCCCATTCAGCGATCCTTGCACTGCTGGATGTGCATAGCGGCGAGTCTCCGGTGTTTGCCCAGATCGAACAGCAAGTTCGCCGTGCCTTGGGTCTCACCGAATCCTTCGTGCAACTGGCGAAAGCCGAAGCTGATGGTTACCAGTTCCAGCCGACGCTGTTCGCCATGTTGGTCATGGATGCCTTTGACCAAGTGACGCTGATTGCCCAGCTCAAGGGGATTCATCTGGTTCACGACTTGGACGAGGCCGATGAAGGCATGGTGTCGGCTGATCAGTCACTGCTCACACGGGCGTTGTTCAACGTGCTGGAGAACGCCATCAAGTATTCGCCTTCCGGAACCACCGTGAGGTTGAGGCACAGCAGCGCCGAAGGCTGGTTGGAATGCCGTATCAGTGACCAGGGCCCGGGGATTGCTGCAGAGGACCTGCCGGAGCTGTTCAGCCAATACCGCCGCTTCGATTCGGCCCAGGGCAGCGAAGGCCTGGGGTTGGGGTTGACGATGGTCAAGGCTGTGGTAGAGCGTCACGGGGGGCGTATCAGTTGCGAAAGCGTGGTGGGCAAAGGCACCACATTCAGCCTTAAACTGCCGTTGCTGGAAGACTGAAAAACGTACTTTTCTGCTGTGCATAAAAAACCGGTCACAAGGACCGGTTTTTTTATTCGGAAAAAACTTATGCACCTTTTCCGTGATTTTATGAGCTTGAGAAATATGTAAGTAAATCAGCCTCTTAAAAGACAAAAAAGGTGATTCGCCAACAAACCGTACACAGGTTATCCACAGATGCTCAGATCACCGGCGTGTCGACTACAACCGGCTCCGGCGGCAACGACCCCATGGCCCGTTGCTGGGCTTCGTTCCACGCCTGGGCGCGGTCATTCAGCGCGGCGATGGCACGGGGTCCTTCACCTTCGGCGTACATTGGTTCACCGATCACCACGGTGATGGTGCCTGGGCGTTTCGCCCAGCCGGTCTTTGGCCAGAACTTGCCGGCGTCATGCGCAATCGGCAGCACCGGCAGATGCGCATTCACCGCTAAAGCCGTGCCGCCGCGTGAGAACTTGCCTACCGTGCCGTAGGGCACACGTGTGCCTTCGGGGAAGATCAGCACCCAAACACCGTCCTTGAGCAGCTCATCGCCTTTCTTGGCCACGTGCTTGAGTGCGGCCTTGGGGTTGTCACGGTCGATGGCGATCGGGCGCAGCATCGCCATGGCCCAGCCAAAGAACGGTACGTACAACAGCTCGCGCTTGAGTACCTGGCTCAGCGGCGAGAAGTACGCCGACAGGAAGAACGTCTCCCAGGTGCTCTGGTGGTTCGACAGAATCACGCAGGGCTGGTCCGGGACGTTTTCCGCGCCCTTGACCTCGAATCGGATGTTCAGGAACACCTTGGACAGCCACAACGCGCAGCGGCACCAATAGACGTTGATAAAGCGATAGCGCGCCTTGAATGGCAAAAAGGGCGCAATAAAAAAGCTCAGGGTGCACCAGAGGAACGAACTGGTGCCCAGCAGCAGGTAAAAGAAAAAGGTTCTGATGGCCTGCAAAATCGACATGGCGGCATTTACCGTTGCGGGACGCGGCCCGCCTGCTAAAAGCGCACTCCCGAGCAATCCTTGTTCAGGAAGTCGAGGGTGGCTAGTTGTTGATAAGTTCTGCGGCAACGGCCGCCAGATCGTCAAAAATCAAGGTGCCTACCGGCAGGTTTTTCGCCTGGGTCTTTTCGCCTTTCCCGGTCTTAACCAAAACTGGCTGAGAGTCGACGGCTTTGGCCGCCTCCAGGTCACCGAGGCTGTCCCCGACGAACCATATCCCAGCTAACGGCACCTTGTAATGTTCTGCAATGGTTTTCAACATGCCAGGCTTGGGTTTGCGGCAATCGCAGCCCTCATCCGGCCCGTGGGGGCAGTACACCACCAACCCCACCTCACCGCCCTGCTCGGCCACCAACGTGCGCAAGCGCGCGTGCATGGCGTCCAGGGTCGCGATGTCGTAGTAACCACGGGCGATGCCGGACTGGTTGGTGGCGATGGCCACCGTCCAGCCGGCTTTGCTCAACTGCGCGATGGCCTCGATCGAGCCGGGCAGTGGAATCCATTCCGCCACCGACTTGATGTAAGCGTCGGAGTCGACATTGATCACCCCGTCCCGATCGAGAATCAGCAGTTTCAACATGGTCAGCTCAGCGTCGAAATGTCAGCAATGTTGACGAACAGACCGCGCAGGCGCGCCAGCATGGCGTAGCGGTTTTTGCGTACGCCGGCATCGTCGGCATTGATCATCACGGCTTCGAAGAACGCATCCACCGGGTCACGCAAGGTGGCCAGGCGCGCGAGCGCTTCGGCGTAGTTACGCTCGGCGATCAGCGGTTTCACTGCAGTCTCCGCTTTGGCGATGGCCGAGTTCAGCGAGAACTCCTTGGCGTCGGCAAACAGGCCTGGGTCGACGTCAGCATTGCCCAGGCCTTCGGCCTTGCTCAGCAGGTTCGACACACGTTTGTTCACAGCGGCCAGGGCGTCGGCTTCCGGCAGTTTGCGGAAGGCCTGCACGGCTTGTACGCGCTGGTCGAAGTCCAGCGCCGAACCCGGTTGCAGGGCACGTACCGCCAGGTACACCGACACGTCCACGCCTTCGTCTTCGTAACGCGCACGCAGGCGGTCGAACACGAACTCCAGCACTTGCTCGGCCAGGCCGGCTTGCTTGACCTTGGCACCGAACTGGCCGACGGCAAACACCACGGCCTGGGTCAGGTCGAGGTCGAGCTTCTTGTCGATCAGGATACGCAGCACGCCCAGGGCCGCACGGCGCAGGGCATACGGGTCTTTGCTGCCGGTTGGCAGCATGCCGATACCGAAGATACCCACAAGGGTATCCAGCTTGTCGGCGATGGCCACCGCAGCGCCGGTCAAGGTGCTTGGCAGTTCAGCACCGGCACCGCGCGGCATGTACTGCTCGTTCAGGGCCAGGGCCACATCGTCCGGCTCGCCGTCGTTGAGGGCGTAGTAGTAGCCAGCAACGCCTTGCATCTCCGGGAACTCGCCGACCATCTCGGTGGCCAGGTCGCACTTGGACAGCAGGCCTGCACGCGCAGCCCAGGCGGAATCGCCACCAATGCGTGGCGCAATGTAGGCGGCCAGCTTGGAAACGCGTACGGCCTTGTCGTAGACGCTGCCGAGTTTTTCCTGGAACACCACGTTCTGCAGGCGCAGGTTGAAGTCTTCCAGCTTCTGCTTCTTGTCTTGCTTGAAGAAGAACTCGGCGTCAGTCAGGCGCGGGCGAACGACTTTTTCGTTACCGGCGATGATCTGCTGCGGGTCCTTGCTTTCGATATTGGCCACGGTGATGAAGCGCGGCAACAACTTGCCGTCCACGTCCAGCAGGCAGAAATACTTCTGGTTGTCCTGCATGGTGGTGATCAGTGCTTCTTGCGGCACGTCGAGGAAACGCTCTTCGAACGAACACACCAGCGGCACCGGCCATTCAACCAGCGCGGTCACTTCGTCGAGCAGGCTTGGCGGCACGATGGCGGTGCCTTCCTGCAGGCGAGCCAGCTCTTCGGTACGCTTGCTGATCAGCTCGCGACGCTCGTTGGCGTCGGCCAGCACGTAGGCGGCACGCAGGTCGGCGGCGTAGTTGGCCGGCGAGGTGATGCGTACAGCTTCAGGGTGATGGAAGCGGTGACCACGGGAATCACGACCGGCTTTCTGGGCAAGGAGGGTGCAATCGATGACTTGGTCACCGAGCAGCATCACCAGCCACTGGGTCGGACGTACGAACTCTTCCTTGCGAGCGCCCCAGCGCATGCGCTTCGGGATCGGCAGGTCGTTCAACGAGTCTTCAACAATGGTCGGCAACAGGCTGGCGGTCGGCTTGCCGGTGATGACCTGGCTGAAGCGCAGTTTCGGGCCACTCTGGTCGATCTCGCTCAGCTCCACGCCGCACTTCTTGGCAAAACCAAGGGCGGCTTGAGTCGGGTTGCCTTCGGCATCGAAAGCGGCCTGGCGCGGTGGGCCGTCGAGGTTGATGTTGCGGTCCGGCTGCTGGGTTTCCAGCGCGGTCAGCAACACGGCCAGGCGACGTGGCGCGGCGTAGACTTTCTTCGCGGCGAATTTAAGACCCGCGGTCTGCAGGCCTTTTTCGATACCGGCCAGGAACGCATCGGCCAGGGTGTTCAGTGCCTTGGGTGGCAGCTCTTCGGTGCCCAGTTCAACCAGGAAATCTTGAGCACTCATTGTGCAGCCTCCAGCTTAGCCAACACTTCATCACGCAGGTCCGGGGTTGCCATCGGGAAGCCCAGCTTGGCGCGAGCCAGCAGGTAGGCTTGGGCGACGGAACGCGCCAGGGTGCGTACACGCAGGATGTATTGCTGGCGCGCGGTGACCGAGATGGCACGGCGGGCATCCAGCAGATTGAAGGTATGGGAGGCCTTCAACACCATTTCATAGCTTGGCAACGGCAGCGGCTGGTCGAGCTCGATCAGGCGCTTGGCTTCGCTTTCATAGAAGTCGAACAGTTCGAACAGTTTGTCGACGTTGGCGTGTTCGAAGTTGTAAGTGGATTGCTCCACCTCGTTCTGGTGGAACACGTCGCCGTAGGTCACTTTGCCGAACGGGCCGTCAGCCCACACCAGGTCGTAGACCGAGTCCACGCCTTGCAGATACATGGCCAGGCGCTCGAGGCCGTAGGTGATTTCGCCGGTCACCGGGTAGCACTCGATGCCACCGGCTTGCTGGAAGTAAGTGAACTGCGTCACTTCCATGCCGTTGAGCCAGACTTCCCAGCCCAGGCCCCAGGCGCCCAGGGTCGGCGATTCCCAGTTGTCTTCGACAAAACGGATATCGTGAACCAGTGGGTCCAGGCCCACGTGCTTGAGCGAGCCCAGGTACAGTTCCTGGAAGTTGTCCGGGTTCGGCTTCAGTACCACCTGGAACTGGTAGTAGTGCTGCAGACGGTTCGGGTTTTCGCCGTAGCGGCCGTCAGTCGGGCGACGACTGGGCTGCACATAAGCGGCGTTCCAGGTTTCCGGGCCGATGGCCCGCAGGAATGTAGCGGTGTGGAAAGTGCCGGCGCCTACTTCCATATCGTAGGGCTGAAGTACCACACAACCTTGCTCGGCCCAGTATTGCTGGAGGGCGAGGATCAAGTCTTGGAAGGTACGCACGGCTGGCGTAGGCTGGCTCACGAAATTCACCTGTTACTTGGGCTGCGATTTAAAGAGCGGGAGTATACCCGATTCGGCCGCGCCACCATCCCCTGGAGCCTTATGCCACGCTGCTTTTGGTGTTCTGAAGATCCGCTGTACATGGCTTATCACGATCAGGAGTGGGGAACGCCGCTGCGCGATGCGCAGGGTTTGTTCGAGTTGCTTTTACTCGAAGGGTTCCAGGCGGGCCTTTCCTGGATCACCGTTTTACGCAAACGCGAGCATTATCGAAAGGTCTTGTTTGGTTTTGATGCGCAGCGGTTGGCGCGTTTGTCCGATGACGAGATCGAAGCACTGATGCAGGATCCGGGCATCGTGCGCAATCGCCTGAAACTCAACGCCACCCGCCGCAATGCCGCTGCCTGGCTGGCGCTGGGGGACCCGGTGGGGCTGCTCTGGTCCTTTGTTGGTGGCCATCCCAAGGTCAATCACTTCAAGGACCGCAGCGAAGTGCCAGCGATTACACCCGAGGCTGAAGCCATGAGCAAAGCCTTGAAAAAAGCCGGTTTCACCTTCGTCGGGCCGACCATTTGCTACGCGTTCATGCAGGCCTCGGGCATGGTCATGGACCACACTCAGGACTGCGACCGTTACGCGGACCTGGCCAACGCCGGTTAGAATGCCGGCTTTGCGCACCACACACGATCAGGAGTGACCTGTGGAAAAGTTGAAAGGCGCCTTGCTGGTAGGCGCTCTCCGGTTGTTTGCCCTGCTGCCCTGGCGCGCTGTCCAGGCCGTCGGCACGGCGATTGGCTGGATCATGTGGAAAACCCCCAACCGCTCCCGCGACACGGTGCGGATCAACCTGTCCAAATGCTTTCCGGACATGGACCCCGTCGAGCGCGAAGCGCTGGTCGGCCGCAGCCTGATGGACATCGGCAAGTCCCTGACCGAAAGCGCCTGCGCCTGGATCTGGCCGGCCCAGCGTTCCATCGACCTGGTGCGTGAAGTCGAAGGCCTGGAGGTGCTGCACGAAGCCCTGGCTTCGGGCAAAGGCGTGGTCGGCATCACCAGCCACTTGGGCAATTGGGAAGTGCTGAACCATTTCTATTGCAGCCAGTGCAAACCGATCATTTTCTACCGCCCGCCCAAGCTCAAGGCGGTGGATGAATTGCTGCGCAAGCAGCGCGTGCAACTGGGCAACCGCGTGGCGGCGTCGACCAAGGAAGGCATCCTCAGCGTGATCAAGGAAGTGCGCAAGGGCGGCCAGGTGGGAATCCCGGCTGATCCTGAGCCGGCTGAATCGGCCGGCATCTTCGTGCCATTCTTCGCCACCCAGGCGCTGACCAGCAAATTCGTACCGAACATGCTCGCGGGCCATAAGGCCGTGGGTGTGTTCCTGCATGCACTGCGGCTGCCGGATGGTTCAGGTTACAAAGTGATTCTGGAAGCGGCACCGGAAGACATGTACAGCACCGACACCGCCACCTCCTGCGCGGCGATGAGCAAGGTGGTGGAGCGTTATGTCGGCGCTTATCCGAGCCAGTACATGTGGAGCATGAAGCGCTTCAAGAAGCGCCCTCCGGGCGAAGAGCGGTGGTATTGATGCCGGCTTGACACTTGTAGTGAGCGAGCTTGCCTCGCGCGGGGCAAGCCCGCTCACTACAAAAGCACGCGTTTACACGCGGTCGACTTTCTTCAGGAACACCGCCATCTCTTTTTCGGCCTGTTTGTCGCCATGGGCCTGGGCCGCTTCGATGCCCTTCTCCCACGCCAGCCGCGCCGCTGCACGATCTTCCAGCCCCAACTGCGCCTTACCCAACAACTTCCACGCCGCCGAATACTTGGGGTCGAACTCCACGCATTTCTGCAGATGCTCGGCCGCCTTGGCGTTGTCCTTCAGGTCCAGATAACCCTTGCCCAAACCAAAACGCAGCAGGGAATTATCCACACCCTTGGCGAGCATTTTTTCCAGGGATTCGAGCATGCAGGCGTACTCCGTTGTGTCAGAAAAAGCTCAGGCCCACGTGGAACAGTTTCTCCACATCGCGGATATGTTTCTTGTCCACCAGGAACAGAATCACATGGTCCCCGGTTTCGATCACCGTATCGTCGTGGGCAATGATCACCTCTTCATCACGGATGATCGCGCCAATGGTGGTGCCCGGTGGCAAGCCGATATCGCGGATGGCCTTGCCGATCACCTTGCTCGACTTGGAATCACCGTGGGCAATCGCCTCGATGGCCTCCGCCGCGCCACGGCGCAGGGAGTGCACGCTGACGATATCGCCACGACGCACGTGGGCCAGCAAGGTGCCGATGGTCGCCAACTGCGGGCTGATGGCGATGTCGATATCGCCGCCCTGAATCAGGTCCACATAAGCCGGGTTGTTGATGATGGTCATCACCTTCTTCGCGCCCAGCCGCTTGGCGAGCAGCGATGACATGATGTTGGCTTCGTCATCGTTGGTCAGGGCCAGGAAGATATCCGCGTCGGCGATGTTCTCTTCCATCAGCAGGTCGCGGTCAGAAGCACTGCCTTGCAGTACGACGGTGCTGTCGAGGGTGTCGGATAAATGCCGGCAACGTGCCGGACTCATCTCGATGATCTTCACCTGGTAGCGGCTTTCGATGGCTTCGGCCAAACGCTCGCCGATCTGCCCGCCGCCGGCGATGACGATGCGTTTATAGGTCTCGTCGAGGCGGCGCATTTCGCTCATGACGGCACGAATGTTCGCCTTGGCGGCGATGAAAAACACTTCGTCGTCGGCCTCGATCACCGTGTCGCCCTGGGGCAGGATCGGGCGGTCGCGTCGGAAAATCGCCGCGACGCGGGTTTCCACATTCGGCATGTGCTCGCGCAACTGGCGCAGTTGCTGGCCCACCAACGGGCCGCCGTAGTAGGCCTTTACGGCGACCAGTTGCGCCTTGCCGCCGGCGAAGTCGATCACCTGCAAGGCGCCCGGAATCTCGATCAGGCGCTTGATGTAGTGGGTCACCACCTGTTCAGGGCTGATCAGCACGTCGACCGGAATCGCATCGTTGTCGAACAGCCCGGCGCGGGTCAGGTAGGCCGCCTCGCGTACACGGGCGATTTTGGTCGGGGTGTGGAACAGGGTATGGGCGACCTGGCAGGCGACCATGTTGGTTTCGTCGCTGTTGGTCACGGCCACCAGCATGTCGGCATCGTCGGCTCCGGCCTGGCGCAGCACCGTCGGGAACGATGCGCGGCCCTGCACGGTACGGATGTCGAGGCGGTCGCCCAGGTTGCGCAGACGCTCGCTGTCGGTGTCGACCACCGTGATGTCGTTGGCTTCGCTGGCCAAATGTTCGGCCAGCGTGCCGCCGACCTGCCCTGCCCCAAGGATGATGATTTTCATCCAGTCACTCCCTTAAAACCATTCAGCCGCGCGCGGCGGCGATCTTGATCAGTTTGGCGTAGTAGAAGCCATCGTGTCCGCCTTCTTGCGCGAGCAACTGGCGGCCGTGGGGCTGCTTGATACCGGCCGTGGTGGCGAGGTCCAGCTCCCGGGCGCCGCTGGTGCGGGCGAGGAAGGCTTCGATCACCTCGGTGTTTTCCGTCGGCAAGGTGGAACAGGTGGCGTAGAGCAGGATGCCGCCGACTTCAAGGGTCGGCCACATTGCGTCGAGCAGTTCGCCTTGCAGCAAGGCCAGGGCGGCGATGTCGTCGGGTTGGCGGGTGAGCTTGATGTCCGGGTGGCGGCGGATCACGCCGGTGGCCGAACACGGCGCATCGAGCAGGATGCGCTGGAAGGGTTTGCCGTCCCACCAGGTGGCGGTGTCACGGCCGTCGGCGGCGATCAGTTCGGCGCTGAGGCCCAGGCGCGCGAGGTTTTCGCGTACGCGCACCAGACGCTTGACTTCCAGGTCGACAGCGACCACACCGGCCAGGTCCTTTTCGACCTCCAGAATGTGACAGGTCTTACCGCCTGGCGCGCAACACGCGTCCAGCACGCGTTGACCGGGTGCCAGGTCGAGCAGGTCGGCAGCCAGTTGCGCGGCTTCATCCTGCACGCTGATCCAGCCTTCGGCAAAGCCCGGCAGGCTGCGCACGTCAGTGGCGGCTTCGAGCACGATGCCGTCGACGCTGTACACGCACGGCGTGGCGTTGATGCCAGCCTCGGTGAGCAATTGCAGGTAGGCGTCACGGCTGTGATGGCGACGATTGACCCGCAGGATCATCGGCGGGTGCGCATTGTTCGCTGCGCAAATAGCTTCCCATTGCTCAGGCCAGAAGGCTTTCAGGGACTTTTGCAGCCAGCGCGGGTGTGCGGTGCGCACCACCGGGTCATGTTCCAGCTCGGCCAGCAGCGCTTCGCTTTCGCGCTGGGCGCGGCGCAGCACGGCGTTGAGCAGGGCCTTGGCCCAAGGTTTTTTTAGCTTGTCGGCGCAACCGACGGTTTCGCCAATAGCGGCGTGGGCGGGCACGCGGGTGTAGAGCAGTTGATAGAGGCCCACCAGCAACAGCGCTTCCACATCCGCATCGGCCGCCTTGAACGGCTTTTGCAGCAACTTGGTTGCCAACGCCGACAAGCGTGGCTGCCAGCGGGCCGTGCCAAAGGCCAGGTCCTGGGTGAAACCGCGATCGCGATCTTCGACCTTGTCCAGTTGGGTCGGCAACGAACTGTTCAGCGAAGCCTTGCCTTGGAGGACGGCAGCGAGAGCCTTGGCGGCGGCCAGACGTGGGTTCATTGCGCTGCCCCGAGGAGAGTACCCACGGCAAATTTCTCACGACGGCTGTTGAACAAATCGCTGAAATTAAGCGCCTTGCCACCGGGCAATTGCAGACGAGTCAGGCACAACGCCTGTTCACCGCAGGCGACCAGCAGGCCGTCCTTGCTGGCGCCGATGATCTCACCGGGAGCGCCTTTACCGTCGGCCAGGGTGGCGGCCAGCACTTTCAAGGCTTCGCCGTTGAGGGTGCTGTGGCAGATCGGCCATGGGTTGAAGGCGCGCACCAGGCGTTCCAGCTCCACGGCCGGGCGGCTCCAGTCGATGCGCGCTTCGTCTTTGTTCAGCTTGTGGGCGTAAGTGGCCAAGCTGTCATCCTGCACTTCACCTTCCAGGGTGCCGGCGGCCAGGCCGGCGATGGCCTGGATTACTGCGGGCGGGCCCAACTCGGCAAGGCGGTCGTGCAGGCTGCCACCGGTGTCTTCGCCAATGATCGGCGTAGTGACCTTGAGCAGCATCGGGCCGGTGTCCAGGCCGGCTTCCATGCGCATCACGGTCACGCCGCTTTCGCTGTCACCGGCTTCCACGGCGCGCTGGATCGGCGCCGCACCGCGCCAGCGAGGCAGCAGCGAGGCATGGCTGTTGATGCAGCCCAGGCGTGGGATATCCAGCACCACCTGCGGCAGGATCAAGCCGTAGGCCACTACCACCAACAGGTCCGGCTTCAGCGCCGCCAGTTCGGCCTGGGCCTCGGCGTTGCGCAGGGTCGGCGGTTGCAGCACGGGGATGTTGTGCTCCAGCGCCAGCTGCTTGACCGGGCTCGGCATCAGTTTTTGCCCACGACCGGCCGGGCGATCCGGCTGGGTGTACACCGCGACGATGTCATAAGGGCTGGCAAGCAGGGCCTTGAGGTGTTCGGCGGCAAATTCAGGCGTGCCGGCAAAAACAATGCGCAGTGGCTCGGTCATGGGAGGTCTCGGTTAAAAGCAGTCACAAAAGAAAAAGGCTTGCCGCAGCAAGCCTTTGGAAGGGGGCATCAAGCTTGCTGGCGATGCTTTTTTTCCAGCTTCTTCTTGATCCGATCGCGCTTGAGCGTGGACAGGTAATCGACAAACAGCTTGCCGTTGAGGTGGTCGCATTCGTGCTGGATGCACACTGCCAGCAGGCCTTCGGCAATCAGCTCGAATGGCTTGCCGTCGCGGTCCAGGGCCTTGATCTTCACGCGCAGCGGGCGCTCGACGTTCTCGTAGAACTCCGGCACGGAGAGGCAGCCTTCCTGGTATTCGCCCATCTCGTCGGTCAGCGGTTCGAACTCCGGGTTGATGTACACCATCGGTTCGCTGCGATCTTCCGACAGGTCCATGACCACGACGCGCTGATGCACGTTGACCTGGGTCGCGGCGAGGCCGATACCCGGGGCTTCATACATTGTTTCAAACATGTCATCGACCAACTGACGAACCTTGTCGTCCACTACGGCCACCGGTTTGGCGATCGTGCGCAGGCGCGAGTCGGGGAATTCGAGGATGTTCAAAATAGCCATAAGCGTAATTGCTGCACATGTGAGGTAGAGGCAAATCGGCGTTGGGATGGACCCACACGGCCGGTGTGAAACCCTTAAAAGCCGCGAAGGCCAAGGCATTTCACGCGAACGCACATAATAAAGGAGATTCACCCCATGAGGAAATCGCTACTCGTCTTGCTGCTGTGGGCCCCGTTTTCCATGGCCCTGCTGCCCCCGCCCGTCCAGCGCCTGGAACAACCGACGCAACAGGCTATCCAGCGCTTCCTGCTGCATAACCGCATCCTTGATACACCCCAGGACCTGGACAATGCGCCGTACATCGTTGCTGCCGAGGCTGGTCGCGTGCTCGGCGCCAATGGCGAGCGGGTGTATGCCAGGGGCAACCTGGACCCTTCCCAACCCAATTACGGCATATTCCGACGCGGCAAGGCCTACACCGACTCGCAGACCCTAGAGCTGTTGGGGATCAACGCCGACGATATCGGCACTGCCCGTTTTATCACCGCGGGCGACCTCACCACCCTGGCTGTGCAGCGTGTCACCCAGGAGGTACGCCCCGGTGACCGCCTGCTGCGTGCGCAAACACCCGTCGACCCGGCCGCTCTTGCTGTCACGCCAACGGCTGCCTTTATCGAAGGGCAGATCATCGATATTCCCAAGGGCGTGACCCAGATCGGCGTGCTGGATGCCGTAACCCTGAACAAAGGCCGTCGTGACGGCCTGGTCGAAGGCCAACTCCTCAGCGTGATCAAGACCGGCGCCACGGTGCGCGACCGCCTGACCGGCGCGCCGACGAAACTGCCCGACGAGCGCGCCGGCACCCTGCTGGTGTTTCGTACCTACGAAAAGCTCAGTTACGGCCTGGTGCTCAATGCCTCACGACCGCTGGCGGTGATGGACCGTTTCGAGACTGCTCATCAAACACAATGAATAGCCTGCTAAATAAGTTACCAACAGAGTTATCCACAGCTTGTTACGGTCAAGGATGATCAGATGTTTCCGACAAATAGCCATCAAATTTCCCCATCAGAACTGGAAGCCCGACTACGCTTGCACAGGCTGCCGGAGCTGGGTCCGAAGCGTTTTCGCTTGTTGATCGAAGCGTTCGGCTCTGCCTCAAAAGCCATCAGTGCGCCTGCCAGCGCCTGGCGTTCACTCGGGCTGCCGGCCATCAGCGCCGATGCCCGGCGCAGTCATGAAATTCGCGATGCTGCCAGCGAGGCTTTGGCCTGGCTGGCCTGCCCGGCCCAGCATTTGCTGATGTGGGACCAGCCGGACTACCCCGCACTGCTTGCCCAGATTGATGATGCGCCGCCGCTGTTATTCGTCGCCGGTGACCCTGCAATCCTGGAAAAACCGCAACTGGCGATAGTCGGCAGCCGCCGTGCATCGCGTCCCGGCATGGACACGGCGGCGGCGTTTGCGCGCAGCTTGGCGAGCGCCGGTTTTGTCATCACCAGTGGCCTTGCGTTAGGCATTGACGGTGCAGCGCATCAGGCGGCATTGGATGTGGGCGGCCAGACAATCGGCGTGCTCGGCACCGGGCTGGAAAATTTTTATCCACAGCGCCACCGACGGCTGGCAGCGGCGATGATTGACCAAGGCAGCGCGGTGGTTTCCGAGTTCCCCCTGGATGCGCCGCCCCAGGCGGGTAACTTTCCCCGACGCAATCGGATCATCAGTGGCTTGTCCCTGGGCGTGCTGGTGGTGGAAGCCAGCATGGCCAGCGGTTCGCTGATCACGGCGAAACTGGCGGCCGAGCAAGGGCGCGAGGTGTATGCGATTCCGGGCTCCATCCATCATCCCGGCGCCAAGGGCTGTCATCAGTTGATCCGCGAGGGCGCGGTGCTGGTGGAGACCATCGAACACATCCTGGAAGGTTTGCGTGGTTGGCAGGCGTTGTCACGCCCTACCCCGATGCCGGTTGTCCATCCGTTGGTGGCACTGCTGCACGCGGCACCCCACACCAGTGAAGCCCTGGCGGTTGCCAGTGGGCGGTCGTTGTCCCAGGTGCTGGCGACCCTTACGGAGCTTGAGCTCGAAGGCCAGGTCATCTGCGAAAGCGGGCGCTGGCTTGCACGCTGCTAGGTTTTGTAAAGAAGATCGGTAAACTGCGCAGAGCTTTAGTCTGGAGAGTGAACAATGGTCAACCGGTGGCGTGTGCTGGAAACCGCACGAGAAATTCGCGCAGGCGCGGTGATTGCCTATCCAACCGAAGCGGTTTGGGGCCTGGGCTGCGATCCGTGGAACGAAGAAGCAGTAGACCGTTTGCTCGCCATCAAGAACCGTTCGGTGGACAAGGGCCTGATCCTGGTGGCGGACAATATCCGTCAGTTCGATTTTCTGTTCGAAGACTTCCCGCAGGACTGGATCGACCGCATGGCCAGCACTTGGCCAGGGCCGAACACCTGGCTGGTGCCCCATCAGGACTTGTTGCCGGAGTGGGTGACGGGTGTGCACGACACCGTTGCCCTGCGGGTGACTGACCATCCGCTGGTACGGGATTTGTGCTCGCTGGTGGGGCCGTTGATTTCTACTTCGGCCAACCCGCAGGGTCGCCCGGCGGCGCGCACGCGGATTCGCGTGGAGCAATACTTCCGTGGCCAAGTGGATCTGGTGCTGGGTGGCGCCTTGGGTGGGCGCAAGAACCCGAGCTTGATTCGTGATTTGGTGACTGGCGAGGTTGTGCGGCCTTCCTGAGACCGAGGTGCGGCCTTCGCGAGCAAGCCCGCTCCCACATTTTGATCGAGTTCCAACTGAAGGAATGCGGTCAAAATGTGGGAGCGGACTTGCTCGCGAAGAGGTCCTTAAAGTCGCCGAAAATCTATAGCCTTACGGCAACAAAATAGTCGACCCAGTCGTCCTGCGCCCCGACAACTCCGTCTGCGCCTTCGCCGCCTCCGCCAGCGCATACCGCTGGTTGATATCAATGCGCACCTTGCCGCTCTGGATCATCGAGAACAGGTCATCCGCCATCGCCTGCAGGTTTTGCGGGTTGTTGGCATAGGTCGCCAGGGTCGGCCGGGTGACGTACAGCGAGCCCTTGGCCGACAGGACCCCCAAGTTCACCCCATCCACCGCGCCGGACGCATTGCCGAAACTCACCACCAGCCCCCGTGGCGCGACGCTGTCCAGCGAGGTCAGCCAGGTGTCCTTGCCGACGCCGTCGTACACCACCGGCACTTTTTTGCCGTCGGTCAATTCCAACACGCGCTGTGCGACGTCTTCCTTGCTGTAGTCGATGGTTTCCCAGGCACCGAGGGATTTGGCCAGGGCGGCTTTTTCCGGTGAACTCACAGTACCGATCAGCTTTACACCCAGGGCCTTGGCCCATTGGCAGGCCAGGGAGCCGACGCCACCGGCAGCGGCGTGGAACAGGATGGTTTCGCCGCCCTTCAGTTCATAGGTCTGGCGCAGCAGGTACTGCACGGTCAGGCCTTTGAGCATGGCGCCGGCGGCTTGTTCGAAGCTGATGTCGTCCGGCAGGTGCACCAGGTTGGCGGCGGGCAGCACATGCAGTTGGCTATAGGCGCCCAGCGGGCCGCTGCCGTAGGCCACGCGGTCACCGACCTTGAACTGGGTGACTTCGCTGCCGACCGCGTCGACCATACCGGCACCCTCTGCGCCCAACCCCGATGGCAATGCGGGTGGTGCGTAAAGGCCACTGCGGAAATAGGTGTCGATGAAGTTCAGGCCAATCGCCTCGTTACGCACGCGAACCTGCTGCGGGCCGGGCTCTGCCGGCGTGTAGTCCACATACTCAAGCACTTCGGGGCCGCCATGGGCGCTGAACTGGATACGTTTGGCCATCTGCACTTCTCCTGGGTTCGAATCGCGTAGCCCCCTATCGGACTCCTAAGCTTGATCTTCGTCAACTGCGGCGCAACCGGGTGCAGTGGTATCCTGTGCGCCCATTTGCCGCCGACGCCCGATGGCCTCGCGTAGCTTTGCCCGATTCAAGGTGATGCCATGACTACCCGCACCGAGGCTGTAAAGGCCTACCTGCTTGACCTGCAAGACCGCATTTGCAGCGCCCTGGAAACCTTCGAGACGGACACTCGCTTTATCGAAGACGCCTGGACCCGGCCTGCCGGCGGCGGCGGTCGCACCCGTGTGATCGCAAACGGTTCGGTGATCGAAAAAGGCGGCGTTAACTTTTCCCACGTATTTGGCAGTGGTCTCCCGCCGTCCGCCAGTGCGCACCGTCCGGAACTGGCGGGTCGCGGCTTTGAGGCCTTGGGTGTGTCGTTGGTGATTCATCCGCACAACCCACACGTACCGACTTCCCACGCCAATGTGCGCTTTTTCATCGCTGAAAAAGAAGGCGAAGAGCCGGTGTGGTGGTTCGGCGGCGGTTTCGACCTCACGCCTTACTACGGCAATGAAGAAGACTGCATCCACTGGCACCGCGTGGCCGAGCAGGCCTGTGCGCCGTTCGGCCCGGACGTGTACTCGCGCTACAAAGCCTGGTGCGACACCTACTTTCACATCAAGCACCGCAACGAACCGCGCGGCATCGGCGGCCTGTTCTTCGATGACCTGAACGAGTGGGACTTCGACACCTGCTTCGCCTTCATCCGCGCCATCGGCGATGCCTACATCGACGCCTACCTGCCGATCGTGCAGCGCCGCAAGGCCACCGCCTACACCGAGCAGCAGCGCGAATTCCAGGAGTTCCGTCGTGGTCGCTACGTTGAATTCAACCTGGTCTACGACCGTGGCACCCTGTTTGGCCTGCAATCGGGCGGACGCACCGAGTCGATCCTGATGTCGCTGCCGCCGCAAGTGCGCTGGAGCTACGACTGGAAGGCCGAGGCCGGCAGCGAAGAAGCGCGCCTCACCGACTACTTCCTGCAAGACCGTGATTGGCTGGGCCTGACCGCGCCCAAGGCGGCTCTCTGATGGACCGCTATGTCGTGTTCGGCAACCCCATCGGCCACAGCAAATCGCCGCTGATCCATCGCATGTTCGCCGAGCAGACCGGCGAGCAACTGGACTACAGCACCTTGCTGGCGCCGCTGGAGGATTTCACCGGATGTGCCCGTGAGTTTTTTCAACAAGGTCGTGGCGCCAACGTCACCGTACCGTTCAAGGAAGACGCCTACCGCTTGGCCAACACCTTGACCGACCGCGCCCAACGCGCGGGCGCGGTGAACACCCTGAGCAAACTGGCCGACGGCAGCCTGTTGGGCGACAACACCGACGGTGCCGGCCTGGTGCGTGACCTCACGGTTAACGCCGGGTTGAGCCTGCAAGGCAAACGCATCTTGTTGCTGGGCGCTGGTGGTGCGGTACGTGGGGCGTTGGAACCGTTGCTGGCCGAACAGCCTGCTTCGCTGATCATCGCCAACCGCACCGTGGAAAAGGCCGAAATGCTCGCTGAGTTGTTCGACGACCTGGGCCCGGTGTCCGCCAGTGGTTTCGATTGGTTGCGTGAGCCGGTGGACGTGATCATCAACGCCACCTCCGCCAGCCTGTCAGGCGATGTACCGCCGATTGCGGGCAGCCTGATCGAACCGGGCAAGACGTTTTGCTACGACATGATGTACGCCAAGGAACCGACCGCGTTTTGCCGCTGGGCCACCGAACAAGGCGCAGCCGTTGCGATGGATGGCCTGGGCATGCTGGTGGAACAGGCGGCGGAAGCCTTCTTCCTGTGGCGCGGCGTGCGCCCGGACTCGGCGCCCGTACTGGCTGAACTACGCCGCCAGTTGGCGCTGTAATCACTCCTGGAACTGGATGGGGCAGCTGTCGGCCCCTTCCAGCTTTTTCAACTCTTCTACTACCTGCGGCCTGGCCCGGCGCAATGTCAGGCTGCGCCCCAACCCGCGCAAGCGCCGCGCTTCCTGGTGCAGCATCTCCACCCCGGAATAGTCGATAAAGTTGATCTGCTGCGCCTCGATCACCACCCGTTCGCCCTGCAGGCTTTGCAGGCGCACTTGCAGGTAGTGGCTGGCGCCGAAAAAGATCGAACCGCCCACCCGCAGCACATCTTCATCGCCGTCGCGCCATTGCTGTACCCGCGGCTGCGAAGTGCGCTTGAGGTAGAAAAACAGCGACGCCAGCACCCCGGCGTAAATCGCTGTTTGCAACTCCAACAGCAAGGTGGCGACGCAGGTCAGGCTCATCACCACGAACTCGGCGCGACTGACGCGGAATAACGCGCGAATGCCGCGACGGTCCACCAAACCCCAACTGATCAGCAAAATGCTCGCGGCCATGCTCGGGATCGGAATATGGGCGATCAATGCCGCGCCAAACAGCGCAAACAGTGCCACCCACAACGCGGAAAACACGCCTGCCAACGGCGAACAGGCGCCCGCCTCGTAGCTGAGGCCGGAGCGTGTGAACGAACCGGCTGACAAATACCCGGAGAAAAATCCGCCAACGATGTTGGATAAACCCTGCGCTCGCACTTCCTGGTTGGCATCGAGCAATTGCTGCGAACGCGCCGACAGCGAGCGGGCAATCGACAAGCTGGTCACCAGCCCCAGCATGCCCACCGCCACGGCGCTCGGCAGCAGGCGCAGGATCACGTCCAGGTCCATGGGCAACGGGCTGAACGGCGGCAGTTTGCCGATAAACGAACTGACCAGCGCCACATGCCCGAACATCGCCGGCCACAGCCACGCCACCAGGCTGCCCAGCGCCAAGGCGATCAACAGGGTCGGCCAGCGCGGTACGAGGTATTTGAGCAATGCTCCCACCAGCAAGGTACCGAGCCCGAGTATGAGTGAAGCGTGATCCCATTCGCCGCTATGGTGGATCAGTGCCAGCAGGCTATTGATCGCCGTGGCCTGGCTCGGTAAATCCAGCCCCAGCAGATTGGGCAGCTGCCCGAGCGCAATCACCACGGCGGCACCCAGGGTGAAACCGAGCACCACTGAATGAGAGACAAAATTCACCAGCGCGCCAAAGCGCAGCATGCCCAGCAGCCACTGGAAAACCCCGGCGAGGAAGGTGAGCAACAGGATCAGGGTGATGTAGTCCTGCGAGCCCGGCACGGCCAGCGGGCTGACGCTGGCGTAGAGCACAATGGAAATCGCCGCCGTGGGGCCGCAGATCAGATGCCAGGAGGAACCCCAGAGGCAGGCGATCAGCACCGGGATGATTGCGGCGTACAAGCCGTATTCGGGTGGGAGACCGGCGATCAGCGCGTAGGCAATTGACTGTGGCAAGGCGAGAACCGCGCCACTGAGGCCCACCATCGCATCCCGGCCGACGCTGGCGCGGGTCTGACGCGGGAGCCAGGCGAGGAAGGGGAAGAGTGTGTGGCGGTTGGGCCGGGGCATCGCGGACTCGGGTAGAAAGGTTTAGCGCAGAGTATCAGCACATATTGGTCCCTGTGGGAGCGGGCTTGCTCGCGAAAGCGGAGTGTCAGTTAACATTTACTCAACTGATCCGACGCCTTCGCGAGCAAGCCCGCTCCCACATTTGGATTGCATCAGGCCTTTAGAGCTTGGCTTTTACAGCGCCCAGCGCATCCTTGCCATCCACGGTCTTCACGCCCTCCAGCCATTTATCCAATACCGCCGGGTTGGCCTTGATCCACGCCTTCGCCGCATCGGCATTGCTGACCTTGTTGTTGGCCACCTCGGCCATGATGCTGTTTTCCATGTCCTGGGTAAAACTCAGGTTGGTCAGCAGTTTTCCTACGTTCGGGCAGGCCTGCGCATACCCTTTGCGGGTCAAGGTATACACGCTGCCGGTGTCACCAAAATATTTCTCGCCGCCCTTGAGGTAGTGCATTTTCAACTGCACGTTCATCGGGTGCGGGGTCCAGCCGAGGAAGGTCACGAATTTCTGCTTCTTAACCGCCCGCGACACTTCGGCGAGCATCGCCTGTTCGCTGGACTCCACCAGCTTCCACTGGCCGAGCGCAAAGTCGTTCTTCTTGATGATTTCCTGCAACGAAATATTCGCCGGTGCGCCGGAGCCGATGCCGTAGATCTTTTTGTCGAACTTGTCGGCAAATTTGTTCAGGTCGGCAAAGTCATGCACCCCGGCGTCCCACACATAATCGGGCACGGCGAGGGTGAACTCGGTGCCGTCGAGGTTCTTCGCCAGTTGCACCACGTCGCCATTGGCCACGAACTTGTCATAGAAGCCCTGCTGTGCCGGCATCCAGTTGCCCAGGAACACATCCACCTGGCCGTCCTTGAGCCCGCCAAAGGTGATCGGCACCGCCAGGGTGTCGACCTTGGGTTTGTAGCCCATGCCCGTCAGCAGAAAACCGGTGATGGCATTGGTGGCCGCAATATCGCTCCAGCCCGGATCGGCCATCTTTACCGTTTCACAACTGGCGTCTGCGTAAACATTGGCGCTTCCCAGCGCCAGGAGCCCCAGCATCACAGTTAACTTTTGCATGGCCTTCCCTCAGTGTTATTGGTTTTGGCAGGGTTGTGGATAACGTGCCTTGCGCTCCAGGTCGTCGAGGTCGATATGGTTGCGCATGTATTGCTGACTGGCGTCCACCAGTGGCTGGTGATCCCAGCTCTTCAGCTTGCCCTGGGTCAGTGCTTCAAACACCAGACGGCGGCGGCGTTGGCTGGCGAGCACCTGTTGGTGGATCGCCGGGATGTCCCATTTGGCCCGCGCCTCGTCCAGGAAGGCTGCAAACAGTGCCCGGTGTTGCGGCGACTGGCTGAGGTCTTCCTGCTCCCGTGGGTCGTTGTGTACATCGAACAGTAGACAAGGGTCGTCTTCGCTGTAGATGAATTTGTAGGCGCCCCGGCGAATCATCATCAGCGGGCTGATGGTGCCTTCGGCCATGTACTCGCCAAACACTTCGTCATGCCCGCCCTGCCCTTGCAAGTGCGGGACCAGCGAGCGGCCGTCCAGCGGCAGGCGCGGGTCCAGCTCGCCGCCGGCCAGTTCCACCAGAGTCGGCAGCAGGTCGGCGGTGGACACGGCTTTGCTCACGCGGCCTGCCGCGAACTGTCCCGGCGCACTGACCAGCAGCGGCACGCGGGCGGCCATTTCAAACCAGTGCATTTTGTACCAAAGGCCGCGTTCGCCGAGCATGTCGCCGTGGTCGCCGGAGAAGATGATGATGGTGTCGTCGGCCAGGCCGGTGTCTTCCAGGGTTTGCAGCAGCTTGCCGACGTTGCTGTCGATGTAGCTGCACGCGCCGAAGTAGGCACGCCGTGCATCGCGGATCTTATCCACAGGCAGCGGCTTGTCCCACAGGTCGTAGACCTTGAGCAAGCGCTGGGAATGCGGGTCGAGATCGCTTTGCGCGGGTGTTGTAGGCAACGGGATGTCGGCATCGTCGTAAAGGTCCCAGAACGGTTTGGGAATGGTGTACGGGTCGTGAGGGTGAGTCATCGATACCGTCAGGCAGAACGGCTGGTCGCCGTCTTCGCGGATATGGTCGAACAGGTATTGCTGCGCCTTGAACACCACCTCTTCGTCGAAATCCAGCTGGTTGGTGCGCACGCACGGCCCGGCTTGCAGCACCGACGACATGTTGTGATACCAGGTGGGGCGCACGTCCGGCTCGTCCCAGTTCACCGCCCAGCCATAATCGGCGGGGTAGATGTCGCTGGTCAGGCGTTCTTCGTAGCCATGCAACTGGTCCGGACCGCAGAAGTGCATCTTGCCCGACAAAGCGGTGCGATAGCCGAGGCGACGCAGGTAGTGGGCGTAGGTCGGCACATCGGCGGGGAAGTCGGCGGCGTTGTCGTAGGCGCCAATCTTGCTCGGCAACTGGCCACTCACCAGTGTGAAACGCGACGGCGCACACAACGGGCTGTTGCAATAGGCGGCATCGAACACCACACCCTGCTCGGCGAGGCGACTCAGGTTGGGCAACTTGATGGGCGAAGAACCGTAGAACGGAAGCAACGGGGCGGCCATTTGATCGGCCATGATGAAAAGAATGTTCTTGCGCTTCATGATCTATCGGCATTCCATAGGCGGTGTTTATGCCAATGAGCATGCAACCCACGGAAAGTGGGGTAAAGCCCATGAAAAGCAATGTCTAGGATAAGCACAGCTTATGTATGAGGCCCTCGGTGACCTGTCCCTCGATCTGCTGCGCGCCTTCGAAGCAGCCGCACGCCATCGCAGCTTTACCGCCGCGGCGATGGAACTGGGCACCACCCAACCGGCCATCAGCCAGCAGATCAAGCGCCTGGAAGAGCAGTTGGCGATTCGCCTGTTTGATCGCATCTACCGGGGCATCGAACTGACTGACGCTGGCGCCCTGCTGTTCGAGCATGTGCAAGGTGGGTTGCAGGGCATCAACCAGGGCTTGAGCCTGATCACCCAACAGGACCAGCATGAAGTGCTGCAAGTCGCCACCGACTTCGCCTTCGCCGCCTATTGGTTGATGCCGCGCCTGCATCGCTTTCACCAGGCCAACCCTCAGGTCGATGTGAGCCTGGTGACCAGCGAGCGCAATCACGCCACTTTGCGCAGCGATATCGACGTGGCGGTGTTGTTTGGCGACGGCCGTTTCAAGCAGGGCGACAGCCTGTGGCTGTTCAACGAGGAAGTGTTCCCGGTGTGCAGCCCGCAGTGGCTCAAGGAACAGGCGACGCCGCTGACTGTGCAAAATTTGCACGATGTCCCCTTGCTGCACCTGCGCCAGGAAAACAACAGCCAGTGGTTCGACTGGAGCGGTGTGTTTCGCGAACTGGGCATCGCCAGCGCACCGACGCCCGGCCAACTGCGCTTCGACAACTACACCCTTTTGATCCAGGCGGCCATTGCCGGCCAGGGCGTCGCCATCGGCTGGCGGCACCTTGTGGATAACCTGCTGGAGCAGGGCTGGTTGTGCCGACCGGTGAGCGACACCGTCATCTCGCGCTTTGGCTATTACGTGGTGCAGCCCCAGCGCAAACGCCGAGGGCAGTTGGTCGAGCGCTTCGTCGACTGGCTGGTGGCAGAACAAGCCAGCAGCGCGCAGTCGCTGACCGGGCTGGCCCTGCCGTCCATTGCGGTCTAGCATCTGGCGCCTATTGGATCCGGAGTCCGCCATGCAACGTATCAAGGGCTACCACGCCCATATCTACTTCGACGCCAGCACCATCGAACAGGCGCGCACCCTGTGTGAAGACGCCGCCAAACTCTTCCCGCTGCGCATGGGGCGTGTGCACGAACGACCGGTGGGCCCGCATCCGGATTGGAGCTGCCAACTGGCGTTCGATTCGGAATACATCGGCGTGGTCCTGCCGTGGTTGGTGATCCATCGCAACGGGCTGGTGGTGTTCCTGCACCCCGAGACCGGCGATGACTTGAAGGACCACACCGACTATGCGGTGTGGATGGGGGCGATGCGGGAACTGAACTTGTCAGCCTTTTCCTGAATAAAATCCCTAAATATGGGATTGATATTTATATATTGAGACTTGCGCCCGCGTAGGTTTATATTCGCTGCATCCGCTCAGAACTCAGGTGAAGCGATGCAGGCGCAATTGATCGCGCTCGATTGGGGGACCAGCTCCCTTCGTGCTTACAAACTCGGCCCCGCAGGCACCGTGCTGGAACAGCGCTCGCTGGCGTGGGGCATCATGCATTTGCCCGCCGAACCCCGGGACATTGCCGGTGTGCGTTGCAGCAACGGCTTCGAGTTGGCGTTTGATGCGGCCTGCGGGGATTGGCTCGACGCCGAACCGGGTTTGCCGGTGATTGCCTGTGGCATGGTCGGCAGCGCCCAAGGCTGGAGCGAAGCGGCCTATCGCAATACCCCGGTCGACGTCGCCAGCCTTGGCCAGGCGCTGCATCAGGTGCACAGCCTGCGCGGCGTGGCCGTGCACATCGTGCCGGGCGTGATCGAGCAGGTCGGCTTGCCCAACGTAATGCGTGGCGAAGAAACCCAGGTGCTGGGCGTACTGCAAGGGCTGGGCGCCGATGTGTTGATTGGCCTGCCGGGCAGCCATTCCAAGTGGGTCGAGGTGGTCGACGGCTGCATCACGCACTTCGATACCTTCATGACCGGCGAGCTGTTTGCAGTGTTGAGCAAACACAGCATCCTCGGGCGTACCCAGCAACCCAGCGAACGATTCCAGGCCGAAGCCTTCGACCGAGGCGTGCACGTGGCGCTTTCCGAAGACGGCCAGCGCGGCGTGCTGTCCACCTTGTTCAGTGCCCGCACCCTCGGGCTCACCGGCGAACTCGCGCCTGACCAACAGCCCGATTACCTGTCCGGCTTGCTTATCGGCCATGAACTCGCCGGTCTGCCCGACAGCGCCAAACACAAGCCGATCATCTTGGTCGGCGCCGCGCCACTTTGCACCCGTTATCAACGCGCCCTCGCCCTTTGCGGCTTTGCCCACGTCAGCCTGGCGCAGGAAGCCACCGAGCGCGGCCTGTGGCAATTGGCCGTAGCGGCCGGGCTCACTCAACCTGTATTGGAGGCCTGACATGCTCAAGCAAGCACTCGCGCAAAACGGTTTGATCGCCATCCTGCGCGGCATTCGCCCGGACGAAGCCCAGGCTGTCGGCCAGGTGCTGTACCAGGCGGGGTTTCGGGTGATCGAAGTCCCGCTGAATTCGCCCGACCCTTACACCAGCATCCGCACCCTGCGCGACAGCTTGCCCGCCGATTGCCTGATCGGTGCCGGCACGGTGTTGACGCCGGAGCAGGTCGAGCAGGTAAAGGCGGCCGGCGGCCAGGTGATCGTCATGCCCCACAGCGATGCCAAGGTGTTGCGTGCTGCGAAAGCCGCAGGCCTGTTTCTGTCGCCGGGCGTGGCCACGCCGACCGAAGCCTTCGCCGCACTGGCCGAAGGCGCCGACGTGTTGAAGCTGTTCCCCGCCGAGCAAATGGGCCCTTCGGTGATCAAGGCGTGGCTGGCGGTATTGCCGGCCGGCACCTTGCTGCTGCCGGTGGGCGGCATCACCCCGGACAACATGCAGGTATTTGTCGATGCCGGCGCCAAAGGCTTCGGGTTGGGTTCCGGGCTGTTCAAACCGGGTATGACTGTGGATCAGGTAGCGAGCCGCGCCCAGGCTTATGTCGCCGCCTGGAAAGCCCTCAGCTGAATCAAGTTTCGCGCCTACCGGCGCCGCATCTATAAGAGAGATAACAGATGAAAATCACGAAATTGACGACCTTTATCGTCCCGCCGCGCTGGTGCTTCCTCAAGGTCGAGACCGACCAGGGTGTGACCGGCTGGGGTGAGCCCGTGGTCGAGGGCCGCGCCCACACCGTGGCAGCGGCTGTCGAAGAACTGTCCGACTACCTGATCGGCAAAGACCCCCGCAATATCGAAGACATCTGGACCGTGCTCTATCGCGGCGGCTTCTACCGCGGCGGCGCGGTGCACATGAGCGCCCTCGCCGGCATCGACCAGGCGCTGTGGGACATCAAGGGCAAGGCCCTCGGTGTGTCGGTCAGCGATCTGCTCGGCGGCCAGGTGCGTGACAAGATCCGCGTGTATTCCTGGATCGGCGGCGATCGCCCGGCCGACACCGCCCGCGCTGCCAAAGAGGCGGTGGCCCGTGGTTTCACGGCGGTGAAGATGAACG
Source organism: Pseudomonas sp. DWRC2-2 (assembly GCF_049897885.1). Lineage (NCBI taxonomy): Bacteria > Pseudomonadati > Pseudomonadota > Gammaproteobacteria > Pseudomonadales > Pseudomonadaceae > Pseudomonas > Pseudomonas sp. DWRC2-2. The sequence goes on from NZ_JAFCXD010000003.1 coordinate 671,551, forward strand.
GCACCGAAGAACTGCAGTTCGTCGACAGCTTCGAAAAAGTCGACCTGGCCCTGGCCAACGTCGCCGCCGTGCGTGACGCGGTGGGCCCCAACGTCGGCATCGGCGTCGACTTCCATGGCCGGGTGCACAAGCCCATGGCCAAGGTGCTGATGAAGGAACTCGACCCGTACAAGCTGATGTTCATCGAAGAACCGGTGCTCAGCGAAAACTACGAAGCACTGAAAGAGCTGGCGCCGCTGACCAGCACGCCGATTGCCCTGGGCGAGCGCTTGTTCTCGCGTTGGGATTTCAAGCGTGTGCTCAGCGAAGGCTACGTCGACATCATCCAGCCGGATGCGTCCCATGCCGGTGGCATCACCGAAACCCGCAAGATCGCCAACATGGCCGAAGCCTACGACGTGGCCCTGGCCCTGCACTGCCCGCTGGGCCCGATTGCCCTGGCGGCGTGCCTGCAATTGGACGCGGTTTGCTACAACGCGTTTATCCAGGAGCAAAGCCTGGGCATTCACTACAACGAGAGCAACGACCTGCTCGACTACGTGCGCGATCCAGGGGTGTTCGACTATGACCAGGGCTTTGTGAAGATCCCCAACGGGCCGGGCCTGGGCATCGAGATCAACGAAGAATACGTAATCGAACGCGCGGCCATCGGCCACCGCTGGCGCAACCCGATCTGGCGCCACGCCGACGGCAGCTTCGCCGAGTGGTAAGCACCCTGTAGGAGCCGGGCTGCCGGCTCCTGCAAGCCCTCAATAAACATAAGAAGAGGCAACCCCCCATGCACCCTGAATCCTTCACAGGGCAGGCTTCTTTAGTCACGCCTACCCGAAAGCGCTTCTTCATCATGGTGTTGCTGTTTATCACCGTGGTCATCAACTACCTCGACCGCAGTAACCTGTCCATCGCCGCTCCGGCCCTGACCAGCGAACTTGGGATCGACCCGGTGCACGTCGGGCTGATTTTCTCCGCGTTCGGCTGGACCTACGCCGCCATGCAGATCCCCGGTGGCTGGCTGGTAGACCGCGTGCCGCCGCGCATCCTCTACACGGCGGCCCTGCTGTTGTGGTCCATCGCCACGGTCATGCTCGGCTTCGCCGCCAGCTTTATCGCGCTGTTCGTGTTGCGCATGGCGGTGGGCGCGTTGGAAGCGCCGGCCTATCCGATCAACAGCCGCGTGGTCACCACCTGGTTCCCCGAGCGTGAGCGCGCCACGGCAATTGGCGTCTATACCTCCGGGCAGTTTGTCGGGCTGGCATTCCTCACGCCGGTATTGGCCTGGCTGCAGCATGCCTTCGGCTGGCACATGGTGTTTGTCGCGACCGGTGGCGTGGGCATTGTATGGGCGGTGATCTGGTACGCGGTGTACCGCGAGCCGAAGGATTTCAAAAGCGCGAATGCCGCAGAAATCGACCTGATCCGTGAAGGCGGCGGCTTGGTGGATATGCAGGAAAAAGCCGCCAAGGCGCCGTTCAGTTGGGTCGACCTGGGCATTGTGTTGAGCAAGCGCAAGCTGTGGGGCATCTACCTGGGACAGTTCTGCCTCAACTCCACGCTGTGGTTCTTCCTGACGTGGTTCCCGACCTACCTGGTGAAATATCGCGGTATGGACTTCATCAAGTCCGGCCTGCTGGCGTCATTGCCATTCCTGGCGGCGTTTGTCGGCGTGCTGTGTTCGGGGATCTTTTCCGACTGGCTGATTCGTCGCGGCGCGTCGGTTGGGTTCGCGCGCAAGTTGCCGATCATCGGCGGGCTGCTGATCTCCACGGCGATCATCGGTGCCAACTATGTGGACTCGACGGCTTGGGTGATTGCGTTCCTGGCGGTGGCGTTCTTTGGTAATGGGTTGGCGTCGATTACCTGGTCGCTGGTCTCGACCCTGGCACCGGCCCGCCTGTTGGGGCTGACCGGTGGGGTGTTCAACTTCATCGGCAACCTGTCGGCGATTGCCACGCCGATCGTGATTGGCTTTCTGGCCAGTGGCGATTCGTTTGCGCCAGCGATTACCTATATCGCGGTGCTGGCGTTGCTTGGGGCGCTCTCCTACATATTGTTGGTGGGCAAGGTCGAGCGCATCGAGTTGGATGAAAGCCTTAGTTGAGCACACCGTCCAGAATCTCATAGACGATGCCCGTACCCACGGCGATCAACACCACATCCGGCCCCGAACGGCGCCATTCATAGCCGGGATACACTGGCAGGCGCGCCAGCGCCCGGTTATCGAGACGTTCGCCGTAATAGCCCCGCGGCAGCGGCTGGCCCCGCACCAGGCGTACATTCGGCGGTGGCGGTGCGCCACGCGCGAACTGGCCGTGGTTGTCGTGGATGATCTGGCGGACCGGGCCGAAGTCCTGGGGCGGGCCGCCGCGACGGTTGTCCTGCGGGCCGCGATGGTCGTCGCCGCGTTGTTCGTGCTGGCCTTGTGGGCCGCCACGGTCAGAGCCGCCCTGGTCATAAGGCGCAGCCTGCACCAGGGCGCTGGCGCCAAGCACCAGCACGGCAAGGCCGGCAATCACGGTTTTGGGCATTTTCATCGGGTATTCCTCAGGGCACGCAAACAAAAAAGGGATTTCGAACGAGGTTCGAAATCCCTTGGTCTTGCTGTTTAGGCCATGCCCGGGCGGGTTGATTCCTCTGTATCAGGAACTTTACCTACTGCTTACGGGGCCCTTACTTACGAGCGTTACGCACGCCTTCCGACAATGCCGCACACAGGCTCAGCACACCGTCGATGGCTTGCTGGTCATTCTTGGCGTTGGCGATGTGGTCGATCAGCGCCGAACCTACGACCACACCATCAGCCAAGCGGGCGATGGCCGCCGCTTGTTCCGGCGTGCGGATACCAAAACCGATGCTGATCGGCAGGTCGGTATGGCGACGCAGGCGGGTCACGGCTTCTTCGACGTGCTCCAGGGTCGCGGCGCCAGCACCGGTCACACCGGCCACCGACACGTAGTACACAAAGCCGGAGCTGCCATTCAGAACCGTCGGCAGGCGCACATCATCGGTGGTTGGCGTGGTCAGGCGGATAAAGTCGATGCCTGCGGCCTGGGCCGGGTCGCACAGTTCGCCGTTATGTTCAGGTGGCATGTCGACCACGATCAAGCCGTCCACGCCGGCTTCCTTGGCGTCGGCGATGAACTGCGGCACGCCGTATTTGTGGATCGGGTTGAAGTAGCCCATCAACACCAGCGGCGTGTCGTTGTTGTCCTGGCGGAACTCGCGGACCATCTGTAGGGTTTTCACCAGGTTTTGCTTGGCGTTCAACGCACGGATGTTGGCCAGTTGAATGGCCGGGCCGTCGGCCATCGGGTCGGTGAAGGGCATGCCCAACTCGATCACGTCGGCGCCGGCGGCTGGCAAGCCTTTGAGGATCGCCAGCGAGGTGTCGTAGCCAGGGTCGCCAGCGGTAACGAAGGTCACCAGGGCGGCGCGATTCTGTTCTTTAAGCTGGGCGAAGCGGGTTTGCAGGCGGCTCATCAGTGTTTCTCCTGCTGAGAAGTTTCCATGTGGTGCATCACGGTCTGCATGTCTTTGTCGCCACGGCCGGACAGATTGACCACCATCAGGTGATCCTTCGGCAGGGTCGGCGCGCGTTTGAACACTTCGGCCAGGGCGTGGGCGCTTTCCAGGGCAGGAATGATCCCTTCCAGGCGGCAGCATTTGTGGAAGGCGTCGAGGGCTTCATCGTCGGTCACCGAGGTGTACTGGACGCGACCGATGTCGTGCAACCACGCGTGTTCCGGGCCGATGCCGGGGTAATCCAGCCCTGCGGAGATCGAGTGGGCGTCGATGATCTGGCCGTCGTCGTCCTGCAACAGGAAGGTGCGGTTGCCGTGCAGCACGCCCGGTACGCCACCGTTGAGGCTGGCGGCGTGTTTGCCGGTTTCGATGCCGTGGCCGGCCGCTTCAACGCCGATGATCTCGACGCTGGTGTCGTCCAGGAACGGGTGGAACAGGCCCATGGCATTGGAACCGCCGCCGATGCACGCCACCAGGCTGTCCGGCAGGCGGCCTTCCTGGGCTTGCAACTGGTCGCGGGTTTCCTTGCCGATCACGGCCTGGAAGTCGCGCACCATTGCAGGGTAAGGGTGCGGGCCGGCCACGGTGCCGATCAGGTAGAAGGTGCTGTCGACGTTGGTCACCCAGTCACGCAGGGCTTCGTTCATCGCGTCTTTCAGGGTGCCGGTGCCGGCCACCACTGGGATCACTTCGGCGCCCAGCAGCTTCATGCGGAACACGTTGGCTTGCTGGCGCTCGATGTCAGTGGTGCCCATGTAGATCACGCATTGCAGGCCGAAGCGTGCGGCCACGGTGGCAGTGGCCACGCCGTGCATGCCGGCGCCGGTCTCGGCGATGATGCGTTTTTTACCCATGCGCCGTGCCAGCAGGATCTGGCCGATGCAGTTGTTGATCTTGTGCGCGCCGGTGTGGTTCAGCTCTTCGCGCTTGAGGTAGATCTTGGCGCCGCCGCAGAATTCGGTCAGGCGTTCGGCGAAGTACAGCGGGCTTGGACGACCGACGTAGTCACGCTGGAAGTAGGCCAATTCCTCTTTGAATGCCGGATCTTCCTTGGCCGCTTCGTATTCGCGGGCCAGGTCGAGGATCAACGGCATCAGGGTTTCAGCGACGTAGCGGCCGCCGAACGCGCCGAACAGGCCGTTGGCGTCTGGGCCGTTGCGTAGATCGGTCTGGGACTGAGTCATGGGACGCTCCAGGAAAAAGGGGGGTGGGAAGCAATGAGGGCCACTCTACCCCTGACGTTCTACGCTGAAAACCGATAAGATCGCCGCAACCTATCAGGAAAACTCACAGATGAGCCGAGACCTTCCGCCCCTCAACGCCTTGCGTGCCTTTGAAGCGACTGCGCGCTTGAACAGCGTCAGTCAGGCCGCCGAGCAATTGCATGTGACCCACGGTGCTGTCAGCCGCCAGTTGAAGGTGCTGGAGGAGCATTTGGGGATCAGCCTGTTCGTCAAGGAAGGTCGCGGCCTTAAACTCACAGATGCGGGCGTTCGGCTGCGGGATGCCAGCGCCGAGGCCTTCGAGCGATTGAGGGATGTGTGTGCCGAGCTGACCCAGGCCAGTGCCGACGCGCCTTTCGTGCTCGGCTGTTCGGGCAGCCTGCTGGCGCGCTGGTTGATCCCGCGCCTGGGCCGCTTGAACGCCGACTTGCCGGACCTGCGCCTGCACCTGTCGGCGGGTGATGGGGATCTGGACCCGCGCCGCCCAGGCTTGGACGCACTGTTGGTGTTCGCTGAGCCGCCATGGCCGGCGGATATGCAGGTGTATGAGCTGGCCAGTGAACGCATCGGCCCGGTGATGAGCCCGCGCTTTGCCGGCTATGAACGTTTGCGCGAGGCACCCGCCGAGGCCTTATGTGGTGAAAAGCTGTTGCACACCACGTCACGCCCGCAAGCCTGGCCCAGTTGGGCTGCGCAGCACGGCATTGAGCCCGGCGCGTTGAAACACGGCCAGGGGTTTGAGCATTTGTATTATTTACTGGAGGCGGCAGTGGCAGGATTGGGTGTAGCCATCGCCCCGCAGCCGCTGGTGGCCGAGGACTTGCGTGCGGGTCGCCTGGTGGCGCCGTGGGGTTTCAGTGAAACCCCGGCGCACCTGGCGCTGTGGCTGCCCAAGCGCGCCGCCGATGGGCGCGCCGGGCAACTGGCGCAGTGGCTCAAGGCTGAGCTACGGCGCGAACCGGTTTAGTCGCCGCGTTTGCACAGCAGATAAGCAGCGAGCAGGCCCAGTGCACCGACGGCGACGCCGGCTGTGGTCCATGGGTGCTCTTGTGCGTAGTCCCGGGTCGCAACACCGGTTTCGCGGATTTTGACTTTGCTTTCTTCGTAGGCATCGCTGATCAGGTGGCGGGAGTGCTTGAGGGCATTCTCGGCATTGCTTTTCAGGGCCTTCAAGGTTTTGCGCGACTCGTCGGATGCATCGTCCTTGAGGCTTTCCAAAGACTTGAGCAGGCTCGAAATCTCGGCTTCCATGCTTTCCAGCGACGCTTTGCGTAAAGAAGTGTTGGCCATGTGGACTCTCCTGAAGTGATTGAGTGGCGTGTGTAGATACCGACTGCGGCCGTTTCAGAAAGTGCAGTAAATCTGAACTTTCGGGTACGAACAGTCGCCAGAAGCAGTACGAACATTGACTGCTACGCTTGCTTAACGACCCTTAGGAGAACTGCCATGAGTGATCATCACACTTACAAGAAAGTCGAACTGGTGGGCTCGTCCACCTCCAGCATCGAAGACGCCATCAACAATGCGCTGGCCGAGGCCAACAAGAGCATCAAGCATCTGGAATGGTTCGAGGTGACTGAAACCCGTGGTCACATCAAGGACGGCAAGGCCGCGCACTTCCAGGTCACCCTCAAGGTGGGGTTCCGAATTGCCAGTAGTTGATCGCGTCGGTTGAACTTGCTGACTGGCCGATTGCCATAACCTGCGCTACAACCAATGGGTGCCGATGCCACAAGCGTCGGCACGCTCTTTTCGATCAGCGCAAGGAAAGTAACGGATGAAGAAGTTCCTGTTAGCGGTAGGTTTGTTGAGCATTGCAGGCACGGCCCTGGCGGCGGGCAAGCCTTGTGAAGAGCTCAAAAGCGAAATTGCAGCGAAAATCGACGCCAAGGGCGCTTCGGGTTATTCGCTGGAAGTGGTGGATAAAGGCGCTGCGCCGAGCGATCACACAGTGGTCGGCACCTGCGAGGGTGGCACCAAGGAAATTGCCTACAAGCGCGGTTAATCCCGTGTTGCAGACATAAAAAACCGACGCGCTGCGTCGGTTTTTTTCGTCTGAAGGTTTTAGCCCTTCATCACCTGCGCCAGCAGTTCGTAGGAATGAATCCGGTCGGCATGTTCGTACAGGTCGCTGGTGAAAATCAGCTCATCGGCACCGGTCTGCTCGATCAATACCTCCAGCTTGGCGCGGATCTTCGCCGGGCCGCCGACCATTGCCAGGCCCAGGAAGCTGCCGACCGCGTCTTTTTCATGGGGCAACCACAGGCCGTCCATGGTTTTTACGGGTGGGCGCTGCACCAGGCTTTGCCCCCGCATCAGCGCAAGGATGCGTTGGTAGACGGAGGTAGCCAGGTAGTCCGCTTGCTCGTCGGTATCTGCCGCGACCAGGGGAATGCCGAGCATCACGTAGGGTTTATCCAGCACGGCTGACGGTTTGAAGTGATTGCGGTACACGCGAATCGCCTCATGCATCAGGCGGGGTGCGAAATGCGAGGCGAAGGCGTAGGGCAAACCGCGTTCGCCTGCCAGCTGTGCACTGAACAAGCTGGAGCCGAGCAGCCACACCGGTACGTTGGTACCAGTACCCGGCACGGCGATGATTCGTTGGTCGGGAGTGCGTGGGCCCAGGTAGGCCATCAGCTCAGCCACGTCTTCCGGGAACTCATCCGCGCTGCCGGAGCGTTCACGGCGCAGGGCGCGGGCGGTCATCTGGTCGGAGCCGGGTGCGCGGCCCAGGCCCAGGTCGATACGGCCGGGGTAGAGGCTTTCCAGGGTGCCGAACTGTTCGGCGATCACCAGCGGCGCGTGGTTGGGCAGCATTACACCGCCGGAACCGACGCGAATGGTCGAGGTACCACCGGCCAGGTAGCCCAGCAGCACCGAAGTGGCCGAACTGGCGATACCGTCCATATTGTGGTGCTCGGCCACCCAGAAACGGTTGTAGCCAAACTTTTCCACGTGCTGGGCCAGGTCCAGCGAATTGCGCAGCGACTGCGCGATGCTGCCATTGGCGCGAACGGGCACCAAGTCGAGGGTCGAGAACTTTACGTCGGACAGCGATTTCATAAGCCTGCTTCTCCAAGGGGGCCGCAGGCTTTTTAGGCGAACTAAAACCTGCCGCTTCATGTGCATGTCTATGCAATGAGGGCATATACCCGAGATTCAATAGCGACTCAGGAAATTTCCTACTTGATTGCTAGGTTTCTCTCACAAGATGAACTTTGCCAGTCCGACTATCCTCAGAACCCTTACTGACGCAAAACCACCGTTCGAGGAGACCGCTATGAGTATCGTGAAAAAAGCATCCGCGCATTGGGAAGGTGACCTGAAGACAGGCCTGGGGTCCATTTCCACGGAAACCGGCGTGCTACGTGAAGCGCCCTACGGCTTCAAGGCGCGTTTCGAGGGTGGCAAGGGCACCAACCCCGAAGAACTGATCGGAGCGGCCCACGCCGGCTGTTTCTCCATGGCCTTTTCCATGATTCTCGGCGATGCCGGGCTCAAGGCCGACAGCATCGACACCCAGGCCGAAGTGACCCTGGACCAGGTCGACGGTGGTTTTGCGATCACCGCCGTGCACTTGATCCTCAAGGCCAAGATTCCCGGCGCAAGCCAGGCGCAGTTCGATGAATTGAGCAAAAAAGCCAAGGAAGGGTGCCCGGTGTCCAAGGTGCTGAATGCGAAAATCAGCCTGGATGCCACGCTGGTCGGCTAAGCCTTCTACTTCAGGAGCGAGCAGGCTCGCTCCTGAAGCCTCAAATATGATCGAATAGCCTGCAGCCTAAGCGCACATCCGTGCGCAGTGCATTCAGGGAGCTTCACACATGAAACGTTTTGCCTTGGCAATCATCTGCGGTGTATTGGCCACTTCGGCCGTGGCCGCGCCAAAAGATTGTGAAGAGCTCAGGAAAGAGATTGAAGTGAAGATCCAGGCCAAGGCGATTCCTTCGTACACCCTGGAAATTATCACCGCCGAAGAAGCCAAGAATCACGACAGTGCGATGATTGTCGGTTCGTGCGAAAACGGCACCAAGCGCATCATCTACCAGAAAAACAACGACTGATCAGATGCAGTTGACGCTGCGTTCCTCCGCGAGCAACTGACGCGCCGAGTCATACAGCCGGATATTCGGCGTGAAGGCCAACGAGCGCCCTTCCAGCACATAACGCTGGCCGGCCTGGAAGTGGTCATATTCCAGGGTCATGAAGCAGGTGCGATACATCATCTGGCTGAGCCCACCCAAACCGCCGCCGGCCGGGACTTCAAAGTCGAAGCGCACCATCAGTTCGTGATGGCCGGGCGGGAATTGGAAGTAACGCCCATCCTCCAGGTTCTTGCCATCCAGGCGCTGCGCCATCACCAGCTTGGAACCCGGTGTCGGCGTGGTGAAGTCGACCCAGGCTTGTTGCGGATCCGCCGGTGGCACGGGCGTGGTGGTGCAGGCACCGAGGAACAGGGCGGCAACGGGAAGCAAGAGCTGGCGCATGGCAGGCACTCAATGGGAAGGAAGTGGTGAGCCTGGCGCCGATGGCAGCAGACTCCCTGTGAGTATAAACACGTCATGCCATGGAAAAATTCCGCACAGGCACGATAGTCTGGCGAGCAAATTACCCAGGAGCGGTCGGGGCATGGTCAGGCGTTTTCTTCCAGGGGTGATGGTCTTGCTGCTCAGCGGCTGCTCCAGCGTGAGTTATTACAGCCAGTTGGCCAGCGGCCAATGGCAATTGCTGCGGGCCCGAGAGTCGGTGGAGCAGGTCTTGGCCGACCCGTCCCGCCCACCGCTGTTGCGCGAACACCTGGCGCAATCACAAAAAGCACGCACGTTCGCCAGTGAGCGTTTGCACCTGCCAGACAACCAGAGCTACAGGTTGTATGCCGATATCGGTCGGCCCTATGTGGTCTGGAATGTCTTTGCCACGCAGGAATTTTCCCTGTCCCCCGAAACCCATTGCTTCCCCATTGCCGGTTGTGTGGCCTATCGCGGCTACTACAACCAAGGCGCGGCGCGCGGTGAGGCGGCGTTGTTGAAGCAGCGCGGCATGGATGTGACGATCGGTGGCGTCGAGGCCTATTCCACCTTGGGTTGGTTCAATGACCCGATCATGAATTCGATGATGAACTGGGGCGATGAGCGTCTGGCCACGTTGATTTTCCATGAGCTGGCGCACCAACGTTTCTATGTGAAGGACGACACTGAGTTCAACGAGTCGTTTGCCAATTTCGTCGAGCAAGAAGGCACGCGGCAATGGCGTGCTGCGCGGGGGTTGCCGCCGCAGAACCTGTCGACGTCGAAGCAGCGTGACCAGTTTATCCAACTGGTCCTCGACACCCGGCAACGCTTGGAAAAACTCTATGCCCAACCGTTGGCGGCTGATGCGATGCGCCAGGCCAAGGCGGCTGAGTTCGAGCGTTTGCGCAGCGAGTACCGGCAACTGCGCGACAGCCAATGGGGCGGGGATAAACGTTATGACGCGTGGATCAACCAGCCGATGAACAACGCGCGGTTGTTGCCGTTCGGGCTGTATGACCAGTGGGTGCCGGCGTTTGCGGCGTTGTTTGCGCGGGAAGGTGGGGATTGGGTGAGGTTTTATAAGGCGGTGGAGAAGATTGGTGGGATGCCGATTGACCAGCGCAAAGCAGCGTTGAGGCAGTTGCAAGATGATGGCCTTTAGGGCCTCTTCGCGAGCAAGCCCGCTACCGAATAAATGCGGTCGATGTGGGAGCGGGCTTGCTCGCGAAGGCGGTCTCAAGGCCGCTGTAGGAACGCCTGATGCATCTCACCCAATGTTTCAAAATGCCAAGTCGGCGCCTCGGCATGCAGCTCTTCGAAACTGCCAAACCCATACCCCACCGCTGCCGAATCCAACCCGTTGCTGCGCGCGCCGATCAGGTCATGCTTGCGGTCACCAATCATCAGGGTGGTGGCCGGGTCCAGGCCTTCCTCGCTCATCAAGTGGGCGATCAGTTCGACCTTGTTGGTGCGCGTACCGTCCAGTTCGCTGCCGTAGATCACCTTGAAGTGCTTGGCGAAATCGAAGTGCCGCGCGATCTCGCGGGCGAATACCCAAGGCTTGGAGGTGGCGACGTAGAGCTGACGCCCCTGGCCGCTCAAGTCCTCCAGCAACGGCATCACGCCGTCGAACACGCGGTTCTCATACAAGCCGGTCACCTTGAAGCGCTCGCGGTAGAAATTCACCGCCTCCCAGGCCTTGGCTTCGTCAAAACCGTAGAACTGCATGAACGCTTGCAGCAACGGCGGGCCGATGAAGTGCTCCAGCTTGGTCAGGTCCGGCTCGTCGATGCCCAGTTTGCCGAGGGCATACTGGATCGAGCGGGTAATGCCTTCGCGCGGGTCAGTGAGGGTGCCGTCCAGGTCGAACAGCACGGTTTGATAATGCAGGGTCATCGGTCGAATCCTTCAGCCAGGTGCAGGTCTTTGAGCTTCACGTAGTTCGCGGCGCTGTAGGTGAAAAAGGCGCGCTCCTTGTCAGTCAGCGGGCGGACTTGTTTAACCGGGCTGCCCACGTACAGGAACCCGCTTTCGAGTTTCTTGCCGGGCGGCACCAGGCTGCCGGCGCCGATGATCACGTCGTCTTCCACCACCGCGCCGTCCATGACGATGCTGCCCATGCCGATCAGGATGCGGCTGCCCACGGTGCAGCCATGCAGCATGACTTTGTGGGCGATGGTCACGTCGTCGCCGATCAGCAACGGGAAGCCCTCCGGATTGAAGGGCCCTGCGTGGGTGATGTGCAGCACGCAGCCATCCTGCACGCTGGTGCGCGCACCGATGCGGATGCGGTGCATGTCGCCGCGGATCACGGTCAGCGGCCAGACCGAGCTGTCGGCGCCGATTTCGACATCGCCGATCACCACCGCCGAAATATCGACAAAAGCCCCGGCGCCCAGGGCCGGCGTGTGGTTCTGATAGGTGCGAAGGGTCACGATAGCCTCTCTCTCTTCTGCTGATAGCTGCGGTGGGCGTTGATTGTAATTAAGATGGCCCCATCTTTGTTCTTACATGTTTCTTCAGCCAAGGTGCCAACCGTGAGCGCGAACAACCCGCTTCTGCAGTCCTACGACCTGCCGCCGTTCTGGGCGATCCGTGCCGAGCACGTCCAGCCGGCCATCGAACAGATCCTCGCCGACAACCGTGTCGCCATCGAAGGCATCCTGCAAAGTCAGGGGGAAAATCCGACGTGGGCCGGTCTGGTCCTGGCCATGGACGAACTGAATGACCGCCTGGGCGCCGCCTGGAGCCCGGTCAGCCACCTCAACGCCGTGTGCAACAGCGCCGAACTGCGCGAAGCCTACGAAGGCTGCCTGCCGGCGTTGAGCGCCTACTCCACCGAGATGGGCCAGAACCGTGCACTGTTCCAGGCCTTCGAAGCCCTGGCCAACAGCCCGGAAGCCGCCGGTTTCGACGTGGCGCAAAAAACCATCCTGGAACACTCCCTGCGTGACTTCCGTCTGTCGGGTATCGATCTGCCGCCGGAGCAGCAAAAACGCTACGCCGAAGTGCAGAGCAAGCTATCCGAGCTGGGCAGCAAATTTTCCAACCAATTGCTGGATGCCACCCAGGCCTGGACCAAACACGTCACCGACGAAGCCACCCTCGCCGGCCTGACCGATTCGGCCAAGGCGCAAATGGCCGCCGCCGCCCAGGCCAAAAGCCTCGACGGCTGGTTGATCACCCTGGAATTCCCAAGCTACTACGCGGTGATGACCTACGCTCAGGACCGCGCCCTGCGTGAAGAAGTCTACGCGGCCTACTGCACCCGTGCGTCGGACCAAGGCCCGAATGCCGGTCAGAACGATAACGGCCCGGTGATGGAACAGATCCTCGACCTGCGTCAGGAGCTGGCCAAGCTGTTGGGCTACGCCTCCTTCTCCGAACTGAGCCTGGCCACCAAAATGGCCGAGTCCAGCGACCAGGTGTTAAGCTTCCTGCGCGACCTGGCCAAGCGCAGCAAACCGTTTGCCGCCCAGGACCTGCAACAGCTCAAGGCCTACGCCGCCGAACAAGGCTGCGCCGATCTGCAAAGCTGGGACAGCGGTTTCTACGGCGAAAAACTTCGCGAGCAGCGCTACAGCGTGTCCCAGGAGGCCCTGCGCGCCTACTTCCCGATCGACAAAGTGTTGAGCGGCCTGTTTGCCATCGTGCAACGCCTGTATGGCATCGAGATCGCCGAGCAAAAAGGCTTCGACACCTGGCACCCGGATGTCCGCCTGTTTGAAATCAAGGAAAACGGCCAGCACGTCGGCCGCTTCTTCTTCGACTTGTACGCCCGCGCCAACAAGCGTGGCGGCGCCTGGATGGACGGCGCGCGCGACCGTCGCCGCAAAATCGACGGCGTACTGCAAAGCCCGGTGGCCAACCTGGTGTGCAACTTCACCCCTGCCGACAGCGGCAAGCCTGCCCTGCTGACTCACGATGAAGTCACCACGCTGTTCCACGAATTTGGCCACGGCCTGCATCACCTGCTGACCCGCGTTGAACATGCAGGCGTGTCCGGCATCAATGGCGTGGCCTGGGATGCGGTGGAGTTGCCGAGCCAGTTCATGGAGAACTGGTGCTGGGAGCCGGAAGGCCTGGCGTTGATTTCTGGTCACTACGAGAGCGGCGAACCACTGCCACAGGACCTGCTGGAAAAAATGCTCGCGGCCAAGAACTTCCAATCCGGCTTGATGATGGTGCGTCAGCTGGAGTTCTCGCTGTTCGACTTCGAACTGCATGCCACCCACGGTGATGGCCGCAGCGTGGCCCAGGTGCTCGAAGGCGTACGCGATGAGGTGTCGGTGATGCGTCCGCCGGCCTACAACCGCTTCCCCAACAGTTTTGCGCACATCTTCGCAGGCGGTTACGCGGCGGGTTACTACAGCTACAAGTGGGCTGAAGTGTTGTCGGCGGATGCCTTCTCCAAGTTTGAAGAAGAGGGCGTGCTCAATGCCGAAACCGGCCGCGCCTTCCGCGAAGCGATCCTGGCGCGTGGCGGTTCTCAGGAACCGATGGTGCTGTTCGTCGACTTCCGCGGACGTGCGCCGTCGATTGACGCACTCTTGCGCCACAGCGGCCTGAGTGAGGACGCGGCAGCATGAGTGAAGGGCCTGTGATTACCAAAAAGCAATTTATCGCCGGGGCGGTCTGCCCAGCGTGCAGCGAGCCGGACAAGTTGAAGATGTGGACCGAAGACAACGTGCCCCATCGCGAGTGCGTGGCTTGCGGCTATACCGACACGCTGAACGACCAGGGGCTGTCGGTGCCCAAGGAATTGGGCACGCGGGTGAATACGTCTGCGTTGAAAGCCCCAGCGGACCCCAAGGTGCAGGCGGTGCAGTTCTTTCCTAATCCGAAGCTGAAAAAAGACTGACAATGTTGATGTCTTCGCCCTGAAACAAAAATTTCAGGGCGAAGAGCGTTAAGCATTTACACCCTTCTCTGCTGTGGCGTGTTCCAGGATGACAACTCCCTGTTGTTGTCTTCAAGGAAGCACCATGCCCGACCCCAATCCCTTGTTGCAGGATTATCACCTGCCGCCTTTCTCGGCTATTCGTGCCGAACACCTTGTGCCTGCCATTGACGCGATCGTGCTGCACAGTCGCGACGAGGTAGCCCGCATCATTGCCAGCCAGCGACACCACCCAAACTGGGATGATTTGATGTTGGCGATGGAAGCCGTTACCTCCCGCATTGACGAGGTGCTAACGGTGATTTACATCCTCGACATTGCCAATACCGACCCAAAGTGGTTGGAGGCCAGTGCGCAGGCCACGTTTCGCGCCTCAGCGTTCACTCAAGAGCTGACGAGTAATCAAAGGCTGTACGACTGCTACAAAGCATTGGCCGCGAGTTCACCTGCGGCGCTGTTTGACGCGTCCCGCCAGAGCTTGCTGAAGCGCACGCTGCAAAAATTTCGGCTGGCCGGAATCGAGCTGGAACCGGCTGTGCAGAAAACACTGGTGACGCTCGACCATAAAATTGCCGGTCTCCAACAATTGTTCCTGGCCCGACTGGAACAGGCTAACAATGCGTGGCGCAAACACGTCACCGATGAATCGCGATTGCAGGGACTCACCCCGACCCTCAAAGCACGGATGGCGCAGAAGGCGAGAGCGGCTAACTTGCAGGGTTGGCTGATTACCCTGAATGAAGAGATTTACCGGGAATGCATGGCTTACGCACAGGATCGAGCATTGCGAGAGGAGATTTTCGTCGCCTACAACACGCGTGCTTCTGATCTGGGCCCGCACGCTGGGCAGTTCGACAATGGGCCCTTTTTGCAAATGCTGAGGGTCAGCCGTCATCAGAAAGCCACGCTATTGGGTTACGCCAATTTTGTTCAATTGGCGCTTGAACTCCAAATGTTGGAGACTGCTGATCAAGTCCTGGATTTTATTCGTGACCAAGTTTCGGCATCACGCACAGACTTTGCAAATGACAAACAAGTGCTTGAGGCGTTGGGGCATGAGCTTGGATTAGCAAGCTTGCAGCCCTGGGATTTCGCTTTCCTGGCGCAAATCATCCGGCAAAGAACCAGCGGGGTTTGCGAAGATGATCTGCGCGTATATTTTCCTCTTGAGAACACCTTGTCTCAGCTATTTGCGCTTGTGAAGCAACTGTTTGGTATCGAAATCAGCGAGCTTTATGGCTTCGACGCTTGGGCTTCCGGGGTCCGGCTCTTTCAGGTTTCAGAGCATGGTGAAGTGCTGGGGCAGATCTTTTTTGTGCCGTTCAGGCAAAAAGACGGGGATTATCCCTACGCAATATCGTTAAAAAACCGCTGGACAACGGCTGAGAGTCGCAGGGTGCAAACGATGGCGGTGCTGTTCACTCAGTTTGAAGGTACCCCCGATGAACCGTGTTTGCTCGGACATCGGCAACTCAAGATCCTTTTTCATGAGTTCGGTCACTGCTTCCAGCACATGATGATGGGCTTAGGCTATCGCACCAAAATGGGCGTCGATGATGTGGGCATGGACAGTGCGGAATTTTGCGGTCAATTCTTTGAACGCTGGTGTGATTCACCCGAATGCCTAGTCTGGCTTTCCAGTCATCACGAAACGAGCGGGAATTTGCCTGAGACGTCAGCCCGGCAGCAAGTGGCGTATGCCAACACCCAGACCTCTTGGGAGCGTGCAGAGTCATTGACCATGGCGTTGTTTGATATCGAAGTGCACCGCACCCAAGGCGATGGCCGTAGTATTGAGCAGGTATTCGCGAGTGCCAACCGTGAAGTCGGGCACCTTCCGGCGCTGGACGCTGTGCGTTACGCCAATGGCTTCAGCCACATCGTGTCGGGATATGAAAGCGGATTTTATGCCTACCAATGGTCTGAAGTGCTGGCACGTGCAGCCTTCAAAAGGTTTGAGCAAGAGGGTGTGTTCAACCCGCAGACGGGTCGTGCGTTTCGCGAGCTCGTGCTTGCTCCCGGTCACTCTCGATCGTTGGTTGAATCGGTTCGGTTATTTTTAGACGTAACACCCGGCAACGCAGTTTGAATTCAGGAGCCAGTGTTGGCAGTGTTCATCCAACTCTTCATCGAACACAGGGCGAAGGCACTGGTGCTGCATTCTCCATTGAGTAACGCATGGCGTAACTTGGCGACATCGGCCCTCATCATGTAGCGAACACCGTCTTTGAAGCCATTGCTGGTGCCGAAGCCGCCCAAGGTCATCTCGTTCAACGCTTCCTCCTTGCTCCACCCCTGAATCACCACCCGATACATTGCCGCCATCAGGCCGGTACGGTCAGAGCCGTGCTTGCAATGCATCAGCACCGGGCCGTTGGTTTCGGCTTCCTGGATGGCTCTCAGCGCCGCCAGCACGTCGGAATCATCCACATGGTTGGTGCGATAAGTCAGCTGTACCTGGCGGATATCGGGGGATTTGAGCCAGTCGGCATCGGATTCCGGCAGGAAATTGATCACGGTGCCGATCTTGAGCTTTTCCAGCAGGGGCGCTGCGTTACTGTCCGGTAGCGCGCTGCGATAAAGCATGGGTGTCATCTGGTGAAGGTTGTATTGATTACCCACCGGTTGTGCCCACTCGGGGGAACGGATGGAAATCGGCTCGTCGGCTTGAGCGAAGGCACTGGAAAACAGCGCGATGAACACGAGGCCGAAGGCCGGCAGCCATTGATTCTTGAGCATGGGTGACATGACCGAGCAGGAGATAGCTGAATGCCACTCAGGTTGGTCCAAGGGGGGTCAACGATGTGTGAGGACGCCGTCAAAGAACCGTGAATCCTCAGTCTTTAGTCGCTGAAGCGCTTCTCTCGATGCATAGCCTGCTATCATTTGTAACCATTGATTGCCGAAAAAAGCCAAGCCGCTCACCAGAAGCCGGCTGATAAACCCGTGACCACATGATGAGGTGCCACCATGTCTGATCAAGATCAAGACAACCCCCGGCGTGACTTTCTGCGCAAATCCTTGACCTTGATCCCGGTGGTCACGGTTGCCAGCACCGGCCTTGGCGGCTCGATGCTGATGGCCACGCCTGAGCCGGCCCAGGCCGCGCCGGCCAAGCCTAAAGCCAGCGAAAAGGCCTACGAGCCCACGTATTTCACCGCCGAGGAATGGGCGTTTATCAACGCCGCTGTCGCGCAGCTGATTCCCGCCGATGCCCAAGGCCCAGGTGCCCTGGAAGCGGGTGCGCCGGAATACATTGACCGCCAGATGAACACGCCATACGCCAGCGGTGCCCTGTGGTTCATGCAAGGTCCGTTCAACGCGGATGCGCCGCCGGAGATGGGCTGGCAGAGCAAATTGGTGCCCAAGGAGATCTATCGTTTGGGCATTGCCGCGACGGATGCTTGGTCGAAAGCCTTCAACGGCAAAGTTTTTGCTGCGCAAGACAGCGCTACCCGAGACGATATGTTGCGCCGTCTGGAGGCTGGCGGCGGTGAGGTAACAGCGCATTTCGAGGCGGTGCCGCCCAAGATGTTCTTCAACTTGTTGTTGCAAAACACCAAGGAAGGCTTCTTCTGCGACCCGATCCACGGTGGCAACAAAGGCATGGTCGGCTGGACCATGATCGGCTTCCCCGGCGCTCGCGCCGACTTCATGGACTGGGTTGAACGCAACGAGCAATACCCCTTCCCGGCAGTTTCCATCCGCGGCGAGAGGGCTTAAACGTGGCGACCATCATGAAGAAAGTCGATGCAGTGATCGTAGGTTTTGGTTGGACCGGCGCGATAATGGCCAAGGAGCTGACGGAAGCCGGCCTGAACGTGGTAGCGCTGGAGCGCGGCCCGATGCAGGACACTTACCCGGACGGCAACTATCCCCAGGTCATCGACGAATTGACCTACAGCGTGCGTAAAAAACTCTTCCAGGACATTTCTAAAGAGACGGTGACCATTCGCCATAGCGTGAATGACGTCGCCCTGCCCAACCGTCAGTTGGGTGCGTTCCTGCCGGGCAATGGTGTAGGCGGCGCGGGTCTGCATTGGTCGGGCGTGCATTTTCGTGTCGACCCGATCGAGTTGCGCATGCGCAGCCACTACGAGGAACGCTACGGCAAGCACTTCATTCCCAAGGACATGACCATCCAGGACTTTGGCGTGAGCTACGAAGAGCTGGAGCCGTTCTTCGACTACGCAGAAAAAGTCTTCGGCACCTCCGGCCAAGCCTGGACCGTGAAAGGCCAATTGGTTGGCGAAGGCCGAGGCGGTAACCCCTATGCGCCGGACCGCTCCAACCCATTCCCATTGGAGTCGCAAAAAAACACCGTCTCCGCGCAACTGTTTCAGAAAGCGGCTAGCGAAGTGGGTTACAAACCCTACAACCTGCCATCAGCCAATACCTCGGGGCCTTACACCAACCCCTATGGCGCCCAGATGGGCCCGTGCAACTTCTGCGGTTTTTGCAGCGGCTACGTCTGCTACATGTATTCCAAAGCCTCGCCGAACGTGAACATCCTGCCAGCGCTGCGCCAGGTGCCGAACTTTGAACTGCGGCCCAATTCCCACGTGCTCAAGGTCAATCTCGACAGCACCAAGAGCAAGGCCACGGGTGTGACGTACATCGACGCCCAGGGCCGGGAGTGCGAGCAACCGGCGGATCTGGTGATCCTCGGCGCGTTCCAATTCCATAACGTGCGCTTGATGCTGCTCTCCGGTATCGGCAAGCCCTACGACCCGATCACCAACGAGGGCGTGGTGGGCAGGAACTTCGCCTACCAGAACATGGCGACCATCAAGGCGTTCTTTGACAAGGACACCCACACCAACAACTTCATCGGCGCGGGCGGCAATGGCGTGGCCATCGATGACTTCAACGCCGACAACTTTGACCACGGGCCCCATGGCTTTGTGGGCGGTTCGCCGATGTGGGTCAACCAGGCCGGTAGCCGGCCGATTGCCGGTACGTCCAACCCGCCGGGCACCCCAGCCTGGGGCAGTGCCTGGAAGCGTGCCACCGCCGATTACTACACCCACCAAGTGTCGATGGATGCTCACGGTGCCCATCAATCCTACCGGGGTAACTACCTGGATCTGGACCCGGTGTACCGTGATGCCTACGGCCAGCCGTTGCTGCGGATGACATTCGACTGGCAGGAAAACGACATCAAGATGAACCGTTTCATGGTCGAGAAAATGGGCAAGGTCGCTGAGGCGATGAACCCCAAGGCCATTGCCGTGCTCGGCAAAAAAGTCGGCGAGCACTTCAACACGGCGTCGTACCAGACCACCCATTTGAACGGTGGCGCGATTATGGGCACCGATCCTAAAACCAGTGCGTTGAACCGCTACCTGCAATGCTGGGATGTGCACAACGTGTTTGTCCCAGGCGCATCCGCTTTCCCACAAGGCTTGGGCTACAACCCTACAGGGCTGGTGGCGGCGTTGACCTATTGGTCGGCGCGGGCCATCCGCGAGCAGTACCTGAAAAACCCCGGCCCGCTGGTTCAGGCATAAGGAGCGATGACCATGAAAGCACTTGTTATCGCGACCTTCGCGCTTTTCAGCAGCTGCTCTGTCAGCGCCGCTGAAACGGACTTGATCAAGCAAGGTGAATACCTGGCCCGCGCGGGTGACTGCGTGGCTTGCCACACTGCCAAAGGTGGTAAACCCTTTGCTGGCGGCCTGCCAATGGAAACCCCGATTGGCGTAATCTATTCCACCAACATCACCCCGGACAAGACCGGCCTGGGCGACTACAGCTTCGAGGACTTCGACAAGGCTGTGCGCCATGGCATCGCCAAGAGCGGTAGTACGCTTTACCCGGCGATGCCCTACCCGTCTTACGCACGCGTCAGCGACAGCGACATGCAGGCGTTGTATGCGTACTTCATGAAAGGTGTCGAGCCCGTCGCCCAGGAGAACAAGGCCAGCGACATTCCGTGGCCCCTGAGCATGCGCTGGCCGTTGGCGGCATGGCGCTGGATGTTTGCGCCTTCAGTCGAGGAGCATCAGGCCCAAGCCGCGGCCGACCCGGTGATCAGCCGGGGCGCCTACCTGGTGGAAGGCCTTGGCCATTGCGGTGCGTGCCACACGCCACGGGCGTTGACCATGCAGGAAAAAGCCCTGAGTGCCACTGACGGCAACGCCTTCCTGTCCGGCAGCGCGCCGCTGGAAGGTTGGATCGCCAAGAGCCTGCGCGGTGACCACAAGGATGGCCTCGGCAGCTGGAGCGAGGAGCAACTGGTGCAGTTCCTCAAGACCGGCCGCAGTGACCGCAGCGCGGTATTTGGTGGCATGAGCGACGTTGTCGTCCACAGCATGCAGTACATGTCGGAAAATGACCTGACCGCTATCGCCCGTTACCTCAAGAGCCTGCCGGCGGTGGATCCCAAGGATCAGCCGCACCAGTACGACAAGCAAGTGGCCGAGGCATTGTGGAAAGGCGATGACAGCCAGCGCGGCGCCTCGGTGTATATCGACAACTGCGCGGCCTGCCACCGTACCGATGGCCATGGATACACGCGGGTGTTCCCGGCGCTGGCGGGCAACCCGGTGTTGCAGACGGCGGATGCCACGTCGTTGATCAACATCGTGTTGAACGGCGGCACCTTGCCGGCGACCCACACGGCACCGTCGACCTTCACCATGCCGGCGTTCGCCTGGCGGTTGTCGGACCAGGAAGTGGCGGATGTGGTCAGTTTCATCCGTGGCAGCTGGGGCAATCAGGGCGCGCCGGTGAAGGCCAGCGATGTGAAGGACCTGCGCCACAACGACATGCGCACTACCTCCGGTGATGACCTGGGGCAAGTGACGCAGAAGCACTGAGGCTTGCCTGACCGCCAAACGGCACTGGTCAGAACCCTCGCGCCTCGATACTGTATATAAAAACAGTATCGAGGCGCTTTCATGTCTACTCCGCTGCCGCCCCGTGGTAGGGGCACTGCCACCAACCTGCATAACCGCTTTGCGCCTACGGTGAGCGTGGCCGAGGACGATGGCTGGTTTCAGGAAGTGCCACCGACCCAGGGCACCGAAGTGCGTATCGAGACGGCCAAGAGCATCATCACCCGCAATAACTCGCCGGACTTGCCGTTCGATCGTTCCATCAACCCCTATCGTGGCTGCGAGCACGGCTGCATCTACTGCTATGCGCGGCCCAGTCATGCCTATTGGGACATGTCGCCGGGGTTGGATTTCGAAACCAAACTGATCGCCAAGACCAATGCCGCGGACGTGCTGGAGCAGCAGCTTTCGAAGCCGGGTTATGTGTGTGCGCCGATCAACCTGGGTTCCAATACCGACCCGTACCAGCCGATCGAGCGTGAGTACAGGATTACCCGGCAAACCCTCGAAGTGCTGCTGCGTTATCGGCATCCGGTGACCATCATCACCAAGGGCTCGCTGATTTTGCGCGACCTGGACCTGCTCACCGAGTTGGCGCGCCAGCGATTGGTGGCGGTAATGATCAGCCTCACCAGCCTGGACGAGGAACTCAAGCGCATCCTGGAGCCGCGCACGGCGGCGCCCAAGGCGCGGTTACGGGCGATTCGGGTGATGCGTGAGGCGGGGATTCCGGTGGGTGTGCTGTGTTCGCCGATGATCCCGATGATCAACGACAGCGAATTGGAGAGCCTGCTGACCGAGGCCCATGCCGCTGGCGCGCAAAGCGCGGCGTACATGATGTTGCGCCTGCCGCTGGAGGTGGCGCCGCTGTTCGAGGAGTGGCTGGCGGCGCATTACCCGCAACGGGCGGCCCATGTGATGAGTCTGGTGCGCCAGGTGCGTGGCGGTGAGGTGTATGACAGCCGTTTTGGCGTACGCATGCGCGGTGAAGGGCCGTTTGCCGATTTGCTGGCCCAGCGCTTCAGCAAGGCGATCAAGCGCCTGGGGCTCGATCGACGGGAAGGTTTTAATCTGGACTGCACGGCCTTTTGCCCACCGGGCAGGCAGATGGCTTTGTTGTAGACTGAAGAGGAAAGGTTTGCCTTTCTTGTAGGAATGGTCTCACTTTGACATCACTGAAACCCGCGATCTAGAGCGGTTCATTCAGTTTGAGTTAAGTTTCGACGGTTACCTTGTTCAGCGAGTGACTGATGAGTCGGCGGCCCGGTTTTGAGGCGTTTGCAACTGTTCTCCTGACCCGGCGTCGAACTGACCTGAAAGCTCCCCTGCATTAATCAAGAGGATGAATCATGAGTGACCAGGATAAACAGCCGTTGGCTGCGTCGGCTTCAGCCCCTCAGGTGGCGGAAACCGCCGATGCAGCGCTTAAGCATATCGTTGACGGCTTTTTGCATTTCCATCACGACGTCTTCCCCCAGCAGGAAGAACTGTTCAAGAAACTCGCCACGGCCCAGAGCCCACGGGCGATGTTCATCACGTGCGCCGACTCGCGCATCGTGCCCGAGCTGATCACCCAGAGTTCGCCTGGCGACCTGTTTGTGACACGTAACGTCGGTAACGTGGTGCCGCCTTACGGCCAGATGAACGGCGGTGTGTCCACGGCCATCGAGTACGCGGTGCTGGCCCTGGGCGTGCAGCACATCATCGTCTGCGGGCACTCCGATTGCGGCGCCATGCGTGCGGTACTCAACCCCGCCAGCCTGGAGAAGATGCCAACAGTCAGGGCCTGGTTGCGGCATGCCGAAGTTGCCAAGTCCATGGTTGAAGACAACTGTGACTGCGCCAACGAAGGCGAGAGCATGAAGGTGCTGACCGAAGAAAACGTCATCGCCCAACTGCAACATTTGCGCACCCACCCTTCCGTGGCTTCGCGGATGGCCAATGGTCATTTGTTTATCCATGGTTGGATCTACAACATCGAGACCAGTGAAATCCGGGCCTACGATGCGGACCAGTCAGCGTTCCGCTCGTTGAGCGGCGACGGGCCGATTCCTTCCGCGACGCCTAAAGCGCGCTTCTAAAACACTTCCCTGCCGGGTAAAGCGGTGGCTGCCATGGACGCAGCCAGGCTTTGCCGCGCCCGGCGAATGCCTCGGGAGAGTCATCATGCGTGCTGCTCAATTGAAAGCTGTATTGCCACGGGAGCTGCTCGCCTCGGTGGTTGTGTTTCTGGTCGCCCTGCCCCTGTGCATGGGGATCGCGATTGCCTCTGGCATGCCGCCGGCAAAAGGTCTGATCACCGGGATCATCGGTGGCCTGGTGGTGGGTTGGCTGGCAGGCTCGCCGCTGCAGGTCAGTGGCCCTGCGGCTGGCCTGGCGGTGTTGGTGTTCGAGCTGGTGCGTCAGCACGGCATGCTGATGCTGGGGCCGATCCTGTTGTTGGCGGGCTTCCTGCAATTGGTGGCCGGGCGTTTGCGCCTGGGCTGCTGGTTCCGCGTCACGGCACCGGCGGTGGTGTACGGCATGCTGGCGGGGATTGGCGTGCTGATTGTGCTGTCCCAGATTCACGTGATGCTCGACGGCGCGCCCAAGCCTTCCGGGCTGGATAACCTGGCGGGGTTCCCGGCGGCGTTGGCCGAGGCGATCCCAACCCTGGGCGGCGGCCTGGGGTGGCAGGCGGGATTGCTAGGGTTGTCGACCATGCTGGTGATGTACGCCTGGGACAAATTGCGCCCGCAGCGCCTGCGCTTTGTGCCGGGCGCCTTGTTGGGTGTGGGCCTGACCACTGTGGTCAGCCTGGTACTGGCGCTGCAGGTCAAGCGCGTGGAAGTCCCGGAAAACCTCGCCGACGCTATCGACTGGCTGCGCCCCAGTGACTTGCTGAACCTGGCCGATCCGCAACTGCTGATCGCCGCTTTTGCCGTAGCGTTTATCGCGAGTGCTGAAACCCTGCTTTCCGCTGCGGCGGTGGACCGCATGCACAGTGGTCAGCGCTCTGATTTCGATAAGGAATTGTCCGCCCAAGGCGTAGGCAACATGCTCTGTGGTCTGGTCGGTGCCTTGCCGATGACCGGTGTAATCGTGCGCAGCTCGGCCAACGTGCAGGCCGGTGCGACCACCCGTCTGTCGGCTATGTTCCACGGCCTGTGGCTGCTGGCGTTCGTGCTGTTGCTGTCGAGTGTGCTGCAAAGCATTCCGGTGGCGAGCCTGGCGGGTGTGTTGGTGTACACCGGGATCAAGCTGGTGGACATCAAGGCGTTCAAGGCGCTGGGGCGCTATGGACGGATGCCGATGTTTACCTATGCGGCCACGGCGTTGGCGATCATCTTTACCGACCTGCTGACCGGCGTGCTGGTGGGCTTCGGGTTGACGTTGGTCAAGTTGGCGTTCAAGGCGTCACGCCTGAAAGTGAGCCTGATCGATTTGCCCCAGGAAGGCGAAATGGAGTTGCGTCTGACGGGCGCGGCGACCTTCTTGAAAGTGCCGGCGCTGACCCAGGTGCTGTCCACCGTGCCTGCGGGGACTACCCTGCATGTGCCATTGAGCAACCTGAGTTACATCGACCATTCCTGCTTGGAGCTGCTGGAGGAATGGGGTCGGGCCAATGCGGCCAAGGGCTCGACGCTGGTGATCGAGGCGCGTGGGTTGAAGCGAAGGCTGGAAGGTCGGGTCAGGATGACGACGGGGATAGGTTCCGCAGCCGTCTGACCACCCAATAACAATGTGGGAGCGGGCTTGCTCGCGAATGCGGAGTGCCAGTCACTGAAAAATTGACTGATCCACCGCTT
Source organism: Pseudomonas sp. DWRC2-2 (assembly GCF_049897885.1). Lineage (NCBI taxonomy): Bacteria > Pseudomonadati > Pseudomonadota > Gammaproteobacteria > Pseudomonadales > Pseudomonadaceae > Pseudomonas > Pseudomonas sp. DWRC2-2. The sequence goes on from NZ_JAFCXD010000003.1 coordinate 696,331, forward strand.
TCGCGAGCAAGCCCGCTCCCACATTTGTTCTTCACCCGCCTCGAGATTTAGGCCGGCTGATCCAACGCCAACTCAACCCCCAACTGCCGCGACAGGCACGGCCAGCGCTTCCACGCCGCTTCCGTGTCCGGGCTTTTGAGCGTCTCGCGGTAAGCCTCCACCGACTCCAGCGCAAAGCTGTCTTCGTTGAGCATTTCATCCACCGCGTGGTGCACCGCTTCATCCAACTGATTGGCGAAGGTTTCGCCAATCAGTTGGTGGGCGATGACATTGGCCACCGTGGTATCTGCCGGAATCAACGGCTGGCCAAAGTGCTTGATATACAGATCATTTACCTCTTCAACCAATCGATGCGCCAGGTAGGCCTCGTCCAGCAGGCCGTCGAGCCCTTCGTGGCCGGCCAGGATCGCGGGCGGTTGCAGGAAGAAATGCTCGGCAATCTTTAGCACCGGCTTGATCTGGCTTTCGATTCCGGCTTCGCGGGCCACGTCGTTGGCGGCGTCCAGCAAATCCGGGACGAGGTCGATGTAGGCGCTGACAAAGCGGGTCATGACGATGTTGCGATCACCGTCTGCCAGGGAAATGGCCGAATGCAGGTGCGGCAATTGTTTTTCCAGTTGCTGGGCAAGCTGGCCCGTGCTGGCTTCGTGTTGATGGGCACGGGAAATCTGCTCGCGCAATGCGGCGGTGTTCATGAAAGCTCCAGTGATGCAGGCGTAGGAAAAGGGAGAGGATAAGGTAGCTCGTTTATACGAGCGCCTAAGACGCATTTGTCATAATTATTTCATGGTTATGCGCCCGCGTTATATCGAATTGCCATCGTTCGTCGGATAAACGATTCCGCCCCCGGTTTTATTAGCCCTGACCACCCATTTCTACTCATTTGCCCCTACACATTGCGGGGTTGCAGAGCCTGTCTATACTCGGATTTGTACGCGATTAGCTGATGACGCCAGACTGCATAAGCAGGCAAGGCAAGGCGGTTGTAAGCAGTATGGAAGCCGCTCCCTTCGACGCAGGTGCAAACCGGCGGGATAACAAGAACGATAAGGGGAACCCGCAATGATGCGACATCCACACGTTTGGATGGGCCTCCTGTTGTGGTCAGTATTCGGCCAGGCACATGCCGCCTGGACAACGAATATGGCGCCAGGGGCGACAGAAGTCAGTCACGCTGTGTTCGACCTGCACATGACCATTTTCTGGATCTGTGTGGTGATCGGCATCATCGTGTTTGGCGCGATGTTCTGGTCGATGATCGTTCATCGCCGGTCCACGGGCCAGGTCGCGGCCAAGTTCCACGAGAGCACCACCGTGGAAATCCTCTGGACCGTCGTGCCCTTGCTGATCCTGATCGCGATGGCCATTCCGGCCACCAAGACCCTGATCAATATCTACGACAGCAGTGAGTCGGATATCGATATCCAGGTCACTGGCTACCAGTGGAAGTGGCATTACAAATACCTGGGCCAGGACGTGGAGTTCTTCAGCAACCTGGCTACGCCCGCCGAACAGATCCATAACCAGGCCACCAAGGGCGAGCACTACCTATTGGAAGTCGACCAGCCGCTGGTGCTGCCGGTGGGTGCCAAGGTGCGCTTTCTGGTGACGGCCGCCGACGTGATCCACTCCTGGTGGGTGCCGGCCTTTGCGGTCAAGCGCGACGCCATTCCCGGGTTCGTCAACGAGGCCTGGACCCGCGTCGAGAAACCCGGCATCTACCGTGGCCAGTGCGCCGAACTGTGCGGCAAGGACCACGGCTTCATGCCCATCGTGGTCGAGGTCAAGTCCAAGGCCGACTACGAGACCTGGCTCGGCGAGCGCAAGGAAGAGGCGGCCAAGCTCAAGGAGCTGACCTCCAAAGAGTGGACGCTGGAAGAGCTGGTGGCTCGTGGCGACAAGGTCTACCACACCACCTGCGTGGCCTGTCACCAGGCCGAAGGCCAGGGCCTGCCGCCGATGTTCCCGGCGCTCAAGGGCTCCAAGATTGCGACCGGCCCGGCGGCTGACCACCTGAGCATTGTCTACCACGGCAAGCCTGGCACCGCGATGGCGGCCTTCGGTAAGCAACTCTCGGAAGTGGACATCGCCGCCGTAGTGACCTACGAGCGCAATGCCTGGGGCAACAACAAAGGCGACATGGTCACGCCTAAAGACGTGCTGGCCATCAAGCAGGCGGAAAGCAAATGACCTCTCTCAAGGCGTTTACCCCGACCCGCCCCGCCCACCCGCTTGCAGGAGAACGGCCATGAGCGCTGTGATCGATGACCATGGTCACGCCGGCCATGCCCACGGCCCCGCCAAGGGGTTGATGCGCTGGGTGCTGACCACCAACCACAAAGACATCGGCACCATGTACCTATGGTTCGCCTTTGCCATGTTCCTGCTTGGCGGCTCGTTCGCCATGGTGATCCGCGCCGAGCTGTTCCAGCCCGGCCTGCAGATCGTGCAGCCGGCGTTCTTCAACCAGATGACCACTATGCACGGGCTGATCATGGTGTTCGGCGCGGTGATGCCGGCATTCGTCGGCCTGGCCAACTGGATGATCCCGTTGATGATTGGCGCGCCCGACATGGCCCTGCCGCGCATGAACAACTTCAGTTTCTGGTTGTTGCCGGCGGCGTTCCTGCTGCTGGTTTCAACGCTGTTTACGCCCGGCGGAGGGCCGAACTTCGGCTGGACCTTCTACGCGCCGCTCTCCACTACCTACGCGCCGGAAAGCGTGACGTTCTTTATCTTCGCGATCCACCTGATGGGCATCAGTTCGATCATGGGCGCGATCAACGTGGTCGCCACCATCCTCAACCTGCGTGCGCCGGGCATGACCTTGATGAAAATGCCGCTGTTCGTCTGGACCTGGCTGATCACCGCGTTCCTGCTGATCGCGGTGATGCCGGTGCTGGCGGGCTGCGTGACCATGATGCTGATGGATATCCACTTCGGCACCAGCTTCTTCAGTGCGGCCGGCGGCGGTGACCCGGTATTGTTCCAGCACGTGTTCTGGTTCTTCGGCCACCCTGAGGTGTACATCATGATCCTGCCGGCCTTCGGCGCCGTCAGCTCGATCATTCCGACCTTCTCGCGCAAGCCGCTGTTCGGCTACACCTCGATGGTCTACGCCACGGCGAGCATCGCCTTCCTGTCGTTTATCGTGTGGGCGCACCACATGTTCGTGGTGGGCATCCCGCTGGTGGGCGAGTTGTTCTTCATGTACGCGACGCTGCTGATCGCCGTGCCCACGGGGGTGAAGGTGTTCAACTGGGTCAGCACCATGTGGCAAGGCTCGCTGACGTTCGAGACGCCGATGCTGTTTGCGGTGGCCTTTGTGATCCTGTTCACCATCGGCGGGTTCTCCGGGCTGATGCTGGCGATTGCCCCGGCGGACTTCCAGTACCACGACACCTATTTCGTGGTGGCGCATTTCCATTACGTACTGGTGCCAGGCGCGATCTTCGGCATCTTCGCCTCAGCCTACTACTGGTTGCCGAAATGGACCGGCCACATGTACGACGAAACCCTGGGCAAGCTGCACTTCTGGCTGTCTTTCGTGGGCATGAACATGGCGTTTTTCCCGATGCACTTCGTTGGGCTGGCGGGCATGCCGCGCCGGGTGCCGGACTACAACCTGCAGTTCGCCGACTTCAATATGGTCTCGTCGATTGGCGCGTTCATGTTCGGCGCCACGCAGATCTTCTTCCTGTTCATTGTGATCAAGTGCATCCGTGGCGGTACACCCGCACCGGCCAAGCCTTGGGACGGCGCCGAAGGCCTGGAGTGGAGCGTCCCCTCGCCTGCGCCGTACCACACCTTCACCACCCCGCCGGAGGTCAAATGAACAGGATGACGGGAGGCTGCCATGGCTGAGTCCGTGCCCACCAAGCGCCTGGTCACCCGCCTGCTGATCCTGGTGGTGGCGATGTTCGCCTTCGGCTTTGCACTGGTGCCGATCTACGACGTGATGTGCAAGGCGTTCGGCATCAACGGCAAGACGGCCGGGCAGTACGAGGGCTCGCAGGTGGTGGACCCAACGCGTCAGGTGCGTGTGCAGTTTTTGTCCACCAACGCCATCGACATGGTCTGGGATTTTTACGCCAAGGCTGACGAAGTGGTGGTCAATCCGGGGGCGGTGACCGAGATGCTATTTGTGGCCCACAACCCCACCGACAAGCCGATGACGGCCCAGGCCGTGCCCAGTATTTCCCCGGCCGAAGCGGCGATGTACTTCCACAAGACCGAGTGCTTTTGCTTCACCCAGCAAGTGTTGCAACCGGGCCAGCGCATCGAGATGCCGGTGCGTTTCATTGTCGACCGCGACATGCCCAAGGATGTGAAGCATCTGACCCTGGCGTACACGCTGTTTGATATCACTGCGCGCCAACCGCCGGTGGCTGCCCACAGCGGCGGCTAGCTACTGTTTGCCCCCTCAATCAGGAGAGCGAATACATGTCGTCTCATGATACGTACTACGTACCAGCGCAAAGCAAATGGCCAATAATTGCCACGTTTGGCCTGTTGATCACGGTGTACGGGCTGGGTCTGTGGTTCAACGACCTCAAGGCCGCGCGGGCGGAATCCAACGGCCCGTGGATCTTTTTCGTCGGTGGGCTGTTACTGGCCTACATGCTGTTCGGCTGGTTCGGCGCGGTGATCAAGGAAAGCCGCGCCGGTTTGTACAGTTCGCAGATGGACCGCTCGTTCCGCTGGGGCATGACCTGGTTCATCTTTTCCGAGGTGATGTTCTTTATCGCCTTCTTCGGTGCGCTGTTTTACGTGCGCCACATGTCGGCGCCCTGGCTGGCGGGTGAAGGTTCAAAGGGCGTAGCGCACATGTTATGGCCGAACTTCGAGTTTGCCTGGCCGTTGCTGAATAACCCCGACCCGAAAATGTACCCGGCACCGGAAGGCACTATCAGCCCGTGGGGCCTGCCGCTGGTGAACACCATTCTGCTGGTGAGTTCCAGCGTGACCATCACCATCGCCCACCACGCGCTGCGTAAAGGCCATCGTGGTGCGCTGAAACTCTGGCTGGCGATTACCGTGCTGCTGGGTCTGGCGTTCCTGGGATTTCAGGCCGAGGAATACATCCACGCCTATAAAGAACTGGGCCTGACTTTGGGCTCAGGGGTGTATGGCGCGACGTTCTTCATGCTCACTGGGTTCCATGGTGCCCACGTCACCATCGGCACGATCATTCTGTTCGTGATGCTGATGCGCATCCTCAAGGGGCATTTCAACGCCGAGCACCAGTTCGGTTTCGAAGCGGCCAGTTGGTATTGGCACTTTGTGGATGTGGTGTGGATCGGCCTGTTTTTCTTCGTCTATGTGCTGTGACGCTCCCTACCACGGTGCATGAGACACCAGTTGGCCGCTGAAAAAGCCCCAGGCGATCAGTGCCACGGTGATCACGGCCAGTACGACACGCACGGTCAAGGCAGTGACGAGGCGATTGGAGTTGCCCTCGTCCTTGACCAGGAAGAACAAGCCACTGAACAGGCTCACGACGGTCGCGATCAGCATCAGGGCAATAGCGGCTTTGAGCATGGTCGGGCTCCAACGGGATGGGCGGGCAATGAAAACAAGTATAGCCAGCGCCATAAAATGCTTTCGGCCGGGAATCGCACCGACATTGGTAGTGTTGGTGCTGCTGCCGTTGATGGTGGGCCTGGGGTTCTGGCAGTTGTCTCGCGGCCATGAAAAACAGCTGCTCGTGGACAGCTACGCCGAGCGGCGCACGGCTGACCCGATCAGCAGTATGCAACTCAACGACACGGCGGACCCAGCCTTCCGCCGCGTTCGTTTGCGCGGCCAATTTGACGCCGAACACAGCGTATTCCTCGATAACCGCATGCGCGACGGCAAGGCCGGCGTAGAGCTGCTGCAACCCTTTCACGACCAGGCCAGTGGCCTGTGGCTGTTGCTCAATCGCGGTTGGCTGCCCTGGCCGGATCGGCGCACGCCGCCTGTGTTCACTACGCCCGATCAGCCGGTGAACCTTGATGCCTGGGTGTACATCGCCCCCGGCGAAACCTTCCAGTTGCACCCGGACCCCGCGACCGCGCAATGGCCGCGCCTGCTGACGGCCTTGCACCCTGCCGCGCTCTGGGCCGAGTTGGGTCGCAACGGTTTCGCCTATGAGTTGCGGGCCGAAGCCGGCCCCGGCACCTACGAAACCACCTGGCCGATCGTTGCCATGGGCCCGGAAAAACATTTGGCGTATGCCGTGCAGTGGTTCGCCATGTCGCTGGCGTTGCTGGCGCTTTATCTCTACCTCGGATGGCATAACAAAAAGGAGAAGCCCCATGGGAGCGGCCACGAATCCACTCAACATGTCTGAAGCACCGGACCGGCGCAAAGGCCGTTGGCAGTTGATCCTCATCCTGATGATGGTGATCGGCCCGATGGCGCTGGCCACCTTTATGTACAAGCTGCAGTTTTGGGTGCCGGAAAGCCGCAGCTACCACGGCGAGATGATCGGCAATGGCCAGACCCGCGCCGATATTGGCGTACAGGCCGACGAGCAGCGCTGGCAGCTGCTGGTGACCGCGCCCAGCGCCTGTGCAGCGGATTGCCAACAGCTGGTGTACCTCGCACGCCAACTGCAAATCAGCCTGGGTCGTGATGCCTCCCGCGCCAGCCATGCCTTGGCCAGCGCGCAGCCGGTGAGCGCGGAGTACGAGGCCAAGCTGAAAATTGAATACCCGCAGCTGCAACGCTACCCGCTGGACCTGCCGACCTTCAGCAAAGACGCCGCCGCGCCGGGTGATGCGCAACTGTGGATCGTCGATCCCCACGGCAACCTGGTGTTGCGCTACGACGCCAAGGTCAAGGGCAAGGATTTGCTCAACGACCTGCGCCACCTGCTGAAACTGTCGAACATCGGATAAGGGCATCGTCATGGCCAAACCTGGATTTCGCCTCGCGTTGTTTGCCACCTTGCTGGCGCTGATCGTCGTGCTGCTCGGCGCCTATACGCGCCTGACCCACGCCGGCCTGGGTTGCCCGGATTGGCCGGGCTGCTACGGCTTCATCAGCGTGCCCAAGACCGAAGCCCAGTTGGCTCATGCCGAGCTGCATTTCCCCGATACGCCGGTGGAGGCCGACAAGGGCTGGGCCGAGATGACCCATCGCTATTTCGCCGGCACCCTGGGCTTGCTGATCGTGTTGCTGGCTGCGCGTTCGTGGAGCCATCGGCGCGATCCAGGCCAGCCGGTCAAGCTGCCGCTGTTCCTGCTGGCGGTGGTCTTCGCCCAGGCGGCGTTTGGCATGTGGACGGTGACATTGAAGTTATGGCCGCAGGTGGTGACGGGCCATTTATTGGGCGGCTTTGCGACCTTGAGCCTGCTGTTTCTGCTGACCTTGCGCTTGTCCGGCGTGTTGCCCGCGCTGATCGTGCCCAAGCGCCTGCAATATTGGGCGACGGCGGGCGTGGTGCTGGTGATCGGCCAGATCGCGCTGGGGGGCTGGGTCAGTTCCAACTACGCGGCGGTGGCCTGTATCGATCTGCCGACGTGCCACGGCGAATGGTGGCCGGCGGCAGATTTCGCCAATGGCTTTCATCTGACCCAGCACATCGGGCCCAATTACTTGGGTGGACAACTGGACAGCGAGGCGCGCACTGCCATCCACCTGACCCACCGCATTGGCGCCGTCATCGTCAGCCTGGTGCTGCTGGGCCTGGCCTGGCAACTGCGTGCAGTGGGCATGACGCGCTTGGCCGGCTTGCTGCTGATCGCCCTAGCGGCGCAAATCTGTCTGGGCCTGAGCAATGTGTATTTCCACTTGCCGCTGCCGGTGGCGGTCGGGCACAACGCTGGCGGCGCGGCCTTGTTGCTGACGCTGGTGCTCGTCAATTATCACGCCCGAACCAGTCTGGTCCGGGTGCGCAACCAGCTGCCGTTCGGCTGGCGCTTTATCCCACGCAAACACGTATCGGGCCTCATCACCCTTAAAGGAGAGATGCCATGGCGACCTTGATCGGCACGCGTCACAGCCAAGCCATCTGGCGTGACTACCTGGAGCTGACCAAGCCGAAAGTGGTGGTGTTGATGCTTATCACCTCATTGGTGGGGATGTTCCTGGCGACCCGCGCGGGCGTGCCATGGACGGTGCTGGTGTTCGGCAACCTGGGGATTGCCCTGTGTGCGGGCGGCGCGGCGGCGGTGAACCATGTGGTGGACCGGCGGATCGACGCCGTAATGGCTCGCACCCACAAGCGGCCGCTGGCGGAGGGGCGTGTGTCGCCGCTGGCGGCGTTGGCCTTCGCATTGTTTCTGGCTGTTGCGGGATTGGCGCTGCTGCTGGCGTTCACCAACCCGCTGGCGGCCTGGCTGACCTTGGCTTCGCTGCTCGGCTACGCCGTGATCTATACCGGTTTTCTCAAGCGAGCGACGCCGCAGAATATCGTCATCGGCGGCCTGGCTGGCGCGGCGCCGCCGCTGTTGGGGTGGGTGGCCGTCACCGGGCATGTCAGCGCTGAACCCCTGTTGCTGGTGCTGATCATCTTCGCCTGGACCCCGCCGCACTTCTGGGCCCTGGCCATTCACCGCAAGGAGGAATACGCCAAGGCCGATATCCCGATGTTGCCGGTGACCCACGGCGAGCATTACACCAAGGTGCATATCCTGCTCTACACCTTCGCCCTGCTGGCGGTGAGCCTGATGCCCTATGTGATCCACATGAGCGGCCTGCTGTACCTGGCGTGTGCACTGGTATTGGGCGGGCGCTTTCTGCAATGGGCCTGGGTGTTGTACCGTGGCGGTCGGCCGCACGCGGCGATCAACACCTTCAAGTACTCTATCTGGTACTTGCTGCTGCTGTTTATCGCGCTGCTCCTCGACCACTACCTACTGTTGAACCTATGACTCGAACTCAAAAAACTGTCTTCATCCTGGTGGCCCTGGTGGCATTGATCATGGGCCTGACCGTCAACAAAGTGCTCTCGGGCAAAGGCCAGGGCGATCCCACCGCCTTGATCGACGCCGGTATCATCCTGTTGCCGCAAAGCCGTCAGTTGCCGCCGGTGACCATGACCAATCAGGAAGGCCAGCCGGTGGTGGTCAACGAATTGAAAGGCAAGTGGAGCCTGTTGTTCTTCGGCTACACCTTCTGCCCGGACATCTGCCCGACCACCCTCGCCCAGCTGCGCCAGATCAAGAGCGAATTGCCCAAGGAGGTTGTGGACAAGTTGCAGGTGATCCTGGTCAGCGTCGATCCGCATCGCGACACGCCGACTCAGCTCAAGCAGTACCTGGGTTACTTCGATCCGCAGTTTGTCGGGTTGACCGGAGCGAATGTCGAGGAGGTGCAGAAGGTGTCGAATGCGGTGAGCATTCCGTTCATTCCGGCCGATACCAGCAAACCCAACTACACCGTCGACCACAGTGGCAACCTGGCGCTGATCGGGCCGGATGGGACTCAGAGAGGGTTCATCCGTGCGCCGTTGAACAACCAGAAGCTGGTGGCGCAGTTGCCTGCATTGTTACAGCGCCCATAAACAAAACCCCCATTCGACCGGGTCGGATGGGGGTTTTGTTGTTTCAGCGGTGGATCAGAACGCCGGCTTGATCGCGCCTTTGTACTTCTCTTCGATGAACTTCTTCACTTCAGGCGTGTGCAGGGCTGCAACCAGCTTCTTCACGGCGTCCGAGTCTTTGTTGTCTTCGCGGGTCACCAGGATGTTCACGTAAGGCGAGTCGCTGCCTTCGATGACCAGCGCATCCTTGGACGGGTCCAGCTTGGCTTCCAGCGCGTAGTTGGTGTTGATCAGCGCCAGGTCGACCTGGGTCAGCACGCGCGGCAGGGTCGCGGCTTCCAGTTCGCGGAATTTCAGGCCTTTAGGGTTGGCGGTGATGTCCTTGATGGTCGACAGGATGTTGGTCGGGTCCTTCAGGGTGATCAAGCCGTTCTTGGCCAGCAGCAACAGGGCGCGGCCGCCGTTGGTGGCATCGTTCGGGATGACCACGTTGGCGCCGCTTGGCAGCTCGTCCAGCTTCTTGTACTTGCTGGAGTAGGCGCCCAGAGGTTCCAGGTGCACAGCGCCAACGCTCACCAGGTGAGTGCCCTTGGCCTTGTTGAACTCATCCAGGTACGGCTGGTGCTGGAAGAAGTTGGCGTCCAAGCGCTTTTCAGCGACTTGTACGTTCGGCTGCACGTAGTCGGTGAAGACTTTGACCTGCAGGTCTACGCCTTCTTTGGCGAGGGCAGGTTTCACGAATTCCAGGATTTCCGCATGAGGCACCGGCGAAGCAGCGACCGTGATGGTCTCGGCGTGGGCGGAAAACGCCGCAACGGCGGCGAAAGCAACCAGTAGTTTTTTCATCCAACAAGCTCCTTGTTCGGGCATGTACCGGCGTACGGCCGGCAATGGCCGTTATTTTCGAGAAAAGTGCACCACCAGCTTGTCGCCGACGGTTTGCAGAATTTGTACCAGGATCAACAGCATCACCACGGTGACCACCATCACATCGGTCTGGAAACGCTGGTAACCGAAACGGATCGCCAGGTCACCCAAGCCACCGGCACCGACCACACCGGCCATCGCCGTGTAGGACACCAGTGTAATCGCCGTCACCGTAATCGCCGCGAAAATGCCAGGACGGGCTTCGGGCAGCAAGGCGTTGGTAATGATCTGGCGCGTGCTGGCGCCCATGGACTGGGTGGCCTCGATGATGCCGCGGTCCACTTCACGCAGGGCGGTTTCCACCAGTCGCGCGAAGAACGGCGTTGCCCCCACGACCAGCGGCGGAATCGCACCCGCCACGCCCAGCGAAGTGCCGGTGATCAGGACGGTGAACGGGATCATCACGATCAACAGAATAATGAATGGTAGCGAGCGCAGGATGTTCACGATCAGCGACAGCAGCGCGTACAGGCCTTTCTGTTCGAACAGTTGGCGCGGGCTGGTCAGGAACAACAGCACGCCCAGCGGCAGGCCGAGCACCACGGTGAAGAACAGCGAGCCGAACAACATGGTCATGGTGTCGCCGGTGGCGAGCCAGATTTCCGACCAGTCGATATTGGCGAAGAAACTCAACAGGACGTCCATTAGCGCAGGATCTCCATGTGGACGTCAGCGGCGGTGAAGCGCGCAAACGCGGCTTCCATGTCGCCACCGGTGACGGCGAGGGTCAATTGCCCGTAAGGGATGTCTTTGATGCGGTCGATACGACCGGCGAGGATGCTGTAGTCCACACCCGTTTCGCGGGCGACGGTGCCCAGCAATGGCGCGTAGGTCGCTTCGCCCTGGAATGTCAGGCGCACGATGCGGCCTGGGACATGGGCGAAGTCGTCGCGTTGCTCGTTTTCGTCGACCTGCTCGGACTCTTGCACGAAGCGCTTGGTGGTCGGGTGCTTGGGATGCAGGAACACATCGGCCACCGAGCCTTGCTCGACAATCACGCCCGCGTCCATTACGGCCACCTGGTCGCAGACGCGGCGGATCACGTCCATTTCATGGGTGATCAACACGATGGTCAGCTTCAACTCGCGGTTGATCTCGGCCAGCAGTTGCAGCACCGAGGCAGTGGTCTGCGGGTCGAGGGCGCTTGTGGCTTCGTCGCACAGCAGGATCTTCGGCTTGGTCGCCAGGGCGCGGGCGATGCCGACGCGTTGTTTCTGGCCACCGGACAATTGCGCCGGGTATTTCTTGGCGTGGTCCGACAGGCCCACGCGCGCCAGCAACTCCGCGACGCGCAGGTCGATGTCCTTGCGCGACAATTCGCCGGCCAGGGTCAGTGGCAGTGCCACGTTGTCGGCGACGGTCTTGGACGCCAGCAGGTTGAAGTGCTGAAAGATCATCCCGACCTGCTGGCGGAAACGGCGCAGGCCGTTGGCGTCCAGGGCGGTGACTTCTTCGCCGTCCACCGTGATCTGGCCGCCACTCGGTTCTTCGAGGCGGTTGATCAGGCGCAGCAGTGTACTTTTGCCCGCGCCGGAATGACCGATCAGACCAAACACCTGGCCGTTCTCGACGGTCAGGCTGGTGGGGTGCAGCGCGGGAATATCCCTACCGGCGACGCGGTAGGTTTTATGGACATTTTGAAACTCGATCACGTAGCGAACCTTGTGGGGCGCATGGAAAAGGGATCAGCGGTTAGCCGGGCGCGCATTTTAGCCTGTCCGTATAGCGTTTCTTAGCATTTATTTCGCATTCATCCAGCGATTTGGCAATAACGAGACCAAAGGTCATAAAAAAGGAACGGCCCAAAACCTCGTCAGTCACTACTTAAGCAACTCGATTTCTCAGGTGCCGTGCCTGGGGTTTTGCTCAAGCTAGCCGGGGATCGCTCTGGCCACTTTGAATAAGGAGTTTTGTCTGATGAGTACCAAGAAGCCAGCCACCCCGCCGAAGAGTGAACTCGCGGGCACCGATACCTTGGACCGTGGCAACACCAACGCCAAGCTGCAGGCCCTGGAGACATTCCGTTCCGATGCGACCGGCCAGGCCCTGCGTACCAACCAAGGCGTGAAGATTTCCGACAACCAGAACACATTGAAAGTCGGTTCCCGTGGCCCATCGCTGCTGGAAGACTTCATCATGCGTGAAAAAATCACGCACTTTGACCATGAACGCATCCCGGAGCGCATCGTGCATGCTCGAGGCACGGGTGCTCATGGCTTTTTTGAAACCTATGCAGACCACTCCGCGCTCACCAAAGCCGGTTTTCTGCGCAATCCCGGGCAGAAAACCCCGGTATTCACGCGCTTATCTACCGTGCAGGGCCCTCGCGGTTCAGGCGATACGGTGCGCGATGTACGCGGTTTCGCAGTGAAATTCTTCACCGACGAAGGCAACTTCGACCTGGTTGGCAACAACATGCCAGTGTTCTTCATTCAGGATGCGATCAAGTTTCCCGACTTTGTTCACGCCGTGAAACCTGAGCCCCACAACGAGATTCCTACTGGCGGTTCGGCCCACGATACGTTCTGGGATTTTGTTTCGCTGGTGCCGGAGTCGGCGCACATGGTGGTGTGGGCAATGTCCGACCGCGCCATTCCCAAAAGCCTGCGTGCCATGCAGGGCTTTGGCGTGCATACGTTTCGCCTGATCAATACCGAGGACAAGTCCAGCTTCGTGAAATTCCACTGGCGTCCAAAAGTGGGCACCTGCTCGCTGGTGTGGGACGAAGCGCAGAAGCTGGCCGGTAAAGACACCGACTACCACCGCCGCGACCTATGGGAGTCGATTGAGACGGGCGATTACCCTGAGTGGGAACTGGGTGTGCAGATCGTTGCAGAAGAAGACGAGCATAAGTTCGACTTCGACTTGCTCGACCCGACCAAGATCATTCCCGAAGAACTGGTGCCGATCACGCCGCTGGGCCGGATGGTGCTGAATCGCAACCCGGATAACTTCTTCGCTGAAGTCGAGCAGGTCGCCTTCTGCCCTGGCCATATCGTGCCGGGTATCGACTTTACCAACGACCCGTTGTTGCAAGGCCGTCTGTTTTCCTACACGGACACCCAGATCAGCCGCCTCGGTGGTCCGAACTTCCATGAGATCCCGATCAACCGTCCGGTTGCGCCAAACCATAACGGTCAGCGCGATGCCCTGCATCGCACGGTGATTGATAAAGGCCGCGCTGCTTACGAGCCTAACTCCATCGACGGCGGTTGGCCGAAAGAAACGCCTGCCGGCCCGACCGACGGCGGTTTCGAGACCTACTACGAGCGTGTCGATGCGAACAAGGTGCGTGAGCGCAGTGAATCGTTCGGCGACCATTTCTCTCAGGCCACGCTGTTTTTCAACAGCATGAGCCACCATGAGAAAGAGCACATCATCGCCGCCTACAGCTTTGAATTGGGCAAGGTCGAGCGCGAGCATATTCGTGCGCGTCAGGTGAATGAAATCCTCGCCAATATCGACCTGGAGCTGGCCAAGCGCGTTGCGCAGAACCTGGGTCTGCCGGCGCCGACCAAAGGCACGGTAGCGGCACGTGAGACATCGGTTAAAGAGTCCCCGGCGTTGAGCCAGGTGAACCTGCTGTCGGGTGATATCAAGACCCGCAAGGTGGCGATCCTGGCAGCTAATGGAGTTGACGGGGCTGCCATCGACGCGATGAAAAAAGCGCTCGCAGCAGAAGGCGCGCATGCCAAGTTGCTGGGGCCAACCTCGGCACCGGTCACCACGGCGGATGGCAAATCTCTGCCTGTGGATGCGTCCATGGAAGGCATGCCGTCGATTGCGTTTGATGCGGTATTCGTACCGGGCGGCGCGGAATCTGTGAAAGCGCTGAGTGGTGACGGTGTTGCACTGCATTACCTGTTGGAAGCCTACAAACACCTGAAGGCAATTACGTTGGCCGGTGAGGCCAAGCAATTGCTGGACGTGCTCAAGCTGGAGGCGGATGCAGGTTTGATTGTGGGTGGGGATGCCAAGGCATTTAAGGCGTTCTTCGCGGCGATCGCGCAGCATCGGGTATGGGATCGGGAGCCGAAGGCCAAGGCGATTCCGGCTTAAGTCGTAGGTTGTTTTTTAAATCGCCTTCGCGAGCAAGTCGAATCGTCGCACCGCCGCTCCCACATTTGGAATGCGTTCCAAATGTGGGAGCGGCGGTGCGACGATTCGACTTGCTCGCGAACGGCTTTATTCCGCCTTGCGCGGAATCAGCACAACCTGCGCCGGAATGTGTTTCAAGATCTGCCGGTGAATCTTCAGGTCATACCCCGAATCAATTCGCTTCACCCGTTTGGTCAGCAACGTGGCCAGCCACGGGTAATCCTGGGTGCGCGGCGCCTGGATGGTCACATCGCACTGGTAATTCACCACGTCGGTGGCGATCGCATCCAGCTGATGGCGCAGTTCTTCAATATCAGTGAGGTTCAGCGCCACCGTGGTACTGGGCGCCGCCGGGTCGATGACCTTGGCGGCGGGCTTGGCTTCGGCGGCTTTCAGGGCGGCTTCGGCTTTATCCAGCTCGGCCTTGCGGGCGTGGGTAATGGCGCTGTTGACGCCGCCGGTCAGTGCGGGCGCCTTGGGCATCAGGGCGCGGGCGCGGCTCAGGGCGGTGGCAGCGGCGTTGACGTCACCCTTTTGCAACACGATCTGGCTGCGCTGCAGGTAGGCTTCTGCCAATTGGCGCTGATAGTTTTCCAGCGCCGGATCGTTGGGCGACTGGGCTTGCAGTGCCGCCAACTGGTCTTCGGCGGTGGCCAACTCGCTGCTGGCCAGGTTTTGTTCCAGCTGCGCGATGGCCGCAGCGCGTGCGTCCGGGGCCTCGGGGGCGGCGGGCGGTGTGCTTTGACAGGCGCCCAGCAGCAAGGAAAATGCGGCAAGGAGCAGATAACGGGAGGTGAACGGCTTCATTCCTGCGACTCTCTATTTGCGCAAAAAGCGAGCAAGTCTACACCCCTCGACGGGGCAGGACAAAACTCAGCAGAAACAGGGCGGCGGCCGTGACCACAATCGATGGCCCGGCCGGCGTGTCCTTGAACCAGGACAGCGCCAGGCCCCCGCACACCGCAAGCATCCCCAGCAAACTTGCGCCGATGGCCATCTGCTCCGGCGAACGGGCATGGCGCTGGGCGGCGGCTGCGGGAATGATCAGCAGCGACGTGATCAACAATACGCCGACAATCTTCATCGCGACAGCAATCACCACGGCGATCAACAACATCAGGGCCATGCGCAGGCTTGGTACAGGCAAACCTTCTACCGTTGCCAGTTCTTCATGCACGGTGATTGCCAGCAACGGGCGCCATAGAGCCACCAGCAAGACCAGCACGGCTGCGCTGCCGCCGAGAATCCAGGCCAGGTCGGTGGTGCTGATTGCCAGCAGGTCGCCAAAGAGGTAGGCCATCAGGTCGATGCGCACTTCGTGCATGAAGCTCAGCACCACCAGGCCCAGGGACAGCGTGCTGGGCGCCAGGATGCCCAGCAAGGTGTCGGAGGCCAGCGGCTGGCGCTGTTGCAGGGTCACCAGCAGCACCGCCAGTAACAGACAGCCGACGGTGACAGCGATGGTCGGGCTGACATCCAGCAAGAAACCCATGGCCACGCCCAAGAGCGCGGCATGCGACAACGTGTCGCCAAAATAGGCCATGCGCCGCCAGACCACGAACGAACCCAGTGGGCCCGCCACCAACGCCAAAGCCAAGCCTGCCAGCAGGGCGTAGAGCAGAAAATCAGCCATGCTTGCAGCTATCTCCATGAACGTGGGTATGAGGTGTGGCGGGATCGTCGACCACGGCGCCATGCAGGTCATGGGCGTGGTCGTGATGGTGGTGGTAGATCGCCAGGCTTTGGGCGTTCTTGCCGAACAGCTCGACGAAGGCCGGGTCGCCGCTGACTTGTTCCGGGTGGCCGGAGCAGCACACGTGACGGTTGAGGCACACCACCTGGTCGGTGGTGCTCATCACCAGGTGCAAATCGTGGGACACCATCAGCACGCCGCAGCCATGGCGGTCGCGCAGGCGGGTGATCAGGCTGTACAGCTCGGCCTGACCGGCGACGTCGACGCCTTGCACGGGCTCATCCAGCACCAACAGTTCCGGCTCGCGCAACAAGGCACGGGCCAGCAGCACGCGCTGCATTTCGCCGCCGGAGATGCTTTGTACCGGGCTGTCGATCACCTGCTCGGCGCCGACTTCCTTGAGCGCCGCTTGCGCACGGGCACGGTCCACGCCCGGCACCAGGCGCAGGAAGCGCAACACGGACAGTGGCAGGGTCGGATCCACGTGCAGCTTCTGCGGCATGTAGCCGACACGCAGCTTGGGCTTGCGCCACACACTGCCGGTGTCGGGCTTGAGCAGGCCGAGTACGGCGCGCACCAGGGTGGTCTTGCCGGCGCCGTTGGGGCCGATCAAGGTGACAATTTGCCCAGGCTCCACGCTTAGAGCGATGTTATCCAGCACGGCTTGCCCGGCGAACGTGACCCCGACCTGTTCCAGGCGGATTAACGCGTTGCTCATCAAGCCCCCTGGCAGCCCGCGCACAGGCCGACCACTTCGACCGTTTGCCCTTCGACCCGGAAACCGACGTCGGCAGAGCTTTTGATGATCGCGTCACTGATGCTTTTTTGTTCAAGCTCGATGGCGGCGTGGCATTCGCGGCAGATCAGGAACTGGCCCTGGTGTGCATGTTCCGGGTGGCTGCAGCCGACAAAGGCGTTCAGCGAGGCGATGCGGTGCACCAGGCCGTTTTCCAGAAGGAAATCCAGCGCGCGATACACGGTCGGCGGCGCGGCGCGGCGGCCATCCTGCTCACTGAGTACGCCGAGGATGTCGTAGGCGCCCAGCGGCTTATGGCTCTGCCACACCAACTCCAGTACGCGACGACGCAGGGCGGTCAGGCGCAGACCCTTCTGTGTGCACAGGGTATCGGCCTCCGACAGCGCGGTATGCACGCAGTGAGAGTGGTCGTGGGGACGGCTGGCAAGCGGTGTTTTAGGCATGAGCGGCGACAGACATTTGATAGAGACGTTATTATGTTACCCGTTCCTACGCCATTGAGTGGTCATCGTGTCCCGACTTTTTCCCGTTTTTGT
The DNA here is from genome assembly GCF_049897885.1 of Pseudomonas sp. DWRC2-2. NCBI lineage: Bacteria > Pseudomonadati > Pseudomonadota > Gammaproteobacteria > Pseudomonadales > Pseudomonadaceae > Pseudomonas > Pseudomonas sp. DWRC2-2. The sequence continues at coordinate 713,814 of NZ_JAFCXD010000003.1, forward strand.
CGTATTTGTCACCAGTTTGTTCGTCGCGAGCGCCGCTCAGGCCGAGGTCAAGGTGCTGACCAGCATCAAACCGCTGCAGTTGATCGCCGCGGCCGTGCAGGACGGTGTGGCGGTTCCCGAGGTGTTATTGCCGCCGGGTGCGTCGCCGCATAACTATGCGCTGCGTCCATCCGACGTACGGCGCGTGCAGTCGGTGGACCTGCTGTACTGGATCGGCCCGGATATGGAGAGTTTCCTGCCGCGCGTGCTGAAAGGTCGTACGGCTGCGACAGTGGCCGTGCAGGACCTGCCAGGCATGAAGTTGCGTCGTTTTGCCGAAGATAGCCACTCACACGCCGATGAAGCCGACGAACACGACCACGATCACCGCCCAGGCAGCCTGGATGCGCATCTGTGGCTGTCGACGGTGAACGCTCGGGTGATTGCGGCGCGCATGGCGGCTGACCTGGCTGCCGCCGACCCGGCCAATGCTGCGCGTTACCAGAGCAACGTGAAGGCCTTCAATGAGCGCCTGGATGCCCTGGATGCTCGCCTGAAAGCCCGCCTGGCGCCGATTGATGGCAAACCTTACTTCGTCTTCCACGAAGCCTTCGATTACTTCGAAGACGCCTACGGCCTCAAGCACACCGGCGTGTTCAGCGTGGCTGCTGAGGTACAACCCGGCGCCCAGCATGTGGCGGCGATGCGTACGCGTTTGCAGGAAGTGGGCAAGACCTGCGTGTTCAGCGAGCCGCCGTTGCGTCCGCGCCTGGCTGAAACGCTGGTCTCCGGTTTGCCGGTGAAGCTGGCGGAGTTGGATGCGCTGGGTGGTTACACCCCGGCTACGGCACAGGGTTATGAGCAGGTGTTGGAGAAGTTGGGCAATGACTTGGCGGGTTGCCTGGAGTCCTTGTAGAAGCCGGCAAGCCGGCTCCTGCAAAGGTTAGAGTGCAAAGGGCAGGTGCACGGTAACCTGCTGACGCTGCACCAACCGATGCTCGAACTCCGCCGGGTCATGGATCAACACGTCCTGCCCGGCGAACGATTCAGCCGCGATCAGGCGTGACAACCAGAACCGCACACAGGCCACGCGCAGCATCGTTGGCCACAACTCGGCTTCCTTGGCGGTAAACGGCCGCAGGCTCGCATAAGCCCCCAGCAATGCCCGTGCGCGTTGCCCATCGATCACGCCATCCGCGTCCGAACACCAGTCATTCAGGGCGATTGCCACGTCGTACAGCATCGGACCGGAGCAGGCGTTGTAGAAGTCGATCAGCCCTGTAAGGTGCGTCCCTTCGAACATCGCGTTGTCGCGGAACAGGTCGGCGTGCACGTTGGCGCGTGGCAGCGCTAGGATCTCAGCCTTGTGGGCTGCGATCTCGGTCAGTGCATTCTGCAGCAGGCGTTGTTGTGCGTCGTTCAAGTGCGAAATCAACTGCCCGCCTTCGCTGAGCATCCAGTCCAGGCCGCGATCGGTCTTGCGCTCCAACACCTTTTCACCTTGGGTTGCCAGGTGCAGATGGCCCAGCAGATCACCGACCTGCGCGCAGTGCTGCGCGTTGGCATCCTTGATGTGCTTGCCGGCCAGGCGCGGTTGCAGCAGTGCGGGTTTGCCTTTCAGCTCGCGCAGAGCCACGCCGTCGGTGGTGCGCAGGGCGTAGGGCACGGGCAGGTCGGCGTCGTGGAGCACGTCGAGCAGTTCGATGAAGAACGGCATTTCCGCGACCGGGCCACGTTCGACCAGGGTCAGGACGAACTCGCCCTGCTCCAGGCTGATAAAGAAATTGGTGTTTTCACTACCGGCGGCAATCCCCTGGAAGTCGATCAGGCGGCCGAGGCCGTAAGGGGCGAGAAAGGTTTCCAGCTCGGGCCGAGCCAGGGGGGTGAACACAGACATGGTTAAAACTGCCAGTACGGGCGCCGCAATGCGCGGCGCCAATTTAAGTTAAGAAATCATTTCCATTCGAAAATCTTCCATGACGGGATCAGCATATCCGGCTGGTCAGAGCGGATGAAGTTCGCATCGGTTCCGTCGGCGCGCACCAGGAAGTACGGAGGCGCGCCCTTTGGCGTTACCTTGATCGCATACAGGAAGCCGTTTTGGCGGTACTCCTGGATGGTCTTGTCGCCTTCCGTGCGAATGGTTACTTCCGGATCGCCCCCAGGGGCGCTGTCTGCCGCCATGGCAGCCATCGGAGCGAGTGCAATCAAGCCGGTGAACAGCAGGCGATTGAATGTACGCATGATAACCTTGTCCCTTTGTCGTCATTGGTCCGGCTATTCTAGCGCCTGACCCGCCGAAAAGGTTGATTCTGCTCATGAGCCAAGCACCCCTCGTCCTGGTGGACGGTTCTTCTTATCTGTACCGCGCCTTCCACGCGCTGCCACCGCTGACCACCTCCAAAGGCCTGCCCACCGGTGCGGTCAAGGGCGTGTTGAACATGCTCAAAAGCCTGCGCAAGCAGTACCCGAACAGCCCGTTCGCGGTGGTGTTCGACGCCAAGGGTGGGACCTTTCGCGATGACATGTACGCCGAATACAAAGCCAACCGCCCGAGCATGCCCGATGACATGCGCCTGCAGATCGAGCCCCTGCACCAGAGCGTGATCGCCCTGGGTTTCCCGCTGCTATGCGTTGAAGGCGTCGAGGCCGATGACGTGATTGGCACCCTGGCCCGCAGCAGTGCGGCTGCCAACCGCCCGGTGGTGATCTCGACCGGTGACAAGGACATGGCGCAACTGGTCGACGGGCACATTACCTTGGTCAACACCATGACCGGTAGCGCGATGGATATCGACGGCGTAAAGGAGAAATTCGGCGTCGCACCGGAGCAGATCATCGACTACCTGGCGCTGATGGGCGATTCGTCCGACAACATTCCAGGCGTTCCAGGCATTGGTCCCAAGACTGCTTCCGGCTTGCTCGTCGGCGTGAACGGCGGCATCAAAGAACTCTATGAGCAGCTGGATATCGTGCCGACCCTGCCTATCCGTGGCGCCAAAACCCTGCCGGCCAAGTTGGAAGAGCATCGTGAGAGTGCATTTCTTTCCTACCAGTTGGCGACGATCAAGTGCGATGTGCCATTGGATGTCGGCCTGGATGACCTGCACCTGATCGAGCCGGATCGCGAGAAGCTGCTGGAGTTGTACACCCTGCTGGAGTTCAAGAGCTGGTTTGATGAAATACAGCGTGACGCCAAGCGTGTGGAGCTCAAGGCGGCGCCTGCTGTTGAGGAAGTCGCTGAGGCAGTGGCGCCAGCAGAGGCGAGCTACACCACGATTCTCGACCCCGCGACCTTCGACATCTGGTTGAAGAAGCTCAATGACGCGAAGTTGATCGCCTTCGACACCGAAACCACCGGTATTGACGCCCAACAGGCGCAGTTGGTCGGCGTTTCCTTCGCCGTCCAGCCCCATGAAGCGGCCTACATCCCGCTGACCCACTCCTACATCGGCGCGCCGGAGCAGTTGGATCGCGACACCGTGCTGCTGGCCCTCAAGCCGCTGCTGGAAGACCCGAGCAAGCTCAAGGTCGGCCAGCATGCCAAGTTCGACATGAACATCCTGGCCAACTGTGCCATTGGTGGCGATCCGGCGAATGGCATTACCGTGCGCGGCATCGCCTTCGACACCATGCTTGAATCCTATGTGCTCAATTCCACGGCCACCCGCCACGACATGGACAGCCTGGCCAAGAAGTACCTGGACTACGACACCGTCGCCTTCCAGGACATCGCCGGCAAAGGCGCCAAGCAGCTGACATTCGACCAGATCGCGCTGGAGCAGGCTGGCCCATATGCGGCGGAAGACGCCGATATCACCTTGCGCCTGCACCAGGCGCTGTTTGCACAACTGTCCGCCGTCCCGAGCCTGGCGAGTGTGCTCACGGAGATTGAAATCCCGTTGGTGCCGGTGTTGGCGCGTATCGAGCGCCAGGGCGCGCTGGTCGACAAGGATTTGCTGGGCATCCAGAGCATCGAGCTGGGCAACAAGATGGTCGAGCTGGAACGCCAGGCGTTCGAGATCGCCGGTGAGGAGTTCAACCTCGGCTCGCCCAAGCAGCTCGGCGCGATCCTTTACGAGAAACTCGGCCTGCCGGTACTGAAAAAAACCGGCAAGGGCCAGGCCTCCACAGCCGAAGAAGTGCTGGCCAAGCTGGCTGAAGATGACTACCCACTGCCCAAGGTGCTGATGCAGTACCGCAGCATGAGCAAGTTGAAAAGCACCTACACCGATCGCCTGCCGGAGCAGATCAACCCCCGCACCGGGCGCATCCACACCTCCTATCACCAGGCGGTGGCGGCTACCGGGCGCTTGTCGTCCAGTGATCCGAACCTGCAGAACATCCCGGTGCGTACCGCCGAAGGGCGGCGCATTCGCCAGGCGTTCGTCGCGCCCAAGGGCTACAAAATGTTGGCGGCGGACTACTCGCAGATCGAGCTGCGGATCATGGCGCACCTGTCCAAGGACGAAGGCCTGATGAACGCCTTCCGCGACAACCTGGACGTGCATACCGCCACGGCGGCAGAAGTGTTCAAGGTTGAACTGGGCGAGGTCACTTCGGATCAGCGTCGCAGCGCCAAGGCGATCAACTTCGGCCTGATCTATGGCATGGGCGCGCAGAAGCTCGGTAAGGACATTGGCGTCGATACCAAGACGGCCAAGGCGTATATCGATGTGTATTTCGCCCGTTATCCCGGCGTGCGCGAATACATGGAGCGCACCCGTGCCCAGGCGGCTGATCAAGGTTATGTCGAGACGTTCTTCGGTCGTCGCCTGTACTTGCCGGACATCAACTCCAACAAGCCCCAGGAGCGCGCAGCGGCAGAACGTACCGCGATCAACGCGCCGATGCAGGGTACGGCGGCGGATATTATCAAGAAGGCCATGGTGCGGGTGGACAACTGGCTGACTGAGTCAGGCCTGGATGCCAAGGTGATCCTGCAGGTGCACGATGAACTGGTGCTGGAGGTGCGTGAAGACCTGGTGGCGCAAGTCAGCGAGAAGATTCGCGAACACATGAGCGCTGCCGCACAGCTGGATGTACCGTTGCTGGTGGAAGTGGGCGTGGGCAACAACTGGGACGAAGCGCACTGAGTCCGGGACTCTGCCATCACCTTGTGTGGTGGCAGAGTGCTTTAGTACGGAAATCGCCGTCGGTTATTTCAAATAGTTTTTCGAACCTGCCGGAACTTAACCCGTGAACTGCTACTCAGAGTTACTGAATGGGTGGTGAAGCCCTTCAATGCTCCTATGTTGTGTTAAGTGTTGGCAGATATCTGGACCCCGCCCTAGCGGTCCGGAACTTGAACCCCGAACTTCCCCTCCCCATACGAAGTCCGGGGTTTTTTTTGCTTGTAGAAAAGTTACTCGGCCAGTTCCGCGCCCTTGTCGGCCAATTCCATCCAGCCTGCCAGCACGGTGTAGGCCTCTTCCAGGCCCATGCGTTTTGGTGCCGAGAACAGCTGGATGGTGATCGCGTCACCCCAACCTTTACGGATTTCGGACTGCACTTTGAGCAGGGTGTTTTTGGCCGCGCCGTAGGTCAGCTTGTCGGCCTTGGTCAGCAGGATGTGCATCGGCATGCCGCTGGCGACGGCCCAGTCGAGCATCAACAGGTCGAAGTCAGTCATCGGATGGCGGATGTCCATCATCAGAATCAAACCCTTCAAACTCTCGCGGCCACCCAGGTAAGCCTCCAGGTGACGCTGCCAGTGCAGCTTCAACGGGATAGGGACTTTTGCGTATCCGTAGCCCGGCAGGTCGACCAGACGCCGATCATCGTCTAGCTTGAAGAAATTGAGGAGTTGCGTGCGGCCCGGGGTTTTCGAGGTGCGTGCCAGGCTGGCGTGGGTCAGGGTGTTCAGCGCGCTGGACTTGCCAGCGTTGGAGCGACCGGCAAAGGCGACTTCAAAGCCCTCGTCATCGGGGCATTGGTCAACTTTGGCGGCGCTGAGCATGAACGTGGACTGTTGGCACAGACCGAGGATGGGATTCTTGAGTTGCATGAGATTTCCGATGTGGGCGGTGCCGAAAAAGGGTGCGGCAAGCGGTGTCGTTTCCGTTTCAGTAGCGCCAGTATATAATGCCGCAGATTTTGTGTGTGCTTTGTCCCAGCGAAGGATGAGGTTCACGGGAGCGATAGACCTTTATTGCGCATTAGAACGCAAAGCGCTCTCAAACCCTGAAATGGTCGACGTATGACCAAGTGGTTGCTCGCTATCGGTGTCCTGGTCCCGCTTTACGGCGCTCAGGCTACACAGGATCCGGAAGCGGTGTACAACCGAGTTTGCGTGGCTTGCCATGCCGGCCAGTTGCCCAACGCCCCCAGACGGGGTGACCAGGCAGCCTGGGCGCCAAGACTGGCGCAGGGCATGGACACGCTGGTGCAACACGTGACCCAGGGTTTCAAGGCAATGCCGCCGCGTGGTTTGTGCATGGACTGCAGTACTGAGGATTACCAGGCCGTCATTCAGTTGATGGTGAGTAAACCCGGTAGATAACTCTTAAACCCCTTAGCCGTAGTTGGATTAGCTGATGAACAAACTGATCGTGAGTCTGCTGTTGACCTTGGGCATCACCGGTGTTGCCCATGCTGCAGGCGACGCTACAGCGGGCCAGGCGAAAGCCGCCGTATGTGGTGCTTGCCATGGACCGGATGGTAACAGCCCGGCGCCGAACTTCCCCAAACTGGCCGGCCAGGGCGAGCGTTACCTGACCAAGCAGATGCAGGATATCAAGTCCGGCAAGCGCACGGTCCTGGAAATGACCGGCTTGTTGACCAACCTCAGCGATCAGGACCTGGCAGACATCGCGGCGTATTTTGCCAGCCAGAAGGGCAGTGTGGGAGCTGCCGATCCGAAACTGGTGGCCCGTGGCGAGAAACTGTTCCGCGGCGGCGACCTGGAAAAAGGCCTGCCTGCCTGCACCGGTTGCCACTCGCCCAATGGCGCGGGCATCGCCGCCGCCGGCTTCCCGCACCTGAGCGGCCAGCACGCGACCTATATCGCCAAGCAGTTGACCGATTTCCGCAAGGAAGAGGCCGGGCGAGCCAACGATGGCGACGCGGCAATCATGCGCACCATCGCCCGCAAGCTGAGTGATGAAGACATTGCGGCGGTGTCCAGCTACATCCAGGGCCTGCACTGAGGTGCACGCAACGTTAACACTCGATTAATCCCGCGATGCAAGCATAAAAAGGGTGGCCCAGGCCGCCCTTTTTTGTGGCCGGTGCCGTTACACTAACGAACTCATGCCCGCGTAGACCTGTCACAGCAAAGGTCGCGTGAGGCGACTTTATTTGTCCAGGAGTAAAGCATGCGTAATCTGATCCTCAGCGCCGCTCTCGTCACTGCCAGCCTCTTCGGCATGACCGCACAAGCTGCCGACGTGCCGCTTGAAGCCGGTAAAACCTACGTTGAATTGGCCAACCCGGTTCCGGTTTCGGAGCCAGGCAAGATCGAAGTGGTAGAGCTGTTCTGGTACGGCTGCCCGCATTGCTACGCCTTTGAGCCGACCATCAACCCATGGGTTGAGAAACTGCCCAAGGACGTCAACTTCAAACGCATCCCAGCCATGTTCGGCGGCCCATGGGATGCCCACGGCCAGCTGTTCCTGACCCTGGAAGCCATGGGTGTGGAGCACAAGGTCCACAACGCGGTATTCGACGCGATCCAGAAGCAAGGCAAGCGCCTGACCAAGCCAGACGAAATGGCTGACTTCGTGGCCACCCAAGGTGTCGACAAGGAAAAGTTCCTGGCCACCTTCAACTCCTTCGCCATCCAGGGCCAGATCAAACAGGCCAAAGAACTGGCGCAGAAGTACGGCGTGCAAGGCGTCCCGACCATGATCGTCAACGGCAAATACCGTTTCGACCTGGGCACCTCCGGTGGTCCTGAGCAGACCCTCAATGTTGCCGACCAGCTGATCGCCAAAGAGCGCGCAGCCAAGTAAGGGGCCCGTCATGCGCCGCTGGGGTACCGAACGTGGGGTTGGCCTGCATGACCCGCAGGTCAACGAACATCACCTGGAATCCACGGGCCTGCCGGCAGACAGCCGCCTGCGCCTGCTGAGCTTCAATATCCAGGTGGGTATCAGTACCGAGAAGTACCGGCATTACCTCACCCGTGGCTGGCAGCACCTGCTGCCCCACAACGGGCGTGCCGGCAACCTGCAGAAGATCGGCAACCTGTTGAACGACTTCGACCTGGTTGCCCTGCAGGAAGCTGACGGCGGCAGCATGCGCTCCGGTTACATCAACCAGGTGGAACACCTGGCCCAGCTCGGTGCCTTCCCTTACTGGTACCAGCAACTCAATCGCAACCTCGGGCGCCTGGCGCAGCACAGCAATGGCGTGCTCAGCCGCTTGAAGCCCTCCGCCATCGAAGACCACCCGCTGCCAGGCCCCAAGGGCCGGGGCGCGATCCTTGTGCGGTTTGGCGAAGGCCCGGAAGCCTTGGTGGTGGTGATGATGCACCTGGCGCTGGGTGCCCGCACCCGCACGATGCAGTTGGCCTACATCCGAGAGCTGATTGGCAATTACAAACATCAGGTGCTGATGGGGGACATGAACACCCATGCCAGCGACCTGCTGCAAAATTCTCCGTTGCGCGACCTCGGGCTACTGGCGCCGCAAGCCGAAGCCACGTTCCCCAGCTGGCGTCCGCAACGCTGTCTTGACCATATCCTGCTCAGTCCGACCCTCACACTCGAAAGTGTGCAGGTGCTGGCGCAGCCCATCTCCGATCACCTGCCGGTCGCGGTAGAGATTCGTCTGCCGGGTTCGCTCACGGCTGATGCATTGCCCGCGTTGAGTTCCGGCCCTCGCGGACCCCTTGCATGAGCGACGACGCCCAGCGCTGGAAAGAAAAATACCTTAAAAGCATCGAGCAACAAGAAAAGCTCGAACGCCGTTGGGCCGCCCGTCTCGACCTGCTGCGCCGTGGGTTGGTGCGCAGCACCCTGGCCGCTGAAGGCACTGACCGCGCCGTCGACCAATGCATGAAGGAAATGCGTGACGTTGTCCGCACCGACGATATGGACGCCGCCCTCGCCGCCTTGCTGCCGCGTCTGGAAAAGGCGGTGCTGGATTCGGAGCAGCGCCGTGAAACCCGAGTCGATCAGATCAGCACCGCGCTGACGTCCCTGGTCACGCAACTGCAAAAGCTGCCGCTACCGCGTGAGGTGGCCCGCCCGCTGAAGACGTTCGCCAAGCAGTTGGACGGCCGAGTCAGCCAGGCGCGCGAGATTCCCTTGCTGCTCAGCGAATTGAGTGGCCTGCAAGGCCAGGCGCTGAACAACCTGGAGCCGGACGGCGAAACCCCGCGTCCGGGGCCAGGGCTTTTGCAGCGCTTGTTTGGCTCCAAAGAAGTCGTGAACGAGGCGGTGGAAAATGAACCGACGCCCCGCCCGGCCCCGCAGCCTGCGGTAGCCAAGCCTTCGGATGCCGAGCCACAGCCGCCCGAGCAATCCGAGGAGCTGACGCAAGCATTGCGCGCCTTTGCGCCGCAGCCTCAAGAAACGCTTGCCCCTGTCAGTGAGCTCGTAGCGCCCGCCAAGGTGGCCGAGCCCTCCAGCGAAACCTTCGTCTACGAAGCCCCGCCTCAAGCCGCACTCCTTGAAACGCCCGTAGCGCGGGTCGAGCCCGAGCCTCAGGTTGAAGAGCCTGCGCCGGAAAGCGCGCTCGCCGCCTTCATCGAAATGCCTGAGGTTCTGGTCGAAACGCCGGATGAGACCATCATCGGCAGTCTGTCGCTCCCTCCGGTGCTGGAAGTTGAAGAGCCAGATCCCGACGAGCTGCAAGCAGATGGCACCTATGCCTTGCCCGACTCCCCGGAGCCGTCCTACAGTTCTGTGGCCAAGCACATCGAGGACACCCTGCTCGGCCTGCTGGAAGAACTCTCGCTGCCCGAGCGCCACCGGCCCCAGGCCGAAGCCATGCGCGAGCGCTTGGCCCATGGCCTGAATTGGTACGAACTGCTGCCGATCCTGGATGACCTGGCGGTGTTGATGCTGGCTATCACCGACAGCGGCCAGCATGAGTTCGAGGCTTATCTCAAGCAGCTCAACGAGCGGCTTGAAGCCTTCCAGGGGCACTTGCAGGTCGCCAGCGACGGCCATGCCGATAGCCGTTCCGCCGCCCGCGAGCTGGACACGCAGATCCGCGAACAGGTCGATGGCCTGCAAAGCAGCGTGCAGGAAGCTGCCGACCTGGACAGTCTCAAGCACGTGCTGGAAAGCCACCTTGAAGGCCTGCTTGGCACCATGGACGAGCACCAGCAGCAGCGTGATCTGCGCGAGCAGGAAACGGCAGCGCGTCTGAAAGGCTTGGCCGAGCGTGTCGCCAATATGGAACAGGAAGCCCAGGGCTACCGGGAGCACCTGGAGGTGCAGCGCCAGAAAGCCTTGATCGATCCGCTCACCGGGCTGCCCAACCGCGCAGCCTGGAGTGAACGCCTGGATCAGGAGGTCAACACCTGGCACCAGCGTGGCAACAACTTGTCGCTGGCGATGTTGGACCTGGATCATTTCAAACGTATCAACGATGGCTACGGCCACCTGGCGGGCGACAAGGTACTGAAGATCATCGCCAACGTGCTGCGCAAGCGTCTGCGCTCGACCGACTTTATCGCGCGCTTTGGTGGCGAAGAGTTTGTGTTGTTGATGCCGAACTCATCCCTGACGGATGCGCTGGCGGCTGGAGAAGTGTTGCGCGCCGCGATTGAAGCGTGTCCGTTTCACTTCAAGGGCGAGCCGGTGACCATCACCGTTTCAATGGGTGTGGCGCAGTTCCAGCCGGGGGAGCGCAGTGACCTGGCGCTCAAACGTGCCGATGAGGCGCTGTACCGGGCTAAGGCAGCGGGACGCAACCAGGTGCAGGCCGCCTAAAAGATGTTCCATTTTGTAATTTGACGGTTGGGTCACAAAGGGTACGTTACACTGTTGCATTATCGTCTTCAGTGTAATGTCTTCCGCCATGAAATCCTTGTACTTCGCCTTTGTGTTTCTTCTGCTCGCAGGTTGCGCCAGCGGCCCGCGCCTGGACACCAGCCATCCTTCGGTGAACCACGACAACCGCGTGCAGTTCGTGATTGTCCACTACACCTCCACCAACCTTGAACGCTCCCTGGCTTTGCTTACCCACGGCCAGGTCAGCAGCCACTACCTGATCGGCGACGACGCCTCCGGCACCATCTACAAGCTGGTGGATGAAAGCCAGCGCGCCTGGCATGCCGGCGAAAGCGAGTGGATGGGTCGTACCTGGCTCAACTCCAGCTCCATCGGCATCGAGATTGTGAATCCCGGCTACAAGGACACGCCGACCGGTCGCTTGTGGTATCCGTACTCTGAAGCGCAGGTTAAATCCCTGGTGGTGTTGCTCAAGGACATCAGCAAGCGCAATGGCATCGATCCCAAGAACATCATTGGCCACAGTGACATCGCACCGCTTCGCAAGCTGGACCCGGGCCCACTGTTCCCTTGGAAGCGTCTGGCCGATGAAGGGTTGGGCGTATGGCCGGACGCCCAGGCTGTTGCGCGATTCCAAATGCAATATGCCGCGGAGCTGCCGAGCATTACCTGGTTCCAGGAAGAATTGGCTCGCCTGGGCTATCAGACGCCCCAGACCGGTGAGCTGGATGTCGCCACGCGCCATGTAATCGCGGCGTTCCAAATGCATTTCCGGCCGTCGCTGTTTGACGGCACACCGGATGCGGAAAGTGCCGCAATCCTGCGCGCGCTGAACCGAACTTAAAGCGGCAACGCCATGTAGAACTGAGTGCCCTGCCCCGGCCGCGAATACACGCCCATGCGGCCGCCGTGCAGTTGCACGATCTCCTTGCACAGCGCCAGGCCCAGGCCAGCGCCGCCTTTCTTGCGACCCACTTGCACGAATGGCTCGAAGATCCGCCCCTGCTGGCCATAGGCGATACCTTCGCCGTTGTCCTCGACGCTGACAATCACTCGCTCACCATGGCGTCGTGCCTGCAGGCGAATCTGCCCGCCAGTCGCCGTGTGGCGCAGGGCGTTGCCCAGCAGGTTGTCCAGAACCCGCTCAAGCTGTGCCTGGTCCGCATACAACCGAGGCAGGTCGGATTGCGTTTCTACCAGCAGTTCGATGTTCTGCGCTTTGGCCGGCTCGACGAAACGCGAACGGGCATGTTCCAGCAGGTCAGTCACATCGCACGGGCCCAAGGTGAGTTTCTGCAGGCCGTTCTGGTAGCGAGAGAAGTTGAGCAGGTCATTGATCAACTGCATCAAGCGCTGCATTTCTTCATTGACTGTATCCAGCAGGTCCGCTTCACGGGACTCTGCCGGGAACTTCGCACGCTCGCGAAACAGCCCGAAGGCCATGTGCATGCCGGTCACCGGTGTACGCAGCTCATGGGAGGCGCGTAACACGAATTCGCTGCGCACCCGCTCAAAGGCGCGTTGCTCGGTGACGTCGTGCAGCACCATCACTGCGCCGAGGATATGCCCCTGGGTATGGCTGACCGGGGTCAGGCTGTAGGTCAGCAGGCGCAATTCACCCTCGACCTCCACTTCCAGATCGTCCGGCGCCCGCTCCAGATTGCCGCCGCGCAGGACCAGTTGCAGTTGCTCATCCAGCTCGGGGCGTGCCAATGCTTCGCCAAGACCTTGACCGAGGCGTTCCTCGTCCCAGCCCAATTGACGTTGGGCCACAGGGTTGAGGTGTTCCAGCTGGCCTTGGCGGTCAATCATCAGCAGGCCATCGTCGATGCTGTCGAGTACGGCTTGCAGGCGCTGTTGACCGGCCAGCAGTTCATCGACATTGGTTGCCTGATGCTGGCGTAACGCCTCGGCCATGATGCCGAAGCGGCGGGTCAGCTGGTTCATTTCCGCTGCGGACGAGATCGGCAGTGTCACTTCGAAGTCGCCCTGGCCGATTTTGTCGGCGGCTTTGGCCAGCGCTTCGATGGGGCCACCAAAACGCCGGGCGATGCCATGCGCCGTGACGAACCCGATGATCAGCACCGCGAGCCCCACCAACCCCAGCAATCCGGCGATCAATAGTGCACGTTCGCGGGATTTGTGTTCGCTGTTGCTGATGTTTTGCAGTGCCTGCTTGTGCTCGTTGATTAGGCCGTTACGCAGTGTATTGAAGGTGTCTGTGAGCTTTTCCTTGGATCCTGGGGGGGGCGTCGGTTGCTGGGATTCGTCAAACGCATCCAACAGATCCTGATACTGACCTCTGGCCTCGCTGAACCCGCTCCCGCGATCGTCACGCTGTTCATGGGCAATGCCCTGGTCAAGCAGGTCGAAGTAGCGTTGCTTGGAGGCTTGCAGTGCTCCGGGGTCGGGGCGCTCCTCCAGCATCATGATCAATTGATCGCCCAGGCTCTGGCGCAGCTTCAGCCCAAGATCCAGCGTAATGAAGTTGCTGCGAATCAGCGATTCCTGGGTCTTGGCCATTTGCATGACGCTGACCAGGCCCAGGATCAACCCCAGCAGGGCGACGGTGATCAACGCTGAGATACTCAGGAACAAACGAGTGCGCAGCTTCATCGCTAACTTCATAAGGTACAGCTCATAAGTTGTACTGTTTACGTTTGCGATACAGGGTCGACGCATCAATGCCCAGGGTGCGAGCAGCCTGGTCAAGGGTGTCGCTGGTAGCGAGCACTGCGCCGATATGGGCTTTCTCTAACTGGTCCAGGCTGAGTGCCGCGCCAATGCGTGGGGCATTGTTGCTAGGTTGTTCAGCCATTCCCAGGTGGCTGATTTCCACCTTCTCTTGTGGGCAAATGATGCTGGCGCGCTCCACCACGTTGCGCAGCTCGCGGATATTGCCCGGCCAGCGGTAGTTGGCCAGTGCCTCGCGTGCTTCATCACTGAAACCGCGCGCCGGTCGGGCGTATTCCTTCACGAAACGCGCCAAGAAACGGTCGGCCAGGGTCAGGATGTCCTCGCTACGCTCGCGCAGCGGCGGCAAGTGCAAGGTGATGACATTGAGGCGGTACAGCAAATCTTCGCGGAAGCGCCCATCACGGACCATATCTTCCAGATTCAGGTTAGTGGCTGCCAGGATGCGCACGTCGGCACGGCGGGTGACCGGATCGCCGACGCGCTCGTATTCTTTGTCCTGAATGAAGCGCAGCAACTTGGGTTGCAACGTGAGGGGAAAATCGCCAATTTCGTCGAGAAACAGCGTTCCGCCGTCCGCTTGGTTAACGCGGCCCAAGGTACTTTCGCTGGCGCCGGTAAATGCACCGCGGCTATGACCAAACAACTCGCTTTCCATCAGTTCTGCCGTCAGCGATGGGCAGTTGATGGTGACGCAGGACTTTTTCGAACGCTTGCTCCAGCCGTGAATAGCGCGGGCGAGTTCGCCTTTACCGGTGCCGGATTCACCCAGGATGAGAATGTTGGCGTCTGTGCCGGCGACCTGGCGCGCGGTTTCCAGCACCACCATCATTGCCGGGCTGTGGGAATCGAGGCCATCTTTGGGCTGGCGCACTTCGCCTTCAAGGGCTTCGAGGCGCGCGGAGAGTTGGCGCACTTCCAACTGCTTGGCGGTGGCGAGGCGCAGTTGATCAGGGCTGCAAGGCTTGACCAGGTAATCGGCAGCGCCGGCCTGGATCGCATCAACAGCGGTATCCACTGCCGAATGAGCAGTGACGATCACTACACGCATCCAAGGCGCTTGGATGCGCATCTGGGCCAGCACATCCAGGCCGTTGTCCTCGCCCAGGCGCAGGTCGAGGAAGCACAGGTCGAACACCTGGCGCTGCATCAAGGCATCGGCCTGGGCGGCACTGTTTGCGGTGGCTACGGTGTAGCCCTCATCTTCCAGGCAATAACGGAAGGTGCGGAGGATCGCGGATTCGTCATCCACTAAAAGAATGCGGCCTTGAAGTTCCTTGGCTGATTCCATCTGTCCCGCGCTCCTTAAACTATGAATGATGGTGTTTAGTCCCGGAATAATCGGGCAAGTTGCATGGTTTATTCTGATCGATAAAAGGCAGCGTCGTGCAGCTATCTGCATTGTTTCCTACAAAGCCCCCGGCTGATGGCGTTTTCATGCCGTCTTGCCACTTCGGCAACACTCATTCCGCTTTCTATCCCTTGATCCGACCGCTGGCCATCGTGCAATTCGCACGGCGCGCAGGGGTGCATCGTGCAGGATGCTGGGGGGAAACCCAATCGACATTATTTAACTCATTGATTTAATTGAGTTTTATTTTGCAAAAAAGCTGGCATGCACTCTGCAATATCTCTCCCAACGAATAATCAAAATGCGGGAGAACAGCAGCATGACTCGCCAAAGCCTCAGCCAATTGCGTGTATCGCCACTGCGCTTGCAACAAGGCCTGTTTGCCAGCCTGGCCCTGATGGTCACGCTGATTGGCGGACAGCAGCTGCAGCATTGGCAGCAGAGTCAGCAGCAGATCCCCCAGTTTGAACGTCCGGCCATGACCCAAACCCATTTCCGTTCCGTTGGCAGTGTTGCTGCCAATGTAACTGCCCCGCAATTGCGGATGGTTGACCAGGAATCTGCCCTGAGTGAACTGCCATCCCAGGAGCGTTGGGTGTTCTAGGCACCAAAGGCCGCTTGTATGAGCGGCTGCACGGCACTACCGCTGTTACCCCTATAGAAGAGAAAGGAGAATCACCATGTTGAGTTGGGCAATCACATTTCTGATCATCGCCATTGTGGCTGCAGTCCTGGGCTTCGGTGGTATCGCGGGCACCGCCACGGGTATCGCAAAAATTCTGTTTGTGGTCTTCCTGGTGATGTTCATCGCTTCCTTCTTCTTTGGTCGTCGCGGCCGAGGCTGAACATGACCACTTTGTCCCTCAAAGCTATTGCTGCCGCCCTGCTCCTGGGCGGCAGCGGCTTGGCGATGGCCGCCAACGACGGCCAATCCCGGGCCAACGAATTGCTCAGTGCGGACCCGCAATACCGCGAAACCTGGCAAGGCGTGGTGAAGAAAGAAGAACGCTTGCCGGAATGGGTGATGAACCTGTCGGGTACAGCTGAACAGATGAACGCCGTGGAAGAAGATGGCGACAAGTATTTGGTCGGGCCCCTCTGCGAAACCGCTGATACGTGCCTGAACAAACGCCTGATCGTTGCCTTCAGCCTCGACAAGGAAGATGCCTACGCCATGTTGGTGGAAGTCCCGGCCGGTCTGCCGGCGGATAAGTCACCGACGCGCCATGCGGACTACCGCTTCATTGGTAAACCGGATGAAGGCATGCAGAAGTTGCTGATGGAGCAACTGAAGAAAGATCCGAATTGGTATTAGGTTCCGTCCGACGCTTCTGTCGTCTGCGGAGACTGCGTCCATAGAAAGAAGCCCCCCTCGCTTCTTTCTGTTTGCATCGCTCGCCAAGGGCGGTGCATGACCAAGGGGCCGGGTTGCTCTGATCAATCGGGATCGGCGTGACCTACGGGTACAGGGAGTGCCTGCGCAAGGGCCGGGTCAGGCGAAAAGCTGCGACGCAGGTTCACAAGCTCATGGCTTGCTGAACTTGCGGCGGGCTTATTGCTCTTTTGTTATGCCTTCCTTAGTCGAATATTTCCCTTCTGCTTGTTCAGAACCATTTCTTGGTATGTCCGGTCGACCATCTATCGATAAATTTTGGTGGGGGCCATAGGACATTTCTGACACTAAACAACGGAATTCCCAGGCATTTCTGCCAGCTCACCACAGACGTCCTGATTCTCTGAGCGAGCCGGGTTTGGCCGGTTCACGGCATATTTGTCGGACAAAATGTCACATTTGAACTGACCGTTCGGACAGTTATTATAGAAAAAGGCCATGCCGATTCGGCATAGGGTAGGCGTTTACGGCATTAGACGTCGCTCCCTTGCATGGGAATAGTTGCGCCTTTTTTCGCCTGCCAGTAAGCCATTTCGGCCACGCTGCGGTGACCTTCCATGGAGGCAGATGCACACACTTTTTCGCTCTCGAGCGTTGCAGCTGGCGCATTTGCCTTAAGTTCACTTGAAGTAAGGGTAATGACATGAAGAAGGCAAAGCTAAGCCTCGCCTGGCAGATCCTCATCGGTTTGGTGCTGGGGATCGCAATCGGTGCAGTGCTCAACCATTTCAGTGCTGAAAAGGCCTGGTGGATCAGCAATGTGTTGCAGCCAGCGGGCGATATCTTTATCCGCCTGATCAAGATGATCGTGATCCCGATTGTGATCTCCTCGCTGATCGTCGGCATTGCCGGGGTCGGTGACGCGAAGAAACTCGGGCGTATCGGCGTCAAAACCATCCTTTACTTCGAAATCGTCACCACCATCGCCATCGTGGTCGGCCTGTTGCTGGCCAACCTGTTCCACCCAGGCGCTGGCATCGACATGAGTACCCTGGGTACCGTCGACATCTCCAAGTACACCGCCACCGCCGCCGAAGTGCAGCATGAGCATGCGTTCATCGAAACCATCCTCAACCTGATCCCGTCGAACATCTTCGCCGCCGTCGCCCGTGGCGAAATGCTGCCGATCATCTTCTTCTCGGTGCTGTTCGGCCTGGGCTTGTCGAGCCTCAAGCCTGAGCTGCGCGAGCCGCTGGTGACCATGTTCCAGGGCGTGTCCGAGAGCATGTTCAAAGTCACCCACATGATCATGAAGTACGCCCCGATCGGCGTATTCGCACTGATCGCCGTGACCGTCGCCAACTTTGGCTTCGCCTCCTTGCTGCCGCTGGCCAAGCTGGTGATCCTGGTTTACGTCGCCATCCTGTTCTTCGCCTTTGTGATCCTCGGCCTGATCGCCCGCCTGTTTGGCTTCTCGGTGATCAAGCTGATGCGTATCTTCAAGGATGAGCTGGTACTGGCCTACTCCACCGCCAGCTCCGAAACCGTGCTGCCGCGCGTGATCGAGAAGATGGAAGCCTACGGCGCGCCGAAAGCCATCTGCAGCTTCGTGGTGCCGACCGGTTACTCGTTCAACCTCGACGGTTCGACCCTGTACCAGAGCATCGCGGCCATCTTTATTGCCCAGCTGTATGGCATCGACCTGTCGGTTGGCCAGCAACTGATGCTGGTCCTGACCCTGATGGTCACCTCCAAAGGCATCGCCGGTGTACCGGGCGTGTCCTTTGTGGTGTTGCTGGCTACCCTGGGCAGCGTGGGCATTCCGCTGGAAGGCCTGGCGTTCATCGCCGGTGTCGACCGCATCATGGACATGGCGCGTACTGCCCTGAACGTGATCGGCAACGCTCTGGCCGTGCTGGTCATCTCCCGTTGGGAAGGCATGTACGACGACGCCAAGGGCGAGCGCTACTGGAACTCGCTGCCGCACTGGCGCAGCAAGGAAGCCGCGCCGGCCGCCCAAGCGACCCGCAGCTGATAGCACAACAGCTCTAAGACAAACCCCGGATCATTCCGGGGTTTGTCGTTTCTGCCAGCCCCGCTATCATTCGCTCCATTCTTCGAGGGGTTCAACTGATGCTCAATGGCCTGTGGCTTGGCTTCTTTGTCGTGGCAATGGTGTCGGCACTGGCGCAATGGCTGGTCGGCGGTAACGCCGGGATTTTCGCGGCGATGGTCGAAAGCATTTTCGCCATGGCCAAGCTGTCCGTGGAAGTGATGGTGTTGCTGTTCGGCACCCTTACCTTGTGGCTGGGTTTCTTGCGCATCGCCGAGAAGGCCGGAATCGTCGATTGGCTGGCCAAGGCCCTCGGCCCGCTGTTTCGTCGCCTGATGCCGGAAGTGCCCGCCGGGCACCCTGCCATTGGCTTGATCACCCTCAACTTCGCGGCCAACGGCCTGGGCCTGGATAACGCGGCGACCCCCATCGGGTTGAAAGCGATGAAGGCGCTGCAGGAACTCAACCCGATTCCCAACACCGCGAGTAACGCGCAGATCCTGTTCCTGGTGCTTAACGCGTCCTCGCTGACGCTATTGCCCGTGACCATCTTCATGTATCGCGCCCAGCAAGGCGCCGCGGACCCGACGCTGGTGTTCCTGCCGATCCTGCTGGCGACCAGCGTCTCTACCCTGGTCGGCCTGCTCTCGGTGGCGATCATGCAGCGCCTGCGGCTGTGGGACCCGGTGGTGCTGGCCTATCTGGTTCCAGGCGCACTGGTGCTGGGCGGTTTCATGGCATTGCTGGCGACCTTGTCCGCCACTGCGCTGGCTGGCCTGTCGTCGATCCTCGGCAACCTCACGCTGTTCGGCTTGATCATGCTGTTCCTGGTGATCGGCGCGTTGCGCAAGGTCAAGGTGTACGAGGCATTTGTCGAAGGTGCCAAGGAAGGCTTCGACGTGGCGAAGAACCTGCTGCCGTATCTGGTGGCGATGCTGTGTGCCGTGGGTGTGTTGCGCGCGTCTGGCGCCCTGGATTTCGGCCTGGAAGGCATTCGCCATGTGGTCGCCTGGACGGGCATGGACACACGCTTTGTCGATGCCTTGCCGACCGCGATGGTCAAGCCGTTCTCCGGCAGCGCCGCACGGGCGATGCTGATCGAGACCATGCAGACCCAGGGGGTGGACAGCTTCCCGGCGCTGGTGGCGGCGACGATCCAGGGCAGTACCGAGACGACCTTCTATGTGTTGGCGGTGTACTTTGGCTCGGTGGGGATTCAGCGCGCCAGGCATGCCGTGGGGTGTGCGTTGCTGGCGGAGTTGGCCGGTGTCGTGGCGGCGATTGCGGTGTGCTACTGGTTCTTTGGCTGAGGCTTAAATTGCTATCGCAGGCAAGCCAGCTCCCACATTTGACTGTGTTTACAAATCAAAAATGTGGGAGCGGGCTTGCCCGCGAAGAGGCCCTCAGCGTTTCGGCGCTGTATTGCCCTGCTGCACCACCCAATCCACCACCTGTTTATTCAACTGATCCCCCGCCTGCCCAAACCCGGCCACCACCGCCGGCACTTTGGTATCTGCCACCGGCTGCCTCACCTCAAACCGCCGGCTGGCAACGATCCGCTGATCACGCCCCCGCACCAACCGCGCATCCAGGCGAATCACTACCTCCACCGCACTGCCGTGGTATTCACTCTGGAATGCCTGCAGTTGACCGCCCAGCTCATAGTCGGACTGCAGATTGGTATCGTCGGTGCTCAGCAGCGTCACCCGGCCATCGCGCTGGAAGCCATCCATGAAGCGGTTGCGCAGCAGCACCGGCGACGGGTCGCTCCAACGCGAATTGGCATAACTGCTGATCAGGTCGCCATTGGGCACCACGGCAATGCGCGGGCTGTCGAGAAATTCGCTGGTCTGTGGCTTGTTCACGCGCAGTGACCAACTGACCGGCGCGGCCTGGTGGGTGCTCTGCGCTGCGGCCAGGCGATACACGTCCGACGGGTCGGCCTTGGGCAGGATCGAGCACGCGCTCACCAGTGCCAGGGCTACCGGGGCGATCATTTGGTAAGCACGCTTCATGGCGTGAACTCCTTGTTCTTGTCGCTGCCCAGCAGGTAACCGCTGGGGTTGGCTTCCAGGCGGCGGGAGATGGCGCGTAGCGAACCGAGGGTTTCGCGCAGTTCGCGCACGGCCGGCGCCAGTTCGTTGAGGCCTTGCATGCCGCTGTTCACCGAGTCCTTGTTGTTTGTCAGCAAGGTGTTGATGGTCGCGGTGCTTTGTTCAAGGGATTTCATGGCCTGCTCGGCACTGCCGAAGGCCTGCTTGCCTTGCTCGTTGAGCAAGCCGTTGGCGTTGCGCATCAGTACAGTGGTCTGCTCCAGGGCAGCGCTCGCCTGTTTGCTCACCTGCATCAGTTGCTGCATCACCACCTTGATATCGCCGCGCTGGTCGGCGATGGCGCCGGTGGTTTGTTGCAGGTTGTCCAGGGTGTTGCTCAGGCGCTCAACGTTCTCGCGGGAGAACATGTGGTTGGCGTTGTGCAGCAGCAGGTTGATGCTGGTCATCAGGTCGTTGCTATTATTCAGCAGGCGCGCGATGGGTGATGGCGAGGCGATGATCTGTGGCAGGTTACCGTCCTTGCCTTTGAGTTCGGGACTCTGCGGGGTGCCGCCACTGAGCTGGATGATCGAGGTACCGGTAATGCCGGTCAGGGCCAGCTTGGCCTGGGTGTCTTCCTTGATCGGCGTCTGCCCGGCCAGGCGGATACGTGCCAGCACGCGGCGCGGATCCTTGGGGTCCAGGCTCAGGCTGATGACATCGCCCACCTTGATCCCGCTGTACTGCACCGAGCTGCCCTGGGACAGGCCGCTGACCGCCTCGTTGAAGATCACTTCGTAGTCCTGGAAGGCGCTGTCGATGCTGGACTTGGCCAGCCACAGGCCGAACAGCATCGCGCCGACCACCACGATCACGCTGAACAGGCCGATCATCACATGATGGGCTCGGGTTTCCATGTCATACCTCGTCTAGCGATTGAGCGGCATCCAATGCCGCGCGGCCACGGGGGCCGTGGAAATATTCGTGGATCCATGCGTCGTTCGTTTCCGAGACGACATCGATGGCATCGGCCACCAGCACTTTTTTCTGCGCCAGCACCGCCACGCGGTCGGTGATGGTGTACAGCGTGTCCAGGTCGTGGGTGACCAAAAACACACTCAAGCCCAGCGCATCGCGCAGGGTCAGGATCAGTTGGTCGAACTGCGCTGCGCCAATCGGGTCCAGGCCGGCGGTGGGTTCGTCGAGGAACAGGATGTCCGGGTCCAACGCCAAGGCGCGTGCCAGGGCGGCGCGTTTGATCATGCCGCCGGACAGTGACGCCGGGTACTTGTCGGCCGCCGACAGCGGCAGCCCGGCCAGGGCCAGTTTCACGGCGGCCAGATGCTCGGCGTCGCGGCGGCTGAGACCGGCGTGTTCAATCAACGGCAGTGCAACGTTCTCGGTGACGGTCAGCGAAGAAAACAGCGCGCCCTTCTGGAACAGCACGCCGAAGCGCCGTTCCACCAGGGAGCGCTCATGTTCCGGCAGGCTCGGCAGGTTCTTGCCGAACACCCGCACCTCACCTTCGCTGGGCCGACGCAGGCCGACGATGCTGCGCAGCAACACTGACTTGCCGCTGCCCGAGCCGCCGACCACCGCGAGGATCTCGCCTTTGTACAAGTCCAGGTCGAGGTTCTCGTGCACGCTCTGGCTGCCAAAGCGATTGCACAGGCCGCGCACTTCAATCACCGCCTCGGTGGGCGCCCGATGTAGACGACTCACCAGCCCATCTCCATGAAGAACAACGCGGCGACCGCATCCAGCACGATCACCACAAAGATCGATTGCACCACGCTGGAGGTGGTGTGGGCGCCGACCGACTCGGCACTGCCGCTGACCTTGAAACCCTCCAGGCAGCCAATGGCGGCGATCAGGAACGCAAAAACCGGCGCCTTCACCATGCCCACCAGAAAATGCTGCACGCCAATGTCCGATTGCAGCAGCGAGAGGAACATTGCCGGCGAAATATCCAGGGCCACGGCGCACACCACGCCGCCGCCGACGATGCCCGAGAGCATCGCCAGGAAGGTCAGCATCGGCAGCGCCACCAGCAATGCCAGCACGCGAGGCAGCACCAGCAATTCCATCGGGTCCAGGCCCAGGGTGCGGATCGCGTCGATTTCTTCGTTGGCCTTCATCGAGCCGATCTGCGCGGTAAAGGCGCTGGCGGTGCGGCCGGCGATCAGGATGGCGGTCAGCAAGACGCCGAATTCCCGCAGGAAAGAGAATGCCACCAGGTCCACCGTGAAGATCGTCGCGCCGAAGCTCTTGAGCACCGTGGCCCCAAGAAAGGCCACCACTGCACCGACCAGGAAGGTCAGCAAGGCCACGATTGGCGCGGCATCCAGACCGACCTGTTCAAGGTGCGCAACCATCGGCGTCACGCGCCAGCGCTTGGGGCGGAAAATGCCGCGGGCGAAGGTTTCGAGAATCAGGCCGATAAAGCCCAGCAGTTTCTGGGTGTCCTGCCAGACGGTATCCACCGCCCGGCCGATGCGCGCCAGCACCTGAATGCCCGCCGCTTCTTCCGGGGCTTTTTCCGGCACGCAAAAATCATTCAGGGAGCGGTAGACGGTCTTGAGCAGGGCGCGGTCTGCGGCCGACAGGCTGCAATCGGTCTGTTCGGCGGATTGTTCAATGCGGCTCGGCCCCAGCAACTCCACCAGCAGCGAGGCGCCGGCGGTATCCAGGGCGCCGAGGCCGTTGAGGTCGATGCGTGCGCCAGCGTCGTATTGGCCGTCGAGCTTGTCCGACAGCTTCTTCAGGTTGGCATAGTGTGCCAGCGTCCAGTCCCCCGTAATTCTCAGCTGTGGCGGGGTGGTGGACGTGTCGAGGTGGGCTGCACCGGCCGTCGTAGGGGGGGTCATAAGCTCCGAGCTTGTTTGGCTATCCACAATTCCTACGTAATAGCACGAACCTGCCTACTTTGGGTTGTCCGTTTGTGCTGAGTCGGTCACTTTGAAGCGCAATACGCCGATCACTTGCCCGTCTTCGGTCAGTACGCGTACCTGCCAGCGGCCCACGGCATCACCAGGGAAGTTCTGCTTGTGGGTCCAGGCGCGGTAGCCCTCTTTGCGTCCGCCATGAATGTCCAGGGCGATGCGGTCGACTTCTTTGCCGTTGAATTGCCACACATGGTAGATGCGCTCATCCAACCCGCGCGGCGCGTTGATCGCGGTGTAGGCGTACAGCCCGCCGCTGCGCAGTTGGGCGGCGGTGACTTCCTTGAGGTCGTCGCCCGGCGTGCGGTCTTGCAGCTGTGTGCTGATGGCGACTTCGGTCATCCACAAGGTGGCCGGTGGCACCCAACTGCGCAGGAACCACCCGGCGCACCCAATGGCGGCCGTGACCCCGAGTAACATCGCCCAGCCTTTGACACTGCGCAGCGGCATACTCACGGCCAAGCTCGGAATCGACAACGCCATGGCCACGCCGAGGGCGAGTTTGTAACTTTCGGCCGTGGTCAGGTGCAGGATGATCGGCAGCGCAGTGAGCAGCGCAGCGAACAAGGTGAAGGTGTGCAGCGCGAGGAACAGTGAACGTTTGGGCGCCAGCCATTTGTAGTACAGCGGGTCGACGATCGACACCAGCGCCGCCGCGCCGAGCAGGCCGGTGAACACCGATTGGCCGCTGTTCCATGCCGTGGTGATGAAAAAGAACGGCAACACGAAGAACAGGCTTTCCTGGTGGATCATCTGGGTCGCATAGCGCAGCAACGGTTCGGGAATCTCGCGCTTGAAAACCTTGGTGAACAGTTGGGTGAAGCTGTTTTCCAGCATCAGCCACAGCCAGCTCACCAGCATGATCACCGCGATCCAACTGGCCATGCCCTGCTGGCGGTCCACCAGGATGAAACTGCACACCCCCGAGATGAAGCCGCCGAGTGCAATCACCCCTGGGTAACGCTTCATCAGTTCGAGGACGCGGGTGATCAAGCGGGTCAGGTTTTGCATTCGGCGGTTCGCAGTCTTTGTAGGAAAAAATCCCAAACAGAATAACGTCTTAGCCCGTCATCCGTTGCGTCATTACGCGATCCGTTTGCGATAACGCCGCACGCCGATCAACACAAAGGCGATCAGCCCGAGTAGACCGGCGCCGATCCAACTGAGCAGGTCGTAACTGAGCAGCGGTTTCTCGATGCGCCAGTAACCGGGTTGCTTGAACACTTGGCGCATGGCCTGGTTGGTCTGGTCCAGGCTTACGGCCTTGATGCGTTTGACCGGGTCGCTGAAGTGACCATTGTTGTAGTCACCGGAAGCGCTCCAGTAATAGTCGGCCAATGCGCTGTTGCCCTGCACGGCCCAGGCCTGGCGGGCGACCGCGGCTTGTTGCAGGCGGGCAAACACCGCCGGGTCGAGGCCTTCTTTGAGCAACTGCGCCCTGAGGTCCTGGAGGACCTGTTCGGCTTCGGGGAGGTTTTCCCGCTCAAGGTCGGCATTCAGGCTGAGGAAGCCGACGCCGCCAAGCACTTCGCGTTCGCTCCACGGGCCGTAGGACAAACCGTGCTTGAGGCGCAGTTGACGGTACAGCGCCCAGTCGAGGTAGTCCTTGAGCAGGTCGTAGGTTTCGTCATGCCCTTCGTCCAGCACAGGTTCAGGGAACAACCAGTGCAGCTTGGCGCTATCGCCGACCCAGCCGTGGATCAGTTCGCGGTGGGCGGCAGCGGCGTGCTGGATTTCCGGGAGTGCCGGGTGTTCCCGGGGCTCGACCGGGTCGAGCTGGCCATAGGTGCGTTCCAGATAGGCTGGCAGCAGTTTGTCGAGGTCACCGACGATGATCAGGGTCATGTTGTTGGGGGCGTACCAGTTTTTGCGTAGGCTCTCCAGTTGGTCGCGGGTCAGATGGTCGACCTCAGCGCGTTCGGCGCATTTGAGGCCCAGTTCGACGGCCAGTTGATTGCTGGCGGTGTGGCCCAGGTCCTGGCGATCCAGCAGGCGTTGCAGGTGTGAGTAGTGGCCGCCGTCTTCGCGCTCTACCACCCGCTTGGCGGCGTCGATATTGGCGTCGGTCAATTCGGTGCGGGTGAGGATCGCCAGCAGCAGGTCCAGCACCTTGCGCTGGTTTTGCGCAGGCGCCTCGATCACGAAGGTGGTGTCGGCGTTGCTGGTATAGGCGTTCCACTCGCCGCCCAGCGCCTGCATGCGGTCTTCCAGCTCACCTTCTCCACCACCGTCGATGCCGCTGAACAGCAAGTGTTCCAGCAGGTGCGGCAGCTCTTTGTCCTCGCAACTGAAGTCGTCCAGGCCCACGCCCACCACCAGGCGGATCGCCACATGCCCGCGTTCGGTGCCCGGTTTGAGCAGCAATTGCAGGCCATTGGGCAAGGTGTAGCCCTCGACTTGCAGGCGGTCAAAGGCGAAGGCATGGGCAGCACCCATGAGCAGGCAGGCGAACAACAGGCGACGCATAACAAGCTTCCTGGCGAGTGAGGTCAGTTTTAACTGACTTCACGGGCCATAGTACGTTCAGGGCGAATGTGTGATGTCGGCAATATCTTCGGCGGAGAGCGCGCCGGTGTCGGACGTTTCCAACACTACATAAGCACTGCTGCAAAACAACGAGTTGAGGCGTTTCATGTCCGCAATCAGCTCCAGGTGTAGGGAGCTGGTCTCCAGGCTCTGTACGATTTTTCGCTGCAGGCGACTCACGTGGGCGTGGGCCAGGCGGCGTTCCTGGGCGCGGAATCGGCGTTTTTCGCGCAGCAGTTGGCGGGCGCTTTCCGGGTCTGCGCTGAGGAACACCGACAGGCCCAGGCGTAGGTTGGCGATCAACTGGCTGTGCAGGCCGGTGAGTTCTTCCAGACCCACTTCGGAGAATTGGCGACGCTGGGAAGTTTTCTGCTGCTGGACTTTGCGCAGCATGCGTTCGATCAGGTCGCCGGCCAGTTTCAGGTTGATCGACAGCTCGATGATTTCGGCCCAGCGGCGGCTGTCCTGTTCACTGAGGTCTTCGCGGGGCATTTGCGCCAGGTAGAGCTTGATCGCGCTGTACAGCGATTCGACATCATCACTGAGGCTGCGCATTTCCTGAGTGATGGCGGTCTGTTTGCCGCGCAGCACTTCCTGCATGGCGGTGAGCATGTTGTCGATCAGGTCGCCCAGGCGCAGGGTTTCACGGGCGGCGTTGGCCAGGGCCAGGCTTGGGGTGCTGAGTGCCGTCAGGTCCAGATGGCGCGGCTTGGCTTTGCCGTTGACCTCTTCACGCTCGGGCAGCAGCCAGGCGCATAGTTTTGCCATGGGGCCGATGGTGGGCAACAGGATCAGGCAACGGCTGACGTTGTAGAGCAGGTGGAAGGTGATGACCATGCCTTGGGCGCTGTAGTCCAAGCCATCCATCCACAGCACCAGCGGGTCCAGCACAGGAATGATCAGCAACAGGCCGATCAATTTGTACAACAGGCTGCCCAGCGCGACCTGGCGTCCGGCGGCGTTCTGCATGCTGGTACTGAGGAAGGCCAACACGCCGCTGCCGATGTTGGCGCCGATCACCAGCCCGATCGCGACATGCAAGCCGATCACGCCTGCGCCGGCCAGAGTCGCGGTAAGTAGGACGGCGGCCAGGCTGGAGTAGGAAATCATTGCGAACAAGGCGCCGACCAGGGCGTCGAGCAAGATGTCGCCGGTCAACGACGCGAAGAGCACTTTCACGCCCTGGGCATGGGTGATCGGCCCGGCGGCTTCGACAATCAGTTGCAGCGCAAGAATGATCAAGCCGAGGCCGATTCCCACGCGGCCCAACTGTCCTGCCCGCGTTTGTTTGCGTGACAGGAAGAAGATCACCCCGAGAAAAATCAGCAGCGGCGACAGCCATGACAAATCGAACGTCAACACCCGCGCCATGAGCGCCGTACCGACATCGGCGCCGAGCATGGTCGCCAGGGCGGGCATCAGCCCCATCAGGCCCTGGCCGACAAAGGAGGTCACCAGCATCGCCGTGGCGTTGCTGCTCTGCACCATGGCCGTCACCAGGATACCGGCGATAAACGCCAGCCAGCGCTTGGACATGTTCTGCCCGATGACTTGGCGCAGGTTGGAACCGTAGACCCGCAGGATGCCGGTACGGACGATGTGCGTGCCCCAGATCAGCAGGGTCACGGCGGAAAGCAGATTGAGCAAGGTCAGCATGCTCGGCCCCCCGTGTGGGTGCGCTCTAAAGTGAGCGAAGGAAAGTTGCCGCGTGCCGCTCTACGTCTTGTATTTAAGCTGTAGTTGGCGAATGGGCTCTGCGCCAGCATCGCATAGCTAAAGTGGGGATTGAAACAAAACTGTCATGAAATCAGCTTTTTGCGCATGCAAAAAAGGGGCTTATAAAAGCCCCTTTTTGTCTGGCTCGGGTTTATTGACCCGGAATGTCTTTGCGCAGTTTCACCGGGTCCTGCTGTTTTTTCTTTTTCGCGATGGCGGTGCGCATCTTGATGTTCACCGCTTCCACCGCCAGCGAGAACGCCATGGCGAAGTAGACGTAGCCTTTTGGCACGTGCACATCGAAGGATTCGGCGATCAGCACGGTACCCACCACCAGCAGGAACGACAGCGCCAGCATCTTCAGCGACGGGTGCTTGTCGATGAATTCGCTGATGGTGCCGGCCGCCAGCATCATCACCAGTACCGCCACGACAATCGCCGCGACCATGACCGGGACATGGGACACCATGCCGACGGCGGTGATCACCGAGTCCAGGGAGAACACGATATCGATGATGGCGATCTGGATGATGGTGTAGATGAACTTGCCACCGGCGCCCTTCGGCTCGTCGTGGGTTTCGTCTTCACCTTCCAGCGCGTGGTACATCTCCTGGGAGCTTTTCCACAGCAGGAACAGGCCACCGAAGAACAGGATCAGGTCGCGACCGGAAATGCCCTGGCCGAACACCACGAACAGGTCAGCGGTCAGTTGCATCACCCAGGTGATCGACAGCAGCAGCAGGATGCGCGTGACCATGGCCAGCGCCAGGCCGAAGATCCGGGTCCGCGCCTGCATGTGCTTGGGCATGCGGCTGACCAGGATCGAAATCATGATGATGTTATCGATGCCCAGGACGATCTCGAGGGCCGTCAGGGTGAAGAAGGCAATCCAGATCTCCGGATTGGTCAGCCATTCCATGTGTATTCCTTTGAGCAAGTGTTAAACCGCGCAAGCTGCAGCGCCGCGCGGTTGAGTTGGTACGATTATAGAGTGCTGAACAGCGGAATAATCCCCATCAGCAACGCGGCGACCATTATGCACAGGCACACCAGTACTGCCCACTTGAGGGTAAAGCGCTGGTGATCGCCAAACTCGATACCGGCCAAAGCGACCAGCAGGTAGGTCGAGGGTACCAGCGGGCTCAACAGGTGCACAGGTTGGCCGACGATCGACGCACGACCCATTTCTGCAGCCGTGATGCCGTAGTGGCTGGCGGCTTCGGCGAGTACGGGCAGTACGCCATAGTAGAACGCATCGTTGGACATGAAGAACGTAAACGGCATGCTCACCAGCGCGGTGATCACGGCCAGGTACGGGCCCAGCGCCTCAGGGATGACGGCCAGCAGGCTCTTGGACATGGCATCGACCATGCCGGTACCCGACAGGATGCCGGTGAAGATACCGGCCGCAAAGATCAGCCCTACCACCGCCAGTACGCTGCCAGAGTGTGCGGCGACGCGGTCTTTTTGCATCTGCAGGCATGGGTAGTTGACGATCATCGCGATACTGAACGCCACCATGAACAGCACCGGCAGTGGCAACAGGCCCGCAATCAGTGTGCACATCAGGGCAAAGGTCAGGGCGCCGTTGAACCAGATCAGCTTCGGACGCCGGGCGTCCGGGAATTGCGACACGCTGATTTCGCTGTGGTCGATCTCGTCGCCTTGCAGGTGTAATTCACCCAGGCGTGCACGCTCGCGCAGGCCGTACATGTAGGCGATCACCAGGATGGCGACGACGCCGGCGGCCATGGCCGGGATCATCGGTACGAAAATGTCCGATGGGTCCACATGCAACGCACTGGCGGCGCGGGCGGTCGGGCCACCCCAGGGGGTCATGTTCATCACGCCACCGGCGAGGATGATCAGGCCGGCCATGATCCGCGGGCTCATGCCGATGCGCTGGTACAGCGGCAGCATGGCGGCCACGCAGATCATGTAGGTGGTGGCGCCGTCACCGTCGAGGGACACGACCAGGGCCAGCACCGCGGTGCCGACCGAGACTTTCAGCGGGTCGCCCTTGACCATCTTGAGGATCTTGCGCACGGCCGGGTCGAACAGGCCGGAGTCGATCATCAGGGCAAAGTAGAGAATGGCGAACATCAGCATCACGCCGGTCGGCGCGAGCTTGGTGATACCCGCAAGCATCATCGGGCCGATCTCAGGCGCGAAACCGCCGAACAGCGCGAACAGGATCGGCACGATGATCAGGGCGATCAGCGCGGACAGGCGCTTGGTCATGATCAGGAACATGAACGTGATGACCATGGCAAAGCCAAGGAAAGTCAGCATAGGAATACTCCAGGCGTAGCGCGGCTAGGGAATGGCGAACCGAGTGGGGGTCAGCGCAGAACGAAAGGCACGAGGCGCACGGGTGGAGTTGGGGCGAACAGGCGGGTACGAGCGGACATCGGGAATCACCATTGTTGTTGTTAAC
This sequence comes from Pseudomonas sp. DWRC2-2, assembly GCF_049897885.1. Classification (NCBI taxonomy): domain Bacteria; kingdom Pseudomonadati; phylum Pseudomonadota; class Gammaproteobacteria; order Pseudomonadales; family Pseudomonadaceae; genus Pseudomonas; species Pseudomonas sp. DWRC2-2. The sequence goes on from NZ_JAFCXD010000003.1 coordinate 743,785, forward strand.
AGCCGGTCTGTTGCCGGCAGTGGGGGCGATCCTAGACGGGTAAGCTTTCAGCCAGCTTTCGCCGGCTGAAAGGGTGATGAAGGGTTGTTCGACGTTTCAGGGCAGTTCGAGGCCGCCCGCCGCCTTATGCAATGCCCGCAAATGCTCTCCCACCTGCTTGAGGTTGGCTTCGCAGGCGGCAATCTCGGCGGAGCGCGAGGGATCCAGCAGCGCCCTCACCTCTTTATCCAACTCGCCAGTCAGTGATTGCAGTTGCTTCTGGCGCTCGGCGCTTTCCGATTCCAGGCGCTTGGCTTCCGAAGGTTGCGGCAGGCCATAGCCGCCGCTGCCCAGGAGTTCTGCCGGGCGGCTGAGGAAGCCGCTGTTGGCGAGGATCTGTTGCAGCGTGGCGTTGGCTTTCTCCATGCCGCCGTTTTTCAGCTCGCGGGCGCCGAGGTACCGTTGCTTGACTTCGTCCTGGGCCAGCATCAACTGCTTGCGAAAGCTCGCCTGCTCGAGCAGCAACAGCGCAGCACTGGTGCGCAGGTCGGCTTGGCCGAACCACTGACGGCGCTCCTCTGCGCTGAGGGACAGCCAGTCTTCGACCTGGGTCTGTTTGATCGGCAAATGCTTGCGCAGCACATCGAACATCGCCTGGTAGCGTTCGCGGAAGGAGTCGAAGTGATAACCGAGGCGCAATGCCCTGCGTTTGTCGTCCAGTACGCTGGTGTCGGCCAGGCCTCGGGCGCTCAGTACTTCGAGCAAACCGTTGGGCGTGATGTTGTCCAGACCGGTCAGTTGCGGGTTGGCGCTGCCGCTGCGTAACAGCTTCAGGCTCTCCACTGCACAGTTGTTGGAAATGAAGAAGTAGTTGCCGTCGTAGCTCCAGTGCATTTCGGCGGCATGCTCGACGGTGTCGTTGATTTCCTGGCGGGTCAGTTTCAACGGCACGGAGGCCAGGCCGCGCAACTCGGTCTTGGTGTACTCGTCGATCACTTGCGCCAGCGGCAGCACAAACAGGCGCGACGGGTATTTGCCGACCAGGCCGTCCCAGCTCGACAGCTGTACGTCACCGACAAATGCGCGGTAGGACAACACCAGGTGCTGGTCCAGATCCAGCCGACAATCCGGCCCGCGCGGCCGACCTGGCGCGCAGATCACCAGGCGCAACATGCTGTGGCCCCAGCGGCTCACCAGGTTCTGGTTGGCTTCGGCCAGCAGGTAGTCGATTTCGTAGACGCGCTCCGGGTCGACATGGCCCAGCGGCGTCTTGGCGAAATCGTTGCCGGCGTTCAGGAATGCATAGGTGTTGGCGCAGGCGTCTTGATTGGGCGGCGCCCAGCCAAAGTGTTCTTTGTAGTAACGGAACAGTGAGGGGCGGCGACAGGCGTAGCTTGGGTCAAGCAGGAAGTACTCCATGTTGACCGCGACGAATTCCAACGGGCTGGTGGTTTCGTAGATGTCCGGGCTGCGCGCGACCTGATGGTTGTTTTGTTCGCGCTCGCCACGACGGCCGACGTATTGCGGCCAGCCGGCAAGGTCCAGCAGGCGGGGGTCATCGCTGAGGGTAAAGCGTCGGTCATTCTGGCCCCGGCATTGATCCGGCAGGCCGATCAAGCCGGTGATGTTGTTCTGGCGGCTGCAGCGGTTGATCAATGCACGGTCTGCTTTCGACCACAGGCGTGCACGGTCATAAATGTGGGTCAGCTCATGCAGTACGGTGGCGAGCATTTCGCGGCGCACGGTGCCATGGGGGCGGTTGGTTTTCTGGGTGGCGGCGCTGCCGTCGGTCAGGCTGCTAAGCAGGTTGCGATTGAGGTCCAGCTCGGACACCAGGGAGGCTTGCCCGTAGGCGTTCTCGGGCATCTTGTCGGTCCAGCCGACATCGATGCGCCGGTCCAGCTGCTCGATGAAGCGCGGCGGCAAAGCGCGCATCGCTTCATCGAGCAACGCCTGGCTCGCCTGCTGTTCAGCCGGGCTCAAGCCCTCGGTCTTGAGCCGCAACTGCAGGTCGGCTTGGGCTGCGCTGGCACACAGCAGCACAACCCCGGCCAGGAGCCAGGCGGCCATTCGCCTCACAGTGCGAGGATAGCTTCGGCGAGGGTCTGGTCACTGGCGTCGCGGGCTTCCGGCAGACGGGTGCGCAGGGTGTCGAAGGCGGCTTCCAGGCGTGCGCCACGGATTTCGCCGTTGGTAGCGACGAAGCTGGCAGCGTCATCGTGGGCTTCGCGCACGACTTTGGAGTCGCGGATGGAGGTGGTGGTGTCCGAGGTGAAATCAATGGTGCGGCCAGAGGCGCGAACAATGATGTTACTGGTGGCCACCAGGGTCTGTGCCTGGGCAACGTCGGCCAACAACAGCAGGCCAAGGGTGGCGGCAATCAGCGGGCTACGCATGGAATAACTCCAAATACAAAGATGGAATACAGAGATGATTATTGGACGAGAATTGCTTGCGCCAGTTCAAGGTCGCTGGCGTTAAGTTTTGGTTGGCTGCGGCGCAGATAATCCAGCGCTGACTCCAACCGTGCCCCCCGCCATTGGCCGCCAGTGGCGATAAACGCGGCAGCGTCATCCTGGGCGGCCATTATCACTTTTCTGTCGAAGGGTGCGGAAGTCACCTTGCTGGTGGCGTACGCACTGGCGACGGTGCTCTGCGTGGTCAGGTCGAAGGCCGAAGCCAAGGGCGACCAGGCGGCGCAAAGCAATACAGGAACTATTAACAGGCGGTATGAAAAAGCCATGGGACTCGACAACTGAAAACGAGCGCCAAGGCTAGCGTAATGACCGGGCGAGAGCCAGCGCCCAGGCATCAGCCCTGCATTCAGATCGCCAGGATGGCCTGGGCCAGCTGTGCGTCAGTTGCGGTGTTCAGCTGCGGCGCTTGTTGGCGGATCTGGGCCAGGGCGCTTTCCAGTTTCACGCCACGGATGGCGCCTTCGCTGGCAACAAAGCTGGCGGCGTCGTCACGGGCAGCGCGTACGACTTTGTTGTCGCGCAGGGACGAGGTGGCATCGGAGCTGGCGTCGGAGGTGGCTTTCAGCGCGCCGACGATGGAGTCGGTGGTCACGATGAAGCTGGTCGCGTTGGCGTTGGCAGCCAGGGCCAACAGGGCGGCGGCACTCAGCAGGCGAAGACGGGACATGGGATGACTCCTGTAGATGAACGGATAAGGTGGCGCAGGGCAGCCATTGGGGATCAGACGCCTGTACTACGCGGTTCGCCACGTGGTGACTGGATATTAAGCCGCCGTTTATCCGTTCGGGAAGCGTCTTGACTGCCTAGTCACGCCAGAACGGTTTGGACAGCTCGTTCATTCGGTCGCCAGGGCTGATGCCCAGGTCGGACAGTTCACGGCTATCTAGCTGCGACAGCTGGCGTCGTTCATAGGCCTGGCGCAGCCATTTGGCCACGGTCGAGGCCGCTTTGCGTAACAACCGTTTATAGCGGGGGGACGGCGTATCCATGGCGAGCACCTTTCATGAGGTCTTGGAGCACCATGTTGAGCGAGGGGATGTGACCGATACAGATACACTGAAGTTAAATTGTACTGCTTAACTGTTGTATTTTTTAAACTGTACCTGTCGTCGAATCATGCCACTGTTTTCCGGTTGAAAACCCAAACCCCGAAAACAGCAAAGCCCGCCTCCGGTTTCCCGTGGCGGGCTTTGCTTTGACAAATCAGGGTGCTGGCGGTGGACCAGGTAGGTCAGGGCCAGCGAGCGCTAAATCAGCGCCAGAACGGCTTGCTCAGCTCTTCGTAGCGTTGAGCTTCGCTGATGCCTGCGTCAGCCAGCAGACGCGAGTCCAGGCGAGCCAGTTGGTGGCGGCTGGAGATGCGGCGCTGCCACAACATCAGGTTGGCGATAACGCGCAGAGGCAGAGAGGCCTGGGTGTTTACAGCTTTTTCTTCGAAGAACAGATCGGAACTGAGTGTACGTTCCATGATGACATCCTTCCGCTTGTGGCGGGATTAGGTAGTGGTTTAACTGATGCCAATGATCCTCTTCCGGCGCAAGACTCTCTAGATACAGTTCACCTGTATTGTGAGGGGCCAGTTAACTGTTTATAGGGGCTGTACTGTACGGAAATGGGGCAACTGTACCTGTCCGCACTAAAGTAGTGCGAAATAGGCATTTTTGAAGTGGCGTGTGGGATATTTCGGTAGGAAATGACCGGTACAGCAGTACAGTTTTTTCAAGAAATGCCGGTGGAGATGTCGAGCTGATGAAACTGTGTTTGCATCAGCCCGGATCTGTATCAATTACGCCTTGAGCATATGCCCGGATTCTTCCAGGTTGATGTGCCAGCTCAGTGCATCACGCAGGATGTGCGGCGTGTGCCCGCCGATGGCGCAGGCAGCGTTGAAGTAACTGTTCAGGGCGTCGCGGTAGGCGGGGTGCACACAGTTGTCGATGATCACCCGCGCCCGTTCCCGTGGCGCCAGGCCACGCAGGTCGGCAAGCCCAACCTCGGTGACCAGGATGTCGACGTCATGCTCGGTGTGGTCTACATGGCTGACCATCGGCACCACACTTGAAATCGCCCCGCCCTTGGCAATGGACTTGGTAACAAAGATTGCCAGGTGCGCATTGCGCGCAAAATCCCCGGAGCCGCCAATACCGTTCATCATCCGTGTGCCACAGACATGGGTGGAGTTGACGTTGCCGTAGATGTCAAACTCCAGCGCGGTGTTGATACCGATGATGCCCAAGCGACGCACCACTTCCGGGTGGTTGGAGATCTCTTGCGGGCGCAGCACCAGTTTGTCCTTGTACTTCTCCAGGTTGCCGAACACATCGGCATTGCGACGCTCCGACAGGGTGATAGAGCTGCCCGACGCGAAACTCAGCTTGCCCGCGTCGATCAGGTCGAAGGTCGAATCCTGCAACACTTCCGAATACATGGTCAGGTCTTCGAACGGCGATTCGATCAGGCCACACATCACCGCGTTGGCGATGTTGCCGATGCCGGCCTGCAACGGCCCGAGTTTGTTGGTCATGCGGCCGGCGTCGACTTCCTGCTTGAGGAAGTTGATCAGGTGATTGGCGATGCCTTGGGTATCGCTGTCAGGCGGCGTCACGGTTGAAGCGGAATCGGCCTGGTGGGTGATAACGATGGCAACGATCTTTTCCGGTGGAATCGGAATCGCAGTGCTGCCGATCCGGTCATCGACCTTCACCAGTGGGATCGGCGTACGGGTTGGCCGATACGTCGGGATATAAATGTCGTGTAACCCTTCTAGGTTAGGGTTGTGCGCCAGGTTGATCTCGACGATCACCTGCTTGGCGAAAATCGCAAAGCTGGCCGAGTTGCCCACAGAGGTTGTCGGCACAATATGACCCTGCTCAGTGATCGCGACCGCTTCAATCACCGCAATGTCCGGCAACTTGAGCTGGTTGTTGCGCAGTTGCTCGACGGTTTCCGACAGGTGCTGGTCGATAAACATCACTTCGCCGGCGTTGATCGCCTTGCGCAAGGTGCTGTCGACCTGGAACGGCATGCGTCGCGACAGCACGCCCGCTTCGGTCAGTTGCTTGTCCAGGTCATTGCCCAGGCTGGCACCGGTCATCAGGGTGATTTTCAGCGGCGAGGTCTTGGCGCGCTCGGCCAGGGCGTGGGGGACGGCCTTGGCTTCACCGGCACGGGTGAAGCCGCTCATGCCGACGGTCATGCCGTCCTCGATCAGTGCGGCGGCGTCTGCCGCGCTCATGACCTTGTTCAACAACGAAGGCAAGCGGATACGATCACGGTACATGGATTGTTATCTCAGGCTACGGAAGCAAGGTGCGCAGTTTAGTGATTTCAAAAAATTTCGGCCCGCTACCATGGTCGAATGCCAGACAGCGATTTAGAGCCTTTGGTCGAGTTTCACGTGGTAATAAAAAACCCCAGCCTACTGGAGGCCGGGGTTTCGAGTATTGCGCTGAAGCAGTGTTACTCGACGGCTTTGACCATGTCTTCGATGACCTTCTTGGCATCACCAAAGACCATCATGGTCTTGTCCAGGTAGAACAGCTCGTTATCCAAGCCGGCATAACCACTGGCCATCGAGCGTTTGTTGACGATGATGGTCTTGGCCTTGAAGGCTTCGAGGATCGGCATTCCCGCGATCGGTGAGTTCGGATCGTTTTTGGCTGCCGGGTTGACCACGTCGTTCGCGCCCAACACCAGCACCACGTCGGCCTGGCCGAACTCGGAGTTGATGTCTTCCATCTCGAACACCTGGTCGTAAGGCACTTCGGCCTCGGCGAGCAGCACGTTCATGTGGCCAGGCATACGGCCCGCCACCGGGTGGATCGCGTATTTCACGGTGACGCCGTGGTGGGTCAGCTTCTCGGTCAGTTCCTTGAGCGCATGCTGTGCGCGTGCCACGGCCAGGCCGTAGCCTGGAACGATAATCACGGTGTCGGCGTTGGTCAGCAGGAAGGTCGCATCGTCAGCCGAGCCGGACTTCACTGGGCGCGCTTCTTTGGAGCCGGCTGCGGCACCTGCATCCGGCGCATTGCCGAAACCGCCGAGCAGTACATTAAAGAAGGAGCGGTTCATCGCCTTGCACATGATGTACGACAGGATCGCGCCGCTGGAGCCCACCAGAGAGCCGGCGATGATCAGCATCGAGTTGTTCAGCGAGAAACCGATACCCGCCGCTGCCCAGCCGGAGTAGCTGTTGAGCATCGATACGACCACAGGCATGTCGGCGCCGCCAATCGGGATGATGATCAGCACGCCCAGCACGAACGCCAAGGCCAGCATCAGCGCGAAGGCGGTGAGGTTGCCGGTGAACATGAACGCCAGGCCCAGGCCAAGCGTCAGCAGGCCGAGCACCAGGTTCAATTTATGCTGGCCGCCAAACTGTACCGGTGCGCCCTGGAACAGGCGGAACTTGTACTTGCCCGACAGCTTGCCGAACGCGATCACCGAACCGGAGAAGGTAATTGCACCAATGGCCGCGCCGAGGAACAGTTCCAGGCGGTTACCGGCAGGGATTGCGTCGCCCAGATGTTTGACGATGCCCAGGGATTGCGGCTCGACCACCGCAGCAATGGCGATAAACACCGCTGCCAGGCCGATCATGCTGTGCATGAACGCCACCAGCTCCGGCATCTTGGTCATTTCAACGCGCTTGGCCATGATCGAACCGGCGGTGCCGCCGATCAGCAGGCCGACGATCACGTAGCCGATACCCGCTGTGGCCAGCTCAGCACCCAGCTTATAGATGAGGCCCACGGTGGTGAGCACCGCCAGCGCCATGCCGAGCATGCCGAACAGGTTGCCGCGTCGCGACGTGGTTGGGTGCGACAGGCCTTTGAGGGCCTGGATGAAGCAGATCGACGCGATCAGGTAGAGCGTCGTTACCAGATTCATGCTCATTACTTCGGCGCCTCTTCTTTTACTTTCGGGGCTTTCTTCTTGAACATCTCAAGCATCCTACGAGTCACCAGGAAGCCGCCGAACACGTTGACTGCGGCGAGGGCCACGGCCAGGGTGCCCATGGTCTTGCCCAACGGGGTCACTGTGAGGGCGGCGGCCAGCATGGCGCCGACGATCACAATCGCGGAAATCGCGTTGGTCACCGCCATCAACGGCGTGTGCAGCGCAGGGGTCACGTTCCAGACCACGTGGTAACCGACATAAATCGCCAGCACAAAGATGATCAGGTTGTAGATACCGGGGGAGATAAGCTCTTCCATCGTCTGAATCCCTGCTTAGGCGTTTTTGCGGATGACTTGCCCGTCGCGGCACATCAGGCACGCGGCGACGATGTCGTCTTCGAGGTTGATTTCAAACTGCCCTTCCTGGGTGAAGACCAGCTTCAGGAAGTCCAGCAGGTTGCGCGCGTACAAGGCTGATGCATCGGCGGCGACAGCGCCGGCCAGGTTGGTCGGGCCGCAGATGATCACGCCGTTTTCCACCACGACCTGGTCGGCGACGGTTAGTGGGCAGTTGCCCCCTTGGGCAGCGGCAAGGTCGATCACCACGGAGCCGGGCTTCATCTGTGCGACGGTTTCGGCGCTGAGCAGGGTCGGCGCCTTGCGGCCTGGAATCAGGGCGGTGGTGATGACGATGTCGGCCTGCTTGGCGCGTTCGTGCACCGCCAGGGCCTGGCGCTGCATCCAGCTGGTTGGCATCGGACGGGCGTAGCCACCAACGCCGACGGCGCATTCGCGTTCTTCATCGGTTTCGTAGGGCACGTCGACGAACTTGGCGCCGAGGGACTCGATCTGCTCTTTCACCGCCGGACGGACGTCAGACGCTTCGATCACTGCACCCAGACGTTTCGCCGTGGCGATGGCTTGCAAGCCTGCAACCCCCGCACCGAGGATCAACACGCGCGCAGCTTTGACGGTGCCGGCAGCAGTCATCAACATCGGCATGAAGCGCGGATAGTGATGAGCGGCGAGCAGCACGGCTTTATAGCCGGCGATGTTGGCCTGGGACGATAGCACGTCGAGGCTTTGAGCCCGAGAGGTACGCGGCGCGGCTTCGAGGGCAAAGGCAGTGATGCCCCGCTCAGCCAGCTTGGCGATGGTTTCGTTGCTGAAGGGGTTGAGCATGCCCACCAAGACGGTGCCGCTTTTGATCAGCGCGAGTTCGCTGTCGCTGGGGGCAACCACCTTGAGGATCAGCTCGGCGCCAAACGCATCGTTGGCACTGCCAATGGTTGCGCCTGCCGTTTCATAGGCACTGTCAGTGATGCTGGCTTTAATGCCGGCGCCGCTTTGTACAGTGACCTTATGGCCCTGGCCGATCAGCTTCTTGATGGTTTCCGGGGTGGCAGCCACCCGCGTTTCACCGGTCTGGGTTTCGAGAGGAACACCAATGTGCACGTCAAATCTCCTGCATGATCTTTTTGCTTTTGATCTTTTTGTAAAAAGGCCAGTGCACCGCGAGTGGCGCAACTGGGGCGGCCGATCAGCACGATCCCGCTGAAATGACAGCGGGGCGCGGCATTTTGCAGGCGAACTTTACGGCCATCAAGGGATTATGACGGGTGACGAAAAATTAACTACAAGTCACCCTGTGACTGATTGTCGCAACACATTGAAATAACCTCTTCAAATACAGGGTCTTAAAGGCCTGTAGGCGTTTTTGTAGCTTTTTGACATCTTTGATGTGAATAGTCGGTCATTGGCTTGTATTAGTCGCTACAAGCCATATGGATCATGGCTTTGAGCCCTATTTTTGCCTGACAGATACAGTCTGTTGAAATGCGACATATACGTATATCTGTAGGATTTAAAATTTACTGACTACAAAGTCAGCAATGTAGTTTAGACCTTTAAATACTAGGACTGTAGCGCTTTGATTGTTCGATAAGCCAATCCCTGAATGCGTGCATCGAGGCTGATTCGATCTTTCTGTCAGGAATCATCAAGTAATAAGCCTTCGAGCTGCTCAGCGCTTCGGGACTCGCAATCATCAGTTGGCCCTCCTCCAATTCGCGTTGGATAAGGAACGGCGGGATCAGCGCGATTCCCATGTCATGCATGGCGGCTTGGGACAACATCGAGAATAGCTCGTAACGAGGGCCTGTCATGTCGCGGGGTACGCTCAACTGCTGCGCGTTAAACCACTGGCGCCACGCGTAGGGTCTCGTCGTTTGCTGAAGGAGGGGTAGTTCTGCGATTTCCTGAGGGCTGAATTGCGTGCTGCTACCCAGCAGTCGAGGGCTGCACACGGGGACGGGATTTTCTCCCATCAAACGGTGCGATTCCGTACCGGACCAGTCGGCATCGCCGAAGTAGATGGCGGCGTCGAATTCGGTGTCGGCAAACAGGAAGGGTCGTGTGCGGTTTGTCAGGTTGACTGTGACTTCCGGGTGCTGGTGTTGAAAATCCTTGAGGCGTGGGATCAACCATTGAGTTCCGAACGTGGGGACAACGGCCAGCTCGATAGTGTTAGCGCCCTGTTGACCCATGACGGAAAGCGTATCGCGCTCCACTGCGTCCAACTGTGTGGCAACGCGACGGCTGTAGGACAGCCCTGCTTCCGTCAGTTTTACCCCGCGCCGTGAGCGGCGAAACAGCTCGACACCCAAAAACTCTTCAAGGCTGGCGATCTGTCGACAGATGGCGCCTTGCGTGATCGAAAGCTCGTGCGCGGCCTTGGTAAAGCTCTCATGGCGGGCCGCGGCTTCAAAACTGACAAGGGCGGTGGTACTGGGGATTTTCCTACGCATATACCGTGTCCTCACATGTAAAGCGCATATGCGCGCTTTTCGTCGGTTTCGAAGTGAGAAATTAGCACAACCCTATGCGGAAACCTCGTTTGCCCTCCTCGCCTGTCGGGCCTAGGCTGGTTCCACGACTTCCGTTTCTTTCCGCGAGGACTTATTCATGGCTGGCAAGGCAAGCTTCAACTGGATCGATCCACTGCTGCTGGATCAACAGCTCACCGAAGAAGAGCGCATGGTGCGCGACAGTGCTGAGCAGTTCGCCCAGGACAAGCTGGCGCCGCGTGTGCTTGAAGCCTTCCGCCATGAAAAGACTGACCCTGCGATTTTCCGCGAGATGGGCGAGACCGGTTTGCTCGGTGCGATGATTCCTGAGCAGTACGGCGGCAGCGGCTTGAATTACGTCAGTTATGGGTTGATTGCCCGCGAAGTAGAGCGTGTCGACTCCGGCTATCGCTCGATGATGAGTGTGCAGTCGTCACTGGTCATGGTGCCGATCAATGAGTTTGGCACCGAGGCGCAGAAACAGAAGTACTTGCCGAAGTTGGCGTCTGGGGAGTGGATCGGCTGTTTCGGCCTGACCGAGCCCAATCATGGGTCTGATCCAGGTGCGATGATCACCCGAGCGCGCAAGGTAGAGGGTGGTTACAGCCTCACGGGCGCGAAGATGTGGATCACCAACAGCCCGATTGCGGATGTGTTTGTGGTGTGGGGCAAGGACGATGCCGGCGATATCCGGGGCTTTGTCCTGGAAAAAGGCTGGAAAGGTCTGAGCGCACCGGCGATTCACGGCAAGGTCGGGCTGCGCGCCTCCATCACCGGTGAGATCGTGATGGACAATGTGTTCGTGCCGGAAGAGAACATCTTCCCGGACGTGCGCGGCTTGAAGGGGCCTTTTACCTGCCTTAATTCTGCGCGTTATGGCATCTCCTGGGGGGCGTTGGGTGCTGCCGAGTTCTGCTGGCATACCGCTCGCCAGTACACACTGGATCGCCAGCAGTTCGGCCGTCCATTGGCGGCGACCCAACTGATCCAGAAGAAGCTGGCCGACATGCAGACCGAGATCACGCTGGCCTTGCAAGGCTGCCTGCGTCTGGGGCGTATGAAGGATGAAGGCACTGCGGCGGTTGAAATCACTTCGATCATGAAGCGCAACTCCTGCGGCAAATCCCTGGATATCGCGCGTATGGCGCGCGACATGCTCGGTGGCAACGGCATTTCCGATGAGTTCGGGGTGGCGCGTCACCTGGTCAACCTGGAGGTCGTGAATACCTATGAAGGTACTCATGATGTGCATGCCCTGATCCTCGGGCGCGCGCAAACCGGTCTTCAGGCGTTCTATTAATAGGAGCACGGCATGGGCGCGCTTTCGCATCTACGTGTACTGGATCTATCGCGAGTACTGGCGGGCCCCTGGTCCGGGCAGATCCTTGCGGACCTTGGGGCTGAAGTGATCAAGGTCGAGCGACCGGGCAGTGGCGACGATACGCGCGCTTGGGGGCCGCCCTTCCTTAAGGATGCCTACGGCGAGAACACCAGTGAGGCGGCGTACTACCTGTCGGCCAATCGCAACAAGCAATCGGTGACAATCGACTTCACGCGGCCGGAGGGGCAGGCGCTGGTGCGTGAGCTGGCGGCCAAGTCGGACATCCTCATTGAAAACTTCAAGGTGGGCGGGCTTGCGGCTTATGGGTTGGACTATGAGTCGCTCAAGGAGATCAACCCCGAGTTGATCTACTGCTCGATCACGGGCTTTGGTCAGACCGGACCCTATGCGGCGCGGGCAGGCTATGACTTCATGATTCAGGGGTTGGGCGGACTTATGAGCCTGACGGGGCGCCCCGAGGGGGATGACGGTGCAGGCCCGGTCAAGGTAGGTGTGGCGCTGACTGACATTCTTACGGGGCTCTACTCGACGGTGGCGATTCTGGCGGCACTGGCTCATCGCGATCATGACGGTGGCGGGCAGCACATCGATATGGCGTTACTGGATGTGCAGGTGGCCTGCCTGGCCAACCAGGCGATGAATTACCTGACGACAGGGGCATCGCCTAAACGGCTGGGTAATGCGCATCCGAATATCGTGCCTTATCAGGATTTTCCCACCGCCGACGGTGACTTCATCTTGACGGTGGGTAATAACGGGCAATTTCGTAAGTTTGCCGAAGTGGCTGGGCAGCCGCAGTGGGCGGATGATCCGCGCTTCGCTACTAATAAGGTGCGGGTGGCGAATCGGGCGGAGCTGATTCCTTTGATTCGTCAGGCGACGGTGTTCAAGACGACGGCTGAGTGGGTGTCGCAGCTGGAACGGGTCGGTGTGCCTTGTGGGCCAATCAATGACCTGGCGCAGGTGTTCGCCGACCCTCAGGTCAAGGCACGTGGGTTGGAGATGGCATTGCCTCATGCGCTGGCGGGGATAGTGCCTCAGGTTGCCAGTCCGATAAGGCTGTCCAAGACGCCGGTGGAGTATCGCAATGCACCTCCACTGCTGGGAGAGCATACGGCTCAGGTGCTTCAAGATGTATTGGGATTGGGTGTGGCGAATGTGGTTGCTCTGAAGGCAGCGGGTGTTATCTGAATCCTTTCTTCTACATAGAAGGTACTGGCGGCCGTTGATTGGTGGTTTTTTAATCAATTCTCACTAATTGATAGAAAAGTAAAATCAAGGGTTGACGGCAGATTTCATACGTCTATAATTCGCCCCACTTCCGGCGCAGTCGAAACGGAAAACTCCTTGGTAAACAATGAGTTATGTAGGTTTCGGCAGCAGGTTGCTTCAGTTCATCGAAGCCAAAAGGAAGTTGAAAAAGAGGTGTTGACAGCAGCGTGTAACGCTGTAGAATTCGCCTCCCGCTG
>NZ_JAFCXD010000004.1:0-658312 GCF_049897885.1 Pseudomonas sp. DWRC2-2
TCTTGACGACCATAGAGCATTGGAACCACCTGATCCCATCCCGAACTCAGCAGTGAAACGATGCATCGCCGATGGTAGTGTGGGGTTTCCCCATGTGAGAGTAGGTCATCGTCAAGATTGAATTCCGAAACCCCTGTCTGCTAACGCAGACAGGGGTTTTGTCGTTTAGGGCCAGAAATAACTACGCTTGGTAACCCCGTTGCTTAGGTGTACCGCTGGTCGGTTTCCTACATAAAAACAGGAAATGACTCACAAATCCCTAAGATTTGCCAAAGCGTGGCCGAAAGCCTGACGAGCCATGCGTGCACCGAAATAGAGCGGCCAGAGAAGCCGCCTATACCGCTACATGGAATGTTCCACTCGGCACGCTCACCCCCCTTTGGCAAAAGAAGTCGATGAAATGAATCTCAAGTTCAGTCATAAAATTCTGTTGGCCGCGTCAGGCGTCGTGGTTCTGGCCTTCGCGTTATTCACCCTCTACAACGACTACCTGCAACGCAGCACTATCAAGCAGAACCTGGAGTCGTCCATCCAACAATCCGGTGAGCTCACCGCCAGCAGTGTGCAGAACTGGCTAAGTGGTCGAATACTGGTGCTTGAAAGTCTCACGCAAAACGTCGCTCATCAGGGCAATAGTGCTGATCTGCCTGGCCTGGTCGATCAATCGGCATTTACCTCGAATTTCCAATTCACCTACGTTGGCCAAACCAACGGTGTGTTCACCCAGCGTCCGGACGCAAAAATGCCTGACGGCTACGACCCCCGTCAGCGTCCTTGGTACAAGCAGGCAGTGGCAGCCGACAAACCCATGCTCACTCCGCCCTACATGGCAGCAGTGGGTGGGCAGATCGTGACGATTGCCATGCCGGTGAAAAAGAACGGCGAATTGCTCGGCGTAGTCGGTGGCGACCTGAGCCTGCAGACCCTGGTGAAGATCATCAACTCGGTGGACTTCGGCGGTATCGGACATGCGTTCCTGGTCAGTGGCGATGGCCAAGTCATCGTCAGTCCTGATCAGGACCAGGTGATGAAGAACCTCAAGGACATCTACCCCGGCACCCAGGTACGCATCGAGAAGGTGAACCAGGACGTCGTCCTCAATGGCCAGGACCGCATCCTGTCGTTCACTCCTATCAGTGGGTTACCCGGCGCAGATTGGTACATCGGTCTGTCGATTGATAAAGACAAAGCCTACGCACCGTTAGGCAAGTTCCGCACGTCTGCACTGATTGCCATGCTGATAGCCGTGGTCGCGATTGCAGTGCTTTTGAGCTTACTGATTCAAGTCTTGCTGCGCCCGCTCACCACCATGGGTGTAGCGATGCAAGACATTGCCCAGGGTGAGGGCGACCTGACCCGTCGCCTCGCTGTGACTAGCAAGGACGAGTTCGGCGAAGTCGGCAGTGCCTTCAATCAGTTCGTAGAACGCATCCACGCTTCGATCTCGGAAGTGTCTTCCGCAACCCGTCAGGTCCACGATTTGTCCCAACGCGTAATGGCCTCGTCCAATGCCTCGATTATTGGTTCTGACGAGCAAAGCGCGCGTACCAATAGTGTGGCTGCCGCGATCAACGAACTGGGCGCTGCCACCCAGGAAATCGCACGTAACGCCGCTGATGCTTCACAGCACGCCAGCGGCGCCAGTGAGCAAGCCGACGACGGGCGCAAAGTGGTGGAGCAAACCATCCTTGCAATGTCGGAGCTGTCGCAGAAAATCAGCCTGTCCTGCACCCAGATCGAGACGCTCAACGCCAGCACCGACAACATCGGCCATATCCTTGATGTGATCAAAGGTATCTCGCAGCAAACCAACCTGCTGGCACTCAACGCCGCCATCGAGGCGGCCCGTGCCGGTGAGGCGGGTCGAGGTTTCGCAGTGGTCGCTGACGAGGTTCGTAACCTGGCTCACCGCACCCAGGAGTCGGCCGAGGAGATCCACAAAATGATTACTTCGCTGCAAGTGGGCTCGCGTGAAGCGGTCACCACCATGAATGCCAGCCAGGCCTCCAGCGAAGAAAGCGTACAGGTCGCGAACCAGGCCGGTGAGCGCCTGGTCAGCGTGACACAGCGGATTGTTGAGATCGACGGCATGAACCAGTCCGTAGCTGCAGCTACTGAAGAACAGACGGCCGTGGTGGAAACCCTCAATGTGGATATCAACCAGATCAATCTGCTGAACCAGCAGGGCGTGACCAATCTCAATGAAACCCTGAAAGATTGCGATGCGTTGTCGCAACAGGCTAATCGATTGAAGCAATTGGTTGATAGCTTCAAGATCTGATCCGCTGATCAATCAGGCAGGAGCGAGTCATCTCGCACCTGCCACTTAGCCAAGTATCCGGCGGAGATTTTCCAGTGCGCTATCGGCGAAGTCCTGCACGAACTGTTCAAACCCTGTGTTTGCCCTGTCAACGGGCTCGGCAATGATTGTCCATGTCACCTTGGAACGCGCTTCTCCAAGAGCTTCCACACGGATCGCCGCCCACAATCTGGCCACACCGAGGGTGTTGTAGATCGTGGTCCAGGTCATTTGCATGGCCTGCTCGTCCCGGCTATTAAGTTGCTCCACCACACAGTTGCCATCGCGGAATAGCTTTGTACGCAAGGCGCCCACACCTGTGCCCCTCATTTCGATATGCGTCAGGTCAGGAATGAACACATCGAATCGGGCAAATTGTCCCACCATGTCCCACAGGCGAGGGGCAGGGCATTCGACCACGACGCATGCCACTATCGGCAGGCCGTTCGGGTTGCGAATTAACGTATCGGGTTGCAGCGCTTTCATAAGGTTGTCCTGAGGCGTTCAAAGAAAGCCGATGGCCTTGAGGTAGTTGCAGCCTTTACTCAACAGCGCCGGGTCTTTTTCGGGATAGTGGGCCCCCATCTGCTGCACACCCTGGCGCGCGTTGTCGTGACGAATCATTGAGGTGTCACCGATATCTTCGTCGAGACGGTCGAGATAAAAACCCAGCACGCCAAACAGTGCGTTGTCCCGGCTGATCGATCGTAGCGACTGTTGCCATTGCGCAACGCTCACCCGCCTGAAACGGTGCCCCGCCCGGCTAAAGGCATCCAAGTAATGCGCCCAGCTCAAAGGCTGTGGGTTGTGCAGGTTGAACACGCTCCGGCCGGCTTGAAAGCGATTGCAGTGGAACGCGATAAAACGAGTCAGGAAGTCCACTGGCATCAGGTCGAAGTTCAGCGCCAGTCTTGGTAGCAGGCCCAATTGCAGTGATCCCTTGAGCATCAGCATCAGGCGATTCTTCTGTGGCTGGCAGACGCCCGTAAGGCTGTTGAAACTGATATTGCCGGGACGATGGATGTTGACCCAGGCCCCGCGTTCCACCGCGCGCCCCAACTGCCGTTCGGCGACCCACTTGGACAAGTTGTAGCCATTCTTGATGTAAAGCGGCAGCGTGGTCGCGGCGGGCGCTTCGAGGACATAGCCCTGGGCGTCGATACTGCTAGAAGCTGACAGTGTTGAGATGAAGTTGAAGACCTTCTTACAGTGCGTCTCACACAGACGCAGGCATTCGAGTATGGGGTCAACGTTGTCCCTGGTCAGTGATGCGTAGTCCTTCACGTGGTTGACCTGTGCCGCGTTGTGCACCAGTACGCCAAAACGTTTAGCGAGGGTCTCATAGGTATCGTTGGCCAAACCCAATCGGGGCAGGCTGATATCAGCCGCGAGTACCTGCACTCTGCTCAAGTCCAGATGCTCCAGGCGATATTCGCGTAATGCTTGGGTGAATCGCGCCATTGCCGACTGTCCGGGTTCCTCTCGCACCAGGCACGCTATCTCAGTTGCTCCGGTGGCCAGCAATGCTTCGACGATATGGACACCCACAAAACTGTTAGCCCCTGTAACGATCATTTTATACGGATCGCCCACGCAAGCCTCGGGCAGTGTGTTGAATGGCCACTCTTGCTGAGCGTCGCGAATCGCGTGGTTGTAGGGGGCGTCGGGTGGTTCGCCGTTCTCCACCAATGTTGCAAGCGTACGAATTGTCGGCGCCTCAATGAAGTGACTGAGCGAGAAGCTACGGCCGAATTGTTCGCGAAAACGCAGTAACAGGGTGGACAGCAAAATCGAATGGCCGCCCAGGTCGAAGAAGCTTTCGTCGATAGAAAACTCTCCTACGGGCAACGCCAGCAGCTCGCCCCACAAGCGGGTCAATTGGATCTGATGCGAGGTTTGTGCGATGCTCCGGGCAGCCAGCAAATTAGGCTGGAGCGGTAGTGCCAGCAATGCCGAGCGGTCAATTTTGCCGTTGCTGGAACACGGCATGCGTGGCAAAACGTCCCAGAAACCGGGCTGCATATAGTCCGGCAGCCACTTTCGCGCGTGTTGCTGCAGGGCAGCCATGGTAGCCCCAGGTTGCGGTTGGGCAACAAAGCCACGGATCCTGCGGTTACGGTCGATCACCACCGCCACCTGGCGGTACAACCGGCTGTTGCGCAAGCACTGTTCAATCTCCTGCGGCTCGACCCGAAAACCACGAATTTTCACTTGATCATCACGCCGCCCCCCCATCACGATCCCATCGGCAGTCCACTGTGCCAGGTCGCCGCTACGGTAGGCACGCAAGGGCTGGCCACCTGGGATTGCCAGCTCCACGAAAGGGCTGCTGGCCTGTGGTGGCGCGTTTACATACCCAAGACTCACGCCAGGGCCGACGATATACACCTCGCCCATCACCTGTTCATCCACCGGTTGCCGGTGTTCATCAAGAATCAGAACCTGGCTGTTGGCGATGGGGTGGCCGAGATTGCGGTTGCTGTCACTGGGGCACAACGTCCGATGGGTGACCAGCACCGTGGCCTCCGTAGGCCCATAGAGGTTGTGAAGCTGGCACTGCTTCGCCAGATGCTCGATCACATGAGGCTCGCACACATCACCTCCGGTCAGCAGGTGCGTCAGGCCCAACGGTTGACCGAGCGGCAGAATGCTCAGCAGCGCAGGCGGCAGAAAGGCGTGAGTGACGCGCTGCCGATGGAGAAGATCCAGCAGTTGCTGAGGGTCTTGTCGTTGTTCTGCGCTGGGGACAATCAACGTGGCACCCGCTATCAGGGCGGGGAAAATATCGATCAGTGATGAATCGAAGCTCAGCGGCGAGAACTGCAAGACGCGCCCCTGTTCATCCAGGCTCACGCAGGACCTGAACCATGCTGTGAAATGTGCCAGGTTGGCTTGGCTGAGCAACACGCCTTTGGGTTGGCCGGTGGTGCCTGATGTAAAAAACATCATGCAGGGCGCATCGATATGAGGGTGAACGTGTACCAAGGGGCGTGCGATGGCGGCGTCGTGGTGGTCGTTGCTGCTGACATCCAATGAAGTCAAACGCCCGCGTAATGGGTGCTGGCCGGTATCCAGCAATACCCGAGCGCCTGCGATGTCGAGCATGGTCTGCTGGCGATGAGTCGGGTGCTCCGGATCCAGGGGGAGGTACACTGCACCACAGCCCAGCACCGCAAGAATGCTGGCATACAGTTCGATAGATTTTTCCAGGCACACCCCCACCACTGCTGGCGTCTGCGCAGTCTCCAGCAAGGGACGTAATTGTTGCTGGATTGCTGAGGCCCGAGCATGCAGGTGACGATAGGTCACTTCGCTGGCACCTATGTTCAAGGCGGCCCGGTCTGCGAAAGTGTAAAAACTTGCCTGCAACCGATTGATCAACGGCAACCTGGCTTCCTCTATCACAGCAGGGTCTGCGGTGTGGTTGAAGCGGTGGGTGAATGCCAGCGCTTCCAGTACTTCCAGACCTTGTTCAGGCCAGTCATTGGCGACGCCACTCAGCGTGAACTGCCCAGGGTCCCGTGCGAAACCACTGACGTGCAGCGCAACCCATTCCACCAGCGCATGCGTTACCTGCTGGCGGAGCCGCTGGCCATTACCACTAGGCTCGTCGGCGATGTTCAGTACCGCCACGAACTGTCGGTCGGGTCCATAGGCGCGCAGCTGCAGAGCGGGCAGCCCATAGCCGGTTAACGGGCCAACCCCAAGGCGTAGACTTAAGCCTGGCGTGTGATGATTTTGGTCTCGCAGCGACTGACTGCCGTCTTCGATCCACAGGTCGATGCCTTCATCACTCGAGATATGCCCATACTGTTCCAACTCCTGCCTGACAGCGCGCAAGGCGTTGCTGGCGCCGGCAAAGCTGATGGTCAGTCGCCTCATGCCACCCTCCCGGACGCTGGCAAGTAGTCGTTCAACGCTTGCGCCACACTCGGCGTTTGCAGTAAACCGCTGTGTTGGAGGAAGCCAAGAATATTGGCCATCAATGGATGCTGACGTGTGATGGGGAAGGCCAGCGCCGCGACTTCATCGCGTAATTCGCTGCGCAGGTGGGTGCTGATGTCGAGATGTTCGATCACGTACAGGTCGAAGTCTTTTTGCAGGTCGTTCGTCAGGTACTGGGCCAGTAGAACCGGCAGCACCTTGGCAATGCTGTTGCGGTCGTCCGCGCTCGCGGCCTGCCAGTACAAGCGTACGAGCCGTACCCAGAATTGTGCGTGACGGCCTTCATCAAACAGGTGGTCGGCCATCAGGCCGCGGATGGAGGCTTTGACACTGGTGTCCTTGGAAAACGCGGCCACATCGTGAGTCACCGTGTTTTCGGCAATGGCCACCCCAATCAACGCGACGGCATCGCGCAGGTGAGCTGGCGCCTGTGCCTGTGCCGCCGGCAGCGCGCGGCTCAACTCGATTTCCCTCGGCAGTTCCAAGGGTTGTATACCGGTCATGGCCACGGTTTGCTGCAGGAAATCCAGCGCAACCAATGCGTGGTAGTCCTCGTCCACAACGACAGTCATTGCATCAACACGACAGGTCAGCGGGAAGTGCACCGAAAAGCGATTCTTGGCGATGCTGCGTGCAGTCTCGTCGACGATCTCGGTCTCGAATATCACCACGTCGTTGATGAATTTGTAGAAGCTCTGCACCAGTACAAAATCGCGCCACTGCGGGCAGTGTTCAAGAAAGGTCGCACTGAGTACCAAGGGCTGGCGGCACAGGGGATAGATCAGCTTGTCATCGCTCTCCAGCAAGCGGCGCGGGCGTGTGCGAATGGTTGCTCGACGTTCCCAGTCGTGGGCAATGGGTTGGTAGTCGGTGGCGTTCATGGGTGCACCTCCTGCAGTGAGGCGCGAACCTCATCCCACAACGCGATACGCCCCTCCACGGCAGCGAGCGCGGCGTCGTTGGCCTGTTGCGGGTATGCCGGGTCAGCGTTGGCCAGGCGTTCGAGCAACTGCTCTGCCGCCGGTCCATGATCCTGGGTGTCCAGTTCGATGTGACGCTTGAGATAGGCGCACAAGATAGGCGCCTGGCGATGGATGAACTCATCAGATTGCAGGATGCGCTCGAACATTCCTGGGATGACATGCTCGCGACCATGCAGGAAGGTGGCCGCCACACAATGGATAGGCGCATTTAGCGCAAGCTGCAATGTATCGCTGACTAAGCGAGCGACGCCGGGAAGGACCTCGATCGCCTGCAAGGCAGCAGTTGCTTCCAGGCCTTGACGTTGCAGCGCAACGAAGCGGTTGATCGACGAGGTATTGGCACCTACCTCCGCCATGGCCTCCAGATAGAGTTCGAAGTGGCTGCAATAGCCTGTCTCGGGATGCAGGTCTGATTCCTCACCCAGTATGACCTCATTGATCAAGCGCGCTGCGTGTGGGTCGGCAGGCGGTAGCCAGGGCAGGCGAGTGCAGGTCAGGTCCTGTTGCAGGCGTTTAGCGAGGGTCATGAAATCCCAGACAGAAAATACGTGGCTTTCCATAAAAAGTTGTAACTTCCGCAGGGAAGTTATTTCTGAAAATAACGAATGCCCGCATAACTGAAGTTTTGCTGTTTCAAGTAACGGTTGATGCATGGTTGGTGCCTATAAGTTGCCGCGTCTGCTGTGAAAACAGCGATGAGTATTTGTAGTTGGCAAGAGGTGAGTAGCAGTAGACCAGTTGCTGGCGTGCAGGAGGACTCGATATGGGCGCTGCAACGTCTAGCGAAGTGTCTGGTTTAGTAATAAAAGATAATAAGCGGATTAAACAACTTTGCGGGCATACAAATGTGTTAGAAGTTTTGCTAAATAATATTTGCTGTAATCTAGTTACTTTGTTGGAAGTGGGAAGTTTCTTCGGGGCGGGGCGCCAACCGTTACTTGGTTCGCCCCGCAATAGGAGATGACGCCTTAGTGCGTGCCTTTCTTGGCGGGGGCACCCAAGCCGTTGAGGTATGCCGTGATCACCTCCATGCCTCGCATCAAGTGGTTACGCAGGGTCAGGATGCTTTCCTGGGTTTTTTTCTGCGCCACGAGGTTCAGTAGTTCGCGGTGATCTTCCTGGGATGTCTCGCCCAGCCCCATGGCCTCAAGGTTGTAACGCAGGAAACGCTCCTCTTCGTTCAAACCGTGCTCCACCAATTTGAGCAGCCGCTGGTTCGGGGCCTTGCCATAAAGTGCCATGTGAAACAGGCGATTGAGGCGTCCTATCTCTGAGTAGTCTTTTTCTTGTTCGAGGGCACAAATAAAGGCCTCCGCTTCGACGATATCGGTGTCAGTGAGCAAGGGAATTGACAGGCGCAGCGCTTCAGACTCCAGCAACATCCGCAGTTCATAGGTCTCGGCCGAGTTGTCTTCGATCAACGGAGCAACGACGGCGCCCTTGTGCGTCACTACATGCAGCAGTGACTGGGCTTCCAGCTGGCGCAAGGCTTCACGCACCGGCATGCGGCTGACCCCGAACAGGCTGGCCAACTCCTGTTGGCGCATGGCAGTACCACAGGGCAATCGACCATCCAGGATGGCGTTGCGCAAGGTTTCTTCAATTACGGAACGCGCGAGATGGGCGGGAATAGGTCCGCTGATCTTGATGCTGTTCAAAGGGGTCGGCTTCTGCGTCACGGTTACGCTATCCTCCTTATTAGAATGGACGTGGCTAATTGGATCCAATGCACACTAGAGACTGCCCGTAAGCTTGTCAAACGGGCACAGTTTCGGCTTGTAAGCGTTTCAACATAGCGCTCCCAACGCCCACAGCCAGCATTTAAGGCGCCTTACGCATCCAAGTTCATCCCGCCTGCTTCAAGCGCCGACAATTGCAGCATAAGGTGTTTGAACTGAACACTTTACTGCGGTGATTTATTCCCCAGGGCCAAGCAGCATGAGGTTGAGCCGGAACATTCCCGCATATCGATATTCATTAACGGTATTTAAATAGCCGTTCTTATATCTATAAAGTCAATCTCCTGTCTGACCGGGAGTGACCTCATGTCCGCCACCTCTACTGTTCCAACAGCGAACGCTACCGCCCAAACCTTCGAGATTCGTCCATTGCCCGGCAGCGTCGGCGCCGAGATCATAGGCTTGGACTTGTCGAGACCGGTCAACGACCAGGATTTTGCACGTATCCACCGCACGCACCTGGACCATCACGTCGTGGTGTTCCGCGACCAGCGCATCACCCCCGAACAGCAGATCGCTTTCAGCCGCCGCTTCGGTGTGCTGCAGATCCACGTGCTCAAGCAATTCCTGCTGGCCAACCACCCGGAAATCCTGATCGTCTCCAACATCATCGAAAACGGTCAATCCATCGGACTGGGAGACGCTGGAAAATTCTGGCATTCGGATCTGTCCTATAAAGAACTGCCCAGCCTAGGCTCGATGCTTCACGCCCAAGAGCTGCCCTCTGAAGGTGGCGACACCCTGTTCGCCGACATGCACAAAGCCTGGGACCAACTGCCCGCGCATCTGCGCACCGCCGTTGAAGGCCGCAGTGCCGCGCATTCCTACACCGCGCGCTACAGCGAAACCAAATTCGAAGGCAATTGGCGCCCCACACTGACCCCCGAGCAGCTTGCCCAGGTCGCGGAAGTTGTGCACCCCATCGTGCGTACCCACCCGGAAAACGGCCGCAAGGCGCTGTTCGTCAGTGAGGGTTTCACCACACGCATCGTCGGTCTGCCGGAAGACGAAAGTCGCGACCTGCTGGCCCAGCTTTACGCCCACAGCGTGTTGCCGCAAAACATCTACCGCCACCCATGGCAGCCCCACGACCTAGTGTTCTGGGACAACCGCTCGCTGATTCACCTGGCTGCCGGTTGCCCTAGTCATCTGCGCCGCAAGCTGTTTCGCACCACCATCCAGGGCGACGCGCCTTTCTGATTCGGAGCATGACCATGTCCAGGAAAATACCCTTCGCACGGCTGGCCGCGACTGTCGGCCTGGGCGTCAGCCTGCTGGCTGGCAGCCTTGTTGCACCGACAGCCGCGCAGGCCGAAGGTGAGATTCGTATCGCCGAACAGTTTGGCATCGTTTACCTGTTGCTCAACGTGGTGCGCGATCAGAACCTGATCGAAAAATACGGCAAGCAGGAAGGCATCGACATCAAGGTCGACTGGACTCAGCTGTCCGGCGGCGCCGCCGTCAATGACGCGCTGCTCTCCGGCTCCATCGATATCGCCGGTGCCGGCGTCGGCCCCCTGCTGACCATCTGGGACCGCACCCACGGCAAGCAGAACGTCAAGGCCGTCGCGTCCCTGGGTAACTTCCCGTACTACCTGGTGAGCAACAATCCCAAGGTCAAGACCATCGCCGATTTCACTGAGAAGGACCGCATTGCGGTGCCTGCGGTCGGCGTTTCTGTGCAGTCGCGCTTCCTGCAATACGCCGCCGCCAAACAGTGGGGCGACAAGGAATTCAATCGCCTCGACAAATACACCGTCGCCGTCCCGCACCCGGATGCAACCGCCGCCCTGATCGCTGGTGGCACCGAGCTGACCGGGCACTTCTCCAACCCGCCGTTCCAGGACCAGGCCCTGGCCAACCCGAATGTGCATGTGGTGCTGAACACCTACGACCTGCTCGGCCCGAACTCGCCGACGGTGCTGTTCGCCACCGAGAAATTCCGCAATGACAATCCGAAAACCTACAAGGCATTCGTCGAGGCGTTGACCGAAGCCGCGCAGTTCGCCCAGAACGACAAAGGGGCTGCGGCCGACACCTATATCCGCGTGACCAAGGCCAAGATTGACCGTGCCGAACTGCTGAAAATCATCGACAACCCGCAGTTCGAATTCAGCGTCACGCCCAAGAATACTTATCCGCTGGCGGAATTCCTCTACCGCGTCGGCGCTATCAAGAACAAGCCTGAATCGTGGAAGGACTACTTCTTCCAGGATGCCAAGCCCCTGCAAGGAAGTTGAGATGAACGCGCCCTTGCAAGGCCACACGGCCAGCAACCTGAACACCGCCTTGCCGTTACTGGCGGTGGATAACGTCAGCCTGGAATACCGCACCCCCGAGCGCGTGGTGCGGGCCACCCATCAGGTGAGTTTCGAGATCGATCCCGCCGACCGCTATGTGCTGCTCGGTCCGTCGGGCTGTGGCAAATCCACCTTGCTCAAGTCCATCGCCGGGTTTATCAAGCCCTGCGAAGGTGAGATCCGTCTGCTCGGGCAAAAGGTCGAGCAACCGGGCCCGGACCGCATCGTGGTGTTTCAGGAGTTCGACCAGTTGCCGCCGTGGAAAACCGTCAAACAGAACGTGATGTTTCCACTGCTGGCCTCGAAAACCTTGAAGCGCGCCGAAGCCGAAGAGCGCGCGCGGCACTACCTCGACAAAGTTGGCCTCACGGCGTTTGCCGACGCCTATCCCCACACGCTTTCCGGCGGGATGAAGGCCCGTGTCGCCATCGCCCGTGCCTTGGCCATGCAGCCGAAAATCCTGTTGATGGATGAGCCCTTCGCCGCCCTCGACGCCCTGACCCGGCGCAAGATGCAGGAAGAACTGCTGCTGCTTTGGGAAGAAGTGCGCTTCACCTTGTTGTTCGTGACTCACTCCATCGAAGAAGCGCTGGTGGTGGGCAACCGTATCCTGTTGCTGTCGCCTCATCCGGGTCGCGTGCGCGCGGAAATCCACAGCCATCAATACGACCTGCACAGCCTCGGTGGCGTGGAGTTCCAGGCGTCGGCGCGACGCATTCATCGCCTGTTGTTCGATGAAGCGCCAGAGGCCGAACGTGAGTTGGGTTTCGCTGATATCCGCATCGCGTATTAAGGGGAATATCCATGCGCCAGGAATATGAAATCACGCTCGAACCGCTGCTCAGCGTCCCCGTGGAGCGCGAACTGCCTCTGCGTCAACGCCTGTGGCAACAAGGCTGGCTGCGCAAGGGCCTGATCCTGATCGTGCTCGCGATCCTCTGGGAAGCGGTTGCGCGTTATCAGAACAATGACCTGCTGTTGCCGAGCTTCTTGCAGACATCGGCCGCACTTTATGACGGCCTGCTCAGCGGCGAACTGCTGAGCAAGGTAAGCATTTCGCTGGTGGTGCTGATCAAGGGTTACCTGATTGGCATCGTGCTGGCGTTCGCCCTGACCACCTTGGCGGTGTCGACCCAACTGGGCCGCGATCTGCTGAGCACCCTGACCTCGATGTTCAACCCGCTGCCCGCCATCGCGTTGTTGCCGCTGGCGCTGCTGTGGTTCGGCCTGGGGCAGAACAGCCTGATCTTTGTGCTGGTGCACTCGGTGTTGTGGGCGCTGGCGCTCAACACCTATTCCGGGTTCCTCGGCGTGTCCGAAACCTTACGCATGGCCGGGCGCAACTATGGCCTCAAGGGCATGCGTTTTGTGCTGTTCATCCTGATCCCGGCGGCACTGCCGTCGATCCTCGCAGGCCTCAAGATCGGTTGGGCATTTGCCTGGCGCACGTTGATCGCCGCCGAGTTGGTGTTCGGGGCCACCAGTGGCAAGGGCGGCCTGGGGTGGTACATCTTCCAGAACCGCAACGAGCTGTATACCGACAAGGTGTTTGCCGGGCTGGCGGTGGTGATCCTGATCGGCCTGTTGGTGGAAAACCTGGTGTTTGATACCTTCGAGCGTCTGACAGTGAAGCGCTGGGGCATGCAGCGTTGATTACGCGGAATCGTAAGAATCGTCGTTTTTAAATAGGAATGGTTGCTCTTTGCCCTGTCCGGCTTTGATAATCCCGCCCGAATTCGGCGCCGCGATGGCGTCGAACCGGTTTAGTAAAGGGATTTACGACTATGCGTTTTTTTGTCTTGGCAGCGGCTTTGTTGTTATCGACCTCAGTGTTGGCCGAGTTCGTCCCCGAAGCGGTGTCCATGCCAAAGCCCACCTACCCCTCTTACTTGATCAGCCTCCCGGGGCACGCACGCATTAACTTGAACATCCACAGCGACGGTTCGGTCAGCGACGTAAAAGCGCTTAGCGCTACCAAGCCTGAGTTCGGCGCAGCCGCCGTGGAGGCGGCCAAGCAATGGCGTTTCAAACCCTGGACAGTGAATGCCGACCAGCCAGCGGTGATCAACGCGCTGAATGAGATGATTTTTACGCCTGAAGCGCCCAGAACGAAAAGCTCCCAGCTTTCGTTCATGGAAACGACCTATCAATCCTGCAGCGCACTGAACGAAGAATTCAGTGCGTTCCGCCGCGACCACCCCTCCCGTCCGCTCGTACAAATGAAGAGTTTTGCGATCACCCGTGTAGCAGTGATGTTCCCGGCGTTGAGCGGTAAAAGTGACTACAACGAAGGCCTGGTCAGAGCCGACGAGCTGGAAAACGCCTTGCCGGATATCGTGCGCAAGTGCCAG
The DNA here is from genome assembly GCF_049897885.1 of Pseudomonas sp. DWRC2-2. NCBI lineage: Bacteria > Pseudomonadati > Pseudomonadota > Gammaproteobacteria > Pseudomonadales > Pseudomonadaceae > Pseudomonas > Pseudomonas sp. DWRC2-2. The sequence continues at coordinate 13,618 of NZ_JAFCXD010000004.1, forward strand.
GCTCACCCTAAATCCACCTACGCGAAATACCTGCCCCGCAACCTGAGGCGCTACCTGTAAAGCCTGCTACGATTGCGCTCAATTCACGCCCCGTTGATCACGAGTGCTTGGCATGCAACTACCGGACATGAACCTGCTGGTCGCCCTCGACGCTTTGCTCGACGAAGGCAGCGTGGTCGGCGCCGCGCGCCGCATGAACCTCAGCCCGGCGGCCATGAGCCGCACCCTTACGCGGATCCGCGAAGCGGTGGGTGACCCGATCCTGGTGCGCGCCGGTCGCGGCCTGGTGCCGACGCCCAAGGCCCTGCAGTTGCAAGGCCAGGTACGCAACGTGGTGGAACAGGCGGCGCTGCTGTTCCGTTCGGCGGACCAAGTGGATTTGAGTACATTGCGCCGTCGTTTCAGCGTACGCGCCAATGACTTTTTCATCGGCGTGTATGGCGGTCGCCTGTTCGACACCATGGAGCGCATGGCCCCGCTGTGCGAGCTGTGCTTCGTGCCCGAAGGCGACACCGACGACGAAGCCCTGCGTGAAGGCCGCCTGGATTTGCGCGTGAGCAACACCATGCCGGTCACCCCAGAAGTGAAGGTGCAGAACCTGTTCTCCACCACCTTTGTCGGCCTGGCGCGGGAAGACCATCCGTTATTCGACGAAGAAATCACCGCCGCCCGCTTTGCCAGCTATTCCCATATCAGCATCTCGCGGCGCGGCATTGCCCGTGGGCCGATCGACACTGCGCTGAATGCCCAGGGCCTGGAGCGCCGCGTGGCGATGATCGCGCCTGGCTTTCACGGCGCGATGTTCATGCTGCCCGATTCCGACCTGCTGCTGCCGGTACCCAAGGAAGCGCTGTTGAGCGCCAATCGCCTAAAACTGCCCCTGCGCTCGTTCGCGTTGCCGATCTCCCTGCCGACGCTGGTCTTGGCCCAATCCTGGCACCCGCGATTCGACAAAGACCCTGCTCACAAATGGCTGCGCGAGACCATGCGCGAGAGTTGCCACGCCACCTGGCTTGAAGCGCAGCCAGTCTAATCATTGCGTCTGGCGCACTTATATCCTTCCAACAAGTAACTTTTTGTCATGTGTGTGCCTGATTAAACTGCTCAGGTATTTAACATTCCGAGTTACCTGTTCATGACGTCCCTCGCTGCCCCCACCCTTGCGGCCGCAGCCACACCCACTGCCATGACCCCACCCGTATTCGGCCCGCGCATCATCATCGGGCTGATCGGCGTGTTGCTGGCGGTGCTGGTTTCCGGCCTCAACGAGATGGTCACCAAAGTGGCCCTCGCGGATATCCGCGGTGCGCTGTACATCGGTTTTGACGAAGGCACCTGGCTGGTTGCGGCTTACACCGCGACTTCCGTGGCGGCCATGGCGTTTGCGCCCTGGTGTTCGGTGACCTTTTCGCTGCGCCGCTTCACGCTGTGCGCCATCGGACTGTTCACCGTGCTCGGCATCCTGTGTCCGTTCGCGCCGAACTACGAAAGCCTGTTGCTGCTGCGTACCGTGCAAGGCCTGGCCGGCGGCGCGTTGCCGCCGATGCTGATGACCGTGGCCCTGCGTTTCCTTCCGGCCAACGTCAAGCTGTACGGCTTGGCCGGTTACGCGCTCACAGCCACCTTCGGCCCGAGCCTCGGCACGCCCCTGGCGGCGCTGTGGACCGAGTACGTCGGCTGGCAGTGGGCGTTCTGGCAAATCGTCGCGCCGTGCCTGCTGGCCATGGTTGCCGTGGCCTACGGCCTGCCGCAGGATCCGCTGCGCCTGGAGCGCTTCAAGCCGTTCAACTGGCGTGGCTTGCTGCTGGGCTTCCCGGCGATCTGCATGCTGGTCATCGGCATCCTGCAAGGCAATCGGCTGGACTGGTTCGAGTCGGGCCTGATCACCTTCCTGCTGTGTGGCGGCAGCCTATTGCTGGTGCTGTTCATGGTGAATGAATGGTCGCAGCCGATACCGTTCTTCAAATTGCAGATGCTCGGCCTGCGCAACCTGTCGTTCGCGTTGATTGTGCTGGCGGGCGTGCTGATGGTGCTGACCTCGGTGATCATCATCCCATCAAGCTTCCTCGCCCAGGTCCAGGGTTACCGTCCGCTGCAAACCGCGCCGGTGATGCTGCTGATGGCGATCCCACAGTTGATCGCGCTGCCGCTGGTGGCGGCGCTGTGCAACCTGCGCTGGGTCGATTGCCGTTGGGTGCTGGGGATCGGACTGGGCATGTTGGTGCTGTGCTGCGTGGGCAGTGCGCACCTGACCTCGGAGTGGATTCGCGACGATTTCTACGGCCTGTACCTGCTGCAAATATTCGGGCAACCGATGGCCGTGTTGCCGCTGCTGATGCTTTCTACCGGCAGCATCCAGCCCATGGACGGGCCGTTCGCGTCCGCCTGGTTCAACACCATCAAGGGCCTGGCTGCCGTGATTGCTACTGGCGTGCTCGACACGCTCACCACCCAACGCCTGCACTTCCACTCGACCATGTTGGTGGACCGCCTGGGTAACTCACCCCTGGCTGAAGGCGACGCGCCGGGCCTGGCACACCGCCTGCACGAGCAGGCCGTGGTGCTGACTTCTTCGGATCTGTATTACGTCATGGCTGCGGTCGCAGTGGCGTTGATCCTGCTGATTTTCTGGATGCCCACGCGGATCTTTCCGCCTCGCGCACCGACTTGATAGAAAGGACTGTTCATGAAACGCAAAGACAAAATTGCCGTCTCCGTCATCGCCGTATTTGCGGTCGGCGTGTTGGTGTACCTGGTCGCGCCGGGCGTGCTGGGCAGCAAGCGCCAGACCACCAACGACGCCTTCGTCGCCGCTGACTTCACCCTGGTCGCGCCGCGCGTGGCCGGCTTTATCAAGGAGGTGTTGGTGGAAGACAACCAGCGCGTCAAGGCCGGGCAACTGCTGGCGCTGATCGACGATCGCGATTTCCGCGCTGCCGCCCAGGCGGCCGACGCCGATACCTTGGTGGCGCAGGCCCAACTGAAAAACGCCACGGCGACCCTGGAGCGGCAAAGTTCGGTCATTGCCCAGGCCCAGGCCACCGTCGCGGCGGATCGCGCCGAAATGGCTTTCGCCGAACACGAACTCAATCGCTACAACCACCTCGCCGGAGTCGGCGCTGGCACTGTACAGAACGCTCAGCAAGCCAAGACCCGAATCGACCAGGCCACCGCGCGCCTGGCCAATGCCACGGCCGTGCTGGCGGCGGAACGCAAGCAAGTGGAAATCCTCACCGCCCAGCGTGATGCCGCCGAAGGTGGGCTCAAACGCGCCCAAGCCGCGCTGGAACTGGCCAGTTTTCAACTGTCGTACACGCGCATCGTCGCGCCGGTGGATGGCATGGTCGGCGAGCGTGCAGTGCGGGTGGGCGCCTATGTGACGCCGGGCAGCAAGATCCTCGCGGTCGTGCCGCTGGAAGAGGCTTACGTGGTCGCCAACTTCCAGGAAACCCAGCTCTCCCATATGCATGCCGGCCAAGCCGTGCAGGTGCGTGTCGACAGCCTCGACGGTGAATTGCTCAACGGCCATCTGGAGAGCCTCGCGCCCGCGACGGGCGTGACGTTTGCCTCGGTCAAGCCGGACAACGCCACCGGTAACTTCACCAAGGTGGTGCAACGCATTCCGGTGAAGATCGTCCTCGAACCCAACCAGGCGCACATTGAGCGTCTGCGGGTCGGCATGTCGGTGGAAGCCAGCGTCGACACCTCGCCGGCCGCGCAGCAGCGCGAGGTGGCTCAGCAATGAAACGAGTGGCCTGGCTCACCTTGAGCCTCATCAGCCTGAGCGCCTGCACGGTCGGTCCGGACTTCCACACGCCCCAGAACCCGCAAGTGACCCAATGGAGCGAGCCCCAGGGCCGCCAGGCGGCCAGCCGTGCGGTCAGTGATCCGTTGCAGGAACGCTGGTGGGATGTGTTCCAGGACGCGCAACTCTCGGCGCTTACACGCCGCGCGCTCACCGATAACCTCGACCTGAAACTCGCCAGCAGCCGCCTGCAACAAAGCCGCGCGGTGCGCCAGGTGACCACCGCCGAGCGTTATCCGAACGTCAATGCCAACGGTGATTACCTGCGACAACGCAACAGCGGCAAAGGCTTGAGCGACCCGTCCGGCAACAATGGCCGTTCGGCGTTCAATCAGTGGGACATGGGCTTCTCCGCTTCCTGGGAGCTGGACTTCTGGGGCCGCGTCAAACGCGAAACCGAAGCCGCCGACGCCACCCTGCAAGTGGCCGAAAACGATCGTCGCGCGGTGCTGTTGTCAGTGTTGGCCGAGACCGCCCAGGACTACATCCAACTGCGCGGCGTGCAAAACACCCGCGCCGTCACCGAGCAAAACCTTGATGTCGCCCGCCACAGCCTCAAGCTGTCGCAGTTGCGCTTGGCGGACGGCGTGGCGACGGACCTGGACGTCGCCGAAGCCGCCGCCCAAGTCGCCGCCATCGAGGCGCGCCTGCCGGATCTGCAACAGCGTCAGGATCAGCTCATCAACGCCCTCAGCCTGTTGATGGGCGAGCCGCCGCAAGCCCTGCACGCGCAATTGTCCAAGGACGCCGCGGTGCCGCAAACCCAGCGCCAGGTCGCGATTGGTCTGCCGTCGGAGCTGGCCGAACGCCGCCCGGATATCCGCCAGGCCGAGGCGCGTTTGCATGCCGCCACTGCGAGTATCGGTGTGGCCAAGGGCGATTTCTACCCACGCATTACCTTGTCCGGCAGCCTCGGCTCCCAGGCTATGCAACTGTCGGATTTTGGCTCCTGGGGATCTCGCGCTTTTGCCTTCGGCCCGCAGTTCAGCTTGCCGCTGTTCAACGGTGGGCGCCTGCAAGGCATGTTGAGCCTGCGTGAAGCCCAGCAACAGGAAGCGGCGCTGGCGTACCAACAAACCGTGCTGCGCGCTTGGCATGAAATCGATGACCAACTGACCCGCTACAACGCCAGCCAACTGCGCCGCGACAGCCTTGCCGAAGCCGTGCGCCAGAACCAGATTGCCCTGCGCACCGCGCAGCAGCAGTACGTTGAAGGCGTGGTGGATTTCGTCAACGTACTCACCGTGCAAAGCGCGCTGCTGGCCACGCAAGAGCAGTGGGTGGAAAGCTCGACGGGCGTGTCGCTGGCGATGGTCGGCTTGTACAAAGCGTTGGGCGGCGGCTGGGAATCGGTGTACCCGCTGCAAACCGCCGGGCGCTAAGTACAAAGAGTTTTTGTCAGTCGCTAAATAAACTGTAATGATAATTGCTCTCAATAGTGTATCTGAGCTTTTTCATGGACAGCGCGACTGACGGCCAGCAACAGCTTCACCTCCTGTACCGCGACCATCACGGCTGGCTGCAAGGCTGGCTGCGCAAGCGCCTGGGCGATCGCGAGCATGCGGCTGACGTGGCGCAGGACACCTTCCTGCGCCTGCTGGTGTCCGGGCGCTTTCCCGGCGACAAGGAAAGCCGCAGCTACCTGGCGCAGATCGCGCGCAACCTGGTGATCGACCAGTGGCGCCGCCTGCGCATCGAGCGCGCCTACCTGGAAAGCATCGCGCACCTGCCCGAGCCGGAATCGCCGTCCCTGGAAACCCGCGCACTGATCCTCGAAACCCTGATGCAGATCGACGCCATGCTCGACCGCATGCCCGACAACGTACGCCAGGCGTTTTTGCTGTCGCAGTTCGAAGGCCTGAGTTATGCACAGGTCGCTGAGCGCTTGGATGTCTCCATTAGCTCGGTGCAGAAGTACATGACTCGCGCCATCGTCGCCTGCTACCAAGTGGCCTACGCCGAATGAGACACGACGCACCTATCGCCCCGGCGATTGTCGAGCAGGCCAGCGAATGGCTGATGCTGCAATGGGGCGGCGACCTGCAAGGCGAACAACGCCAGGCTTTTGCCCGATGGCAGGCTGCCGATCCGGAACATCGTCGGGCCTGGCAGCGTTTGCAGCAGCTGCAGCACACCCTCGGCAGCGTGCCTACCGACAGCGCCCGCGCGGTGTTGCGTGACACGCCGGATACGCAGCGCCGCGCTGCGCTCAAGCTGCTCGGCCTGCTGCTGGTCGCCGGCGGCAGTGGTTACCTGGTGCAACGCAGCGAACCCTGGCAAGCCGCCTTCGCGCAATACCGCACCCGCACCGGCGAGATTCGCCACCTCACCCTCAGCGATGGCACGCGCCTGGACCTCAACAGCGACAGCGCGGTCGACCTGCGTTTTAGCGCCAGTGAGCGGCGTATTCGCCTTATCCGCGGCGAGATCCTGCTGACCAGCGGCCACGATCCCTTCCGCCCGTTGATCGTCGAAACCCCAGCGGGCGATGTGCAGGCGCTGGGCACTCGTTTTGCCGTGTGCGAACTGGCCGATGGCAGCCGTGTCGACCTGTACGAAGGTCGCTTGCGAGTGACCCCGGTACATGGCGTAGCCGTGCAGATGAACGCCGGTGATAGCCTGTGGTTCGACCCGCATCAAAGTTCGGCGCTGGCGGCGGTGAGCGCCAATGCCAGCAGTTGGACCGAGCACCGCCTGATCGCCGAGCGCCAGCCGCTGGGCGAGTTCGTGGCGCAACTGAGCCGTTATCGTCCGGGGCTGCTGCGGTGTGATCAGGCGGTGGCCGGTCTGCTGCTGACGGGCGTGTTTCCGCTGAGCGATACCGACGCCATCCTCGCCGCGCTGGAGCGCTCATTGCCGGTCCAGGTGCAGGCGGTCACGCGCTACTGGGTCACGATCAAGGCGCGGGCCTGAAAATTTTTTCACTTGTGCTTGTCGGTTTTTGCGTCCCGTTCGGGATACCTCTTGAAAGCCAATCAAGAAGCGATCTCACGGGGAGTCCTGCAATGCCGCACCACCCAATCCAACCCTTGGCCCGCGCCCTGCGCCGTGGCGTGTTTGTCAGCCTGTTGGCGACGGTGCCGATGGTGCCGACGCTGGTCCATGCCGAAGAAAGTACCGAGGCGCAGCGTAGCTACAACATCCCGGCCGGCAGCCTCGACCAGGCACTGAATCGCTTTGCCAGTGCGTCGGGCATTTTGCTGTCGGTCGACGCGACGCTGACCGAAGGCAAGCGCAGTGCGGGCCTGCAAGGGCGCTATGGCGTCGGGTCGGGTCTGGAGCGGCTGCTGGCGGGCAGCGGCCTAATGGCGATGCAATCCCAGGGTGGTTGGTCATTGCAGGCGGTTTCCAATGGCGGACCTTTGCAACTGGGCGCCACCCAGATCAGCGGCCAGCAAGCCCAGGAAAGTGCCTGGGGCCCGGTGGACGGGATTGTCGCCACGCGCAGTGCGTCCGGCAGCAAGACCGATTCGGCACTGGTGGAAATTCCGCAGACCATCAACGTGATCACCGCCGCCGAGATCAAGGCGCGCGGCGCGCAAAGCGTCACCCAGGCGTTGCTCTATACGCCGGGCATGAGTGCGGGTGGTTTCGCCGACCGGGTGAAGCTGTTCGATGAGCCGACCTCCCGGGGCTTCTCGCCTACGCCGCTTTATCTGGACGGTCTGCACTTGCCTTATGGCGGCGGCAGCACCGGCGGTGCGTTGCAGATCGAGCCGTATTCCCTGGAGCGCATCGAAGTGCTCAAGGGCCCGGCCTCGGTGCTGTACGGGCAGAACCAGCCTGGCGGCATCGTCAACATGGTCAGCAAGCGCCCCAGCGAAACGCCGATCCACCAAGTGGTACTGGAAGCGGGCACCTACGAGCACAAAAGCGCGGCCATCGACCTGAGCGGTCCCCTGGATGAGCAAGGGCAGTTTCTGTATCGCCTGACCGGCTTGGCCAATGACGGCCAGGACGAGATCAACTACGTCGAAAACAAACGCCAGTTCATCGCCCCCAGCTTTACCTGGCTGCCCGACGATGACACCCGCGTGACGGTGTTCGCCCAGTACCAAAAAGACAAAGGCGTGCCCGAAGCCCAGGGGTTGCCGGCGTCCGGCACGCTGTGGGCCAACCCAAACGGCAAGATCAAGCGCGACCTGTTTATCGGCGAGCCTGGCGTCAACCAGTACAACCGCGAGCAATACGCGCTGGGCTACGAGATTTCCCATCGCTTGAACGACACCTGGACGCTCAAGCAAAACGCGCGTTACGCCGAGGTCGACGACCGCTACACCGCGCCGTTGCACGGCTACCGTTTCGTCGCCAACCCGACCACTGGCGTACAGGATCAACGCTACCTGCAACGCTTTGGTGTGGACTGGGCGCAGAACAACAAAGTGTTTGGCGTGGACAGCATCGCCCAGGCGGAATTTGATACCGGTGCCTTCTCTCATACGATGATCTTCGGCCTGGACTACTACCATTCCAATTCGCAGTTCCACGGCTTGTACGACCGCAATCCGCCGATCATCGACCTGTTCAAGCCGGTCTACGGCCAGCGCTTGAATTTCGGCCAACCATACCGCTGGGACCGCACCATCACCCAGACCGGCCTGTACGTGCAGGACCAGATCAAGTGGGACAAATGGGCATTGGTACTGGGCGGGCGCTACGACTGGGCCAACGTCGTCAACAAAGAGCCCCTGGCCGACACCCGGTTCGCCAGCAAAGACCAGGCCTTCACGGGCCGTGCGGGCCTGGTGTATCTGTTTGATAACGGCCTGGCGCCGTTTGTCAGCTACACGGAATCCTTCCTGCCGCTGGCCGGCACTGACGCTAACCAGAAGCCCTTCGAGCCGTCTACCGGCAACCAATACGAAGTCGGTGTGAAGTACCAACCGCCTGGGCAGAAGAGTTTCGTGCAGGTCTCGGTCTATCAACTGGACCAGGAAAACGTGCTCACCACCAACCCGGTCGACACCACGTTCAGCACCCAAAGCGGCGCTATGCGTTCACGCGGCGTGGAAGTGGAAGCCAAGGCCGTCCTCAGCGATGCCTGGGACATCGTCGCGTCGGCTTCGCGCAACGACATCAAATACACCAAGGACAACGACGGCCGCGAAGGCCGCCATCCCGCCGGTATCTCACCGCTGACCGCGTCGATGTGGGTCAACTACAGCGTAATCGGCGACACCCCGCTGGCCGGCCTCGGCGCAGGCCTGAGTGTGCGCTACGCCCGCCAGAGCCTGGGTGATTACTACGAAGGTGCCTTTACTGTGCCCTCCTACAGCGTCTACGACGCCAGCCTGAGCTACGACCTGAGCCGCTCGCCGCTGAAACTCAAGGGCGTGAAATTGGCGATGAACGTGCAGAACCTCACCAACAAGACCTATGTGTCGCAGTGCACCAGTGACCTGGATTGCTACTACGGCGAAGGGCGTACGGTGGTGTCGAGCCTGACCTACGACTGGTAGGCAGTCGGTTGTAGGACACGTCCTGATTGAGTCGGGTGTGAACTTTAAACGTCTCGCGAGCGTTAGCTTTTGGCTGGCCACCCTCGCGAGATACGGCCTATGTCTGTCGCTGAAGATCCCTATGCCACACCACGTTCCCGCCTGAGCTGGATGCCGGTTCGCGAACCGGTATTCCTGGTGGTCGCCCCGCGCAAACTCCTCGTCTTGGTGCTGCTGACCCTGGGCGGCTACTTTGCCTACTGGCTCTACCAGCAATGGACGCTTCACCAGCAAGCCAGCGGCAAGACGCTGTGGCCCTGGGTTCGGGTGATGTTTCCGGCGTGCTACTTCTGTTCGCTGATCCTCAGCGTGATGCGTGAACTGGAGCAGGGCGAGTCGGCCTACCATTGGTGGCCGCGCTGGCTGGCGGCGGTGATCTTTGTGGGAGGGTGCTTGCCGTTCACCGTGCTGTGGCTGTTGTCGCCGTTTGCCGCACTGGCTGTCGTTGCCTGCATCGCCGTGTTGCAGGTGGCGTTGGCGTTGCAGCTGCAGTGCGCGATCAATCACTTGGAGCGAGATCCCGAGGGAGAGGCGAATGCACGCCTGACGCGCGCCGAATGGCTGGGAGTAGGAGTCGGGCTACTGGGATGGGGCTTGCTTGTTACCGTCTGGGGCGCCGGATAAGGGAACGGCGTTTCAAGGGTTTTGTAAAAACACCACATACCCTCGAAACCACTCGCTCGTTTGCAAATACTCCGGTTCCTCCCACGTCCCGCCTTGAATCAAGCCGATCTTGAACGGCAACCCCAACCGATTCATCCGTGGCAAATACGCCGCGTAATCGGGGATGCTGTGGCGCCCCTGGTACGTCTGCACCACCACTTCATCCACCACGCCCCTGAGCTGGGCGATGGCGGTGGGGTCGGCATTGCTGCTCCAGTCCATCAGGCCGGTGATGCTCAGGCGCAGGTCGGCGGGCAGGCGCTGGCGCAGGTCGCGCAGGAAGTCGGCGTATTCGTGCAGGTACTGGGTACGGGCGTCGAAGTCGATCTGAATGCCGACCACCGGGTTGCCTGCGTCGCGCCAGCGTTGTACCTGGCCAAGCAGTTGGGTGTAGACCTGTTCGGGCCAGCGCAGGGTATGGGCGCGGTAGACGATCCAGATGTCGCCCTGGGTCAGGCGCGGCACGCTGATGCCTTGGGCGATCATCTGCACCCCGCGCCCTGGCGCGCGGCGCGTGGAATTGATCTGGCCCTGGAGGATGTACAGGCTTTTCGCCTGCTTGATCACCGGCTGTGGCGTGACCCCGCTCCACAGCCAGAAAGCGTCATAGTCGCGGGCGTCGACGGCGCCGAAGGCCGGACTTGCCAGCAACAGCAAGCCGAGCCACAGCTGCTTCACCAGTAGTACTGCAGCGATTTGCCCCACTGGGTGTCGGCGTAACTGGTTTTCAGCTGGCGGAACCAGGCTTTGCGCACGGCCGGTTCCACGTCCACACCGCCGCAACTGTTGTAGCCCGACGGTCCGTAGCAGTTGATGGCGCGGAACAGTGCGTAGGCCTTGTCATTCTTGGGGGCCTTGGCGTTGCCGATCACCTGTTTGTAGCCGTCCAGGCGCGAGAAGGTTTCACCCTTGAAGTCCGATGCACTGCTGCCCAGGCTGCCGGCGGCGCGCGCCTGTTCCAGTGGCATGCCGTCCAGGCCATTGCGCAGGATGAATTCCCCCAGGCAGTTCAGGCCCTGTGGGTTCTTGGCATCGGCCTGCAAGGTCGCGGCGATTTGCGTGATGCTCGGGCAGGCGTAGCCGGACTCGGCTTTGTCACCGTTCCACTGGAACAGCTTCAAGGTCTGGCTGGCGCTGTAGACATAACCCAGGCTGGTGCCCAGTTTGTCGTCCGGGGCCGCGGCTGGCAGTTGCTTGAGGTCGTCGGCGAACGTTGCGTACTGGCCGCGCAGCAGGTCTTTGTAGAGCAACACGAATTGCGCGGTCTGGCGTTCCAGGGGGTCGCTGGCCCCGGCGATCTGCTGGCGCAACAACTCGGGACCGGCGACGTTGCGCAGCAGGATGTAACGCACCGGCTTGGCGCTGATCGGTGAATCGGCGGCAAACACCTTGGCCAACTGGCCGCTGCGCTCGTAGTTCAGGGCCAACGCCAGCTCAAGCTGGTCGCGTTGCAACGGCAGTTTCGCCAGTGGCAGCAGTTGCAGCCAGAGCGCTTCGGCGCCTTTCCAGTCTTGCTTGGCTTCCAGGGCCAGGGCGCGCAGGGTCTGCTGGCTGAAGGCGAAGTAATTCAAGCTCGACGGAACGCTCTGGGGCAATTGTTTCAGCGCAGCGTCCGGCTGATGCTCGGTATACAGCGCAGACACCGCGAGCAAGTAGTCATACAGCTCCGGCGCGCCGGCGAACGCCGCTTTCTGCTTTTCCAGGTCGGCGCGAGAGAGGGCGGGCTGGTTGCCTCCGCGCATCACCATCAGGTCACTGACAAACTGGATCATCGGCGTGGTGACGGTCTCGCTATTGACCATCAACAGCTTGAGGTCGGCTTCCTCCACCAGATCATCCAGCGACACATTGCGCTGCGCGTCAGTCGCTTCGGTCATCGCCCAGCCGAAGGCCTCGGCGAGTTTGGTGTTGTCACCGGCCAGCCAATAGACGCGACGCAACAGGCCACGGGCGGAGGCCAGGTAGTCGCCCTGTGGATAAGTTTTCAGGTAACCGAGGAAGCCTTCTTCGGCATCACTCAGGGCGGACTTATCCACATGCTCAAGCTGCGGCATGCCGTACTCGTCAAAGGCTTCAGCCTGGGCCTGGTTCAAGGAGGTACGTGCGGTCATGTACAGCGCGGTTTCCTTCAGCCAAGGCACCTGGCTGGTGCTGGCGGCGGCAAAACCGCGCTCAGCGTCACCGAAGCGGCCGCTGTAGAAGTCGGCGGCGGCTTGCAGGTAGGTACGGAACAGTTGGCCGTCGTTGGACTGGATCTGCTGGGCGTCCACCACCTGGCCTTCCCACGAACAGGCCTTGAGCAGTTGCAAGCGCGCCTTTACCAGCAACTCACGCTCGGCTGCCGGCATGTCGGCCTTGATCACCTGGCTGATGAAGGCCGTGGCGCTGTCATCATCGTTGCTGCGGCAACGGCTGCCTTCGCCAGTCAGGAACGCTTCGCCTGCGGTCTTGTACTCGTCGCGCTGGATGCCCAGGGGCTTGAGCAGGGTGTCGAGTTCGGCGGTGCGCGAGTCGTCCGGCTTGTTTTCGGGCTCATCGTTTGTCGCGGGAATAGGCGCCAGACGATAGACCGGGAAGGGCACCAGGCCGAAGCCTTGGGACAGATCGTCTTCGCTCAGGGCGTTGGGCGTGAGCGGTTCGGCCTTTTTGTCCGCCAGCAGCAGGCGCAGGTTGACGCGACTGTCGTTGCCGGGGCTCAGGAAGGGCAGGTTGCTGCAGGAATCGAGGCTGTCACGCGAGACACGCCAATCGGGGTAGCACGAGTCGTCAGAGCTGGCCTGGGCCTGTTGGGTGATGCCGGCAAGCAGTGCCAGTGCCAGAGGTGACAGAAAACCGATGCGCATGACGTGTCCTTGATCCTGAGTCCTTGGAGGGGGGCAATAATAGCGTGTTCCTACGGTTGCTTCGGAGAAGCCCTGCACAAATTGCTGATTTGTCTGATTCCAGCAGCCAGCCTGGATCTTTTGTCCTAGAGTGGCGGTGTTTGCGCTTGGGCAATCAGGGGAATCGAGGTGCGTCGGTCTGTGGTAGAGCAAAACGAAAAGGTCGGGACGTTACCCGCACTCAATCGCCTCAGTTGGGAAGGTGCCGGCTGGATCAGCCGTCTCTGGTGGGTGCCGATCCTGGCGCTGGCCATGGCCCTGCGTTTTTACAACCTGACGTCGGCGGCGATTTGGGGTGACGAGGGTTCAAGCCTGTTGCTCAGCGAATACGCCTTGGGCGACTTGTGGTTCCATGCGGCGCATGATGTGCACCCGCCGCTGTATTTCTTCCTGCTGCGCGGCTGGATCGAACTGTTCGGCGACAGCATCTGGTCGATTCGCGGCATGAGTGCCATTCCCGGTGTCATCGCCGTGGGCCTGGGCGTTTGGCTCACGCGGCAACTGTCCACCCGCCGTGCGGCGGTGCTGGCGGGGATCCTGCTCGCGCTGTTGCCGACGGCGGTGCGCTACAGCCAGGAAGTGCGCATGTATTCGCTGCTGGGCGTGTGGCTGCTGGGCGCCACGCTGGCGCTGGTGTACTGGGTGCGCCAACCCGAGCGCACGCGGTATCTGGCGGCGTATGTCGTCTTGATGACGGCCGGTTTCTACACCCATTATTTCACTGCACTGTGCGTGTTGGTGCACTGGGCCTATCTGAGTGTGCTGGCTGGCACGATGCCGCGTGACCAGCGGCTTATCACACGCCCGGCCTGGTGGGTGGCCAACGCCGCGATTGTGTTGCTGTACCTGCCGTGGCTGCCGAACCTGCTGGACCTGGTGCAGCATGTCGAACAGCTCAAGGTGGGCGGTGATATTGGCTGGGAAGAGCCGGTCAGCCTGTTCTCCCTGCCGTCGATGATGTGGCAGTTTGTGCTTCAAGACGAAGGTGTCGGTTTCTGGTCGCCGCTGTTCTGGCTGTTCCCGTTGCTACTGGTGGCTGTCGTGTTTGCCACTGCTTGGCGTGACCGTGAGCGCTATCGGCCGGCCAGCCTGTTGGCGCTGTTTTTCCTGTTGCCACTGCTGTTGGTCTACGGGGTGTCATTTATTTCCCCGGTGTTTATCGAACGTTACCTGACGGTGTATGCCCTGGGTTTGCCGATCCTGCTGGCAGTGGCCATCGATCGTCTGCCATCGCGGTTTTCACTGCTGGGGGCGGCGCTGTTCGTGCTGTTTGTCGGCGTGGAACTGGTGGGGTTGAAAAACAATTTCACCGTGGACGAACACGACCAATTCAACGTACCGGTGGAGTTCGTCAACCGCAATTACCAGGAAGACGACCGCATCGTCCTCAGCGACATGATGTGGTACCTCAGCTACGTGTATTACGACCAGACCGACGCCCAGTTGCAGCTCTACACACCGCCCAAACCCGACGGCACGCCCACCCGGCCGAATGCCTACGGCTTTGGCACGTTGGTGGACCAGGACGGCGGGCGCATCTACCTCGACCACCTGTCGGCACTCCCCGCCGAGACCCGTCGCGTGTGGCTGATCAGCAGCAACGAAGCCCCCGACGACTTCGCCCCGCTGCCCGAAGGCTGGCGCGAACTCAGTCGCCAGGATGGCGGCGGCGCGCGTGCGCGGTTGTTCGTGCTGTGCAACGTACCGTCGGCACAACCCGAGGGCTGCCGCTAGACTGGGTTGATACTTTTCTATCAGGAGCCCGCCATGGAATCGCCCGTGCATAGCTTGCCGTCATTGTTTAAACAGCTGGGTTTGCCGGATGACCCGGTGAGTATCGAGAAGTTTGTGGCGGTTCACTCGCCGCTCAAGCCGGAGCTGAAACTGGCGGATGCGTTTTTCTGGACGGACAGCCAGAAGGCGTTTTTACGCGAGGAGATTCTGGAGGATGCGGATTGGGCTGAGGTGGTGGATGAGCTGAATTTGATGTTGCGGGGTGGGCGAGGGGTGTAAAAAACTTAGTAAAAATGGCAAAACTTGAAAAAATCTGATGAGGGTTGAAAAAAACTAGGCTTTAATCGCGTGAGTGAACTTTTTCTGAGGTTGCGCGATGTCTCTGGTTGGTTATGCCCATCTGCACCAATCTCTCGGATTGAAAGCTATCGCGCCTGGCCGTATCGCGATGATAAAGCCAGTCACCCGCCTCTCGATGATCGGCGGTTGCCTGGCGGTTCCTCACGCCGTTGCGCCTTCCGCGGACTCAGTACTCGACCATATTCTTTTTGCCCTAAAGCACGAAGGCATCAATCTTGGCATCCTGGCTCAGGCGCTTGAAGTCGTTACAGCAGACCAATTGCTGCGAGAGCTTGAAAAAGCCCCCAACGGCGTGTTCATCCGAAAAGTCTGCTACCTCTGGGAGGGGCTGACCCTCCAACGCCTGGATTACAGCAAGGCGATCAACAGTCGTGTTGCTCCGTTGTTTGACCCGCAGCGCTACGTGACAGGACCTTCGACGCGAAACTCCCGTTGGCGTATCGACTTCAATGGCCTGGGTTCCCTGTCGTATTGTGCGACGGTAGAGCGTAAACCTGAAATTGACGCTCTACTGAGTCTCGACATCTTGGGTCGCGCCAAATCCTTCATGGCCACGCTCCCACCCGAAATGATGGACCGCGCGATCCAGTGGGCCTATCTCCACGAAACTCGCGATTCGTTCGCCATCGAAAGAGAACAACCCAGCGAAGAAAAGTCCCGTCGATTCGTCCAACTTTTGCGTCAGGCTCACGAAGGGCGCCTGCTGACCGAGGACTACTTGGCCGAGCTGCAAAATAGCACCGTTTCCAATGCGTTCGACAAAGCCGTCGCATTCCGCCATGAACAAAACCACCTGCACAACGGCTTGCGTGGCGCAGCGGGTGTCAGCTATGTGCCGCCTGCTCCGGCACTCTGTCAGGAACTGATGGAAGAGTTGATGGCATTCGCCAATCAGCCTGTCAGAGAGGTTGACCCATTGGTGGCGGCTGCCGTCACGGCTTTCGGGTTTGTGTTCCTGCACCCGTTCATGGACGGTAACGGGCGCCTGTCCCGCTTCCTGATCCACCAGACACTCTGCCACTACGGCGCACTGGAGAACGGGCTGTTGTTGCCTGTTTCCGTTGCGATGAAGCACGAAGAGGCGGCCTATCTGGAAGCGCTCAAGGCGTTCTCCCAACCCACGCGGGAATTCTGGAACGTCACGTGGCTGGATGGCGATGAAATGGCCTTCGAGTTCATCGGCCACCCGTCGATTTACCGCTACTGGGACGCCACCCGCTGTGTCGAATTCACCCTGCAAATGGCTCGACGCGCATTGGAAGTGGAACTGCGTGAAGAAACCGAATTCCTCGACCGCTACGACCGCGTGATCAAGGCCGTGAACCAGCGTTATGACGTGCGCGGCAGTGATCTGTCGAAGCTGGTGATGATGTGCCTGGACAACGAGGGCAAGGTTTCGAAGCATCGGCGCAAGCAGTTTCAGTACAGCGTGGCGGAGGAGGTGTTTGAGTTTATCGAGGAGGAGGCGGGACGGGTAAACGAGGATGAAAGTGCTCAGCCTCCGTTCGCTTGAGGCATCAATGGGGTACGCCACTTTCTGGAGGCCACTGGCGAGCGGTATGCACCAGAGCCACAATCCTCACCACGTTTGGCTCAAGTTGGTAAACGAGCCGGTAACTCGGATGGGGAATGACCTCGCGCGTTCCAGAGATTCGACCTGAGGGGCCAATTTCCGGGTTTTGGGCCAAGCCAGCTGCTGCGATGCTAAAACGCCGGTCCATGTCGGCAGCGGCCTGCGGAATTTTATCGAATAGAAAATCCCAGATTTCTCGACGATCCTGCCCGGCCTCGGGCGTCCAGGTAACCCTCATTCAAGGTTATCTACTTGAGCGCGCCTCGCTGCAAATTCGGCCTCCAGGTCTTCGTTGGAAATCTCTCGGCTTGCCCGAATGGACGCGCGCGAGGCATCTACTTTGCGTTGTAAGAATTCGTCATATTCCCGTGTCTCCTGTTGAGACTGCACAAACTGACGCATCATTTCCCGCACGATTTGCGACGCCGGGCGATGCGAGGCTTCGCACTCTGCCATGAATTGGTCGCGCAACTCTGATTCCAGTTTCATAGTGAAGACGGCTAATTTGGTCACAGTTGAGGTCTCGAAATGGTATGTACAAAGTATATACATCGTAATTACCAATAGAAGTGAGGTCAGGCAGTAGGCGACTAACGGTTTAGAGCAATTCGGCCGATTGCACCCTCGTCGCTTCTCATCAAAATCCGGCACCCGCGCCCAAACCCGCTTTACTTACCCCAACCCCCCCACCACCCATCCGCTAAATTGTTTCAAAACTTGACGCATTTGGATCCATCCACCATATTGATAGTTAGCAAACTAACTGTATGCGAACTATCCATTGCCTCAATCCCTCGAACAACTCCAGATGAACCTCAGCAGCAGCATGGTGGTGGGCGCCCGTAACTGGCGCAAAATCTGCCAGACCACGCTGGTGAGCTATGGCATCTCCGAAGCCTGCGCCGTGCCGTTGTTGATGATCGGTCGCTTGGGCGATGGTGTGCATCAGGTCAAAGTCGCCCAGGCGTCGGGGATGGAAAGCCCGTCGCTGGTGCGCCTGCTCGACCGCTTGTGCACCGACGGTTATGTGTGCCGTACCGAAGACGTGCATGACCGTCGCGCCAAGGCCTTGAGCCTGACCGAGCGCGGCCGCGAGCTGGTGCAAGCGGTGGAAGTGCAACTGGTGCGCCTGCGTAAGGAAGTGCTGGCCGATATTCCCCACAGCGATATGGAAGCCGCGCTGCGAGTGCTGCGCGCCTTCGAGGCGGCGTCGCTTTGAACGGATTTTTTACCGGTTTCCCGCCTGCCCGTGATTGGTTCTACGGGGTACGTACCTTTGCAGCCTCGATGATCGCGTTGTACATCGCCATGCTCATGCAAATGCCGCGTCCGTACTGGGCGATGGCCACGGTGTACATCGTTTCCAGCCCATTTGTCGGCCCTACCAGTTCAAAGGCGTTGTACCGCGCCATCGGCACGTTCATGGGCGCCGCGGCGGCGGTGATTTTTGTGCCGATGTTCGTGCAATCTCCCTACCTGCTGGTGGTGGTGATTGCCTTGTGGACCGGCACGTTGTTGTTTCTGTCCATGCACCTGCGCACCGCCAACAACTACGCGCTGATGCTGGCCGGGTACACCTTGCCGCTGATCGCCTTGCCGGTGGTGGATAACCCGCTGGCGGTGTGGGATGTGGCCGAGGCGCGCACCGAAGAAATCTTCCTGGGTATCGCAGTGGCAGCGGTAGTGGGCGCGATGTTCTGGCCGCGCCGCCTGATGCCGGTATTCGATGGCTCGGTGGCCAAGTGGTTTGCCGACGCTCAGGTCTACAGCCAACGCTTTCTGACGCGCCAGGTTGAGCCTGAAGAAATCAGCTCCTTGCGCGGCGGCATGGTCACTACCTTCAACACCCTCGAATTGATGATCGGCCAGTTGCCCCACGAAGGCGCCCGGCCGCAGACGGTGCGCAACACCAAGGAACTGCGCGGGCGCATGATCCACCTGTTGCCGGTCATCGATGCGCTGGATGATGCCGTGTACGCCATCGAGCATCGCGCACCGGAGTTTCTTGATCAGCTCAAGCCTTTGTTGGAAGAAGCCAGCGCTTGGCTGGAAAGCACTACCGAGCAAGCGCCCCTGGAACGCTGGCGCGTGCTGCGCGACAAGGTCGACGCCGCTCAACCCCAGGGCGAAGCGCTGGATGACCGGCACACGCTGCTGTTCTCCAACGCGCTCTACCGCCTCGCAGAGTGGATCGACCTGTGGCAAGACTGCCGCAGCCTGCAAACCGCCATCCAGTGCGAAAGCCAGGACACCTGGCGCGCTGTGTACCGCCATTGGCGCCTGGGTCGGCTCACGCCGTTCCTCGACCGTGGGCTGATGTTCTACTCGGCGTTTTCGACGGTCACCGCGATCATCGTTGCCTCGGTGCTGTGGATCCTGCTCGGTTGGACCGACGGCGGCAGCGCGGTGATCCTGGCCGCCGTCGCCTGCAGTTTCTTTGCCTCGATGGACGATCCGGCGCCGCAGATCTACCGGTTCTTTTTCTGGACCTCCATGTCGGTGCTGTTCGCCAGTCTTTATCTGTTTTTGGTACTGCCGAACCTGCATGACTTTCCGATGCTGGTGCTGGCGTTTGCCGTGCCGTTTATCTGCATCGGCACGCTCACCGTGCAACCGCGTTTTTACCTGGGCATGCTGCTGACGCTGGTGAACACCTCGTCATTTATCAGCATCCAGGGCGCCTATGACGCCGACTTCCTCAACTTCGCCAACGTCAACCTGGCGGGGCCGGTGGGCCTGCTGTTCGCCTTTGTGTGGACGCTGATCGCGCGGCCCTTCGGCGCTGAGCTGGCGGCCAAGCGCCTGACGCGTTTCAGCTGGCGCGACATCGTCAGCCTCACCGAGCCCGCGACCCTGGCCGAACACCGGCACATGGCCGCGCAGATGCTCGACCGCCTGATGCAGCACCTGCCGCGCCTGGCCTTGATCAATCAGGACACCGGCACTGCCCTGCGCGATTTGCGCGTGGCGCTGAACCTGCTTGATCTGCTCGCCTATTCACCGCGCATCCTCGGCGTGCCACGGGTGCTGCTCAACCAAGTCGTCGAAGGTGTGGGCGGTTACTTCAAGGCGTGCCTCAAGGCCGGTGAACGCTTGCCCGCGCCGAGCGGTCTGCTGATGACCCTGGACCGCACGCGCCGCGCCCTCAACGGCCAGGGCCTGCAAGACGAAGACGACACCCGCCTGCATCTGCTGCATGCGCTGGCGGGCTTGCGCCTGTCGCTGCTGCCGGGCGTGGAATTTATTGGCGGCACCGAGATGGAAGCGCCGCTGCCTGATGGAGCGCCTTTATGATCGGTGATCTGGATATCAGCGGGGTGTTCCTGCCCACGCTGCTGGTGCTGATGGGCATTACGTACGTGTTGTTCCTGGTGGTGCACGGGTTGTTGACCCGTCTCCACTTCTATCGTCTGGTCTGGCACCGGGCATTATTCAATGTGGGGCTCTACGCGCTGTTGCTGGGCGCGGTGGACTCACTCAGTCGATACCTGATGACATGAAAAAACCTTTTTTGACCATCGGCCGTGTAGTCCTCACGCTGTTGATCGTGACGTTTGCGGTCGTCGTGGTGTGGCGCATGGTCATGTACTACATGTTTGCCCCCTGGACCCGTGACGGCCACATCCGTGCCGACATCGTGCAGATCGCGCCGGATGTGTCCGGGCTGATCCAGCGCGTGGACGTGCGCGACAACCAGTTGGTGACCAAGGGCCAAGTGCTCTTTGCTGTCGACCAGGACCGCTTCAAGCTGGCGTTGCGCCAAGCCCAGGCCGCCGTGGCCGACCGCCAGGAAACCCTGGCCCAGGCCCAGCGCGAGTACAAACGTAACCGCGGTCTCGGCAACCTGGTGCCCAGCGAGCAACTGGAAGAAAGCCAGTCCCGCGTAGCCCGTGCCCAATCGGCCCTGGCCGAAGCCCAGGTGACGGTGGATTCCGCCCAGCTCAACCTCGACCGCTCGGTGATCCGCAGCCCCGTGGACGGCTACGTCAACGACCGGGCGCCGCGTACCCAGGAGTTCGTCACCGCCGGGCGCCCGGTGTTGTCGGTGGTGGACAGCAATTCCTTCCATATCGATGGTTATTTCGAAGAGACCAAGCTCGACGGCATTCACGTCGGCATGGCGGTGGACATCCGTGTTATTGGTGACAACGCCCGCCTGCGTGGCCATGTGCAGAGCATCGTTGCCGGTATCGAAGACCGCGACCGCAGCAGTGGCTCCAACCTGTTGCCCAACGTCAACCCGGCGTTCAGCTGGGTACGCCTGGCCCAGCGGATTCCGGTGCGCATCGCCTTTGATGATGTGCCGGCGGACTTCCGCATGATCGCCGGGCGTACGGCCACCGTCTCGATCATCGGCGATAAGGTTAAAGACGGAGACCAGCCATGAAGCAGCTGTTGGCCACCGCCGCGCTGGGTTTGCTGCTGTCGGCCTGCCAGGCGGTAGGCCCGGATTACTCGCTGCCGGATAAAGCCGCGGTCAATCGTGGCGACCTGCAAGGGACGATCGCCGGTGAAGGCAACAACGTGGTGTCGGCACCGGTGCCGGCGGATTGGTGGCGGTTGTACAAGGACCCGCGCCTGGATGAGCTGGTGCGCCAGGCGATGGCCTCCAACACGGATCTGCGCGTCGCCGCTGCCAACCTGCAACGCTCGCGGTATCAGGTGCAGCAGGCCGAATCCGCTGGCGGCTGGAGTGCCGGTGCCAAGGCTGAGGCCCAGCGCCTGCAGGAATCCGGCGAGGCATTTTTGCTCGCGGACAAGGTGCCGGTCGCCAATATCGGTAGTGTGGGTAT
Source organism: Pseudomonas sp. DWRC2-2 (assembly GCF_049897885.1). Classification (NCBI taxonomy): domain Bacteria; kingdom Pseudomonadati; phylum Pseudomonadota; class Gammaproteobacteria; order Pseudomonadales; family Pseudomonadaceae; genus Pseudomonas; species Pseudomonas sp. DWRC2-2. The sequence goes on from NZ_JAFCXD010000004.1 coordinate 34,926, forward strand.
CAGCACCTCGTATCAGTTCGACCTGTTCGGCACCCTGCAACGCGGCATCGAAAGCGCCCAGGCCAGTGCTGACGCTGCGCAAGCTGCGGCGGATATCGTGCGTATCACCCTGGTGGCCGACGTGGTGCGTTCCTACACCCAGGTGTGCGCCGCCAATGAAGAAAAGGCCATCGCCCAGCATTCGCTCGACCTGCAAGCCGAAGGCACACGCCTGACCCAGCGCCTGCGCGACGCCGGCCGTGGCGACGAAACCCAGGTCACCCGTTCGCAAACCCAATTCAAGTCGTTGCGCGCCGATATGCCGCGTTATGACGCCGCGCGCCAGGCCGGGCTGTTTCGCTTGTCGATGTTGCTGGCCAAACCGGTGGATCAATTGCCCGCCGGCACCAGCAGCTGCGCGGAGTTACCGCACATCGTCCAATTGTTGCCGGTGGGGGATGGCGCCGCCTTGCTCAAGCGCCGTCCCGATGTGCGCCAGGCCGAGCGCCAACTGGCCGCCGCTACGGCGCGGATCGGCGTGGCCACTGGCGCGTTGTACCCCGACATCAGCATCGGCGCCACGGTGGGTACGGTCGGTATCCTCGACAACCTTGGCGAACCCGCTACCAACCGCTGGGGCTTTGGCCCGCTGATCAGTTGGACGGTGCCGACCAACGGCGCCCGTGCCCGTATCCATGAAGCCGAAGCCGCGACCCAGGGCGCCCTGGCGCACTTCGATGGGGTGGTGCTCAACGCCATTCGCGAAACGCAGACCGGGCTGGCGCAGTACACCGCGTTGCTACAGCGGCGCGAGGCGCTGGCCGAAGCCGAAGCCTCGTCGCAAGAAGCTGCCGACCAGACGCACCGCTTCTACCAGGCCGGCCGCGCGTCGTTCCTGGCCGATCTGCAAGCCACCGGCACCCACACCAGCATGCGCGCGCAACTGGCCGCCGCCAACACCCAGGTTGCCATGAGCCAGATCGATCTGTTCCTGGCCCTGGGCGGCGGCTGGGAAAGCGGACGAACGCAACCTGCGCCGGCCAGCAAACCCTGAGCAAATAGCTATGCTTTGACAGGCGGATCGCCGTGACGATTCGCCTGACACTGCTCGCGTTTGCTCATGGGGATTCCAATAATGAAAAACCCTTATGCTCCCGCTTTCTGGTGCGTGCTCTTCGCACTGGTGCTGTTATCGGCTGCTTATTTCTACGGCGTCATGCTGGCTCACCAACTCGACAAGGCGATGGTGTTTCTCGACAGCGCCTGCCTGGTGATCGGCACCCTGTCCATCGGCGTCGTGGCCTGGGCCTCCTACCAGAACCAACGGCTGAAGAAAAAACTCCTCGAACAAGGCAAGACCCGCGTGGCGATCTGGGACACCAAGGTCGCGTTGCGCCGCGTTGAGACCGTGTTCGACCGCTACTTCTGGGGCAGCTACTGGCAACCGGGGCGCACCTTTCAGGAGGTCATGGGCGACCTGACCGGCACGCCCCTGGAAAAAAGCCTCGAAGTCCTGAAAAAACAGTGCGTGGCACTCGATCAGCAAGTCGCGGACGGTAGGCACTGGCTGAATAACGCGCGGGAATTGTCCGATGTAGCCACGCAAATGGCCCGCGAGCGCTACCAACTGGACTTCTGTGACCCCAAGGCCGACACCCCCGGCAATGCCGTGATACACCGCGAGTTTGAGGTGCTGGTGTACACCTGGACGGCACGCCTGAAGAGTTTCGACCATCAATTGGATGAAATTGAGCTGGAGTATTCCTGAACTCCTGCTGAACTGATCCCTCTGAAAAGCTGGGCCGTTCGCGGCCGCCAGTGCTAATCTTCCCCCGCTTTTGGCGGGCTTGAGCCAACCCTTATGGGTTCAAGGAAGACAGCCCACTTCTCACAGGATTTGATCAGGTCACTTCATGAATAAGCCAGCCGTTGTTCTTTTGGGTTTCGTTGTCGCCGTCGGCGTTGTCAGTGCAGGCGGTGCCTGGTACACCGGTAAGCAGCTGGAGCCGGTGCTGCAAACGGCGGTGCAGGACGCCAACAAGGAACTGCAACGTTCCATGGCTGGCGTCGACGGCACCGTTGCCCTGGAGCTGGTGTCCCTGGACCGTGGCCTGTTCAGCAGCACCGCGCACTACCGCCTCAAGGGCCAGGGCTCATTCTTCGGCGAGCAGAACCCGAACCCCGAGCTGCTGTTTGTCGACCATATCGAACACGGCCCGTTGCCGTTCTCGCGCCTGGTGTCGCTGAAGTGGCTGCCGGTCATGGCCACCAGTCACTATGAACTGGAAAAGAACGCCACCACCGAAAAATGGTTCGCCGCCGCCAAAGACGTGTCGCCGCTCAAGGGCGTGGCCAATATCGGCTACAGCCGTTCGGTCACCGGCAACCTCGAATTGCTGCCGCTGGAATTCAAGGACGAGACCTCCTCGGTGAGCTTCTCCGGCCTGAACCTGGACTTCGACAGCACCGCCGAGGGCAAGAAGGTCAAGGTGGATGGCTACATGAACAGCCTCAAGCTGTATGTAGTCGACGCCAATGGCGCGCCGTTCAACGCCGAACTCGCCGGCCTGACCGTGGCCAGCAACCTGGAAAAATCCACCTTCGGCTTCTACACCGGGCAGAACACCGTAGAACTGAGCGATACCAAGCTCACCTTCGGCCCGCAGAAAGCCGTGCTGACCCTCAAGGGCTTCGAGCAGAAAGACACCAGCGAAATCAAGGACAACAACATGTCCGGTCGCGTCGACTACAAGATCGACGAGATCGGCTACCAGGGCAAGCCAGTGGGCTCTGCTGCCATGGCCCTGAGCTTGAAGAACATCGACGTGCCGTCCGGCCTGGTGCTGACCAAGCTGTATCAAGACAAAATGCAGCCGGTGCAGGCCGCTGCCGCCGCCGGTCAACCGGTGCCTGAGCTGCAACTGACCGAAGCCGAGCAGACCCTGGCAGAAGCCAACGTCAACCAATTGCTGGCCGCCAAGCCGCATCTGGCGCTGGAAAACCTGTCGCTGAAAACCACCCACGGCGAAAGCAAATTCAACTTGGTGCTGGACCTGGCCAAGCCGACCTCCATGGAGCTGCCACCGGTTGAGTTGGGCAAGCAAATGGTCTCGCTGCTGGACGCCAATCTCACCCTGTCCAAGCCAATGATCGCTGACGTTGCCGCCCTGCAAGCGCAGGTCGGTGGGGTGACCGACCCTAAAGCCATCGAGCAGCAATCCCAGATGGCCAGCGAGATGGTCAGCGGCATGGCGGTCGGCACACAGCTGGCAACCCTGGTTGGCAGCGACGTGGTGTCCAAGCTGCATTACGCCAACAATGAAGTGACCTTCAACGGCCAGAAGATGACCGTCGAGCAGTTCATCGGTTTCGTGATGTCCAAGGTCGGTGCGGTCAGCGGCGCGCAGTAACGGTTTCGTCATCGCCCAGAAATAATTAATGGGGGAGCGGGGTTGCCCGCGATAAGGGTCAAAAGGCCGGCACTCATGTCGATTAGCCACCCTTCATCGCAGGCAAGGCCGCTCCCCCATTGGTTTTTCAGATTTGTAGGGCAATTCTGAACAATTGTTATGAATTGTCCTTTTTCATACAGGCGTCGGGGATAGTTCATACAGGAAAGCTAGGTCGGGTCACGAGACGCCGACACCCTGAGGCAAATTGCTCAGGACCACCTATCGTTACAGCTTTCCGTGTGTAAGGAAGCTCACGATATGCTGCGAAACCTCCCACTCAGTGCCTCAGGCCGGTTACGGCTGCTCATCGGGGTAACCTTGTGCAGCCAGTTGCTGATGCCCACCTTCGCCATGGCCGACCCGGCTTATGACGCCCTGATCATCCAGGCGCGCAACGGCAACTTCACACCCGCCTTGACTCAATTGCGCCAACTGCCTGCCGAGCGCCAGACGCCAGGCCAGATCAGCGACCACCTGGTGATTGCCGGTTGGGCCGGCCAGGATGCCGAAGTGCTCAAGGTGTATGAGGCACAGGGTCAGAATCGCAACTTGACCGCCCAGGCCCTGGCCACGGTCGCGCGCACCTATCGCAACCAGAAGCAGTGGGCGCAGGCCGAGGCGGTCTATCGCAAGGCGTTGCTGCGGGAGCCGAGCAATGTCGACCTGCAACTGGGCCTGGCCCTTACCCAGGCTGACGGCGGCAAAGCCAGCGAAGCGGTGCAACGCGCTCGCGCGCTGGTGGCTGCCAAACCGGATGATCCGAATCGACGCATGGCCCTGGGCTATGCGCTGACCCGCGCGGGCTTGCAGTACGACGCGCTGCACGAATTCGACCAGGCGTTTGTCCGCGCAGGCGACAAGCCGGAAGTAGCCCGCGAATACGTCGTTGCCTTGCAAAAGGCACGTCTGCCCGAACCTGCGTTGCGCCTGTCGGCCCAACGCCCCGGTCTTGTCGACCCGGTGACCCAACGTCGCCTGGAAGGCGACCTGGCCGCCGAGCGCGTGCGCATGGCCGAGTTCGCCACGCGCACCGAGAAAGAACGCTACGTCATCGCCGATCGCGCCTTGCAGGGCTATGACCAACTCCTCGCCCGCTGGACCCCGGACCCCACGGCCAAAGACGACGTGGTGCGCTGGCGTATCGATCGCCTGGGTGCGCTCAAGGCGCGGGCGCGCACCGCCGAGGTGATCCGCGATTACGAAACCCTCCAGGCCGAAGGTGTGCAGTTGCCCACCTATGCGGTGCGTTGGGTGGCCGCGTCCTACCTCGACCAGCGCCTGCCGGAAAAGGCGGCGCCGTTGTATCGCCAAGCGCTGAGCGCGCCCGATGCGGACGTGGGCGACCGCGTTGAAGACAGCACCGCTTTGTTCTATGCCTTGCTCGAAAACGACCAGGTGGACGAAGCGCGGGCCGTCGCCAAGAACCTGGCCGACAGCCAGAAACCCCGGGTTGAACTCAAGGGGCTGCCCATCGGCAACCCTAACGATGAGTGGATGGACGCCCAACAATTGGCCGCCCAGGCCGGCACCTATGGTTCCGACCTGCCGTCCAGCGAAAAGGCTCTGGAAGAACTGGTCGGCAAGGCGCCTGGCAGCATCGGCCTGCGCCTGGCGCAAGCCGAGATGTACCGCGCCCGCGACTGGCCACGGCGCGCCGAGCAATCGCTCAAGGAAACCGAAGCGCAAAGCCCGCGTGACATCGGCCTGGAAATGTCCCAAGGCTTCACCGCCCTGGACCTGCAGGAATGGCGTCAACTCGACATCCTCACCGACGACGTGGTCGCCCGTAATCCCGACAACCGCCAAGTGCAGCGCCTCAGTCGCCTGCGCGATGTGCACGACATGGCCGAGTTGCGGGTCGAGGCCTACACCGGTAAAAGCTTCGGCGGCGGCAACAACGGCGATGCCGGTGCCGTCTCGGGTAGCCGTGACTGGGGCATTGAAAGCCGGATCTACACGCCGCCCATCGACGAAGACTGGCGCGTGTTCGCCGGTGCCGGCTATGCCACTGCCGACTTTGAAGAAGGCACCGGTCACCACCGTTGGCAAGTCGTGGGCGTAGAGCGGCGTACCCGCGACATGACCATTGAAGCCGAGGTCTCCAACCACTCCTACGGCGATGGCTCCAAACAAGGCGCTGCCGTGTCGATTGCCCGCGACATCAACGACAACTGGCAATACGGCGGCAGCCTCGGCTACCTGCTGTCCACCACGCCGCTGCGGGCGTTGAATGAAGGGATCACGGCCAACGGCGGCAGCGGTTTTATCCGCTGGCGCGCCAATGAAAGCCGCGAGTGGAAACTGACCCTCAGCCCGTCCCATTTCAGCGATGGCAACGACCGTTTCGAGGCCTTGCTCAGCGGCCGCGAAGGCCTCTACAGCTCGCCCAAGGTGCAAGTAGACCTGGGCCTGGAAGTGGGTGCCAGCCGCAACAGCAAGGAGGACACGATCTACTTCAATCCGAAGTCAGACTTCACCGTGTTGCCTGTCCTCAACATCAATCATGTGCTCTATCACCGCTACGAGACCCAGTGGAGTCAGCAGTTCCAGGTCGGTGCGGGTACGTATAGCCAGCAGGATTATTCCACCGGTGGCATCGGTCTGGTGGGCTACGGCCAACGCTATCGCTGGAACGATGTGCTGGAAGCCGGCGCCAACCTGAGCCTGATCAGCCGACCTTACGACGGTGATCGCGAACGCGATCTGCGTCTGCTCGTCGACCTCACTTACCGTTTCTAGAAGAGCCTGACCATGACCGTCCTCAGCCGTTGCTTGTTGATTCTGGGCGTAATGCTGGCCAGTGCCTGTGCCCAGCAACCCGCGCCTTTCACTCCACCCGCCGAGCGGCCGACTCCGGCCAACGAAGCGCCGTGGCCGAAAAACCATTTCCTGGGCATTGCCTACCATGACGTCGAAGATCGCGACCCCGATCAGGCGGTGGTGGCGGTGCGCACCGAGCGTTTGATCGAGCAGTTGGCCTGGCTGCGCGAGAACGGCTACAAGGCGGTCAGCGTCGACCAGATCCTGGCAGCCCGCAACGGTGGGCCTGAGTTGCCGCCCAAAGCGATCATGCTCAGTTTCGACGATGGCTATTCCAGCTTCTACACCCGCGTGATGCCGATCCTGCGTGCCTATCGCTGGCCGGCCCTGCTGGCGCCGGTGGGCTACTGGATCGACACGCCGATGAACCAACCGGTGGACTTCGCCGGCCAGCCACGGCCGCGTGGCGAATTCCTGACCTGGCAGCAGATCCGCGAAGTGTCCCAATCGGGCCTGGTGGAAATCGCCGCGCACACCGACAACAACCACAAGGGCATCCTGGCCAACCCCCAGGGCAACCTGGAGCCGGCGGCGACCTCGCTGCGTTTTGATCCGGCCACCGGGCGCTATGAAAGTCAGGCGCAGTTCGATGCGCGGATGCGTGCCGATGTGGTGGCGATCTCCAACAAGATCCAAAGCGTCACCGGTAAGAAACCACGGGTGTGGGTATGGCCTTACGGTGCCGCCAAAGGCACCTCGCTGGCGATCATTGGCGAGCAGGGTTACCAGATGGCCCTGACCCTGGAAGATGGCCTCGACAGCTCCAGCGACTTGATGAACAGCCCGCGCTTCCTGGTGGCCTCCGACCCGGATGGCGAGCATTTCGCCAACAGCATGGTCGCGGTGCAAACCAAGGCGCCGATGCGCGTGTTGCATGTGGACCTGGATAACGTCTACGACCCGGACCCGGCTCAACAGGCGCGCAACCTTGACCAGCTTGTGCAACGGGTGGTGGACATGGGCGCGGGCACCGTGTTCCTGCAAGCCTTCGCCGATCCCAAGGGTGACGGCCTGGTGCATTCGGTGTACTTCCCCAACCGCCACTTGCCGGTACGCGCCGACCTGTTCAACCGCGTCTCCTGGCAGTTGCACACCCGTGCCCATGCCAGCGTGTATGCGTGGATGCCAGTGCTCAGTTTCGCCCTTGATCCCAAGCTGCCCCGCGTGACGCGCTGGGACCCGAAAACCGGCCAGGTCGGCCTCGACCCGGACCAGTACAAACGCCTGTCGCCGTTCGACCCGCAGGTGCGCAAGATCATCGGTGAGATCTACGAGGACCTGGCGCGCAACAATGCCATCGACGGCGTGCTGTACCACGACGATGCGGTGTTCAACGATTTCGAAGATGCCAGCCCCGCCGCGCTCAAGGCCTATGCCGCTGCGGGCCTGCCGGACACCATTGAGGCGCTGCGTGCCGATCCGGCGGTGATGCAACGCTGGACCCGCTTCAAGAGCCGCTACCTGATCGACTTCACCAAGGAGCTGACTGCCAAGGTTCGCGCCATCGGTGGGCCGCAGATACTGACCGCGCGCAATATCTTCGCCGAGCCGATGCTCAACCCCGGCAGCGAAGCCTGGTTTGCGCAGAACCTAGATGATTTCCTGCAGACCTACGACTGGACCGCGCCCATGGCCATGCCGCTGATGGAAGGCCAGGAGTACAGCAACTCCAATGCCTGGCTGGAGAAGCTGGTCGCCACGGTCAAGGCACGCCCCGGTGCCATGGAGCGTACCGTGTTCGAACTGCAAGCCAAAGACTGGCGCACCCAGGCCGCACCGGACGTCAACGCCAAGCAGATGGCTGAATGGATGGGTGTACTCAAGCGCCAGGGTGTCACGAGTTTTGGCTACTACCCGGACAACTTCCTGGAAAACTCCCCGGACCTGAAGACTGTGCGTCCGGCCCTTTCCAACCAATGGAACCCTTGACCATGTTCGACAGACTCTTGGCTTTATTCGTGCTGGCATTGGTATTGGGTGTGCCCCTGGGCCTGATCTTCCTGGTCACCGGGCAGTTCCTGATGGACTTTGTGTTTTTCTACCCGCTGTTCATGTCGGCGTTGTGGATCGCAGGCGGCCTGTATTTCTGGCTGCACTGGGAGCGCCATTGGCCCTGGAAAGAGGACACGCCGGCCCCCGAGCTTGCCGGTAACCCGCTGATCTCGATCATCATTCCTTGCTACAACGAAGGGGATAATGCCGCCGACACCATCCATGCGGCACTGGGTCAGCTCTACCCGAACATCGAAGTGATCGCGGTAAACGACGGTTCCAAGGACAACACCGCCGCCGTTCTCGACGCCCTGGCGCTGGAGAACCCGCGCCTGCGCGTGCTGCACCTGGCGCAGAACCAAGGCAAGGCCGTGGCCTTGCGCATGGGCGCCGTGGCGGCGCGCAGCGAGTTCCTGGTGTGCATCGATGGCGACGCGTTGCTGGATAAAAACGCAGCGGCCTACATGGTGGCGCCGATGCTGGATAACCCACGCCTGGGTGCTGTGACCGGCAACCCGCGCATCCGCACACGCTCGACCTTGATCGGCCGCGTGCAGGTCGGTGAATTCTCTTCGATCATCGGTTTGATCAAGCGCACGCAACGGGTGTTCGGGCGGATCTTCACGGTGTCGGGTGTAGTGGTCGCGTTCCGTAAAAAGGCGCTGGACCGCATCGACTACTGGAGCACCGACATGATCACCGAGGACATCGATGTCAGTTGGAAGCTGCAGCTCGATCACTGGAGCATCTTCTACGAGCCCCGCGCCCTGTGCTGGATCCTGATGCCCGAAACCGTCGGCGGCCTGTGGAAACAACGCCTGCGTTGGGCCCAGGGTGGCGCCGAGGTGCTGTTCAAGAATATCCGTGGCATCTGGCAATGGCGTCATCGCTACCTGTGGCCGCTGTTGTTCGAATACTGCCTGTCCACCGGTTGGGCGTTCACCTTCCTGTTGTCGGTGATCTTCTGGGGCGTGGGTAAATTTATCCCGCTGCCTCAAGCGATTGCGGTCGACTCCCTGATGCCACCGGCGTTCACCGGCTTGGTATTGGCCATGGTGTGTCTGTTGCAGTTTGCCGTGAGCATCATCATCGACCGCCGCTACGAGAAGGACCTGTGGAAAACCCTGTTCTGGACCGTGTGGTACCCGATGGTGTTCTGGCTGGTCAGCCTGTTTACCACCCTGGTCAGTTTCCCCAAGGTGTTGTTCAACCAGCATCAGAAGCGTGCGCGCTGGGTCAGCCCGGATCGCGGTATCAAACCCACTGAAGAGGAGGCGTGATCATGAAACTGGTCAGAACTCGCCAACGGCTGGTGATGTGGATCATCGACGTGCTGTTGACCCTGATGGCCTGGGCCGGCCTGATTTGGTTGCTGGCACGTGGGATCAGCTCGATGTTGGAGACCCACGATGGCCCGCGTATCGACGCGCCGATCTTTGCCGCGCTCAATACCTTGCAGGTGTACCTGTGGATTGCATTGTTCAACGCCGTGATCCTGGTCACCTGGGCGCGCTACCAGCAACGCAAAGGGCGCAAGTTTGCCCAGCGTCGCGCCGAGGCCAAGGCGCTCACCGATAAGAACCTGAGCGAGAGCTTCAGTCTGGGCGAAGGTGACTTGGAGCAACTGCGTCGGCCTGGGGTGCTGGTGATCCACAACGATGAGGACGGTGGTGTGGCGCAGGTCAAATCCCATGTTTCCCGTGATGTGGAAAAGCCCGGGCTGAGCCTGGTGCCTGGCAAGGACCAGAATAAAGACGCTGGCTAAGAAACACGCAGGAAGATCGTTCCCACGCAAGGTGGGAACGATCCGGTTTAATCCCGACAAATGGGATCCAATTCACAAAACCTCCGCGAACTTTTCTGCTTTTTCCGGTACTAACCTATCTCGGCAATAACTTGATGGCCAACTAATGGCAATTTATAAGTTATCCGACGAATCGCGATCAATAGTGCTGCCGCTTGTCGGAATAATAATTCCAGTGACAGGCCATGTATCTCTTTGATTATTTTTAGTTGTTATTAATCAACAGCTTGTATAAGTAACTAGTACGAATGTGCAACTAACTCTTGTTTTTGAGTTGGCACAAGTTCGATGTTAGTTTGCCGGCCCTTGATTTTCGATGGATCGAACATGTCTTTGTTACTGCCACGGACTCGGTATCTGCTGTGCACTTTCCTGCTCGCCTATTTGAGCCTGAACAGCGCCACGGCCGCCCCTACGCCGGGAGATCAGGACCTGATCCGCGACCGCCAGAACCGCCTCCTCGAAGAGCAGCGCCGGCGCCTGGAAGAGCTCCAGGACCTGCCCGGCAAAGGCACCCAGCCCCAGGCCCCGGCGCTGCCAGCGGACACCCGTTGCTTTCCCATCCAGGACATCGAACTCAAGGGCGCCGACAGCCTGTCCGGCGGCGACCGCAGACTGCTGCTCAAACCCTATGTCGGCCAGTGCTTGGGCGTTGCACAGCTCAATGAACTGCTCAAAGTCATCACTGACTACTACATCGCCAAGGGCTGGGTCACCAGCCGTGCCTACCTGCCGCAACAAGACCTCTCCAGCGGTCATCTCCAGGTGCTGGTGGTCGAAGGCAAACTCGAAGGTTTGAAGGGCGCACAGGGCAGCAATGTGACTGATCGCGAACTGGCGATGGCGTTTCCCGGCAAGGTCGGCGAGGCGCTGAACCTGCGGGAAGTCGAACAGTTGGTGGACCAACTCAGCCGCTTGCCCTCCAAGCAGGCACAGATGGAACTGACCCCTGGCAGCCAGGTCGGCGGCAGTGAAGTGCGGGTCAAGAACACGCCACAAAAGCCCTGGCGCGCCAGCCTGTCGCGCAACAACGACGGCCAGAAAAGTACCGGAGAACAGCAATGGGGCGCGGGCCTGGAATGGGACAGCCCGTTAGGCCTGGCCGATCAGCTGATTCTGCGCGGCGGCCACGACGCCCTCAGCGACCACCAGAAAACCTCGAAAAGCAGCATGTTCTATTACAACCTGCCGTGGGGCTGGTGGAACTTCAGCTACAGCTACAGCGAGAGTGAATACCGCACCTTCGGCAGGCTCGATGACTTCAAGTTCAAGCAGAACGGCGACAGCCAGAACCACCAACTGCGCGCCGAACGCGTGATCCATCGTGACGATGTGAGCAAGACCTCGGTCAACGTCGGCCTGACGCACCTGCGCACCAACAACTACGTGCTCGACGCACGCCTGCCGACCAGCAGCAACCGCCTCAGCGAGTTCCAGGTCGGCCTCACCCACGGCCGGCGAATCGGCAGTGCCTTCGTCAACCTGGATGTGGGCATGCAAAACGGTATCGGTGCGTTTGATGCGCAAAGCAATCGGCAAGAACGGGACGCCCAGGGCAACCTCACGGCGACGCCGCGCTATCGCAAATACACCGCCACCATGAGCTACCTGCAACCCTTTACGTTGTGGGGCGAGTCGTTGAGTTTTTCCAGCCTCGCCACCGGGCAACGCAGTGAAGACGTCCTGTATTCACCGCAACGCATGAGCCTGGGAGGGTCCTACTCGGTGCGCGGCTTCAAGGACCAGCAACTGAACGGCGACAGCGGTGGCTACTGGCGCAACGAAGTGCGCTGGGCGCGACCGGTCACCCTGGACTGGATGCGTCCGGCCTTCGCCGAATACGGCGCCAGTGTCGGATATGACCAGGGCGTGATTCGCAACGATCGCTACAACGATGACGAGCATGGGCGCGTATCGAGTAATTCCGTCGAGCTGTTCGCCCGCGGCAAATACGTCAGCACCAGTGTGACCTTTGCCCATTCCCTGGAGCGACCTGGCGTGGTGACCGAGCGCGAAGCGCCGATCTATTTCCGCCTGGATTTCTTCCTGTAATTCAACGCCGCTGCCTTGAGATTTAAGAATATGGATGTTCGCCCTGCTTCTGCCCTGAAAAGCCTGTCCCAACGCGGCCTTGCGCTGGTCCTGGCCAACGCGCTGTTCTGGCAGCCGCTGCTGGCCAATGCTGACGGCATCGTGGTCAGCGGCCCGGGCACCAGCGTCGGCCAGGCGGGCAACGGCGTACCGGTGGTGAACATCGCCACGCCCAATGGCAGCGGCTTGTCCCATAACCAGTTCAAGGACTACAACGTCGGCCCCAATGGCGTGATCCTCAACAACGCCACGGGTGCGCTGCAGAACACCCAACTGGGCGGGATCATCGTCGGCAACCCGAACCTCAAGGGCGGCGCGGCGAACGTCATCCTCAACGAAGTCAACGGCGGCAGCCCCAGCCAGTTGCGTGGCTATACCGAAGTGGCGGGGCAGTCGGCCAAGGTCATCGTGGCCAACCCTTATGGCATCAGTTGCAACGGCTGCGGGTTTATCAACACCCCCAACGTCACGCTGACTACCGGCAAACCGGTGATCGATAAAGTCGGTCGCCTGGACCATTACCAGGTGGATGGCGGCGCCGTGACCATCGACGGCAAAGGCCTGAACGCCAGCAACGTCGACCGTTTCGAGATCATCACCCGTTCGGCCAAGATCAACGCGCAGATCAACGCACGCGAACTCACCGTGATTGCCGGTCGTAACGACGTCGATGCGCAAAGCCTTAAAACCACCGCACGTGCCGATGACGGCAGCGCCAAACCGGAACTGGCGATCGACTCCTCGGCGCTTGGCGGCATGTACGCTGGCGCCATCAAGCTGGTGGGCACCGAAGCCGGCGTGGGCGTGAAGCTCGACGGTACGCTGGCGGCCAGTGGCGGCGATATCCAACTGGATGCCAACGGCCACTTGAGCATGGCCCAGGCCGCCGCCAGCGGCGCGGTGGATATCAAGGCGGCCAGCCTCGACGCGAACGGGCCGGTCTACGCTGGCACCACGCTCAAGGCTAAAACCAAAGGCGAGCTGAAAAACCGCAAAAGCCTCGCTGCGCGTGACAGCATCACCCTGGCCAGCAACGGGCGGTTGACCAACAGCGGCATCATCGAAGCCGGCGTCAACGCCGATAACACGCGCAATGCCGGTGGCGACGTCACGCTCGACAGCCAGAACATCACCAACACCGGCCGGGTGATCGCCAATCGCAGCCTCACCGCCACCGCCGCACAAACACTGGAAAACCAGGGCGCCACGATGAGTGCCAAGCAGGCGCTGAACGTTACCGCCGCCAGCGTCGACAACCGCAACAAGGGCCAACTGCTCAGCGACGGCGCACAAACCCTCAACGTCAGCGGCCTGCTGGACAACAGCCAGGGCGGCATCATCGATAGCACGGGTGCATTCACCCTGTACGGCAACCGACTGGACAACAGTGCCGGTAACCTCACGGGCGCAAGCTCCATCACCCTGGATTTGCTCGGCGACCTGATCAACCGCAACGGCAAGCTGGCGAGCGTCGGCCCGCTGCTGGTTCAACGCGCCGCCCATGTGGATAACCAGGGCGGCAAGCTCGCCAGCCAGGGCCTGCTGACCCTGTTCGCCAACAGTGTCGATAATCAGAGCAGCGGGACGCTGGCCGCCAACGATGGCCTGGCGCTTACCACCACCGGCTTGCTGCAAAACGGCGGCAACGGGCTGATCCACAGTGAAAAGGCCGGTGTGACGATCACCGCCGGCACCCTCGCCAACAACGGCGGGCGCATCGCTGCCAAAGCCGGCGATGCGGTGATCGATGCCACCGATTTCAACAACGGCAGCGGCGCGCTGTTGGCCCGTGATCGCATTCGCCTCAGCGGCCTGAATGTGGATAACGGCGGCGAGATCGCGGCCAACCAGATTGACCTGAAACTGCAAGGCGCCCTGACCAACCGTGGCTTGATCGAGAGCGCCACGACCCTGGATGTCGACACCGCCAGCCTGACCAACAGCGGCCAGATGCGTGCAGTGGGCCAGGCAGGTAAAACCCGCTACGCCATCGGCGGCTTGCTGAACAACAGCGGCAGCCTGGAAACCGCCAACGACCAGTTGAGCCTCGCCGCCGGCACCTTCCAGAACACCGGCGGCAAAGTGCTGCACGTGGGCACTGGCGTGCTGGATCTGAGCGGCATCAGCCTCGACGATGTCGGCGGTAGCCTAGTGACCAATGGCGACCTGACGCTCGACAAAACCCACTGGACCAACAGCACCGCAATTCAGGCCGGACGCTTGACCGTCAATGTCGACAACCTGCAACAGACCTCCAGCGGCAAACTGCTCGGCACCCGTGCACTGGTCGGCAAAGGCCTGGACTGGACAGTTGGCGGCGCCGTCGCCAGCCAAGGCAGCCTCGACCTGTCCGTGGGCAACCTGCTCAATGACCATGGCCTGATCTTCAGCGGCGGCGATATGAACCTGCGCGTCGAGCGCCTGAAAAACCTCGGCGCCAACATTTCCGCCATGGGCAACCTGCGTATCGACCGCGACGGTCAGGGTGGGCTGGCGACCAGCATCATCAACAGCTCAGGGACCATCGAGAGCGAGCGCAACCTGACCCTGGCCGCCAGCACGATCCAGAACATTCGCACTGTGCTCACCACCGAGTCGGGCATCTACAGCGCGTCCATCACCCCCGTTGCCTGTGTCGAGGGCGTGACCGGTGGCGACTGTGAGGGCGGTAAGCAGAACCGTCCGTTCCAGATCACCCAGCGCGAACACCTGATCGTCAAGGAGGCTTCAGCCGCCTCCAGTATCACCTCGGCCGGCAACATGCTGTTGACCGGCGGTGATCTGCTCAACAGCAGCAGTAGCATCGCCGCCGGCGGTAACCTGAGCGTGCGCGTCAACCAGTTGAGCAACATCGGCCTGGTGACCCACGACACCCAGCACGACCGTTTCTTCATGTCTGAACGCGAGCGCAAGCCGCAAGGCTGGTACCTCTACGCGGCGAATTTCACCCGCCAGTATTCCGTTGACGGTGCTGGCTACGACGCCAACAACCTCGGTGGTCTTGAAGCAGGCATGGCCGCCTTTATCGGCATGATGCAAAAGGAGCTGGTCGACCTTGGCAAGACCACCGAACTGTCGCCCACCGACCAACGCTACGCCGCGGTCATCCAGGCAGGCGGCGCTGTGGATGTGGTGGCCCAGGCCGGTATCGACAACACCGTGGTACGCGGCGGCTACACCTACGTGGGCAGCGGCGCCAATACCCAGGCGCCGGGCTACTCGACTCAGGTCAGCCTCAACCCGCAACTGCCGCCGGACGTTGCCCAACAACAGGTCAACCCACTCGGCCTGCCGGGCTTCGACCTGCCGACCGGCGAGAACGGCCTGTTCCACCTCAACGACGGTAAGGGCGTGAATGGCCTGCCGACCAGTCAGTTCGCGGCTAACCCGCACAAATACCTGATCGAAACCAACCCGCTGTTTACCGACATGCGTCAGTTCCTGGGCTCGGATTACATGCTGACCAAGCTCGGCTACGACCCCGACACGGCGCAGCGCCGCCTCGGTGATGGCTTCTACGAGCAGCGCCTGATCCAGCAAGCCGTGCTCGCCCGCACCGGCCAGCGTTTCATCGACGGCCAGACCAGCGATGCCGACCTGTTCAAGCACCTGATGGACAACGCCATCAGCAGCAAAAGCGCGTTGAACCTGTCGGTCGGCGTGAGCCTCACCGCCGAGCAGGTTGCGGCGCTGACTCACGATATCGTGTGGCTGGAAAACACTACCGTCGCCGGGCAACAGGTGCTGGTGCCGGTGCTTTACCTTGCCCAGGCCAGCAACCGCCTGGCGCCGAATGGCGCGTTGATTTCCGGCAGCGACGTCCGGCTGATCACCGGCAGCAACCTCAATAACGCCGGCACCTTGCGCGCCACCGGCAGCCTGTTGGCAAACGCCGGCGGCAACCTCACCAACAGCGGTCTGATGCAAGCCGGTGGGCGCCTCGACCTGCTCAGCGGCGACACCCTGAGCAACCGTGGCGGCGGCGTGATTGCCGGTGGCGACGTCAACCTCGTGGCCGGTGCCGACCTGCTCAATGAGCGCAGCGTGACCACTCATGAAAGCGCGAGTGCCTATCGCACTGAGCGCAGCGACTTTATCGACAGTGCCGCGCGCATCGAATCTGCTGATGCACTGGCGTTGAAAGCCGGTGCCAACCTCTACAACGTCGGCGGCGTGCTCAAAAGTGCTGCGGATACCACGGCACAAGCCGCTGGCGACGTGAATATCATCGCTGCGCAAACGGTTAACAGCAGCGCCGTCGGCACCCGTTCGAGCTTCAAAAACATTGCACAGCAGGGCTCCGTGGTCGAAGCCGGCCGCGATTTGCACGTGATCGCCGGTCGCGACATCAGCGCCGTTGCCAGCCAGGTGGAAGCCAAGCGCGATGTGAACCTTGTCGCCACCCGCGACCTCAACGCCATCGCGGCGGCCAACGAGCAACATTCGTCATTCAATTCGAAAAAAGTCACCCGCATCGAAGACCACGTCCAGCAAGTCTCCAGCGTGATCAAGGCCGGTGGCGACGCCACCCTGAGTGCCGGGCAAGACCTGCAACTGGTGGCCAGCCAGGTGAATGCCGGTAGCGAGGCTTACCTGGTGTCCGGTAAAAACCTCAGCCTGCGCACCGCCGAAGACCAGGACTACAGCTTCTACAGCAAGACCAAGAAAACGTCCCAGGGCAAGAAATTCCGCCTCGACGAAACGGACGTTGTGAACAACGTCGGCAGTCTCGTCAGTGCAGGTACTCAAAGCACCGTCGTAGCCGGTGCAGACCTGCTGCTGGCCGGCAGCGCGGTCACCGCCGAGAACGGCGCGACGCAATTGGTCGCGGGCCAGGACGTGAACATCCTGGCCGTGAGCAATTCCGACAGCGCCCGCCATGAGCGCAAGGAAAGCAAAAGCAGCTGGGGCGGGCTCAAGTCGAGCAAGGTCCAGGACAAGGTCGACGAAAAACGCACCACCGCGATGGGCAGCATGGTCTCCGGCGAAACCGTCACGGTTGCCGCCAAGCGCGACGCTACCGTCACCGGTTCCAACCTGGTCAGCACCGGCGACCTCGCCGTGCAAGCCGGTCGCGACCTGACCATCGACGCGGCGCAAAACACCTTCGCCCGCACCGACATGCACAAGGAAAAAAATCGCGACCTGACCGGTGTGCTGACCGGCAACAAGCTCGGTCTGGATGACATGACCGGCAACCAGAAGCTGTATATCAACAGCTCCAAGCACAACGGCACGGCCAATGAGATGACCTTGACCGGCAGCACTATTGGCTCGAGTGCGGGCAATGTGTCGTTGACGGCGGGGCGTGAGTTGACGGTGGTGGCCAGTGATCTGGTGAGCACCAAGAACATGGAGTTGAGTGGTGCCAATGTCACCGTCACCTCGGGTGTGGAGACTGCCAGTCAGACCAGTAAGGACAGTTCGAAAAGTCTGGCAGTAGGCCGTGTTGTCGCGGGCTCTGTCGTCGATACCGCCAACAGCATTCGCGACGCCGCAGAGGCCGCTCGCAGTGCCGACGACCCGCGCCTCAAAGCGGTAAAAATCGCCCAGGCGGCGCTGTCGCTCTACAACCTCAATAACCAGGGCGGCGAGCTCAATAAGCAGAGCACCGGCTTCAAGAACAAAACCGGTGGCTCCGCCGGCAACGGTTCGCTGATCAAGATCGGCACCGAACTGGCTAACACGCGTACCAAGAGCAGCAGCGAATACGCGGCGCAGACCGTTCACCAGAGCAACCTCAACGTCGGGGGCAAACTGTCGATCATTGCTGCGGGCGACGCGCCGGGCACGTTGGGTGACCTGACGATTACCGGCAGTACGTTGAAAGCCGACAGCACGTTGCTGTCCGCGAAAAACAACATCCTGATGCAAAGCGCGCAGAACACCACCGACCGCAAAAACGATGGCTCACGCAATCGCACTGCCATCGGCGCCAGCTTCAACATCGGCGAGCAAAATGGCTTCACC
Source organism: Pseudomonas sp. DWRC2-2 (assembly GCF_049897885.1). Lineage (NCBI taxonomy): Bacteria > Pseudomonadati > Pseudomonadota > Gammaproteobacteria > Pseudomonadales > Pseudomonadaceae > Pseudomonas > Pseudomonas sp. DWRC2-2. Next base: position 53,034 of record NZ_JAFCXD010000004.1, read on the forward strand.
CTCGACCTTGGCGCACAAACCGCCAAAAACTTGGGTTCGGGTGGCTCGGTTACCCAGGTCAACACCACGTTGGACAGCGGCTCGCTGGTACTGCGCAGCGGCCAGGACACCAGCCTGATCGGGGCACAGGTACGGGCTGATCGTATCGATGCCGACATCGGCGGCAACCTCAACATCCTGTCGCGCCAGGACACCGATACATCCAAGAGCAAGCAGGACAGCGCGGGCTTTGGTGCGAGCATCTGCGTTCCACCGTTCTGCTACGGCTCAACCGTGGCAGCGTCCGCCAACCTGGCGGCGTCGAAGATGAACAGCGACTACCAGGCTGTCACCGACCAGAGCGGTTTCTATGCCGGCAAAGGTGGCTACACCATCGACGTGGCCAAGAACACCACTTTGCAAGGTGCAGTGATTGCGAGTGAAGCCACCGCCGATAGAAACCTGTTGCTGACAGATCGACTGCTGGTCAGCGACATCAAGAACAAAAGCGAGATTGAGAGCAAATCGGCGGGCGTGAGCGTCTCCGGTTCATACAGTGGCGGCGTGGGCACGCTGACTCCAGGTGCCCTGTATGGCATGGCGCTTAATGATTCGGATCACAGCTATACGCGCAGCGCTGTCAGCGAAGGCGCGATCCTAGTGCGCAACCCCGAGGGCGCTAACGACCTCGTCGGTTTGAACCGCGACACAGCGAATGCTAACCAGCGCCTCGACAAGCCTGATGAAAAGGCCATGCAAGAGCGCATGGACTTGGTCAAAAGCTCGATGGAGTTGACCAAGGGGATTGGCGACGCGATTGCTGCGGCGAGGATCAAGGCCGCTGACGACCCTAATAGCGACGTCAACAAAGCGACCCGAGAAAAGCTCGTGCAGGAAGGGGTTGCTAACCCGACGCGGGATCAGATCAACCAACGTGCCCAGCAGGATTATGGCGTAGGGAGCAGCTTCCAGAAGGCCAGCCAGGCGGTAACGGCTGTGGTGCAAGCGGCCATGGGCGGTAGCGTCGGGGGCGCGTTGGCGGGGGCGGCGGCGCCGTATCTGGCAGAAACAATCAGGGACAGGACCAAGGGCGACCCCACAGCCAATCTGATGGCCCATGCGGTACTGGGTGCTGTGCTCGCCAAGGCTGGCGGTAACTCAGCACTTGCTGGCGCAGCCGGTGCTGTGGCGGCGGAAGAAACCGCCAGGCTGATCAAGGAGCATCTGTATGGCGTCGTCAGTAATGAAAGCCTGACCCAAGAGCAAAAACAGACAATCGCCAGTCTTTCGACCTTGGCGGGTGGCCTTTCTGGATCGCTGACCGGCAAGGGCGCGCTGGATGCGGTGGCAGCGGCGCAGGTTGGGAAAAACGCGGTTGAAAATAACCTGTTGAGCCCGGCTAACGAGTCTTTGCTACAAAAGGCTCGCGACGCGATCAAGCACAAAAAGTACACCATCGAGGACGCAAAGACGCTTATCGCGCTCGATCAGCAAGATCAGATTTCAGATGCCTTGGTTGAGCGCCTGCGCCGCAATTCAGACTCGATGTCGGCTGCCGATAAAGCCGCAGCACAGGCGTACCTCACGGATTACGCAAACGCACTCGTTGCGGCGTATGGACAGGGTGAGGCTGATCGCCGCATCTACGCGCTTATGCGGCCCGGTCCTCTGCGACAAAGCAACGATGTGGCGTACGCGGCTGGGAGCTTCAATAAAGACGCTTCGCTAGAACGGCTCTATCCCGGCGATTTGTTGGCGCAGATGAACCGCTTTCCTAGCGAAAACGAACAGCTTTACCGCGACGCGCAACAGAAAATGCTCATTAACCAGCACTACGAAGGGGAGGCTGCAATTGGCACGCCTGCTTTGTATGTGCTGGGCGGGGGCGTGGGGTTGGCTGTACGGTTGGTGACCGCTGAGAGCGGCGTATTGCAGATCACTTATGGTGGCGTGCAGGCCTATAACGGTGACTCAAGCGACGGCGCCAAGAACATTTTCCTTGGGGCTTTGAACGCATCGGCTGCCGGTTTGCCGAGCGTGTTTAAAGGACAGTCGGTCGCCGGGTCTACTAAAGGTGTGGTAGCCAAGAATGAGAATGCTTTTGGGGGGCAGGGTGACTGGGAAACGAGTGTTCTGGTCGAAAGAAATGTTATACCGGCGACCCCAAAACCAATGGTTGATGCCGATGTTGTCACCCTCGCCAACGTTAACTATGGGCGTAGTCCTTTCTCAGAACTGAACGGCGCAATCGGCGAAGCGCGTGGATGGCACCAGACATTGGACTCCGGCCAGATAGGCGTCTCCGGTCCCGGAAAAGCATCGCTACCCGGTGCAGATTTCATTACGTATGATCCGTCGATTCGTTCACTGATTGTTTGGGACGCTAAGTATCGAGCGGAAGGGGGACGTTATCCTTCATCGGTGCCGGCTTCAAAACTGCAGGCCTGGCAAACCGAGATCGTAAATTCGGTCAAAAATATGCCAGAGGGACCGCATAAAACGGCAGCTGAAAATGCACTCAAGGCTGGCAGGGTCGAAGGCAAAATATTCAAATGGCCGCAATAATTCTGGAGGGTGTGGTGATGATTCCTTGGTCGTTGTTGCTTGAGCAAAAAGCAGGTGATGTCCTTGATACATCCGGAGCGGCACTTTCACTCATCGATGAGGGTGTTTATGGAACTTGCGATAATCAATTTTGCTTGGCCGACACCGTTAACGAGGATGGTCAGGACAAACTCCGATTAGTTTCTTTTTACTGGGCAACCAGCGAGGCAGCGTTTCGTCGAGCCTATTTCAGAGAAGTTGAACGTGATGACATGGCTGTCAGTAGTCCCCCTGCGGAATTGATACCAAAGACGGCAGGCACGACCTATGGTCAAATCAAGCAAGCGTTGAAGGCCGTGGGGGACGTTATGGAACATGCCTCTTACCGCATAATGTCCGATGGTGCCTTTGTTCACAAAAGCCTCGAGAACTCGTCAGTGGTCTACTATTTTCGCTCGACAGACATATTGGATGACGAGCTGCCCTATGCCATTTTGTGGAAATGTCGCGGGCTTGGTAACTATTAAAAAGCAGCAGGGGAAAATAGGGGGCAGAACACGATTACTGCTAAAACTTATATTGGTGGTCTGACCCCTATTTTCCACATTGACCTTGCGAATAGTAAGCCCGTTATTGCAGCTGGTGAGGTGAAAATTGTGCGCGGGGAAGTTAAATATATAGATAATACTTCTGAGCATTATGAACCTTCCGGTCGCGCTGTACAGATCGCAGCAGAAAATGCGTTCTCTCAAAAAGGACTTGATGTGACTGGTAAATACATAGAAAAAGTCTGGGTGCCAGATCTTGGTAATCCAAGAAAAGTTGCTTGGGTGCCAAAATGAATGACATTATTAAACAGTTTGATATTCTTTGTGATGTGGCTATGGCCGCTTTTAGTGAAGAGCTGGAAATTTCCTATGAGATGTCATTGTTAAATATTTTAGAGTTTGTAAAAAAACATCCGGACTATAGAGAGTGGTTTATAGATAGATTTGAACTGATTTTAACATCTAGGAACTCGCCATTTGAAGCTGTGGCATTTTGCATGCGTGAGTTGCAGTGGCCTGAAATAAAAGAATTTGTAATTTCAAAAATGAACCCTTCAGAAGATCCTCGTAGTGAGGCCCTTCGAAGTATATTGACCGCATATGATGAGTTTTGGCCGGATTCGGATCTTTATAGTTATTATAGTATGAGTTAGTTTGTGTAAAGATAAAGGGGGCGGATTTATTTAAATGTGACGCTGATCGGTAGGCTATTAATAAATCTGTCTCCTTTAATTCTGATACCTTTGCAGGCCGTGTTGAAGGCCTACGACAATATGCCAAAAGTACCATGTGCCGACTCTGATCCTGCTTTACGCGATGCTTTGCAAGCGGCGTTGGATTCAGGAAAAGCCAAGGTTCAAGGTGTAACAGTCAAAGTCGGTGTTCCCGCTTCCAGTAAAACAGGTATAGCAGAATTTAAGGTGGAACCATGGACCAAGAAGTAATTCAGTGCGAGCGTTCGGGCGTAAACTCGGAATGGCCCTCCTACAAAAGTGTGCTGGGGCGCATAGTCAAGGGGCCACACGTCTCAGATGAATACGAGTTGAATGGCATCCGTGAATATGTTGAGCGCGGCGATGCATTTGCGAAGCCATCAATGCCTGTACCGAATAGTGACAACGTTACGCGTAGTAGCTCCGAATGGATGGCCGTCACACGAGCCCACAAGGTATTGGCAAACGCACCAGATAATCCGCGATGGCTTCTGGAATTGGCCCATTGGCTGCGCTATTACCAAGTAGGAATTTGGCAGTTGTTCTTCTGGGCGGGCCAGTTCGACATTATTGCCAAAGCGGCAGGCAATGATCGACGCCGCCAAAACTACAGCATCCAAACCGCCACCAATATGATGGCCGCCATGGCGGTCCTAGGCTGGAAGGATGCCGTCATCCATCAGGGCTATCTCACCCATGCGGCTCTCAACCGTGGGCATCAATTAGTGATTGAGTACGAAGAGCAACACCGCCGCGCCCAAGCCTTTATGCTGCGCATGTTTGCCGATTGGGTGGGCGATGTCTCGCATCAATGGCCTGCTTATGCTTACGACGAACCCATCTACGAAGCCTTGTTGACCAAGTGGCGCACTCCAAGCCCCGACGATCTGATGCCCTGCCTGTTGGCCGCGTGTGACCGCCACACTTGGCAAACCGGCAAAGAGAGCCAGAAGAATTCCTACGACTTCAATCGGGACTGGCACTTGGAGCGCGTGCCAGTGGAAATTCTCTATATTCTGCGCCTGCGCCAGTGGGAAGGTTTAGCCAATCCGCAGAAGATTGATCATCCGCTGCTGGCCGCGCCCTTTGACCAATTGCCGCCCGAGCAACCAGTGCCTGAGTTGGACGAGTTGATGCGAGGTGTGCTCAAACGCGCGAGGGAAGACTGGCCAAAGTACGATGAAGTGTTGTCGTTGCCAGCATTGAGGAGTTGAATGGTGCAAAAGGTTGAGGCTCAGGCTAAAGCTTTCATTCGGTCCAATGGTTTCGATAGCATTGTTAGTACTGGGACAAGAACCCCATGAGTGCAGCAGATATAGAATTATAGTTTTACGCGTGTCCTGATAAAATGCTATCTATAAATCAGCGACATGCTGAAGTCATGGATAGGATGTCTCGGAATGGTGCTCCTTTAGGCTTTGCAGGTCTTTAGCTTCCGGCTACCCCGAGTTGTGGCGACGGGTTAGTCGCTACTTATACGGTTAAAATTCCCATCACAGGGGGATCGGGGTCAGACCACGTTTTCAGCGAAATCCATACAAGGGTTTAACTTTTTTTGTGATGTTTAATTAACGTATATAATGGTTTTCGCTATTTATAACGACTTGTGCTCTTTAAAAATTTTATTTAATTGAAATCATTATTTTTCTTTGCTTTTGTTGCAGGCGACTAAGCTGACCTCTTTCAGAAATCAAGGGGTTGTTATGGCTCGTTGTCCTCGGTTGTTGGTACCAGGTCTTCCGCTGCATTCAGCGCGGAAGTAATCGTTCGGTTTGTTTCTATTCAGAAGATGATTAAATTTTTTTAGATCCACCTCTTATAGCTTTTGTCGGAAACTCATGATTGCAAAATTCACGCGTGGTGTCTCATGACGAATCACGTGCATGTATTACTGACTCCAACTACCCATCTTGGTGCTGGTTCGTTAATGAAAGGGCTTGGTCAGCGTTATGTCCAAAATATAAATCGTACTTATCAACGCACAGGTACTCTGTGGGAAGGTCGTTATCTTTCTTGTATCGTGCAGCACGAAAGCTATTTGATGGCCTGTTATCGGTATATAGAAATGAATCCCGTCAGAGCGGGAATGGTGGATCATCCCGCTGAGTATCGTTGGATGAGCTACCGTGCAAATGCATAGCTGGAACCTTCAGCCCTTATAACGCCTCATGATTGTTATAAAGAATTGGGTAGTAATGTCGATCAGAGAACTGAGGCGTATCGTCGTCTCTTCAAGGATGAGCTTCAGCAAGAAGTAATCGACCAAATCAGAGGTGCTACAAATAGACATTACGTGTTCGGAACGGGAAAGTATTCGTCGCAGATAGCACAAGCTTTGGGTAAGCGAACCGTTAGAGGATTCGCTGGTCGCCCAAAGAGATGACTTTCAAATGTCAATGGTGGTCTGACCTCTATTTCCCCGGATCAACACCAAGGTGGCATCCACCGCGCCGGAAGCGTAGCGCGAGAAATTTTCTCAGACAAAAAATAGAGAGGTGGTGATGGAGAACTTTGAAGCGCTGATGCGCAAGAAAAAAGATGAGCATTTTTTAGATGGGCTCGTTGTTGTGGAGGATGCTGTTTTACGTGCGATCCAAGCAGCTTTTCAGGATGTCCCCGAAGATTATTTGGCATTCTTAAGAACGTTCGGAGCTGGGGAGATTGACGAGGCGGGCATCATGCTTTATAGCGGCTTTTTAGAGGCTGAAGAAATTTTTGATGCAGGTACAGCGATAGCTCTACGGGATATTCGATTTTTCGGAGATGACATGCAGGGACGGTGTTTCGGCTTCGATGTGAGCGAGAACTGGGCTGTGGTAGAGGTAGATTCTTCGGACATGAGTGTTAGAAAGTTATGTGATAAGTTTTCTTATTTTTTATATGGTTTGCTAAGTTGAGCTGGTGTGCATAGGAAAGCCGAAAATCTGACTTTGAAAAAATGATAAAAAAGGCGGCGATCCCCCGCAGATAAATTAGTCGGATTGTTGGAGGTTGCGGGCTCGTAGCGGAGAGCAATTAGACGTGGACTATTCGAGAATAATTGATCTTATTGAAGAGTCGGATTTCGTTGGGTTTGCTGATTATGGTGACGGGATTGCTGATGAGTGGATTTGTAAAGCTGAAACTCGTCTTGGGTTGAAAATGCCAATATGGCTTGCAGTTGATTAATGAATATGAAGAAAAGCGCGGTCTGTAAAGTGGGTAAAGTGTAAAGAGGACGGACTTATTTATTTTAATAAGTCTGTTCCTTGTTTTCGAAGAAAAGAGACGGTAATGAGAAGAAATGAACCTTGGTGGCTCGCTGTCTATCTTTCTTGCGTCTGTGCGTTCGGCCTATTGTTCATGTGTGTGTTCTTTCAGGTTGCCGGGTATTGGTTGAGTGGTGGCGAGGACGTTGCCGTGCTTATAAAGGAGAATGTGCCGCTTTATCTCAAGATGGCTGGAGCTGGCTTTATTCTAGGTTTTGTCTTGTGGTTGTCTAATGTTCGTTGAACGTCGCATTTACTTGTTTTATAGATGCTTTTTACCTCTTTAAGGATGATCAATGAAATCCGCAAAATTCCCGCTCCTGGCCTTCCTCATGTCCTGCCTGGTGGCCGGCTGGGGCCTGGTGTATGTCGGCCGTATCAAGTGGGGTATCGGGGTCGCCATATTGCTGTACGGCGGTTTCGCGTTGCTGGGCGCGCTGGGGCTGGTCGCTACCCCCATTGGGCTGTATGGGCTATTCGCCTTCTTGATCATCGTCAAGCTGGGCTCAGCCATCCTGTCCGCCGTGCTCGCGCGTCGCTACAACGGACCGCCCAATGTGCCACGCAAGCGTTTCCACGTCCTTTACGTCGGAGTGATGGTGATTGCGGTACTGATGCTCGATGTATTGCGGGTACCCGTGCTGGGGTTTAAAAATTACTACATCCCATCCGGATCGATGGTGCCGACGCTGTCCATTGGCGACTACATCCTGACGGACCTGCGCGCCGGTCCGCCCAAGGTGGGGGATATCGTGGTGTACCGCTGGAATGGCACTGAAGCGGTCAAGCGCGTGGCGGGTGTTGCTGGGGACACGTTAGCCCTGGTGAACGGTGAACTGATCCACAACGGCGAAAACCTCGGGTTGTTTCACGCACCGGCCGACCGTGTAAAAGGGCCTGAATCCCTTGAAATGGCACCGGTCACGGTCGAGCCAGGGCACCTCTTTTTGCTGGGCGACAACCGCTGGAGCAGCAACGACAGCCGCTTCATGGGCCAGGTCGCGGTTGAGGACGTGGTGGGCAAGGTGACGGGCATCTGGTTCTCAAATGACCGGGCGCGTATCGGGACGACGTTCCCATGAGCCTTTCGAGTGGGACGTGTCGGGTTGTGCAGTGGTTGTGCCTGCTGGTGATGTGCGGCAGCGCCAGCGTATTCATATTGGCCTGGCTCTACCTCGACCGCAGCTCGTCAGCGCTGGGCGTGGCGGCCGGCGTCTTTGTGTGGTGCGGCATTGGCCTGTTGTTCGCGTTTGTGTTTGAGCGGTCTCGCACTGCCGCAGCCACGCTCCGGTTTATGTTGACTCGGACAGTGGCGCTGCTGATGCTTGCGGCGGGTGCGGCCTATCTGGTTGGCCTGCTGTGGGTCGAGCCGGAACGCGATTTTATGGAGTCTCAGTTAAAAGGGGCATCGTGCGGCAAGTACACGGGTGTGATTGAAAAAGGGTGGGAGCAAATCTGCGCTGATTCAAAGCAGCCGCAAACGCCTTGAAGCTGGCTGGGCTTGGATAGGCAGTCGGTTTGGTCCTTTTGATTTTTCAATGTTCGTTGAGCGTTTTTGATGATGAATCGATATGCAGGAAAGCCCTTTCTCCGTCTTCTTGAATGCTATGTCCTGTCGGCCATTGGTGCGCTGTCCGACCAGCAACGCGCCGATTTGACGGCACTCGAACCCAAGTTGCACGAACTGTATGGGACGCAGGGCAGTTGGTCTGATGTCGTCGCTTCTCAGATGGAGTTTCCGACCTCCTTGGAGGAAAAAATCCGTGCTGTTTGGCGCACAAATTCGGCAAAATTCGCCCAGGCCGGTGTGCCAATCAACGCCGAAGACTTTGCCAAAAACTTTGTCGACACCAATTTTCCTTCTTAAAGCTGGAGCAACACCGCATGGACGCAAGCAACACCGCTAAACGCCCGACCATCCTGGCCAGCATCGGACGCCGCCTGGCCGCGCGCCTCATCGATTGCGCCCTCGCGGTGCTGATCTTTTTCGTCGTCAAATTCGCCGCCGGGGCGCTGTCTGTCTACGTTCCTGCGGTGACGCCCAAGGCGGGTTTTCTTTCCGCGTTTTTTGCGGCCTTCGCCTACTTCCTGCTGGCTGATGCGCTCCCCAACGGCCAGAGCCTGGGCAAGCGCCTGCTGAGCATTGCCACCGTCGACCGCAAGACCCGAAAAGGCTGCAGTATTTCCCAGTCATTCACGCGTAATTCCGGCGCGCTGGTGGTCATCGATTGGGTGTGGATCTTCATGGAATCCAGGACGCGCCTGGGCGACATGTTCGCCAAGACCATCGTGATCCAGACAGGCAACCTGACGAGCGTGCGCGGCCTGGCGGATATTTATGACAATGGCCGGGGATAAGCACGTTATGCACGATTCAGTATCGGCTGCACAAACCTGGGACCTAGCCAGCCCGTTCCGGCGGTTGCTCGGCTATTTCATCGATATGGCCGTGGTGTTTTTCCTGCTGTTTTTGATGCGCAACCTGGACTACGCCTATCTCTATTTGCACTCGCTGGCGGGCCCGATGTTGTTTACTGGCTTGCGCTATGTGCTGATGTTCTCAGCCTTCGGGTACCTTTTGTTTTGCGATGCGTTACCCAACGGCCAGAGCCTGGGTAAACGGGTATGCCGCACGGCGGTGGTGGGTTACCCGTATCCAATGAACTGCACGCTGTTCCAGTCGTTTCTGCGCAATGTGCCGAAGCTGCTGTTCAGTGTTCTGGACGGTCTTTTTGCACTGTTCGGTTTGCGCCGTCGCTTGGGCGATATGTTGGCCAAGACGATTGTGATCAACACGTGAGCAGAACAGGGAGGGTGCAGCCGTGGCCGGTTAGTAGAATGAGGCCGGTTGGCAAACCTTTTTATTTATCGAGTAAAGGCCAATAGCCACTATTGTTTTTGTTTTCCTGACAAAGCCTTAGGAGATTTCGCCAGAGGCTTGCGTGCAAGCGCCAGTAAAACGGCGTTGCCAGGACGTCAAAACAGCTTGAGAACGCCTTTCAACTCCGTAAAATGCCGCGATTGTTTAAGGCTCGATACTTTTCAGGGACGAATTCATACATGCGTGTGTTTGCCGTATTGCTCGCGGCCTGCCTTATGGCGGGCTGTGCTTCCAAGCCGGATTACTACATCTCCCCGGCGCCAGTGACCATCCCCAAGACTGCGACCTACTGGCTCGACACCTTCGACGTCGAGGTGGTGGGCAAGAACGAGCGCTTCCTGCCGGATGACAAAGTGCGCCAGCAACTCGGTGTCGATCTGGTCGACCGCCTGCTCAAGTCCAAGCGCTATGCCAGCAGCAAGGACAAGGCCGATTACCTGCTGGATGTGAACGTCATCTATACCCGGCGCATACAAGACACCCAAGGCGGTTTCATGACGGCCATCGTCGATGACAAGACCATCCTCGCCAGTGTCGACTTCAACTACCAGGTCAAGATCAAGAAAGCCGGCGCCGAGGTGCTGCATTTTTCTCAGGCTCGCCAAGGGCTGATGCCTGGCGGGTACAAGGGCGACTGGCAGAACATGAAAACGATGGCCGGGGTGCTGACCAACTCCGGCAACTCCAGCGTCGAGACCTTTTACACCGGTTTGTTGAGCCGATTTATTGTTGACGACCTGCGTGGCATTCCGTCCCGCTAGCGTTAGCTGCCGCACCCGTTTTCCCACTTAGGAGCACCCTGTGAAAACACTGTCCAAAATCCTGCTGTCCGGCCTCACCGCCGCAGCGCTGCTGACCGTGGCCGGTTGCGCCACGGAGAGCAACCGCGCCATGCCGGTGGAACAAGTCGCCAGCGCCAACGTCGCCTATTCCGGCGTACGGGTACCGATTGCCGTGGGCAAGTTCGACAACCGCTCCAGCTACATGCGTGGCATCTTCTCCGACGGCGTTGACCGCCTCGGCGGCCAGGCCAAGACCATCCTGATCACCCACCTGCAGCAGACCAACCGCTTCAGCGTGCTGGACCGCGACAACATGGGCGAGATCTCCCAGGAAGCCGCGATCAAAGGCACCGTGCAGAAGCTTAAAGGCGCTGACTACGTAGTGACGGGCGACGTGACCGAGTTCGGCCGCAAAGAAACCGGCGACCGCCAGCTGTTCGGCATCCTTGGCCGTGGCAAGACCCAAGTGGCCTACGCCAAAGTCGCGTTGAATATCGTCAACATCAGCACCTCCGAAGTGGTGTATTCCACCCAGGGCGCAGGTGAGTACGCGCTGTCCAACCGCGAAGTGATCGGCTTCGGCGGCACCGCCAGCTACGACTCCACCCTCAATGGCAAGGTCCTCGACCTGGCCATGCGTGAAGCCATCAACCGCCTTGTCGACGGCATCAACGCCGGCGCCTGGAACCCACGCAACTGATCAGCAGCACCTCAAGGAGCAGTACAAGGATGAGCAAGGCAGTCAAGTTGGCGCTGATGCTGACAGCAGTGGCGACGGTCGCCGGGTGCCAGACGGCGCCCCAGCCGCTGTACCAATGGGAAAGCTACCAGCCGCAGGTTTACGAGTACTTCAAGGGCGAGCCCAAGGAGGCGCAGGTCGAGGCGCTGGAGCGGGATCTGCAGAAGATCAACGCCAGTGGCCGCAAGGCCCCGCCGGGTTACCACGCCCACCTGGGCATGCTTTACCTGAGCATGGGCAAGGATGACCAGATGGTGCAGGAATTCCGCACCGAGAAGGCACTGTTCCCTGAGTCTGCCTCGTACATGGACTTTTTGCTGAAAAACGCCAAGACCGGAGTCGCCACTAAATGAGCCTGTTGAAACTCACTGGCGCCTTGCTGGCCCTGGCCTTGCTCGGCGGTTGCGCAGCCCCCAAGACCATTGATTACACAGCCTATAAACAGGCACGACCGAAGTCGATCCTGGTCCTGCCGCCGATCAATGAATCGCCGGAAGTGCAGGCGTCCTACAGCATGGTCTCGCAAGTGACCTACCCGTTGGCCGAAGCCGGCTACTACGTGTTGCCGATTGCCCTGGTGGACGAAACCTTCCGCCAGAACGGCCTGACCACCGCCAACGATATCCAGGCGGTGCCACCGGCGAAGCTGCATGACATCTTTGGTGCGGATTCGGCGCTGTACATCACCGTGACCAATTACGGCACCAAGTACATGCTGATCTCCAGCGACACCTCCGTGACGGCCTCGGCCAAACTGGTCGACCTGCGCACCGGCACCACCCTGTGGACCGGCTCGGCGCATGCGTCCAGCGAGGAAGGCAACAACAACGGCGGCGGCCTCGTCGGCATGCTGATCACGGCGGCGGTCAAGCAAGTGATCAACAGCTCTACCGACGCGGCGCATCCGATTGCCGGTATCACCAGCGCGCGCCTGCTGTCGCCGGGCCAGCGCGCGGGGATCCTGTACGGTCCGCGTAACCCGAAATACGGCACTGACTGATTGAACGGTTCGGCGGGGGAGGTGTTTCTGTCCCGCCGAACGGTTTAACCCGAACAGCCAGCGCCTTGCGTCTGACCTTGTGAACGGATCATTCATTCACGAGGTTCAGCCCATGTCCCGTCCTCTGCTCTTCCTGCGTCCTGCTGCCCAGGGCTTTGCCGTTACCTTGCTGGTGACGCTGGCCGGTTGTGGGCTGTCCTCTTCCCACGATGTGGCCCAGCCTGACGAAGCGGCGCCGGTCTCCGAGCTGCAAAGCGCTCCAGTGCAAGGCGCGCTGGTTAAACGCATGCCGATGCCTGCCCCCATGAGCGCACGAAGGGTGATGCAGGAGTCCGTGGCGATGGACTACCGCAGCGAACCCCGCGAACAGTACGAAAACCTACCGGACAACCCGGTGCATCGCGTGGCTGAAACGCCGGTTTCAACCTTCAGCGTGGATGTCGACACCGGCAGCTACGCCAACGTAAAACGCTTCCTCAACCAAGGCAGCCTGCCGCCCGAAGGCGCTGTACGACTGGAGGAAATGGTCAACTACTTCCCCTACCACTACGCGCTGCCCACCGACGGTTCGCCCTTTGGCGTAACCACCGAAGTGGCCGCCACACCGTGGAACCCTCACACCCAGTTGCTGCGCATAGGCATCAAGGCCTCCGACCGCGCCGTGGCGCAATTGGCGCCGGCCAACCTGGTGTTCCTGGTGGACGTGTCCGGCTCCATGGACCGCCGCGAAGGTTTGCCGCTGGTCAAAAGCACCCTGAAATTGCTGGTTGATCAATTGCGCGATCAAGACCGTGTTTCTTTGGTGGTCTACGCCGGGGAATCCCGCGTAGTGCTCAAGCCTACTTCGGGTCGTGACAAAGAGAAGATCCGCAACGCCATCGATCAACTCACTGCCGGCGGCTCCACGGCGGGCGCGTCGGGTATTGAGCTGGCCTACCAGATGGCCCGCGAAGGGTTTATCGACAAGGGCATCAACCGCATCCTGCTGGCCACCGACGGTGACTTCAACGTGGGCATCAGCGACTTCGACAGCCTCAAGCAAATGGCGGTAGAGCAGCGCAAAAGTGGCGTTTCCCTGACCACCCTCGGCTTTGGTGTGGATAACTACAACGAACACCTGATGGAGCAACTGGCCGACGCGGGTGATGGAAACTACGCCTACATCGACAACCTGCGCGAAGCGCGCAAAGTACTGGTGGACCAACTCAGTTCGACCCTGGCGATCGTGGCCCGTGACGTGAAATTGCAGGTGGAATTCAACCCGGCGCGCGTCAGCGAATATCGCCTGCTGGGCTATGAAAACCGCGCCTTGAAGCGTGAGGACTTCAACAACGACAAGGTCGACGCGGTTGAAATCGGGGCCGGGCATACGGTCACTGCGCTGTACGAAATTGTGCCCAAGGGCCAGAAGGGTTGGCTGGAGCCCTTGCGCTACGTTGCTGCGCCGGCCGCCGAGGGAAAATCCACTGAGCTGGCGATGCTGCGTGTGCGCTACAAGCCGGCGGCGGGTGGCGACAGCCGGTTGATCGAGCGGCCCATCAGCACTGTGTCGAGCAGGGCCAGCGACGACCTGCGTTTCGCGGCAGCAGTGGCCGCCTTCGCCCAACAGCTCAAGGGCGATGGCCGCTACACTGGCAGCATGAGCCTGCAGGACACCGCTGCACTGGCCCGCTCGGCCCGAGGCGACGATCCCTTCGGGCTGCGTAATGAGTTTGTGCAACTGGTGGAATTGGCGCAGAGCCTTAAACCTGCGGCCAAACCGTGAATAAAGGGAGTTAGCCGTCGATATGCCCGCTCCAGACGTCCTACCCAGCGACGAATCACTGCTGGCCCGCTACCGAACCGGCGACAGCGCCGCGTTCGAAGCCCTGTACGCCCGGCACCGCCAGGGCCTGTACCGATTCCTCGTGTCCTTGAGTAACAAGACCGAACTGGCCGAGGAAATCTATCAGGAAACCTGGCTCAGCCTGATCCGCAGCGCAACCCAGCCACAAGGCCGGGCGAGTTTTCGTACATGGTTGTTCCAGATCGCCCGCAACCGCTTGATCGATTACTGGCGCAAGCACGGCATCCACAACCCGCTGCACGACAGCTACGACGAGCAACTGCACGCCCAGGCCGACGACAGCGCCGGCCCCGAGCAGCAGCTGAGCCTGAGCCGCGACCAGGCGCGGCTCGACGCTGCGCTGCAAGACCTGCCCGAGGACCAGCGCGAAGTCTTCCTGCTGCGCCTGCACGGCGACCTCGAAGTCCCGCAAATCGCCGCCCTCACCGGTACCCCGCTGGAAACCGTCAAAAGCCGCCTGCGTTACGCCCAGCAGAAACTGCGCCGCCTGCTGGCCGAGGAGATACCCGCATGACCGACTCCCGACACACCCCGGACCCCGACGACATGCTGCTCCAGCACATGCGTCAACACAGCACCGGCGAGCCGCCCGCGTCCCTCGACGCCTTCATCCTCAACACCGCCCGCCGCGAAGCTCCGGCGCCGCAGCCGAACCTGTGGCAACGCTGGCTGCAAGCCTGCCAACGGCCACGCTGGCAAATGGCATTCGCCACGGTTGCAGGCTTGGCGCTCATGATCGGCGTGGTAATGCGCTCACCTGTACCGCAACCCGAAATTTCCACGGCGACCTTCTCCGCGCTGCATGAGCAAGCCGCGCCTGCCGCTGCGCCGCCAATGTCCGCGCCGGCACCCGTGGCCCGACTGGCCATCGCGCCCAATGCCGAACGTGCGCAAGTCATGGGCTCGATGGCGGATGAGTCGAGCGCCAAGCTCAGCAAGCGCGCGCCGGTAGCGTTGCCTTCGTTGGAGGAGGGGCTGCAGGAAATCATCAACCTGCGTGACGTTGGGGAGACCAGAGCGGCAGATGAGAAGCTGTTGGCCTTGCATCAGCGCTTTCCTGAAGTGGACTTGCCAGCGCGGTTGGAGGCGTTGCAGAAACACTGAATCGTCGCCCACAAAAAAGCCCCAGGCCTTTCGACCTGGGGCTTTCTCATCATATCTGGTGCACCCGGCGGGATTCGAACCCACGACCCCTGCCTTCGGAGGGCAGTACTCTATCCAGCTGAGCTACGGATGCTTGTGCGGGCGACATCATACCCATGTCGACCTTGGGCGTCCATGCTGGTCTTTGGGCGTTCGCGTGTAGGAATTTGCCGTACAGAGGCCCTAAGCCGGGCGCCACCGATCAGGGCGCAGGAACCCGACCCATCTACGCTGATCAGATAAATCCGATAGATGTGTCGTTTTCGTTCTTTTTTTCGAACAGACTATTGCCCTGTACCCCCATTGATCCTAGGATTCGTTTGAGATTTCAAACGCTCTGTCTCCCGCGTGCGCTTTCACTCCTTTTGCGCGCTGGGGCTGATTTCCCTGACGGCAGCCCACAAGGCGCCTTTCAACAACTCTAATTCGCTCCGCGTGCGCGCGGTGCTGTTAAGGAAAGCCGACATGCAGCTTAAAGATGCCCAGTTGTTCCGCCAGCAAGCCTTTATCGATGGCGCTTGGGTCGATGCGGACAACGGTCAAACGATCAAGGTCAACAACCCTGCCACGGGCGAGATTCTCGGCACCGTGCCAAAGATGGGCGCCGCTGAAACCCGCCGCGCCATCGAAGCCGCCGACAAGGCGTTGCCGGCTTGGCGTGCACTGACCGCCAAGGAGCGCGCCAACAAGCTGCGCCGCTGGTTTGAACTGCTGATCGAAAACCAGGACGACCTCGGTCGCCTGATGACCCTCGAACAAGGCAAGCCACTGGCCGAAGCCAAGGGCGAAATCGTCTACGCCGCCTCCTTTATCGAGTGGTTTGCCGAAGAAGCCAAACGCATCTATGGCGACGTAATCCCTGGCCACCAGCCCGACAAACGCCTGATCGTGATCAAGCAGCCGATCGGCGTGACCGCTGCGATCACCCCGTGGAACTTCCCGGCCGCGATGATCACCCGTAAAGCCGGCCCGGCCCTGGCCGCCGGTTGCACCATGGTGATCAAGCCGGCTTCGCAAACTCCGTTCTCGGCCCTGGCCTTGGTTGAGCTGGCGCACCGTGCCGGTATCCCGAAAGGCGTCCTGAGCGTGGTGACCGGCAGCGCCGGCGACATCGGCGGCGAGCTGACCAGCAACCCGATCGTGCGTAAATTGTCCTTCACCGGCTCGACGGAAATCGGTCGCCAGTTGATGGCCGAGTGCGCCAAGGACATCAAGAAAGTCTCCCTGGAGCTGGGCGGCAACGCGCCGTTCATCGTGTTTGACGACGCGGACCTGGATAAGGCCGTCGAAGGCGCGATCATTTCCAAGTACCGCAACAACGGCCAGACCTGCGTCTGCGCCAACCGTCTGTACATCCAGGATTCGGTGTACGACGCCTTTGCTGAAAAACTCAAGGTTGCAGTGGCCAAGCTCAAGATCGGCAACGGTCTGGAGGAAGGCACCACCACCGGCCCGCTGATCGACGAAAAAGCCGTGGCCAAGGTGCAGGAACACATTGCCGATGCGCTGAGCAAAGGCGCCAAGCTGTTGGCCGGGGGCAAGGTGATGGAAGGCAATTTCTTCGAGCCGACTATCCTGGTCGACGTGCCGAAAGACGCAGCCGTCGCCAAGGAAGAGACCTTTGGCCCGCTGGCGCCACTGTTCCGTTTCAAGGACGAAGCCGAAGTGATCGCGATGTCCAACGACACCGAGTTCGGCCTGGCCTCCTACTTCTATGCCCGCGACCTGGGCCGTGTGTTCCGTGTGGCCGAAGCCCTGGAATACGGCATGGTCGGCGTGAACACTGGGTTGATCTCCAACGAAGTGGCGCCGTTCGGCGGCATCAAGGCCTCGGGCCTGGGCCGTGAAGGCTCCAAGTACGGGATCGAGGATTACCTGGAGATCAAATACCTCTGCCTGGGCATCTAATCCGTCCGGCAAGGCATTGCAGCAAACGCAGAGGGCACGAGAGCGCTGACCCTTTGCGTGTTTCACCCCGTTATTCGTAGTGGCCGGGAACGCTGTGGCAGTCGATCATCGCATGCTGCCGCAGTTGCCTCCCCGCCACGTATTCCTTGGACCACGCCACCCGATGAGTGGCGAATGAGGACTTTATGAGCAAGACCAACGCATCCCTGATGAAACGCCGCGAAGCCGCTGTACCCCGCGGTGTTGGCCAGATTCACCCGATCTTCGCCGAATCCGCGAAGAACGCCACCGTGACCGACGTTGAAGGTCGCGAGTTCATCGACTTCGCCGGCGGTATCGCCGTGCTGAACACCGGCCATGTGCACCCGAAAATCATCGCGGCCGTGACCGAGCAACTGAACAAGCTGACGCACACCTGCTTCCAGGTACTGGCCTACGAGCCTTACGTGGAACTGTGCGAAAAAATCAACGCCAAGGTCCCAGGTGATTTCGCCAAGAAAACCCTGCTGGTCACCACCGGTTCCGAAGCCGTCGAAAACGCCGTGAAAATCGCCCGTGCCGCTACTGGCCGTGCTGGCGTGATTGCCTTCACTGGCGCCTACCACGGTCGTACCATGATGACCCTGGGCCTGACCGGTAAAGTCGTGCCTTACTCGGCCGGCATGGGCCTGATGCCAGGCGGCGTGTTCCGCGCGCTGTTCCCGAACGAACTGCACGGCGTGAGCGACGACGACTCCATCGCCAGCATCGAACGCATCTTCAAGAACGATGCCGAGCCGCGTGATATCGCTGCCATCATCATCGAGCCGGTGCAGGGCGAAGGCGGTTTCTACGTCGCGCCTAAATCCTTCATGAAGCGCCTGCGTGAACTGTGCGACAAGCACGGCATCCTGCTGATCGCTGACGAAGTGCAAACCGGTGCGGGTCGTACGGGTACTTTCTTCGCGATGGAGCAGATGGGCGTTGCCGCCGACCTGACCACCTTCGCCAAGTCCATCGCTGGTGGTTTCCCGCTGGCGGGTGTGTGCGGCAAGGCTGAGTACATGGACGCTATCGCGCCAGGCGGCCTGGGCGGCACCTACGCCGGTAGCCCGATCGCTTGCGCGGCGGCCCTGGCCGTGATGGAAGTGTTCGAAGAAGAGCACCTGCTGGACCGCTGCAAGGCTGTGGGCGAGCGTCTGGTCACTGGCCTCAAGGCTATCCAGGCCAAGTACCCGGTGATTGGCGAAGTGCGTGCTTTGGGCGCGATGATCGCGGTCGAGCTGTTCGAAGGTGGCGACAGCCACAAGCCAAACGCCGCTGCCGTTGCCGCCGTGGTGGCCAAGGCGCGTGACAAGGGCCTGATCCTGCTGAGCTGCGGCACCTACGGCAACGTGTTGCGCGTGCTGGTCCCGCTGACCTCGCCGGACGAGCAGTTGGATAAAGGCCTGGCGATCATCGAAGAGTGCTTCTCCGAGCTGTAAGCGGAGGCTGACCTGATCGACAGGAAAAACCCGCTTCGGCGGGTTTTTTTATGCCCATCGCCGCACATTCAGGCCGTGTTCATTGTACGTAGGCGTCTGCATTGTCTAAGGTGCAAGCATTGCCGATGGAGCGTGCAGGATGACTGCTGTTGATTTACCCGCTGTACCCCGCGTGTTGATTGCCGAGGCGGACCCTTGGTCGCGGGACCTGCTCAAGCAAGTGTTGTTGAATGTGCGCTGCGACGCACGGCTGGATGTGTGTGCCGATGGTCAACAGGCGGCGACGTTGTTGCGAGAGAAAGCCTACGACCTGATCCTGGCCGATTGGGAACTGCCGGGCATTGACGGCTTGAGCCTGCTGCGTAATGTGCGCCAGAAGCGCCGCTCGCCTGCGCTGCCGTTCATTCTGCTGAGCAGTCGCAATGACAGCGCCAGCGTGCGTGAAGCCTTGCCCCTGGCGCCCACGGCGTACCTGACCAAACCCCTGAACATGGAAGGCCTGACCCAGCGCCTGCAAGACCTGCTGCTCAATGAAGGCGAAACGGTGTACTGCGAGATTGCGCCGCTGTCACCGGGCATAACCTTGCCGGTGTTCCTTGAGCGCCGCCGCGAAGCGTCCGATGGCGCACCCTTGCGCGTCGATGTGAAAGACGCCGTGCAACACAGCCTCGGGCCCGAAGGCCTGGACCTCAAGCGCCTGGAAGACCAGGTACGCATGGACCCGCAAATCACCGCCGTGCTGATCGCCGCCGCCAACAGCGCCGGCCATCACGGCAACCCTGTGCAAACCCTGCCTGCTGCCTTGCAAAAGCTGGCGCCGGGGCAAAGCATGAACCTGATCCTCGGCCTGGCGCTCAAGCACAACGTGGTGCTGGGCGACCCGGCTCTGGTGGCCTATGCCGAGCGCCACTGGCAATTGTCCCAGGACACCGCCGACTACGCTCGGCGGTTGGCACGCATGTTGGAGCTGGACCACGAACGCTGTTACAGCGCCGGCATCCTCCACCGACTCGGTGACCTGGCGTTGTTGCGCTGCCTGGAAGACTGGCGCCAGGGCGGCGGTGCGCTGGATGACGAAGCGATTGGTGAATCGCTCTACACCTTTGGTGCCGCCTACGGTTCGGCACTGCGCGCGCGTTGGCGTTTGCCGCTGGAACTGCGCCAATTGATCGCGGCGATTTATTCGTTGGAGGGCGGTGTGTATGCCAGGGATGCATTGGTGGTGAACCTGGCGGCGCAGATGGCGCGTTTGACGGAACATCAGGGCTTGGAAGAGCTGGCCAGGGGCAAGACTGCGCGATTGCTCAAGGTCGGCTTGGCGGAGCTGACGCGGATCCGTAAGGCATAGCGTCAGCCCGCTATGACGCGATTTTTGCCCAGGCGCTTGGCCTCGTACATCGCCGCATCGGCGCGGGCAAAAAGGCTGTCCAGGGTCGAGTCTTGCTCCGTGAGGCTGGCCAGGCCCTGACTGATGGTCACGCTGAACGCCTGGCTCTCATAGCTGAAACTCAGTTCCTGGATCTCCCTGCCCAGCCGCTCCGCCACTTGCAAGGCCATCTCCGGCGCGCAGCCGGGCAATACGGCAGCGAACTCTTCGCCGCCAATGCGCCCAAACAGGTCGCCACGGCGTAATACCCCGCGACCGCTCTCGGCGATACGGCGCAACACCTGATCACCTTCCAGGTGGCCATAGCTGTCGTTGACATCCTTGAAGTCGTCGATGTCCAGCAGCAGGAAGGCCAGCGGCGCACCTTGCGCACAGGCCGTATCGAAGGCCTGGTTGGCGCATTCGAAGAAGTGCCGGCGGTTGCTGCTCTGGGTCAACACATCGGTGGTGGCCAGGCGGTGCAACTCCAGCTCCAGTTGTTTCTTATCGGTGATGTCTTCGGCCATGCCCACCACGATCAACGGCTCGCCGGGCTCGACCTGCTGGTTGATGTAGCACTTGTCGCTCAGCCAGCGGATCTGCCCATCGGCGGTGATGATACGGTACTCGCGGTCCTCCACGGCGCCTTGTTCCAGCACGCGGGCCAGGCTGTGCTCGGCGTAGTCGAGGTCTTCGGGGTGAATGCTGTTGCGCCATTCACGATGGTCGGCCAGCAGCAGGCCCGCGGAACGGCCGAAAACGCGTTCATAGGCCGGGCTCACATACAGCACACGGCGAGTTTCCCAATCGATGGCCCATAGCACGGCGTTCACGCTCACCAGCATCGAACTCAACAGCTGCTCACGCTCGCTCAACCGCTCGACTTCACCCTGGGCATGCACCAGCGCCAACAGGGTCGCGGCGGCAGCCGGACGCGGATGTTCAGCGGTGGGGGGATCGGGCAAGTAGGGATTTTCGTGAACCATCGGCACAACTCTCTCTGGGCGCGCCGCAGGCTGGAGCAGCGGTCACTACAAGGGGCCACCATGATGGCGAAGTGTTCATTGAGAGAGGGGAATTGCAGTGAAGTTCCGTCAACAGGACCGATTGCCGGTGCCCGGTAAATGACGCCAAAAAGCTGATAGGTGGGAGAGCAAGCCCTCCCACCGCACCATCAGACCGCCGCAGGACGCAGCGAATAAGTCTTCAATTGGTGAGCAAAATCCCGCAGGGACTGGATGCCGCTGGCCTCGGCCTCATGCACCCATTCCTTGATCGCCGCGAGCATATCGTGGCCATTGGAACTGGTCTTGAGCCAGATCTGCTGCAGCGCCAGGCGCTTTTCGTAGATCACTTTCAGGGCCTGGCTGTGTTCCAGCATGCTCTGGATGCGCAGGTGATGGCGGTCATCGAGCAAACTGGTTTCCCGCGACAGCAGGCGCTTGGCACGGTGGAATTGGTGGCGAACGGAGTGATCGACCTTTTCCAGCTCCTGCTTGACCAGTGGGCCGATCACCAACTTGCGGTACTGGGCCATGATCTGGAAGCGGTTGTTGAGGATCGCCATGGCGGTGTCCATGTCCAGGTGGCCCTTGCCTTCCACGCGGTGGGCGATGGGCGCGACGCGTTGCACCTTGGCCAGGCGCAGGAAGCTGAAGACCTTGATCCAGGCCCAGCCCATGTCGAATTCCCACTTCTTCACCGACAGCTTGGCGGAGTTGGGGTAGGTGTGATGGTTGTTATGCAGCTCTTCGCCACCGACGATGATGCCCCATGGCACCAGGTTGGTCGCCGCGTCACGGCATTCGAAATTACGATAACCCACGGCATGGCCCAGGCCGTTGATCACACCAGCAGCCCAGAACGGAATCCACATCATCTGGATCGCCCAGATGGTGATGCCGATGGTGCCGAACAGCAGCAGGTCGATCACGCCCATGATTGCCACGCCCAGCAGCGGGTAGGGCGTGTAGATTTTACGTTCGATCCAGTCTTCCGGGCAGTTCTTGCCGTAGATGCGCAGCGTCTCGGGGTTTTCGGCCTCGGCGCGGTACAGCTCGGCGCCTTTGCGCATCACAGTGGACAGGCCCTTGATGACCGGGCTGTGCGGGTCGTCGACGGTTTCGCACTTGGCGTGGTGCTTGCGGTGGATGGCGGTCCACTCGCGGGTGTTCTGCGCCGTGGTCAACCACAGCCAGAAGCGGAAAAAGTGTTTCAGGCCGGCATTGAGCTCCAGGGAGCGATGGGCTGAATAGCGATGCAGATAGACTGTGACCGCAACGATGGTCACGTGGGTCATCAACAGAGTGACCGCCACCAGTTGCCAGGCTGACAGGTCAAGAAAACCGTTGTACCACATAGGCTGTATGGCCCTCAGATAAAGAAAAGAACAGCTCACGCATTATCACTAAGCCTACAGAGAAAACCAGCCGACCTTTCAGATAGGAGTGACTGGATGTTTCTTATTCTATAATCCGCAGCCTTTGTAGGGCGATTCTGTTTTTTGGGTAAGGATTACTGACCATATGCTGTTTTCATACCGAGGTGCCCTGCGTGCGGGGCTGGTATACCTGCTGGTTTCCGTTCTGTGGATCGGCGTAACCCAGCGCCTATTGATCGAGTTTCTCGATAACCCGAGTGAGCTGAACCACTGGCTGCAGGTGCGCGGCTATGTATGGGTGGCGCTCAGCGCTCTGGCGATTTACCTGATCTGCGCTCGGTTTGTCCGAGCCAACCAGCTGCAACAACCCCTGAAAGAAAACCGCGAACGCCTGCGTCAAGCCGCCGCCGTGTTCGATTGCACCCGCGAAGGCGTGTTGGTGACGGATGCACAGGGGCTGATCGTGCACGTCAACCGGGCCTTCATGGAGATCACCGGCTACAGCCGCGAAGACGTCATGGGGCATCAGCCCAGCCTCTTTAAATCCGGTCGCCATTCGTCGAATTTCTATCAACAGATGTTCCAAAGCCTGGAGCGCACCGGCGAATGGAGCGGTGAAATCTGGAACCGCCGCAAAAGCGGTGAGATTTATCCACAGTGGCAGACCATTCGGGTCATTCACGATGACCAAGGGCAGGTCAGCCATTACGTCGCGGTGTTTTCCGACATCAGCGCCATCAAGGACTCCGAGCACGAACTGGCCCACCTCGCGCACCACGATCCGCTGACCGACCTGCCCAACCGCCTGCTGTTCACCGACCGCGCCGAGCAGGCGCTGGCCTCGGCGCAGATCCACAAGCGCGGTTGCGCCCTGCTGTTGCTGGACCTGGACCACTTCAAGATCATCAACGACAGCCTGGGCCATAACGTCGGGGACCAGTTGCTCAAGCTGGTGGGCGAACGCCTCAAGGCGCTGTTTGGCCCTGGCGTTACGCTGGCGCGCCTGGGGGGAGATGAGTTCGCGGTGCTGGCGGAAAGTTGTCCACAGGTGGCCCAGGCGGCGGGCCTGGCGCAGCGCATGCTGGACGCGATGAAACAGCCCTTTATCTTCGACGGCCACCAGCTGTTTATCAGCGCCAGTATCGGGATCAGCCTGTTCCCCAACGATGCCCTGAGCGCCGAGCAGTTGCTGCGTAACGCCGATTCCGCGCTGTTCAAGGCCAAGAGCGCCGGCCGCGAAGGCTACGCCTTGTACACGGAGGAGCTGACCGCCCACGCGCAGAATCGCGTGGAAGTCGCCAGCGAGCTGCGCCGCGCACTCGAACAGCAGGAGCTCTGCGTCTATTACCAACCCGTGCACGACCTGCACAGCAGCCGTCTGATCGGCGTCGAAGCGCTGGTGCGCTGGCTGCACCCGGAGCGCGGCCTGGTGCCGCCGGGGGAATTTATCCCGATCGCCGAGCGCACCGGGTTGATTGCCGAGATCGATGCGTGGGTGATGGATCAGGCGTGTCGGCAAATGTGCCAATGGCTGGCCGACGGCACACCGCTGAGTTTTATCGCCATCAATGTGTCCAGCCGTCTGTTTGCGCGGCGTGAACTGTACGAGCAGGTTGCCCAGGTGCTGCATGACACGGGCCTGGATCCGGCCTTTTTGGAGCTGGAAGTTACCGAAAGCGCCGTGATGGAGGACCCCGAGGTCGCGCTGGAGCAGATGCACCGCCTCCGGGAGCTGGGTTTGCGCCTGGCCATTGATGACTTTGGTACGGGTTATTCGTCACTGCTGCGCCTCAAGCGGCTGCCAGTGCAGAAGCTCAAGATCGACCAGGGCTTTGTTGCCGGTTTGCCCTGGGACGAAGATGACGCGGCCATCGTGCGCGTGGTGATCGCCCTGGCTAAAAGCATGGGCATGCAGGTGCATGCCGAGGGGATCGAGCAGGTCGAACAGGCGCGGTTTCTGTTGGATCAGGACTGCGATATGGGGCAGGGGTATTGGTTTGGCCGGCCGATGCCAGCGCAGGAAATTGATTGGTCGCGGGCCCCCGTAATCGGACAGGCATAACGCGGTCAATGTGGGAGCCGGGCTTGCCCGGCTCCCACAGGGTTCAGTGGCACCCATAAAGAAGTATTTTCGAGCTGAAAGCTGTTGCAACCCCACGCCCCACCAGAAAATTCTTTCTGGTTATATAAACATTCTTAAATAGTATTTTTAAGAATATCCGCGCTTATCTACTATCGCTCTCACGCCGCAAGCAGTGCCGCCACTGCGAGGCACTATTCATTTCAGGAGCGAGACCATGAGCGCATCTCTACGTAGCGTCGACGGCCAGGACGAAGCAGCCATTTTGCGTGAGATCCAGAGCGCCTTGCGCGATCTGCGGTTTGGCGCGGTGGAAATCACTGTGCACAACGCTCAAGTGGTACAGATCGAACGCAAAGAAAAATTCCGTTTGCAGAACCCGGGTAACAAACCGAGCTAAGCACTGACGGCGATAGACCCGCACTTAATATAAGAAAAAGCCAACACCCCAGAATTTTCAGGAGCTTCTATGTCGTCGATTCGCCGTTATGCCCTGGCCGCCCTGGCCAGCGCCGTGTTTGCAGGTTCCGCCGTTGCCAAGGACTATGAGTTGCTCAACGTCTCGTACGACCCGACCCGTGAGCTGTACCAGGACTACAACGCTGAGTTCACCAACTTCTGGAAACAGTCCCACCCCGGCGACAACGTCAAAATCCAGCAATCCCACGGTGGTTCGGGCAAGCAGGGCCGCGCGGTGATCGACGGCCTGCGCGCCGACGTGGTCACCCTGGCCCTGGCCGGTGACATCGACGAAATCGCCAAGCTGGGCAAGACCCTGCCGGAAAACTGGCAGACCCGCCTGCCGGACGCCAGCACCCCGTACACCTCGACCATCGTGTTCCTGGTGCGCAAGGGCAACCCTAAAGGTATCAAGGACTGGGGCGACCTGATCAAGAAAGACGTGTCGGTGATCACCCCGAACCCGAAAACCTCCGGCGGCGCGCGCTGGAACTTCCTCGCCGCCTGGGCCTACGGCCTGAAAGCCGGTGGCAGCGAAGCCAAGTCCCAGGAATACGTGAAAGAACTGTTCAAGCACGTACCTGTGCTGGACACCGGCGCTCGCGGTTCAACCATCACTTTCGTCAACAACGGTCAGGGTGACGTGTTGCTGGCCTGGGAAAACGAGGCGTTCCTGGCTCTGAAAGAAGATGGTGGCGCTGACAAGTTCGATATCGTCGTGCCGTCCCTGTCGATCCTCGCGGAGCCGCCAGTGGCCGTGGTCGACAAGAACGCCGAGAAAAAGGGCAACACCGAAATCGCCACTGAATACCTGAAACACCTGTACAGCCCGGCTGGCCAGGAGATTGCGGCGAAGAACTTCTACCGCCCACGCGATGCGAAAGTGGCCGCCAAATACGCCCAGCAGTTCCCGAAACTGGACCTGGTGACTATCGACAAAGACTTCGGCGGCTGGAAAACTGCCCAACCGAAATTCTTTAACGACGGTGGCGTGTTCGACCAGATTTACACCGCGCAGTAAGCCGAGCAACAACCCGCCCACAGAGCCCGCATTCACCTGCGGGTTTTGTGTGTCAGTTCCCCTAACCAAGGACTCTTATGTCGCGTCGTATCTCCCCCGTCATACCCGGCTTCGGGCTGACGCTGGGCTACACCGTGGTGTACCTCAGCCTGATCGTACTCATCCCCCTCGCGGCGATGTTTGTACACGCCGCTCAACTCACCTGGGATCAGTTCTGGAACATCATCTCCGCACCGCGCGTGCTGGCGGCGTTGCAACTGAGCTTCAGCACCGCGCTGTACGCCGCGTTGATCAACGGCGTGATCGGTACGCTGCTGGCCTGGGTGCTGGTGCGCTACACCTTCCCCGGCCGCAAGGTCATCGATGCGATGATCGACCTGCCATTCGCCTTGCCCACCGCTGTCGCCGGTATCGCGCTGACCGCGCTGTACACGCCTAACGGCCTGGTTGGTCAGTTCGCTGCCGACCTGGGCTTCAAGATCGCCTACACCCCGTTGGGTATCACCCTGGCGCTGACCTTTGTCACGCTGCCGTTCGTGGTGCGCACGGTGCAGCCGGTACTGGCCGATATCCCCCGGGAAGTCGAAGAAGCCGCCGCCTGCCTGGGCGCCAAGCCGTTGCAGGTATTCCGTCACATCCTGGTGCCCGCGTTGCTGCCGGCCTGGTTGACCGGTTTCGCCCTGGCGTTTGCCCGTGGTGTCGGTGAGTACGGTTCGGTGATCTTCATCGCTGGCAACATGCCGATGAAAACCGAGATCCTGCCGCTGCTGATCATGGTCAAGCTCGACCAATACGACTACCGCGGCGCCACGTCCATCGGCGTGTTGATGCTGGTGGTTTCGTTTGTCCTGCTGCTGCTGATCAACTTGTTGCAGCGGCGCATCGAACGTCCATAAGGAGGCGCGGAACATGTCCCAATCGTCTATTTCCGCCGCGTCCTCGGCCAACGCCGCCCGTCGTGGCAGTGCTGCATCGCGACGTATCCTGATCGGCCTTGGCTGGCTGGTGTTTGCGCTGTTTTTGCTGTTGCCGCTGTTTATCGTAGTGACCCAAGGCCTGAAGAACGGCCTCGGCGCGTTTTTTACCGCGATCCTTGAGCCCGACGCGTTGTCGGCGCTGAAGCTCACGGTGATCGCCGTGGCAATTTCGGTGCCGCTCAACCTGGTATTCGGCGTCAGCGCCGCGTGGTGCGTGAGTAAGTACTCGTTCCGTGGCAAAAGCATCCTGGTGACGCTCATCGATTTGCCGTTCTCGGTGTCGCCGGTCATCGCCGGCCTGGTCTATGTGCTGATGTTCGGCGCCCAGGGCTTCTTTGGCCCGTGGCTGCAGGACCATGACATCCAGATCGTGTTCGCCTTGCCCGGCATTGTGCTGGCAACCATCTTCGTCACCGTGCCCTTCGTGGCCCGTGAACTGATCCCGCTGATGCAGGAGCAGGGCACCCAGGAGGAAGAGGCTGCACGCCTGCTCGGTGCCAATGGCTGGCAGATGTTCTGGCATGTGACCGTGCCGAACATCAAATGGGGTTTGATCTACGGCGTGGTGCTGTGTACCGCGCGGGCCATGGGTGAGTTCGGCGCGGTGTCGGTGGTGTCCGGCCACATTCGCGGCGTGACCAACACCTTGCCGCTGCACGTCGAGATTCTCTACAACGAATACAACCACGTTGCCGCGTTTGCGGTGGCGAGTCTGTTGCTGATCCTGGCGCTCTTCATCCTGCTGCTCAAGCAGTGGAGCGAGAACCGTATAAACCGCCTGCGCGCCGGTGCGGCTGAGGAATAAGTCATGTCGATCGAAGTCCGTAATGTCAGCAAGAACTTCAACGCCTTCAAGGCCCTGAACAGCATCAATCTGGACATCCAGAGTGGCGAGCTGGTGGCGTTGCTTGGCCCGTCCGGCTGCGGCAAGACCACCTTGCTGCGTATCATCGCCGGCCTGGAAACCCCGGATGACGGCAGCATCGTGTTCCACGGTGAAGACGTCTCCGGCCACGACGTGCGTGATCGCAATGTCGGCTTTGTATTCCAGCACTACGCGCTGTTCCGCCACATGACCGTGTTCGACAACGTGGCGTTCGGCCTGCGCATGAAGCCGAAGAACCAGCGCCCGAGCGAAAGCCAGATCGCGGTCAAGGTGCATGAGCTGCTGAACATGGTGCAGCTGGATTGGCTGTCGGATCGCTACCCGGAGCAGCTGTCCGGTGGCCAGCGCCAGCGTATCGCCCTGGCCCGCGCCTTGGCGGTGGAACCCAAAGTGCTGCTGCTGGATGAACCTTTCGGCGCTCTCGACGCCAAGGTGCGTAAAGAACTGCGCCGCTGGCTGGCGCGCCTGCACGAAGACATCAACCTGACCTCGGTGTTCGTGACCCACGACCAGGAAGAGGCCATGGAAGTCGCTGACCGCATCGTGGTGATGAACAAGGGGGTGATTGAGCAGATCGGTTCACCGGGTGACGTCTACGAAAACCCGGCCAGCGATTTCGTTTATCACTTCCTGGGTGATTCGAACCGCCTGCACCTGGGCGAAGACAAACACGTGCTGTTCCGCCCGCACGAAGTGTCGCTGTCGCGGCATGAGCTGGAAGACCATCACGCGGCTGAAGTGCGTGATATTCGCCCGCTGGGCGCGACCACGCGTGTGACCTTGAAGGTCGAAGGCCAGAACGAACTGATCGAAGCCGAAGTGGTGAAAGACCACGATAGCCTGACCAATCTTGCACGCGGCGAGACCCTGTTCTTCAAACCCAAGGTCTGGCAAAAAGCCTAAATATTGCGCAACACCCAATGTGGGAGCGGGCTTGCTCGCGAATGCGGTCTACCAGTTGATGAATGCGTCGACTGGTACTCCGTATTCGCGAGCAAGCCCGCTCCCACATTCAGACCTCTCTCGGCTTCAGACCGTGGCGCGTTTTCCTCTAACGGCCACCGGCCCCGAACGCTCCTCGATCTGCTGCTTGAGGTCATGGCGCAGCCCCAGCAAAAACGCCAGCTCCGCCACTACAAACAACGGCCCCACGATCAGCCCCGACACATCATCCACAAACGCCGGTTTCCTGCCTTCGTAGTAATGCCCGACAAACTGAATCACCCAGCCCACCACGAACATGCCGATACCGCTGCTGAGCCACACCATCGTGCTCTGCGCCGCCAGCATATGCCCGGCCCACACCGACAAGCCCATCAACACCGTCATCAGTACACCCAGCGCCAGTTCCAGTCGCAGGTAAAACCATGCCGACAGCAATGCGACGATCACTGCCGGTGAAATCCACACCCCGCCTATCGCCCATTCCGGGCGTGACAGCAGCACGGCCACCGCGACGACAATCAGCGGAATGCCGATAAAGTGGCTGGCGATGTTGCGCGGGTCGCGGTGGTAGGCCGCGTATTGACTGAGGTGGTCGACGAGGCTTTTCATTGTTGTTCCTCCTGTAGGATGCTTGATCATGCCCTGTCAGCCGGTGGCGAACTGTCAGTTGGGCGACAATCTTAGGAGTTCACATGGACGCGGAACACTGGCGCTCGCGGTTGGCCACCGGTCATTGGTTCAGCCACCTGCCCGCGCCCTTTCAGAATAGCTTGCTGGCTAATTCCCGCGTCAGACAGCTCGCGGCGGGAGAGTACCTGTTCAAACGCGGCGATTCGCCCTGTGGCTTGTATGCCGTGCTGGAAGGTGCCGTGCGGATCAGCGCGGTCAATGTCCAAGGCAAAGAAGCAGTACTGAGCTTGGTCGAATCGCCTTACTGGTTCGGTGAGATATGCCTGTTTGACAGCTTGCCGCGTACGCACGATGCGCTGGCAATGGGCCCGTGCACACTGCTGCAGATCCCGCAGGGACTGATGCTCGGAATTCTCGACGATCACCCGGCGTACTGGCGGGACGTGGCGCTGCTGATGAGCCACAAACTGCGCCTGTCGTTGATCAATATCGAACAGATAAGCCTGATGCCCACGCCGGTGCGCCTGGCTCATCGGTTGCTGATGATCGCCGAAGGCTACGGTGAAATAGCCCAGACGCGCCGGATCCTGCAGTTGCCGCAGGAAGATTTGGCGGCGATGTTGGGCCTGTCGCGACAGACCATCAACAGTCTACTCAAGGCGCTGGAGCAGCAGGGCGTCATCGGTTTGAGTTACGGTGCGATTGAAGTGCTCGACCTGCAACGCCTGCGGCATGCCGCAGGCGTTGACGGTTGAACTAGGAGCCGCGATACGTGGAGAAACCGTAAGGGCTAAGTAACAACGGGATGTGGTAATGCTGGTCGGCCTGCTTGACCTCGAATATCACCGGGACTTCCGGGAAAAACGTCTCGCGATTGGCTTTCTTGTAGTAGTCGCCGGTCTTGAATACCACGCGATACTCGCCCGGTTTCATGGCTTGGTTGGCCGGGAACAGTTCGGCGATGCGTCCTTGCTGGTTGGTGACACCTTCGGACAGCGATTGCCAGTGATCGCCTACGTGCTGCTCCAGAGTGACGCTGACGCCGGCAGACGGCAGGCCGTTTTCCAGGTTCAGGACGTGCACGCTCAAGGGGTTTCCGGCCGCCAGGGCCAGACCGCTCAGGCCGCTCAGGCTGAGGGCGGCGAGGGTCATAGTCAGGGTTTTCATCGAAGTTTCCTCAAGGGGTGATTGTCAGGCCAAGTTGATTGGCTGCCTTTACCGCGCAGGCTTCGTCCTGCTCGGCGCCGCCGGCACCGGCAATGCCCAGCGCGCCCACCAGTTCAGCGTCGGCAAACAGCGGGATACCGCCGCCGAGCAACAGCAATTCGGGCAAGCTGTTAAGGTTGGCGGCCTCGGGGTTGTTGCGCGCACGCTCGGCAAACAGCCGGGTGGGGGTTTTAGTCGACAACGCCGTGTACGCTTTGCGTTGGCTGGCGATGCTGTTGTGCGGACCCACGCCGTCGGCCCGCAGGCTCAACAATGGATTGCCGCCCCGGTCGAGTACGGTAAGTGCCGCCGTGCATTGCGCCAGGCTGGCGTCTGCCAGTTGGCGTGCGGTGTGCAAATCCAGGTCGGCGTGGCGCGGCAGGGTGGGTGCTGCCAGGACGCTGGCGCTGATGGCGAAGCTCAAGAACAAGGCGTTGCGGTACATGGGAACGGCTCCAGAAAGCAGGCCGCTACCTTAGCCAGTGATCTCGGTCAAAAGCCGAACAATTCGATTACAGGTTTGTAATGAACCAAGAGGTAGGCATGCAGGTGTTGTTAGTGGAAGACCAGCCGAAATTAGCGCAACTCATGGCCCAAGGCTTGAGTGAGGCCGGCTTCGCGGTGGAAGTCGCAGCCAATGGCATGGCAGCCCAGCGGTTTGTGGAAAGCACTGACTATGACTTGGTGATCCTCGATGTAATGTTGCCGGGTTTGAATGCCTGGAAGTTGCAGCAGGCGATTCGCAAGAAGGGTGAGACGCCGGTGTTGTTCTTGACGACCCCGGAAGGGATCGAGGATCGTCTGCGCGGGTTGGAATTGCACGAGGATGATTACTTGCTCAAGCCGTTTGAAGCCAAAACCTTGGTGGCGCGGGTAAAGAGGTTGTTGCGGCGTGACCGTGGGCGCTGATTGATCCGGCATCTTCAATACCTGGACCACCGCCATCGCAGGCAAGCCCGCTCCCACATTTGGAATGCATTCCCCTGTGGGAGCCGGGCTTGCCCGCGATGGGGCCATCACGAACACCGCAAGTCCACCTACCGTAACCCGTCCCTGAACTGCCCCGGCGTCATCCCCGTCCAGCGTTTGAACGCGCGGTTGAAACTGCTGGTGTCGGCAAAGCCGAGCAAGTGACTGATCTCGGCCAATGAACATTGCGGGTCCCGCAGATGCAGCAATGCCAGGTTCTCCCGGCATTCATTGAGCAGCGCATCGAATCGGCAGCCTTCATCCGCCAGGTGTCGCTGCAAGCTGCGCAAGCTCAGGTGCAGCGCTTGGGCGACGCGCTCGGCGCTCGGTTCGCCGTCGGGCAACTGCGCTTCAATCACGCGGCGTACCTTGCGCTCCCAGGTCAGCGGTTGCAGTTGGGCGAGGGTGCGCTTGAGCACAGTTTCGTTGTGCTCGGCCAGTTCGGGGTTGGCATCGTCCAGGTGGCTGTCGAAATCCTGCGCGGCGAACTCCAGGCGGTCCTCCTCCGCGCCGAAAAACACCGGCGCGCGAAATACTGTGTGCCATGGCTTGGGATCGGCGGGTTCCGGCCTTCGCAGGTACACCGCCAGCGGCGCGTATTCGCGCCCCAGGCGATTGCGGCAGGTACGCACATAGATCGCCGCAAACGCATCGATGGCCTCGAACGCCGGTGCCGGGCTCTGGGCCGGTCGCAGCAAGCGAAAGCGGTAACGTTCTCCCTCCCGACTCAGTTCCAGCGTCAAAGCATCACTGACCACCTGGTGATATCGCACGATGCGCTCGAATACTTCCCGCAAGCTGCCGCTGGCCACCAGCGCATACCCCAACGCATGAAAGGTGGTGGGGCTGACAAATCGCGACACCCGCAGCCCAATCGCCGGATCACCACTGGCCTGCACCGCCAATTCCCACAGACGCGTGGTGGCCGACAGCGGGTAGCGGGCATTGGGATCGTCCATCTGCTGTGGGTCGAGCCCGGCTTGCTGGCACAACCCGGCGCTGTCGAGGCCCAGGGCATCGAGCTGCTTGCGCAGGGCGCGGGTCCAGCTGGCGAGGGAAGTGGGTTCGGTCATGACGATTGGCGCTTGCGGTCAACAGGTTGGCGTCCGGGGCTAGCGTCCTGCCAGATCGCTTGGGGCAGGATGGGCGCATCAATACACAAGAGGATGGGAGCATGGACGGTACTTCTGCAAGTCCCCAACAGATGAACGCACAACAGCGTTCGGCGCATATCCGTGAAGTGGTGCTGGCCGAAGGTGTGCGCCTGCGCCAGCAGTACCCCTGGCTGTTGCATCAGGACGCGCTGGGCGCGGGCATCCTGGCGTTTGCGCTGCTCGGTATGCTGGGCTCGGCGGCGCTCTACATCACGGGCCATATGGCCTGGTGGGTGTGCCTGCTGCTTAATGCCTTCCTGGCTTCGCTGACCCACGAGCTGGAACACGACCTGATCCACAGCATGTACTTTCGCAAGCAGCGCCTGCCCCACAACCTGATGATGGGCCTGGTGTGGCTGGCGCGGCCGAGCACCATCAACCCGTGGGTGCGTCGGCACCTGCACCTCAACCATCACAAGGTCTCCGGCACCGAGACCGATATGGAAGAGCGCGCCATCACCAACGGTGAGCCCTGGGGCTTTGCGCGGTTGTTGATGGTGGGGGATAACGTGATGTCGGCCTTCATCCGCATCCTGCGGGCCAGGACCTGGAAGCATAAACTGGCGATCCTCAAGCGCTCGCTGCTGGTGTATGCGCCGCTGGCGCTGCTGCATTGGGGCGCGTGGTATGTGTTCCTCGGTTTTCATGCGGCCAATGGCGTCGCCAGTCTGTTCGGTGCGCCCATCGCGTGGTCTGCCGGCACCTTGCAGATGATGCAAGTGATCGATATCGCCGCCGTGGTGATCATCGGTCCTAACGTATTGCGCACCTTTTGCCTGCACTTTGTCAGCTCTAACATGCACTACTACGGCGATGTGGAACTGGGCAACGTGATCCAGCAGACCCAGGTATTGAACCCCTGGTGGATGTGGCCGCTGCAGGCGTTCTGCTTTAACTTCGGCAGTACCCACGGCATCCACCATTTTGTGGTGAAGGAACCGTTCTACATCCGCCAGATGACGGCCAAGGTGGCGCACAAGGTGATGGCGGAGATGGGCGTGCGCTTCAATGATTTCGGGACGTTTGCGCGGGCCAATCGGCTGGGTTTTCCACCGCCAGCAGGGTTTCGATCAGCGCCTTCGCCGCAGGCGACAAACGCACCCCAGCGCGGCTGATCACCCCGCAACGGTTGCTGAGGCTGTCCAACGCGTGCGGCAGATTGCGCCAATGCAGCGCCTGCAATTGGCCGCTGGCGAATGCGTCGACGAAGGCTTCCTCGGCACCCAGGCCGATGGCGTCGGATTGCTTCACGATGGTGGCCAATGCGGCAAATTGTTCAAGCTCGATGGCGGGCGCAAAGTCGATGCGCCCACTGAGGTTGGCCAGCAGTTTGCGAATGCCGGGCGCGATCAGGGGTGTGGCCAGCGGGTAGCTGAACAGGTCGTTGGTGGACAGGCTGTCCTTGGCCAGCAGCGGGTGCCCGGCGCGGCAGAAAAACACGCTGCGCCGAGGCGTCAGGGCCTGGGTCTGGAAGTTCGGGTCAGCCTCGAAGTGACGCACGTCGGCAATAAAGAATTCGATCTCTTCACGGTTCAGGCTGCGTCCGAGCTTTTCCCAATTATCCACCTGCAGCGCAGTGCGCACCTTGGGGTAGGTGGAGACAAAGCGCGCCATCGCCTGGGGCACCAGGTTCACGGCGGCCACGGCGTCGCTGCCCAAGCGCACTTCGCCCGCATCGAGTTTGGTCATGCGCGTGACTTCATGGCTCAGCAACGCCGCGCCTTGCACCAGGCTCAATGCGTGTTGCAGCACCACCTGGCCTTCGGGGGTGGGACGCAGGTCTTTGTTCGCGCGGTCCACCAACACGCAGCCGAACTCCTGTTCCAGGCCCTGGATGCTGCGGCTGAACGCCGGCTGCGTGATGCCCATGGCATCCGCCGCGCGCACGAAACTGCGGTGCTCGTTGAGCGCGATGAAGTAGCGCAGTTGGCGAAGGTCCATGGTGTGCCCGGCATCCTTTGGGGGAACCGGGATTTTAAGGGGGTTGCTTATTCCGTCAATTAAGCATTCTTGTTTTATCTAGATCTTAAATGCATATCTATAGAGCGGGCGCCGTGCGGTAAGTGGCGGGGCTGAATACGCGGGTCACCACCAGCATCGCCACCGCTGTCACCGTCAGCACCACCCAGGCACTGACAAAACTGCCGGTGAGTTCACGCAGCCAGCCGGTCAGCCACGGCGAAATCGCATTGATCAAAAAGCCTACGCCCTGCACGAACGCTGCCAGTTGCCCGGCTTGGCGCGGGTCGCGGTGGTGGTCGAGGGTCAGTAACAGGCTCAGGGCAAAACACGCGCCCAGGCCGAAGCCACACAGCGCCACCCACAGATGGGGAAACTGCAACGGCGCCATCAGCAGGCCGAGATAGCCAATGGTTTGGGCCAGCAGGCTGATCCACAGCAGTGGCCGCCGATCAATCCCACGTTGCGCCAGCACGGGCATCAACAGCGCGGCGATTACCTGGAAGATGGTCATGAAGGCCAGCAACGAGCCACTGGGCAACACGTCCCAACCCAGTTGCTGATAGTAGGCCGGCAGCCACGCCACCATGCTCATATAGCCGCAATTTACCAGGCCGAAATACAGCGCCAGCAGCCAGGCGCGGCGATTGCGCAGGCCCTTGAAGGCGGGGATTACGTTCGCGCTTTTTGCCGCGCCCAGTGGCAACAAGACCCACAACAGCAGCGCGGCCAAGGCCGGCAGCAACCACACACCGAGCCCGGCTTCCCACCGCTGAAAATGCGTGGCCACCACTGGGCTGATCAGCGCCGCCAGCCCACCGCCGGCCATCAGCGAGGCCGAATACACGCCCATGGCCACCGGCACACGGTGGTGAAATTCGCGCTTGATCATCGCCGGCACCAACGCCTGGATCAGTGCGACGCCAGCACCGCCGAGCAACGCGGTCACCAGCAGCGTCGAACCCTGGCCCATCAGCCAGCGGGCCAGGCACGCCAGCAGGATCATCATCAAGCCCAGGGCAATGCCACGGCGTTCACCCAGTTGCGCTTCAACCCGCACGCCCACCAGCGCCACCAGGCCCATGCACACCACGGGCAGGCTGGTGAGCAGGGCGCTGCTCTGGAAGCTCAAGCCGGTGGCCAGGCGAATCTCACCGAGCAACGGGCTGATGGAACTGAGGATCGGCCGCAGGTTGAGGCCCAGGACCACCAACAGGCCCCAGCCAGCGAGGGATTTATTCAGGGGCATGCAGGTTTTTCCAGTGCTGGTACAGCGTGGTCATGGCCGCATCCGGCAGATGCTGGATCGGCAGGCGCTGCTCGCTCACTGGCAGGCCCACCTGCTGCCCGATCGCCGCTGTCGACAGGCCAAAGGGCTCGGCCATTTCGTTGCTGGCGGCAAACACCACCCGTTCCACACCGCACAGATACATGGCGCTCAGGCACATCGGGCAGGGTTGGCCGCTGGCGTAGATCACGCAGCCATCCAAGCGTGTACCGAGTTGCTGGCTGGCAGCGCGGATCGCTAACAATTCGGCGTGGGCGGTGGGGTCTTGGCTCAGGTGGATCTCGTTGACCGCCTCAATCAGCACGTTGCCGTTTTGCGTCAATACCGCGCCGAACGGCCGGCCGCCGTTGGCAACGTTGGTCCGGGCGAGTTGGATGGCGCGCTGCAGGTGTTGATCGTCGCTCATGGAGATCCCTCTGGGCAGGATGGAGGGTGAAGTATGGGCAGCCGTCAGGGTATTCTGAAATTAAATATAACCATACCAACCAGTGGCAAATGCAATGGTGACTGCCATGTTCGATCCTGTGTTGTTGCGCAGTTTTGTCGCCGTAGTGGATTGCGGCAATTTCACCCGCGCCGCCGAGCGTCTGCACCTGACCCAATCCACGGTCAGCCAGCAGATCCGCCGCCTGGAAGAGGCGGTGGCGTGTCAGTTGCTCGACCGCGATCAGCGCCGCGTGGTCGCTACGGCGGAAGGCGAGCGCTTGCTGGCCTATGCGCGGCGCATCCTGGCGCTGCATGAAGAAGCCGCCGATGTGTTGATCAGCCAGCAAAGCGACGGCGTGTTGCGCCTGGGTGTGCCGGAGGACTTTGCATCCGAACGCCTCATGCCGCTGCTCTCGGCCTTTGTACTGGCGTTTCCAAGGGTGCGCCTGGAAGTCACCAGCGGCCTGGGCCCCGAGTTGCAGCGCCAGTACCGTAGCGGAGAGTTCGACGTGTTGTTGGTCAAGCAGATGGGCGACAGCGACGACTGCCTGGCCTCATGGCCGGAGCCCTTGTGCTGGGTGGACAGCCTCAGCACGCCGTCCCTGGGGCGCGATCCTTTGCCGTTGGTGGCATTTCCCGTAGGCGGCCTGTACCGCAATGAAATGCTGCAACACCTGGAAGTGGGCGGCTGGCGCTGGCGCATCGGGTACTCCAGCGCGAGCCTGGCGAGTGTGTGTTCGGCGGTGGCGGCGGGGTTGGGCATCAGTTTGTTACCCCGTCGCGTCGTACAAGCAGGGCATAGCGTGCTGGGCCCGGACAGCGGCTTGCCGAGGGTGCAAGGCGTGCGTCTGGCGTTGTATGGCCGCAGTGGCTTGGGCGCGGCTGGGCAAAGCCTACAACGCCAACTGCTTGATTTGTGTGCAAACAGCCCCGCCTGATCAATGCCTTTACTGAATATTTCTTATGCCTGAAAGGCATTCAAAAACAACGCCTTTGCGCCAGCCCACGCAGGACGGGGCTTTGCCGTATCCAAGTGTTTCATTTATTCAATTTAGATCTATGTATAACTTTAAAGATTACTTTAAGAGATAAGCGTCTGGCCCCGATGATTCAACCCTCGACGGCCTTCCACGCAGGCCTGTCGGTTTTTTTGTTTCAAAACCGTAGGGAGTGAATCAATGGGCAATGTCCAGACCGCCGCCAGTGCACATGAGGCGCAATGGCGCCAGGCACAGGGTGGTGAGTTGGTCGACCTTGGCCGGCCGCACCGCGCGCCGTTGGGGCAGTTGCGCACGCAGAAAACGCCGAAGCGTTTCTCCAGCCGTCGCGAAGGGATCTTGCTGGGTTTGCTGGTGCTGGCCCTGCACGGCGCGGTGATCTACTGGGTGAGCCAGAAGCCGACCCCGGTGTTGCCGATCGTGCCGCCGGAAATTCCGCCGATGACGATCGAGTTTTCCCAACCGGCACCTCCCGTGGTGGAACCGCCGCCTCCCGTGCCGCCGCCACCACCGCCGCCTGTTGTCGAGCCACCGCCGCCGGTGGTGGATGAATTGGCCGCCAAGCCAGCGCCGCCTAAACCGATTCCGAAACCCAAGCCTAAGCCGGTTCCAAAGCCTGAGCCCAAGCCCGCACCGAAGCCCGTCGAGCAGCCGCCCGCGCCACCGACACCGGCACCACCTGCGCCTCCAGCACCACCGGCGCCGGCCCCGGTAACACCCGCTTCGGCCAACGCCGCGTACCTGAAGAACCCGGCGCCGGAGTACCCGTCACTGGCGCAGCGGCGCGGTTGGGAAGGTACGGTGTTGCTCAGGGTGCAGGTACTGGCCAGTGGCAAGCCGGGTGAGATCCAGATTCAGAAAAGCAGCGGTCGCCAGCAACTCGACGACGCCGCCCTGGCAGCGGTGAAGCGCTGGAGTTTTGTACCGGCCAAGCAGGGCGATGTGGCCCAGAACGGCTGGGTCAGCGTACCGATCGATTTCAAGATTCACTAACTATTCGGCTGCGGTGTGTTGCACACGCCGCGACCTGCACAGAGGGAAAACATCATGGCATTAGCATCTCCACTTGAATCCATCGAAAGCGCGGTGATCTGGCTGCTGGTGGTTTTTTCGGTCGCTACCTGGGGCCTGGCCCTGCTCAAGGGCGTGCAGTTCGGTCGCCTCAAGGCGCAGGATCGCAAGTTCCACAAACAGTTCTGGGCGGCGTCGAGTCTCGACTCGGCCGCCGAACTGGCGCAAACCCAGCCGGGTGCCGCAGCCCGCGTGGCCCAGGCCGGTTACGCCGCGATCCAGGTGGGCGAAGCCCCGCACGCGGCCGACCTTAGCCAGGCGATCAACCACCAGGACCGCCTCGAACGCGCCTTGCGCCAGCAGATCGTGCGTGAACGCCGCTCCCTGGAAACCGGCCTGGCCGTGGTCGCCAGTATCGGCAGCACCTCGCCGTTCATCGGCCTGTTCGGCACCGTGTGGGGCATCATGGAAGCGCTCAAGGGTATCAGCGCTGCGGGCTCCGCCAGCCTCGAAACCGTGGCCGGCCCGATCGGTGCGGCGCTGGTCGCGACCGGTGTGGGTATCGCCGTCGCGGTGCCTGCGGTGCTGGTCTACAACTATTTCCTGCGTCGCCTGAAGCTGACCGCTGCCGACCTGGACGACTTTGCCCACGACTTCTACAGCCTGGCCCAGAAGAACTCCTTCCGCGTGCTGCTGCACCCGGCCCTGAACAAAACCACTGCCGGCAACCCGCAGAAAGTGAAGGAGGCGTCCTGAGATGGCCTTTTCCACGCAAGACAGCGATGAGGTGCTGAGCGAGATCAACGTGACGCCGTTGGTGGACGTGATGCTGGTGCTGCTGGTGGTGTTTATCGTCACCGCGCCGCTCTTGACCAACGCGATCCCGATCAACCTGCCCAAGACCGAGGCGGTCGCGCCGGTGGAGCAGAAAGACCCGCTCGTGGTGAGTATCGACGGCGCCGGCAAACTGTTTATCAACAAGGATGAAATCCAGCCGGACCTGCTGGAATTCAATCTGCAGGCGGCCAAGGCCAAGGACCCCGATGTGCGGGTGCAACTGCAGGCTGACGATGGTGTGAACTACGGCGAAGTGGCGCGAGCCATGGCGTCTATCGAGCGCGCGGGGATTACCAAGCTGTCGGTGATTACCGCACGTTAATTGCAAAAGCCTCGACAATTTTTTGGCCGTCTCCTTGGCAGGGTGCGGCCTTTTTTTTGCGTAAAATCCTTTTGTGATTTTGGTTATTAATAAATAGCTTCTTATTCCTTAACGAATATAACCCCCGTCCCTATACTGTTCAGCAACGTTAAACGCTGCAGGAGGGCACACCCATGCACAGCGAGTCAATTCGTTATCTGATCGTGCCGGGCTGGCAAGGATCGCCAGAAGATCATTGGCAAAGTCACTGGCAGAACAACCTGCCCAACAGCGCCCGTGTGGAGCAAGATGACTGGCTGACGCCCCGTCGCGAAGACTGGGTCGCCGCGCTGGCCGAGGCCATCGCGGCCGACAGCACGCCGGTGATCTTGATCGCCCATAGCCTGGGCTGCATCACCGTGGCGCATTGGGCGGCCACAGCGCCGGTGCAGTTCCTGCGCCAGGTACGCGGCGCCTTGCTGGTGGCACCGGCCGATGTCGAGCGTCCTGCCTGTGCGCCCGCCTTGCGTAATTTCGCGCCCATCCCCACCGACCTGCTGCCGTTTCCGAGCCAGGTGGTCAGCTCCGACAACGACAGTGCCGTCAGCGCGCCTCGGGCCCTTGAGCTGGCCCGTCACTGGGGCGCTGAAGCCGGGATTCTGTCCGGCGCCGGGCATATCAATGTGAAGTCCGGTCACCAACGCTGGGAGCAGGGGTTTGCTTACCTGTACCGCCTGCAAAGCCGCCTTGAGCATCACGCCCGGCGCACTGCCTGAACACTTTTCAACGCCCCGTCCCTTAAGTGGATTGGGGGCGGGAGCCTGCCATGAGTCTGCATGAAACCTTCGGTCAGCCGTTGCTGACCTTCCCCGACGCCGAAAAAAGCCCGTTGAGCATTCGCGCCAAGGCGCTGGTGTTTGTCGACCCCCGTTCGCGCCAATTGCGCGAAGACCTCGAAAGCCTCGCACCACGCGCCTTGCCCGTGTTGATTCGCGGCGAAACCGGCAGTGGTAAAGAGCTGCTGGCGCGCCACATTCACCGTGGCAGCGACCGTACCGGTTTGTTTGT
Source organism: Pseudomonas sp. DWRC2-2 (assembly GCF_049897885.1). NCBI lineage: Bacteria > Pseudomonadati > Pseudomonadota > Gammaproteobacteria > Pseudomonadales > Pseudomonadaceae > Pseudomonas > Pseudomonas sp. DWRC2-2. The sequence continues at coordinate 93,789 of NZ_JAFCXD010000004.1, forward strand.
CTCGGTCAATTGCGGCGCCATCAGCCCGACCTACGCCGATGCCGAATTGTTCGGCTACGCCGCCGGCAGCCACAGTGGCGCCGCCAGCAGCCGGGCCGGTTGGTTCGGTTCGGCGAATGGCGGCACGTTGTACCTGGATGAGATCGGCGATTTGCCGCTGCCGATCCAGGTAAAACTGCTGGCCGCCCTGGAAAACCACGAAGTCACCCGCGTCGGCGCCCATCAGCCCAGCCCGGTGGATGTGCGGCTGGTCGCCGCCACTAGCATCGACTTGGCCCAGGCTGTTGCGGCTGGCAAGTTCCATGAGCGCTTGTTCCATTACTTGAGCGAAGGGCGGCTGGACTTGCCCGCACTGCGCGAGCGCGTGGGTGACATTCTGTCCTTGGCCGAGTACTTCCTGGGTATCTACAGCCAGCGTCTGGACCTGCCGGTGCCGCTGATCAGCGATGCCGCCCAGCACGTGCTGGAGCTCCATAGCTGGCCGGGCAATACCCGCGAGCTGGAAAACGTCATTCACTTCGCGTTGCTGGTGAGCAGCGGCGATGAGATTTTGCCCGAGCATTTGAACCTGCCGGTCGCAGGTTCACCGTTGGAGCAGGTGCGGCGGATTTTCAACACCGCCAGCCCCGCCGAGCAGGAAACCCTGCTTAAATTCCTACATGAGCAAAATGGAATATCAACGTGAATAAAAGATATTGTTCGGGAATAAAAAATCTAGGTATTGTCCCTTCCACGCCGCGATAGCATTTCGCTGGCACACCTCATAAAAACGGTCGTCAGAGACGCCCCGGAATTCCGATAAGGACACTGCATGAAAAAGGTTCTGTTGTTTACCGCACTGGCGGCTGCCCTGACTGCAAGCTTCGCTCAAGCCAACGAAAAACTGGTGGTTGCCGCGACCCCGATCCCCCACGCCGAGATCCTCGAGCTGATCAAGCCGACCCTGGCCAAAGAAGGCGTGGACCTGCAGATCAAAGTCTTCACCGACTATGTGCAGCCCAACACGCAGGTGGCCGAAAAACGCCTGGATGCCAACTACTTCCAGACCCTGCCGTACCTGGAAAACTTCAACAAGGGTAAGGGCACCAACCTGGTGACCGTGGTCGGTGTGCACGTTGAACCCATCGGCGGCTACTCGAAAAAGATCAAGAACATCTCTGAGCTCAAGGATGGCGCCACTGTGGCCATCCCGAACGAAGGCTCCAACAGCGGCCGTGCCCTGTTGCTGCTGCAAAAGAATGGCCTGATCACGCTGAAAGATCCGACCAATGCCCTGTCCACGCCGAAAGACATTGCCAGCAACCCGAAAAACCTGAAGTTCAAGGAACTGGAATCAGCGCTCCTGCCACGCGTGCTCGACCAGGTTGACCTTGACGTTATCAATACCAACTACGCCCTGGAAGCTGGCCTGAACCCAGCCAAAGACGCGCTGATCATCGAAGACGCCAAGTCGCCGTACGTGAACTTCCTGGTGGCTCGCCCGGACAACAAGGACAGCGACGCTATCCAGAAACTGTCCAAGGCCCTGACCAGCCCGGAAGTCAAAGCCTTCATCGAGAAGAAGTACAACGGCGCGGTCGTGCCTGCGTTCTGATGTAACTCAAAACCCCCTTCAAGGTTTGAACGCCGACGGCTGTTACAGCGTCGGCGTTTTTTTATGGCTGGAACACAATCAAAACTGTGGGAGCGGGCTTGCTCGCGAAAGCGGTCTGTCAGCAACAGATGTGTTGACTGATCCACCGCATTCGCGAGCAAGCCCGCTCCCACATTTTGGTCTTCATTGGATTAAAGAGCGCGACTGTTGATCGCCCTGCGCAGCGCCATCAACCACTTCACCAACTCCTGCGGATCCATCGGTTTCACTTCCTGCATGGTTCAATCCCTCGAATCTCAGACCCCCCAACCATAGCTGCCACCCGCCAAACCCGCGAACCCGGCGGTTATCTTTTTGGGTGATATCAATATGCTATTTGGGTATTTAAATTTTCTTTTTTATACCTTTAAAGTTCGCGCTACCCGGCCTTACCCACACCGGATCGGATTGCGCTCGCTGCATTACCCTTGCGGCGTCATGGACTGGAAATGACCTTCGATTTCGCTTTTATCCTCAGCACGCTCCCGGCGTTTCTTAAAGCCGTGGGCGTGACGCTGCAAGTGGGCCTGATCGCCATTGCCACCTCGTTGCTGGTGGCGCTGATCAATGCGGCGCTGCTGGCGTTTCGCACGCCGTACCTGTCGCGCTTGGTGGCGTTGTATGTGGAGCTGGCGCGCAATACGCCGCTGCTGATCCAACTGTTCTTCGTATACTTCGCGCTGCCGGCCCTGGGCTTCAATATTTCCGGGTTCTGGGCGGCGATCATCACCATGACTTTCCTCGGCGGTGCCTACCTCACCGAAGTGCTGCGCGCGGGCGTGGAAGCGGTGCCGCTGGCGCAGATCGAGTCGGGCAAGTCCATCGGCCTGTCCGACTGGCAGCTGTTGCGCCATGTGATCCTGCCCCAGGCCGGCATCCTCAGCCTGCCGGCGCTGTTCGCCAATTTCATCTTCCTGCTCAAGGAGACCACCGTGGTCTCCGCCGTGGCGGTGCCGGAGATTCTCTACACCACCAAGAGCTATATCGCCCTCTACTACAAGACCTACGAAATGCTCGCCGTGCTGACGCTGATTTGCGTGTTGCTGTTCTTGCCGCTGTCGCTGTTGCTCAGCCGCCTGGAAAGGAGGCTCCAGCATGGCCAGTTCGGGTCTTGAGTTGTTGTGGGTGTCGTTGCCGCAACTGGGCAAGGGCGCTGCGCAAACCTTGTCGATTTCATTCTTGAGCATCGCTTTCAGCACGGTGGGCGGGGTGCTGTACGGCGTGCTGCGCACCTTGAACAACCGGCTGATCAACTCGGTGCTGCGGGTGTACCTGGAGCTGTTCCGCGCGATCCCGGTGCTGGTGTGGTTGTACCTGCTGTTTTTCGGCCTGCCGATTTTCTTCGGTTTGAGCATCCCGAGCTTCTGGTGTGCAGTGCTGGTGCTGTCGCTGTGGGGCGCCAGTGAAGTCGGCGAAGTGGTGCGTGGCGCCTTGCATTCGCTGCCACGCGGGCAACGTGAAGCGGGGTTGTCGATTGGCCTCTCGGACCCGCAACTCTACGGCTATGTGCTGCTGCCCCAAGCCCTGAAACGCATGACCCCGCCGACCATCAACGTCTACACGCGCATTATCAAGACCAGCTCCCTGGCGGTGCTGATCGGCGTGGTCGACGTGATCAAGGTTGGCCAGCAAATCATCGAACGCACCTATGAGTCGGTATTGATCTACGGGGTGCTGTTCCTGTTTTTCTTCTTTATCTGCTACCCGTTGTCGGCCGCCTCCAAGGTGCTGGAACGGCGCTGGGCCCAAGCATGAGCGCATTGATCGAGTTCCAGAGTTTCAACAAATTCTTCGGCGAGGCGCAGGTGCTCAAGGGCATCGACTTGAGCGTGCAAAGCGGCGAAGTGGTGGTGATCCTCGGCCCCAGCGGTTGCGGCAAAAGCACCTTGCTGCGTTGTCTGAACGGCCTGGAAGTGGCCCACAGCGGCAGCCTGCGGTTTGCCGGCAAGGAGTTGTTGGGCAAACAAACCGACTGGCGGCAGGTGCGCCAAGACATCGGAATGGTGTTCCAGAGCTACCACCTGTTCCCGCACATGAGCGTGCTCGACAACATCCTGCTCGGCCCGTTGAAAGTGCAAAAGCGCGACCCGCGCGAAGCCCGCGAACAGGCCGAGAAACTGCTGGAACGCGTGGGCCTGGCCGACAAGCGCGACGCCTTCCCGCGCCAGCTCTCCGGCGGCCAGCAGCAACGCATCGCTATCGTCCGTTCACTGTGCATGAACCCTCAGGTCATGCTCTTTGATGAGGTCACCGCCGCCCTCGACCCGGAAATGGTCAAAGAAGTGCTGGAAGTGATCCAGGGCCTGGCCCGCGATGGCATGACCCTGCTGATCGTTACCCACGAAATGGCCTTCGCCCGCGCCGTCGCTGACCGCGTGGTGTTTATGGAAGCCGGTCGCATCCTCGAACAGAACACCCCCGAGGCATTCTTTACGAACCCGCAAACCGCACGCGCGCAGCAGTTCCTGGAGAAGTTCTCCTTTGTTTCAACACTGCCCAAAAAACCTAAGGAACTTGCGCTGATATGAAAAAGTTACTGCTGCCACTGTTTGCCGTCGCTTTACTGGTCGGCTGCGATAAAAAGGCCGAAGAGCCTGTAAAACCTGCCGCTGTCAGTTACATCGACAAGATCAAGGCTCGCGACAAGCTGATCGTCGGCGTGTTCACCGACAAACCGCCGTTTGGTTTCGTCAACGAAGCTGGCCGTTACGTCGGCTTCGATACCGACATCGGCCGCCAATTCGCCAAGGACCTGCTGGGCGATGAAAACAAAGTCGAGTTCGTTGCTGTTGAGCCCGCCAGCCGCATTCCGTTCCTGCAAAGCGACAAGGTCGACCTGATCCTCGCCAACATGACCGTGACCCCGGAACGCAAGGAAGCGGTGGACTTCACCAACCCCAACCTGAAAGTCGCGGTGCAGGCCCTGGTGCCGAACGACAGCACCGTAAAAAGCCTGAATGACCTGGCTACCCGCACCACCATCGTCACCACCGGCACCACCGCCGATATTTGGCTGACCAAAAACCACCCGGACTGGAAACTGCTCAAGTTCGAGAAAAACTCCGAGTCGCTGCAGGCGCTGTCCGCCGGCCGTGGTGATGCCTACGCCCAGGACAACCTGGTGCTGTTCAGCTGGGCCAAGCAGAACCCGGGTTACCGTGTGCTGGAAGAAAAACTGGGTGATGAAGCGCCGATTGCACCGGCCGTGAAGAAGGGCAACATCGAATTGCGCGACTGGGTGAATGCCGAACTGGCCAAGTTGGGCGAGGAGAAATTCCTGCTCAAGCTGTACGACCAATATGTGCGTAAAGAGCTGAGCGATGACACCAAGCCGGAAAGTGTGATTGTTGAAGGCGGGAAGTGGCAGGGCTGATCAGCTAGTTACTGAGTGACTGATCTACCGCTATCGCAGGCAAGCCTGCTCCCACATTTGAAATGTATTCACAAATCAAAACTGTGGGAGCCGGGCTTGCCTGCGATGAGGCCCTGAAGGACACCGCCTATTCCGGCCAATGCCAAGCCGGCGCATCCAGAATCCCCTGCCCGACGATTCGGGTCTCCCCCAACACCTTCTCCAACACAATCGAATTGCACCCCTGGTCTTGTTGCTACGCCGGCAGCAGGTCTGGATGCAAAGTGGTTTCCGGTTCGTTCAGTACAATCATGGTTGGCTGCCGACCTGATCGAACAGGCTGTGGTAGTTAGGCGTGTGCTGGGCCAGTACATCCCAGTTGCGCCCGTCGCTGGGGCCCGAGCGATGCACCAGCAGGCTGGCCGGTCTTGAGCATGGGCATTCAGTCGGCGTGGGAACCATTGGAGTATGGGAGCCTCCATGCAGATAAGGAACCCTGAACTAAGCTCACAGTCGCATACACACTGGCACGTCGGCATCACGCACAAGGAGCCTGCATGGGCGGTCGCATTTGCACCTTTATTTTCGGACTTGGCCTACTGGCGCTGTTAAGCGGCTGTGGCGAGGAAAAGGCTGAGCCCAAGCAGCATTCGCGGGTATTTGTGCAGACCGTGCAGCCGGCGGACTTTGCCGCAGCGGTCACGCTGACGGGCGATATCCAGGCCCGTGTGCAAACCGACCTGTCCTTCCGCGTCGGCGGTAAGATCATCCAGCGCATGGTGGACGTCGGTGATCGTGTCAGTGCCAAGCAAGTGCTGGCCAAGCTCGATCCCAAGGACTTGCAGACCAACGTCGATTCCGCCCAGGCCCAGGTTGTGGCCGAACAGGCGCGGGTCAAGCAGACCGCTGCCGCCTTCGTGCGCCAGGAAAAGCTCCTGCCCAAGGGCTACACCAGCCGCAGTGAATACGACTCCGCCCAGGCCGCGTTGCGCAGCAGCCAAAGCGCCTTGGCCGCCGCTCAGGCCCAGCTGGCCAACGCCCGCGAACAGCTCGGCTACACCTCGCTCATCGCCGAAGCCCCCGGCGTGATCACTGCTCGACAGGCCGAAGTCGGCCAGGTGGTGCAGGCCACCGTGCCGATTTTCAGCCTGGCGCGGGACGGCGAGCGCGATGCGGTGTTCAACGTCTATGAGTCGCTGCTGGTAGAGCCACCGCCGGAGGCGCCGATCACCGTCAGCCTCTTGGATAACCCGAGCATCAAGGCCGTGGGCAAGGTGCGTGAAGTCACGCCCGCCGTGGCCGCTAACACCGGCACCGTGCAGGTGAAAATCGCCCTGCAAGTGTTGCCCAAAGGCATGGAATTGGGCTCGGTGGTCAGCGCCACCGCCAACGGCCCGGCCAAGGCCAGCATCGAATTGCCTTGGGCCGCGCTGACCAAGGACCTCAGCGAACCTGCTGTATGGCTGATCGACAGCGACGGCAAGGCGCAATTGCACAAGGTCACGGTGGCGCGTTATCTCACCGGCAAAGTCATCATTGGCGATGGCCTCAAAGGTGGCGAAAAAGTCGTGGTGGCCGGCGGGCAATTGCTGCACCCCGGCATGATTGTCGAGATCGCCCAGCAGGGAGCCCAGCCATGAAGCGCCTGACGGGAATACTCGCCGCCAGCCTGTTGCTGGTGGCTTGTTCGAAGGAGGAGCCGCCACCCGAACCGGTGCGCCCCGTGCTGTCCATGGAAGTGAAAGCCGAGGATCAGGAAAACCTCGGCCGTTTCGCCGGCACCATCCAGGCCCGTTATGAAAGCAACCTGGGCTTCCGCGTGCCCGGCCGCATTGCCCGCCGCGCCGTGGACGTGGGCGCCGAGGTGGAGAAGGGCGCCTTGCTTGCCGTCCTCGACCCCACCGACCAACAGAACCAATTGCGCGCCGCCCAGGGCGATCTGGCTCGCGTGCAGGCGCAATTCATCAACGCCCAGGCCAATGCCCGCCGTCAGCAGGAATTGTTCAACCGTGGCGTCGGCGCGCAGGCCCAGCTGGATATTGCCCAGACCGACCTTAAAACCACCCAGGCCTCTCTTGACCAGGCACAAGCCTCGGTCAACCAAGCCAAGGACCAACTCAACTACGCCGAACTGCGTACCGACCACGCTGGCATTGTCACCGCGTGGAATGCCGAAGCCGGCCAGGTGGTCAGTGCCGGTCAGCAGGTGGTGACCCTGGCCCGCCCGGATATCAAGGAAGCGGTGATCGACCTGCCCGCCGGCCTGGCCGAGCGCCTGCCCCATGACGTGGTGTTCCTGGTCGCCGGGCAACTCGACCCAAGTGTCAACACCACCGCCATCGTGCGCGAGATCGAACCCCAGGCCCAGAGCGCCACGCGCACCCGGCGCGCGCGGCTGACCCTGGCGGAAACACCGCCTGCGTTCCGCCTCGGCACGGCGATCAGCGTGACCTTGAGCACCGCCATTGCGCCACGCATCGAAGTGCCTTTGAGTGCCTTGCAGGAGGTCGACGGCAAGACCCGCATCTGGCTGCTCGACACCCAAAGCCAGACCGTGCAACCGCGCGACATCAGCCTGATCAGCCGTGACGCCAACAGCGCCTTGCTTAATGGCGGCGTCAAACCCGGTGAGCGTATCGTCACTGCTGGCGTGAACAGCCTGAAACCTGGGCAAAAAGTCAAAATCGACGAGGACAGCCCGCGATGAAAGGGAGCTTCAACTTATCCGACTGGGCCCTCAAGCATCAGTCCTTCGTCTGGTACCTGATGTTCGTCGCGCTGCTGATGGGCGTGTTCTCCTACATGAACCTGGGCCGCGAGGAAGACCCTTCGTTCACCATCAAGACCATGGTGATCCAGACCCGCTGGCCAGGCGCGACCCAGGAAGAAACCCTCAAGCAGGTCACCGACCGCATCGAGAAAAAACTCGAAGAGCTCGACTCCCTCGACTACGTGAAAAGCTACACGCGGCCAGGCGAGTCCACGGTGTTCGTGTTCCTCAAGGACACCACCAGCGCCAAGGCCATCCCGGAGATCTGGTACCAGGTCCGCAAGAAGATCGACGACATTCGCGGCACCTTCCCCCAGGGCTTGCAGGGCCCATCGTTCAACGATGAGTTCGGTGACGTGTTCGGCTCGGTGTATGCCTTTACGGGCGACGGCCTGTCGATGCGCCAGCTGCGTGACTACGTGGAGCAGGTGCGCGCCGAGATCCGTTCGGTGCCGGGGCTGGGCAAGGTCGAGATGATCGGCCAGCAGGACGAAGTGATTTACCTGAATTTTTCCACGCGCAAACTGGCGGCCCTGGGGATTGACCAGCGCCAGGTGGTGCAGAGCCTGCAATCGCAGAACGCGGTGACGCCGGCCGGGGTGATCGAGGCCGGGCCCGAGCGGATTTCCGTGCGCACGTCGGGGCAGTTCGCTTCGGAGAAAGACCTGGCCAATGTGAACCTGCGGCTCAATGACCGTTTCTATCGCCTGGCGGACATTGCCGATATCAGTCGTGGCTATGTGGACCCGGCGCGGCCGATGTTCCGCTTCAACGGCAAGCCGGCCATCGGCTTGGCGATTGCCATGCAGAAGGGCGGCAATATCCAGTCGTTCGGCAAGGCCCTGCACACACGTATGGACGAATTGACCGCCGACCTGCCGGTGGGCGTCGGCGTGCACAAGGTGTCCGACCAGGCGGAAGTGGTGGAAGAGGCCGTCGGCGGCTTTACCAGTGCGCTGTTCGAGGCGGTGATCATCGTGCTGGTGGTGAGCTTTATCAGCTTGGGCATGCGCGCCGGCTTGGTGGTGGCGTGTTCGATTCCGTTGGTGCTGGCGTTGGTGTTCGTGTTCATGGAATACAGCGGCATCACCATGCAGCGGGTGTCCCTGGGCGCGCTGATTATCGCCCTTGGCCTGCTGGTGGACGACGCGATGATCACCGTCGAAATGATGATCACGCGCCTGGAGAAAGGCGAAACCAAGGAGCAGGCGGCGACCTACGCTTACACCTCCACAGCGTTCCCGATGCTTACCGGTACGCTGGTGACGGTCGCCGGGTTTGTACCGATCGGCCTCAACGCCAGTTCGGCGGGCGAGTACACCTTCACCCTGTTCGCGGTGATTGCCGTGGCGATGCTGGTGTCGTGGGTGGTGGCGGTGCTGTTTGCGCCGGTAATCGGCGTGCATATCCTCAGTGCCAAGGTGAAGCCTCACGATGCCGAGCCGGGGCGAATTGGCCGGGCGTTCAATGGCGGCATGCTCTGGGCCATGCGTAACCGTTGGTGGGCGATTGGCATCACCGTGGCGCTGTTTGTGGCGTCGGTGTTCTCCATGCAGTTTGTGCAGAACCAGTTCTTCCCGTCGTCGGACCGCCCGGAAATTCTGGTTGACTTGAACCTGCCGCAAAACGCCTCGATCAACGAGACGCGCAAGGCCGTCGACCGCCTGGAAGCGATCATCAAGGACGACCCGGACATCGCGCGTTGGAGCACCTATATCGGTCAGGGCGCGATCCGGTTCTACCTGCCGTTGGACCAGCAATTGGAAAATCCCTACTACGCGCAGTTGGTCATTGTGAGCAAGGGCCTGGAAGAGCGCGGCGAGTTGATCGCACGCCTGCAAAAGCGCCTACGCGATGACTTCGTCGGCATTGGCAGCTTTGTGCAGCCGCTGGAAATGGGCCCGCCGGTAGGTAGGCCGATTCAGTATCGCGTGTCGGGCAAAGACACCGACCAAGTACGCAAACACGCCATCGAACTGGCGACCTTGCTCGACAAGAACACCCACCTGGGCGAGATCATCTACGACTGGAACGAGCCGGGCAAAGTGCTGCGCATCGACATCGCCCAGGACAAGGCGCGCCAGCTGGGACTGTCGTCGGAAGACGTGGCGCAGTTGATGAACAGCGTGGTCAGCGGTGCCTCGGTGACCCAAGTGCATGACGATATCTACCTGATCAACGTGGTCGGCCGCGCCGAAGATGCCGAACGCGGCACGCCGGAAACCTTGCAGAACCTGCAGATCGTCACACCCAACGGCACTTCGATTCCGCTGCTGGCGTTCGCAACGGTGCGCTACGAGCTGGAGCAGCCGCTGGTGTGGCGCCGCGACCGTAAACCGACGATCACCATCAAGGCGTCGGTGCGTGATGAGATGCAGCCGACGGACCTGGTGAAACAGCTCAAGCCGGAGATCGATAAGTTCAGTGCCGGCTTGCCGGTGGGCTACAAGGTCGCCACCGGCGGCACCGTGGAAGAAAGCGGCAAGGCCCAGGGCCCGATTGCCAGCGTGGTGCCGTTGATGCTGTTCCTCATGGCGACCTTCCTGATGATCCAACTGCACAGTGTGCAGAAGATGTTTCTGGTGGCGAGTGTCGCGCCGCTCGGTTTGATTGGCGTGGTGCTGGCGTTGATCCCCACGGGCACGCCGATGGGCTTTGTGGCGATCCTGGGGATTTTGGCGCTGATCGGCATCATCATCCGTAACTCGGTGATTCTGGTGACGCAGATTCACGAGTATGAAGTGGCAGGTTATTCACCGTGGGATGCGGTGGTGGAGGCTACCGAGCACAGGCGCCGGCCGATCCTGCTCACGGCAGCCGCTGCAAGCCTGGGCATGATCCCCATCGCGCGCGAGGTGTTCTGGGGGCCAATGGCCTACGCGATGATTGGCGGGATCATCATTGCGACTTTGCTTACACTTTTGTTTTTGCCTGCGTTGTATGTGGCTTGGTACAAGATCCGCGAGCCCAAACACGAACAGAGCTGAACATGCCCCACTTCCTGCGCCACGGTTTGTTGATCTGCACGCTGTTGCTGTCACCCGTGGCTTTGGCCGGCACCGTTCTGGAAAACGCGCTGTGGCGGGTCGAACTCGACCCGGCCACCCTTGCGATCCGCGTGACCCCCAGCGGGCAACCGACGATACAAGCCTCCACCGGCGTAGCGGCACGTGCCGTCAGCCAGCTTGCCCACAGCGATCAGCAGGCCGATTGGCAATGGGATGATGGCGCCTTTCGTGTGAGCGCTACCCTTGAGCAGCGCGACCTGGCGTTGTCCATCCGTGCGCGTGCGCCGGGTGAAATCCCCATTCTTCAACAACCGGCCAGTGCCTTGGGCCAAGGCTTTATGTGGCCTTTGGCTGAAGGGCATTACGTACCCGCCGATAACGCCATCTGGAAGGCGTTCCTGCTGGAGCAAGGCGACCTCAACACCACCCAGGATCTCAGCCTGCCGCTGTGGGGTGTCGACCACGGCGCGTTTACGCTCAACTGGTTGCTGACCAACCCCTACAACAATCGCCTGCGTTGGCAACCGGACCAGGCCCTGTCCTTGGCCCATGAATTCACCTCGCTTGACCCTGATGCGCCGATGACGTTGCGGTTGCACCTGGGCGATGGCGATCCCTTGGCCGGCGCCAAGCGCTATCGCCAGTGGTTGGTCGAGCAGGGGCGGTACGAGCCTTTGGCGGACAAACTGCGACAGACGCCTGAAGCGCAGAAGTTGCTGGGCGCCAGTCATGTCTACCTGTGGGGCAATGACCTGTTGGCGCTGGAGGATGTGCGGGATTGGCCGCTGTTGCTCAAGCGCCTGCGTGGGCATGAACTCAACGGCTTGCTGGACAAGGAGTCTGCCAAGGTGCTGGCGCAGGCCACGGCGTTGAACCGCTATGAGCAGACGGTGCTGCTGCGAGGGCTGAACGCGGCGATCAACAAGAAGGCCCGGCAGAGCTGGCAGGTAACAGAGCCCGACATGACACGGCTCGCTGCGCGCTACGGCGAATTGCGTGGCGAGTTGGCCGTGGACTTTGCCGGCGCCCTCGGTGAAAACCCGGCAGTCTGGGGCAACCCGGTGATTCAATCGCTGAGCAACGCCCGCCTGCCCCGTGTGTTGCTGACCCTGGGCGAAGGCTGGGAAGGCGGGCTCTGGCACCCCGAGGCGATTCGCGCCGGGGTCGATGCGGGCTTCCTGATGGCGCCCTACGACTCCTATGAAACCGCGTTATCCGCCACGGAAAACCCCGACTGGACCACCGCCCACCTTGGCAGCAATGCCTACCGCGACTGCGCGATTGTGTTGAAGGGCGGCAAGCTCAAGACCGGTTTTCAACAGTCCGGGCACTACACCGACCCGCGCTGTGTACGGCCGTTGCTGGAAGCGCGGGTGCAGGCCGTACAAGCCAAGGCTGGCTTCAACGCCTGGTTCCTGGATGCCTACGCCACCAGCATGGTGTTCGACAGCTACCGCGGCAGTGCACCGATGACCCAGGCGCAAAACGCCGAAGGTAACATCGACGCCTCCCGCTGGATCAATACCGCGCGCAAGTTGCCCACCGGTTCTGAAGACGGCAACGCCATCACGGCCCAGGGCATTCTGTTTGCTCATGGCATGCAGACGCCCGTGATGGGCTGGGGTGATCACGCGATGACCAAGGACAAGCAGTCACCCTATTACGTCGGTAGCTGGTTCCCACCGGAGCAGCCGGCGGTGTTCTTCAAGCCAGTGCCATTGAAGGAGCCGTTTCGCACGGTGTATGTCGAACCGACGATGCGCCTGCCGTTGTATCAGGCGGTGTTCCATGGCTCGGTGATCACGACCCATCACTGGTTGTTCGACAGCCTGAAGCTGAGCAATGTGCAGGTTGAAAACGAGCTGACCCAACTGCTCTACAACGTACCGCCGCTGTACCACTTGAGTGCTGCGACCTTGAAGCAGCGACTGCCATTGATCCAACGCCAGGACGCCTTTTTCCGCCCGTTGCACCAGCGTTTGGCCATGCAGGAAATGACTGGTTTTCGGTGGCTGACAGCGGATCGGCGGGTGCAGGAGACCACGTTTGCCGATGGGACGCGGTTGGTGGCGAATTTTTCCAGTGAGGAAAAGGCAGGGTATGTCGCTCGGAGTGTGACGGCGCTACTGAAGGGTGAAGAAGCCCAGGTTTATCAGGTGAAATAACCTGTGGCGAGGGAGCAAGCTCCCTCGCCACAAAAAGCCGTCAGAGTTTGCGCCACACGCTGGCCAGCCAAGGCTGCTGCTCACGCGGCAGTCCGGCGGGGCGGTAGTAGTGTTCCAATTCCACAAAACCTGCGTGGGTGAGCAACGTTTGCCACGCCGCCAAGTCGTGATAAGACCCATAGCGCGGCCCATTCCAGCCTTCCTGATTCTCACCCCGAGGATTGGAGCTGAACAACACGCCCCTAGGCTTCAACGTCCCCTGCAACTGCTTGAGCACTCGCGGCAGTTCCTGCTTGGGAATATGAAACAGCACAGCATTGGCAAAAATCCCATCGAAGCGCTCGGCAGGCAGGTCCAGCTTAAGGAAGTCCTGCTGCAACACCTCGCAACCACTGTCTTCCCGCGCCATCTGCGCAAACCGCTCCGAGCCATCCAGGCCTACGGCGACGTGCCCCATACGCGTGAACGTCTGCAAATCCCGCCCCGGTCCGCAGCCAAAATCCAGCACGGTAAACGGCCCTGTGCCCTGGATATGCCTCAGCAAGGCGTCGATGTTCTGGCTCACATCATGATCGCGGGTGCCTTCACGGAAGTCCTCGGCCACCTTGTTGTAGTGGCCAAGGGTGGTGGAGGTGATCTGGTCGAGGTCGTCGGGCTTGAGGGGCATGGCAAGTAATACCGGGCACTGAGATGCCCCGACTATACCTCACCTCTTGTTGAGCACCCGCGCCAGGCGATCACCTCCCAACTGAATCACCGCCACCAGCATCACCAGCAACACGATCACCGTCAGCATGATCTGCGTATCAAAGCGCTGATAACCATAACGGTAGGCAATGTCGCCCAAGCCGCCCGCGCCAATCGCACCGGCCATGGCCGACGAGTTGATCATGGTGACCAAGGTGATGGTGAACCCGCCGACAATCCCCGGCAGCGCTTCCGGCAGCAGCACATGCCAGATGATGTGCCAGCGACGGCAGCCCATGGCTTGCGCAGCCTCGATCAGACCGTGGTCGACCTCGCGCAGGCTCACTTCGGCGATCCGTGCAAAAAACGGCGTGGCGGCAATGGTCAGCGGCACGACGGCGGCCCATACGCCATAGGTGGTGCCGACGATCAGCCGGGTGAACGGGATCAACGCCACCATCAGGATCAGGAATGGAATCGAGCGGAACAGATTGACGAACGCCCCCAGCACGCGGTTAAGCGCCGGGGCTTGATAGATGCCGCCTTTGTCGCTGGTCACCAGGAACACCGCCAGCGGAATGCCCACCAGCAGCGCGATCAATGACGACACGCCGACCATCAACAAGGTGTCGATGGCGCCCTGCACTAAACGATCAAACCACATAGCCCAGCACCTCTGCCTGTTGTGCCCAATTGCCGGCGCGGTTGCGCAACTCGCTAGCGTCGTGGGTCGATCCACTCACGGCCAGCAGCAGTTGCCCCAGGGCATGCCCTTGGATGCTTTCCACGCCACCCTGCAGCAAGCGCACGCGCCCGCCGAGTGCGCTGAACAGCGCGGCCAAGTCCGGCTCGTCGGTGTCGCTGCCGGTGAACTGCAAGCGCAGCACCACGGCGGCGTCGGCGGATGCCGGTGTGGCTTGCAAACGGCTCTGCAACTCGTCCGGCAGCCCGTGTTGCAGCGGTGCCAGCAGGGTTTTGCTGACGTCATGCTGCGGGTTGCCGAACACCTGCCACACCGGGCCTTGCTCAACGATGCGCCCGTGTTCCAGCACCACCACGCGGTCGCAGATTTCGCGGATCACCGCCATCTCATGGGTGATCAATACGATGGTCAAACCCAGGCGCTTGTTGATCTCACGCAGCAGGCCGAGGATCGACTGGGTGGTTTCCGGATCCAGGGCCGACGTGGCCTCGTCGCACAGCAGGATCTGCGGGTCATGCACCAGCGATCGGGCGATGCCCACCCGCTGTTTCTGCCCGCCGGACAGCTGCGCCGGGTAAGACTTGTGCTTGTCCTGCAAACCCACCAGTTCCAGCAGCTCGCGTACTTTCTGCTCGCGTTGCAGCTTCGGTACGCCTGCCACTTTCAACGGCAACTCGACGTTCTGCCACACCGTCTTGGCCGACATCAGGTTGAAGTGCTGGAAGATCATGCCGATGCGCCGACGCAGCTCCACCAGACGGTCTTCATCGAAGTCACCGATGTCGACCTGATCGATCAGCACGCGCCCGCTGCTGGGTTGCTCCAGGCGGTTGATGGTGCGGATCAGCGACGACTTGCCGGCACCGCTGCGGCCGATGATGCCGAACACTTCACCGCGCTGGATCGCCAGGTCGATGCCTTGCAAGGCATGCACGGTGCCGTCGTAGGTCTTGCCCAGGTTGATAAAGCGCACATGGGCGCGGTTCAGGTCAGGGTGCAGTTCGGTCTGCTCGGCGTCCCTGGGCGGCAGGCCCAGGTCGCGCAGCTGGGCGTTGGCGGCGGTCATTTTTTATCTTCCCAGCCGACTTGGTAGAGCTTGCCCAGGGATTTATCCAACGCAGCGCGCACGACTGGCGAATGTTGGTAGATGTCGACGAACTTGATCACCCGTGGGTCGGTTTTGCTTTTCGGCTGGATCACGAACTGGATCACGTATTCCGGGTGGTCAAGGCCGTCGAACAGCAGTGCCGACTCGGCATCGAAGGTCTTGGACAGGCGGATGTATGCCGGGTAGCCCTGCACCAGGTCGGCGTCGTCGTAGGCGCGTACCAGTTGCACGGCTTCGACCTGCAGGATCTTGATCTTCTTCGGATTGGAAACGATGTCCTCTTCGGTGGCCTTGTAGCCCACGCCCGGCTTGAGGGTGATCAGCCCGGCCTTGGCCAGCAGTTGCAGGCCGCGACCGCTGTTGATCGGGTCGTTGGCAATCGCCACGCTGGCGCCTTGGGGCAGGTCGTTGATGCTCTTGTACTTCTTCGAATACAGGCCGACGTTGTTGATGATCCCCGGCGCGTACGGCACCAGGTCAAAACCGGCGGCGGCCTTGGCGTTTTCCAGGAACGGGATGTGCTGGAAATAGTTCACGTCGATATCGCCGGCCGCGAGGCTTACGTTCGGCGCGATCCAGTCGGTGAATTCCACCAGTTCGACTTTCAGGCCTTGCTTGCCGGCTTCGGCGACGGCGGCTTCAAGGGGAATCGCAAAGGCCGCCGTGGTGCCGATTTTCAGCGGCGCATCGGCGGCGAATACCGCCGAGCTGAACAGTCCGAAAGCCAGGGCCAGTGCTTTGACTGGGTGAGCGAGTAGTGTCTTTTTCATAGGGTATTTCCAGTCAGAGAAGTCGTTTGGCGGTAGGTGGAGCCGGTGTGTTGTTCGGGAAGGCGGGCGTTGCCGTGGAAGACTTTTTCGCGCAGCGTGCCGGTCTCGTACGCGGTCTTGTAGGACCCACGCTTTTGCAGCTCCGGCACCACCAGGTCGATGAAGTCCACATAGCTTTCCGGGGTGACGATGCGCGTGAGGTTGAAGCCGTCCAGGCCGGTTTCGCTGATCCAGGATTCCAGCTCGTCGGCGACCTGCTCTGGTGAGCCGACCAAGGTGATGTAGCGGCCACCGAGGGCGTGCTGTTCCATCAACTTGCGCCGGGTCCAGTCGTTGTTCTGCAGGTTTTTGGTGGCGGACTGGATCGCGTTGCTCTTCACGTACTGGATAGGTTCGTCCAGCGCGTACTGGGCGAAGTCAATCGCAGTAGACGCCGAGAAATGCGCCACACCCGCCTCCGGACTGGCATAGCTCAGGTACTCGGCGTGCTTCTCCCAGGCCAGCGCTTCGGTGGCGCCCACGATCACGTTGAGACCCATGAACACCTTGATGTCATCCGGGTTGCGCCCGGCTGCCACGGCGCTGGCGCGTACCTTGTCCACCTGCACCTTGGTCGCCGCCTTGTTCTGCCCGCTGATAAACACGCACTCGGCATGCCGGCCGGCGAACAGCAAACCCCGATCGGAACTGCCGGCCTGGAACAGCACCGGCGTGCGTTGCGGCGAGGGCTCGCACAGGTGATAACCCTCCACCTGATAGAACTCGCCGTGGTGCTCGACCTTGTGCACCTTGCCCGGCTGCGCATACACCCGCGCTTGTGGATCGTTGAGCACCGCGTCGTCTTCCCAGCTACCTTCCCAGAGTTTGTAGAGCACCTCCAGATACTCATCGGCCTGGTCGTAGCGACGGTCATGCTCGACCTGCTCGGTCAGGCCCATGGCATTGGCGGCGCTGTCGAGGTAGCCGGTGACGATGTTCCAGCCGACCCGGCCACGGCTCAGGTGGTCCAGCGTGGACATGCGTCGGGCGAACAGGTACGGCGGCTCGTAGGTGAGGTTGGCGGTGAGGCCAAAGCCGAGGTTTTTAGTGACGGCCGCCATGGCCGAGACCAGCAGCAACGGGTCATTCACCGGCAACTGGATCGACTCCTTGAGCGGTACGTCGATCGAGTTCTGATAGACGTCATAGACACCGACGATATCGGCGATGAACAAACCATCGAACAGCCCGCGCTCAAGTGTTTGCGCCAAATCTGTCCAGTACTCAATGGACTTGTACTGGGTTGATGTATCCCGTGGATGGGTCCACAGGCCGTGGTTGATGTGCCCGATGCAGTTCATGTTGAAGGCATTGAGCAGGATTTTCTTCTTGGCCATCAGATGGTCCCCCGCAGTGGCGGGTTTTCATCGTTGAGGTAGTAATTGCCCACCGCGTGGTACTTCCAACGCACCGGGTCGTGCAGCGTATGCACGCGGGCGTTGCGCCAGTGGCGGTCCAGGCCGTGCTCGGCCAGGGTCGCCTGGCTGCCGGCGAGTTCGAACAAGGTGCTGCCGGCGACCAGGGAAATCTCGGTACTCAAGGCGCGGACTTCAGCGACGGCGATGGAGGCGGCGGCGACGGTCTCGGCATTGGTGTCAACCTGGGCGCGGTCGAGGCATTCACCCGAGCGTTCCAGCAGCGCCTCGGCGGCGTGCAGGCGGATGCTCAGGTGACCGAAGCTTTTCAGGGTCAGTGGGTCTTCGGTGGCTTTGTCGTTGCCGGAATCGATCCATGGGCGGGTCTTGGTGCGCACAAAGTGCAACGCATCCTCAAAGGCCGCGCGGGCGATGCCCGTGTCGATGGCGGCGTGGAGGATCTGCGCCAGCGGACCGACGGTTGTGGGGCGTTCAAAGGCGCTCTGGAACGGGATCACGTCTTGCGCGGCGACCCACACGTTATCGAACACCACCGAACCGCTGCCGGTGGTGCGCTGGCCGAAGCCGCTCCAGTCGTCGATCACGCTCAGGCCTTCGCTGTCGCGCGGCACAAAAGCGAGTTGCTGTACGCCCTGTTCATCCACCACCGACGTGGGGATGCGTTGGGCGTAGATCGCGCCGGTGGAGTAGAACTTGCGGCCGCTGATTCGAAACCCGTCGCCGTCACGGGTGATTTTGGTGACGCGGTCATGAGCCGTTTTTGTGCCCAACTCTGCCAGGGCGTTGCCGAAGCGTTGGCCTGCAAGAACTTCGGCGTACAGGCGTTTTTGCTGCGCCGGGCTGCCGTTTACGCGCAGCACTTCCAGGGCATAAAAATGGTTCTGCGGGATCTGGCCCAGGGAAGCATCCGCCTGGGCGATCAGCGCAATGACCTTGGCCAGGGTGACGTTGGACACGCCCGCGCCACCGTACTCCTTGGGCACGCTGATACCCCACAGGCCGGAGCGCGAGAATACATCCAGCTCAGGCAGCGGCAGGCGGCGTTCACGATCGCGCTGGGCGCTGTCGCGACGGAAGTCTTCGGCCAGGTCGCTGGCGACAATAAGGGCTTGTTCGTCGCTGGTGATAACCGCGACGTGGTGAGAAAGGGTCATGCGTATTTCTCCAGAGGTCTGGTCGGTTAAATCCAGGAGTGACGAGCCGGCAACGTGCCGTTCAAGCGATACGCGCCGATGGCGTGATACTTCCAACGCACGGGGTCGTGCAGGGTGTGCACGCGGGCGTTGCGCCAATGACGGTCGAGGTTGAATTCGGCGAGGGTGGCGCGGCTGCCGGCCAGTTCGAAGAGCTTTTCGCTGACCAGCAGCGATACCTCGGTGGTCAGCACCTTGGCTTCAGCCACGGCAATCGACGCACGGGCCGCGGACTGCGCGGTGATCGGCGCAGCGTTGACCTGGTCCAGCACCTGGCCAGCCTTGCGCAGCAGGGCTTCGGCGGCGTGCAGTTCGATCTTCAGCTTGCCGATATCGGCGATCACATACAGGTCATCACTGGCGCGTTCGACCTTGGCATCGATCCATGGGCGTGAACGTTCACGTACGAACGCGATGGTGTCGTCGAGCGCGCCGCGTGCGATGCCGGCGTCGATGGCCGCCTGGATCAATTGTGAAACGGCGCCCTGGATATTCGGGGTTTCGCCGATGCGCCAGTTTTCCACGACCAACTCGGCATCCACCGGCACTTGGTCCAGCAACACGGTGCCGCTGGCGGTGGTGCGTTGGCCAAAGCCGGACCAGTCATCGACGATGCGCAGGCCTTCGGTGCCACGGCGCACAAACGCCATGACCTGTTTACCGTCATCGTTGAGTGCCTTGACGGCAACCCAGTGGGCGAAGAGCGCGCCGGTGGAGTAGAACTTCTGGCCGCTGATCACATAGCCGTCACCCTCAGCGGTGATGCGCGCCTTGAGTTCCAGGGTGTTTTTGGTGCCGCGTTCCGGGCCGCCATTGCCGATGCGCCAGCCGTCGAGGACGCTCTGGAACAGCTGTTTTTTCTGGCGCTCGGTGGCGGCACCTTGCAACAGGTGCAGGATGCCGAAATGGTTCTGCGGAATCTGCCCGAGGGCCGGGTCTGCCGCACTGATGATCGCGAACACGTCGGCCAGGGTCACGAAAGACACCTGCGGGCCGCCGTATTCACGGGGAATGGAAATACTGCCCAACCCACTGCGGGTGAACTGTTCGAGCTGTGCCCATGGCAGCTTGCGCTGCTGGTCGCGCGTGGCGGCTTGCAGGCGCGCAGCCTGGGCGAGTTCATGGGCAGCCTTCAGCGCCTCTGCATCGTTGCGCAGCACGGCGGCTGGCAACAGCAGGGGGGCAATGTCCAGATCGCTCTGGGGGGGTGTTTGAGCCAAGTTAGACATCAGCGCCGCTCCTTGGCTGCACGTAATGCCCTGGCGTTGTGCACCGGGGTAATCCTGACCATACCGACCTCGCATTCAATGAAATAAAAACAGAAAAATCAGCGATGTCCGGTGGTCCGGTGCATATACCCTAAGCGTGTTAAATATATAAATAAACTAACTTTTGGGAATATGCATAGAAGGTCTGTCACCCAGGTGCGCAGGGCGATCCCAGTGGGCGCGGTTGATAGATCAGCGCCGCCCCGGCCAGACGGGGCGGCGCCTCGGCGGCAATGCGTAACATGCGGGCGGGTGCCCAGCGTGAGTTGTTGCCGACGCGATCCAGAATGCAGTACGTCACTTCCAGCCGACAGTCGTCGCCGGCCTCGATAATCACCGTCGAGGGTACCCACACTTGCACAGCGAAGCCGATTTCCTTGGCTTGGATTTTCGGTAGATCAAGGCGCACATCGCCCCAACGCAGGGTGATGGCATCGCCGGTGGTCATGTTGAGATACGGCTCGATGGTGAGCGGGATACCGCGCCTTACCTGGCAGGCGTTGACGCCGTAGCGACGAATGGTTTCGGGCAAGCCCACGGGGGCGAGATTCTGGTTTTCGTTGCCGCACAGCGACGAGGGCTGGCCACCCGGAAAGAGCGTCTTCACCTGCACGCGCGTCACGGCCGAACGGGCAGGGGCGTGGCCCACTTGCATGACCTGGTAATGCACTTGGGTCGGGCCGTCCAGCACAAAACTCTCCGGCACCCGTAGATGGGTAAGTGTGCCGATCTTGCAGGCGGTCACCCGACGCGAAGCGGCAAAGCAATTGTTCCAGAACAGCTCGATCAGGTCGCCTTCATCCATGCCGGGATACGGCGCGATGTCGACCTGCAGGTGGGCGGCGGCGAGGGCATTGATGCCATTGCCGATGGCCTGGGGCAGCGTCGGGGCGGTGAGCAGGGGGGGCGTCATAAATAATCTCCTTGATGCAGCCAGCAGCAATCGCTCCGGCCCCTTGGCGCAGGCAAGCGCGGTGGGCCGAACAGAACGATTCAGTGAATAGCCGGGATAGGATCCAATCCTCTGGGCGCTAGATAAGAGGGTTGGGCGCGGAGCGTCAATGGCGGCAAAGGGCTAAACGGCGGGTTTGGAGATATTCAGAAGGGTCTGACTGGTGCGGGGATATTCGCGCGGGTGTGGTGGGGTGTTTTGCAGGTTGGAATGAGGACTTCGTGTAGGAACAGGCTTTGTATGGGAGCTGGCAAGCCAGCTCCCATACAAAGCTTCAGTGGGCGAGGAATTTGCTCAGAAACTGCTGGGTGCGCTCTTCCTTGGGGTTGGCAAACAACGCCTTGGCTTCACCTTGTTCCACGATCACGCCCTTGTCGAAGAAGATCACCCGGTTGGCCACATCCCGCGCAAAGCTCATCTCGTGGGTGACGATGACCATGGTACGGTTTTCTTCGGCGAGGCTGCGGATGGTTGCCAGTACTTCACCCACCAGTTCCGGGTCGAGGGCCGAGGTGGGCTCGTCGAACAGAATCACCTCCGGTTCCATGGCCAACGCACGGGCAATCGCCACGCGTTGTTGCTGACCGCCCGACAGGCGCCGTGGATAGGCGTCTTCCTTGCCCGCCAGGCCGACCCTGGCGAGCAGCTTGCGACCCAGGGCGTCAGCCGCCTCCCGTGGCATCTTCTTGACCACGATAGGGCCTTCGATGACGTTTTCCAGCGCCGTTCGGTGGGGGAACAGGTTGAAGCTCTGGAACACAAAACCCACGTGCTGGCGCAGGCGCCGCACCAGGCTGGCCTGCTGGTTGATCGGCTTGCTGCTGTCGATCTCGATGTCGCCCACCTTGATGCGACCGCTGGTGGGTTGTTCGAGGAAATTCAGGCAGCGCAGGAAGGTGGTCTTGCCGGAACCGCTGGGGCCGATGATGGCGATGACTTCGCCTTCCTTGACCTCCAGGTCGATGCCGTTGAGCACCACCTGACCCTTGAATTGTTTGGTCAGTTTTTCAACCACGATCATGCTTCAGGACTCCAGGTCATGCCGGTTGACCCGGTCTTCCAGGCGATTCTGCAAATGCGCCAGGATGCTCGCCAAAATCCAGTAGATCAGGGCAGCGGAGAGATACATGGTGAAGATTTCAAAGGTCCGCGCCGACACCAATTGTGCCTGGCGGAACAGCTCGGGCACCTGGATGGTAGCGGCCAGCGCCGTGTCCTTGACCAGCGAAATGAAGCTGTTGCCCAGCGGCGGCAAAGCCGTGCGCATGGCCTGCGGCAGGATGGCCCGGCGCAGGGTCTGCGCACGGGTCATGCCGATACTGGCCGCAGCTTCCCATTGGCCGCGCTCGATGGAACCGATGGCGGCGCGCAGGATTTCACAGGCATAGGCGGCCATGTTCAGCGAAAAGCCGATCATGGCCGCCGGGATCGGATCCAGCTCGATGCCCACTTGCGGCAAGCCGTAGTAGATCAAGAACAGCTGTACCAGCAAGGGCGTGCCGCGAAAGAACGACACGTAGACTCGGGCAAGCCAGCTCACCAGCTTGAAGCGCGACAGGCGCATCAAGGCCAGGCCGAAACCCAGCAGCAAACCGAAAAACATCCCGCCGAGGCTGAGGATCACCGTGTAGTACGCGCCCTTGAGCAGAAAGGGCGCGGAGTCCAGCGCGAGTTGGAAACCTGCTTCCATTATTGAGTGACGTCAGCGTTGAAGTACTTCTCAGACAGCTTCTTCAAGGTGCCGTCGGCGCGCAGTTTGTCGAGGGCCTTGTTCACCGCGTCGAGCAGTTCTGGCTCGCCTTTGCGCAGGGCAATACCGGCTTCCTGACGGGAGAAGGCGTCGCCGGCTGCGGCGGTGTCAGGGGCTTTCTTGGCGTATTCCAGGGCGGCCAGGCGGTCGATCAGGATGGCGTCGATACGGCCGATGCGCAGGTCCTGGAACTTGGTCGGGTCGTCGTTGTAAGTCTTGATGAGGGCTTTAGGCTGATTGTCCTTGAGCCATTGTTCGTAGTTGGTGCCCAGGCCCACACCGACTTTCTTGCCGGCCAGGTCATCGGCGGTCTTGATCGCGTCAACGTTCTTCTTCAGGACCAGTGCCTGAATACCGGAGACGGTGTAAGGCTTGGAGAAATCGTACTTTTTCTTACGCTCTTCAGAGATGGTCACTTGGTTGACCACGGCGTCCAAACGCTTGGATTCAAGGGCTGCGAGGATGCCATCCCATGGAGTGGCCTGCAGCTTGACCTTCACGCCCAACTCCTTGGCCAGGGCTTCGGACAGCTCCACTTCGAAACCGCTGAGCTTGCCGCTTTCATCGACGAAGCTGAACGGTGGGTAGGTGCCTTCCAGGCCGATTTTGATCTCGCCTGCTTTCTTGATGCTGTCCAGCTGTTCGCCAGCGACTGCTTGGCCGATCAGGCCAGCGCCGAGTGCCAGGCCCAAAGTGCCAACCAACAACGTGCGACGGAATACGGAAATAGTCATGAAGAGCCCCTGTGTTTTTTGTGATGTGCGAAGCAGGTGACGCGGTAGTCGTATCCTGCCTTAAAGCGCGTAGCGCGTCTTCGCCTACGGCGCGATGATAAAGCCGGTTTTTAAGACTTGAAAATAATATTAAATCACCCAGTTATTCTTTTATGGAATAACATGGTCAGCGTTTTTAGAACGCCGAGTCATAGGCGAACAACGCTGGCGCGCCACCGGTATGCAGGAAAATGATCGGCCCGTCCTCAATCCGTTGACGCCCAATGCCATCCAGCAACCCGGCCATGGCCTTGCCAGTGTAGACCGGGTCCAGCAGCAGACCTTCCTGGCTCGCCAGCAGCTTGACCGCCGCCAGGGTGCCGGCGTTCGGTTCGCCGTAGCGCGGTCCGAAGTATTCGTCCCATAGGATCACCTTGAAGGCTTCTGGAATCTCCACGCCCAGCAACTCGGCGGTGCGCTCGGCCAGGCCTTCTACTTTTGGGCGCTGGGCTTCTTCAGTACGTGAGACGGTGACGCCAATCACGGGCAGGTTCGGCAATACCTCGCTCAAGGCCAGCGCCAAGCCACTGTGCGTTCCCGCACTCCCGGAGGCCAAGACCACGGCGGCAAACTCGATGCCACTGTCTTCGATCTGCCCGGCCAGTTCCAGTCCGGCGCGCACGTAACCCAATGCACCGAGGGCATTCGAGCCGCCAATAGGCACCAGATAAGGTTTTTTGCCGTTGCTGCGCAGGCGGTCGGCGAGGGCGTTGAGCTGGTCGTCGACGTTGTCGAGGTTCTCCACCAACTCCACCTTGGCGTCGAACAACTCCAGCAGCAGACGGTTGCCGTTGCCCAGGTAGTTGGGGTCTTCGGTGCCGGTGGGGTTTTCCAGCAGGGCCACGCAGCCCAGGCCGAGCTTGGCGGCCAGTGCAGCGGTCTGGCGCACGTGGTTGGACTGGATCGCGCCAGCGGTCACCAGGGTGTCGGCGCCTTGGGCGATGGCATCGGCGGCGAGGTATTCAAGTTTGCGCAGCTTGTTGCCGCCCATGGCCAGCGGCGTGGTGTCGTCGCGCTTGACGTAGATATCCCTGCCCAACCAGGCCGACAGCCGCTCGAGTTTTTCCAGGGCAGTGGCGCCACCCAGCAGTTCCAGGCGGTTAAAACGGTCGAGCTGTTGTTTGATCATGGCTACGCACGGTTGATGAGTATGGGGCGACTATAGGCAGGCACTTTTCATCGGGCAACCGTCAATCGCTTATTCCGGACGGTTCTTAGCATCACACCATTGGTTCTTAAGGGCGGCCAGGGTGCATACCGTAAAGTGATGGCCATTTCGTCAGGAGTGAATACCGTGAGTGAGCGTTCCAGTCATTGGCAATTACAGACCATCGTCAGCCAGCTGCGCAGCGCCCGGGACCAGTGGCGAACGCGCAATGGGCGCTTGAGTGGAGAGCATGGTGGTCGTGAGTTGCCGTCCCGCGAGGCGGTGGCGCAGATTCTAGAGTCGTTGTGCGGCGCACTGTTCCCCATGCGCCTGGGCCCGGTGGACCTGCGTGAAGAGAGTGAAGATTTCTACGTTGGCCACACCCTCGATGTGGCGCTCAACGCCTTGCTCGGCCAGGCCCGCCTGGAGTTGCGCTACGCTGCACGCCAAGGCGCTAAAGACGACAGCGAAGTCGACGCGCTCGCCATCCGCCTGATCCAGGATTTCGCCCTGGCCCTGCCGTCCCTGCGCAGTCTGTTGGACACTGACGTGCTGGCCGCCTACCACGGCGACCCAGCCGCGCGCAGCGTGGATGAAGTGCTGCTGTGCTATCCGGGCATCCTGGCGGTGATTCACCACCGCCTGGCCCACCACCTGTACCGTGCCGGCCTGCCGCTGTTGGCGCGCATCAGCGCGGAAATTGCCCACTCCGCCACCGGTATCGATATCCATCCCGGCGCGCAGATCGGACCGAGCTTTTTCATCGACCACGGGACCGGCGTAGTGATCGGCGAAACCGCGATTATCGGCGAGCGCGTGCGCATCTACCAAGCTGTGACGCTGGGCGCCAAGCGCTTCCCGGCAGACGAGGACGGGCAGTTGCAGAAAGGCCATCCACGCCACCCGATTGTCGAGGATGACGTGGTGATCTACGCCGGGGCGACGATCCTGGGGCGTATCACCATCGGCCAGGGCTCGACCATCGGCGGCAACGTGTGGCTGACGCGCAGCGTACCGGCGGGGGCGAATATCACCCAGGCCAACCTGCAACATGATGACGGCACGCAAAAGTGATGGCACTTCCCGTGAGCGCTGAGGACTAAGCTTGCCTTGGGCTGGCGTAGGAAATGTCTACCACTCAGCCCTGCGATTAGTCCCAGACCGCCCATCCATGTTTAACTTGAATGCTCGTTCAAGTTAAACCCGGTGTTTCGCTGCCCGCTCACAACAGGAGGCTTACCTTTGCTGAGTCCGTTATTGACAGCCACATCTCACTCCCTCGGGGTGCATCGTTCATGAGTGCATCGTCCACCCCTACCAGCGGCCAGGTGCGCATGAACGCGCCGGTCTTCTACTTCGCCGCGACGTTTATCCTGCTGTTCGGCATCACGGTCATCGCTATCCCGCAACAGGCCGGTGCCTGGCTGCTGGCGGCGCAAAACTGGGCGGCCAACACGGTCGGCTGGTACTACATGCTGGCGATGACCCTGTATCTGGTCTTCGTGGTGGTCACCGCGTTATCGGGCTACGGCAAGATAAAACTCGGTGCCGACCACGACGAGCCCGAATTCAGTTACCTGTCCTGGGCCGGCATGCTGTTCGCCGCCGGGATCAGCATCACGCTGTTTTTCTTCTGCGTGTCCGAGCCGCTGACGCACCTGGTGCAGCCGCCCCAGGGCACGCCGATGAACGCCGATGCCGCGCGCCAGGCCATGCAGATTCTTTTCCTGCACTGGGGCCTGCACGGCTGGGGCGTGTTCGCCTTTGTCGGCATGGCCCTGGCGTATTTCGCCTACCGGCATAACTTGCCGCTGGCGTTGCGTTCGGCGCTGTACCCGCTGATCGGCAAGCGCATCAACGGTCCCATCGGCTACGCGGTGGATGGCTTCGGCATTATCGCCACGGTGTTCGGGCTTGGTGCGGACATGGGCTTTGGGGTGCTGCACCTCAATTCCGGGCTGGACTACTTGTTTGGCATTGCCCATACCCAGTGGATCCAGGTCGGTCTGATCACGCTGATGATGGGCGCCGCGATCATCGTCGCCGTGGCCGGTGTCGATAAAGGCGTGCGCGTGATGTCCGACATCAACATGCTGCTGGCCTGTGCGTTGCTGCTGTTCGTGTTGTTCGCCGGGCCCACCCAGCACTTGCTCAACACCTTGATCCAGAATATCGGCGACTACCTGGGCGCCTTGCCGACCAAGAGTTTCGACGTGTACGCCTACGACAAACCCAGCGACTGGCTGGGTGGTTGGACGGTGTTCTACTGGGCCTGGTGGATTGCATGGTCGCCGTTCGTGGGCCTGTTTATCGCGCGCATTTCCCGTGGCCGCACCATCCGTGAGTTCGTGTTTGGCGTGCTGCTGATCCCGCTGGGCTTCACCCTGGCGTGGATGTCGATCTTCGGCAACAGCGCCATCGACCAGGTGCTCAACCACGGTATGGCCGCACTCGGTCAGTCGGCCATCGATAACCCGTCGATGAGCCTCTACCTGCTGCTGGAAACCTACCCGTGGAGCAAAACCGTCATCGCGGTCACGGTGTTTATCAGCTTCGTGTTCTTCGTGACCTCCGCCGATTCGGGCACCGTGGTGCTGTCCACCCTGTCGTCCAAAGGCGGCAACGCCGATGAAGACGGGCCGAAATGGCTGCGGGTGTTCTGGGGTGCGATGACCGCGCTGGTCACCAGTGCCTTGCTGTTTGCCGGCAGCATCGATTCGCTCAAGTCGGCGGTGGTACTGACCTCGTTGCCGTTCTCGATGATCCTGCTGCTGATGATGTGGGGGCTGCATAAGGCGTTCTATCTGGAGTCGCAAAAGCAGATCGCCCAGTTGCATTCATTGGCACCGATTTCGACTGCTCGCAAGGGACGCGGCGGCTGGCGTCAGCGTTTGAGCCAGGCCGTGCACTTCCCGTCGCGAGACGAGGTGTACCGTTTCCTTGACTCGACGGTGCGCCCGGCGATTGAAGAAGTGACGGCGGTGTTTGTCGAGAAGGGTTTGAATGTCGTGACGCAACCTGACCCCGCCAACGACAGCGTCAGCCTGGAAATCGGCCATGGCGAGGAGCGTCCGTTCATCTACCAGGTGCAGATGCGCGGCTACTTCACGCCGTCATTTGCCCGTGGCGGGATGGGCTCCAAGGAGCTCAACAACCGTCGCTACTACCGGGCGGAAGTGCACTTGGCCGAGGGTAGCCAGGACTATGACTTGGTGGGCTATACCAAGGAACAGATCATCAACGACATCCTCGACCAGTACGAGCGTCACCTGCAGTTCCTGCACTTGGTGCGCTGAGGCTCAGGCCCTGAGGTACAGGGCCAGTGCCACCAGGGGCACGCCGAACACGCCACTGCCGATCACCAGCTCCGACACCAGGGGTTGGCCGGCAGTGACGACCCCTACAGCGCCATTGACCACCGCCACCCCCAACCAGATCGCCACAAAGCTGTAGGCCAGAATGGGCCGGCTGACGCCAAGCTTCTGCCCGATCAACAGCATCAGTACCAGCATGATCAAGCCTGCGCTGATCACCAGGGTGGTGTGCATGTTCAGAGCTCCTTGCCCAGTGTGTTGTCCAGGGAATAGCGGCCGGCACCGCGAAACACCAGGTACAACGATAGCAGCGCCATCAGCACCGGGTACTCGATGCCTCGGTCGATCCACGGCCACGTCGGCCCCAGCAAGTAAGCAATGGTCAGCATCTGCAGGGTCATCATGGCCGCGACCAGCCGTGTGCCCAGGCCGAGTATCAACAGCAATCCACCGACTGCTTCCAGCAAGGCCACCAGCAGACCGATCAGCTCCGCCTGCGGCAAGTGCAGGCGGTTCTGGATCAGATTGATGGACGCCGCCATCGGGTCGGCCATCGAACCATGGGCGTTGCCCAGCAATTTGGGCAGGCCATGGGTGAGCATGATCACCCCAAAACCTGCGCGCAGCAGCGCATAGGCCAGGGGTTCGGCGTAGCGGTAAAGCGGGGCGAGTGCGGGGATCAACAAGGTTGGCATGATAGAGCTCCACAAAGAGAACATCGCTGGCCCGGATGTGTGACTTAGACCAGCCCGCCATTGGCGCGCAGGATTTGCCCATTGATCCAAGCACCGGCCGGGCTCACCAGAAACGCCACCACGCGGGCGATATCTTCCGGTTGGCCAAGGCGTTCCAGCGGCGGCATCTTGGCCATGCCCTGGATCTGCTCTTCGCTCTTGCCGTGCAGGAACAACTCGGTGGCGACTGGGCCTGGCGCCACGGCGTTGACGGTAATCCGACGCCCGCGCATCTCTTTGGCGAACACTTGGGTCAGGGACTCCACCGCCGCCTTGCTGGCGATGTACACCGCGTAACCTTGGAAGTTGAGGCCGACGGTGCTGCTGGAGAAGTTGACGATGCGTCCGCCGTCATTCAGGCGGGTGGCGGCTTCGCGCAGGGCGTTGAAGGTGCCACGGGTGTGGATATCGAAGTTCTGGTCGTAGAGTTCGTCGCTGTGCTGGGCCAGGGGCAGCGTCTTGAGGATGCCGGCGTTGTTGATCAGCACATCCACCTTGCCCAATTGCGCCTCGGTTTCGTCGAACAGGCGCTTGATGTCGGCGGGTTTGGCGACGTCGCCTTGGATCGCTATGGCTTGGTGGCCGGCCTGGCGCAGTTCCACTACCAGCTTCGACGCCTCGGTGGCGCTGCTGGCGTAGTTGATGGCCACGGCGTAGCCGTCGGCAGCGAGTTGCTTGGCGATGACGGCGCCAATGCCACGGGAGGCGCCGGTGATGATTGCTACTTGAGTCGTCATGATCTGGGTTCCTTGAACGGGGTGTGGAAGCAGATTCACACGTTTACCCAGGCCGATAAATGCGCCAGAGTTGCCTTGACTGTTCAATAATCGCCAACAATCGGCGTGTAGGAGTGCAGCGTGGATCAAGTCAAAGCCATGAAGGTCTTCGTGCGGATTTACGAGCGTTCCAGCTTCACCCTGGCGGCCGATGACCTGAATCTGCCCCGTGCGACCCTGACTCACACCCTCAACCAATTCGAAGCTTGGCTCGGCACGCGCTTGTTGGAACGCAGCACCCGGCGTGTGCGACCGACCCTCGATGGCGAGGCGTATTACCAACGTTGCGTGCAGCTGCTCGCGGAGCTGGAAGAGGCCGAGCTGGCGTTCCGCAGCGTGGCGCCCAAGGGGCGTTTGCGCGTGGACCTGCACGGCACGCTGGCCAAGTATTTTGTGGTACCGGCGCTGCCGGAGTTCATGGCGCGTTACCCGGATATCGAGCTGTCCATCAGTGAGGCGGATCGCTTTGTCGACCTGATCGCCGAGGGCGTCGATTGCGTGCTGCGTGCGGGCACCCTGGGGGATTCCGCGTTGATTGGTCGGCGCGTCGCCAACCTGCGCCAAGTGACCTGCGCGAGCCCCGCTTATCTGCGCAAATACGGCGAACCCAAGCGCCTGGCCGAGCTGAGTGAACACCGCGCGGTGAACTACGTGTCGCGCACCACGGCCAAGCTGTTTCCGTTCGAATTCATGGTCGATGGCGAGTTGCAGGAAGTGAGTATCGACGGCGCATTGTCGGTGTTCGGCGCGGAGATTTATTCGGCCAGCGCGGTGGCCGGACTCGGCATTATCCAGTGCCCGCATTACCGCATGGCCGAGCTGATCGAGCAGGGCGTGATGCGAGAAATTCTCCAGGAAACACCGCCACCTTTGATGCCGGTATCGGTGCTGTATCCACAGAATCGACACATGTCGCCGAGGGTGCGTGTGTTCGTCGACTGGCTCGCGGAAATCTTCGAAAACGCCCGCTAACCCCCGTAGTTAAAGGGTTTCATGAATTTAATTTCATCCGCCTACATCGCGTTTTGACGCGGAACTGTCATCTGGCCACTGCGTAATTGTGTGAAGCGTTTGACGCTTTCATTTCAGAACAGTGACGGAGACCGGTAACAATGAAGACGTTGATAAGCCCTATGGTGGGTGCCGCCATGGCGAGCTTTATGCTGTCCGCCCACGCCGATTTTATCGATGACAGCCACGCCGATGTGACCCTGCTCAACCGCTACCTCAACCAGCAGGGGCGTGATGTGGTGAACAGCAACGCCAAGGCCCACAGCATTAGGGATTGGGGCCAGGGGTTCGAGTTCAACTTCAAGTCCGGCTACACCGAAGGCCCGGTGGGTTTTGGCCTGGACCTGCAGGCGTTCTACGGGTTGAAGCTGGACTCCGGCGGTGACCTCAATGACAAGGAACACCAGGGTCGCTACCCCGGCAGCATGTTCCCGCTGGACAACGGCAAATCCGCCGACCAGTTCGGTGTGTTGAGCCCGACGTTCAAGATGCGTTTCGCCAAGGATGAACTGCGTGTCGGCACGCTCTACGGCAACAACCCGATACTCGCCAACACCGACGGGCGCCTGTACCAGCAGACCAACACCGGTGTGCAACTGGTGTCCAAGGACCTCAGCGACTTCACCTTCACCGGCGGCGATATCTTCAAGACCAAGATCCGCAACGAAACCGGCGACCAGGGCATGATCACCGCCGGCGGCACCAAAGAGAGCGATCGCTTCCTGTTCGGCGGTGCGGATTACACCGGCATCCAGAACACCACGGTCAGCCTGTGGTATTCCAACCTTGAGGATTACTACCAGCAGTTTTTCCTCGGTGCCAAGCGCCATGACGCGTTATCCGTGGGTGCCATCGACACCGACCTGCGTGTATTCCGCAGCCTGGGGGTGGGCGGCAACGCCGACGGTGACAAGGACTACGCCGCGAGTGGTCTGTACGGCGACGGCGTGAACAAAGGCCGCATCAACCAGACCACCGCCAGCTTGCTTGAGAGCTACAGCCTCGACGGCCACACCGTCGGCCTGGGTATCCAGAAAAACAGCGGCGACAGCGACTTCCCGTACCTGGACTCCGGCCTGAACAGCGGCGACAACCGCCAGGGCCCAGGCTCAGGCGCCGACACCCCGGCGCTGACCAACATGCAGTTGAATAAATTTCAACACGCCGGTGAGCGCACTTGGCTTGCGCAGTACAAGTATGACTTCGGTAAGCTTGGCCTCACGGGCCTGACGTTCTCCGCCGCCTATGCCCACGGTGATGACATCCGCACGGCGCAAGGCACTACCAGCGAATGGGAACGTAACGTCGCCGTGGCCTATCAAGTGCCCACCGGCACTCTCAAGGGCCTGGGTGTGACCTGGAAAAACGCCCACGCCAGCCCGGACATCAGCGGTGCCACCGTGCAGGATGAAAACCGCTTCTATGTGAGTTATGTCGTTCCACTCTGGTAGGCAATTGCTGTAGAACGGAACGGCAGACTTAAGCGATTCAGCTGGTTAAAAGGCCTGGGAATAACCTTATTCCCAGGCCTTATTTGCCGACGTCCAAGAGAGGATTCGATGACTTACATTGCTGCCGAAAACCGCTATGAATCTATTCCGTACCGCCGTGTAGGCCGCAGTGGATTAGTGCTGCCTGCACTGTCCCTGGGCCTGTGGCACAACTTTGGCGACAGCACCCCGATCGACACCCAGCGCTCCCTGCTGCGCACCGCGTTCGACCTGGGCATCAACCACTTCGACCTGGCCAACAACTATGGCCCGCCCTATGGCAGCGCCGAGATCAACTTCGGCCGTTTGCTGCGCGAAGACTTCAAGCACTATCGCGACGAACTGATCATCTCCAGCAAGGCCGGTTGGGACATGTGGCCCGGCCCTTACGGCCAGGGCGGCGGCTCACGCAAATACGTGCTGGCCAGCCTCGACCAGAGCCTGCAACGCCTGGGCGTCGACTACGTGGACATCTTCTACTCCCACCGTTTTGACGCCGACACCCCCCTGGAAGAAACCGCCAGCGCCCTCGCCACTGCCGTGCAACAAGGCAAGGCGTTGTACATCGGGATCTCGTCCTACTCGGGCGTGAAAACCCGCGAAATCGCCGCGCTGCTCAAAGAGTGGAAAGTACCGCTGCTGATTCACCAACCGGCCTACAACCTGCTCAACCGCTGGGTGGAAAAAGACCTGCTGGACACCACCGAAGAACTCGGCGCCGGGGTGATCGCGTTCACGCCACTGGCTCAGGGCCTGCTGACTGACAAGTACCTCAACGGCGTACCGGCGGATGCGCGAGTGAATCGTCCGGGCGGTGGTTCGTTGCAAGCCAAGCACCTGTCCGAAGCCAACATCGCCCACGTGCGTGCGCTGAATGAAATCGCCCAACGCCGTGGTCAGAGCCTGGCGCAACTGGCATTGGCCTGGACGTTGCGCGATCCACGGGTGACCAGTGCGCTGATCGGTGCGAGCCGGCCGGAGCAGATTATCGAGAACGTCGGGGCGTTGAAAAATCTGCATTTCAGTGCAGAAGAATTGGCGGAGATTGATCGGTTTGCGCTGGAAGGTGGGATTAACTTGTGGGAAAAGCCGTCCACTGCTGAATAATCTAACGCCACTCGATCAAATTGTGGGAGCGGGCTTGCTCCCACATTTAATCCTCGGCGGGATTTAGAACGGCACATCCCCCAAAATCGTCGCCCGGTGCATCACCCGCCGCTGCGGCCGGTAATCATCCACCGCGTAATGCTGCGTCACGCGGTTATCCCAGAACGCCACATCGTTTTCCTGCCAACGCCAACGAATGGTGAACTCCGGGCGCGTCGCGTGGGCAAACAGCAGCTTCAGAATCGCCTCGCTCTCCGCCGGTTCCAGCTCGTTGATCCTGGTGGTAAAGCCATCACTGACAAACAGCGACTTACGCCCACTCACCGGGTGCGTGCGCACCACCGGATGCGACAACGGCGGGTTCTTCTTGCGGGTTTCTTCCCAGCGCGCCAGGTCTTCGGCGGTGTTGCCAAAGCGCTCCAGCGGGAAGGATTTGGTGAAGTCGTGGGTCGCGGTCAGCCCGTCGAGCAGGCGCTTCAACGGCTCGGACGACGCCTCATACGCCGCAATCCCGCTGGCCCACAGCGTATCGCCGCCAAACGCCGGCAGCAGCTTGGCGCTGAGTACGGCGCCCAACGCCGGGGTGGGCAGGAAGGTCACGTCGGTATGCCACACGGCGTTGTCACGCACGTCGGTGACGGCGGTGTCGAGGATCAGCACTTCGGGCTGTTCCGGCACGTTGGGGTAGATCGGATGGATATGCAGGTCACCAAAATTCGCCGCGAAGCGTGCTTGCTGTTGCGGGTTGATCGGTTGATCGCGGAAGAACAGCACCGAGTGGGTGAGCAACGCCTGTTCAATGGCATCGCGCTCTTCAATGTTCAACGGCTGGGTGATATCGACGCCACTGATCAGGGCACCCAATGCGGTGCTGATGGGGGTAACGGTCAGGCTGCTCATGCGGTTCTCACTCAATGTGCCTGGCCATGCCACGGCACTAATTTACGCTGCAGGGCACGCAGGCCCATTTCCATGGCGAAGGCGATCAGGGCGATGACCAGGATGCCCAGCACCACCACGTCAGTGACCAGGAACTGCGCCGCCGACTGCACCATGAAACCCAGGCCGCTGGTGGCCGCGATCAGCTCGGCGGCGACCAATGTCGACCAGCCCACGCCCAGGCCGATGCGCACGCCGGTGAGGATGTCGGGCAGGGCGCTCGGCAGGATCACATGCCGAATCAGCTGGGCACGGGTGGCGCCCAACGACTGCGCCGCGCGCAGCTTGGCCGGGTCGACCGTGCGCACACCGGTCGCGGTGGCGATGGCAATCGGCGCGAAGATTGCCAGGTAAATCAGCAGCACCTTGGACAGCTCGCCAATGCCGCACCAGATCACGATCAGCGGCAGATAGGCCAGTGGCGGGATCGGGCGGTAGAACTCGATCAGCGGGTCGAGGACGCCACGGGCGATACGGTTGGAACCAATGGCGATCCCCACCGGCACGGCGGTCAGCACGGCAAAACCCAGGCCCAGGCCGATACGGCTGAGGCTGGCGCCCAGGTGTTGCCACAGGGTTGAGTCCATGTAGCCCGTGGTCGCCAGCAGCCAGCCTTTTTGCAGCACGGCAGACGGCGGCGGCAGGAACAGTGGTTCGATCAAACCGGTGGCGGTCACGGCCCACCAGATAACCAGCAACGCGACCAGGGTCAGCAGGCTGATCCAGCGGGTGCTCAGGCTGCGCCGCACCGGGATAACCGCGTGCGCCGCCGGCTTGGTGGCCGTGACGGGAAGTTCGTAGCTGCTCATGCGGACACCTGCCGTTGGGAGAACACTTTGCCCAGCACGTGTTCGCGGGTTTCGATAAAGCGCGGGTCGGACTTGATCGCCCGCGCCGACTCACCGGCGGCGTAGCGTTGGCCGAAGTCCAGGCTCAGGCGTTCGACGATCTGGCCAGGGTTGGGCGCCAGCAGGATCAGGTCAGTGGCGAGGAAGACCGCTTCTTCGATGTCGTGGGTAATCAGGAACACCGGCTTGGCCGTGCGCCGCCAGACTTGCAGCAGTAGCTCCTGCATCTGTTCGCGGGTGAAGGCGTCGAGGGCGCCGAAGGGTTCGTCCATCAGCAACACGCGAGGGTCGGCCGCCAGCGCGCGGGCGAGGCCGACACGTTGCTTCTGCCCACCGGAAAGTTGCCAGATGCGGCGGCTGTCGAAACCGGCCAGGTCGACCAGCGCGAGCATTTCCCGGGCGCGTACTTCACGTTGCGCCTTGGGCACACCGGCCAGCTCCAGGCCGAAGCCGACGTTGGCCAACACATCCTGCCAGGGCAGCAGGGCGTCGTCCTGGAACACCACGCCGCGTTCGGCGCTCGGGCCTTTGACCGGCACGCCGTCGAGGGTGATGCGCCCGGCGGACGGTTCGACAAAGCCGGCAATCAGGTTCAACAGCGAAGTCTTGCCACTGCCGGACGGGCCGAGGGCCACCAGCAATTGCTGGGGCCCCAGGTCGATTGAAATGTCTGACAGTACCGGTTCTGTGGCGCCTGGGTACTGTGCGCTGATGCGCTCCAGTTGTAGCAAGGCCATCGCGATGAACTCCTGATCAGTTAGTAATGAACTTGGCGCTGACGTAAGGGGCGTAGTCCGGCAGCACGGCGTCGACCTTGCCTTGCTCCTTGAGGAACGCGGCGGTATCGGTCACGGCCTTGGTGGTCGGTGCGCCCAGCAGGGTCGCCTGGTCGGCGGCCAGCGGGTAGACGTTGCCTTGCAGCAGCAGTGGGATGTCGCTGGCCTTGGCGCCGGAGAGTTTCACCAGTTTTTCGACGTTGCCTTTGTCGGCGAGCCAGGCTTGTGGGTCTTTACGGTAGGCGGCGTAGGCATCCAGGGTGACTTTGGCAAACGCCTTGACGATTTCCGGGTGCTTCTCGGCAAAATCCTTACGCACGATCCAGGCATCGAAGGTTGGCGCGCCAAACTTGGCCAGTTCGCCGGAGGTGATCAGCACCTTGCCGTTTTCCTTGGCGACGCCCAGGGCGGGGTCCCACACGTAGGTGGCGTCGATATCACCACGCTTCCAGGCGGCGATGATCGCCGGTGGTGCGAGGTTGAGGATGGTTACTTTGGACGGGTCGATGTTCCAGTGTTTCAACGCAGCCAACAGGCTGTAGTGACCGGTGGACACGAATGGCACGGCGATTTTTTTGCCGATCAGGTCCTGCGGGCTGTTGATCCCCGAACCGTCGCGCGCTACCAGGGCTTCGGCGCCGCCGATCTGGGTGGCAACGAGGAAGGTTTCCACCGGTACTTTGCGGGTGATCGCAGCGGTCAGCGGGCTGGAACCGAGGTAGCCGATCTGCACGTCGCCGGACGCGATGGCGGCGATGATGTCGGCGCCATTGTCGAATTTGCGCCAGTTGATCTTGGCGTTGGTGGCTTTTTCGTAGGCGCCGTCGGCCTGGGCGACTTTGGCCGGGTCCACGGTGGTCTGGTAAGCGATGGTCACATCCGCCGCCTGGGCAAACAGGCTGGCACCGGCCAGGGACAATGCGGCCAAGAGGCGCAGAGGGGTAAGCAGTTTCAAGGGGAAGCTCCTCAATCAGGCGGCCGAGGGTCGGCGTGTGAGGAGACTAAATGATCTAAGAATTCGAAAATAAATAACATTTTCGAATTAGCTTATGAGGAGAAGTGAACGTGGATCCTGAGGCGCATAGGTCAAATGTGGGAGCGGGCTTGCTCGCGAATGCGGTGTATCCGTCAGCACATCAATCACTGGCAGGCCGCATTCGCGAGCAAGCCCGCTCCCACAGGGGTTTGTGTACGATCTTTAGTTGCTGATGGCGAGGATGCTGGCCTGGTACGAGCCAACAAATACGTCAAAATCACCCACTTCGTTCTGCTCCAGCTCCGCCTGCTGTGCCAGCGATTTGCGTGCCAGTTCTTCAAACTGCGCTTGCTCTTCGGCCGGCAGCGGTTCGCTGCGGAAATGCTCGGCGTGCAGTTGGCTCTGGTGCAGGGAGAACTGCGCAAAACTTTCCTTACGCTCGGCCATCGCCGCCAACACCTGGGCTGACGGGGTCAGGGACGAATCCTTGACCTTCGCCAGTTGGGCATCCAGCGCCTGGCTGTGCTCGGTGATGCCGTGGCTTTCATCCAGCAAGGCGGCCAGTGGCGCAATCTGCTCCAGCAGTTCGGCAGCCCATTCCTTCATGTCCACAGGCTGGCCCTGACGCTGCAATTGCAGGCCGGGACGACGACCTTCCTTGACCACGCTGAGGAAGTTGGAGGTGGCGTTGCCGCACTCGTTGTCGGCGAACAGCGGGCTGTCGTTCAACGCGCAGTACAGCAGGAAGGCGTCGAGGAAACGCGACTCCGGCAGGTCGATACCCATCGGCAGGAACGGGTTGATGTCCAGGCAGCGCACTTCGATGTACTGGATGCCACGGGCCACCAGCGCCTGGATCGGCCGTTCGCCGGTGTAGGTCACACGCTTGGGGCGGATGTTGGAGTAGTACTCGTTTTCGATCTGCAGGATGTTGGTGTTGAGCTGTACCCACTCACCGTCCTGATGGGTTCCGATTTCGACGTACGGTGCGTAGGGCGTTGCCACCGCTTCACGCAGGCTGTCGGTGTAGCTGCTCAAATCGTTGTAGCACGGCGTGAGGCCGGCCTGGGCGTTGCTCTGGTAACCCAGGTCGCTCATGCGCAGGCTGGTTGCGTAGGGCAAGTACAGCGTGTCGGCGTCGAGCACTTCCAGCTGGTGCGAACGACCGCGCAGGAAACCGGCATCCAGGGCAGGGGATGCACCGAACAGGTACATCAGCAGCCAGCTGTAACGGCGGAAGTTACGGATCAGCGCGATATAGGCGGTGGACTGGTAGTCGCGGTCAGTGCCGACAAATCCTTCAGTCTCTTTAAGCAACGGCCACAGCGCTTCCGGCAACGAAAAGTTGTAGTGGATGCCAGCGATGCACTGCATGGTCTTGCCATAACGCAGGGCCAAACCCTTGCGATACACGTACTTGAGCTGTCCGATATTGGACGTGCCGTAGTAGGCAATCGGAATATCTTCCTCAGCCGGCAACGGGCACGGCATCGAGGGGCTCCACAGGTATTCGCTGCCCAGCTTGGTGTAGGCAAAGCGATGGATCTTGTCCAGGCTGCTCAGGGTATCGGCCGGGTTGGGCAGGGCGGGAGTGATGAACTCCAGCAGCGATTCCGAGTAGTCGGTGGTGATCTGTTCGTGGGTCAACGCGGCGCCCAGGGCTTCAGGGTGCGGCGTTTGTGCCAGTCGACCCTCACCGGTGACACGCAGGCATTCGCGCTCGATGCCGTGCAAGCACTGCTCTAGCAGGGAGAGGTGTTCGCGCTTGCCGAGCAGGGCCAGGCGGCGGTTGAGAAGTTCGCTCAAGTTGGATTCCTTCACGCGTCAGTCGCCCCAATATGGGGGTGGGCAGGACGGTCTACAAGGGTGAAGTTAAAACTGGCGTGATCGCCTGGTTTAGAGTCGATTTAACCCGCTCTGAAAATGCCGACTTCACTCCATGAATTTGGCTACAGCGCAGCGAGAAAATTCCGACGCCGTGATTGCAGCGCCGAAATTAACTCAAATCGGGGGTGGGGAGCTATAGGACAGCGAAGGTGCCCTGTGCTTTTGCGACAAGTCTTTCGTCTTGATACACATCCGCCTCGACCACCAACGTGCGGCGACCGGCATGAATCACCCGGCTGGTGCACAGCACGTCACCGTCGGACACGGCGCGGATATAGTTGATCTTGCACTCGATGGTCGCGCTCTGCTGGTCGAAACCATGGGAGCTGGAACAGGCCAGCCCCATCGTAATGTCCACCAGGCTGAAAATCGCCCCGCCATGGAGCTTGCCCGCGCGGTTGCGCAGTTGCGGCTCCAGGGTCAGGGCCACCTCGGCAACGCCTTCTTCAAGGCGTTGCAGGCGGCAGCCGATCAGTTCGCTGAACGCGCTCTGGGTCAAACCGGCCGGGATTTCCATCAGCGTTTCTTCAACTGTTTGGCGTTGGCGAACAGCGAGGCCATAGCGTTGTTGCTTGGCGCTGCGGTGGCGGTTTCTTTGCGCGGTGCATTGTTCTGCGACTGGCGCGGTGCCGAACCCGGACGAGCACCACGGGCACCGTCGATTTTCTCGCCGGGGGTGTCGCTCATGCGCATCGACAGGCCAACGCGTTTGCGCGGGATGTCGACTTCCATCACCTTGACCTTGACCACGTCGCCGGCTTTCACCGCTTCACGCGGGTCTTTGATGAACTTCTCCGAAAGCGCGGAGATATGCACCAAACCGTCCTGATGCACGCCGATGTCCACAAAGGCGCCGAAGTTGGTCACGTTGGTGACCACGCCTTCGAGGATCATGCCCAGCTCCAGATCCTTGAGGTCTTCGACGCCGTCCTGGAACTCGGCGGTCTTGAACTCGGGACGTGGGTCGCGGCCAGGTTTTTCCAGCTCTTGCAGGATGTCGGTGATGGTCGGCACACCGAAGGTTTCGTCGGTGTACTTCTTGGGGTCCAGGCGCTTGAGGAACGCAGCATCGCCGATCAGCGAGCGGATATCGCGGTCGGTCTCGGCGGCGATGCGCTGCACCAGCGGGTAGGCTTCCGGGTGGACTGCGGAGGAGTCCAGCGGGTTGTCGCCGTTCATTACGCGTAGGAAGCCGGCGGCTTGTTCGAAGGTTTTCTCGCCCAGACGCGCGACTTTTTTCAGCGCTGCACGGGTTTTGAACGCGCCGTTTTCGTCGCGGTGGGCCACGATATTTTGCGCCAGGGTGGCGTTGAGGCCGGAAATCCGCGCCAGCAAGGCGACGGAAGCGGTGTTCACGTCCACGCCCACGGCGTTTACGCAGTCTTCCACCACCGCGTCCAGGCCGCGTGCCAGTTTCAGCTGCGACACGTCGTGCTGGTACTGGCCGACGCCGATGGATTTAGGGTCGATCTTCACCAGCTCGGCCAATGGATCCTGCAGTCGACGGGCGATGGACACTGCGCCACGGATCGACACGTCAAGGTCCGGGAACTCCTTGGAAGCCAGTTCCGACGCCGAGTACACCGAAGCGCCGGCCTCGGAGACCATGACCTTGGTCATTTTCATGGCTGGGTATTTCTTGATCAGCTCGGCGGCCAGCTTGTCGGTTTCACGGCTGGCGGTGCCGTTGCCGATGGCGATCAGGTCCACCGCGTGCTTGGCGCACAGGGCAGCCAGGATCGCCAGGGTCTGGTCCCATTTGTTGTGCGGCACATGCGGATACACCGTGGCGTGGTCCAGCAGCTTGCCGGTGGCGTCGACCACGGCAACCTTGCAGCCAGTGCGCAGGCCCGGATCGAGGCCCAGCGTGGCGCGTGGGCCGGCCGGGGCCGACAGCAGCAGGTCGTGCAGGTTGTGGGCGAACACGTTGATCGCCTCGGTCTCGGCGCCGTCGCGCAGCTCGCCGAGCAGATCGGTTTCCAGGTGGGTGTAGAGCTTGACCTTCCAGGTCCAGCGCACCACTTCACCGAGCCACTTGTCCGCAGGACGGTTCTGATTCTGGATGCCGAATTGTTGACTGATCATGCCTTCGCACGGGTGCATGGTGCCCGGCAATTCGTCGCCGACCTTCAGCGCGGAACTGAGAATGCCTTCGTTGCGGCCACGGAAAATGGCAAGCGCACGGTGGGACGGCATGCTTTTCAGCGGCTCGTCATGTTCGAAGTAGTCGCGGAACTTGGCGCCTTCTTCCTCTTTGCCGGCGATGACACGGGCGCTGAGGATAGCTTCCTGCTTCAAGTAAGTACGCAGTTTTTCCAGCAGGCTGGCGTCTTCGGCGAAGCGCTCCATGAGGATGTACTTGGCGCCTTCGAGGGCGGCCTTGACGTCCGCGACGCCTTTTTCGGCGTCGATGAAGCGGGCGGCTTCGGTGTCCGGGGTCAGCGACGGGTCGTTGAACAGACCGTCGGCCAGCTCGCCCAGGCCGGCTTCCAGGGCGATCTGGCCCTTGGTGCGGCGCTTCTGCTTGTACGGCAGGTAGAGGTCTTCGAGGCGGGTCTTGGTGTCGGCGAGCTTGATGTCGCGCTCAAGCTGTGGAGTCAACTTGCCCTGTTCCTCGATGCTGGCGAGGATGCTGATGCGCCGTTCGTCGAGTTCTCGCAGGTAGCGCAGACGCTCTTCCAGGTGACGCAGTTGGATGTCGTCGAGGCTGCCGGTCACTTCTTTACGGTAACGGGCGATGAAAGGCACCGTGGAGCCTTCATCCAGTAGAGCGACGGCCGCTTCGACCTGTTGTGGGCGTACACCGAGTTCCTCGGCGATGCGGCTGTTGATGCTGTCCATAAAACCACCTGAAATTCTGAAAAGCAGCTCGCAGGCCTGGAAAACAAGGCCCTGGGAGGCTGGTTGAGCGGCCCGACTGGCGCCGCTGCCTGGGTCAAGAGGCAGCCTATTGACCCTCGAAATCGAAAAAATCACACAAGCGGGTAAAAAAAGCCTCGGCAGCAAACGGTAACGATCTGAAGTTGCCCTGCACGACGGCGCCGCATTATAACCAGCGTTCTGTCCTTGGGGGGGGATTGCGCCAACGGTTGTAGGGCGCGGGTTCGCTGGCAGTTGAGGAAAAATCTGCTAACAATGCACACGGTGCGTATAACGGCAGCTAGGCCATAATGCGCGCCGAGATAAGAGGAGCATCTAATGAGCAGCACTGCACAAACTGCTGAAGGCGAAAAAATTCTCATCGTTGACGACGACCCGGGGCTGAGCAGCCTGCTGGAGCGCTTCTTCAACTCCAAGGGCTACCGTGCCCGCGCGGTGCCGAACACCGAGCAGATGGACCGTTTGTTGGGGCGTGAAGTCTTCAACCTGGTCGTACTCGACCTGATGCTGCCCGGCGAAGACGGCCTGACCGCCTGCAAACGCCTGCGCGGCGCGAACAACCAGATTCCCATCATCATGCTCACCGCCAAGGGCGATGAGCTGAGCCGCATCAAGGGCCTCGAACTGGGCGCTGATGACTACCTGGCCAAGCCGTTCAACCCCGACGAGCTGATGGCTCGGGTCAAAGCCGTACTGCGTCGCCAGGCACCGCCGGTTCCAGGTGCCCCAGGCAGCGAAGACGAGAGTGTCACCTTTGGCGACTACGAACTGTCGCTGGCGACTCGTGAGCTCAAGCGTGGCGAAGAAGTGCATATGCTCACCACGGGTGAATTCGCCGTGCTCAAGGCCCTGGTGATGAACGCTCGCCAGCCTTTGACCCGCGACAAGCTGATGAACCTGGCCCGTGGTCGGGAATGGGACGCTCTGGAGCGCTCCATCGACGTGCAGATTTCCCGTCTGCGCCGGATGATCGAGCCGGATCCCTCCAAGCCACGGTACATCCAGACGGTATGGGGCGTGGGTTATGTGTTTGTGCCGGACGGCAATAAAACCAGTTGACCGGTGATTTGCAGGGGCGGGCATCCTGGCGTTTGACTCCATGAGGGTCGACGGGATGTCCGGCGTCTGCAATTCTGCGAGCGCCGCTCGTTTCTGCAAGGTATCTAGCAGTCTTCTATGAAAACCCCGCTGTGGTTCCCCCAAAGTTTTTTCTCCCGCACCCTTTGGCTGGTGCTGATCGTCGTTCTGTTTTCCAAGGCACTCACACTGGTTTATCTGTTGATGAACGAGGACGTGCTGGTGGACCGGCAATACAGCCACGGTGTCGCCTTGACGCTGCGCGCCTATTGGGCGGCAGACCCGGAGAACCGTGAGAAGATCGCCAAGGCCGCGACCCTGGTGCGCGTCGCCGGTGCAGGTGTGCCGGAGGGCGAGCAGCATTGGCCCTACAGTGAAATCTATCAACGCCAGATGCAGGCCGAACTGGGTGAAGACACCGAGGTGCGGCTGCGCATGCATGTGTCGCCCGCATTGTGGGTGCGTGCGCCGAGCCTGGGCGAAGATTGGTTGAAAGTCCCGTTGTACCCGCACCCGCTGCGGGGGCAGAAGATCTGGAACGTGTTGGGCTGGTTCCTGGCGATCGGTCTGCTTTCAACGGCCTCGGCATGGATTTTCGTACGCCAGCTCAACCAGCCGCTTAAACGCCTGGTGTTTGCCGCCCGACAACTGGGCCAGGGGCGCAGCGTGCGCCTGCCGGTCAGCGATACGCCGAGTGAGATGACCGAGGTGTACGGCGCGTTCAACCAGATGGCGGAAGACGTCGAACAGGCCGGGCGCGAACGCGAGTTGATGCTGGCGGGGGTGTCCCATGACTTGCGCACACCGTTGACACGCCTGCGCTTGTCTTTGGAGTTAATGGGCAACCATAGCGACCTCACTGATGACATGGTCCGCGACATTGAGGACATGGACGCGATCCTCGACCAGTTCCTGGCGTTTATCCGCGATGGCCGTGATGAAGTGGTTGAGGAAGTCGACCTGACGGACCTGGTGCGTGAGGTGGTCGCGCCCTACAACCAGAACGGTGAGCAGGTACGTATGCGCCTGGAGCCGATCCAGCCGTTTGCGTTGCGTCGGGTGTCGATGAAGCGCCTGTTGAACAACCTGATCGGCAACGCCTTGCATCACGCCGGTTCCGATGTGGAAGTGGCGGCTTATGTGTCCGGCGACAGCGCTGCGCCTTATGTGGTGCTGAGCGTAATGGACCGGGGCGCAGGCATCGACCCGGACGAGTTGGAAGGCATCTTCAACCCGTTCACCCGTGGCGACCGGGCCCGGGGTGGCAAAGGCACAGGGCTAGGGTTGGCGATTGTGCGGCGGATTGCCTCGATGCATGGCGGCAATGTTGAGTTGCGTAACCGAGAAGAAGGTGGCCTGGAGGCGCGTGTGCGGTTGCCGCTTGGGTTGATGTTGCCTAGAGATGCGGTCTGACAAACGCTAAGTCATCAAATGTGGGAGCTGGCTTGCCCGCGATAGCCATAGTGGATTCACCACTGCTATCGCAGGCAAGCCAGCTCCCACACTTTTTAGCCCTTACCCTTGGTCCTCGTCATATTCGGCCCACCATTCTTCTCCAGATGCTGAATGATGATCCCCGCCACATCCTTCCCGGTGGTGGTTTCAATGCCTTCCAGGCCCGGTGACGAGTTCACCTCCATCACCAGCGGCCCGTGATTGGAGCGCAGGATATCCACACCCGCCACACTCAACCCCATCACCTTGGCAGCCCGCAGTGCCGTCATGCGTTCTTCCGGCGTGATCTTGATCAGGCTAGCGCTGCCGCCACGGTGCAGGTTGGAGCGGAACTCCCCCGGCTTGGCCTGGCGCTTCATCGCCGCAATCACCTTGTCGCCCACCACGAAGCAGCGGATATCCGCACCCCCGGCTTCCTTGATGTATTCCTGCACCATGATGTTCTGCTTGAGGCCCATGAACGCCTCGATCACGGATTCGGCCGCTGTCGCGGTTTCACACAGCACCACACCGATACCTTGGGTGCCTTCCAGCACCTTGATCACCAGCGGCGCGCCGTTGACCATGTCAATCAGGTCGGGGATGTCATCGGGGGAGTGGGCAAAGCCCGTCACCGGCAGGCCGATACCCCGGCGCGACAACAGTTGCAGCGAGCGCAGCTTGTCCCGTGAACGGGCAATGGCGACCGACTCGTTGAGGGGAAATACCCCCATCATTTCGAACTGGCGTAACACCGCGCAGCCATAGAACGTCACCGAGGCGCCGATGCGTGGGATCACCGCATCAAACCCCTCCAGCGGCTTGCCCCGGTAGTGGATCTGCGGCTTGTGGCTGGCAATGTTCATATAGGCACGCAACGTGTCGATCACCACCATTTCGTGGCCACGTTCGGTGCCGGCCTCAACCAGGCGGCGGGTGGAATACAGACGCGGGT
Organism: Pseudomonas sp. DWRC2-2; assembly: GCF_049897885.1. Classification (NCBI taxonomy): domain Bacteria; kingdom Pseudomonadati; phylum Pseudomonadota; class Gammaproteobacteria; order Pseudomonadales; family Pseudomonadaceae; genus Pseudomonas; species Pseudomonas sp. DWRC2-2. The sequence continues at coordinate 138,687 of NZ_JAFCXD010000004.1, forward strand.
TTCGCGACAGCACAGCAATCTTCATGCAGCACCTGGGACAGATAGAGTAGAGACCGGGAACACCGGCTTGTCTTGAACGTACTTGATGCCGGGATTGACCACCAGTTGGCCGTCAATCAAGGCTTTGGAACCCAGCAACAGCCGGTAACGCATGGCTTTGCGGCAGGCCAGGGTAAATTCCACCCGCCATACCCGATCACCCAGCGCCAACGTGGTGCTGATGACATAGCGCACCTGCGCATGGCCGTTGGAGCTCTTGATGGTTTTCATCGTCACCAGGGGCGCTTCGCAGCGGCGGTGACGCAGTTGCACAACGCTGCCCAGGTGCGCGGTAAAGCGCACCCACTTCTCACCGTCACGCTCGAACGGCTCGATATCGGTAGCGTGCAGGCTTGAGGTGCTGGCACCGGTGTCGATCTTTGCTCGCAGGCCTGCCACTCCCAAGTCGGGAAGTGCCACCCACTCACGCAGACCCACAACGGTCAAATGGTCAAATGTCTTCAATAGGGATAACCGGTCAATTCGTCCAGGCCTGAGGGGGAACCTCGGCCAGGGCGTTGAATGCAGGCTTGGCGAACCAGTAGCCCTGCATCAGAAATATTCCGCAGTCGGACAGGAAGTCGCGCTCGCCAGCACTTTCGATGCCTTCGGCGATGACAGTAACCCCCAACTGCTCACAGATTGTGACAACCCCCTGGACGATGACCTGACGGACACGATCCTGATCGACATCGCGGATCAGCGCCATGTCGAGTTTGATCAAGTCAGGTTGGAAATCGGCCAGCAGATTCAGCCCCGAATAGCCCGCGCCGAAATCGTCAATGGCGGTCATGAAGCCGAATTCGCGGTATTCACGCAGAATATTCGTCAAATGGCGATAGTTATCTACATGCTCGCTTTCCAGTGTCTCGAAAATCAGCTGGTTCAACGGGAAATTATGCGCGCGCGCCGCCTCCAGGGTGCTGCGGATACACAACTCCGGACGGTACACGGCATTGGGCATGAAGTTGATCGAAAGGTGGGTTTGCATGCCCAAGGCCGCCGCCCCGGCAATCGCCTGGGTTCGGCAGCGTTGGTCAAAGCGGTAGCGGTTGCTTTCGTTGACCTGGTCAAGCACCGACAGCGCGCCTTCGCCATGCGTGCCACGCACCAGGGCTTCGTGGGCAAAGATCGAATGGTCCCGCAGATCTACGATAGGCTGGTACGCAAATGCAAAATCGAAACCGAGAGGCTCGCTTTGCTGGCATCCCACACAGCGCTGGTTGGGCGAGGTGAGTGAAAGGGGGAATTCGGTCACAGCATATCCTCGCGAAAACAGGGTGCTACCTGGCGTATCTTAGGTGAGCCTAGGGGTTTATGCGTCGAAGGGCTTCAACGTTAAAGTTGCGACATTTTTCAGAGCGAGGAATTCAAGTGGCTCAAAAGCAGGAAGAGGAAGAAAAGGTCCGATTGGACAAGTGGCTGTGGGCCGCGCGTTTTTATAAAACCCGTGCCCTGGCCAAGGCCGCCATTGAGAGCGGCAAGGTGCACCATCGCGGCGAGCGCTGCAAGCCGGGCAAGGAGCCGCGTGTCGGCGATGAGTTCCAGATTCGTGTCGGGTTTGATGAAAAGACGGTCGTGGTTCAGGCGCTTTCCATCGTGCGCCGTGGTGCGCCTGAAGCACAGGCGTTGTACACCGAGACCGAAGCCAGCATCGCCAAGCGTGAAAATGCGGCCGCGATGCGCAAGGCGGGCGCCACGGGTATGACCACCGATGGCAAGCCGAGCAAGAAGCAGCGCCGCGACCTGTTCAAGTTTCGCGGCAGTGGCAATGATGATTGACGGCGACAGTGAGGGAGCAAGCTCCCTCACCCTTGGCCATCACGCTGGGCGAACCACACTCAGTCGACTGATCAGCGGCATGTGCTGAAGCAGGCCGAACACCGGCGCCGTCACCCGCAGCAACCCACTCGAAACCTTCGCCGCGAACGGCGTGTAATACCCCCATCCCAACGCCAACAGCGCCAGCAACACACCGCCAATGTAATCGTCCTGGCCCCAATGCGCGCCCGCCACCAGGCGCGGCATCATGAACAGCAGCGCCAGGCCCCAGATCACCAGCACCTGACCAATACGCTTGGCGAACACCGTCATGAACATCCCCCAGATCAACAGCACCGACGCGTGATCCCCTGGAAAACTCTGACTCGAACGGTCCTTCAATTCCCAGGTCTTCTCCAGCCCCGGGAAGTAGTCGCTCATCTGGATCGCTCCGCTGATCACCATCGACGGGCTGCTGTGCTGCCAACCCATGTGCGCCGCGAACTTGGAAAACAACATGCGGATAAACAGCAACAGCAGCAGAATGCCGACAAAACCTAACAATGCCTGGCGCACCTGCACGGCCTTGAATACCCAGTCGCCGCGAATCAGTAGCGTCAGCAGAATGATGCCGACCACCGCATCGAACGGCCGCAAACTGGCTACCGCCCACACGTGCAGCCAGGTCGAGTTGCTGGCCAGCGGGTCATTGAGCAGATGAAACAGCCACTCGTCGAAAAGCACACATAGCATCTGGCCCGTGGGCCACAGCCAGAAACACAGCAGTGCGATAGCGAGTAGATTGCAAAAGGCCCATCGCCCGAGGTTCCACTTGGCTTGGAACAAACCCGGATTGTTCATAAACTGTCCCTCACGGCTCTAGAAAACCGCACCAAAACGGTGCTAAAGCGTTTAATTCTATAAACCTTGTAATCAATTTGTCATCAATTCAGATACCCAGACCTATGACTGATCTACCGGATACCGACTTCACCCAACGCTTCATTTTCGACGAGAGCGACGCCCGCGGCGAGCTGGTCTCGCTGGAGCGCAGCTATGCGGAAGTCCTCGCCAAGCACCCCTATCCGGAGCCGGTCGCGCAACTGCTCGGGGAGCTGATGGCGGCGGCGGCGCTGCTGGTGGGCACCATGAAATTCGACGGGTTGCTGATCCTGCAGGCGCGTTCCGAAGGCCCGGTGCCGATGCTGATGATCGAATGCTCCAGCGAGCGCGAAATCCGAGGTTTGGCTCGTTACGAAGCCGACCAGATTGCCCCGGACGCCACCTTGTCCGACCTGATGGCCAACGGCGTGCTGGCGATCACCGTCGACCCCACCGAAGGCCAGCGCTACCAAGGCATCGTCGACCTGGACGGCGAAACCTTGTCGGACTGCTTCACCAACTACTTCGTGATGTCCCAGCAGGTCGGCACCAAGTTCTGGCTCAACGCTGACGGCAAACGCGCCCGCGGCATGCTGTTGCAGCAATTGCCACCGGATCGCATCAAGGACGAAGACGAACGCACCGACAGCTGGCGCAAGCTGACGGCCCTGGCCGGTACCCTCACCGCTGAAGAGCAACTGGGCCTGGACAACGAAACCATCCTGCATCGCCTGTACCACGAAGAAGCCGTGCGACTGTTTGACGCACAAGGCCTGCACTTCAATTGCAGCTGCTCGCGCGAGCGCTCGGCCAATGCCTTGGTCAGCCTCGGCCTGGAAGATGCGCAAAACCTGGTGGTAGAGCACGGCGGGCATATCGAGATCGACTGCCAGTTCTGCAACGAGCGCTACCTGTTCGATGCGGCCGATGTCGCCCAATTGTTCGCCGGCGCAGGCATCGACACCCCTTCCGACACCCGCCACTAAAACGTTTAAGCACAGGTAAATCACCTGACAAACGCCGGATTAGCGCAGTTCTGACGGGAGGGCCCTACTCTTTTTGGGCTTTTCTGGCATAATCCGGCCCACTTTTTTCGCGGTAGTAGTGCGCAACTTTCTACTACAAAACGTTTGGAGCACTCGGCCATAGGCCGACGGGGAACCTCATGACGCAAGCCAACAACGCCGTATACACCGATCTGAGTGTTGACGATCTGGTTAAAGAAGCCCTGCAGCGTGGTGAAGGCGTGCTCGCCGATACTGGCGCGCTGGTCGTCGAAACCGGTCACCGTACTGGCCGTTCGCCGGTCGACCGTTTCATCGTTGAAGAGCCTTCCACCCAGGCTTCCATCGCCTGGGGCCCGATCAACCGCAAGTTCCCGGCCGACAAGTTCGATGCCCTGTGGGCTCGCGTCGAGGCCTTCAACAACGCGCAAGAGCATTTCGTTTCCCATGTTCACGTAGGGGCTGCCGAAGACCACTACCTGGCCGTGAAAATGACCACCCAGACTGCCTGGCAGAACCTGTTCGGTCGTTGCCTGTTCATCAACCCGGCCCAGTACAACCCGGCCGGTCGTGAAGAGTGGCAAGTGCTCAACGTGGCCAACTTCGAATGCGTGCCAGAGCGTGACGGCACCAACTCCGACGGTTGCGTGATCCTCAACTTCGCCCAGAAGAAAGTGCTGATCGCCGGCATGCGTTACGCCGGTGAGATGAAGAAAGCCATGTTCTCGGTGCAGAACTTCCTGCTGCCGGCGTCCGACGTGCTGCCAATGCACTGCGCCGCCAACATCGGCGAAGCAGGTGACGTGACCCTGTTCTTCGGTCTGTCGGGCACCGGCAAAACCACCCTGTCCGCCGACGAAAGCCGTTACCTGATCGGTGACGACGAACACGGCTGGGGCGAAGGCGTGGTGTTCAACATCGAAGGCGGTTGCTATGCCAAGTGCATCGACCTCTCCGAGAAGAACGAGCCGGTCATCTGGAAAGCCATCAAGCACGGCGCCGTGCTGGAAAACGTGGTGATCGACGAGGCCAAGCACGCCGACTACACCAACGTCAGCCTGACCCAGAACAGCCGCGCGGCCTACCCGCTGGAGCACGTTGCCAAGCGTTCCGAGAAGAACCTGGGCGGCGAGCCAAACGCGGTAATCTTCCTGACCTGCGACCTGACCGGCGTACTGCCGCCTGTGTCGATCCTCAGCGAAGAACAAGCGGCCTACCACTTCCTGTCCGGCTACACCGCACTGGTGGGCTCGACCGAAATGGGTTCCGGCGGCGGCATCAAGTCGACCTTCTCCACCTGCTTCGGCGCACCGTTCTTCCCGCGCCCGGCTGGCGAATACGCAGAGCTGCTGATCAAGCGCATCCGCGGCTTCGGCTCCAAGGTCTACCTGGTCAACACCGGCTGGACCGGCGGCGGCTACGGCGTCGGCAACCGCTTCAACATCCCGACCACTCGCGGCGTCATCGCAGCGATCCAGAGTGGCGCGTTGATCGGTGCCGAAACCGAACACCTCGACACCATCAACCTCGACGTGCCACTGGCCGTACCGGGCGTTGAAACCGGCCTGTTGAACCCACGTAACACCTGGGCCGACAAAGCTGCCTACGACGAAGCGGCGAAGGCGCTGGCGGGTCTGTTCATCGAGAACTTCAAGAAGTTTGACGTGAGCGATGCGATCAAGGCTGCGGGTCCTAAGTTGTAAGATTCGAGCGTTGTGAAAAAGCCGCCTCTTGTAGGCGGCTTTTTTGTGCGCGAACGCTCAGTCGGCGATGTGCAGAACCACCGCGCCGAGCAGTACCAGCACAACCCCCACCACCTGCACCGCCGACAACCGCTCCTTGAAAAACACAAACCCCAGAATCGCCGCAATCCCGCCCGACAACGTACTGATCACCGTCACCACTGACACCGACCCCGCCATCGCCCCCCAGGAAAACGCCGAGAACCCGCCCAGGTTCATCAAGCTTGCACCGGTCAGCGTTGCGCAGTTTTTCAGCGGTGGGATTTTCAGGCCGTCCTTGATCTTCAGCACCATCACCACCAATACGCAGAGCCCCACCAGGTAACCGAGCCACAGCATGGTGATCGGCCCCAGCGCGGGCAGGGTGTAGCGGCCTTGCAGCCAGAAACTGGTGCCGTACAGCAAGGCGGCGAGCATGGCGTAGGCGATCGACTGGCGAGGGTTGTTGTGGGGGACGCCGTTGTCTTTATGAATGCTGGAGAGGATCACGCCGATCACGCACACGGCGATGCAGCCCAGTTGCGTCAGGCTGATGTGCTCGCCGCTGGCCCAGGACAGCAAGGTGGTCACCACGCCGTAGGACGTCACCAGCGGCGCGACGATGGCGGCTTTGCCAAGGGCGAAGGCCTTGGACAGCGCCAGGGCGCCGGAGACGGTGAGCAGGGCGGCGGCGACGCCCAGCAGCCAGACGCTCAGCGGGGCGTCGAGGGATTTGAACAGCAAGCTTGGGAGAATGACCAGCAGCACAGTCATGATCAGGAAGCCGAGCGCTTGGCCGAAATACACCGCGCGTTTAACGCCCACGGCTCTGGCGTTAAGGCCCACGAGAAAATCCGTACCACCCCAGAGCAGGGCGGCCAGCAGGCCCATTGTTACGTCCATGTAAGGTCCTTAGTGTTTCAGCTCAGGTTTTCCAGCGTCTGCGTGTCCCAGCTTTGAGTCTTGATGGCCAGGTAGAGCATGCCGAGGGTCAGCGGCACTTTTTCGCCGCGTCCCTTGGCGCGGCGTTTGAGAAACACATCGAACACCGGCGGGTTGAAGTAACGATAAGTGTCGAAGTCGCCCAGGTCGAGCGCAAATTCCTGCTCCAGCGCTTCCATCAGTTGCTTGGCCTCACTGCCGTCGCAGCCGAGGTCGAAGTTGATCGAGGTTTGCAGGCGGATCGTCTTGTGTTTGGGCAGGCCGATTTCTTCGTGCAGCAGTTGCAGGAGTTGCTGCATGACGGGGTCTTCGGGGAAGTTGGGCGCGAGATTCATGGTGGGGGCACGCAGGAGTGAGTGAGGTGAGCGGTGGCGGCGAAGCGGGTATTTGTTTCGGGTGATGAAGAGTGCCAAGCCTATCAAGAATATGAAGACAGGGAGGAAGGGCATTCTGAGGATGACCGCCACATAGGGTAGGAGGAACGTCAAGGTGAGGCCTGTTGCGATAAAAATGAGAGCGAAGCGCTTTCTAAGGGTACGGTCAGTAATCTGATAATGAAGCAACAGGTAGAACCCGAGAAAACACACTAATTGCAGGCAGAAATTCATGGTTTCTCGTACGCCTTGGCTTCGAGTGTCCGGGTGTCCCAGTGCTTGGCTTTGACGGCTTGGTAGAGCATGTCGATGGTTAGAGGGCGCTTTCCCGTGCTGCCTTTTTCCACATATCGCAAATAGGCATCAAAGCCGCGACGCTTGAAGTATCGGTTGCTGTTGTAGTCACCTGGTCTCAAACCGAAATCCAGCTTCAGCAGTGCCATCAATTGCTTGGCTTCGGCACGATTGCACCCGAGATCGTGGTTGACTGACGTGTTGAGGTAGATGGTTTTGTGTTTGGGCAGGCCGATGCCCTCATGCAAAATTTGCAAGAGGTGGAGCATGAGCGGGTCATCAGGAAAGTCCGGCGCAAGGTTCAAGGTCGGGGCGATGAGTAAAGGGTGAGTGGTTTTAGCCCTGCGATAGATATTTTGGGTGCTCAATAAGCGTATGCCTGTCACGAAGGCGACTATCGGCAGGCTTTCAAGCCGTGCCTCTCTGATCCAAGAGGTGGCATATAACAGGAGTGTTGGGCCCGCTACCAATAGGCAGAGTCCAAGCCATCTTCTGAGCAAGGGCTGCTTTATTATTCTGTCGACGATGATGGCCAGTGCGAGAAGAGGCAGTAAGTTGATCCACTGAAGGTATTCATTCATTGCATTAGCCACTCTGGAACTGCCGGACCATGGCCGACAGTGATCGCTGGGGGCCAATTCCGCCGTTGACCTGTGCGTCGAGGCCAATTACCACATCACCGGCGTGATAGCTGCGAATGATCCCTTTAATAATCAAGCCAGCAGCTGCCCCAGCGGCGAACCCAACGGCTGGCGATGCCAGGCTCATGGGCGCTGACACGGCGCTGCTGATTAATCCTGCAACGATCTCCCCACGAGTGTTGAGTAAGTCAGCTTGTTGCCGGGTAAGCGGTTTGGAGATCGCAACCGTCATTTTGCAAGGCAGATCGCGAGCAAGCATTTTGCTGTAGAGATCTAGGAGTCTTTGGCGCACTTCGTTTGCAGACGTACCTGCTTCCAGCAGGCAAAGGTTTACCAGTGCAGAGTGATCGGCAGGCGGGACGACAAAACGCAGCACCGTGAAGGTAACCCCGTAGTGGCCGATATGTTGAGTCCTTTCGATATTCACGGGTATTTGCCGGGGGCTGTTGAAAGGGCGCTAGTTTCAGTCAGAGAAAGGTGAGTTTTGTAGAGGGGCGGGCAGGAGTTTTAAGCAGTTTCGGAAGGGGATGTCGTGGCGCTGGGAGGTTTCTTACAGGGCTTTCTTGGATTTTTGGGTTGGCAGTGATTTTCGGTTGTTAAAGCGTTCAGTGGTAGGGGCGAGCTTGCTCGCGAAGAACTCAAGTACGCGACGGTTATACAGAGTTACCGTGTCATCGTTGACGATCTTCGCGAGCAAGCTCGCTCCTACAAAAGCTTAGGTGTATGGCTGTTGAGGTTGCAGCTGCACGTGCTGCGCTGCTTCCAGCAAATCACAGCCGTCCTGAACGAGCAGATACAAGGCGTTGGTGATGTGGGAAATATCTTTGAGGTCGGCTTGTTCGAAGGTCAGGCAGGAAAAGGTTTCAAGCAGGTCCGTAGCTGCGCGGATGCGTTGATGGGCGGCGGACTGGATGTCTTCGGCTTTGGCTTGCGTGTCGATGATAAGCGGATGGGTATCGGTGAAGTTGGTGCGTAGCTGACGATAGCGGTCCATCGTTTCAGGTATTTGCATTTCAAGGTACTCGGTTTGCTGTTAGGTAACCGACATCACCGTGGCCAAACGGTGGGTGGCGGACTGTGCGCGGGTTGGCCAGCCGGAAACAGCACTCCGACACGTCCGAAGACGTCCCCCACACAGCCGCCATAGCACTGCGATACGAGACGATAGACGTTCGAAGAGTACGTAATGGCACTTATGTGTGCTGTTTTTCGAGTGACCAAACCCGGTCGCTGATTTGGCAGCGACGAAGCGAACCTTAGAAGTGAGTCAGTTTCCGGGCAATAAACAGATGGTTTAACTTGACAGGGTTCGATCAAGCCCCGACAGGCCGACTCACACACCGCTCAAAAATCGCCTCCAACCCCCGGTAATCACACGCCACCGCATCAATATTCGCCGGTATCCACGCCGCGTGTTTCACCAGCCACCAGTTCACCGAAAACCCGGCGTTGACGATGATCTGTTCGAACAAGATCCGTTGCGCCCGGCCGTTGCCTTCGCGGAAGGGGTGGATAACGTTGAGGTCGCCGTAGGCCTCGGCAATCTGTGTGATCAGCTCAGCCTGACTCACACCCACATACCAGTTCGCCTCTTGCATACGCCGGATGATCTTCGCCGCTTCCGGCGGGATGCGTTCCGGGGTGCAGAACAGGGTGTCGCCTTTCTGGATGTTGACGCTGCGCAATTCGCCGGCCCAGTCGTAGAGGTCGCTGAACAGGGTGCGGTGGATGTGTTGCAGGCGGTCGAGGTCGTAGGGCGGAGGGAAGAGCGGGAGGTTGCCTACGGCGATTTCGGATAATTCCCGCTCGGCTTGGTGCAGGCGGGCTTCGTCGTGCAAATCGAGGCGGTTGCGCAGCACGCTACTACCGGGATAGCAGTACGGATCCTGGCCCACCCCATATTTGTCGAGCATCAGCGTGGGGTGTTGCGGTACTTGGCGAGGACGGCTTCGCGGGTCGGCAGGGGTTTGTCGACGTCGGCGGGTTGGGTGTCGAACCCTTCCAGGCGCAGGCTGGCCAGGTAATTGGAACGGCGGATCTTGTGGTAGTGATCCTGTTTTTGCTCAAACGTCGGTTCGCTCATGGCAGCGTACTCCTGGGTAGCAAGACTTTATTGTAGCGCAATGCTTCAGAGGGTAGGCCGGAGAAAAGATCACATCAACGTGCCCCAGTGGGGGCATTGTCTGTTTGCGCAATAGCTACGGGCGCGAGGCGGCGTCGAGGTCCATCAACCCTCGGCCATAGGCTTCGCTGTTGGCATAGATACCCGTTCGATTCGCCGTACTGAGCAGGCGCTCACGCACTTGTTGCGGTGTCATCTCGGGAAAGCGACTCTGCAATGCCGCCAAGGCACCACTGACCAACGCAGCGGCCGGCGATGTGCCGGCGGTGGGTCCGTAGCTGCCATCCTTGTTGGTGGTCAGCAACCCAGCGCCACCATCGCCCCCTGGCACCGCAATGCACCAGCGTGCCGCGAGGCCGCAATAATTGGATTTGAGATTGATGGCCGTGCCGTCGTTCTTGAGGGCCATGACGGCAATCCAGCCTTTCTCCAGTTCCGGCACCAGCGCGGGCAGGCCGGGTTCGGCGAGTGGCTCACGCTTGACCTCGTTACCTGTTGAAAAGACGAATACAGCCCCTTCGCCCACTAGCTTTTTTGCCACGCCCAACGAGTCACCCATCAGGCGTTCGTAGATGGGAACCTCGTTGGTGTTGGCTTCAATGGGGTTCGCCCATGAGTTACTGAAAATGCGTGCCCCTTTGCTATAGGCCAGCTCCCAGGCCTGGGCGATTTCACTGTCGAAGTAGAACGGCTCCTTATCATCACCGAAGCGCATAGGGATCAACTGGGCGTTGAAGGCGATGCCATGGATGCCTTGATCGTTCTTGTTGGCGGCGAGAATGCCGGCCATCTGGGTGCCGTGACCCTTGATGTCGAGGGTGCCGGGCTGCTGTGTCACGAAGTCATAGCCTGGATCGGCCACACGCCCGTGGAACTCGGGCAGTGCCTGGTTGAGGCCGGAGTCGATCAGCGCGACTTTAACGCCCTGGCCAGTGCCACCCCGCGCGTAGAGGGAGGAGGCTTTGACAATGGGCAGGGCTTTTTGCTCGAAGTATTCGGGTGTTTCAAAACGCTGTGTATCCGGTTCGGCAGGTATTGGGGCGGGGGCATTTGCACAGCCCAGCAGCAATAACGACAGCGTGAACACGACGAGGTGTTGCAGTGAAAACAGTGTGCATCGAGACATCCACGACTCCTTGTCGGGGGTAGGTGATCTGGCGTGTTACTGTCTGCGTTTTTGCGCGGGCTTGCTGGTTTTCTCTGTATCAGTTTGTAGCGTTTATCCCCGACCTTTTCTTGATCGCTGATCTATGTTTTTGATTCCTTCAGCGGTCAACGGAGTGACAGCCTATGCACGACACCCTCCAGCAGGTTTTTGGTTATCCACAGTTTCGCCTGGGTCAGGAAGAGACGGTCAGCGCCGTGCTGGCCGGCCGTTCGGCAGCGGCTATTTTTCCAACGGGGTCGGGCAAGTCCCTGTGTTATCAGCTGTCGGCGGTGCTGCTGCCGCACCTGACGCTGGTGGTGTCACCGCTGTTGGCGCTGATGCAGGACCAACTGGGTTTCTTGCAGCGCCACGGTATTTCGGCGGGCAGTATCGATTCGGCCCAGAGCCGCGAGGACGCCAATAACGTGATGGCCCGCGCGCGTTCCGGCGAATTGAAGATCCTGATGATTTCTGTTGAGCGCCTGAAGAACGAGCGCTTTCGTAACTTCCTGCAAAGCGTGCAGATCTCGCTGTTGGTGGTGGACGAGGCGCACTGTATTTCCGAGTGGGGCCACAACTTCCGTCCGGACTATTTGAAGCTGCCGGACTACCAGCGTCAGTTCAATATCCCACAAGCGCTGCTGTTGACGGCTACAGCGACGCCCAAGGTGATTGCCGACATGCAGGCGAAGTTCGCCATTGCACCGGACGATGTGGTCACCACGGGCTTTTACCGGCCCAATCTCAACCTGTTGGTGGAGCCGGTCAGCGGTGCGGACAAGCGTCGCCGGTTGGTGCAATGGATGAGCGAGCGTGCCGATCAGCCGAGCATCGTCTACGTCACCCTGCAAAAAACCGCCGAGCAGATTGCCGAGCATTTGAACCGCAACGGTATCCAGGCCGAGGCCTATCACGCCGGTTTGCCTCACGAAAAACGCGAGGGTATCCAGCAGCGCTTCATGGGTGGGCGCTCCAATTGCATCGTCGCCACCATCGCGTTTGGCATGGGCATCGACAAAAGTGATATCCGCAATGTGGTGCACTTCGACCTGCCCAAGTCCATCGAGAACTACAGCCAGGAAATCGGCCGCGCGGGGCGTGATGGGCAACCCTCCGATTGCCTGGTGTTGGCCAACCGCGACAGCCTCAATGTGCTGGAAAACTTCGTGTACGGCGATACGCCGGAGCAGGAGGGCATTCGCCGGGTGCTCGACGAGTTGCAGGCCGCGCGAGGCGATGGGCAGTGGGAGTTTTTGCTCAGGTCTTTGTCGGACCACAGCAACATCCGCGAGCTGCCGTTGAAGACGCTGCTGGTGCAGTTGGAGCTCAAGGGCGTGATTGCGCCGCGTTATGCGTTTTATGCCGAGTACCGTTTCAAGTACCTGATCGAACCCGAGGCTTTGCTCGCGCGCTTTACGGGTGAGCGGCAGCAGTTTGTCGCGGCGATCATCCAGGTGTGCAAGCGGGCCAAGACCTGGGCGACAGTGGATTTTGACGCGCTTTATCAACAGCATAATGCCGAGCGTAGCCGGGTGGTGAAGGCGCTGGATTACTTTCAGGAGCAAGGCCTGATCGAGCTTGAGAGCAAGCAGATGACCGAGGTCTACAGCTTGCTTGATACCGAGTTTGACCCTGATGTCATGAGCAAAGAGTTATACACAGGCTTCAAGCAGCATGAGGTGGGTGAGGTCGCACGGATTCACGCCATGCTTGATCTGTTCGCCACCGAACACTGCCTTGGTCAACGCCTGGCGCAGTATTTCGGCGATGAAGACGCGCCCCAGCGTTGCGGGCATTGCTCGGTGTGCCACGGCCATGTTGCGCACCTTCCGCCGCCGCCAGGTTTGCCGCCGCTTGTGGATAAAAACTTTATGGGGCTGTGCGGTGATTTTATCCACAGGCATCATGAACACACCGGCCACTTGCCTGGGGCGGAACGCCTGACGCGTTTCCTCGGTGGTATTAGCGTTCCGCTGTTTACCAAGTTGAAGGCGCGGGGCATTCCGGGCTTTGCTGCGCTGGAGGATTATCCCTACGCCGAGGTCCGCGAGTGGGCCCAGGACCATCTGAATGACCTGTAAACCCATTTCACGAGACTTGCCCATGTCTGATTCAGTGCCGCAACGCGCCGATTACCCGCACTTCCAGCCGATCATTACGCGCTGGCACGACAACGATGTGTATGGTCATGTGAACAACGTGACTTACTACAGCTTTTTCGACACGGCGGTGAATACCTACCTGATCGAGCAAGGTGGGCTGGATATTCATGACGGTGAAGTGGTGGGATTCGTGGTGAGTTCGGCGTGCGATTACTTTGCGTCGATCGCCTTTCCCGAACGCATCGAGATCGGCCTGCGGGTGGGCAAGCTGGGCAATAGTTCAGTGCAGTACGAATTGGCGGTGTTCAAGCAGGGCGAAGAAGAGGCCTGTGCGGCGGGGCGCTTTGTGCATGTGTTTGTGGAGCGGGGTTCGAACCAGCCGGTGACGATTCCGGGGATGTTGCGCGAGGCGTTGCAGCGGTTGGTGGTGTAGGCGCGAACGCCTACACCCTCAGGCCTTAGCGGTGACGGTAGTGATGCTTGTTCTTGCGATGGCCATAGGCATGTCCGCGGCCACGGTGATCATCGCGGTCATAGCGACGGTTATCCCGCCCACGGGAGCGACGATCATCGTCATCGCTCTTGTTGCCCATGTAGTTACCCAACGCGCCACCTGCGCCACCGCCGGCCGCTGAGCCGATCAGTGCGCCGGTGCCGCCGCCGACACTGCGGCCCACCACGTTGCCACCGGCCGCGCCCAGTGCGCCACCAATGGCCGCTTCGCCACGGCTGCGTTTGTCCGCACCCACCGCACTGCCGCCTGCGCCGCCCAGGGCTGCGCCGATGGTCGAGCCGGTGTTGCCGCCGATCGACTGGCCAACAACCGAGCCTAGAACCCCGCCCAATGCGCCGCCCACACCGGCTTCGGTGGTGCCACCGGCCATGGCTGCGCCACTGACCAGGCCAAGGGACAACAAGAGAATCGAGGAGAACTTCATTAGGGAGACCTCAAGAGGATGACGGCGCGATCCTGAGGCTGTATCGGAGTGGTGACAATAGAAATCCGACCAGTAACACGAGTTGTACACAATTCGCTAAGTTACTGTTTTTGTTGGGGAACTTAAGTTGTTTTTGTGAGTCTTTAACTACTTCGGAATGGCCGCTTTTATGCAAAAGCGGCCTTTTTTGTGCCCGAAGATTTATGCAGAGCGCGCCATGATCAGCCCGTTGTCACTCGCCGCTTCCAAACGGATCGCCACGAATTTCGATGTCGGCGTATGGCTGCCATCCCCGGTGCTTTCCAGCGGCACCAGTGGGTTCACCTCCGGGTAGTAGGCCGCAGCCTGCCCGGCCGGAATATCAAACGCCAGCAGGGTGAAGCCCTTCACGCGGCGCTCGCGACCGTCTTCCCACAGCGACACGATGTCGGCCTTCTGTCCCGGCTTGAAGCCCAGGCGGATGATGTCGGCTTCGTTGACGAACAGCACGTCACGCTGGCCCTTGACCCCACGGTAGCGGTCGTCCAGGCCATAAATAGTGGTGTTGTACTGATCGTGGGAACGCATCGATTGCATGATCAGGTCGGGCACACGACCGGTCGCATGAGTGCGTTCGTGGATCAGGTCCTTGGGCAGGATATTCGGACGGAAGTTGGCGCGGCCCGACGGGGTGTTCCAGCGGCGTGCACCGGCGGAGTTGCCCAGGTAGAAGCCACCCGGATTCTTAATTTTCTCGTTGAAGTCCTTGAAACCCGGAATGGTGTCGGCGATCAGGTCGCGGATGCGCCCGTAATCGGCCACCAGCCAGTTCCAATCCACCGGCTTGCTGCCCAGGGTGGCGGCAGCGATACCGGCCAGAATCGCAGGCTCCGACTTCATCAGCTTCGACAGTGGCTGCAATTGGCCGTTGGAACCGTGGACCATGCTGAACGAGTCTTCCACCGTCACCGCTTGCGGGCCGTCGGCCTGGATGTCGATGTCGGTACGGCCCAGGCACGGCAAGATCAGCGCGTCTTTGCCGTGCATCAGGTGGCTGCGGTTGAGCTTGGTGCTGATCTGCACGGTCAAGTCGCAATTACGCAGGGCTTCGAAGGTGCGCGGGCTGTCCGGCGTGGCTTGGGCGAAGTTGCCACCCAGGCCGATAAACACCTTGGAGCGGCCTTCAAGCATGGCGTGAATCGCTTCGACCACGTTGTGGCCATTGACGCGCGGCACCTGGAACTGGAAGCGCCGTTCCAGGGAGTCGAGGAACGCCACGGGTGGACGTTCGTTGATGCCCATGGTGCGGTCGCCCTGCACGTTACTGTGGCCACGCACCGGGCACAGGCCGGCGCCTGGGCGGCCGATGTTGCCGCGCAGCAGCATCAGGTTAGCGATTTCCTGGATGGTCGGCACCGAATGGCGGTGCTGGGTGATGCCCATCGCCCAGCACATGATCACGTTCTTGCCTTTGGCGTACATGCGCGCCGCTTGCTCGATCTCCACCAGGGTGAGGCCGGACTGCTCGACGATTTCATCCCAGGAGGTGTCGTCGATCTTGCCCAGGTAATCCAGCACGTTGGCGGTGTGTTCGTTGAGGAAGTCGTGGTCGAACACGGCTTCTTTGCCTTCGGCCTGCGCCTGGCGCTCCCACAGCAGCAGGAACTTGGCCATGCCGCGCAGGATGGCCATGTCGCCACCCAATGCCGGGCGGAAGTAGGCAGTGTTGGTCGGTTTGTCGCCGTTGGTGAGCATTTCCAGCGGGTGTTGCGGATGCTGGAAGCGTTCCAGGCCGCGCTCTTTCAGCGGGTTGATGCACACAACCTGGGCGCCACGCTTGACCGCCTCGCGCAGCGGTTCGAGCATGCGCGGGTGGTTGGTGCCGGGGTTCTGGCCCCAGACGAAAATCGCATCGGCGTGTTCGAAGTCATCAAAGGTCACGGTGCCTTTGCCGACGCCCACGCTTTGCGCCAGGGCAACGCCGCTGGCTTCGTGACACATGTTCGAACAGTCGGGAAAGTTGTTGGTGCCGTAGGCACGCACGAACAGCTGATACAGGTACGCTGCTTCGTTGCTGGCGCGGCCCGAGGTGTAGAACTCGGCCATGTCCGGGCTCGGCAGGGCGTTGAGGTGCTTGCCAACCAGGTCGAAGGCCGCTTCCCAACTGATGGGTTGGTAGCGGTCGGTTTCAGCGTCATAGCGCATCGGTTCGGTCAGACGGCCTTGGTATTCCAGCCAGTAGTCGCTTTGCTCCAGCAGGGCCGTCACGCTGTGTTTAGCGAAGAACGCCGCGTCGACGCGACGCTTGGTGGCTTCCCAGTTGACCGCCTTGGCGCCGTTTTCGCAGAACTTGACCATGCCGCTTTCCGGCGAATCACCCCAGGCGCAGCCAGGGCAATCGAAGCCGCCATTCTGGTTGGTCTTGAGCATCATGCGCAGGTTTTTCAGCGCGTTGTCGCTGGTCAGCCAGGCCTGCGCCACGCTGATCAGTGCGCCCCAGCCGCCGGCCGGGCCCTTGTAGGGCTTGTAGCGCGGGGTGGGGGTTTGGTCGGCTTGGTGGTGCTGGCTCATGGCTGGTTCTCCATCGCAGGGCTGTAGACCCGCGGCGCACTTTTCTGCGGCAGGTGGATGAGATTGAGGTTATGCCGGCGGGCCCATTGCAGGGCCAGTCCGGTGGGTGACGACAGGCTGACCAGGGTCTGGATGCCCGCGCGCAGGACCTTCTGGATCAACTCCAGGCTGCAACGGCTGGTAACAATCGCCAGGCCGCCTTCGGTCGGAATCTTTTGGCGGATCAAGGCGCCAATCAATTTATCCAGGGCGTTGTGCCGGCCGATGTCTTCACGACCGAGCAACAACTCGCCCTGGCCGTTCATGAACACGGCCGCATGCACGGCGCCGCTGTATTGGCCCAGGGGCTGAAAGGCGCTGATGCGTTGGCGCAGGCCATCCAGCCACTCGGCGGGCGGCAAGGGCGCGCCGGGCAATACCTGGAGGTCTGGCAGGGCCTGTTCAACGGCTTCCACGCCACACAAGCCACAGCCGCTGGTGCCTGCCAACTGGCGGCGCTGTTGTTTGAGGTTCCAGAAGGCGCGGCTGGAGATCTGCACCTGAGCGTATTGGGCTGAGCCCGAACCGCTGAGTTTCAGATCATAAATATCGCTAACGTCGGCGATAATGCCGCTACCGATGCTGAAACCGACAATAAAGTCTTCCAGGTCCGTCGGCGTCACCAGCATCACTGCTTGGCTGATGTCGTTGTAGGCAATCGCCAACGCCACTTCTTCCGCCAAGGCTGTGCTGGCGGGTTCTGTGTGTTCGAGATTGCAATACTGGTAGCTCTGGCTGGCGGCGGGCGCTGGCGTTTCGAGAGCGGGCGCCGCGCAGACTGGGCGCTTGGCGTTCATGGGGCAGTACCACCGGCGGATTGATCAGTGTTTAGACTAGGCGCGACAAAGCGTCGCGTCTAATTGCCAGTACTGATCTACCGATAGATGACGTCGATCAAGGTTCGTTTTGCGATTTCTGATACAGCGCGAAACACGCCTCCGCCAGTGCAGAGCGCGGCGCGCTGCGGCGCATGATCAGTCCCAGGCGTGCGAGGGTGTGGGCGTCCTCGATCGGCTGCAGGCGCAGGTGTTCGGTGAGTGCGTCCAGGCCGCCATCCAGCGGCATCACCGCGCAACACAATCCACCGTGCACGGCTTGTAACAGTTGATGGACGGCGTCGGTCTGCAGCAGCGGTTGCGGGTTGAGCCCACGGCTGTGGAAGTTGTGGTCGATGGATTGGCGAAAGTGCATACCGCTGGTGAGCATGCCCAACGGCAGTTCGATCAGCGCCTCCCAGCTCAACGGCGTATCACCGAAACTGAAGAAGCGCTGGTCGTAGAGCAGGCCCATGCGGGTTTCGCCCAAGGCCAGCGAGTCGAAGCGTTCGCTGTCCAGGCGTTCCAGGTAGGACACGCCCAAATCCAGCCGGTTACTCGCCAGTTGTTCCAGGATCTGCTCCGAGCTGAGCGCGGAGAGCTCAAAGCGCAGGCTTGGGTGTTCCTTATGCAGTTGCTGCATCAAGGCCAAAGGATCAAAGCTCGACAGTGGCACCACGCCCAGGCGCAATGTGCCCACCAGGTTGCCGCGACAAGCCGCCGCCTCGGCCTGCAAACCGTCATAAGCCGCCAATACCGTGCGTGCCCACGCCAGCACGCGTTCGCCGGGTGCGGTAAAGCCTTCGAAGCGCTGGCCACGATTGACCAATGGCAGATCAAGCTCTTCCTCAAGGTTGCGCAGGCGCATCGACAGGGTCGGTTGGGTGATGTGGCAACGCGCCGCCGCCTGGCCGAAGTGACGGGTTTCGTCGAGGGCGATGAGGAATTTCAGCTGTTTGATGTCCATCTTCGCTCCAGGGCTTATTCCAATGGCGGGGGGATTCTAGCGCGTTTGGGTCTTTGGCCGGGCCGGAACCCAAATCCGTAGGACTGGTCTAGTCTTGGGCATCTGGAACTCAAATCCCAAGGAGAGCGCACTATGAGCATTTTCAGCTTTATCAAGGAAGCCGGCGAAAAGATTGTCGACCTGTTGACGCCGGGTAATGCAAACGCCAGCGAGCAGTTGAAGGACCATGTGTCCAAAGTGGGTCTGGGTAATCCGAATGTGCAGACCACAGTGGATGGCGACAAGGTGACCGTGACCGGTGAAGTCGCCACCCAGGAAGAGAAAGAGAAGATCCTGTTGGCGCTGGGCAATATCGCCGGTGTGGCCAGTGTGGATGACCAGATCACCGTATCCGGCCCGGCCGTGGCTGCCGCCCGTTTCGTCGTGGTGAAAAAGGGCGACACCCTCAGCGCGATTTCCCTGGCGGTGTATGGCAATGCCAACCAGTACAACAAAATCTTCGAGGCCAACAAGCCGCTGTTGTCGCACCCGGACAAGATTTACCCAGGGCAGACTTTGCGTATTCCTGAGTAAGCAGCACGCCGTAGGGGCGGGCGTGCTCGCTCCTACAACCCGATAATCAGCTCGCGATAATCCCCCACCGCTGCAAACTCCGCCGTGTCCTTTGGCCCCTTCTGGCTGTCTGGCTCCTTCACCGCCAGCAAATGCCCGACGCCAAACGCCTGGGCGCTGCGCAGAATCGGCAAGGTATCGTCGATAAACAGACTGCGGGCCGGGTCGAAGTGGATGTCGGCTTGCAGGGCATCCCAGAACTGCGGGTTTTCCTTGGCGAAACCGTAGTCGTGGGAGCTGATCAACCGTTCGAAATACGGCGCCAGTTCAATGCGTTCCAACTTCAATGACAGCGAATCACGATGAGCGTTGGTGATCAGGATCACGCGCTTGCCGGCCTGTTTGATTGCCGCCAGGAAGGTGTCGGCGTCCGGGCGCAGGGCGATCAGGTGGGCGGTTTCCAGCTTGAGTTCGCGTACAGGGATCTTCAGTTCGGCACTCCAGAAATCCAGGCAATACCATTGCAACTGTCCGGCGTTACGCTCGAACAGAGGCTGCAACTCCATCTCCGCCATGGCCCGGCTTACTCCGTGCAACTCGGCGTAGCGCTGGGGCAGGTGCTCCATCCAGAAGTGGTTGTCGAAATGCAGGTCGAGCAGGGTGCCGTCCATGTCCAGCAGGACAGTGTCGATGGCGTGCCAGGGCAAAGAAGGCATGGGGCGGTCTCATGTAAGTAAAAATATCCGACACAGACAATCGGAAAAGCCACGGTATAGTAACCCGATCACGCCAAGGAGCCGCTCATGCGCCAGAAACCCACCGTCCTCGCCCGCGAAATAGTCGCCAGTAGCCGTTTGTTCCGCGTGGAGGAAGTGCAACTGCGCTTTTCCAATGGCGTTGAACGGACCTACGAGCGCCTGGTGGGGCGCGGTGCCGGCTACGGCGCGGTGATGATCGTGGCAATGATCGACGCGGACCATGCGTTGCTGGTGGAAGAATACTGCGGCGGTACCGACGAATATGAGTTGTCGTTGCCCAAAGGGTTGATCGAACCTGGCGAAGACGTACTGGCGGCGGCAAACCGCGAACTCAAGGAAGAGGCCGGCTACGGCGCCCGTCAGTTGGAGCACCTCACCGAACTGTCGCTGTCGCCAGGCTACATGAGCCAGAAAATCCAGGTGGTATTGGCCACCGATCTCTATGAAGAACGCCTGGAAGGCGATGAACCTGAGCCGATGCGTGTGGACCGGGTCAACCTGCGCGAACTGTCGATGCTCGCGCAAAACGAGCAATTCAGCGAAGGCCGTGCCCTGGCTGCGCTGTACCTGGTACGAGACCTGTTGACCCAGCGTGGAGCGTTTACCGCATGAGCGAACTGTTTTTAGGCCACCCGTTTATTGCCCCTGTGATCGAACTGGCTCGCCAGGCCGGTGAAGCGATTTTGCCGTACTGGCGTGCCGACGTGGCCGTGACCTCCAAAGCCGACGATTCGCCAGTGACGGCAGCGGATCTGGCGGCTCATCACCTGATCCTGGCTGGCCTGACCGCGCTGGACCCCAGCATTCCGGTGTTGTCCGAGGAAGACGCCGACATCGACCAAAACGTGCGCGCCGGCTGGCAGCGCTGGTGGTTGGTGGACCCGCTGGACGGCACCAAGGAATTTATTGCCGGCAGCGAAGAATTCACCGTGAACATCGCCCTGATCGAGCAAGGCCGCGTGGTGTTTGGCGTGGTGTCGATGCCCACCAGCGGCCGTTGTTACTTCGGTGGTGCTGGCCTGGGCGCCTGGCGCTCGGATGTGAATGAAGCACCCAAGCAGATCCAGGTGCGCGAGGCACCCGCAGCAGGTGAGTCGTTTACCGTGGTGGCCAGCCGTCGGCATTCCAGCCCTGAGCAGGAGCGTTTGCTCGACGGCTTGAGCGAGGGCCTGGGCGCATTGAAGCTGGCGAATATCGGCAGCTCGCTGAAGTTTTGCCTATTGGCTGAAGGCAGTGCCGATTGCTACCCGCGACTGGCGCCGACTTCCCAGTGGGACACGGCGGCCGCCCAAGGTGTGCTGGAAGGGGCGGGAGGCGAGGTGTTGGAGTTGAGCGGTGAACCGTTCAGCTATCCGGCGCGGGCATCGTTGTTGAATCCGTTCTTTCTGGCGTTGCCGGCGAAGGCGGCTTGGCGTGAGCGGTTGCTGACGCTGGCCCGTTCCTGAGGCCACAGCAGATCAAACTGTGGGAGCGAGCAAGCCCGCTCCCACATTCGGTTTTGTGCAGTGGCGGCTAGCGGTGCAGGACGTATTGACCGGTGAAAGCCACAGCTCTTTCCTCACTGCCCTCATTCACAACCCATGTCTCCAGCGTCAACCGCGCGCGGCCATAGCGCTTGTAGGTCGCTAGAAACCGCTGCCACACCTTTTCCTCGGGTGCTGTGCAAATCGCGGTCGCATCCCGCGTGACCGGCAGCGGATAGCTGATCTGCCCTTCCTGAATCACAATATGCCCGTCCTCAATCCCTTCTTCCCGCAACTGCAAGTGCAGCCAGCCCCAGCCCGCCAGTACCGCGCCGCAATATAAACTTCCGCCGAACATGGTGCTCTTGTGGTTGATGTTGGCTTGCAAGGGCAGATGCAGTTCCAGCCGCCCCTGTTTCCAGTCGAGCACCTTGAGGCCCATTTCCCGGGTGAGGGGGATGTTGTGGTGAAGGATGGATTCCAGGTAACGGCTGTCGCGGTTCATGGGGGCCTCTTGGTGGGTGGGGGCTGTCATTCGTCGTCGCTGCTTTGGTTGGCGAAGTTCAGGCCGTGCTTGCGCAGTTTGTCGTGCAGGGTCTTGCGCGGAACGCCCAGGGCTTCGGCCAGGCTGCGCATGGAGCTGTGGGGGCGGGTCAGTTCGGCGGCGATCAGGCTTTTTTCGAACTGCTCGACTTGCTCGCTCAGGCCGCCAGGCGTGGAGGTCAGCACACCAGCTGATGGATTGTCCGGTGTGTTGTCCAGCGCCAGTTCCAGGCCCAGAGCAAAGCGCTCGGCGGCGTTCTGCAATTCGCGCACATTGCCTGGCCAGCTATGGCGCAGCAGCAGCGCGCGCTGGCCGGGTTGCAGTTCGTGCAGCGGCAAGCCGTGGCGGCTGCTGGCCTCATCGGCGAAGTGCTGGAACAACATCAGCGCATCCTCGCCCCGCTCACGCAGCGGCGGAATACGCAGCGGCGCGACGTTGAGGCGGTAATACAGGTCGGCCCGGAAACGGCCCTGGTCGGCCGACTGGCGCAGGTCTTCCTTGGTGGCGGCGATGATGCGGATATCCAGCGGGATCAGCTGATTGCCGCCCAGGCGCTCCACCACCCGCTCTTGCAACAGGCGCAAGAGTTTGACCTGAACATCCAGGCTCATGCTTTCGATTTCATCCAGAAACAAGGTGCCGCCGTTGGCGAATTCGAACTTACCGATACGGCGTTTCTGCGCGCCGGTAAAGGCGCCGGGTTCGTGGCCGAACAGTTCGCTTTCCACCACTGACTCGGCCAATGCGCCTGCGTTGATCGCCACAAACGGGCCGCTGCGGCGGCTCG
Source organism: Pseudomonas sp. DWRC2-2 (assembly GCF_049897885.1). Lineage (NCBI taxonomy): Bacteria > Pseudomonadati > Pseudomonadota > Gammaproteobacteria > Pseudomonadales > Pseudomonadaceae > Pseudomonas > Pseudomonas sp. DWRC2-2. The sequence goes on from NZ_JAFCXD010000004.1 coordinate 161,129, forward strand.
ATAAATCATGCAGGGCGCGCGCCACCACCTCTTTGCCGGCGCCGGTTTCACCGAGGATCAGCACATCGGCCTTGGTCGCGGCCAAGGCGCCGATCTGCTCGCGCAGGCGCAGCATTTGCGGCGAGTGGCCCACCAGGCGCGTGCTCAGTTGCTGGCGGTCGCTGAGAGCCAGGCGCAGGCTGCGGTTGTCCAGCACCAGCCGGCGCAGGGCCAGGGCGCGGCGCACGCTGTCGAGCAGGGCGTCGCTGGCGAACGGTTTTTCCAGGAAGTCATAAGCCCCGGCGCGCATGGCTTGCACTGCCAGCGGCACGTCGCCGTGGCCGGTGATCAGCAACACCGGCAGGTCTGGGTCCTGGCCATGCAGTTCGGCGAGCAGTTCCAGGCCGTCCATGCCGGGCATGCGGATGTCGCTGACCACCACACCTGGCCAGTCCCGCGACAGGCGCGCGGTAAGGCCGGTGGCTTCGCCCAGGGTCAGGACCTTCAGCCCGGCCAGGTCCAGGGTCTGGCACAGGGCCTGACGCAGGTGTGGATCGTCGTCGATCAACACCACCTGAATCTGGTTATCGATACTCATACACTGCGGTCCTCGGACGGTTGCAGACTGACGCCCGGCGCACCGGCACGCAATTTCAAGGTTAACAGCGCGCCGCCTTCCTTGTGGTTGGCAAACAGCAGTTCGCCGCCAAAGGCACGCATCAGGGTGTCACAGATCGCCAGCCCCAAGCCAAGCCCCTGGGTGCGGGTCTTGGTGGTGTAGAACGGCTCGCTGGCGCGGCCCAGGGCCTCCATGCAAAAGCCCGGGCCGTTGTCGCGAATGTACAGGTTGACGCCCTGTTCGGTGGTTTCGGCACTCAGCCAGAGTTTACGCGGCGGGCCTTTTTCGGTGAGCGCGTCGAGGGCGTTGGCCAGCAGGTTGCCCAGCACCTGGCGCAGGCGAGTTTCACCGGCCTGGACCCACAGCGTCGCTTCGGGCAAATCGCGGATCAGCTCGACCTCCATCGACCGCCGCCGCTTGGCCAGCAACGCCAGTGCATCATCCAGGGCCGGTTGCAGGGCCACACTCTCGGGCGCATGGCGGTCGCGGCGGGCAAAGGCGCGCAGGTGGGCGATGATCGAGGCCATGCGCCCGGTCAGCTCGCTGATCAGTTTGAGATTGCCCCGTGCATCGGTGGTGCGCTCATGGTCGAGCAGGATTTCAGCATTCTCTGCATAGCTGCGAATCGCCGCCAGGGGCTGATTGAGTTCATGGCTGATGCTCGCCGACATGGTGCCCAGCGCCGACAGTTTGCCCGCCTGCACCAGGTCATCCTGGGCGCGTACCAACTCCTGCTGGGCGTGCTCGCGCTCCAGCACTTCCTGTTTCAAACGCCGGTTGAGGCCTTCGAGGTCACTGGTCCGCTCCACCACCCGCGCTTCCAGCTCGCGACGGGCCTTGGCTTCGAACGCAATGCGTTCCAGGTAATGGCGGCGACGCTGCATCATCAAACCGAGCAGCAACATCAACACCAACAGCGTAGCGCCGCCCACGGCGACCACCGTGCGCACCGGGCGGTTGATCAGCGAGCGCGGCGCGAGGATTTCCACGTTCCAGCCGGTTTCGGCGATGGCCGTGGATTGGCGCAGCCAGGCGGTGTTGCTCAGGCTAAGCGGCTGTGGATCGCGGGTCGGGTAGGGCTGGATGGCGATGATGGCCTGGCGTTCTTCAGCCGTCAGTGGTCGGGTAGCGCGGAATCGCCATTGTGGGCGTGAGGTCAAGATCACCACGCCATTGTGGTCGGTGACCAGCAGTTGCTCCGGGGTGTTGCCCCACAGGCTTTCGGTGTGGTCCAGGTCAACCTTGACCACCAGCACGCCGATGATCGTATCGCCATCACGCACGGCGGCGGCGAAGAAGTAACCACGCTTGGCCGAGGTGGTGCCCAACCCGAAAAACCGCCCCAGGCGTCCGTCCATGGCCTCGCTGAAATAAGGCCGGAACGAGAAGTTGCGCCCGACGAAGCTGTCTTGCTTGTCCCAGTTGGACGCGGCCAGGGTCTTGCCGGTGGTGTCCATCAGGTACATCACCTCCACCCCGGCCTGGGCGGCGACGTCCTTGAGCAGCAGGTTGGCGTTGACCAGGTTGGTGCTGACCCCAGGCGCATCCAGCGCGGTGCGCAAGGCTGGCAAGTCGCCGAGAATCTGCGGCAGCACCTCATAACGGTGCAGCGTGCCAAGTAAGTTGGCCACGTACAGGTCGAGGGTCTGGCGGTTCTGGCCGGCCAGCTCACTACGGTAATAACGCTCGGCCAGGTGCTCCAGCGGCCACAGCAGCGGTGCCAGGCACAACGCCAACAAGGCAAGGCTGCGCCAGCGGGGTCTACGTGGGAGGGGTGGAGTCATGGGAGTCGTGCGCCTGTGGGTACAGGCGCATTATGCCTAGTGCAGCTCTGCAAGACACTCGCGCAATGCGTCTTGCCAGTGGGGCAGGCTGACGTGCCATTGCTGCTGCAGACGGCTGCAATCGAGACGCGAGTTCAGCGGGCGCTTGGCGGGCGTTGGATAAGCGCTGGAAGGGATCGGCTCCAGTTCGGCGCAGGCCTTTCCCTGTTTGCGCAGGTGCTCGCCAATGGCCTCGGCAAAACCGAACCATGAGGTTTCGCCTGCGGCGCTCAGGTGATAAATGCCCCATTCCCCCGGTTCGCCGGCTTGCCAGCGCTCGATCAATGCGCGCGTGCTGTTGGCAATGCTGCCGGCCCAGGTCGGCGCACCGATCTGGTCGGCCACGATGCGCAGTTGTGGCTTCTCCTGCAGCAAGCGCTGCATGGTCAGCAGGAAGTTCTTACCGTGGCTGGAGTAGACCCAACTGGTGCGCAGGATCAGGTATTGGCCACCGGCGGCGGCTATCGCTTGCTCGCCGGCCAGTTTGCTCTGGCCGTAGACGCCCAGCGGGTTTGGTGTGTCGGCTTCGGTGTAGGGGGCTGGCTTGCTGCCGTCGAACACGTAGTCAGTGGAATAGTGGATCAGCGGGATGCCTAGGGTTTTGGCCTCTTCGGCCAGGATGCCGGGGGCGGTGGCGTTGATGGCGAAGGCGGCGTCTGGCTCGCTCTCGGCCAGATCGACAGCAGTGTGGGCTGCCGCGTTGATGATCAGGCCAGGACGGTGGTCGCGGACTTGCTGGCGGATCTGCTCGGGTTTGGCCAGGTCGAGCTGGTCGCGGCCCAGGACGATCAGTTCGCCAAGGCCTTGGAACCGTTGCTGAAGCTCACGGGAGACTTGGCCGTGTTGGCCGGTGATCAAGATCTTCATGGGAACACGTCAGCTTCCATCAAGGATTTACCTGCCTGGTCCTTGGCGGACAACTGCGGCGCTTCCCCCAGCTCCCAGTCGATGGCCAGTGTCGGGTCATTCCACAGGATGCAGCGTTCGGCACTGGGCTGGTAGTAGTCAGTGGTTTTGTACAGGAATTCGGCGTGTTCACTCAGTACTACGAATCCATGGGCGAAACCTTCCGGCACCCACAGCTGGCGGTGGTTCTGTGCCGATAAACGTACGCCTACCCACTGGCCGAAACTCGGCGAGCTGCGGCGGATATCGACGGCTACGTCCAACACCTCACCTGCGGTGACGCGCACCAGCTTGCCCTGGGTATGTTCAAGTTGGTAATGCAGGCCGCGCAGCACGCCTTTTTGCGAGCGCGAGTGGTTGTCCTGCACAAACTGGCGCTTTAGCCCAGTGGCCTCTTCAAAACCGCGGACGTTGAAGCTTTCGTAGAAAAAACCGCGCTCATCACCAAACACTTTCGGTTCGATGATCAGCACACCTCGCAATGAGGTTTCAATGACGTTCACTGATTGTCTCCAGCCAGTGAGTAGAGGTATTGGCCGTAGCCGGTCTTGCCGAAGTACTTGGCGCGTTCGAGCAGATGGTCGCGGTCGATCCAGCCATTGCCGTAGGCGATTTCTTCAAGGCATGCCACTTTCAGCCCTTGGCGGCGTTCGATGGTCTGCACGTATTGCGAGGCGTCCAGCAAGCTGTCGTGGGTGCCGGTATCCAACCAGGCGAAGCCGCGGCCGAAGCGTTCCACGTGCAGGTCACCCCGGTGCAAGTAGGCGTTGTTGACGTCGGTGATCTCCAACTCGCCACGGGTGGAGGGCTTGACCGCCTTGGCGATGCTGATCACGTCGTTGTCATAGAAATACAGGCCTGTCACGGCATAGCTTGATTTAGGCACCGCCGGCTTTTCTTCAATGGACAGCGCGCGCCCTTCGCTGTCGAAGTCGATCACGCCAAAGCGCTCCGGGTCTTTGACCCAGTAGCCAAACACCGTGGCACCCTTGTCGCGCTTCACTGCTGCGTGCAGCTGCGCGCTGAAGCTTTGGCCGTGGAAAATGTTATCGCCGAGTATCAGGCACACAGGGTCTTTGCCAATGAACGCCTCGCCAATCAGGAAGGCCTGCGCCAGGCCATCTGGCGAGGGTTGCTCGGCGTAGCTGAATGTTACGCCGAACTGGCTGCCATCACCCAGCAGGTTGCGGTATTGCGGCAGGTCGGCCGGGGTGGAAATCACTAGGATTTCCTTGATACCCGCCAACATCAGCACCGAGATCGGATAATAGATCATCGGTTTGTCATACACCGGCAATAGTTGCTTGGACACGCCCAGGGTAATGGGGTGAAGACGGGTGCCGGAGCCGCCGGCCAATACGATTCCTTTCATCATGCGATCAGATCCCTCATGTCGGTATTGCCCAATCGTTGGCCCTGATAACTCCCATCCTGGACCCTGCGGCACCATTCAAGGTTATCGAGGTACCACTGCACGGTCTTGCGCAGTCCGGTTTCAAAGGTTTCCTCGGGCACCCAGCCCAGCTCTCGTTCTATTTTGCTGGCGTCGATTGCATAGCGCAGATCATGGCCGGGGCGGTCTTTGACGAACGTGATCAAGTCGGCGTATTTCTGCACACCGGCTGGGTGCCGTGGCGCCAGTTCTTCCAGCAAGGCGCAGATCTGTCGCACGACGTCGATGTTCTTTTGTTCGTTGTGGCCGCCGATGTTGTAGGTTTCGCCCACGACGCCCTCTGCCACCACCTTGAGCAAGGCTCGGGCGTGATCTTCGACGAACAGCCAGTCGCGCACCTGCAAGCCATCACCATAGACCGGCAATGGCTTGCCCGCGAGGGCATTGAGAATGACCAGCGGGATAAGTTTTTCGGGGAAGTGGAATGGCCCGTAGTTGTTCGAACAGTTGGTCAGCAGTACCGGCAAGCCATAGGTGCGCTGCCAGGCGCGAACCAGGTGATCGGAAGCAGCTTTACTCGCGGAGTAGGGCGAGCTGGGGGCGTAGGGCGTGGTTTCGGTGAACAAGTCGTCTACACCATGCAGGTCGCCGTACACCTCGTCCGTAGAAATATGGTGAAATCGGAAGGCCTTTTTTTCCGGATCGGTGAGCGTTTGCCAATAGCCCCGTGCCGCTTCCAACAGACTGTAGGTGCCGACGATATTGGTTTGGATAAAGTCCGACGGACCGTCAATCGAACGGTCGACATGGGATTCAGCAGCCAGGTGCATGATCGCCTGGGGCTCAAAGCGCGTCAGTACGGCGCTGACGGTGGGCTGGTCGTTGATATCGGCTTGGACAAATTCGTATCGGCTGTTGGGCGCGATACTGGTCAACGATTCCAGGTTGCCAGCGTAGGTGAGTTTGTCCAGGTTGAGCACTTCGTGCTCGGTGTACTGGATCAAGTGACGTACCAAAGCAGAACCGATAAAACCGGCGCCACCGGTAATGAAAATGCGCATGTCGGGGGCCCTTTTCCTTAGACGGACGATTAGCGAGCATAGCCTGTGTTGTGACGCCCGGCAGGTTGGCATGCCTCAGGGGTTGCCTAATCCCCCTGAACAATGGCGATATACACGCCTAAAAAAGCCGAGGCCAACCCCATGCTGCTCGCCACCCTGATCCATCGCGCCAGTCTACCCTGCCCGCAAGTAGGCCCCGACCAGGCGGCTCAACTGCTTGAGCAGCATTACGGCCTCACTGGCACCTTGCAATCATTGGGCAGCCAACAAGACCTCAACTACAAAGTCGACAGCCCTCGCGGCCGGTTTGTTCTGAAAATCTGCCGGGGTGACTACGCCGCGTTAGAGCTGCACGCCCAACACGCCGCACTCAATAGCCTGCAGGCTATACGCGTACCTAGGGTCATCAAGTCCTTGACGGGGGACGAGCTGTTGACCCTGAGCCTCGACGGCCAGGCCCTGCACGTGCGGGTGCTGGACTATATCGATGGCCAGCCGTTGACCCATCTGCCTCACCTGGGGCGCAGGGTGATCGCCGGGTTTGGTGACCTGTGTGGGCGCATGAGTCAGGCGCTGGCGCGGTTCGAGCATCCGGGCCTGGACCGCACGCTGCAATGGGACCCGCGCCACGCGCAGGCTTTGATCAAGCATCTGCTGGCGACGCTGGACAATCTTGCGCACCGCCCGGCACTGGAGCAAGTGGCCGAGCAGGTCGAAAAGCGTATCCGACCCCTGGCCGATCACCTGCCTTGGCAAGCGGTGCATATGGACATCACTGACGACAACGTGGTGTGGCAACGTGATGCTCAACGTCATTGGCAACTTCAAGGCGTGATCGATTTCGGTGACCTCGTGCACACCTGGCGCATTGCCGATCTGTCGGTGACTTGTGCGGCATTGCTGCACCACGCCGACGGCGATCCCTTTGCGATCTTGCCGGCGATCCAGGCGTGCCATGCGGTGACGCCGTTACAGCACGAAGAATTGCAGGCGCTGTGGCCGCTGATCGTCGCCCGTGCGGCGGTGCTGGTGTTGAGCAGTGAGCAGCAGCAACGCTTGGATCCGGATAACAGTTACCTGCTGAAAAACGCCGAGCATGAGTGGGAAATCTTCCACGTGGCGACGTCAGTGCCGTTTGAGTTGATGGAGGCGGCGATTCTGGGATGTGTCAGTCAGGCGCCCGCACCGATCGCCAGCCAGGGTTTTGCGCCCTTGTTGCCGGGGTTGGTGGGGCGCGAGTTTGCGTTGATCGACCTGGGCGTCCTCAGCCCGCATTTTGAGGCAGGAAACTGGGAGCAACCCGGCATTGATCAGCGCCTGTTACAGGAAGCAGCGGCGGTGCATGGCCTGGCGGCGAGTCGTTATGGGCAATACCGTTTGTCGCGTACCGAGCCCGACAGCGCGAATGAGCCAGAGACGTTCCCGCTGCATGTCGAACTGCACGTGCCGTTGGGTACCTCCGTCGAAGCGCCGTTTGCAGGTGTTGTGCGACGGGACGCCCACGGTGAGCTGCAGGTACACAGCAGCGAGGCAAGCGTGCGGCTATGGGGCGTTAAAGCACAGCTTCAGCCAGGTGCTGCGGTGCTGAAGGGCCAGGTGATCGGTGAGGTCGAAGGCCCGCTCACCGTGCAACTATGCCGTTTTGACTGCCCTGCGCCGTTGTTCTGCACGCCGTCCCGGGCACAGGCTTGGCAAACGCTGTGCCCATCGCCGGCCGCGTTGTTGGGGCTGGCCTGCGATGCCGAGCCCGAGCTGGACCCCGAGGCCCTGCTGGCCCGTCGCGACGCCAGTTTCGCCCGTTCGCAAAAGCATTATTACGTCGACCCGCCGCGCATCGAACGTGGCTGGCGCAACCATCTGATCGATATGCAGGGCCGTTCCTACCTGGACATGCTCAACAACGTCGCAGTGTTGGGCCACGGCCACCCGCGGATGGCGGCGGTGGCGGCGCGGCAGTGGTCGTTGCTCAATACCAACTCGCGTTTCCACTACGCGGCGATTGCCGAGTTTTCCGAGCGCTTGCTGGCGCTGGCGCCTGAGGGCATGGACCGGGTATTCCTGGTCAACAGCGGCACTGAGGCCAATGACCTGGCGATCCGCCTGGCCTGGGCCTACAGCGGCGGGCGCGACATGCTCAGCGTGCTGGAGGCTTACCACGGTTGGTCGGTGGCGGCGGACGCGGTGTCCACCTCGATTGCCGATAACCCTCAGGCATTGAGCAGTCGTCCGGACTGGGTACACCCGGTGACCGCGCCCAATACTTATCGAGGCGAGTTCCGTGGGCAGGACAGTGCGCCGGATTACGTACGAAGCGTGGAACACAACCTGGCGAAAATCGCCGCGAGTAAACGCCAACTGGCGGGTTTCATCTGCGAGCCGGTGTATGGCAATGCCGGTGGTATCTCGTTGCCGCCGGGCTATTTGCAGGAGGTGTACGGACTTGTCCGCGCCCAGGGCGGCGTGTGCATCGCCGATGAAGTGCAAGTGGGTTACGGCCGGATGGGGCATTTCTTCTGGGGCTTTGAAGAACAGGGCGTGGTGCCCGACATCATCACCATGGCCAAGGGCATGGGCAATGGCCAGCCGCTGGGCGCGGTGATTACCCGGCGAGAAATCGCCGAGGCGCTGGAGGCTGAAGGGTATTTCTTCTCGTCCTCAGGAGGCAGCCCGGTGAGTTGCCGCATTGGCATGGCGGTGCTGGATGTAATGGAAGAGGAATATCTGTGGGAAAACGCCCAGGTGGTTGGCGGGCATTTCAAGGCAAGGTTGGAGGAACTGATTGATCGTCATCCATTAGTCGGTGCCGTCCATGGTTCCGGTTTTTACCTCGGGCTGGAGTTGGTGCGCGACCGGCAAACCCTGGAACCGGCCACCGAAGAAACCACGTTGTTGTGTGATCGCCTGCGGGAGCTGGGGATTTTCATGCAGCCCACGGGTGATTATTTGAACATTCTCAAGATCAAACCGCCGATGGTCACCTCACGGCGTAGCGTGGATTTTTTCGTCGACATGCTGTCGAAGGTGCTCGATGAGCAACTGTGATTGATCGATTGTTATCGGCTAACTATTGTAATATTCACCCGATACCATCTTATGTTGCTTCTAAAGCCGATTTTTATCCGTTATAAAGTCGGCCTTCCCCCCATTCGGAGTCCTGATCGCCATGACCACCCTGCACAGCACCCCCCGCGCCGATGGCTTCCACATGCCTGCCGAATGGGCGCCGCAGACCCAGACCTGGATGATCTGGCCTGAGCGCCCGGACAACTGGCGCCTGGGTGGCAAACCGGCGCAAGCCGCTCATGTGGCGGTGGCCAAGGCCATTGCTCGGTTTGAACCGGTCACCGTGGCGGTTTCCGCCGGCCAGTACGAAAATGCCCGCGCACGCCTGGATGTGCCGAATATCCGCGTGGTCGAGATGTCCAGCGATGACGCCTGGGTGCGCGACACCGGCCCAACCTTCGTGATCAACAACAATGGCGAAGTGCGCGGCGTGAACTGGGACTTCAATGCCTGGGGCGGTTTTGATGGCGGCTTGTATTCGCCGTGGAACCGCGACTCGCAGGTCGGCGGCAAGATCCTCGAAATCGAACGCGCACCGCGCTATCGCACCGAAGACTTTGTGCTGGAAGGCGGGTCGATCCATGTGGACGGCGAAGGCACCCTGATCACCACTGAAGAATGCCTGCTCAACCGCAATCGCAACCCACACCTCGGTCGTGCCGAGATCGAAGCCGTGCTGAGTGCCAATCTGGCTGTGGATAAAATCATCTGGCTGCCGGACGGTCTGTTCAACGACGAAACCGACGGCCATGTGGATAACTTCTGCTGCTACGTGCGCCCAGGCGAAGTGCTGCTGGCCTGGACCGACGACCCGCAAGACCCGAACTACGCACGTTGCCACGCAGCCATGGACGTGCTGCAAAGCAGCACCGACGCCCAGGGACGCTCGTTCACAGTGCATAAAATGCCGATCCCAGGCCCGCTGTACGCGACCGAGGAAGAATGCGCGGGCGTCGACCCGGTTGACGGCAGCCAGGAGCGCAATCCGACCGTGCGGCTGGCCGGTTCCTACGTCAACTTCCTGATCGTCAACGGCGGCATCATCGCGCCTAGCTTCGACGACCCGCTGGACAGCCAGGCCAAGGCCATCCTGCAGGACCTGTTCCCGCAGCATGAAGTGGTGATGGTGCCGGGCCGCGAACTGTTACTGGGTGGCGGCAATATCCATTGCCTGACCCAACAGCAGCCAGCGCCGCACAAAAATTGAGTGCAGTTGTAACAGCACCATGACGACGAACCGGCGCTGATCGGTTCAGGCGTCCACAACAAGCCCGCGACCCAGACAGGTCGCGGGCTTTTTTGTGTCCAAACGCCTATGGGCACGAGACATTGGCATAGCTCTTGTATCGCCGTTGTGACAGTGGCCCAAGGCGATGACTGCGCAGTTCTGTCATAAACCTTGAGTAAGTTAGCCGCTCACGCAGTAGGAGAGAGCGCTGAAATGAATGCCGATATCAACCTGATGTACACGCGCACGTTCCACCCTTTGCGGGTCAACGGCGACGCGATCCATGCGCTGGCGCTCTGGTTGAAGGAAAACGGCTCGCGGCAGATCAGGCAACCGCCTGACTTGCGCAGCGTGATGAGTGAACGTTACCCGGCGGGGTTGTTCAGTGAGGATGAAGTGCACGCGCTGTGCGACGTGTTGAAGAACTAAAGAATACTGAGATCAAAGTGTGGGAGCGACGGCGCGACCTGCTCCCACATTTGAATACCGTGTGGTTCTAGAAGCTGTAGGTACCTGTCACCACCAGGCTACGCGGCTCTCCCGGCTGAATCTGCGCCACACTGGTCGCCGATGCGTAGTAGTTTTTATCCGCGATATTGTTCAGCGCCGCCCTCACGTCCCATTCCTTCTGACGGAACCCGGCCAGCGCATCCCAACGGCCATAACCCGGCAACACCACGGTGTTGAGGCTGTCGGCATAGCGGTCGCCCACCAGCGTCAGGCCGGTTTCTGCGTACCAGCCCATTTCCGGCTTCCAGGTGATGAACAGGCTGGCATTGCGCTTGGCCACATCGCTGACGCGCTTGCCTTCGAAGCCGTTGTTGTCCTTCTCGACCTTGGCATCCTGCAGGCCGACACCGCCGCGTACATACCAATTGCCGACGAGTTTGCCGGTGGCGGTCAGCTCCACACCGCGTGAGCGCTGCAAGCCGCTGAGCAGGGTGATGGTGCGGTCCAGCGGGTCGCTGGTGCGGCGGTTGTAGAGTTCCAGCTCGTACACCGCCAGGGTGGTGCTCAGGCGGTCGCCGAGCCAGTCGCTCTTGACCCCGATTTCCTTCTGCTTGGTCAGCTCGGGGCTCAAGTCGTTGACGCTGCCGGCAGCATTCGGGGTGATACCGATCAAGCCGCCCCCCGCTGGGGAAAACGTCTTGCTCCACGACGCGTAGAACGAGTGGTGCTCCAGTGGCGTCCACACCAGGCCGAACCGCGGGCTGGTGCTGTGGCTTTTGACAGCCTGCTGGGTGTTGAGCAACTTGTTCTTGGTGTCGACTTCGAAGCGGTCATAGCGCAGGCCAGCCAGGACTTGCCACTGATCATTCAGGCGCAGTTGGTCCTGTACGTAAAGTGCGCGGCTTTCGACTTCGGTGTGGTTGTTGCTCGACACGCTCATGCGCCCGGTGTGGCTGAGGTTGCGGTTGGGCTGGTTGAGGTCCAGGCTCGGCACGGCCTGGCCGCCTCGGCTGACGGCAGTGGCGGTGTACAGCTTCGGATCGCGGCGCTGGCTGCCCAGTTCGAGGCCGGTCAGCAGGCGGTGTTCCAGGCCGTAGGTGCTGAAGCCACCTTCGAGCTCGACGTTGTTGAAGATATTGAGGGTGGTGAGGTCTTGCTGCCAGCGCTGGCGCGTGACGCTGTTGTTCGCCGGCACGTAGGCGGTTTGGTAGGTATTGTCGAAATCACTGTCGAGCTTGAACACACCGAGCGTCTGGCGCAATTGCCAGTTGTCGTTGAGTTCATAGGCCAGCTTGGAGCGCAGCGACTGGGATTTGTCGTCGATGTAGTCGCGGTTATCAAAGTAAGTGGTACTGCGGCTTACGTCCGCCGGACGACCGTTGACGCCGGGAATGCCACGGTCGGGCGTGCGGTTGTAGCGGCTGTATTCGTATTGCACCAGCCAGTTCAGGTCCGGCGTGAGCTGCCAGCTCATGGACGGTGCGAACAACTGGCGATTGCCGCTGACGCCGTCGCGGAAGCTGTTGTTGTCCTGGTTGCCCATGTTCAGGCGCAGGCTGATGTTATCGGTGGGGTCGGTGCTGAGGTCGGCGTACAGACTGCGCAAGTCGTTACTGCCGCCCTGAGCTTCGATACTCGATTTATGCCCGGCCATCGGCAGCTTGCTCACGCGGTTGACGATCCCTCCCTGACCGCCTCGCCCGTAAAGCACGGCTGCTGGCCCCTTGAGCACTTCGATGCGCTCGATGTTGTGCAGGTCGCGCACATATTGGCTGTCGTCGCGAATGCCATCCAGATAGAAGTCGTTGCTCGCGTCGAAACCGCGGATGCGCAAGCTATCGAAGCGCGTGTCGGCGCCGCTGCTGACGTTAGGGATGCCGCTCAACGCCTGGCCCAGGTCATTGGTGCCATAGGACCGCAGGCTTTCGGTCTTTACCGAGTCGATGGCCTGGGGCACATAACGCACGGGTGTGGCGGTGCGAGTGGCGGTGCTGGTTTCCTTGACGCGCGGATCGTCTTCGTCAGCTTCGGCGCTGATCGACGTTTCGGGCAAAGTCGTGGCCGCACAGGCAAAACCGGCAGACAGCAGAACAGAAAGCCCAAGGGTGATGGGCGTCAGGCGAGGGGCAGGCATGGAGAAATGTATCCGAATTGTTTGGGAGGAAATTGCGCGTTAATGGTAATGCTTTGCATTTGCGCGCGTTATCTATTACCAAAAGTATCGGCTTTGAAATGTGTTACGGAATGTGTTTTTTGCCGTTTTGAATGCGGTTTTTTGTCGCTTACAGGACCGCTGTAGGCGCTTCCTTAGAATTATTTCGCCTAAATACAGACGATTCGCGAAATTGACACATAGTTCCGGGCGCGACTAGGATTGCGCCCAACGCCTGTGGCTAACCGCCATGACTCATCCAATAAAGAAGGCCCGCGGCCTGTTAAGTCGTCCGCGGGCCTTCTTTTTTCCGGAATCAGTCGACACCAGAAAAAGCATTACGGAGCCTGGTGTCATAGCGCGTACTCAACCAGAAATAAGGAATACAAAAAAATGTTGAAGCAACGGATGAGTCTGATCGCTCTGGGGATTTTGAGCGCATCGACAGCAATGGCAAACGACCAGGACCAGTCCAAGGGTTTTATCGAAGACAGCCACCTGAACATCGCCGCACGTAACGCCTACATCAGCCGTGACTACAAAAACGGCAAGCAAGATAAAGCCGAATGGGGCCAAGGCTTCATCGGTAAGCTCGAATCCGGTTTCACCCAAGGCACCGTCGGTGTGGGCGTGGACGTGATCGGCCAATACGCTATTCGTCTGGACGGCGGTAAAGGCCGTGCCGGCGCTGGCGGTATCGACTTCTTCAAACAGGGCAATGGCACCACCAACCCTGACGGCTCGAACAACCCTGGCTCAGCACCACACGACCTGGCCAAGGGCGGCGCTGCCGTGAAGTTCCGCGTTTCCAACACCGTGCTCAAGTACGGTGATCAGTTCCCGGCCGTGCCTGTGTTGCAGTACGACAACTCCCGCCTGTTGTCGGAAACCTACACCGGTACCTCGATCGTTTCCAAAGAGATCGCCGGTCTGCAACTGGACGCGGGTCACTTCACCAAAGAAGCCCGTAAGAGCATGGAAGGCACCGACAGCGGTCGCCTGAAAAGCATCGACTACATCGGTGGTAGCTACAAATTCACCGAGAGCCTGTCGGCTGCGCTGTACGCCTCCGACATGCAGGACGTGCTGAAGAAGCAATACGTCAACGTCAACTACGTGCTAGCCCTGCCAGAGAAGCAGTCGCTGACTTTTGACTTCAACGGCTACAAAACCAAGCTGGACAAGAGCTTCGCGCTGGAAAACCAGAAAGACGAAAACGCGCGTGACAACAAAATCTGGAGCCTGGGCGCCACGTGGGCTGTTGGCCCGCACAGCTTCACCGTCGCTCACCAGCGCAGCACCGGCGACACCGGCTACCTGTACGGCGGCTATCGCAATGCCGGCGGTATCGGCGATGGCGGTAACACCATCTTGCTGGCCAACTCCTACTGGTCCGACTTCAACGGCAAGGACGAGCGTTCTTGGCAACTGGGCTACGGCATCGATTTCGCCACCTTCGGCGTACCAGGCCTGACCTACAACGTTGCCTACGTTCGCGGTACCAACATCGACGACGGTACCAACCGTGGCGATGGCACCGAGCGTGAAATCTGGAACCAGTTCAAATATGTGGTTCAGAGCGGTCCAGCCAAAGACCTGAGCCTGCGTGCTCGTGCCTCTTGGTTGCGCGTCTCCAACAACGCTGACCAGTACAACGTAGGCGGTAACGAAATCCGTCTGTTCGCCGACTACCCGATCAACGTTTTCTAATTGATCCGGCGTCGCGCCTGATATCCAGGCGATAAAAAACCCCGACTGGTTCGGGGTTTTTTTATGCCTGGCATTCCACCGCGTCTTGTTACACCGCAGTACGAATGAAGTACCCGGCCCCACCTTTATCACTCTGCGACGCACGCCTAAATTGGCCCCACTGCCCGCCCATCACCCCGATGGCCGGCCACTGGAGTTATCGCCATGCCCTTTGTCAGCCTGCGCATCACCCGTGACGGCGTTACCCCGGAGCAAAAAGCCCAGGTCATCGCCGAGTTCACCGAAACCCTCGAACGCGTCCTGCACAAACGCCCGGACCTGACCCACATCGTCATCGAAGAAGTCGATACCGATAACTGGGGCTACGCCGGCATCACCACCACCGAATACCGCAAATCCCAAGCCTGAATCCCTACTGGAGAACCCTCATGAAAAAAGTTGTCATCATCACCGGCGCGTCCCAAGGTATCGGCGCCGCCGTGGTCCAGGCTTACCGCGCCCTCAACTACCGCGTAGTCGCCACGTCGCGCTCGATCCAGCCTTCCACTGACCCGGACATCCTCACCGTCGCCGGCGACATCGCCGACCCGGCCACCGCCCAGCGCGTCATTCGCGAAACCCTGGCCACCTTCGGGCGCATCGATAGCCTGATCAACAACGCCGGTATCTTCATCGCCAAGCCGTTCACGGCCTACACCCAGGAGGACTACGCCAATGTGCTCGCGGTGAACCTCAACGGCTTCTTCTACATCACCCAACTCGCCATTGCCGAGATGGAAAAGAACCACGCCGGCCATATCGTCAACGTCACCACCAGCCTGGCGGACCACGCGATAGACGGCGTGCCGTCGGTGCTCGCGAACCTCACCAAAGGCGGCCTGAATTCAGCGACCAAGTCCCTGGCGATCGAGTACGCCAAGCGTGGCATCCGGGTGAACGCGGTGAGCCCAGGGATCATCAAGACGCCGATGCACGGCGCAGAAACCCACGCGGCGCTGGGGCAATTGCACCCGGTCGGGCACATGGGTGAGGTGAGTGACATCGCCCAGGCGATCGTCTACCTGGAACGCGCTGGGTTTGTCACCGGCGAGATTCTTCATGTCGACGGTGGGCAAAGCGCGGGTCATTGATACACACGTCCCGGCCTAACCCGGCCGGGCGTTGTCCTCTCGTGGCGAGCGACCAAAAAAGGCTTTGTAAGCTCGGCTGAACGCCGCCTCGGATTCATAGCCAATTGCAAAGCCGATTTCGCCGATGCGACCGTCCTGTCTGGACAACATGGTTTTCGCCAGGGTCAGGCGCCATTCATTTTGATAACGCAGCGGCGAGCGCCCGACCAGCGTAGTGAAGCGTTCACAGAAGTTCGAGCGTGACATGCCCGCAATCTCCGCCAGCGCGTCGATACGCCACTGCGTGCCCGGCGTTTCGTGAAGGGCCTTCAGCGCTCGGGCGATACGTGCATCCGACAGCCCACCCAGCCATCCAGAAGCAACACCCTGCTGCACCCAGGTGCGCAGGATACGAATCACCACAAGATCGATCAGGCGCGAAATCATCAACGCGCCACCCGGTTGGGTGTCATGGGCTTCAAGCAGCATGAAATGCAGAATGCCTTCCGCCCAGGCGGCAGCTTCAGCGTGCGGGATATGAATCAGTCGCGGCAGGGCAAACAGCATGGCCTGGAAACTGCTCGCGTCGAACCAGAAGCGGCAGATGACCACGCTGGCGGCGCCATCCACCGCCGTCATGACGAGGCCCGCAGGACCGTGGGGCAGCAGGATGACATCGCCTGGGTTCAAGGTCTGTGCCGGTTGATCGGCCACGTCCAACTGCAGTTTGCCTTGCTGAAGCACGCAGATATGCGCGCTCTTTTCATCAAGGTCGAGGGTCTGCGCGTCCGCAAGCGTGCAGGCATAAACGCGGTCGCCCGTCAGACGGATCTGCGCCAGCACCTGGGACAGCAAATCGCCCTTGGCCAGCCCTTCCAGTTGCATTTCCGGATGAATGATCAAGTTTTCCAAGGGATTCATCATATCGGTCCAATCCCGCCGTCACTAAGCTGATCCCCGAGATCATAGCGTGCCGGCGTCATCGAGATGAACGTTTGCAACGTTGGCCGTTTATGCACGTCATCCAATTACATGGGAACACTGAAATGTTCGGAATCTCCGCCCTTGGCTGGCTTCACACCCTCGGCAGCCTGCCGGCCATTCCACTGGCCGCCTACATGTTTATCAAGCACGGACGCATCGTGCCTCGGTCAGTGCCGGGAGTGTTCTATTTTGTGTCGATGTTGATCGGCGGCTTCACCGTGTTCCTGGTGGCGCATCAACCCGTCAGCAACATCATCGGTGTGATTACCCTTGCGCTGCTGTTGGCAGGTTACGGGGTAGGGCACTTGGCCTGGTTGGGGCGGGCGCGTGTCTACTTGGAAACGATCTTTTTGAGCCTGACCGCGTTCTTTCTGATGGTGCCCACCGTTTCCGAAACGTTGCGTCGCGTTCCCGATGGCCACCCCTTCGTGACAGACCTGCAATCGCCCGTGTTGCTTGGCGCACAGGCGGGTATCGCGGTGGCGCTAGTGATCGGCTTGACAGCACAAATGGTCCATCTGCGCAGAAAGGCGCGTCTCAGAACCGCCCACTGATCCCCAGCAACGGCCCTTTCTGGACGATGTCGTAGACGAAACCATCGTGACGATAATTCACGCCCATCGCCCGGTAGCCGGCGACTGCCGAGAAACCGGGCCAGAATTCCCAGCCCGCCAGCGCCGCCAGGTCCCAGTCTTGCTTGGACTGCCCGGCGCCCGCCATGCCCCAGGATGACAACCAGAACCGCTCATTCAACGCGTAGTGCCCGCGCAGCCCGGCCATGGCGTCGGCCCAGGTGGCGCTGTCGGAGCCGGATCGCCCGCCAACGGGCCCACCATGCAAGGTGAGGGTGGTGCTGCTGTACCAGACGCGCATCCCGCCGGCCACATCCAACCGCCGGTCTGCATCCCCCCACACGGTATAGCCGCCTCCCAGGAACCCGGAAGCGGTCTTGCTTTCTACCTCAAGCTTGTTGGCAAGGATGCCTCCAGGCAGGCGGCTGCGGGTGTCTGTGTCGATGTACATCAGGTCGGCGAGCACGCTGTAGGGACCACGACGCGCCTCGCCCATCAGCATCACCGACATATCCACCGTGCGTGCGATGTCGGAGAAGTCGGACTTGATAAATTGGGTGCCGGTGCTGCGATGGCCCACGTGCCCACGGATACCGGCGCCCCACAGGTAAGGTCCGCCGTTGAAGGTCCAACCCTCGCCGTCGGCGGCCGTGGCCAAGGTGGGCATTGCCGCAAAGGCGCCCAACACCAGCGTCAGGCGTCGTAAGTGCATCATGGTGTTTCTCCGATCAGTGCTGGGTCAGCGAGAGCGCCACGCTTTCCGCCCCACAGTCTTGCGTAGGTTTCAGACCGGCTTTTTGAGCCGCCTTGACCTCCTCCTTCGCAGCCGCCAAATCCGCCAGGAACGCTGGATTGGCATGCAAGCTCGCCACCGTCGCCGCGCCCATGATGCGACCGGCATCCACGTCGCTTTGCCAATGTGCGTCGCAGATGACGCGGCTCTGGCCGAAGGACAATCCACGGGTCATCAACTCGGTGGCGCGCGCCGGCTGAATCTCGGCCAGCAGCAGTCCCCAGGCCCAACCGGCAGCAGAGTGGCCGGACGGCCAGGAGCCATCCGTGCGCAGCAGGGGTTCCATATCCTTGCGGCAGGTGCCTTCGTTATGCGCCACGAAAGGTCGGGTGCGGTTGTAGGCGTTCTTCCCGGCGTAGGTGGAGCCGCCGGCATCCGTCAGGGTGCGCTGCATCAAGGTATAAAGATGTGGCGTGTTTTTCTCGGTGATCGGTGTACCCATCGCACAGGAGAAGGCTTGCGCCGGGCCTGGGAAGGCCAGCTCCGCGTCCGCCGCCGCGAGTTTTTCCCGGGCTGTGCCGCGTAGCGACAATGCAGCGCGCCGCGCTTCTTCATCCCGCGCAAGGGCTGCGGAGTCCGGTTTGGGTGGCGCGCCAAGCAAGGCCAGGCGCAATGGCAGATCCTTCGCGTCAAGATAGCCAGGGGCAAGCTTGAAATGCGGGTCTGTGATCTGGGTGACGGGCTCGTCGGCAAACGCCAGCCCCGCGCCGATCAGGCCTGTCAGCCCCAGCAGCATGTGATGTGTGTTCATCGATTGTTCCATGGTCAGAATCGGTACAAGGCATTCAGATAGGCGCCTGCGCCCACCTTTTCACCCGTCAATGGGCTGTTGCGTGCGTCTGAGACCAGGACGTAGGTCTTGAGGCCGCCTTCCAGCGCCAACTGTGGCTGCCATTGCCAGGTGAGACCGAGCTTCAAGGTCACGTCACGCATGCCGCCGCCGGGGTGGTATTCAACGAACTGGGTGCGCGCGGCTTGTTGGGCCGTGACGCCATAGCGGGCCATCATGTCGTTCTCATTGCTCCAGGTGCCGTACAGCGTCGAGTCCAGGGTTAACGTCGAAGACAGTGCGTAGGCGGTGGCGAAGCCGGCTTCCAGGTATTTGGTACGGCCGAGGTTTTCGCCGCCGTAGTTGCGACTTTCGCTGGCTTGCAGGCCGCGAACGAACAGACGCCCGGCGGGCAGGATCCAGTAGGCTTCTGCGCCGATCAGGGCCGTGCTGTCCAGGTTGCCCATGCCCTTGAGGTAGTCGTCACGGCCGCCCAGGGTGTGGATTCTTTCTTTGCGCCCCTGGTCGTATCCCAACAGCAGGGCTACGCCGAAGGGCGATAGCCCCGGCAAGTCCCAGCGCAGCCCATCCGGGAAGGCCGCAGTGAACTTGCCCCAGTTTTCAGTCGGCAACACGGCCTTGAGTTTCAGTGACGCAAACGCCGCGTAGTGCGACGAACCTTCGTACAACGGGCCGACCGCCAGTCCCCCACCAACCGTCACGGACGGCTCGCTGTTTGAGTCGTCTGCGTACGCTGGTAACGCCATCGCCACGGCGAGAGTGATACCTGTAATGAGTGTCGTCGGATGCTTGAACACGTTTGAACCACCGAGCGTTGTCATCGATTCTTTCCTGAATTAGAGAGCGACAGGCTGCGGCGTAGGAAAACGCCATTGGCCACTCAAGATCTCGTCACTCGGCTGATACAGCCGAACCGTGTAGTTCCAACCGGGCGTAGTCGGCAGGCAATTGGCGATCTTTCCGTCACAGCCGCCGAACTGGATGACAATCGAGCCGTCAGCACTTTTCTGAGCGGTTAAATTGTTCAGCGAATAAGCGTCATACGGGTTTTGCTGGAAGTAGCCGTCTGCGTTGTAAACGCTGACAGACCAGAAGCTTTTCACCGGAACATCGCCGACCTTGAGTCGGTAAACGGTCTTGCCGTCGTTCGCAGGCATCACGCCGCCGAGGTAGATGGCGTCCTTGGCCGGGTTGCCGCCCCATCCTGTGGCCGTGCCGATCAGGTGATGAATCGGATTGACCTTGCCCTTGGGACCAAACGACTGGTTGTAATCGGGGATCGTCGAGCCCAGCACTTCGAGGGCTTCGCGCACTTTTGCCTGGCTGGCCGGGTCCCACTTCGGTACGACGAACTCCCCAACCTTGGCTTGTTCGACCGTAATTGCGTCCTGCAGCCCATGCACCTTTTCCAGGTCATGACGATCCGTGGGGTCGAAGAAGGTGCGCACAGCGACAAACACATAACGCGTGCCCACCGCCTCTTTCGTCAGCGTCCGGCGACCGGCGCCGTAGGTGACGATGGGCACGTAGTGGTCTTCATTGATCGCGGCCATCGACATGAACCGCCCCTCGGCCTCAGGCAAGGCGATCGT
The DNA here is from genome assembly GCF_049897885.1 of Pseudomonas sp. DWRC2-2. Classification (NCBI taxonomy): domain Bacteria; kingdom Pseudomonadati; phylum Pseudomonadota; class Gammaproteobacteria; order Pseudomonadales; family Pseudomonadaceae; genus Pseudomonas; species Pseudomonas sp. DWRC2-2. The sequence continues at coordinate 181,353 of NZ_JAFCXD010000004.1, forward strand.
GACGGGGCCGGCATCGAGGTCGAATACTGCTGATGAATAGAGCGTGTCCCGATTCATCCGCACCACATTCTGGGCGTCGATGGGCACGGCTTCGCGACTATGAACAAATCGGCCCAAGCTGCCGGTGGCAACCATTTTGCCCAAGTAGAGATCGGACTCGGCACGCGCAAAATTATCCACACCCACCGGTATCGCCGCCTCCGGGGATGACTGAGCGTGCGCACTTCCAAAAGCAGCCAGCGCCAGGGCGAAGAGGCAGGCCGTGGGTGATTGAGACATTGAAACCTCGGGGTTTTATAAGTTGGCGTTGATTTTTTGACTGTATAAGAACGCCCTGGCGCGAACTTGCCATTTGGTGCCAAAAGCTCAGCGAGCTCGTACGCGAAGGCCTCCGCTGAGCGTGGCCGGAAGGGTTAAGCGAGGGGGTTAACGATCTTGTTTCAAGAGGGCGCGATAGCGCGACGGTGGGCTGCCTGTCCAGCGCTTGAAGGCACGGGTAAAGTGCGCGGGATCGCTGTAGCCGACCATGTAGGCAATTTCAGTCGCGCTGTACCGGCCGCTGGCAATCAACTGAAGGGCTTCACTGCGACGTGTCTCGTCACGCAGTGCGTCGAAGTCGATGCCGCAATGTTCCAGGCGTCGCTGCAGCGTTCGCACAGACAGCCCGATCTTTCTGGAAATAATGACCAGCTTGGAGAGTTCCTGATCGGCAATCTGCTGGGCAAGCACGTCGGCCGCTGCCGAGGTCGAGTTCAAGGCTTGGGTGGTTTTCCAGGCGACATCCCGGACAGGCCGCAGGGGGATCTCAAGCAGCTCTCGATCAAACTCGATCATGTTGTAGTCGGCGTTCATGACCAGGTTCGGGCCCAGATACTCCTCAAGCGCCTCGTCGCCTCGCTCTCGCGGGTTCTTCAAATGCACGCGTATGGCGCCAGGCGCACCCGACATGAGCGGCACTTTCCTGAGTACGGCCAGCGTGCCGAAAATCACCTGCTTGGGGTCTGCGCCATGATGCCCGGTAAAGTGTTGGATCAACTTTGTCGTACGGCCTTCGGTGACAATCTTGACTTCGCTGCCCTGGTGCAACAAATCCGTATGCACCGCCGCTGCTGCACAGGCTTGAGCCAAACTGGTGGAACCCAGAATCAACTCGCCCCACAGGCCGGTTGAGCGCACATCGGTCAAATGCCCAATCATCGCTCCACCGAAAGGGTCCTGGGCGATGGCAGCCATTTCATTGGCGATATGAAAGCACGCCGCACGCGGCACCCAGGCTTCAGGGTTTTGAAACACATGCGGGGAAATGCCAAAACGCCGAAAGAACTCCAACGGCGATACCCCGCGCATGCTCAGGTAGGGCGCGATCTGGCGAAGCGTGCTGAGCTTGATGGCGGGCGGGGCATTCGTCATGGGGATTGTCTCGGCCATGATGTCTTGGACGTTGAGATGCTTGGAGCAGGGTAGCAGAGGGTGGGGCTACTGCCTGGTAGTGCCGGTTGACTCCAACACCTTCACCACATCATCAATCACCGCCTTGCTCATCTCCTGCAAGTAATGCGACGCCCAGGCATACGGGTCTAGGGGCGCTTGGTGCGCCTGCATCTTGCCGGGTTCTCAGGCCCGATCGCTGAATTGGCAGCGAAGCGTGGTGGGGCGGGGGGAGTCATTGGGAACGTTGATGGGATGGGTGGCAGAATCCTTCATTGGGCTGAATAGGTTGCTACTGAAATTATTGTTTTTATGGCTGAGTCATAATTATTGCCAGTTCATAATTTGGAATAAACGTAGAGGTCGGAGGCATTGGTGCAGAGGAAGGCCGTTCAATCTAATAAGAAGAAGGGTAAATAATGAATTCAGGGATTGATTGGACGACAGTTTCCGTCGCATTGATTACGGCCTTTTCCGCTGCGGGTGGCCCGTTCTGGATATGGCATCGTCAAGCTGCGAGGGAGCGTGAGAGCGTTCGTGCGGCTTTGATAGCTGAGGTTTTGGCGCTGGTTGAGTTGGTAGAGCTGAGAGGCTATGTAGAGGGGTTAAGAGCTGCCCAAGCGGATCTTTCTCCGCCTGAAGGGGCCTCGATTGCAGAGATCTTCGAACCGAGGTTTCAAAAATACTCGGTCAACATTCACGAGCACTACAACCGCGTATATCAGGCCAACGTCGCTCGGCTCGGTGGGCTATCCACTGACGAGGCTAAGCAGATTGTTCGGTTTTATCAGTTGGCGGACAGCGTGAGGTTGGATGTTACAGCTGGTGGTGTGCTTTTCAGCGGCACAGCAGACCCGGACAGTTTTGGTGAGGCAGCGGATCTATTGGATGCGGCTATGAAAATTGGCCGTGAATTGACAGCGGAGCGCGGCAAGAAGAAGTGGGGGATGCGAAAAAAAGCAGGGTAGTGTTCTGAGCGTAGACGTTTAGTGGGCATTTTCAAGAAACGACGCCCAGAGTTTCTCGCGTTTTCCAAACCCCAGAAACCACAAAGCCCCGCATTGCGGGGCTTCGAGATATGGTGCCGGCACCAGACGAACGGTAGCGGTCAGCGGGGCTAGGTTTTCTGCGGATCTGGAGTTCGGTGGAAAATTTGGCGTACCCCAACTAGTAACTATAAATAAATCAGCTAGTTATGGCGCTCGGTGGAATCGAATTCGGGATTTTTTAGATGTGAGCACATTGTCGGTCTGTAAGTAATTCAGAGCCGCATACGGAACGGTAGCCTACTGAGTTTGAACGTTGCCGATCAATCCCTCTGTAGAGAATAGGCAGGAATCCGCCAAAAGTGCCCATGGCGACAGGCAGCAGACGGCCAAAAGGGGTCATTCGGTGATGCCTACGAAACTAGGGGCGACTCAGTGATCCAGACAATCCGAAGCGATTTGCCCACATTGAGAGAACATCACAGATAGATGCGGCAGATGCTTCGTACCCCCCCCCCCGATCATAGGCGTGTGCCACTAGAGGATCAGCACAAAACGAGAATGATGGCAAAGCACCTGCAGATTGCTGAGCGCAACTGGCTTACCTTTTCGAACCGATGGCATAGCAAAAGCAGCATCCGAACCCTATGATCAAATCATTATTTTTCGCTGTCAGCGAAAAATAATTGCCACCAGCGAAATCTTTCGCTAAGATCCGCCTGCGGTTGGTGAAACATCTTGAGTGTATTTGGTGGACGTGAGTCTACCGTGGAGGTATCAACCTCTAACCCCATGCCTGCACGCATCCGGCCCCTCGTGGGTATCCCGGGTAGCTGCCAGGGCTGTGCGTCGTCGAGACGCGACGCACAGTGGCTCTTAGGGGGGGGGAAAGGCGTTGTTCAAACATCAATCACTTTGATCCTTTGGTTGTGTCGAGACGGATTTTGGAATTTTTTCAAGGTCTGACAACCTAATTAAGGAGCTTCAAATGCAAAGTGAGAAAAAGACCGCGGAACAACGCTTGGCTAAACGTAAAAAACCAGTGTCGCTGCTGGATGTCGGAATGTTTGTAGTACGGCTGGTTGATATTGGCCTACGCCTATACGACAAATATTTTGGCAATGGTGGCTGAGGTTAATTTAGCATACCCCCCTTTTAATCCACTTACATATAGGTGGCTATTATGCTTTCCACAGCACTATCCTTGATAAGAAAATACAACACGCTAACACAATCACAGCTGTCAGCTGAGTTAGGGCTATCCAACTCTTATCTCTCTGAGATAGAGGCTGGCAAAAAACAGCCATCGATAGAAATCCTCATGAAATACAGCGAGTATTTCGAGATTCCTCTGTCATCAATAATATTCTTCTCTGAGCACGTCGATGATAAAAAAGTCACTGAAAAGGTTAGACTTGGGTTTGCTTCCTCGATTTTAACGATACTGGAATGGAATCTTAAAAGAAATGAGTCAAAGAAGAAGAAGGTCTCTGCATAAAAAAAGATTCCACTTAAACCAGTGCGCCCTTTATAAGCTTACTTCCAAGAAAAAACTAAGTGCAATTCTTAGAGTATCCTTGGCGAACATAAAAAGCCTGTGCGATAACGACCGAAATTATCACTTAGTCGAGATAGAAGAAGAATTTAACGAGTTGACGGGAAAAAGGAAAAAAGCTAGACAAGCTAGTGTCCCCAACTTTTTTCTTAAAAAGGTTCATTCCCGGGTACATACTCTTCTGTCCGGGATTCAGACCCCTGGTTATGCTCATGGCTCGATCGTTGCGAGGTCTTACGTAACGAATGCGTTAGCGCATGTTGAGTCCTGGGAATTTTTAACGATGGATGTACAAGATTTTTTTCGCTCGGTAAAGAGAGAATTTGTATACTATTTCTTCAAAGACGCTATGCTTTGCTCCCCCGACGTCGCAGGTATTTTGAGCAACCTTCTTACTTATAAAGGTGCATTAGCAGTTGGGAGCCCAGTAAGCTCACTTTTGTCCATGTGGTCATGCAAAGTCATGTTTGATCGTCTGGACTCCTTGGCCATTAAAAATGGCTTAAGATTTTCGACATTTGTAGATGACTTGACTTTCTCAGGTTTAAAAATACCCGCATCGTTTCATGAAGAGATAGAAAGCACCTGTAGGCGTTATGGATTGAGCATACGGAAAGATAAAACGAAATTTTACAGAAATGGAATGCCAGCTCTGATAACCGGAGTAATAGTAGCTAACGGGGGAATTGAGGCTACTTACTCTCGCTTTAGAAGTATTCGTAAACTATCCACAATTTTGAGTGAGGAAGGGGCTCATGCGATAGTAAACGGAAAATATGCGAAACGCTCTCTCCGAGGAGGGCTGCTTGAGGCTCGGCGAATCGGACGTATCAGTGATAGTCGATTACAGCCAAGCGGTGGTTGATCTGGTGCTCGTAGCGCAATGCTACTCGGGCATACTGCCGAAAACTTTGAGGTCAGAATTTATCTTCTGCTAAACTATGTTCGATCCACTATTTCCCACGGAGCACCTCATAGGTACTACGTGGGAAGACTCACTACCGGAAATGTAATCGGCGGCCTTCAGTCTCCTGAAAATTGTCGTCTTCCAGCAAAGAGCACAATGAAAGTTCTCGTATGTATGCTTCCTCAAAGCTATTTTCCAGTTCCCCTTCTTTTTCGTATCCGCCTTTTTCCTGCCAGATTATAGGGTGGTACAAGAAAAGGACTTTCATGAAAAATGCGAACGGAGAAAGAACTCTGTTAACAGGCCACCTGTTCTCAGCTCTAAATCCAATATGAAAATGTGCGGCCGGGTGGTACTTTGAGCAATACTGCTCTGTTGAAAGATCATATCTTATAATTGGAATATCGAACGTTAAATTCCCTTCACTGATTAACTGCTCAAATTCTTGTAACGTTATATCACCGCTAGCTAGCATGCTATCTGCGGTTTGCCGATCATCCTGATATTCAATAAAAGAATAGGGATTTGGGTAGTAAGCCAAACGGACATCTTTCCGTTCGACAGTTTCTGTAAACTGGAAAAATGAATGGTCCTTGAGCATCAGATTAAAATCTTGGTTTTTCGCACCAACATCATAGACTTGGCTATAACTATTGGATTGTCTTGCGGCTTTTTTAAAATCTGACGAAGCCTTCAATGAGCTTATCGGACCGCACTGCAACGCGATACCCGTCTCATACGCAAAATCTACAGTTTTCCTGACACTCCTATCGAAGATTGCGCTCATTATTCTCCCTTCCCAAACGCCAGGTTCAACTCTAACTGAATTTCCTCCTCAGAGAAGCCCTGATCGCGAAGTTCACCTACCATTTGGTGCAGCTTGTATATTTCCGAGCTTTTACTGTCTAGATCGCGCTGGATTGTTTCAATTTCTTCAATGTTTGGGACCTCAAATATCAGGCTTGGAGCATTTAATAAACTTTCCTCAATTTCACGGAAGAAATAGTTAGCTTTATCACCCCAACCGCTAACTCGCAACCATGCTTTGGTTCTGGTAAATGCGGTGAATAATTTATTTCTTCCACTTCTGTGATTTTTGTATTGGTATATCGCATCAATACCGGCTGCGAAAACAAGTGATGCCTCATTACCCTTTGCTCTATGCACCGTGGATAAGGTCACCATGTCGTCTAGAGTAAATGGAGGCGCCGCCGAAATTGAAGTCAGAAGATTATTAGATCTTATTCCATGCTGCGCTAGTGTGCGGGAAATTTTTGAAAAATATGTCCTCGCGTTCAAATCATCTAGCGAAATAACAAGGATATCGTGAGGTTTCAATCCCTCGGCCAACGCAGCAGAAATTCCGTCTGTAATCCAAGAGCATTCTTCGTCAATTGATGCTGCACCATACAACTTAACTAGATCACTCTTGCTTTGTTGCTGGTAAATTGAAAGCGGACTATTTTCGCGGCTGCGGGTAATTTTAGCTTGAGTACCAGCGACTAACTCCCCTGATTCAACAGTATACCCGACGTCTTCCCAATGCTCTTGATTCTCAAGCATTTGCACGGGCTTATCGGCATAAAGACCAAAACCTACCGCGTGAGCGGTCACGAGCACTTCTAAAGGATTTCGATAGCACTTATAGAGCACTAGGTCATTGCTCTGACCATAACTCAAATTCGCTTTGAATTTGCGAAGATCGACTTTTGGATTTCTGTCACTATCACTACCAAAAAGTTCTTCGGGTGTACGTTGATATACGTTAAATATTGACTGTAAGTCGTCATAGGCCCAGACAATATTTTTATCACTTCCAAGCTCCCCCTTCGCAAGCTGGTAACACACTTTGAAAAAATCGTTGGGGAGATCCTGTGCTTCATCAATCAGAATGTAATCATACTTTTGTTTCAACGTTCGCTCTTCAAGCTTTGCGCAAATGAAGCTGAAGGGGTCGTTAGCGTTGTTGCTCTTTGCCACCTGAAATGCGATTGGGGACAAAGAGTTTTCAATGCACGCATTGTAGTAGACGCCATCAATTTTTCGCCCTCCCCAAGCATGTAGAATGTCTATTTTTTCCCAGTTAGGCTCATCTCCAGCGAAGTGTCTATAGAATCTAGAAACGGACTCTTTTATCAACTCATACAAGCTTTTCGTATAAAATGTAAAAAGTATTTTTTTATCAGGATGCTGCAAATGAATGTGTGCAGCCTTCATTGCCAAGACGACTGTTTTTCCTGAGCCAGCTAAACCTCGAATTCGTTGAGGACCATTGATCAAACTAATAGCTATTTTTCTCTGGTCGATATCGAAGTTAGATACTTCTTTCTCTAATTCAATGAGAATATTAAGTTTTGTGGAGGGATCATCTGAGATTTTGATTCGTCGGGAAGGTTTTGAGAGAGCTTTAGAACCCTCAATAATAGCTCTAGCCTCGTCAAAGATTTCATCACCAAGTGGCGACTCGTCATGGGAAAACTCATCCAGATATGTTTGAATCCCATTAATAGAGGTTATCGTTTCATTTTCTAGATCATCGCCGTCCAATTGTTCGGTGCAAAAAATAGCACTTTCAAATTGAACGTGTAATTCTTTTTTATTTTTTCTTAGTAGTTTGCTTTTACGGATTGCGGAATCTATGAAACTAAAAACTTGACTGAGATTCTCGTCATCAACCTCTAAGTTTGATTTTACGGACGTCTGAAGCAATACCAGCCCGTGCACTCTCGATAAGATCAATATCTTTGACTTTATCGTTTCGTGCTCATAGTCCTTGAAGACAGGGAAGCCGTAATAAACTACCGCATCATCCAACTTTAATTCATTTGAGTTGGCAGTCAGATATGTAAGTATCTCATTATCTAGACCATGAGGCGGAACTTCCGTAGCAATAATCTTTTCCAATTGATCATCCTTAATTTAGGGCTTGCCCACTGACATACTTTCTTGTTCGTCGCTTCACAGATATCAAAGTATTTTGAAGAAATTCGGTACTCCTGTAAACGCATGGCGAACCTGATTTTGCTAGAAAATATGGCTCGTGCTCCCCCGGCGCGAACGAGCACAGCTAGCGTTCAACGCATCTTAAGGTTCCGCCGATGCTCCTGAGTCGCGGCAGCGGCGGTAAGCCTCGCGGAGCAAGACTGCCTATTGAGCCCGCGGCGAACAAGGGAGATGCTGGGGGAACAAGCGAAGCTTGTGGGCCCACAACACACATCTTGCCGTCAAATCCTACGCAACTTTATGCGACTACACTTAAATCGCCAATTAAAGAATGCCCAATCGCATTGATTCGCATAAAATCGCGTTGGATCGCATAAAACAGGCGTCCGTTCTTAGAGCTGACTGCGGAAACCGAAGCCTGGCGCGCAGGCAGAGCCGATCCAACTTTGACAAGAATAGCCGGTGCCCAAGCGTTCTCTCGCGGGGGGATACCTTCATCTAATAACGGCGACTTGAAGAAGATGCGAGAGGGAGCGTTTGCCAGCTGGCGTGGGACGGATGCCTAACGATGAAGGGTAATGCCCAAAGCATTAATGTAGTTATATTTAATTGAATTTTCTTTTGTAATTGAAATAAAGATTAACTCTCGGGGAGTTTAGCATTCCATGAAGCAGCCAATGTTCTTCTACAAATTTGTCAGTTCTGATCGATTAGATATATTGACGGGTGGCATGATTCGATTCACACCCGTAACGGATCTTAATGACCCATTTGAGTTGAACCCAACAATAACCCCTATCGCAAGCAAGTATTTTGAATTACTGCAAGACATTTCGGAAGGAAAATGTGAAAGCTTGTCTTTTGACGAGTCTGATTATGAGTACTCAAGTGAAAGACATTATCAGGTAGACCAGATGAGAAAGGTGTTTGATAGTAAGATTGCTGAATATGGAGTTTTAAGCGTGTCATCAAACGACAAAATAAATCAGTTTTTAACAGTTTCCATGCCCGACAAAAGTGATCCGCGTACAAATTTACTCATGTGGTCACACTATGGTGATTCGCACAAAGGCCTTGTAATTGAATTTGAAGCGGGTTTTGTCGAAGGTATAGACATGAAACTGGTGGAATATAGAGATGAGCGTGAAATCTTAACATTTGAAGATATTGAAGACGATAATTTTGATTCAATCTTGTTAAGGAAGTCCGTAGAGTGGAGTTATGAACAAGAATATCGTGCTATTTTGCCCTTAGCAAAAGCAGACAGTGTTAATGGCGGGGTGCATCTCTTTAAAATTATAAAGAGTAAAGTTCGTAGTATAACTTTTGGCTCAAAAATGCCAAACGATAAAAAACTCGATATAATAAAAACTCTGAAGTCCGATGCCGACTATAAGCATATTGCTTACAATCATGCTCGATTACACGATGACGGGTATTTTCTTGATTTTTATTATGATGATGGCGCTGTAACGAACAATCCCCCGTACGGAATGCAGAGAATTTTTACACAGAAAAAACTATGATGTGTTACGACGCAGTTTAGATGGTCCGAGTACCCAAGTCCGTGTAGACCTTGACTCTAAAGAAGGTAGAAGATCGGGGAGAGAAAAATGTTCATGAAAATGGGCAGTTCTTTTCTGGCTCAAGAGCATTACGCGGCTGGAATAGAGAGAGTTCTACATATGGAGCTTGGTGAAACGCATGAGGTGATAAAAACACTGATGCGGTGGACGAACGCGAATGAGAGGACAGTTAAGAATTGGAGGAACGGAAGCAATGGCCCGCGAGGCGAGCATTTGGTGGTACTAGTCAAGCACTCAGACCTTGCCCTGGCGGCGTTTCTTGGCATGGCAGGGAGACCGCTTGCGCTGACCGCGTCAGAACTCCCGTTGCTCAAGCAGAAGCTTCAGAAGGCAATAGACGGGGGTGATTCGTGTCTAACGCTTAGGGATTGATAGATAGCAGCCAATTTATGCCATTGCAGACAGCGTGTCGCAGGCATGTATTCAGTTACTAATGCCCAGTGTTGGCCACAACAATATTGATGCGCCTCACGCACAGTGGTAACAGTCGCATCCCATGCCGGTATCGGATTTGAGTCGGAAGCTGCCCTCTCCGAATGACTGCTTTGCCGATCGCCGCCCATCAGAGCTCACGCCGGCGATATGGGGGGCGTTACGGTCTGATGTGCCGGGCACATGAGGGGATCCAGTGAGCTCATGACGAGCTCACTGGGGCCTTAGGGTGCAGGACGAGGGGCAACCTTAACGGCGCTGCTTAGTTTTTGAGCTTCGAAGATTTTTGCGTAGCCCGATTGTAGGCAGTCGTATTGGTACATTGTTCTGAGCAGCCAAAGTTTCTGCCAAAGAGCGTCGTCCATTGCGTGCTCTGTAACGTTCAATTTGAGCAGGGCTGCTTCACGCATATCTATGACGGATCCGTGGGAGTGGTAGTGCCCCCTGGTCGCCATTTTCGATATCGTTTCATTTATATCTTCCGGCCCCAGATGCGACATCATTCCTCGCGATAGAAGCTCGCGCGCAAGTTTTTCTGTTTGACCGCGAGTAGTGGAGGCGAGCTGGTACTCAATCGGGTTGAACGAGCCCGGAGGCGCATTGAGAATGAAATCTACAGGAACCCCGTTGTAGAACGGATCAATTGGGCCCAATTCCGATTCAACACCCATCATGATTGTCGAACCGCACATGGCGATTACCGTGCCATTGCTTTTTGCTCGTCTGGGAACGATAACCCGCAGGTTTGGAGCCGCCTGCTGAAGCAGGGAGCAGATTTTCTCAGTCGGATCGGTATAGCCGCCGTTGGTCTCAAGCAGTAAGTCGATTGGCTTTCCGAGGGAGCCTCGCAGTAACTCTGCGAAAAGCACATCGTCGCCCATATCGATTTGCGCGCCTGATTGCTCGCATTCGGTGAAATAGACGATGAGATCGCGACCGGTATCTTCCTGAATGTCAGCGATAAGCTGTTGACGAAGATACCGATCTTTATGCGTGACCCAAAATAGCGGCGACTGCGGGGGAAGCGTCTTAGATCGCGGAAAGCAGTCCGGCATGGCGTCGAACTTCCTGTTCATCTTGAGTAGTGTGATTTTCACCAAGGGCGAAAATGGTCTGTCCGGCGTTCATCCGCTCACTAGCGCGACGAATAGCCTCGTAGGGGTCACGGCTGGCTGGCGAGGTAACCTCGTCTTTTACAAGGGCCTGGTCTGTTCGGGTTCCGAACAAATTTCGCGCCTGAACCATCGCGCTTGATTCACTAAAAAATACGCTGGTCATAAGCTGCTCCTTTCAGAAGATCAGCGGTGCACGTAACCAATGCAAGTTATCCACAGGATACGCACATTGCTTACACAAAGTGGCTCGCGATTATCGCCACGTCAAGCCCGCTGTCAAATTATTAATTCGTAGAAAATCGCGTTAGGACGGAAACGCTGAGAAAGCCTGAAGGTTCATTCGACGGATGGTCGTATGGGGCATTCGGCAACGCGAATCATCGTTTTCGATTTAGTACCGCTTTTCGATCATCATTAAGCTGTTCATATATACAGTAGTCTGGTTTTTACAAGCTTGTCGAGTTCGATTTGATGAAGCGTTGGATCAGCCGAACAGCGAACCCGGGTTGAGGCTAGCGTCGGTGCTGGGGATTAGGGCAGATTTAGGGAAAAACGTAGGCCGCCGGAGACCGTTATGGGCTTGTTCATATAACCAGCGCGCTTGATTTTATTGGCCTCTACGGAGTGCGCATCGTCAGAAAGAAAGCGATTCCCTATCCACGCCTTAGCTCAAAAATATATCCAACGGTTGCATCGATCGGTTGAGTCCACAGCCGTTTTCTGAGCCTCGTTTAGCGGTTGAACTGCCAGGGTTTACCTAGGCGATGAGTGAGTGCTTGTACGGTCAGCAAATAGTAATAGCGCGTCGATTCAGTACGCTGATTTAGGTGGCGATTTAAAAACCACGCAAGGTGTTTTCTCTGCCAAGTCCATGGATTGTCGCGTTGCCAGCGCTCAGCGATTGCTGTTTGGATAGCCTTTGCCTGACGAAGGTGGCGTTCGCGTGTGGTATGCGACCCGCTCAAGACTCCTGAAAGGAACAACTCCATATCGAATGCCGTGCTCATGCTCGACCACCAATGTAAGCCGAGACCACGCCGATACGGCGGTGTCCTAGCTCATAGCTGATTTGCAGTCGGGCATCCTGATCTAGGCGTCGGTCGAGTTGATAGCAATGGCCACCGTTGATGGGCGCAGGATGCTGCGTGATTTGCTCATAGCGTTCGCACGCAAAAGATGCCCGCAATTCGTGGAAGCCTTTGAGGTGGTGCGTATGGAGGATGTCCCGTGCGAGGCGGACTATCCCCCGTTGGAAATCTAGGTAGCTTTCATCCGGTGCAAGCAGGTTGCGGCTACCGTCGGGCGAGGCCTGATGGGCGAATGCCAGGGCATTGCGGATGTGATCGTTCACCGTGATCCATCGAGGTGCCGACGCACCTTCGCGGCCCCCTTTGGTGCCATCCTGGATGTTCATCTTGCCGTAGTGTTCTGCCTCACGTTTTAAACGCGGTAGGTCCGCCAATATGGCCTCGCGTAAGCGCATGCCGGTGGCTCGCGCCAGCTGAGCGATGGCCGCCGCGCGCGGCATTTGGTGTTCGCAGAGCACGTCGACGATCCGCTTCACCTGTTCGCGGTCTTGGCCTTGCGGAACCGAGCAGCGAACACTGGTGCGCCGCATTCCCAACGCCTTGCTCGGACTCGGCACTTTCACATATTGATCACCGCGAAGCGCGGCCATGGTCCGATTCACACTGGACAACCGGTTTTGCGCAGTGGCGATGGCCAGCTCACCTTGTTCAACTTGTTGGCGCAGATGTCCGGCGTAGTCCAAGAAGGTCCGCCGATCAATCTGCCGCGCATCGTTAAACCCCGGCCCATTCTCCGAGCGGCACCAACGTACAAATGCCTGTCAGCGATCACTGTGCGCCTTGACCGTGCCGTAATGCCCGCCGCCAAATAGATCTTTCAGCGCCTGCGGCCCGGCATAACTCAGTTGCCGGCCATAGCCAAAATTGCGCCCATCCCGTCTACCGACCAATGCCATGATCGAACTCCTCTCGAAGCCAAAACTTTAAAACCTTCCCCACGTCATCCCGCCAGGAATGTTGAGTGTTATCAGGGATCAAGGCCCCTGCGGCCTGTGAGGGTTGTCCACTAACGCGGGACTGACGGCTCCTTACGACCGGGAGTTTGGGCATCTCATGATCTGGCCTCCTGAACACTTCCGAAGAAGTGGGCGGGTGGAGGCTGCACTGGCTGACGAGACCAATGCCGTGAGAACCTGAGTCGGGTGAAGGCAGTGAGGCGATGACCGGGGCATGCCTGACTGTCAGTCAGGTGCAGTCCATTCCCTGGGCTGCGGCACCACCATCTGCATCGCTGTTGCTAGTGACTTCGGTGTTTGTCACGCCGATTGTCACGAGGGGAAATGCCGCAATGCCTTGTACGAGGTGGGCTGCAGCAGTGGTAGGAGCGCCCGTCTCTTTCCGGGAGAAAGAGACGGGCGCAGGTTGGCTCAATGAAATGGCCAAGCGGATAGGTTGCTGCAGGGCAGCTATGAAAGGGGGAAGTTGCCGCAGTGGGCACATTGGTAAAAGTAGGCATCCATCACATCGCTGTGACCGTGCGAGCCGCCGGACGCTAATCGCACTTTGGGAGAACCACCACGGTGTGGCGTAGCCTTAAAGGTTCTGGCTACCTGGGTTGCTGTCAAAGACAGCGCTTTGCCCGATCTTTTCTACGCCTGTGGATAATTTGGGTCAAGGCTCGAATTTTCGGGAATTCTGCGGCTGTGGATGAAATTATCCACCGGTGGAAATCTATGGTTTTCCACAGACAATTTGCGTGGGCTTTAGATTTTTTAAATGAGGTCCATCCAAGCAGGGCGGCTTTGCAGCCCCGCTTGGATGGACCCGCGTGGGAGGGCGGACAACGGTGATCTCACAGGCTTACCCACGTTTGGATGCGCCACGGCTATTTTGTAGGGCGGTGATGTTGTCGCCGACTGGGTGAGCGAATTCGTGGGGTGTCACATGCCCATGGCGGTTGGCGTCGATGTAGTTGCTCCACCACGCCATGATTAGCCTGCGCTGTTCGAGGAATTCGGCCTTGTGGATATAAGCGGCGCGCACGCGGTTGCGTTCCTTGTGGCTCATTTGTCTTTCGATGGCTGCGTCGGTCCATAACCCGGACTCCAGCAGGGCGCTACAGGCCATGGTCCTGAAGCCGTGGCCGCACACGTCCTTGCTGGTGTCATAGCCGACGTTGCGGAGCATGGTGTTCACCGTGTTCTCGGACATGGGCTTCCAGTACTTGTGATCGCCCGGTAGCACCAACTCTGAAAAGCGACTGAGGCTGCGCAGGCGCTCCAGTATTTCGATGACCTGTGGCGATAACGGAACCATTTGAATGTCGCCGTTCATCTTGGTCCCGCGTGTGGAGTTGCGTACCCCTTCAATCGGTGCGCGTGTATCGGGGATTTCCCACATGGCGCGTTGGAGGTCGAACTCACTCCATCGCGCGAAGCGCAGTTCGCTGGAGCGGACGAATACATGCAGCGTCAGCAGGACGGCAAGGCGCGTCAGCTCGCGGCCGTTGTAGTTGTCGATACGGTGTAGCAGTTCGGGTAGGCGGTTGAGAGAGAGGGCCGGGCGATGGACTGTGCGCGGCGCGTGAAGCGAGCCTGCCAGATCCAGTGCAGGATTCATGGTGATCTGCCGAGCCCTTTTGGCCCCGCGCATGATGGTGGATAAGTAGTTCTGTACCCTTAACGCCACATCCATGGTGCCGCGTTCCTTGATGCGCTGGGTGATCTCTAGCAGGTCGTGGGTATCGAGTTCGGCGATGGGCCGTTGGCCGATCAGCGGGAAGACGTGGGTGCGCAGTCGGCTCATTACGGTTTTTGCGTGGCCTTCGGTCCAGCGACGGGACATGTCGGCGTGCCACTCCAGAGCAACGGTTTCGAAAAGCAGTGCCGCCCGCTGGGCTACGATCTTGGCCTTCTTCTTTTCTTCCATTGGGTCGAGGTTGTCGAGCAGCAACGCTTTGGCTTCGTCTCGCTTACGTCGTGCGACGGAAAGGGTAACGATGGGGTAATTGCCGATGATGAGCGTACCTTCCTTGCCGCTAGGCTTGGTGTACTTCAAGCGCCAGGTCTTCACGCCATTGGGTTTGATGAAAAGGTACATGCCTCCGCCGTCGAACAGCTTGTAGGCGCGTTCGCGGGTTTTGGCGGTGCGGCATTGCAGGTCGCTGAGGGGGATCGCTAGACGTGGCATAGGGGTACGCGCTCCTGACCGGGAAATCGCAATACCCCTAACATACCCTCGGGGAAGGGGGATTTTGTTGGATCCCGACAGAGGGTCCTGGAACGAAAAAACCCGCCAAAGGGCGGGTTTTCGGGGCTTCCAGAGCATTCAGTAGAATGCAATGGAGCCTAATGTGGTGCCGGCACCAGGAGTCGAACCCGGGACCTACTGATTACAAGTCAGTTGCTCTACCAACTGAGCTATACCGGCGTGTTAGGGCGACGATTATAGCGATTGGCAAGGTTCTGTAAACCCCTGAATTCTGACTATTTTTGCAGAACCCAAGGTTTTTTCATCCGCGCCCCTTTTTCCGATCAGCAAGGGTAGGATTCTTCCTAAGCCGCCGAAGGGTCAAACCCGGTGCAATCTCATCCCATACAAAGGAAGCCCCACGTGAAACGGACTCTCTCCCTGTCCCTCATCCTCCTCACTGCCGCGCTCAGCGCGTGTTCCTCAAATAAGCCCGGTAATGACCCTGCCCTGGTCGGTACTTGGAAAGGCTTGCGTACCGAAACCGGCAAATGCCAGTTCCTGTCGTGGACCAATAACCTCAAGCCTGACGGGCGCTTCGTCATTACCTTCTACCGCGATGCGCAGCAGACCCAGGTGATCCAGACCGAGCAGGGTTCATGGTCAGCGGCCAATGGCAAGAATGAGTTGCGCACGGACGGCGTACGTTCGCCGGATGTGTACACCTACAAGCTGCTCGACGCCGACACCGTTCACTACGTGAGCGTGTCGTCGGACCCTACCAGCGATTGCCAGGATGACTACGCGTTCACCGAGCGCCGCGTGCGCCAATAAGGCTGGCACGCTCCAAAACCGGGCGCTCGGGTGCCCGGTTGTTATAGGTATCAACGCCTCTTCCCACAGTTCTTCCCGAACTTCTTGTAGTCCATTACCCATTTCTGCCTGCATTTGCAGCAAAAGCCTACAGGCTGACTGCGATCAATTTGGTTTAGTGAATGGGCGGTATCCTCCGGGCTTAGCAGATTGAGTGCCCTGGTGGTGTCATGCGGCGCGGGTTTTGCTTCGCTGTCCAGCGAGGCGGTGCCTGTACGCACCGATATACAGGCTGTGGCTTCGCGGGCGATTTGGATCAACCGCTCGGCTGGTTTTCCCTTGAATACAGGTGAAGTTTCCGTATTCTGTGGCGCGATATAAACCGTCAGTTTAATCGCGGTTTCATGTAGGCAATTTTTCGAGACATTGTTGGGCAATCGAATATTTGTTGATGGGTGTGTCAGTTTTGCGCCGTTCTTGTCCATCTGGACAACAATTTTCGCGAAATAACAGTGCAAGTTCATGTTCTTACAACGAATGCATTTTTTATCACAGAAAAGTCATAAAAATGGCGCCACGCCGTTCGTCGGATTAAATTGAACTAAAAGCATCAAAATACTGACACCATCAATGTGATATCACAGAATGCGCCCGACACCACATAACTAGAAAAATACAAGGTCAGCCTATTGCTGACCTTTTTATCGCCTTTAAAGCGCAAACAGGTGGGGAGGGGCAGTGAGTGAGTCGAGCAGATGACATTTCAAAACTATTCAACAAGCTGGGTGCCAACCCGAGTGGCTACCGCGAGATCGACTTTGTCCATGAGTTCATTGAGGACGATGTAGAGGTCTTGGAAGCCCCCGTCGCGACTCAAGCCCTGCCTGAAATTGAAGCGCCGTCAGCTCCCCTGTTGCGTCTGCTGGAAGAGCTGAGCCAAGGCGAAGCCGACCACCTGCAGCCGCCCGAAGTGGTGGAGGGGCGTGACGGCGAAATGTATTCGGAGCAATCGAGCCCCAACGTCGTGGTGGTTGTCTCGGTCAAAGGCGGCGTCGGCCGCAGCACCCTGACCGCTGCGATTGCCAGTGGCTTGCAGCGCCAGGGCCGCCCGGCGCTCGCCCTGGACCTGGACCCGCAGAACGCCTTGCGTCACCACCTGTGCCTGGGCCTCGACATGCCTGGCATAGGTGTGAACAGTTTGCTTAATGAAAGCTGGGAAACCCTGCCTGAACGCGGCTTTGCCGGTTGCCGCCTGGTGGCGTTTGGCAGCACCGACCACGAGCAGCAGCAGAGTCTGAACCGTTGGCTGGGCCAGGATAGCGAGTGGCTGGGCCAACGCTTGGCCGACCTTAAATTGAATGGCCAGGACACCGTGATCATCGACGTCCCGGCCGGCAATACCGTGTACCTCAGCCAGGCCATGTCGGTGGCCGATGCGGTGCTGGTCGTCGTGCAGCCGGACGTGGCCTCGTTCAGTACCCTCGACCAGATGGACAGTGTGCTTGCGCCGTACTTCAACCGCGAAAAACCGCCACAGCGCTTCTACGTGATCAACCAGTTGGACGCTGCCCACCGCTTCAGCCTGGACATGGTCGAGGTGTTCAAGACCCGTCTGGGTGCTGCCCTGCTGGGCACGGTCCACCGCGATCCCGCGTTCAGTGAAGCCCAAGCCTACGGTCGCGATCCCCTCGACCCCACCGTCAACAGTATCGGCAGCCAGGACGTCCACGCCCTGTGCCGCACCTTGCTCGAACGCATCGACTCGGACCTCCCATGACCGACAATACGTCCTCCACGCCCTTCGTCGAAGGGCGCGCTGAACAGCGCCTAAATGGCGCGATTGCGCGCTTCAATCGGTGGCCTGCGGCGCTGCGTACGGTGCTGGTTGTTGCCAGTTGCGTGCTTGGCGCCCTGCTTCTGCTGGGTATTATCAGCGCACCACTCGACCTCTACAGCCAGTGCCTGTTTGCCGGTGTGTGCTTCCTGGCGGTGCTGGTGCTGCGTAAAATTCCCGGACGCCTGGCGATCCTCGCGCTGGTGGTGCTGTCACTGGTGGCGTCGTTGCGCTACATGTTCTGGCGGCTCACCTCCACCCTCGGGTTCGAGACCTGGATCGACATGTTCTTCGGCTACGGCCTGGTCGCGGCCGAGTTCTACGCCTTGATCGTGCTGATCTTCGGCTACGTGCAAACCGCCTGGCCGTTGCGCCGCACGCCGGTGTGGTTGAAGACCGAGCCCGAAGAGTGGCCGACGGTCGACGTGTTCATCCCCACGTATAACGAAGCGCTGAGCATCGTAAAACTGACCATCTTCGCCGCCCAGGCAATGGACTGGCCCAAGGACAAGCTGCGCGTCCATGTGCTTGACGACGGCCGCCGCGACGACTTCCGCGACTTCTGCCGCAAGGTCGGCGTGAACTACATTCGCCGCGACAACAACTTCCACGCCAAGGCCGGTAACCTCAACGAAGCGTTGAAGGTCACCGACGGTGAATACATCGCCCTGTTCGATGCCGACCACGTGCCGACGCGCTCCTTCCTGCAAGTAAGCCTGGGCTGGTTCCTCAAAGACCCGAAGCTGGCGATGCTGCAAACGCCGCACTTCTTCTTCTCGCCAGACCCGTTCGAAAAGAACCTCGACACCTTCCGCGCCGTGCCCAATGAGGGCGAGCTGTTCTACGGCCTGGTGCAGGACGGCAACGACCTGTGGAACGCCACCTTCTTCTGCGGCTCCTGTGCGGTCATCCGCCGTAAACCGCTGCTGGAAATCGGCGGCGTAGCCGTCGAGACCGTGACCGAAGACGCCCACACCGCGCTCAAGCTCAACCGCCTGGGCTACAACACCGCTTACCTGGCCATCCCGCAAGCCGCGGGCCTGGCCACCGAAAGCCTGTCGCGCCACATCAACCAGCGGATTCGCTGGGCGCGGGGCATGGCGCAGATCTTCCGCACCGACAACCCGCTGCTGGGCAAGGGCCTCAAGTGGGGCCAGCGCATCTGCTACGCCAACGCCATGCTGCACTTCTTCTATGGTTTGCCGCGCCTGGTGTTCCTGACCGCGCCGTTGGCTTATCTGGTGTTCGGGGCGGAGATTTTCCACGCGTCGGCGCTGATGATCGTTGCCTACGTGTTGCCGCACTTGGTGCACTCAAGCCTGACCAACTCCCGGATCCAGGGGCGTTTCCGTCACTCGTTCTGGAACGAGGTGTACGAGACGGTACTGGCCTGGTACATCCTGCCGCCGGTGCTGGTGGCGTTGGTCAACCCCAAGGCCGGTGGCTTCAACGTGACCGACAAGGGCGGCATCATCGACAAGCAGTTCTTCGACTGGAAACTCGCGCGCCCGTACCTGGTGTTGCTGGCGGTGAATCTGGTCGGCCTGGGCTTCGGTATCCATCAGTTGATCTGGGGCGATGCGTCCACTGCCGTGACGGTAGCGATCAACCTGACCTGGACCCTCTACAACCTGATCATCACCAGCGCCGCCGTGGCCGTGGCTTCGGAAGCGCGCCAAGTGCGTTCCGAGCCGCGTGTCAGCGCCAAGCTGCCGGTGAGCATCATTTGTGCTGACGGCCGTGTGCTTGAAGGCACGACTCAAGATTTCTCGCAAAACGGCTTCGGCTTGATGCTCTCCGATGGTCACTCGATCACCCAGGGTGAGCGCGTGCAATTGGTGCTGTCACGCAACGGCCAGGACAGCTTGTTCGATGCCCGCGTGGTGTTCAGCAAGGGCGCGCAGATCGGTGCCCAGTTCGAACCCCTCAGTCTGCGCCAGCAAAGCGAGTTGGTTCGCCTGACCTTCTCCCGCGCCGATACCTGGGCCGCGAGCTGGGGCGCCGGCCAGCCGGATACACCGCTGGCGGCCCTGCGTGAAGTGGGCTCCATCGGCATCGGCGGCTTGTTCACCCTGGGCCGCGCCACCCTACACGAACTGCGTCTGGCCTTGAGCCGCACCCCCACAAAACCGCTAGATACGCTGATGGACAAGCCATGACCTCGAAGATATTCGCTCGCCCTCATCCGCGCCGTGCACTCGCGCTGATGATCGCCTCGCTGATGGGCCTCAACACCCTGGCGCAAGCTGCCGAGCAAGCGGTTGCCACCGTGCCGGTGCAAAGCACCGATAACGGCTACAGCCTGACCCTCAAGCAGCTGGGCCGCCGCGACACCATGAACCTGCAAGGCGTGGAGTCGTCCGACAGCGTCAACTTCGATATTCGTGCCGATGAAGTGGTGAAGGGCGCGCAACTGCTGCTCAAATACAGCTACTCGCCGGCGCTGCTGGCCGACCTGTCGCAGATCAACGTGTTGGTCAACGGCGAAGTCGCCGCCAGCCTGGCACTGCCTAAAGAAGGCGCGGGCATCCAGCAAGAGCAACTGGTGCAGCTTCCGCCGAAGCTGATCACCGAGTTCAACCGCTTGAGCCTGCAGTTCATCGGCCACTACACCATGTCCTGCGAAGACCCGCTGCACAGCAGCCTGTGGGCCAAGATCAGCAACAGCAGCGAGCTCAAAGTGCAGGTCGAGCCAATCGTGCTCAAGGACGACCTGGCCGTGCTGCCGCTGCCGTTCTTCGACAAGCGTGACGCGCGCCAGGTGAGCCTGCCGTTTGTGTTCGCCACTGCGCCCGACAGCGCCGCGCTGGAAGCGGCCGGTGCCTTGTCTTCATGGATTGGCGGCCTCGCCAGCTACCGGGGCGCGACGTTCCCGACCACCCTCGGCGATCTGCCGGCCAAAGGCAACGCCATCGTACTGGTGCAAACCGCCGACGCACTGGACGTGCACGGTGTTGCGGTCGCCAAGCCGACCGGCCCGACCCTGACCCTCATCGCCAACCCGAACGACGTCAACGGCAAACTGCTGATCGTCACCGGGCGTGACGGCGAAGAACTCAAGCGCGCCGCCAACGCGGTCGTGCTGGGTAACCCGGTATTGGCTGGCAACAGCGTGGTCATCACCAAACTCGACACCCTGGCACCGCGCCGTCCGTACGACGCGCCAAACTGGCTGCCAAGCAACCGACCGGTGCGCCTGGGCGAGTTGATCGAACAGCAGAAACTCAGCGTGTCGGGCTACAACCCAGGCGCGATCAGCGTCGACATGCGCCTGCCGCCGGACCTGTTCAACTGGCGTGAAGAGGGCGTGCCGCTCAAGCTCAAGTACCGCTACACGCCGCAGCAGGTGTCGACCAACTCGTCGCTGCTGATCGGCCTGAATGATCAATTCATGAAGTCTGTGGCCTTGCCGTCGGTGACCAACCTGGGCGGCGGCCAGACCCTGCTCGACCAGTTGAAGAAAGACGAAAGCCTGCCGCGCGAAGTGACGACCCTGCTGCCGATCAGCTCGGCATCGCCCAAGTCCAAGCTGCAACTGCGCTTCATGTACGACTACATCAAAGAAGGCGAATGCCGCGACATCATCGTCGACAACATGCGCGGTTCAGTCGACCCGGATTCGACCCTCGACGTCACCGGCTACCAGCATTACATCGCCATGCCGAATCTGGGCGTGTTCAACGACTCCGGCTTCCCGTTCACCCGCCTGGCTGACTTGTCGGAATCCGCCGTGGTCATGCCCGACAACTTTGGCACCGACGAGTTGACCGCCTACCTGACCGTGATGGGCCGCTTCGGCGAAGCCACCGGCTACCCGGCCACCGCCGTCAAAGTGGTGCAGGCCAAAGACGTGCAAAGCGTTGCCGACAAAGACCTGCTGGTGCTCGCCACCGCCGCCAACCAACCGCTGCTCAAGCAGTGGCAGCAATACCTGCCGGCCACCAGCGATGGTGAGCAGCACCAGTTCCTGCTGTCTGACCTGCCACGTTATGTCCGTAGCTGGGTCAGCCCAGACCCTGCGGGCAACCAGCATCCGGCCAATGCCGGCATTACCTTCAAGGGCCTGAGCAACAGTACTTGGCTGGCGGGCTTCCAATCGCCGCTCAAGAGCGGTCGCAGCGTGGTGCTGATCGCCAGCAACCAGCCGCAGGGCCTGCTGGAAGCCACCTCGGCGCTGATCGGCGGTGACGACTACAAAGACTCGATCCAGGGCAGCCTGGCCGTAGTGCAGGGCACCACGATCAGTTCGCTGGTAGGTGACGAGCAGTACTACGTCGGCAAGCTCAACTACTTCAAATTCATGCAGTGGCAACTGTCGCAGAACCTGGGTTGGATGCTGTTGATCACCTTCCTCGGCCTGGCGGTGGTGACCAGCCTGATCTACCTGTCGCTGCGCGCACGTGCAAAACGGCGGTTGGCATGAGCCCGCTCAAGAGCATGACCCTGGCCGCACTGGGCGCGGTGATGTTTGCCGGTAGCGCGCAAGCGCAAACCTGTGACTGGCCGCTGTGGCAGAACTACGCCAAGCGCTTTGTGCAGGACGATGGGCGAGTGCTGAACTCGTCGATGAAACCCACCGAGAGCAGTTCGGAAGGGCAGTCCTACGCGATGTTCTTTGCGCTGGTCGGTAATGACCGTGCGAGCTTCGACAAGCTGTGGACCTGGACCAAGGCCAACATGTCGGGTTCCGACATCGGCCAGAACCTGCCGGGTTGGCTGTGGGGCAAAAAAGCCGATAACACCTGGGGCGTGATCGACCCGAACTCTGCGAGCGACGCTGATTTGTGGATGGCTTACGCCTTGCTCGAAGCGGCGCGCGTGTGGAATGCACCGCAGTACCGCGCCGACGCACAATTGTTGTTGGCCAACGTCGAACGCAACCTGATCGTGCGCGTGCCCGGCCTGGGCAAGATGCTGTTGCCGGGGCCGGTGGGCTACGTGCATCCGGGCGGTTTGTGGCGTTTCAATCCGAGCTACCAGGTGCTTGCACAACTGCGTCGCTTCCAGAAAGAACGCCCGAACGCCGGTTGGAACGAAGTGGCTGAAAGCAACGCGCGCATGCTCGCCGACACCGCCAGCAACCCCCACGGCCTCGCGGCCAACTGGGTCGGTTATCGCGCGACCAGCGCCAACGCCGGGCTGTTTGTAGTCGACCCGTTCTCCGATGACCTGGGCAGCTACGACGCGATCCGCACCTACATGTGGGCCGGTATGACCGCCAAAGGCGATCCATTGGCAGCGGCGATGCTCAAGTCGCTGGGCGGTATGTCCCGCGCCACGGCCGCATCGGTCACCGGCTTCCCGCCGGAAAAAATCCACGTGCTGACCGGCGAAGCCGAGAAAAACAACGGCTACACGCCGATGGGTTTCTCTGCATCGACCATTGCCTTCTTCCAGGCCCGCGGCGAAACCGCCCTGGCGCAGCTGCAAAAGGCCAAGGTCGACGACGCACTCGCCAAGGCTCTGGCGCCTTCGGCACCGGAGAGCGCGCAGCCGATCTACTACGACTACATGCTCAGCCTGTTCAGCCAGGGCTTTGCCGATCAGAAGTACCGTTTTGAACAAGACGGTACGGTCAAATTATCCTGGGAGGCCGCATGCGCCGTCACACGCTAGCCATTGCGATTCTCGCCGCCCTGGTCTCGACGGCCAGCGTCGCTGAAACCAGCGACCCGCAGGCCCTGCTGATCGAGCAGGGTTACTACTGGCAGTCGAAAAAGAACCCTGAGCGCGCGCTGGAAACCTGGCAGAAACTCTTGAGCCTGAGCCCCGAGCAACCGGATGCGCTGTACGGCATCGGCTTGATCCAGGTGCAACAGAACCGTCCGGCCGAAGCGCAAAAGTACCTGGCCCGTTTGCAGGCGCTGAGCCCGGTGCCGCGCCAGGCGTTGCAGCTGGAGCAGGACATCACCGTGGCCGTGCCGGACAACGCCAAGTTGCTGGAGCAGGCCCGTGAGCTGGGTGAGCCCGACGACGAGCGCGAAAAGGCCGTGGCCTTGTACCGTCAGGTTTTCCAGGGCCGCCAACCCCAAGGCCTGATCGCCCGTGAGTACTACAACACCTTGGGCTTCACGGCCAAGGGCACCAGCGAAGCCATCACCGGCTTGCAGCGTTTGTCCCGTGAACGGCCGAACGACCCGATCGTTGCGTTGTTCCTCGCCAAGCACCTGGCGCGCAACCCGGCCACCCGGCCTGACGGCATTCGTGCCCTGGCCAAACTGGCACCGAACAATGACGTGGGCGGCAACGCCGATGAAACCTGGCGCTTCGCACTGATCTGGCTCGGCCCGCCGAAGCCGGACCAGGTGTCGCTGTTCCAGCAGTTCCTCACCGTGCACCCGGATGACGCCGAGATTCGCGCGCTGATGAACAAGGGCATTGCCCAAGGCAAAGGCGGCGGTACCTGGCAGCGTGACCCGCAGATGACCAAGGCCTTCAAGGCGCTGGATGACGGCGACCTGAAAACCGCCGAGCCGTTGCTGGCCGCGCGCCTTGCTCAAAAATCCAATGACGTCGACGCCCTCGGTGGCATGGGCGTATTGCGTCAACAGCAGGAACGTTACAGCGAAGCCGAAAACTACCTCGTCCAGGCTACCCGCTTGCCCGGTGGTGCCGCGTGGCAGTCGGCCCTGAACGACGTGCGCTACTGGAACCTGATCAGCCAAAGCCGCGACGCCCAACGCGCCGGCCGTAGCGCTCAGGCCCGTGACCTGGTGGCCCAGGCCGAACGTTTGAATCCAGGCCAGCCAGGCGCGGCGGTCGCTTTGGCGGGTTTCCAGTCTCAGGACAACCAGTTCGAAGAAGCCGAAGCCGGCTACCGCAAGGTGTTGGCCCGTCATCCCGGTGACCCGGATGCCTTGAGTGGCTTGATCAACGTGTTGTCCCAGTCGGGTCAACCGGATGAGGCCTTGAAGCTGATCGACTCGGTGTCACCGGCCCAGCGCGCCAAGTTCGCGCCGAGCGTGAAAATCAACGCATTGCGTGCGACCCAGGTCGGCAAACTGGCGGAGCAACGTGGTGACGTGAAAGGCGCACAAGCGGCCTACCGCCAGGCTCTCGACGCTGACCCTGAAAACCCGTGGACCCGTTTCGCCCTGGCGCGCATGTACCTGCGCGACGGCCAGATCCGCAATGCTCGTGCGTTGATCGACGGCTTGCTCAAGACCCAGCCCAACCAGCCGGACGCGCTGTACACCAGCACCCTGTTGTCGGCGCAACTGAGCGAATGGAAACAGGCCGAGACGACCCTGGGGCGTATCCCCACGGCGCAGCGCACGGCCGACATGAACGAGCTGGCGATCGATATCGCGCTGCACCAGCAGACCGACGTGGCCATCGAAACCGCTCGTCGTGGCCAGCGCCCTGAAGCCTTGGCATTGCTGGGGCGCTCTGAACCTCTGACCCGTCAGAAGCCTGAGCGTGTGGCTGTGTTGGCTGCCGCCTATGTAGAAGTCGGCGCCGCGCAGTACGGCCTGGACATGATGCAGAAGGTGGTGGAGAACAACCCCAACCCGACGGTTGACCAGAAACTGCTGTACGCCAACGTGTTGCTCAAGGCCAACAAGTACAGCGAGGCGGGCGAGATCCTGCGCGAAGTGCAAGGCCAGCCTCTGAGCGAAATCGGTCGCCAGCGCTATGACGACCTGATTTACCTGTACCGGGTCAAACAGGCGGATGCCCTGCGCGAGAAGAACGACCTGGTGGCCGCCTATGACATGCTGTCTCCGGCGTTGGCCCAGCGTCCGAATGACGCGCTGGGCGTCGGCGCACTGGCGCGGATGTACGCCGCCAGTGGCAACGGCAAGAAGGCGATGGAGTTGTACGCGCCGCTGATCCAGCAGAACCCGAACAACGCACGCCTGCAACTGGGCCTGGCGGACATCGCCCTGAAAGGCAATGACCGCAGCTTGGCGCAGAGCGCCAGTGACAAGGCGCTGGCCCTGGAGCCGGGTAACCCGGAGACGCTCACCTCGGCCGCGCGTATTTACCAGGGGCTGGGCAAGAACAGCGAAGCCGCTGAGTTACTGCGCAAGGCGCTGGCGATTGAAAACGCCATGAAGGCCAAGACCCAAGTGGCCCAGGCTGGTGCTCCAGGTACATCGTATAACCCGTTCGTAGGCTTGCCGGGCCAGCGTCGCCAGGTCACCGACCTGACCGTTGCTGGCGCCGTACCGCCGCCGATCGATGCGCCAACCAAGTCCGTGACGTCCAGCGCCTTTGCGAGTGCGACGTCCAACGACTTGAGCGATCCGTTTGTGCCGCCGTCGAGCATTGCCTCCGTCGACAGCCCCGAGCTGAGCCCGGCGCGACGTGCGCTGGATACCATCCTGCGTGACCGTACCGGCTATGTGGTGCAAGGCTTGAGCGTGCGCAGCAACAACGGCGAGAAAGGCTTGAGCAAACTCACCGATGTGGAAGCGCCGTTTGAAGCGCGTATGCCAGTGGGCGATAACACGGTGGCGCTGCGGGTGACGCCGGTGCATTTGAGCGCTGGTAGCGTCAAGACCGAATCGTTGTCGCGTTTTGGTAAAGGCACTACGGCCCCGGCTGGCTCACAGAGTGACAGCGGTGTCGGCTTGGCGGTGGCGTTTGAAAACCCGGATCAAGGCCTTAAGGCTGACGTCGGCGTGAGCCCGTTGGGTTTCCTCTACAACACCATCGTGGGGGGCGTGAGTGTGTCGCGTCCCTTTGAAGCCAACTCGAACTTTCGCTACGGCGCCAACATCTCGCGGCGTCCGGTCACCGACAGCGTCACCTCCTTTGCCGGTTCCGAAGACGGCGCGGGCAATAAGTGGGGTGGCGTCACTGCCAACGGTGGCCGTGGCGAGTTGAGCTACGACAACCAGAAATTGGGTGTTTACGGCTACGCCTCCTTGCATCAACTGATGGGCAACCACGTTGACGACAATACGCGCATGGAGTTGGGCAGCGGTATCTACTGGTACCTGCGTAATAACCCACGTGACACCCTGACCCTGGGCATCAGCGGCTCGGCGATGACCTTCAAGGAAAACCAGGACTTCTACACCTACGGCAACGGCGGTTACTTCAGCCCGCAGCGCTTCTTCTCCCTGGGCGTGCCGATTCGTTGGGCGCAGAGCTTTGATCGCTTCAGCTACCAGGTAAAAAGTTCGGTAGGCCTGCAGCATATCGCGCAAGATGGCGCGGATTATTTCCCTGGCGATAGCACGCTGCAAGCCGCCAGGGGTAATCCCAAGTACGACAGCACCAGCAAAACCGGCGTCGGCTACAGCTTCAACGCTGCCGCCGAATACCGCCTGAGCTCGCGGTTCTACCTGGGTGGCGAAATCGGTGTCGATAACGCCCAGGACTACCGCCAGTACGCCGGTAACGCTTATCTGCGCTACTTGTTCGAAGACCTGAGCGGGCCTATGCCATTGCCGGTCAGCCCGTACCGTTCACCTTATTCCAACTGATTAATCGGAGTCATTCATGCCTGTTTCTGCGATTGCCGGCCTAACCATGCTGGTATTGGGCGAAAGTCATATGAGCTTTCCCGATTCGTTGCTCAACCCGTTGCAAGACAACCTCACCAAGCAAGGCGCGGTGGTTCACTCCATCGGTGCGTGCGGTGCCGGTGCGGCGGATTGGGTTGTCCCGAAAAAAGTCGAGTGCGGTGGCGAACGTACACCGACTGGCAAGGCCGTGATCTATGGCAAGAACGCCATGAGCACCACGCCGATCCAGGAGCTGATCGCCAAGGACAAGCCCGACGTGGTCGTGCTGATCATCGGCGACACCATGGGCTCTTACACCAACCCGGTGTTCCCCAAAGCCTGGGCCTGGAAAAGCGTGACCTCGCTGACCAAAGCCATCACCGACACCGGCACCAAATGCGTGTGGGTCGGCCCGCCATGGGGCAAGGTCGGTTCCCAGTACAAGAAGGATGACACCCGCACCAAGCTGATGTCGTCGTTCCTGGCCAGTAACGTGGCGCCGTGCACCTACATCGATTCGCTGACGTTCTCCAAACCCGGCGAGTGGATCACCACCGACGGCCAGCACTTCACCATCGACGGTTACCAGAAGTGGGCCAAGGCGATCGGTACTGCCTTGGGTGACCTGCCGCCATCGGCCTACGGTAAAGGAAGCAAATAATGAAACGGATGACCCTGGGCCTGGCGACCTTGCTCGCCAGCGTCAGCGCCTACAGCGCCGACATCCCGTTGTACCCGACCGGCCCGGAGCAAGACGCAGCGTTCCTGCGTTTTGCCAACGGCACCCCCGGCGAATTGAAGCTGGTGGCCGACGGTTCCAAGGCCAGCCTGGTGTTGAATGGCGACAAAGCCGTGTCGGCCTTTTTGCCAGTGGTCGGCGGTGACAAGCCGATCAAAGGCGTGTTGAGCAGCGCCGGCAAAAACACCGATTTCTCGGTGAACGTGGCGCCGGGCGAATTCGCCACGGTGGTTGCGCTGGTCGATGCCAAGGGCGCCACGCGCCAACTGGTGGTGCGCGAAGTGCCGGACGACTTCAACGCACTCAAAGCCTCCCTGGCCTTTATCAACGCCGACGCCACCTGCGCCGACGCCAGCCTGGAAGCCGTGACGCAAAAGGCCGAGTTGTTCAAGAAGGTCGCGGAAGGTGCGGTGCAGCGTCGCATGATCAACCCGGTGGAACTGTCGGTGCAGCTCAAATGCGCCGGCGCGCCGGTTGGCCAGTCGCTGACGTTTACCCTCAAGGCGGGCGAGCGCTACAGCGTCTTGGCCGTTCCTTCAGACAAAGGCTCGAAGTTGCTGTTCGCCTCTGACGCACTCGCTAACTGATCGGGCCCGACACCACCATGGTCTTTGCCTCACTCGAATTCCTCACGCTGTTCCTGCCGGCCTTCCTGTTGATCTATGCCCTGGCTCGTCCGAGCTGGCGCAACGTCATCCTGTTGATCGGCAGCTGGTTGTTCTACGGCTGGTTGAGCCCGTTGTTCCTGTTCCTGCACATGGTGTTGACCGTGGTGGCCTGGATCGGCGGCCTGCTGGTGGACCGCTCCCGTGAGGACGGCAAAGGCCGGGTGCGCCTGTTGATTGCGTTGATCGTGTTCAACACGGCGGTGCTGTGTTGGTACAAATACGCCAACATCGTCGCTGGCACCGTGAGTGAGGTGATCACCTGGTACGGCTATATGCCGCTCGACTGGCAGCGCGTGGCCTTGCCGGCCGGCCTGTCGTTCATCGTGTTGCAGGCGATTTCCTATCTGGTGGATGTGCACCGTCATACGGTGCCGGTGGAGCGCAGCTTCATCAACTACGCCACTTATATCTCGATGTTCGGGCATTCGATTGCCGGTCCGATCATCCGTTACGACTGGGTCCGCCGTGAGCTGAACCAGCGTTATTTCAATTGGCCGAATTTCTCCCTGGGCGCGCGCCGCTTCATGATCGGCATGGGCATGAAAGTGCTGGTGGCTGACACCTTGTCGCCGCTGGTGGACATTGCCTTCCACCTGGAAAACCCAAGCCTGGTGGATGCCTGGATCGGTTGCCTGGCGTACTCGCTGCAACTGTTCTTCGACTTTGCTGGTTATAGCGCCATGGCCATCGGCCTGGGCCTTATGCTGGGTTTCCACTTCCCGGAAAACTTCAACCGGCCGTACCTGGCCAGCAGCATCCAGGACTTCTGGCGGCGCTGGCACCTGTCGTTGTCCAGCTGGTTGCGCGACTACCTGTACATCGCCCTGGGCGGTAACCGTGACGGCGTGTGGCGTACCTATCGCAACCTGTTCCTGACCATGGCGATTGCCGGGTTGTGGCACGGCGGTGACAGCTGGAACTACCTGTTGTGGGGTTCAGCCCATGGCGTGGCGTTGTGTGTTGACCGCGCTTGGTCGCGTTCGAGCCTGCCGAGCATTCCGCCGGTGCTGTCGCACGTCCTCACGTTGCTGTTTGTGTGCCTGGCCTGGACCTTGTTCCGTGCGCCGGACTTCCACTCGGCGCTGACCATGTATGCCGGCCAGTTCGGGATGCACGGCATGGGCCTGGGTGACGCGATGGCTGTGGCCATGCGCCCGGCCCATGGCATGGCGGCTTTGCTGGGCCTGGTGTGCATCATCGCGCCGATCTGGCAGGTGCGTTGCGAACAGCGTTTCGGCACCCAGCCGTGGTTCGTGGTGGCGGCTTCGCTGTGGCCGGTGGCCGGGTTTGTGTTGTCGTTTGCGCTGATTGCCAGCCGCGACGCCGTACCGTTTCTGTACTTTCAGTTCTAAGGACGCCCGACCATGCCTGCTCCTACCGCGCCGACTCCACCGAGCGACCTGGCCGTTCGCACCAGCCCCCTGGCGGCCTGGGTGTTGGTGCCCTTTTTGGCGGCAGGGTTGTTGTCCTGCGCCTGGCTGATGGTAAAGGGACCGATCAGTTATGTGCCGGCCAAGGTCGACAGCGACATGCTGCTGCACGGCGACCTCACTCATCGTTTTGCCAAGGAACTGGCCAAGGCGCCGATGGCGATCCAGGCCGCGAACCTGGAGCGTGGTGGTAGCTGGCTGGCGTTTGGCGACACCGGGCCGCGTGTGCGTCCGGGGTGCCCCGGCTGGTTGTTTATCAGCGATGAGCTGCGCATCAACCGTCACGCCGAAGCCAATGCCCAGACCAAGGCCCAGGCGGTGATCGACCTGCAAAAACAATTGGGTCAAAAAGGTATCGATCTGCAAGTGGTGGTGGTGCCGGACAAGAGTCGCATTGCCGCTGCCCAACGCTGTGGCCTGTACCGCCCCGCGGTGCTCGATAGCCGGATCCAGGACTGGACCCGGTTGTTGCAGGCGTCCGGCGTTTCCGCGCTGGACCTGACCGATACGCTCAAGCCGCTGGGCGCCGAGGCTTACCTGCGCACGGATACTCACTGGAGCGAAATTGGCTCCAACGCCGGTGCCCAGGCTCTGGCGCAACGTATCCAGCAACGCGGCATCAAGGCCACGCCGGAACAAACCTTCGACATCACCCAGGCACCGCTCGCCGTGCGTCCCGGTGACCTGGTGCGCCTGGCGGGTCTTGATTGGTTACCGCCCAAGTTGCAGCCGCCAGGGGAGTCGGTCGCGGCCAGCACCGCCCATGAAGCCGGTGGCGCGACCAGCAATGCCGATGACCTGTTTGGCGACGCCGGCTTGCCCAATGTGGCACTGATCGGCACCTCGTTTTCGCGTAATTCCAACTTTGTTGGCTTCCTGCAGAAGGCCCTGAATGCGCCGATCGGCAATTTCAGCAAAGACGGTGGCGAATTCTCCGGCGCGGCCAAGGCCTATTTTGAAAGCCCGGCGTTCAAGCAAACGCCGCCTAAGTTGTTGATTTGGGAGATTCCCGAGCGGGATCTGCAAACGCCCTACGATGTGATCAGCATGGGTCAGTAATTTGACTTTTTGCCGTTTGTCTAAAAAATAGACAACTATCTCATCAAAATAATGACACTTTTACGCGCCTGAAGCAGACTGCTTGCACTAGGGCGACCACAAAAAGACCTGCGGTAAGCAGTCGTATCAGCTGACCTTTTCACGTCTTTGAGCTTCGCCGTGATGAGGGGTTTGTGATGGGCATTACTGAGGGTCTTTTAGCCTTGCTCGGCAAGGATGTCTGCCAGGATGAGCGCGGGATGGCGTCGCGTTTGCATTTCTTCGGCAGCATTCCCAGCCCAGACGAGCGCGCCGCCAACGAAAGCGCCACGCCCGCGCCCGCCATGACCTTGCGCCCGAAAGTGGTGGCGCTGGTCTCGATCAATGGCGGTGTTGGCCGCAGCACCCTGGCCACTGCTTTGAGCAGCGGCCTGCAACGTCAGGGCGAGTCCGTCGTGGCGCTGGACCTGGACCCGCAGAACGCCTTGCAACATCACTTCGGGGTCAGCTCTGCCTTGCCGGGCATTGGGCGCACCAGCCTGGAGCATGGGCAGTGGAGCCAACTCCAACAGCTCAGCTTTGCCGGTTGCCAGGTCATCACCTTTGGCGAAGTCGATATCCCCCAGCAGGAAAGCCTGGAGCGCTGGCTCAAGCACGAGCCGCACTGGCTGGCTCAACACCTCGCGTCTCTGGACTTGAGCGCACGGCATACGGTGATCATCGATACCCCCGCCGGTAACAACGTCTACTTCCATCAAGCATTGAGCGTTGCCGACGTGGTGCTGGTCATCGTGCAGGCCGATGCTGCGTGCCTGGGCACCCTCGACCATCTGGATGGACTGCTTGCCCCGCATCTCGAGGCTCAGCACCCGCCTCGCGTGCACGTGGTCATCAACCAAGTGGATGAAAGGAGTGCCTTCAGCCTGGACATGGTCGAGGCCTTCACACAGAGGCTGGGGAAAGCGGCGTTGCAAGTGCACCGCGACATAGCGATCAATGAAGCGCTGGCTTTTGGTGTCGACCCGTTGGATAGCGTGGAGAAGGGGCTGGCAGCTGACGATATCAACGATATTTGTCGGCTGTTGAAGGCGCCAAAAACAACCGGCTGAAGCGCTGGTTATACGCTGAACGCCAGATGCTTATGCACAATCGGTTGGATGCACCTGTCACTAAACAGCCATTTTGTGGAGCGGTTCTCATCACGCCGCAACTGCCTGTTTTGCGTGCGTTTTATTTTGTGAACAAAAAATGACCAGCTCGGTTTATGACCTGTAGAGCAGATAGCTACAGGCTCCGTAAAGATTTCATCAACAGAGTTATCCACAGGCTGTGCTGCGACAATTTTGCCCCTTAATCGCGCTCGGCAAGCACCATCAAGTTGCGCGGTGTCAGTGCGGGTTCGCAGAACGTGCCTACCTGGACCCTGTAGCCGTTTTCGCCAAGAAACAATGCTCGATCCAGCACCAGCCACATTTCCAGTGGGCGCCGAAACAGGCCACGTACCAACTCCAGGTTCCTCACCTGTGCCAAGCGGCGCCAGCCGTGTGCCTCCAGCGCCGCCCAATCCTGATCGCCTGTGGATAACCCTTTGAGGTTGGCCAGTTCCTGGCAGTAGTCGGCAAAGGGTTTGTCCAGCCAGCTCGCGGCCAGGGAGGGCGTGGGCAGGTACTCGTCGACGCCACGAAGTTCGCGTTGCAACTGATCGAAGCCCAAGCGTCGCGCCATGGACGTGTCCCTTTGCAGGCGTACCCGCTTGCCTGCGGTGACGGTTTCGCTCAGCGGCAAGCCGAGGTCATCAATCGATAACTGCAGGCGTGACGCGCGGCCTGCGTTGGAGAGTGGCAGGTAGGTTTGAGCGTCGATGCGGTTGTAGCAACAAGGCGCCAGCGCGAGCTGTTTGCAGCCGGCTTTGCTGGCCAGTTGCAGCAGGCGCACATGCAGGTCGCCACAGGCATGCAGGGCAACGGGTGTGTGTTCGGGACTGATTGCCACGTCGGCCATCACGTCTTGCAGACGATGGGTGACCGCCAAGCGGTGATGGTCGCTTAAGGCTTGGCCTGCGGCGATCAGCGCCGGGTCGTATTCCAGGCAGGTCAATGTTTGATCGGCCTGTAGCAGACGGCGACCCAGGTGGCCTTTGCCTGCACACCAGTCCAGCCAGTGTGTGGGCACTTGCTTGAAATGCAGTGCAGCGCCGAAGGCTTCGATCTGGTCCCACTTGCGGCCAGGCACATCAACGCTCAGGCGATGGCGAGCGGTAGGCAGGGGTTGCGTCGGTAACTTATCCACAGCGCTGAGCTGGCGAGCTTGCGCAGCGAGTTGTGGAAAAGGTGCCGGTGCCAGCAGGTCATGGGGTTGGTTATGACTGGCCTCGGCATCGGCCAGCGAGCGCTGGCGCAGCCACTGGGCGAGGTCCGGATGCTGGGTTTCCCAAGGGAGCTGGCGATGCGTAAAGGGCCGTGGTTTCCACAGCCCTTGGTGCTCGATCAGGAACGCATCCAGTGCCTGGAAGCGTACCTCAGCGTCCCTGGCAAGCATCGACGCGTAGCCACCGTTCCAGCAGTTTGAAGGCCCGTACCAGGATGTAAGCCATCAACAGATAGAACAGGCCGGCGGCGAAGAAGATCTCCACCGGTAAATAGGTACGGGCGATGATGGTCCGTGCCATGCCGGTCAATTCCAGAAGGGTGACGGTACTTGCCAGGGCGCTGGCCTTGAGCATCAGGATCACTTCGTTGCTGTAAGCCGGCAGGCCGATGCGCGAGGCGCGTGGCAGGATGATGTAGAACAGCGTCTTCGGCTTGGACATGCCCAGGGCGCGCGCCGCTTCAATCTCGCCGGGCGGGATAGCCTGGATCGCGCCGCGCAGGATCTCGGCGATGTAGGCGGCCGTGTGCAGGGTCATGGTGGCGGTGGCACACCAGAACGGATCGCGCAGGTAGGGCCACATGAAGCTCTCGCGCACCGTGTCGAACTGCGCCAGGCCGTAGTAGACCAGGAACAGTTGCACCAGCAAGGGTGTGCCACGGAAGAAGAAAATGTAGGCGTAGGGCAGGGCGCTCACGTACCAACGGCGTGAGGAGCGAGCGATACCCAGCGGGATCGCCAACAGCAGACCGGCGATCACTGCAATGGCCACGAGCTCCAGCGTTAGGGTTGCGCCTTGGGCCAATCTTGGCAGCCACTTGATGATCACGGCCCAGTTCAAGCCCAGGTCAAAATGCGCCAGCCAGCTGTAGTCGCCGCTCATTGGGTGCTCCTTGCAAAGCCGCGGGCGGCGCGTTTTTCCAGGAAGTGCATGCCGGTCATAGCCAGGACCGTGAGGCCCAGGTACATGAACGCCGCCACCATGAAGAAGGTGAATGGCTGCTTGGTGACGGTTACGCCGATCTGCGCATGGCGCATGATTTCTTCCAGGCCGATCACCGACACCAGTGCGGTGTCCTTCATCAGGATCATGAACAGGTTGCCCAGGCCCGGCAGGGCGATGCGCCACATCTGCGGCATGATCAACCGGGTGAAAATCCTGAATTTCGACAGTCCCAACGCTACACCGGCTTCGCGGTGGCCTTTGGGAATGGCGAGGATTGCGCCACGGAACACTTCCGTCGCGTAGGCGCCGAAGCACAGGCCCAGGGCGATCACCCCGGCGGCAAAGGCGCTGAGGGAAAGGTCGGGGTTACCGAAGAACTCGCCAAGGGCACGCATCAGATTGACCGTGCCGAAATAAATCAGCAGTACCCACAACAGTTCGGGAATGCCGCGAACAATGGTCGAATACGCACCGCCCACCCATTGCAGTGGTTTGTACGGCGAAGTCTTGGCCAAGGCCCCGGCAAGGCCGAGCAGCAGCCCCAGGCACAGGGCCGTGAGCGCCAGTTTGACGGTCATCAGCGCGCCAGCGGCGAGCGCCGGGCCGAATCCGTAGAGATCGAAATTCATGGTGTTTTCATATCGCGGCAGGCATTGCAAAAAGCCGACGCGCTCAAGTGAGCGCGCCGGGCATACCGTTCAGATCATTCGATGCTGAAAGGGAAGTACTTGTCGTTGATCTTCTTGTAGGTGCCGTCTGCCTTGATCTCTGCCAGGGCTTTGTTCAGGCGCTCGCGCAGTGGGTCGCCCTTGCGTACGGCGATACCGATCTTGTCGCTTTCTACAACCGGGTCGCCTTTGAATTCATAGGCTGAACCGTCTTTGCTCTTGAGCCATTCGTACTGCACGTACTTGTCGGCGAGGATGCCGTCCAGGCGACCAGAGGTCAGGTCGAGGTAGGCGTTTTCCTGGGTGTCATACAGCTTGGCCGTGGTGTCCGGCAGCTTGTCTTCCAGGTAGGTGCCGGCCAGCGTCGCGCGTTGGGCGCCGATGGTCTTGCCCTTCAGGTAAGTCGCGTCGGTCTTGAAGTCCGCAGTGGCTTTAGGCGCGATGAACTGCAGCTTGTTGGAGTAGTACGGGTCGGTGAAGTCGACGGCCTGCTTGCGCTCGTCGGTGATCGACAGCGAGGACACCAGGAAGTCGAACTTCTTGGCGTTCAGGGCCGGGATGATGCCGTCCCAGTCGGATACATACACTTCGCACTTCTCGACTTTCATCTTGGCGCACAGGGCGTCGCCGATGTCTTTGTCGAAGCCGACGACATTGCCGCTGGCGTCTTTATTGTTGAACGGCGGGTAGGCCGCTTCGATCCCCATTTTCAAGGTTTCTGCCATGGCCGTGGCGCTGAACGCCATCGAGACGGCCGCAGCCAGAAGGAATTTTTTATAGTTCTGCATGCATGTTGCTCCGTTAGCGGTTGCTGGACATGAATTGTTTGCAGCGCGCCGAAAGCGGGTTTTCAAACACCTGCTGTGGCGATCCTTGCTCTTCGACCAGGCCCTGGTGCAGGAACACCACTTCACTGGACACCTGGCGGGCGAAGCCCATTTCATGGGTGACCAGCAGCATGGTGCGACCTTCTTCGGCCAGCGCGCGGATCACATTAAGTACTTCCTGAACCATTTCCGGGTCAAGCGCCGAAGTGGGCTCATCGAACAGGATGACTTTAGGCTGCATCGCCAGGGTGCGCGCAATGGCCGCCCGTTGCTGCTGGCCGCCGGACAATTGCGCGGGGTAAGCGTGGCGTTTGTCAGCAATGCCGACCTTGGCCAGCAAGGCTTCGGCCACTTCGATGGCTTCGGCCTTGCTTTGGCCAAGCACGCGACGAGGGGCCTCGATGATGTTGTCGAGGATGCTCATGTGCGGCCACAGGTTAAAGTTTTGAAACACAAAACCGATTTCGCTGCGCAGGCGGTTGATCTGCTTGCCGTCGGCGGCCATCAGCTCGCCGTTTTTTGCGGCCTTGAGCTTGAGTTCTTCGCCGGCGACCAGGATCTGGCCCTGGTGCGGGTTTTCCAGCAGGTTGATGCAGCGCAGGAAGGTGGACTTGCCGGAACCGGAGGAACCCAGGATCGAGATCACATCGCCGTCGCGAGCGGTCAGAGAGATACCTTTAAGTACCTCCAGCTCACCATAGCGTTTATGCAAGTTGCGGATTTCAAGCGCGGGCGTGGCCTCGGCCATGTGGGGTCCTCATTGTGTTCGTTGCGATCCTGCTGTTGGGCCGCCTTCCTGGCGAGGCGCCAAGCTAGCATAGCGTCTTGATGGCAGCCAACAGCATGGCCGGCGGTAAACAGGTGGTGTGCGGCAGGGTGTCGCATCGGCACAGCAGCGTGTCGCGCCATCAACAACCGAACATCCGTTTGAACCCGAAAAACCGCAGGCTTCGCGTAAAAAAGGGCGCGATGGTGCCAGCTTTGGCCGGGTGTTGGAAGGGTTAACCGGGCAAACGGTGCATATCAGCCCTTTTGTAGGGCGTCACGTACTTTTTGTGTGTGTTTATGGTGCGTTTATCCGTCTTGGATGTGAGTCGCACGGTAACGCTATAGCGGAATGCCATTGTTCTCAATGACTTGCGAGTCGTGTTGAAACGTCCTACAGCCCGCGTCAATCGCGGCTCTGTAACATTTTGGCGCAAATCTTGCGTAAAAAATAAAGAACGCCCTGTTGGTTTCTTTTCACGAGAAAGATTCCGGGCCGGGCGGACCGTTTTCGCAATTCCTCGTAAAGGTGTGTCAATGAGTAGTACGCAAAGCTCCAATGACCTCGAACAGGGGCTCAAACCGCGTCACGTCACCATGCTGTCGATTGCCGGCGTTATTGGTGCCGGTTTGTTTGTTGGCTCCGGCCACGCGATTGCTGCTGCCGGCCCGGCCGTACTGCTGGCCTATGCCGCAGCGGGCACGCTGGTGGTATTGGTGATGCGCATGCTGGCCGAAATGGCCGTGGCGTCGCCGGACACCGGTTCGTTCTCCACCTACGCCGACCGGGCGATCGGCCATTGGGCCGGTTTCACCATCGGCTGGTTGTACTGGTGGTTCTGGGTATTGGTGATTCCATTGGAAGCCAACGCGGCGGCGACCATTCTGCATGCCTGGTTCCCGGACGTGGCCATTTGGGCCTTTACGCTGATCATCACTTTGCTGTTGACCGCGACCAACCTGTTCAGCGTGAAGAACTACGGCGAGTTCGAGTTCTGGTTTGCGTTGATCAAGGTTGTGGCCATCGTCGGCTTCGTGATCCTCGGCCTGGCCGCGATCTTCGGCTTCCTGCCGACCAGCCAGGTCAGCGGCGTTTCGCACCTGTTCGACACCCAAGGCTTCATGCCCAACGGCATGGGCGCCGTGTTGGCGGCGATCCTGACCACCATGTTCTCCTTCATGGGCACCGAGATTGTCACTATCGCGGCAGCTGAATCGAAGAACCCAGACCAGCAGATCACCAAGGCCACCAACTCGGTGATCTGGCGCATTGGTTTGTTCTACCTGTTGTCGATCTTCATCGTGGTGTCCCTGGTGCCATGGAACGATCCGACCCTGGCGGCCGTTGGTTCCTACCAGACCGTGCTGGAACGCATGGGCATTCCGAATGCCAAGCTGATCGTCGACCTGGTGGTACTGGTTGCGGTGACCAGCTGCTTGAACTCGGCGCTGTACACCGCCTCGCGCATGCTGTTCTCCCTGGGCCGTCGCGGTGATGCGCCGGCGGTGGCCAAGCGCACCAACAAGAGCGGCACGCCTTACTGGGCGGTGTTGCTGTCGACTGGCGCGGCGTTCCTGGCGGTATTCGCCAACTACGTGGCCCCTGCGGCAGTGTTCGAGTTCCTGCTGGCCAGCTCCGGCGCCATTGCGTTGCTGGTGTACCTGGTGATCGCGGTGTCGCAACTGCGTATGCGCCAGAAGCGCACGGCGGCGGGCGAGAAGATTGTCTTCAAAATGTGGCTGTTCCCAGGCCTGACCTACGCAGTAATGGTGTTCATCGTCGGCACGCTGACCATCATGCTGTTCCAGGAAGCGCACCGGGTCGAGATCATTGCGACCGGCGTGTTGAGCTTGCTGGTGGTGGCGGCGGGGCTGATTGTGGCGAGCCGTCGCAAGGCGCAGAGACTGGGTGCTGCGGTGCTGAATTGATCTGTTGAAGAAAACAATAAGGGAGCCATTTGGCTCCCTTATTTATGTGTGCAATTAGTCAGCCGAGCTGGTCAGCGCTTGTGAGGCCGCCACGTAGTCCGCCTGGAATTCCGGCGACTCGATCCACGCCAGTGCCGCGGCTTCATCATCGGTATCCGTAACCCACTGGCGATATTCGATCAGCGCCGCGAGGATAAAGTCGGTGGCTTCTTCTTCGCCTTCCTGCTCCAGCACCAGTGCCAGCAACGGGTGGGCCAGGAACACCGCGCACAGGGCCTGCTGGCTGGTTTCGCCAGCGGTGCGCATCTCTACGAACAGCTCGGTCAGATCCACTGACTCAAGGTCAATGCGGCTGTCATCGCCGGCAAACGCATCCGGCTTGGTCGCGACGGCGCGCTGCGTGCGGTTCTGCTTGGCCTTGGCCTTGGCCCGGTGGGCACGTTTTTGCTGCTTGTTTGGCGAGGCCATGGGCTCAGCGTCCTAGGGTTTTGGGTCTGGGTGGGGTATTGAAGCGCAGGTTGGGGGAAATCCCAAGGGTATCTGCAGTCAATTGGCCGTTTTGAAGCCACGCCAATGCAACTGGCCACAGCCGATTCTGATACTTGCTGCGAAAAAATGCGAAATGTCCGACTACCTTTTCGCCTATATCCTCAGGCGCTATCCGTAAATGAGTGTGCTCACTGCCGTCGAAATACCCCAATAACCGTTCGATGGCGGCGACGGTCCCGAACGGATCGTCGGTAATGCTGATAGCCAGAATCTGCGCCTTCACGCGACTGAATGGCAACTCACCCAGGGCTCGTCCGCTGGGGCGTGTTTCATATCTGGGCGTCGGGGTGCTCCAATCCCGCACCACGCCCGCCGGTGTATCTTCCAGCCAGCCCAGGCGCTTACCGGGAAAGTGTCCGCAGAGCGCGGTCAGCAGCGGCATCATCACATGCCACTTGGCAAACATCCGCCAGCGCACACTCGCTGCGTAATCGCGCCAGTACGCAAACTGCGCGCCCACGGTCACCATTCGCCGAATGACCGCACCCGACGCCCCGAGCCCTGCCGCGCAGCCACCGAAGCTGTGGCCGACCACATCAATCGGCTGCCCCGGAAACTCCCGTTGCGCACGTTGCAGCATGGCCTCGAAATCCAGCACGCCCCAGTCCGACCATGAAGCCTTGAAGCCGCGCAATGAGCCACTGCGGGATTCGCCGATGCCACGGTAGTCGTAGGTGATGACGTCAAAGCCGTTAGTGAACAGGTAGTCGGCGAAGCGGGCGTAGTGGCGGCAGCGTACGGAGGTGGCAGCGTTGATGATGACCACGGGGCGTGTGGGATCGGTTCTGATGTGGCGCCAGGTGAAGCCGCCTAGCAGGTGGCCGTCGGCTGCGGGCTCCTTGAAAGATTCGCCGTGGTCACGCGCCGGTGAGGCCGAGGGCCATCGCAAAGAGGCGTCGTTCAAATTCATTGGGTTCTCGGCCTTTATAGGTTTCTTATTTTTTTAGTAACAGTTCACCAGTTTGCCAGTAGTTGCACCACGTCTGGCAGGGTCATTAACCTTCGATACCCGCTGATAAAGCCATACATCCGAGAGGAACGACAGCAAACCATGGACCGATTAGACTGGCAGGCATCCATTAAGGAGGTCTCTATGAGCATCCCACTTTCTCCCATCGTTTCTGAGTTTGAAACTGAAGAGCAGGCTGCCAGCTATGACCGTTGGTTCCGTGCCAAGGTGCAGGCTTCAATTGATGATCCTCGACCTAGTATTCCGCATGATGAGGCTATGGCTGAGGTTGAGAGGATGTTAGAAGAGAGGCGCAAGGCTCGCTGGGCTGCTCGTTAAGTGGCGACCTGAGGCTATTTTGGTCTTGACTGAAATTATTGATTTCATTGAGCAGTACAACCCCGTTGCAGCGGCTTCGCTGCACCGTAACATTGTTGCTGCTACTGAACATTTGTCTTCAATGCCGTATGGATTCAAGCAAGGCCGCTTGTCAGGTACTCGGGAAATGGTTGTTCATCCAAACTATTTAGTTGTGTATCGCGTGATGGAGCAGGTTGAGATTCTGACGGTACTGCACACACGTCAAGAATACCCCTCGGATGCAATCGTTCCGCTCCACTCGACCTTGCGTCAATAGATACATAGGCTTACACCTTTGCGATCTACCAAGGCGTTTTCATGACCCGCGATACCCTCGAACGCAGCCAGATCCCTTTGTACTTCGTAGTCGTGCTGCTGGCGGCCGGTTTCGGTCTGCTCGCCCCGTCATCCGCCCACCACCTCAGCACACTAATCACACCCGCCATCGCGGTGCTGATGTACGCAATGTTCCTGCAAATCCCCTTTCTGGACGTGCGCCAAAGCCTGAGCAACAAGCGCTTCCTGTCAGCGTTACTGTTCGCCAACTTCATCCTCATTCCTTTACTGGTGTGGGCATTGACTAAAGGCCTGGCAGGACGCCCGGCACTGCTGGTAGGGGCGTTGCTGGTATTGCTGACCCCGTGCATCGACTACGTGGTGGTGTTTACCCATATCGGCAAGGGCGATTCGCGGCTGATGCTGGCGGCGACGCCGGTGTTGTTGTT
Source organism: Pseudomonas sp. DWRC2-2 (assembly GCF_049897885.1). Classification (NCBI taxonomy): domain Bacteria; kingdom Pseudomonadati; phylum Pseudomonadota; class Gammaproteobacteria; order Pseudomonadales; family Pseudomonadaceae; genus Pseudomonas; species Pseudomonas sp. DWRC2-2. The sequence continues at coordinate 222,587 of NZ_JAFCXD010000004.1, forward strand.
GCTGCAATTGGCGTTGTTGCCGATTTATCTGGGCGTAATGCTCGGTTCGCAATCTGAGGTGGTGGTGGAGGTGGGGCCGTTTATCGAGGCGTTCCTCCTGCTGATCGTGGTGCCGATGGTTCTGGCGGTGCTCACCACTTCCCTGGCACGGCGATCCTCGCTCGTCAGTGCTTGGAACGACGCCTGGGCGTGGATGCCGGTGCCAGCGATGGCGCTGGTGCTGTTCGTGGTGATCGGCTCGCAAATCACCTCGGTGGTGCGGGATATTAACCTGTTGCTGCCGGTGATCCCGGTGTACATCGCTTTCCTGTTGCTGGCGCCGTTGATGGGCGCGCTGGCATCGCGGCTGTTTGCGCTGCCTGCGGTGACGGCCAGGGCGGTGACGTTCAGCGCATCGACGCGCAATTCGCTGGTGGTGTTGCCCTTGGCGCTGGCGCTTCCGGAGGATGTGCGCGGGTTGGCGGCGACGGCGGTGATCCTGCAAACCCTGGTCGAACTGCTGGGTGAGTTGATTTACGTTCGATTGATCCCGAAATGGGTGTGGCCCGTGGGTCGGTAAACACCGGAATATTCAGGTCTGTTCAGGCGCTATTCAGCAGGGCAGTCGGCACCATAAGTCGGCGCCCCTTACCTGACAGGTCAACCGATGGATCACCGCAACCGTTTTCGCCTGGAGTCCCTGGGCATTTTCCTGTTTGCCCTGCTGTTGTTCACCCTGGGTATCTGGGATCAGCAGCCCCAAGGGTTTGACGGACGCTGGGCGCTGTTCCTGCAAGAAATGTTTCGCCATGGCGCGAGTCTTTTCCCGACCACCTATGGTCAGCCCTACGCGGATTACCCCGGCACCGCGACGTTCTTCAGCTATGTGTTTGCCCGACTGTTTGGCGCGCCCAACCACCTGGCGAATGTGCTGCCCACTGCCCTGGCGTCTGCGGGTGTAGTGGCCGTGGTCTATCGCCTGCTGGTCCCGGCGAATCGACAGTGGGCACTGCTCACCGTGTTGTTGACCCTGCTCACCACTCAACTGCTCGAAAAGTCCCGCTCGGTCTGCCTGGATCAGATGGTGGCGTTGTTGTGTGTGGGAAGTTTCTACCTGCTGCACAGTGGCGGGCGCTGGAGGCGGCTTGCGGTGTTTCCGTTGTTCATCCTGGGCTTTGCGGTACGCGGGCCGCTGGGGTTGATCGAGGTCTGTGGCGTGGTGTGCGTGTACTGGGCGTTGGGCAAGCCTGGGGAGCGGGTGAAACAGGTGCTGGTTCACGGCGCTGTTGGCCTGGTGTTGCTGGCAGCCTGTTGGTGGTTGCTGGTGAAGTTGGCGCGCATCAGTGGGGGTGACGCCTTTGCCGACGAGGTGTTCAAGATGCAGGTGGGCGGCCGCCTTGATGAAACCGGCGAGCCGTTCTATTTCTACTTCCAGCTGAGCCTGTACCGCTACTTCCCGGTGGTGCCGTTGGCGCTGGCTACCATGATTGCGCTGCGTCATCGCTGGTCCGAGCGGCTCGAAGGCGATATGCAACTGGTGGTGCGACTCGGCGCTTGCGGCTTGATGATCTTGCTCGGGCTGTCGGTGCCGCACTTCAAGCGTGCCTATTACATCCTGCCCATGGTGCCAATGTTTGCGGCTGTCGCGGCCTATGGGCTGCTCCAGGCGCCGAGTTGGCTCTCGGGCGTGCGCCGATGCTACGAAGGGCTGGTCGTGGCGCTACCGGCGTTGTGCGTGGTTGTAGTCTTTATCTGTCGGCATGGGTGGCAAAAGCATGGTTACTGGCCCGACGTTTCGCTGCCACTGTTGATGGGTGTGCTGGTGGTGCTGCAAGTGGCAGCGCTGATTGCCTGGCGGCGAGGGGGGCGGTTGGTGCGGCTCAGCCTGATCGCATTGCTGGCGCAATGGTTGTTATTGATGGCGGTGGTGGAGCCGTCCAAGGATATGCAGTTCGATACCCGCAAGTTTGTCGGTCAGGTAGAAGCGTTGCGTGTCGAGACGCCTGGGCCGCTGGTGTTTATCAATCTGGGGCGAGACACGTGGGCGGTGCGCTACATGATGAACCTGGATCATGATGAGCAACCGCTGTTTATCGGCGGCCAACAGCTTGAGGGCTTGGAGGGCTTGCCTCGACCTGCCTGGGTAATCGTGTCGCGCAAGGAAACCGCACTGCTGCAAGGGACGCCGCTTGAGCGTCAGGCGCCGACTTTTGAGGGGCGGTTGAACGACAATCCGCTGATGGTGTTTTTGCTGAAATGAATCAGCAAGTTGCTGTATGTTCGCTGGCTGAGTGACCGATCGGTCACTCAGTCGACCTGTTTTTTGGAATTGCCGTACTGGAAGCATCATGGACATGACGAAAAAGGACTTTAAGCGGCCTGACTGTGGCCACGTGATCGGCCGTTCGCGAATTGGCTGGTTGAGCATCTGCTTCGACGGCGGCTGCAGCTACCCGGCGATGATCAATGTGCTGAGGGCGGTCTTCAAGCGCTATGGGCGCCTGGTGCGTTTTGGCGAGAAGCTGTCGGCCCAGGGTTGGATTGATCGGGTCGAGGAGCGGGGCTTTCAGATCTCCGATCAGGAGCGTGTGGCGGTGTTTACGTTGATGTGGGATGGCAAGTGAAAGATCTTCTGGGGCGATGCTGAATCGCCTCAGGCTAGATCGATAAATCCGAGGCAACAAAAAACCCGCACTAGGCGGGTTTTTTGTGTGTTTCAGATGACGTTTGCACCACCTGAAACTGAATAGTGGTGCCCAGAGACGGAATCGAACCGCCGACACGGGGATTTTCAATCCCCTGCTCTACCGACTGAGCTATCTGGGCAACGGGGCGCATTAAACGGGTTTTTCAGGGGGTCGTCAAGCAAGTTTTCAAAAAATATTTAATTATTACCGTCGCTTACGTGCAGACCCCGGTTTTTGATCAATTATTGAGCAGGCGGCACGTAGCCGTCGGCCTTGGCGTAATCTTCGCCGGAAAAGAACTTGTCCATTTCGCCCGCCAGGTATTTACGGTCTTCGGCGTTCATCATGTTCAGGCGTTTTTCGTTGATCAGCAGGGTCTGGTGTTTCAGCCAGTCGCCCCAGGCTTTGGCGGAGACGTGCTCGAAAATGTCCTGGCCCTTGGCGCCTGGGTACGGAGGGCGTTCGAGGCCTGGCAATTCTTCTTTGTACTTGCGGCACATGATGGTGCGGGTCATGACGGAACTCCTGCATTCAATACATCGGCCGCGCGCTTCAGCAGTTTTTTTACCGGGGCGGCAAGGCCCAGGCGCGGCGGGGTGGCGAGGTTATACCAGAGCCAGTCGGCCTCGGCCACGTGATGGGCGGTTTCCTCGACCTGGACCAGCCAGGGTTCGATGGCGAGTTGGAAGTGGCTGAAGGTGTGGATCAGCCCCGGCAGTGCCTGTTGCGTGCCCAGCTCCAGCGCGTGCTGGTGGGCCAGGTGTTCGAGGTCTTGCAGGTCATCCAGCTCCGGCAAACTCCACAGGCCGCCCCACAGGCCGGTCGAAGGGCGGCGGTAAAGCAGGATCGCGCCCTCGGCATTGGCCAGCAACGGCATCAGCGTGCGCTTCTGCGGGATGGTCTTGCGTGGCTTGGGGATCGGGTAGCGCGTTTCCAGGCCAAGCATGTGGGCTTCGCAGCCTTTTTCCAGCGGGCACAACAGGCAGCTGGGTTTGCTGCGGGTACAGAGCGTGGCGCCCATGTCCATCATCGCCTGAGTGTAGGCGTTGACGCGGTTATGGGGCGTGAAGCGTTCTGCGGTGGCCCACAGCTGCTTGGCCACCTTGGGCTCGCCTGGGTAGCCCTCTTGCGCGGTAAAGCGCGCCAGTACACGTTTGACGTTGCCGTCGAGGATCGGCGCACGCAGGCCCATGCTCAGGCTGGCGATTGCGCCGGCGGTGGACAAGCCGATGCCAGGCAGCTCGGTGAGCTTCTCGACATCCCTGGGAAACTCGCCGCCGTACTCGGCCACGACAATCTTCGCGGTTTTTTGCAGGTTGCGCGCCCGGGTGTAGTAACCCAGGCCGGTCCACAGGTGCAGCACTTCATCTTCCGGCGCAGCAGCCAGGGCCTCGACCGTCGGCAGCGAGGCCATGAAACGGTCGAAGTAATTGAGCACGGTGCTTACCTGGGTCTGCTGCAACATGATCTCCGAGACCCACACCCGGTAAGGCGTGATGCCCTGTTGCCAGGGCAGGTCGTGGCGACCGTGGCGGTCGTACCAGTCCAGCACCGCCGTTGAAAACTGCTCGTTTCTCATCGTTTGAAAAGGCCTTTCAAAGCGTCTTTGAGCTGTGGATTCACCTTGTCGAGCTTCTCTTCCAGCTTTTCGTTCAGGCGGTTGCCGGCCGCCTTGATCGCGACTTGGCCGAGGCCGTCCTTGTCCAGGCGGCAGGCCTTGGCGCCCAGTTCCAGCGGGCCACGGCAGCGCAGTGGCACTTCGATGCCCTGGAAGTTCGAGCCCACTTGGCAGGCTGGGTCCGGGGTTTCGCGCTGGTCGCCTTCGACGATGATGCCGACGCGGTAGTCCATGCCCAGCACGCGCAGGTCGACGTCGCCGTTGCCGTTGACGGTCAGGCCTGGGATGCGCACTTTCAGGTCAGGGTTGCTGGCCACACCGTTACGGAAGGTCAGGTTGCCCTTCAACTCCTGGAACGGGGTGTCCTTGCCCTGCGGCGTGCTGCTCAAGGTCTTGCGGTTGAGCAGGGCAATACCGGTGCACAGTTGCTGTTCGAGGTTGGCGTTGAGCAACACACCGTTGTTGATCACAAAGCTGGCGGTGCCGTTGAGGCTGTCGATCAGGGCTTTCTGGCTATTGCCGCGACCCGTGAGATTGCTGTCGAGGGTGATCTGGCCCTTCACCGGCGGGTTTTGCCCTTGGGCTTGCAGGATGCGTTCGACCGGCACTTGCTTGATATGGCTTTGCAGCGCCAGCAACGGAATGTCCTGGCGTACGTCAAGCGTACCGTTGGCCTGGAAAGTGCCGTTGTAGAGGCCGCCGCTCAAAGTGTCGAGCTTGAGCTGGCCATCGATGCCGGACGCCTTGAGCGCCGCATTCTGGATCGGCAGCTTGCTCAAGGTCAGTTGGCCGAAAGCCAGGTCGGCGTTCACATCCAGTGTGCGCAGGCGCGCCAGTGGCAGCAGTTTGTCGGTGCTCCAGGCGCCTTTGGTCGGCGCGTCGGGCAGCGGCGTGGTGCCGCCGGCGGCCATGGCACCGGCTTCGCTGTTCTGCACTTCAGCCTGGCGGGCTGCGGCTGCGCCCTTGGCGGATTCAGACTTGGCCGGCAGGTAGTTGTCGGCGTTGAAGGTGTCGCCCTTGAGCTGGACGCGCAGGGATTGCTTAGCGAAATCGTCCACGGCAAGGCGACCGGTGAAGGTGCTGCCGTCGAGTTTCAGGTTCAGGTCTTCCAGGGCCAGGCTGGTCGGCGTGCCCTTAAGGCGGCTGACCAGTTCGACCTTGCTCAGGCTGCCCTCGGCCATGGGCGGCAACGGGTGGCCGATGCCGTCGAGGAACTTGGCCAGGTCAAACTGGGCGATGGACAGCGCGCCGCTGAATTGCGGGGTCTTGTCCAGGTCGTTGACCTTCAGCTCACCCAAGGCACGCAGTTGATTGGCCGACAGTTTCATGTTGGTCCATTCGGCGATATTGGCCGCCTGGTCCACCAGCAATTGGCCCTGGGTGGAGAACGTCACAGTCTTGTCTTGCAGCGGCTCGCCCGTGGCTTCACCGGTGATCTTCATGTCTTCAAGCTGATAGCGCTTGAGCGCACGCTGGATGCGCAGGTTGCCGTTGAGCTCGGTCTTGACGCGCATTACCGGCTGGTTGCTGCCGAAGAACGCGGTGAGTTTCACCGGAATGCTGGCGCCTTCGTGCACGGCACCGGCGCTCAGCTGGATGCTTTCGGCGCTGAACTGCTTGCCGGTCTGCTCGTCGTTGTATTCGACGCGGGCCTTGTTGACCGTCAGGCTGTCGATGTCCAGGCGGATAGGCTTCGAGGGTTTTTCCGGTTCGGTCTCGGCAGGTTGCTCGGTCGAGCCGGGGCTGCCGGCGGTCGCCTCGGTCACGTTCTTGCCGATGTCTTCCCAGTTGCCATGGCCTTGCTTGTCGCGGGTGAGGCGCAGGTTCAGGCCTTCGACACGTACATCGCTCATCTGCACTTCGCGGCGCAGCAGCGGCAGCACGCGTACAGAGAGGCCGAGCATCTGCAGGTCGGCGAACGGTTGGGTCGGCGCGGTCAGGGTCGCCACGCTGGCTTCGTGCAGTTCCAGGCCAAGCCAGGGGAACAGGCTCCAGCCGATATCGCCATTGAGCGTCAGCTCGATGTGGGCCTTGTCGCGGGCAATCTGGCGAATCTCGTCTTTATAGTCGTTGGGATCGAAGAGATGGGTCAGGGCAAAGCCTAGAGCCACAATGATCAGCAACAGCCCGAGAAGTACCAGACCCAGGATTTTGCCGAACGCTTTCATGGGCGAGTCCTTGTATGTCGATTTCAAAATTTAGCCGCAGAGTATAACGCCCGACGGCCTGCGTCAGTGCCCCGATCGTTACATTGTATCCAGGGGCGGGGAAACGGGTTTTTGGCGTCAAACAAAACAGATTTCTCGAAAAAGGTGATATCAGTTTGGTTTTTCTGTCATCCACAGGTGCTAATCTGCGCAGGTTCGTCTGCCTTCTGCGACATAGCGTCGCGCTTAAATGGAGCTTTACTCAACAACAACGGCCAACGCTTTGCGTGCAAGGCCGAGGGAGAGAGCGCCTGACGGACACATACTAACAACTGGGGGAAACACCAATGAGCACTAGCACTGCGGCGGGTTCAACTGCCGCACAGCCTGCGTTCCTGTCCAAGGAACGCATCATCGCCAAGCCCGGCTTCAACCGCTGGCTGGTTCCACCGGCCGCCTTGGCCATCCACCTGTGCATCGGCATGGCCTACGGGTTCTCGGTGTTCTGGCTGCCACTGTCCAAGGCGCTGGGTATCACCAAACCGGTCGCTTGCGCGCCGGACATGAGCTTCATCAGCCAAGTCTTCTCGTCCCAGTGCGACTGGCCCATCTCCATGCTGGGCTGGATCTACACCCTGTTCTTCATCTTCCTGGGCTGCTCGGCAGCGATCTGGGGCGGCTGGCTGGAACACGCCGGGCCACGTAAGGCTGGCGTTGTATCGGCATTGTGCTGGTGCGGTGGCCTGTTGATCTCGGCGTTGGGTATCTATACCCACCAGATCTGGCTGATGTGGATCGGCTCCGGGGTCATCGGCGGTATCGGCCTGGGCCTGGGCTATATCTCGCCTGTGTCGACCCTGATCAAGTGGTTCCCGGACAAGCGTGGCATGGCCACCGGCATGGCGATCATGGGCTTTGGCGGCGGCGCGATGGTGGGTGCACCATTGGCGGCGGCACTGATGGGGCATTTCGCCACCCCTGACAGCGTGGGCGTATGGCAGAGCTTCCTGGTGATGGCTGCGATCTACTTCGTGTTCATGATCGGCGGCGCCTTGTCCTACCGCGTTCCGCCGACCGGCTGGAAGCCTGAGGGCTGGACCGCGCCGGCGAAAAAAGCCAGCAACGCGATGATCACCCACCGTCACGTGCACGTGAACGTGGCGTGGAAAACCCCGCAATTCCGCCTGGTCTGGCTGGTGCTGTGCCTGAACGTCTCCGCCGGTATCGGCATCCTCGGCATGGCTTCGCCACTGCTGCAGGAAGTGTTCGGCGGCAAGCTGCTGGGTGTGGATGTGCCGTTTGGCCAACTGGATGCGGGCCAATTGGCTTCCATCGCTGCCATCGCCGCAGGTTTCACCGGTCTGTTGAGCCTGTTCAACATCGGTGGCCGGTTCTTCTGGGCGTCGTTCTCCGACTACCTGGGCCGTAAAAACACCTACTTCGTGTTCTTCGCCCTGGGCTTTGCCCTGTACGCGCTGATCCCGAACCTGGGTCATCTGGGCAACGTGGCGCTGTTCGTGGCGGCGTTCTGCATCATCCTGTCGATGTACGGCGGTGGTTTTGCGACCGTTCCGGCCTACCTGGCCGACCTGTTCGGTACACAGATGGTCGGTGCGATCCACGGTCGTCTGCTGACAGCCTGGGCTGCGGCGGGTGTGCTGGGCCCGGTACTGGTGAACTACCTGCGTGAGTATCAGCTGAGCATCGGCGTTGAGCGCGCCGCCGCCTACGACATCACCTTGTACATCCTGGCTGGCCTGCTGGTGCTGGGTTTCATCTGCAACCTGCTGGTTCGTCCAGTGGCCGACAAGTACTTCATGACCGACGCCGAACTGGCCGCCGAACAGGCGCTGGGCCACGACAAAGGCGCGGACGCGACCACTTCCCTTGAGTGGAAAGCCGCCCCTGGCACCGTGCCGTTGGCAATCGCCGCGTGGCTGGTGGTGGGTATTCCGTTGGCGTGGGGTGTGTGGGTGACCCTGCAGAAGACGGCGGTACTGTTCCACTAAGTTGCAGTAATCAGACGGGCCTGGCTCCTGTGGGAGCCGGGCTTGTTGTGGCAAGCCCGCTCGCCACATAAGCGGGTACCCACATGTATGCACATGTCTATCCCCGACATTCCTCGCTTCAACTCGTCAGTCTTATCCCCTCCGATGTTTCTGTTTAGCGCCCGCGCCCCTATAATGGCTGCCTTTTTCGCCCAATGATTTTGCGGAGCTGGTGATGGCCGAACGTAAGGCGTCCGTCGAGCGCGACACTCTGGAAACCCAGATCAAAGCCTCGATCAACCTGGATGGCACCGGAAAGGCCCGATTTGATATCGGTGTACCTTTTCTTGAGCACATGCTGGACCAGATCGCCCGTCACGGGCTGATCGACCTGGATATCGTCAGCAAGGGCGACCTGCACATCGACGACCACCACACGGTGGAAGACGTGGGCATCACCCTCGGCCAGGCGTTTGCCAAGGCCATCGGCGACAAAAAAGGCATCCGTCGCTACGGCCACGCCTATGTCCCGCTGGACGAAGCGCTGTCGCGCGTAGTCATCGACTTCTCCGGCCGCCCAGGCCTGCAGATGCACGTGCCCTACACCCGCGCTACCGTGGGCGGCTTTGACGTCGACCTGTTCCAGGAATTCTTCCAGGGTTTCGTCAACCACGCACTCGTCAGCCTGCACATCGACAACCTGCGCGGCACCAACACCCACCACCAGATCGAAACCGTGTTCAAGGCTTTCGGCCGCGCGCTGCGCATGGCTGTCGAGCTGGATGACCGCATGGCCGGGCAAATGCCCTCGACCAAGGGCGTCCTGTAATGCAGACGGTCGCGGTTATCGATTACGGCATGGGTAACCTGCACTCGGTGGCCAAGGCCCTCGAACACGTAGGGGCCGGCAAGGTGCTGATCACCAGCGATGCCAGCGTGATTCGGGAAGCCGACCGGGTGGTGTTTCCCGGCGTCGGTGCGATTCGCGATTGCATGGCCGAGATCCGCCGCCTGGGCTTTGACAGCCTGGTGCGCGAAGTCAGCCAGGACCGTCCGTTCCTCGGTATCTGCGTGGGCATGCAAGCCTTGCTCGACCGCAGTGAAGAGAACGACGGCGTCGACTGCATTGGCTTGTTTCCAGGCCAGGTGAAGTTCTTCGGCAAGGACCTGCATGAAGACGGCGCTCACTTGAAAGTGCCACACATGGGTTGGAACGAAGTCAGCCAGACCGTCGACCACCCACTGTGGCACGACATTCCGGACCTGGCGCGTTTCTACTTCGTGCACAGCTACTACATCGCCGCCGGTAAACCGGGCCAGGTGGTGGGTGGCGGTCACTACGGCGTCGATTTCGCCGCCGCGTTGGCCGAGGGTTCGCGTTTTGCCGTGCAGTTCCACCCGGAGAAGAGCCATACCCATGGCCTGCAATTGCTGCAGAACTTCGCCGCCTGGAACGGGCGCTGGTAAATGGCCAGGAAGCCGAAGCAGCCGGTCTTGAACCTCACGCCTGAACAGGAGAGTGAGGCTACCCTCAAGATCAAGCGCTTCATGGAGGACCGCTTCGAGCTCAAATTGGGCTCGTTCGAGGTTGCCGAGATTCTTGAGCTGTTCACCACCGAAGTGGCTCCGCATTATTACAACAGGGCGATTTTCGATACGCAGACGCTCCTTAAAGAAAGGTTCGAAAGCATCGAAAGCGACCTGTGGTCGCTTGAGAAACCCTGATTTCCCAAGCATTGCTGAATATCGAATAAGGTTTGCCAGATGCTGATTATCCCCGCTATCGATCTCAAGGACGGCGCCTGCGTCCGTCTGCGCCAAGGCCGCATGGAAGACTCCACCGTGTTCTCCGATGACCCGGTGAGCATGGCTGCCAAATGGGTGGAAGGGGGCTGCCGTCGTCTGCATCTGGTGGACTTGAACGGCGCCTTCGAAGGTCAGCCAGTCAACGGCGAGGTGGTCACCGCGATCGCCAAGCGCTACCCGAACCTGCCGATCCAGATCGGCGGCGGTATCCGCTCCCTGGAAACCATCGAGCACTACGTCAAGGCCGGCGTGAGCTACGTGATCATCGGTACCAAGGCCGTGAAGGACCCTGCGTTCGTCGCCGAAGCTTGCCGCGCGTTCCCTGGCAAAGTGATCGTGGGCCTGGATGCCAAGGACGGTTTTGTCGCCACTGATGGCTGGGCTGAAATCAGCACCGTACAGGTCATCGACCTGGCCAAGCAGTTTGAAGCCGACGGCGTGTCCGCCATCGTTTATACCGACATCGCCAAAGACGGCATGATGCAGGGCTGCAACGTGCCATTCACCGCCGCGCTGGCCGCTGCGACCAAGATCCCGGTGATCGCTTCCGGCGGCATCCACAACCTGGGCGACATCAAATCGCTGCTGGACGCCAAGGCCCCTGGCATCATCGGCGCCATCACCGGCCGTGCGATCTACGAAGGCACCCTGGACGTCGCCGAAGCCCAGGCTTACTGCGACGCCTACAACGGCTGAGGACTGACCATGGCGCTGGCCAAACGCATCATCCCTTGCCTGGACGTCGACAACGGTCGCGTGGTCAAGGGCGTCAAGTTCGAGAACATCCGCGACGCCGGCGACCCGGTGGAAATCGCCCGTCGCTACGATGAGCAAGGTGCCGACGAGATTACCTTTCTCGACATCACCGCCAGCGTCGACGGCCGCGACACCACGTTGCATACCGTGGAGCGCATGGCCAGCCAGGTGTTCATCCCGCTGACCGTGGGCGGCGGCGTGCGCACCGTGCAAGACATCCGCAACCTGCTCAATGCCGGCGCGGACAAGGTCTCGATCAACACCGCCGCCGTGTTCAACCCGGAGTTTGTCGGTGAAGCCGCGCAGCACTTCGGCTCGCAATGCATCGTGGTCGCCATCGACGCCAAGAAGGTTTCCGGCCCGGGCGAAACCCCGCGCTGGGAGATCTTCACCCACGGCGGGCGCAAGCCTACCGGCCTCGACGCGGTGGAGTGGGCGATGAAGATGGAACGCCTGGGCGCCGGGGAAATCCTGCTGACCAGCATGGACCAGGACGGCATGAAAAACGGCTTCGACCTCGGCGTCACCCGTGCCATCAGCGACGCGCTGGGCATTCCGGTGATCGCTTCCGGCGGCGTCGGCAACCTGCAGCATTTGGCCGACGGCGTCATCGAAGGCCACGCCAGCGCGGTGCTGGCGGCGAGTATTTTCCACTTTGGCGAATACACCGTTCCTGAGGCAAAAGCCTACATGGCAGCGCGCGGTATCGTCGTTCGCTAAACGCTGCTGGACACCATGGCAAGTGCGCGGCACTCTCTGCGCTTGCCATGGATTCCGGTATCCCTTCATGTTCAAACATCTTCTGCTTGCCCTCGCCAGTACGTCCATCCTGTTGACGGGCTCGGCCCATGCCGAGGAACCGTCCGGCACCGCCCTGGTGCTGCTGACGGAAAACTTCCCGCCCTACAACATGGCGAAAAACGGCAAGAACTTCGCCAGGGAAGACAATATCGAAGGGATCGCCGTGGACATCGTGCACGAGACCTTCAAGCGTGCCGGCATTTCCTACAACCTGACCTTGCGCTTCCCTTGGGAGCGAATCTACAAACTCGCCCTGGAAAAACCCGGCTATGGCGTGTTCGTGATGGCCCGCCTGCCGGATCGCGAAGCCCTGTTCAAATGGGTCGGCCCCATCGGCCCGGACGACTGGGTGCTGCTGGCCAAGGCCGACAGCAAGATCCAGTTGGCCGACCTTGAGCATGCGCGCCGCTACAAGATTGGCGCCTACAAGGGCGATGCCATTGCCGAGACCCTGGAGAAGCAGGGGCTCAACCCGATCGTTGCGCTGCGTGACCAGGACAACGCGCAAAAACTGGTGGATGGCCAGATCGACCTATGGGCCACCGGCGATCCGGCGGGCCGTTACCTGGCCCGCCAGGTCGGGGTGACCCAACTGAAAACCGTCTTGCGTTTCAACAGTGCCCAGTTGTACCTGGCCCTGAACAAAGAGGTGCCGGATGAGGTGGTCGCCAAGCTTCAGGCAGCACTCGATCAGTTACGGGGTGAGGGTCTCGTCGAAGAGATCGTAGCTCGTTACCTCTAGCTCAGGCTGAGGTTGAGGCTGAGGGGGGCTCAACGGTTCGAGTGTCTCCTCGGGCTGCGGCTCGGTCCCTTGGGATTCGCTCAGGTAAATGTGATCACCATTGGTATAGCTGACGGTGCCTGACACTTGGCTGCCGTCCTGGCGTAACAGGCTGTATTCACTGTGCAGAAGATAGGCTGCAACGGCTTTGTTTGGCGCGACGTAGCTGATGATTTCCAACGGCGACGGTTGGCTCCAGCCCTTCGCCGAGCGTTGCGTATGCGTGAAGTCGCGGTGCAGATTCGCCGAAAAAGCTGGCTCAAAGGCGGCTGTGTGTAAGGGCCATTCCTTGCTCAGATCGACGTTTGTATTGAAGGCCAAGGCTTTGGCATTTCCTCCGTGCTCGCCTTTGGTGACAGTCCACATGAACGGCTGGCTGGTTGCCTCAGTGTTGTGCCCGAAGCCTGCTAGCCGGTGGCGATCGGTGCGCTCCAGTCGGTAAACCGGCGATGCCTGAAATTGTTCGATCACCGTCAATTCCGGGTCTTTCACACAGAACCAAGGCAGCTCGCATACATGGACGGTGGGCGTGGCTTCTTCAAGGGTAGGGCTTTCAGTCCCGACGAGAACCGGCGTTGGCGGCAGGTCGTTGAGCTGCGCGGTCAGTGCCAGGCGTAGGGAATAGGGCGCAAGGCCTGGCCTGGCATAGCTGTTGTTGGCGACGAACGTGCCGGGAGCCAAGTAGATTTCTCCCGCAGATGCATTGGGAGGCGTGATTGACCATGTGCTCAAATCGCTGGCGGAACCGCTGCCTTTGTCATTCCAGATCAGCTCGCCCACGTTGGACGCCACCACCAGATCTTCCCGTACGCAGCGCACGGCATGGAGCGAGGGTTTTTCGTAGTTCACGCCGTACACCAGCCCCAGCGGCACATAGCCTTGCGGTGGTATTGGGCGCCAGATAGACGCGTTGCTGAGTGCGCCGGTGCCTTCGTCGTGCCACACCAACTGGTAATCCACCGGCGGGCGCAGTGCTGTGCCATCGACCTTGTTGGCGTCGCTGACCACGGCGACGATTTTGCTTTGATTGATGTTGCGATAGTGATCGACCGCAATATCGCCCAATGAGAAAAACGGGTTCAGTGCGTCGGACGCTGTGCTGGGGCGCCACAAGCCGATGGCTTTGTGCGCACCTGATCCCTTGTCGTTCCACAGGGGCAGGAATTCGTTGGTGAAGCTGATGAGCAGGTCGTTGAATTGCAGAGAGTTCATGGGTGGATTCTCCAGTTGATGGACGCCTCAACTATCGGAGAATGAACGCGGTGCCGAGCGGTATCTATCTACGGGCCGGAAGGTAGATGCCGTTTTTTCCATGCCCTGCCATCGCCTGGTTGCTGCGCACGCTGATCATCAATTTGATATCGATCCAGTCGACACCCTGGGCCTTGAGCTTGGGCAGCTCGCGCTCAAGCACCGCGAGGGTCTGTGGATAGGGGTGACCGATCATCACTGCTGAGCCTTGCTTATGGGCGAGTTTGATCGCCGTTTGCAGTTGCGTGGTAATCGCCGCTTCGGTGCGCTCGTCATCGAGGAATACATCCCGTGAAACATGGGCCAGGCCAATCTTTTGGGCCTCGGCCGCCGCCACGGTTTGCGCGCTGGTGCGGCTATCGACAAAGAACTTGTTGCGCCGTTGCAGTTCAGCCATCAACCAGGCCATGGCCTGCGGTTGCGCGGTCATGCGGCTGCCCATGTGGTTGTTGATGCCGGCGGTGTAGGGCACGGCCTTGAAGGCGGCGTCCAAGCGCTTGCCGAGTTCTTCGATGGACAGCTCCGGATGCCAGGCAAACGGACCGGTGGCCGGATCCATGGGCATATGCAGGATCACGATCTTGCCGGCCCTGTGCGCTTCGCGGGCGAATTCGGCTGCGTGGGGCGTGTCGGGCATGATTGCCGTGGTCACCGGCCCAGGCAAGGCCAGCACACGCCGATCCCTGGGCAGGTTTTGCCCAAGGTCGTCGATGATGAGGGTCAGGTAGGCTTTGGGCGGCTCGTTGGCCGGGGTCGCGTGGGCGACTCCAGCCAGGCTGCACAGCACAGCGATGATCAGGGCAAAACGCATATCAACGGCTGCGCGTGATGCTCAGGCCCTTGAGCAGGCTCAGCGCCTGGGCCAACTGGTAATCGTCGTCCTGCGGCATCGGCTTGGCTTTCTTGCTGCTGCCGGTCGGCTGGTCGGCACCGCCGTTGCCATTGCCCAGGTGACCTTGCAGATCGGCCTCTTTGTAGTACTCGCTGTCGATCTCGTTGGTGATCTTGGCCTTGCGCACCTCGATGTCCGGCACGATACCTTGGGCCTGGATCGAACGGCCATTCGGCGTGTAGTACAACGCGGTGGTGATCTTCAGCGCACGGTCGTTGTTCAGCGGCAGCACGGTTTGCACCGAGCCTTTGCCAAAGCTGGTGGTGCCCATCAATACACCGCGTTTCTGGTCTTGCAGGGCGCCGGCGACAATCTCCGAGGCCGAGGCGCTGCCGCCGTTGATCAGCACGGCCAGGGGCACGTTTTCGCTGAGGTCGTTGCCGGTGGCCGAGAAGCGCAGCTCGGAGTTGGCGATACGGCCCTTGGTGTAGACGATCAGGCCCTTGGTGATGAAGTGGTCGACCACTTCCACGGCCGACTGCAGCACGCCGCCTGGGTTGTTACGCAGGTCGAGCACGATGCCGTTGAGCTTCTTGCCATTGTCCTTGCGCAGCTTGGCCAGGGCCTTGGCCACTTCGTCGCCGGTCTTGACCTGGAACTGGGTGATGCGGATGTAGCCGTAGCCCGACTCCAGCAGCTGGCTCTTCACGCTCTTGACCACAATGGTCGCGCGGGTCAGCGTCACGTCGAACGGGTTGCCGCCGTCGCGCACCAGGGTCAGGGTGATTTTCTGGCCGATCTTGCCGCGCATCTTGTCGACGGCTTCGGTCATGGTCTGGCCACGGGTCGGCTGGCCGTTGATCTTCACAATGAAGTCGCCGGCCTGGATGCCGGCCTTGGACGCCGGAGTGTCATCGATCGGCGAGACCACCTTGACGTTGCCGTCTTCGGAGCCGACTTCAATGCCCAGCCCGCCGAACTCACCGCTGGTGCTTTCCTGCAGCTCGGCGAAGTCTTCCGGGCCCAGGTAGGCGGAGTGCGGGTCGAGGTTGCTGAGCATGCCCTTGATGGCATTTTCCAGCAGGGTCTTGTCATCTACGGGTTCGACATACGCGGCTTTGATCCGGTCCATGACCTCGGCAAAGGTGCGCAGCTCGTCCAGCGGCAACGGCGCCTTGGTGGTAGCGGCCGAGGCAGCAGGTGCCGCCGGAGCGGCCTGGTCGGCAAATGCCAGAGGCGCGCCGATCACCAGGGCGATCGTCAGGGCCAGCGAAGTGAGGCGGGACAAATGCAGCATGTCGAACGAACTCCTAATGTAGATGCAGCCCTATCCTTGGGAACGGCACCATTGTGCAGGATCGCTCGGGCGACCCTGCTGACGAATAGCGAAGTACAGCGCCGGGGTGTCCTGGCCACCACTGTTACCGACAGTGGAGATGGATTCACCGGCTTTTACAACATCACCTGCCGACTTGAGTAAAGTCTGATTGTGGCCGTAAAGGCTCAAATAGCCATTACCGTGGTCAAGAATCACCAACAAACCTGCGCCGCGCAGCCAATCGGCAAACACCACGCGCCCACCGTGGACGGCGTGCACCTGGCTGCCGGCGGAGGCGCTGATCATCACGCCATCCCACTTCGCGCGGGTGTCATCGCCACGGGTTTCCCCAAAGCGTGCCAGTAGTCGACCATCAACGGGCCATGGAAGTTTGCCGCGGGCTGAAGCAAAAGGGCCGCCGAAGTTCTCGCCAGCACTGGAAACCAGCGGGCCAGGCGCTGCACGCGCCGGTTTACGCGGTGCCGGCGCGTCCGAGGTGGCAGCCAGCTCGGCCTCACGCTGGCGCTTTTTTTCGGCTTCCTGCTGGGCGATCAGCGCTTTCTGCCGCGCTTCTTCGGCCTCACGTGCCTGGCGGGCCAGGGTTTCTTCGATGGTCTTGAGCACTTTGGCCAGGTCAGCCTGGTCCTGCTCGCGGGCCTGCAGCTTGGCGTCACGGGCCTTTACGTCGTCATTGAGTTTGGCCAAGGCCAGTTGGCGTTCCTTGCGGACCTTGTCCAATTCGTTGCGCTGAGTGTCGAGGGCGACTTTCTGGTCTTGCAGCTGCGATTGCTGGTTGCCGATTTCCTGCTCGATGTTGACCAACTGGCGCAGGGTCTCATTGAAGCTTTTGAGTTGCTCCAGGCGGGCCTTGCTCAGGTAGTCGTAGTAGGTCAGGGTGCGCGCGAATTTCTCGGGGTTCTGCTGGTTGAGCAGCAACTTGAGGTATTCCTGGCGGCCGTTCTGGTAGGCGGCACGGGCCTGGATCGCGATCAGGCGTTGCTGTTCAACGCGTGCGCTCTGGAGTTTTTTTTTCTCAGCGTCGAGTCGCTCCAGTTCCGACTCGCTCTTCTTTAATTCTTTCTGCAGCTCCTGGACCTGCTTCTCCAGCTTGCCCATCTCGGTTTCCGTGCCGCGCAGGTCTTTCTGCACCCCGGATTTCTCTTCCTGGAGCTTGCCGAGCAGTTTTTTCAGCTCGGTAATGTCCTGACGCGTAGCGTCCAACTGTTGTTGGGTTTGTGCGCGCTCATCGGCAAACGCCGGTTGGAGCAGGCAGACAAGAGCAAGGGTAATCAAGGCGCGAAGCATAGAGGCGGGCGACACCAGGGAAATTGACGGCCTAGTATGCCCGCCAAGCGCGGCAAAAAAAACGCCTCAAAGCCAACTGCTTTGAGGCGTTCGTCATAAAAAGCCGTTTAGGGCGATTTAATCGGTTGGTTTAAGGGGTTAAACAAAATCGAAGAAACGCCTTGAAACGCTCCGCTTGAACGGAGTTTTGGTTCTGGGAATAGACTCTCGAACCCGCTCATAAGGTAGTCGGCCCGATCGGTAATGCCCCGTATTCATGAACTCAAAGGCCAGAAAACTTGGCTTGATCACGGCTTGCCCGATTTGCGTAGCCTCGACCGGGCTCTTCGGTCCTGTTCGCTTGAGGAAGTGGCGACAGGCAAGGACATTGCTGATGCTGTTGAAGTCGTGGCTTCCAACTTGGGATTTACCGATTCAGCGTCCTCAGAAATTCGTATCGTTTCTCCGTTAGGAGAAGTGTTGATCCGGCGTGTAACCCTGCGGCACATAGTTGAAAAGCGACAAGATGCCAGAGAGCGATATGTAAAGTTCGCGCTGGATACACTGACCGGGCCTCTGGAAATTTGGCGTGTCGCTTACAGTGATGGCTCGACTCGTTTGGCCTTCATTGGCGCTTATGAAACCAAACGGCAAATGCTGGTGGTTGTGAATATCCAGGCAGGCAATCTGCTGTGGAATTTCATGCAGACCGATGCCAAGGCCTTGAACAAGCACCGTCATGGCGAACTGATCTACAGGCGCTACCAACTTTTATAGCAGGCAAAGAAAAGGGCAGTTCGAGAGAACTGCCCTAAATGACGTGCTTGATATTCATATACACACCCTCAAGCGGGGGTGTGGAGGTCTCACCCTACGCTGATGTCCAGCCATCGACGGGGTTCCTACGCCAGTTATCGCCGCTGGAGGCAACTGGTTTCGCGCTCAGGTCCATTATTGACGGGCTACTCGCATTGAGCAACCCCTGAAATATTTCAGACCAGGATTGAGGTGCCAGTCATCTCCACCGGATTCTCCAACCCCATCAGCATCAGCATGGTCGGCGCCACATCCGCTAGCACGCCGCCATCACGCACCTTGAAATTACGTTTGCCGACATAGATGAACGGCACTGGCTCGGTGGTGTGGGCGGTGTGGGCCTGGCCGGTGGATTCGTCGGACATCTGCTCGCAGTTGCCGTGGTCGGCGGTGATCAGCGCTTCGCCGCCGACCTTTTCCAGGGCGTCGACGATGCGGCCGACGCACAGGTCCAGGCATTCCACGGCCTTGGTCGCGGCTTCCAGGTTGCCGCTGTGGCCGACCATGTCGCCGTTGGCGTAGTTGACCACGATCACGTCGTAACGCTGGTGTTCGATGGCGTCGACGATCTTGTCGGTGACTTCCGGCGCGCTCATTTCCGGCTGCAGGTCGTAGGTGGCGACCTTTGGCGATGGGATCAGGATGCGTTCTTCGCCTGGGAACGGCTCTTCGCGGCCGCCGGAGAAGAAGAAGGTCACGTGGGCATATTTTTCGGTTTCGGCAATGCGCAACTGGGTCTTGCCGTTTTTCGCCAGGTAGTCGCCCAACACGTTATCCAGCGTGCCTGCTGCAAAAGCGGCGGGAGCCGGGATGCTGGCGGCGTACTGGGTCAGGCCCACGTACTGCACTTTCGGCTGGCGGGCGCGTTCGAATTCCTTGAAACCGTCCTCGACAAACACACGGCTCAGCTCGCGGGCGCGGTCGGCGCGGAAGTTCATGAACACCACGGCGTCGCCGTCTTCTACCTTCACCGGCTCACCAATGGTGGTGGCCTTGACGAATTCATCGCTCTCGCCACGGGCGTAGGCGGCTTCGAGGCCTTCCTGGGCGGTGGCGGCGTGGAACTCGGCCTGGCCGTCGACGATCAGGTTGTAGGCCTGGGAGACGCGGTCCCAGCGATTGTCACGGTCCATGGCGAAGTAACGGCCCACCAGGCTGGCGATACGGCCTTTGCCCAGCGCTGCGAACGTGGCGTCGAGCAGTTCGATGGACGACTGCGCGCTTTTCGGCGGGGTGTCGCGGCCGTCGAGGAAGGCGTGCAGGTAGATCTTGTCGGCGCCGCGCTTGAAGGCCAGTTCGGCCATGGCCACCAGATGGTCCTGGTGGCTGTGGACGCCGCCATCTGACAGCAGGCCCATGAAGTGCACGGCCTTGCCGGCGGCTACTGCTTTATCTACCGCCGCGCAGATGGTCGGGTTCTCGAAGAACTCGCCATCGCGGATCGCTTTGGTCACACGGGTGAAGTCTTGGTATACCACTCGTCCGGCGCCGAGGTTCATGTGGCCGACTTCCGAGTTGCCCATCTGGCCGTCCGGCAGGCCTACGTCCATGCCCGAGCCGGAGATCAGGCCGTTGGGTACGGTGGCGGTCAGGCGGTCGAGTACCGGCTTCTTGGCCGCGTATACCGCGTTGTCGTGGTGGCTTTCACTGTGTCCGAAGCCATCGAGAATTATCAGGACCAAAGGTTTAGGCGTAGTAGTCATAGATCCTCTCGCGGCGGTAATAAAGGAAGACAATTGAAAAGGGAGTGGCAGTTTAAAGCGAAGTTCCGACCACGTCACCGCTTTACGGGGGTTGGCCCCCCCTGACGGCTGTGTATACTTACCGCCATTTTAACGCCCTGGAACCTCCTTGATGGTTGATCACCTGATTGCATTTGCCACTGCCCACTATCTGCTTGTGGGTGCCTTCGTCATCCTGCTGGCGCTGCTGATCGCTCACGAATTGAGCCGCGGTGGCCGCAGCCTGAGCACGGCGGAGCTGACCGCGCTGGTCAACAAGGACGAGGCCGTTGTCGTGGACATCCGCCCAGCCAAGGATTTCGCCACCGGCCACATCGTTGGTGCCTTGAACATTCCGCAGGACAAGCTGATCGCGCGCCTGGCCGAGCTGGAAAAGCACAAAGCCAAGACCATCATCCTGGTCGACGCCCAAGGCCAGCACGCCGGCACCCACGCCCGCGAAATGCTCAAGACCGGTTTCACCGCGGCCAAGCTGTCCGGTGGCATCAGCAGCTGGCGCGCCGATAACCTGCCGCTGGTGAAGTGATATGAGCCAGGTTGTCGTGTATTCCAGCGATTGGTGCCCTTACTGCATGCGGGCCAAGGCCCTGCTTGAGAAAAAGGGCGTTGCCTTCGAAGAAATCAAGGTCGACGGCAAACCCCAGGTGCGCGCCGAAATGGCCCAGAAGGCGGGGCGTACGTCCGTGCCGCAGATCTGGATCGGCGCCAGGCACATCGGTGGTTGCGACGACCTGTTCGCCCTTGAGCGCGCCGGTAAACTCGATGCGCTGCTGCTCGTCTGACTCCTAAACCCTAAAAGACCCCAAGATCACAAGGATCTGCGATGACTGACCAACAGAACAC
The DNA here is from genome assembly GCF_049897885.1 of Pseudomonas sp. DWRC2-2. NCBI lineage: Bacteria > Pseudomonadati > Pseudomonadota > Gammaproteobacteria > Pseudomonadales > Pseudomonadaceae > Pseudomonas > Pseudomonas sp. DWRC2-2. The sequence goes on from NZ_JAFCXD010000004.1 coordinate 243,236, forward strand.
CGAAGCTGCAGAAGCCCAAGCGCCACAGTTCTCGCTGCAGCGCATCTACGTGCGTGACCTGTCGTTCGAAGCGCCGAAAAGCCCGGCCATCTTCCGCCAGGAATGGACCCCAAGCGTTGCGCTGGACCTGAACACCCGCCAGAAAGCTCTGGAAGGTGACTTCCACGAAGTGGTGCTGACCCTCTCCGTGACCGTCAAGAACGGCGAAGAAGTGGCCTTCATCGCTGAAGTGCAACAGGCCGGTATCTTCCTGATCCAGGGCCTGGACGAAGCGTCCATGAGCCACACCCTGGGCGCGTTCTGCCCGAACATTCTGTTCCCGTATGCCCGCGAGACCCTGGACAGCCTGGTCACCCGTGGCTCTTTCCCAGCGCTGATGCTGGCTCCGGTGAACTTCGATGCCCTGTACGCTCAAGAGCTGCAGCGCATGCAACAGGAAGGTTCGTCGACGGTTCAATAAGTCGACACGGTAAAAAATGTGGGAGCGGGCTTGCTCGCGAATGCGGTACTTCAGTCGATATCTTCAGTGACTGACACACCGCTTTCGCGAGCAAGCCCGCTCCCACATTTGTTTTGCGGTGTTATTTGAAGCCGAGCTGGCGCCAACCTTCATAGACTGCAACCGCCACGGTATTGGACAGGTTCAGGCTGCGGCAGCCCTCGCGCATCGGCAAACGCAGGCGATGACCGTCGGGCAGCGCGTCAAGCACCTCCGCCGGCAGGCCCCGGCTTTCCGGGCCGAACAGGAAGGCGTCACCTTCGGCAAAGCTGACATCATGGAACGGCTGCGAACCCTTGGTGGTGAACGCGAACAGTCGCGGATGCCCCAGGCTTTCCAGGCAACTGGCCAGGTCGGCATGGCGCTGGAGCGTGGCGTACTCGTGGTAGTCCAGCCCGGCACGGCGCAGGCGCTTGTCGTCCATGTCAAAGCCCAAAGGCTCGATCAAATGCAGGTGGCAGCCACTGTTGGCGCACAGCCTGATAACGTTGCCGGTATTCGGCGGAATTTCTGGTTGAAAAAGGATGACGTGAAACATGCACGGCTCCGAAGGTAAAGATGCGCTGCATTCTACCCCCGAAGAGGACCCAAGACCGAAGCTAATGCCACGGGTCATGGGCTCTTTGGCAATTGTTGGCTTGATGGTGGGCCTGATGATCGGCCGCCTGACAACGCCAGACCCGGTCGAGCTGCAACAGGTCGAGACCGCAGCGGACGGCGTAGTGGTGTGGTTCAACAGCGAACCCAGGCTGCACGGCGAGCATATCGACGGCACCGTGGCGCTGCTGTTCGACGCGCAAGGCAAGGCTACCAGTGGGCAACTCAAGCTCAATGACAAGGATGTGAACTGGCGCGTGCGCAAGACCGATGGCGGCCTGTTACTGAACCTGGTGGCGGCTCGGCCGTTGCGCGGGGAATGGAAAGGGGAAAAGACTGAAGGCCGCTGGCGGCTGGAGATCCATCTCCAAGAGCAATAAAAGAGGGAGTTCCCGGCCTGCCTGTACCAGGGCTCCCAAAACGGGGTGAAGCTTTTAAAGCTTCGGTGTTAAAGAGGGAATCCCCGGCCTGCCTGTACCGAGGTTCCCCAAAGCGGTGTGGAGCGCGACGCGATTCGCATCAAGCACCCCGGGTGTAAAGAGGGGATTCTCGGCCTGCCTGTACCAAGGTCCCCGAAACTGGGTAGTACAAGGGTTATTGCAGGGCGCGTGCCAGAGTCGCCAAAGTGTGCCAAAAAATTTCTCCAGAAAGCGCAAAGCCCCGGAATACGGGGCTTTGGTGTTTTAGGCTTTTAGATTTTTATCAGTGAGGCCGAAGTCTCATAGGTTGGATCCATGCCCAATGCCGGTTCATGGTGCATTGAAGCGGTGCACCCTTAGCCTTCATCGCCTTCATCATCGTCACCACCGTCGACCTTCATCCCCAGCTCCTTGATCTTGCGGGTCAAGGTATTGCGGCCCCAGCCCAGCAGCACGGCGGCGTCGCGACGGCGACCGGCGGTGTGCTTCAGGGCGGTTTCGATCATGATTCGCTCGAACGCCGGCACGGCGCTGTCCAGCAGGTTCGACTGGCCGCGAGCCAGGGCCTGGTCGGCCCATTGGCGCAGAGCCTGCTCCCAGTTGGTCACAGGGGCCGAATCCTGTGGCAGGCTCAGCAGCTCCGGCGGCAGGTCGCTGATGTGCACTTCGCGCCCGGACGCCATCACGGTGATCCAGCGACAGGTGTTCTCCAGCTGGCGCACGTTGCCCGGCCACGGCAGGTTCTTGAGGTATTCCTCGGTCTCGCTTTTCAGCAGCTTTGGCTCGACGGCCAGCTCCTGGGCGGCGCGGCTGAGGAAGTGGCGGGCGAGGGTCGGGATGTCTTCGCGACGGTCCGACATGCGCGGAATATGGATGCGGATCACGTTGAGGCGGTGGAACAAGTCCTCACGGAATTTGCCCGCGTGCACCAGGGTTTCCAGGTTCTGGTGAGTGGCCGCGATGATGCGCACATCAACTTTGACCGGCGTGTGCCCGCCCACCCGATAGAACTCGCCATCCGCCAGCACGCGCAACAGGCGGGTCTGGGTATCGGCCGGCATGTCGCCGATTTCATCGAGGAACAGGGTGCCACCGTCGGCCTGTTCAAAGCGGCCGCGACGCAGGTTGGCCGCGCCGGTAAACGCCCCTTTTTCATGGCCGAACAGCTCGGACTCCATCAAGTCCTTCGGGATCGCCGCCATGTTCAGTGCGATAAACGGCGAGGCCGCCCGTGGGCTGTGACGGTGCAGCGCGTGGGCCACCAGTTCTTTACCGGTGCCCGATTCGCCGTTGATCAGCACGGTGATGTTGGAGTGGCTCAAGCGCCCGATGGCGCGAAACACTTCCTGCATCGCCGGCGCTTCGCCGATGATCTCCGGGGTGCGGGTCAGGGCAGGTGGGGCTTCCTGGCTTTGTTGTTCCTGGGCGTGCTGGTTGGCGCGCTTGACCAGCGCCACCGCCTCGTCCACGTCGAACGGCTTGGGCAGGTATTCAAAGGCGCCGCCCTGATAGGACGCGACAGCGCTGTCCAGGTCCGAGTGCGCGGTCATGATGATCACCGGCAAGCGTGGGTGCTGCTCGCGAATCCGCGCGAGGAGGTCCAGGCCGCTGGCGCCGGGCATGCGGATGTCGGAGATGATCACGTCGGGCTGCTGGCGAGCCAGGCGGCTCATCACCCCGTCCGCGCTGTCGAAGCTCTGGGTGGTCATGCCTTCCTGTTGCAAGGCTTTCTCGAGGACCCAGCGGATAGAACGGTCGTCATCGACGATCCAGACAGTTTCACTACGGCTCATGTCGATGGGGCTCCTTGTTCCAGTGGCAGAAAGATCGAGAAGGTGGTGTGGCCAGGATGGCTCTCACATTCGATCAGGCCCTGATGCTGGCTGATGATGTTCTGGGTAATGGCCAGGCCCAGCCCGGTACCGTCCGGGCGGCCGCTGACCATGGGAAAGAAAATGGTTTCCTGGAGTTCCGCAGGAATGCCCGGACCGTTGTCGATGATCTCGACCTTGGTCACCAGGCGATGGCGCACGTGACCGATGGTGAACTGACGCAGGGCGCGGGTGCGCAGGCTGATGCGGCCCAGGCGCAGCTCGTTCTGGCTGCTGATGGCCTGCATGGCGTTGCGCACGATGTTGAGCACCGCTTGAATCATCTGTTCGCGGTCGATCAACACGTCGGGAATGCTTGGGTCGTAGTCGCGCACCAAGGTGATGCAGCCCTGGCTTTCGGCTTCCACGAGGTGACAGACGCGTTCGAGCACTTCGTGCACGTTGGTCATCGCCAGCGATGGCAGCTTGTTGGAGCCGAGCATGCGGTCCACCAGATTACGCAGGCGGTCGGCCTCCTCGATGATGACGTTGGTGTAGTCCTTGAGGTTCTCGTCCGGCAGCTCGCGGGCCAGCAACTGCGCCGCGCCACGGATGCCGCCGAGTGGGTTCTTGATCTCATGGGCCAGGCCGCGCACCAGCATCTTGCTGGTCTCCTGCTTGGACAACTGCGCTTCCTCCTTGGTGATACGCAGCAAGCGGTCACGGGGATGCACTTCCAGCAGCAGCAGGGTGGCGCCGTTGCTCAGGATCGGGGTCACGGCGTAGTCGACCGTCAGCGTCTGGCCGGTAAGCGCAGTGAGCATGGCTTCGCGCTTGGTGAACGGGTGTGCTTGCTCCACTGCCTGGCGCAATGAGCTCAAGGCTTCGGCCGACTCGGTGAACAATTCGCTGATGAACTGCCCATGGCTGCGCTGGCCGCTGATGGCCAGGAGCATCTCTGCCGCCGGGTTCATGTACTCAAGGCGCAAGTCGTCATTGAGCAGGATGGTCGCGGTGGTCAGGTTGTCGAGTAGCAAACGGTGCAGTGCATCGCTGATGGTCATTGGGACCTCTTTTGGAGCAAGGCGCGGGCTTGAGGCACACGCTGATACAAGGAAAATGCAAAAACCAAACCAAGGCTCCGAAAAGAAGCGTGCAAGCCCTGAAATGGGGGGTTTAGGCGCGAAACTGTGGCGTTCTGCCAGCTTGCTCGGGAAGTTTCGAACCAAAATGGGCTGGGCAGGTGGGAAGGGTGCAGCCTATCGCACCAATATGGTGCGATTTTGTGAAAGTTGTTCAGGAAGTGGTAAGCGGACCGTTTTCTATATGAGGTGAAAACGATCCGCAGCGGTCAGTGTTGATCTGACAGCGGCATGCCCGGTGTGCCTGCGTAAAACACCAGAAGCTCTACCGGGGTGTCTCCGGTGATGCCGCGATGCTCGGTGCCCACCATCTCGGCCAGGGTTTGGCCTTGCCTCAAGGTGCGCGTAGCCCCGCTGCTGCGGGCTTCAACAGTCAGCTCACCCGAAACGATATAGGCGGCGTTGGGCATGGGATGCGTGTGCCAGGGCAGTTGTGTGCGCGCAGGGATCTTCAGGCGTATCAGCGTGAGCTGCGGCGGGCCCGAGGGGTAGGCTTTGTAGGGTGTGCCATCCCACGACTCGCTGCGCTCAAGCAAAACCTCTTTCTCGATCTGTGCCGCATCCTTTGCCTGTGTGCCGCAGCCCAGCAACGACAAACCTACTGCAGCAGCAATCAAGCACTTGAAGGTGTCCATGGTTCCATCCTGTTCAGTGAGTGAACGCTCAGGCTATGGCTGTCGGCCCAGGTGACGATGCAGGACGGTTCCTCAAATCAGGTAGGTCGAACGCAGAGCTCGGCCGTGGCACGGATCATCGCCAACTGACGCAACGGATCATTCAGCGGTTCATGCACGGCTTCGGCCAGCCACTGTGGGCACTGTGGGTCGGTGCGCTGTGGGGTGAAGTCCGCCAATTGCTGCAGCAGGCGTTTTTGCAGTTCGTCCAACTGCGGGCGGATCTGTTTCACCAGGTCCGGGCGCGGATCGTCAGGTGCCTTGCCCTGGAACTGCCAGTCAGACAGGTGGGTGTACTGCACCAGTTTGTTCGCCTCGATCTGCGCCGCGAAAAACTGCTCGACGGCGGCAGGTGCCAGCTTATATTCCGGTGCTTGGGCGACGACGCTGGCGATCACTTCTTGTTCGCGCTTTTTGTCCTCTACAGGCTTGTGGCTGTCCCATTTGCTCAGGGCTACCTGGTCGGCGATCTCCAGGCGTTCGGCGATGCTGTTGAGCAGAGGCTCCAGAGTGGGCGGCGCCGCACTCGCACTGACGCTGACAAATAACAGAGCGAAGACAAGTCGATGTTTCAAAGGCGATCTCCTGTGGGAGCTGGCTTGCCTGCGATGCGGGCAACGCGATGCATCAGGTATACCCAGCTGATGCCATCGCAGGCAAGCCAGCTCCCACATTTTTAATGGGGTTTGCAGGTCTACAACGGCGTCAGTCAGAGGCTACCTTAACTTGCGTGCTTGCCTACAGTTACGCCAGAATCCGCCGGCTTGTACGGCTGGCTTGTCGTCTCTATGGTTGCTCGGTCGCTGCTCATCAGCGATCAGGTTTAGTAGCCTGGATTCGAATTGTAGGTCGTGCATTCTCCATCAATCAGGTTTCTACAACCTGTGCTTGATGGTGGCTGTGCGCAGGGCATCCTCGGATGCGCCGGGCTTCTACATTCACCGGTCTACTAACCTGCGCGCAGCTGCCACCCTTTCGTTTAGTAGCGAAGCGAAGGCGGCCTCATTTGAGGAATGTAGAAAATGTTCAAGCCAACCCCCAATCCACCACCCTCTGTCTTCACCATCGCCGCCGATATCGACGACGAAGCCTTGATGATCAATACCTTCGAAACCCTCACCTCGGTCAGCGCCCTGTTGCTGGATTTATCCGAGGACTTGGGCGGCAAGCACCGTGACACCACCTTGGCCATTCACCAACTGAGTGCGCTGGGTACGCAGATGGTCGGCCAGATGCTCGACCGCCATTCCCCGACCCGCTAAATCCCAGGCAAAAAAAAGACCTCCCGAGGGAGGTCTTTTTTCGTCACGCCGCTCTTAAGGACGCAGCGCTACCGGATCAGCAGCTGTAGTACAGCTCGTATTCCAGTGGGTGTACGAAGGTGCGAACCTTGATTTCTTCTTCGCTTTTCAGGCCGATGTAAGCGTCGATGAAGTCGTCGCTGAACACGCCGCCTTTGGTCAGGAACGCACGGCCCTTGTCCAGCTCTTCCAGGGCTTCTTTCAGGCTGCCGCACACTTGTGGGATCTCTTTGGCCTCTTCAGGCGGCAGGTCGTACAAGTTTTTGTCGGCGGCGTCGCCTGGGTGGATCTTGTTCTGGATACCGTCCAGGCCGGCCATCACCAGGGCAGCGAAGGCCAGGTATGGGTTGGCGGCTGGATCCGGGAAGCGGGCTTCGATACGGCGAGCGCGAGGGCTGGACACGTAAGGAATACGGATCGAAGCGGAACGGTTGCGCGCCGAGTAGGCCAGCATTACCGGTGCTTCGAAACCTGGGACCAGACGCTTGTAGGAGTTGGTCGACGGGTTGGTGAAGCCGTTCAGGGCCTTACCGTGCTTGATGATACCGCCGATGAAGTACAGGGCAGTGTCGGACAGGCCGGCATAACCTTCGCCAGCGAAGGTGTTCTTGCCATCTTTGGCGATGGACAGGTGAACGTGCATACCCGAACCGTTATCACCGTACAGAGGCTTAGGCATGAAGGTAGCGGTACGGCCGTAAGCGACTGCAGTGTTGTGTACGCAGTACTTCAGGGTTTGAACTTCGTCAGCCTTGGCAACCAGGGTGTTGAACTTCACGCCGATTTCGTTCTGACCGGCAGTGGCCACTTCGTGGTGGTGCACTTCGATGACCAGGCCCATGTCTTCCATGGCGTTGCACATGGAGGTACGGATTTCGTGGTCGTGGTCGAACGGCGGAACTGGGAAGTAGCCACCTTTGATACCTGGACGGTGGCCATGGTTGCCGCCTTCCACGTCCTGGTCGGACATCCAGGAGCCTTGTTCGGAGTAGATCTTGAACATGGAGCCGGAGATGTCGGACTTGAACTTAACCTGGTCGAAGATGAAGAATTCTGGCTCTGGGCCTACGAATACGGTGTCACCGATACCGGTCGACTTCAGGTATTCCTCGGCACGCTTGGCGATCGCACGTGGGTCGCGGTCGTAGCCTTGCATGGTCGAAGGCTCGATCACGTCGCAGACCAGGATCAGGGTCGGCTCTTCGGTGAACGGGTCGAGTACGGCAGTGCTGTCGTCCGGCATCAGGATCATGTCGGAGGCTTCGATGCCTTTCCAGCCAGCGATGGAGGAACCGTCGAACATTTTGCCTTCTTCGAAGAAAGCTTCATCCAGCGCGTCGCGAGCCGGCATGGTCACGTGGTGCTGAGTGCCTTTGGTGTCCGTGAAGCGCAGATCAATCCATTTAACGTCATGATCTTTGATGAGTTGAACCGACTTCGACATAGTGTCCTCCGGGTGGCTTCGGGCTGGGGTAGTGGAGTTAGCCCTTAGAATGTGGGTGATGCCGGCGCGGATAGTCCGCCATGGCAACCTGCCTCACAAGAGAGCAAATTGCATGCCAGTGCGCCAACATGGGTTTTCTGCTCCAGAAACGCCCCTATAAAGGTGCATTGCGACAAAAGCCCAAAAATAGCGCACCGCAATGTAGCGCAAAGGCGCACAAATGCACCTCTTTAGTGCGCTGCGCTTGCGATGCATATTAACTGGTTAAACCTTGAGCGATTTCCGCTATAATCCGCGCCCCCCTTTTTCAGCAGGCCCGGCGCGCGCTGTTTCCATGAAATTAATCGTTAAAGTCTTCCCCGAGATCACCATCAAAAGCCGACCGGTACGGACGCGTTTCATCCGTCAATTGGCCAAGAACATCCGTGCCGTGCTCCGCGATCTGGACCCGGCTGTGGTGGTGAACGGCGTGTGGGACAACCTCGAGCTGGAAACCCGCGTCACCGAGCCCAAAGCCTTGAAGGACATGACCGAGCGCCTGAGTTGCATGCCTGGCATCGCGCATTTCCTGCAGGTGGATGAGTACCCGCTGGGCGACTTCGACGACATCACCGAGAAGTGTAAACAGCACTACGGCAGTGAGCTGGAAGGCAAGATCTTTTCGGTGCGCTGCAAGCGTGCCGGCAAGCACGCTTTCAGCTCCATGGATGTCGAAAAATACGTCGGCAGCAAGCTGCGTCGCGAGTGCGGCGCCGCCGGAATTTCCCTGAAAGCGCCGCAAATTGAAGTGCGCATGGAAATTCGCGACCAACGGTTGTTTGTCATTCACAGCCAGCACAACAGCATCGGCGGCTACCCGCTGGGCGCCCTGGAACAGACCCTGGTCTTGATGTCCGGCGGTTTCGATTCCACGGTTGCCGCTTACCAGATCATGCGCCGTGGCCTGATGAGCCACTTCTGCTTCTTTAATCTGGGCGGGCGTGCACACGAATTGGGCGTGATGGAAGTCGCGCACTTTATCTGGAAGAAGTACGGCAGCTCCCAACGCGTGCTATTTGTGAGCGTACCGTTCGAGGAAGTGCTGGGCGAAATTCTCGGCAAAGTCGATAACGGTCATATGGGCGTGGTATTGAAGCGTATGATGTTGCGCGCCGCGTCGCAGATTGCCGACCGCTTGCAGATCGACGCGCTGGTGACTGGCGAAGCGATCTCCCAGGTGTCCAGCCAAACGCTGCCGAACCTGTCGATCATCGACTGCGTCACCGAGAAGCTGGTGTTGCGCCCGCTGATCGCCAGCCACAAGCAGGACATCATCGACCTGGCAGAAGAAATCGGCACCGCCGACTTCGCCAAGCACATGCCTGAGTACTGCGGGGTCATTTCGGTGAACCCCAAGACCCACGCCAAGCGTCACCGCGTGGAGCATGAAGAGAAAGAATTCGACATGGCGATTCTGGAGCGTGCGCTCGAGAACGCCAAGCTGGTCCCGATCGATCGCGTGATCGACGAACTGGGCCAGGATGTGAAGATCGAAGAAGTCAGCGAAGCCCTGGCCGGCCAGATCGTCATCGACATCCGTCACCCGGATGCCGCTGAAGATGAGCCGCTGGAAATCGCCGGCATCGACGTACAAACGCTGCCGTTCTATGCATTGAACGCGCGTTTCAAGGAACTGGATAACAGCCGTCAGTACCTGCTGTATTGCGACAAAGGCGTGATGAGTCGCCTGCATGCCCACCATTTGCTCAGTGAGGGGCATGCCAATGTGCGCGTTTATCGACCGAGCTAAGAGCCCGGGGCTGTTTGCCTGTGGCCTGCGTCACCGGCCCCCCGACTCTGCCGTCAAGCTGTAACGGCAAGGCCTGACTCTACTGTTAATCGCTGCCACGACCTGTCAGCACACCGAATCCTCTGATCGAGATACACAAGTGATCGAAAATCTACGTAACATCGCCATCATTGCTCACGTTGACCATGGTAAAACCACCCTGGTAGACAAACTCCTGCGTCAATCCGGCACCCTGGAGCGCAACGAGCTCAACGACGAGCGCGTGATGGACTCCAACGACCAGGAAAAAGAGCGCGGTATTACCATCCTGGCTAAAAACACCGCTATCAACTGGAACGGCTACCACATCAACATCGTGGACACCCCGGGCCACGCCGACTTCGGCGGCGAAGTAGAGCGCGTAATGTCGATGGTTGACTCCGTGCTGCTGCTGGTTGACGCTCAAGACGGCCCTATGCCGCAAACCCGTTTCGTGACCAAGAAGGCTTTCGAAGCCGGCCTGCGTCCGATCGTGTGCATCAACAAGGTTGACCGTCCAGGCGCGCGTCCGGATTGGGTTCTGGATCAGATCTTCGACCTGTTCGACAACCTGGGTGCCACCGAAGAACAGCTGGACTTCAAAGTCGTCTACGCCTCGGCCCTGAACGGTATTGCCGGTCTGGACCACACCGACATGGCTGAAGACATGACGCCGCTGTACCAGTCGATCGTCGACAACGTACCTGCCCCCGCTGTTGACCGTGACGGCGCGTTCCAGATGCAGATCTCCGCTCTGGACTACAACAGCTTCCTGGGTGTTATCGGCGTTGGCCGTATCGCTCGTGGTCGCGTCAAGCCGAACACCCCGGTTGTCGCTATCGGCGCCGACGGTAAGAAGCGCAACGGTCGTATCCTGAAGCTGATGGGTCACCACGGTCTGCACCGCATCGACGTTGAAGAAGCCGCTGCTGGCGACATCGTGTGCATAAGCGGTATGGACTCGCTGTTCATCTCCGACACCCTGTGCCACCCGGACACCGTCGAAGCGATGAAGCCTCTGACCGTTGACGAGCCAACCGTTTCCATGACCTTCCAGGTAAACGACTCGCCTTTCTGCGGTAAAGAAGGCAAGTTCGTGACTTCCCGTAACATCAAGGAACGTCTGGACAAAGAGCTGCTGTACAACGTTGCTCTGCGCGTTGAAGAAGGCGACTCGGCTGACAAGTTCAAGGTTTCCGGCCGTGGTGAGCTGCACCTCTCGGTACTGATCGAAACCATGCGTCGCGAAGGCTTCGAAATGGGCGTTGGTCGTCCAGAAGTGATCATCCGTCAGGTTGACGGCGTGAAGCAGGAACCGTTCGAAAACGTCACCATCGACACCCCGGAAGAATCCCAGGGCAAGGTGATGGAAGAGATGGGTCTGCGTAAAGGCGACCTGACCAACATGGTGCCGGATGGCAAAGGCCGTGTACGTCTGGAATACAACATCCCTGCGCGTGGTCTGATCGGTTTCCGTAACCAGTTCCTGACCCTGACCAACGGTGCTGGCATCCTGACCTCGATTTTCGATCGCTACGACACCATGAAGTCCGGCGACATGTCCGGCCGTCAGAACGGTGTTCTGGTATCGGTAGAAACCGGCAAGGCGCTGACCTACTCCCTGGAAACCCTCCAGGCGCGTGGCAAGCTGTTCGTTGAACACGGTCAAGAGATCTACAACGGTCAGATCGTTGGTCTGAACAGCCGTGACAACGACATGGGCGTCAACCCAACCAAAGGCAAGAAGCTCGACAACATGCGTGCTTCGGGCAAAGACGAAACCATCGCTCTGGTTCCACCTGTTCGCTTCACCCTGGAACAGGCCCTGGAATTCATCCAGGACGACGAGCTGTGCGAAGTCACGCCTAAGTCGATCCGCCTGCGTAAGAAGATCCTGGACGAAGGCGAGCGTACCCGCGCTGCCAAGAAAGCCAAGAACTGAGTTAACTCAGGCTGAATGAAATACGCCCCCGGTCGAAAGGCCGGGGGCGTTTTTTTGTGCCTGCGATTTGTGGGTTGGGCTTGTTGTGGTGAGCCCGCTCACCACAACAAGCCCGCTCACCACAGGGTTCGGCTTTTGATCAGAACTTATCGAGGGTCTTGAACTTGGTCTCGCGCACCACTTCCTTCGGCTTGTACGCGCAATACCCCGGCCGCGGCCCGATTTTCGGGTGGTTACGGCAAGTATCCGGGCGCTTGTCATAAATAGTGCAGAAGCGCGTCTTACGATCCAGGAACAGGCAATCGTTGTTGCTCATGCGCTGCAGGGTAAAAATCTCGGATTTGGAATTGAAGCGCTCGACGATGCCTTCCTTTTGCAGCCGCTTGGCGATGTTCTTCGCAGGGTCACCGAGTTCGAACTCATCGACCAGGCCGATGCGGATCAGGTCCTTGACCTTCACTTCTACCGGCAGCGTGCAGCAGCTGGACACGCAACCACCGCACATGTGCGCGGAATATTTCTGCCACGTTTCGAGACGGTCGAGTTCCGCGGCGGCGATCAATTGAGGCTTCATCAGGGTTCCAAAAGGTGGGGCTGTATCCGGGCGCGCGATCATACCGGGATTGGTGATTTTTTGAACAATATTTTCCGGGTTTCTGCTGGAAGGCTTATCGAGCATCAAAGCAGGCACGGCCCCTGCATCTAAATCCTGTATAGGTGAATGCGTTAAAAAACTGCCGAACCAGAGCGTCTACCGTCTGTCAGACCGTCTAGGCTCTAGCAACTCCTTCTATCTCGCCCGAGGTCGCAATTGATGTCTCAGGAACCACTTGCACGAGAAGCAGAGGTAGCCGCATTTCGCGATGCCGTCTTGACCAAACTCACCTACGCGGTGGGCAAGGACCCGGATCACGCCTTCGACCACGACTGGTTCGAAGCCATTGCCCTGGCCGCACGTGACCAGATGGTCGATCACTGGATGGACCACACCCGGCGCATCTACCGCAAAGGCCAGAAGCGGGTTTACTACCTTTCCCTGGAATTCCTCATCGGCCGCTTGCTCTATGACAGCCTGAGCAACCTCGGCGTGCTGGAGATTGCGCGCGAAGCGCTATCGGAGCTGGGCGTCGACCTGGAGCGCATCCGCCTGCTGGAGCCCGATGCCGCGCTCGGTAACGGTGGCCTGGGCCGCCTGGCGGCGTGCTTCATGGAAAGCATGTCGACCCTGGGTGTGGCCGGCCACGGTTATGGCATCCGTTATGAACACGGCCTGTTCCGCCAGGCGATTGTCGATGGTTGGCAACAGGAGCAGACCGAACACTGGCTGGACTTCGGCAACCCCTGGGAATTCGAACGCCCTGAAGTGGTGTACCCGATCGGCTTTGGTGGCAGTGTCGAAACCCTGGATGACGGCACCGGCAAGATGGTTCAGCGGTGGACCCCCAATGAAACCGTGCGCGCCATCGCCTATGACACGCCGGTGGTCGGCTGGCGCGGCGCCAGCGTCAACACCCTGCGCCTGTGGCGTGCCCGTGCGGTGGAAGACCTGCACCTGGAGCGCTTCAACGCCGGTGACCACCTGGGCGCCGTCGCCGAAGTAGCGCGTGCCGAAAGCATCTCCCGAGTGCTTTACCCGGCCGACAGCACCGAAGCGGGGCAGGAACTGCGCCTGCGCCAGGAATATTTCTTCGTCGCCGCCTCCCTGCAAGACCTGCTGCGCCGCCACAAGAATATGCACGGTTCAGTGCTGAGCCTGGGCGAACACGCCGCGATCCAGCTCAACGACACTCACCCGTCCATCGCCGTGGCCGAGTTGATGCGCCAATTGGTCGACCTGCACGACATTCCGTGGGAAGCCGCCTGGGATGTAACCGTCGAAACCCTCTCCTACACCAACCACACCCTGTTGCCCGAAGCGCTGGAAACCTGGCCGGTTGGCTTGATGGAACGCATGCTGCCGCGACATATGCAGATCATTTACCTGATCAACGCCCAGCACATCGATTCGCTGCGCGCCAAAGGCATCCATGACTTTGACGTGCTGCGCGCCGTGTCGCTGATCGAAGAAGACAACGGTCGTCGCGTGCGCATGGGCAACCTGGCATTCCTGGGTTCCCACAGCGTCAACGGCGTGTCCGGCCTGCACACTCAATTGATGCGCAGCACCGTGTTCTCCGAGCTGCACAAGCTGTACCCGGAGCGCATCAACAACAAAACCAACGGCATTACCTTCCGCCGCTGGTTGTACCAAGCCAACCCCAAGCTCACGTCCATGCTGGTGGAAGCGCTCGGCCCGGACATTCTCGACAAGCCCGAAGAACGGCTGGTGGAGCTTGAGCCATTTGCCGAAAAACAGACGTTCCGCAAGGCCTTCGCCGAGCAGCGTCTGCACAGTAAGCGGGCGCTGGCGGACATCATTCATGAGCGCCTGGGCATTGCGGTCAACCCGGCGGCGATGTTCGACGTGCAGGTCAAGCGGATCCACGAATACAAGCGTCAACTGCTCAACCTGCTGCACACCGTGGCGCTGTACCAGGCGATCCGCGCCGAACCGGGCACCGACTGGGTGCCGCGCGTGAAGATCTTCTCCGGCAAGGCGGCGGCCAGTTATCACCAGGCCAAGCTGATCATCAAGCTGACCAACGACATCGCCCGTACGGTCAACAACGACCCGACCGTGCGCGGTTTGCTCAAGGTGGTGTTCCTGCCCAACTACAACGTTAGCTTGGCGGAAAGCATTATTCCTGCGGCGGACTTGTCGGAGCAGATCTCTACTGCCGGCTTCGAAGCGTCGGGCACCAGCAACATGAAATTCGGCCTCAACGGCGCGCTGACCATCGGCACCATGGACGGCGCCAATGTGGAAATGCATGAGCGTGTGGGCGCCGAGCACATGTTTATCTTCGGCCTCAGTGCGCAGCAGGTTGAAGCCCGTAAACACGCGGGTGAGTTCAACGCAGGTCCTGATATCGCGGCGTCTCACCGCTTGAACGACGTGCTGCAAGCGATCCGGGGCGGGGTGTTCTCGCCGGATGATCCGGGCCGCTACGTAGGGTTGATCGATGGGCTGATCGACTACGACCGCTTCCTGGTGTGTGCTGACTTCGATTCGTACTGGGACGCCCAGGCGCGGGTCGAGGCGCATTGGCATGATTCCAAGGCCTGGTGGCGTTCGGCGGTGCTGAATACGGCACGTATGGGCTGGTTCAGTTCGGATCGTACGATCAGGGAGTACGCCACGGAGATCTGGAAAGCCCTCGACTGAGTTTTCCAGATCTGTGCCCCAAGGCCCAACCTCTGTTGGGCCTTGTCGATATACTAGGCCTCGGTTTGCTTAGGGATATCGACCATGCAATGGATTTTCATGCTGATTGGCCTGGTGCTCGGCTGGACACTCGACGAGTCGTTCAGTGATGCGGGCATGGGTGCGCTGCTGGGGTTGGGCATTGGCCAGGCGATTCGCCTGGCGCAGCTGTCGGCCAAGGCGGACCAGCAGGCACGTCAGTTGGAAACCACGCAGAAGTCGCTGATTTCGCTGGGCGAACGCCTGCGGCAGTTGGAAGTCCCAGCGCCTGCAAGCAGCATGAGGGTTGAACCCTCTGTTCCCGAATCGGCACCTGTCGCCAAGTCACCCGAATTGGTGTGGGAGCTGCCTGCCGAATTGGCACCCGTTGCTCTGGTCCCTGAGCAGAGCCAGCCGCTGTTGGATGACGTGTGGACGCCAGCGCCGACGGCTAAAGAACCCGCAACCCCTCGCGGCCCCAACCTGATCGAACGCGCCATCGAGGGGGCGCGCAATTGGCTGCTCGGCGGCAACACCGTGCTGCGCGTCGGCGTGGTGCTGTTATTCCTCGGCCTGGCCTTCCTGCTGCGTTATGCCACTGAAGGCATGGTGGTGCCGATCGAGCTGCGGTACGCCGGTGTTGCCGCCGCTGCATTGGGCCTGCTGGGCCTGGGCTGGTGGCTGCGGCTGCGCAACAGCAACTACGGTTTGATGCTGCAGGGCGCAGGCGTTGCGGTGTTGTACCTCACGGTGTTTGCGGCGATGCGTTTGCATCCGCTGATCGATCCTGGCGCGGCAATGGGCTTGCTGGTCGCCGTCACGGTATTTTCGGCGATCCTGGCGATCACCCAGGATGCGCTCGGCCTGGCCTGCGCGGCGGCGTTGGGTGGTTTTGCCGCGCCGATCCTGGTATCGACCGGCGCCGGAAGCCATGTGGCACTGTTCAGCTACTTTGCGTTGCTCAACGCCGGCATTCTCGCGATTGCCTGGTTCAAAGCCTGGCGCCTGCTGAACGTGATCGGTTTTGTGGGCACCTTCGGCATCGGTTTCGCCTGGGGCATGCGCTCCTACGCGCCTGAGCTGTTGTGGAGCACCGAGCCGTTCCTGATCCTGTTTTTCGCGATGTACTTGGCTATCGGCCTTTTGTACGCACGGCGCACATTGCTGGAGGCGGGCGAGGGCGACAGCCTGAGTGCGCAATTGCGCAAGGGCGACTATGTCGACGGCACGTTGTTGTTCGGCCCGCCGCTGGTGGGCTTCGGCTTGCAGTTCGCGCTGGTTCAGCACCTTGAGTTTGCCGCTGCGTTCAGCGCGCTGGGCCTGGGCATCCTTTACATGGTCTTGGCCCGAGTACTCAGTGGCGGGCGCGCCGTGCTCCTGACGGAAACTTGCCTGGCCCTGGGCGTGATCTTCGCCAGCTTGGCCATTCCCTTGGGGCTCGATGCACGCTGGACGGCTGCGGCGTGGGCCGTCGAAGGCGCCGGCATCTTCTGGCTCGGTCTACGCCAGCATCGCCCCATGGCGCGGGCGTTCGCCTTGCTGCTGCAACTGGGTTCGCTGCTCGCCTTCCTCAGCGAGCTGCGCGATGGCCAGGACACCTTGCTGCAGGGGCCGCCATTAGGGGCGTTGTTGCTGGGTGCGGCACTGTTGTTCAGCTTTTATCAACTACACAAAGCCACGCCGGAGCAGACCCGCCGTTGGGAGCGTCTCGGCGCTCCAGGGCTCGCCGTACTCGGCCTGGGTTGCGCCTACCTGCTGGCGCCGCTGTTGTTTTCAACCCAGGGCAGCATCGTCGGTTGGGCGGTTGCTGGCCTTGCGACCGTGTGGGCGGGCCAGCGAATCGGCTCGCCAGTGATGGTGCGCTGTGGCGTTGCTGTGCAAGTGCTCGCCGGCGCGCTGTTTGCGCTCGACCCGGTGAACAATGCCTGGACACCGATGATCATTGCCTTGGCGGCAATGCTCGGCGCCTGGCGCTTGTTCAGTGGCCGCTTGTCCGCAGGTCTTTTGGCCTGGGGCGTGGCGTGGTGGGCGCTGGCGGTGATCATTGAAGTGTGGCGCTTGGCGCCTGCACCTTTGCATGCTGCGCTGTTGCTGCTGGCGGCTGCGCTGAGCGGGGTGATCTGGACAACACTGGCGCTGCGTTTGCGTTGGGCGGCGTTGGGTATCGCCAGCACGTTGCTGATGCCTGCGGCGGGCCTGGTGTTATGGGGCGCGTGGACCGAGTATTACCACCCGGCCGCGCAGTTCGGCTGGCTGGCCTGGCTGGCGGTGTTCGTGGTGCATTTCATCTCGCTGCGGCGTTTAGCAACGGTGGTGCCCGGCAACGTGCTGAGCGCGGCTCACGTACTCGGCTGCTGGATGCTGATCGGCGTGCTGGCGCTGGAACTGCGTTACGGCTTGCTGGTGCTGTCGAGCGAATACAACGCCTGGCGCTGGCTGGGCTGGGCGATCCTGCCAAGCCTGTACCTGGTGCTGGCCGCCGCGCCGCGCAGTTGGCCGTGGCCAGTTTGCGCGTACCCAAGGGAGTACCGCGTGCTCGCCGCATTGCCCCTGGCGGTGCTGATGCTCGGTTGGTTCTGGCTGGCAAATATCTTCAGTGACGGCACGGCCAAGCCGCTGCCCTATGTGCCGCTGCTCAATCCGCTGGACTTGGGCCTGCTGTTCGCATTGCTGGGCATTTACCTGTGGTTGCGCAGTGTGGCGCCGCAGCGCGGGCCGCGTGTCGAGTTGATCGCTCAGGGCGTGGCCGGCATTTCGCTGTTTGCCTTCTTTACCGCGCTGGTGATGCGCACCGCCCACCATTGGGGCGGCGTGCCGTTTCATCTGGATGCGCTGCTTGAGTCCATGCTGGTGCAGGCGGGCCTGTCGATCGTCTGGACCCTGATCGCCCTCGGCCTGATGATCGGCGGCCACCTGCGCCATCGTCGCGAAGTGTGGCTGATCGGCGCGGCACTGATTGCCGTGGTGGTGGCCAAGCTGTTTTTTGTCGAGCTGAGTAACCGTGGCGGCTTGGCGCGGATTGTGTCGTTTATCGGCGTGGGCGGTTTGTTGCTGGTGGTGGGCTACTTTGCGCCGCTGCCGCCCAAACGCGTTGAAACTGAGGGAGCGTCTTCTTGATGGGCAAGCTGAGTCTGAGTGGGTTGACGGTGTGGATGCTGTGCTCGGCGGCGTTTGCTCAAGAACGTCCGGCTGATTTCGCCACCCAGGTGCCGCTGGCCGTGAGCGGCACGGGTCCCTGGTATCGCCTGGAGCTGCCATTGGCGGTTCAACTAAGTGCACGTCAGGCCGATCTCAGCGATATGCGGGTATTCAACGCTGCCGGTGAACCCCAGGCCTATGCGTTGTCGCGTCAGTCCGCGCAACGCTCCGAGACTCGCAACGTCACCGACGTGAAGTGGTTCCCGCTGTACGCTGTCGACACTCAAGCAGCCTTGCCCGACGTGGTGATGAAGGCCACCACCACAGGCACCCTGGTGGAAATCACGCCATCCTCTGCGCCCAAACCCGGCAAGCAAGTGCTGCGCGGCTGGCTGCTGGACGCCAGTGCAATCAAGGCGCCTTTGCAGCAATTGAGCCTGGACTGGAGCCATGAGCAGGAGGGCTTCCAGCGTTTCAGCATTGAAGCCAGTGATGACTTGCAGCACTGGCAAGCCTGGGGCGATGGGCAAGTGGCGCGCTTGTCATTTGCCGACGAACGGGTCGAGCAGCATGACGTGAGCCTGCCGGGGCAATCGGCGCGTTACCTGCGCCTGGTCTGGCAAGGCCAGGCCGCGCCATTGCTGACTTCTGCCCAGTTGGTGAGTGCCACCCGCAGCCACTTGCCGCTGCCATTGGTATGGTCGCAACCCTTGGCGGGTACGCGACTCATGGCCGGGGAGTACAGCTGGCAGTTGCCCACGGGGCTGAGTCTTGAGCGGCTGCGCATCGAGTTGAAACAACCCAACACCTTGGCGCCCGTGACGCTGGCGGGGCGCAGGGACAGCAAACAGGCCTGGCAGCCCCTGAGCAATGGCGTGCTGTATCGCCTGACCCAGAATGGTCGGGACGTGGTGCAGGATGAATTGCAGCTGCCGGGCCAGGCGGTTGCAGAGCTCAAGTTGACCGTCGATGAGCGCGGTGGTGGCCTGGGTGTCGAGGCTCCGGCGCTGCGTTTTGCGGTACGCGCCACGCAGCTGGTGTTCCTGGCGCGGGGCGAGCCGCCGTTCACCCTGGCGTTGGGCAACGCGTCGGCCAAGGCGGCGAACCTTCCGCTCTCGACCTTGATCCCCGACTACAGCGCCGAGCGTCTCAAGACGTTGGGGCAGGCGTCGGTCACCGGGGAAATCGCCACTGCGCCGCCCGCCGTCGCGCCCGCTGCCGATGCCGGAACAGACTGGAAAAAACTCGGCCTTTGGGCCGTGTTGCTGCTCGGCGTGGCGGCACTGGGCGCCATGGCCTGCAGTTTGCTGCGCAAGCCGCCGGTGGCACGTTAAATAAAGTCCATGAACTCTATTGGGTTTAAATCCTCTGATAGGAGGAAATACGCCCCGACTCGCGTTAAACTGCGCGGGTTTTCAAGCCCCCCCTTTTCCGGAGCCTTACATGTCCCGCGTTACCTTGAGTCGCTATTTGATTGAGCAGACCCGCAGCAACAACACGCCTGCCGATCTGCGCTTCCTGATCGAAGTGGTGGCGCGTGCTTGCAAGGAAATCAGCCACGCCGTTTCCAAAGGCGCACTGGGTGGTGTCCTGGGCAGCATGGGCACCGAAAACGTGCAGGGCGAAGTGCAGAAGAAACTCGACGTGATCTCCAACGAGATCCTGCTCGAAGCCAACGAATGGGGCGGTCACCTGGCCGGCATGGCGTCAGAAGAAATGGACAATGCCTACCAGATCCCCGGCAAATACCCGAAAGGCGCCTACCTGTTGGTGTTCGACCCACTGGACGGTTCGTCCAACATCGACATCAACGCACCAGTCGGCACTATCTTCTCGGTACTGCGTTGCCCGAACGAATACCTGAGCCAGAACGAGCCGCTGAACGAAAAAGCGTTCCTGCAGCCAGGCACCCAACAGGTTGCTGCCGGCTACGCCATCTATGGCCCGCAAACCATGCTGGTGCTGACCCTGGGCGATGGCGTCAAAGGCTTCACCCTGGACCGCGAAATGGGCAGCTTCGTACTGACCCACGAAGACATCACCATTCCTGCTTCTACTCAGGAATTTGCGATCAACATGTCCAACCAGCGTCACTGGGAAGAGCCTGTCACTCGCTACGTGGGCGAGCTGATGGCCGGCGAAGAAGGCCCGTTGAAGAAAAACTTCAACATGCGCTGGGTGGCCGCAATGGTTGCCGACGTGCACCGTATCCTGACCCGTGGTGGCCTGTTCATGTACCCACGCGACAGCCGCGAGCCGTCCAAGCCAGGCAAACTGCGCCTGATGTACGAGGCCAACCCGATGTCCTTCCTGGTTGAGCAAGCGGGCGGCGCGTCCACCGACGGCCACCAGCGCATCCTCGACATCCAGCCTGAAGGCCTGCACCAGCGTGTGGCGGTGTTCCTGGGTTCGAAGGAAGAAGTTGAGCGGGTGACGGCGTATCACAAGAAGTAAGTTGATGCGATAAGTGGCCGGCATTGTTGTGAGCCGGTTCACCCTTGAAGAAGCCCCGAAACGTTTCAGCGTTTTCGGGGCTTTTTTGTTTTCGCTCATCGGGAACCAGACACCTCTTTTCCCTTCTAAGCTTCTGGCAGATACCCACGCTGCTTCGTCCCTCCAGGAGTTTTTCCATGTCGTTACGCCGTCTCGCTTTGCTGGCTTTTTGCGTGCTGTTGGCCGCTTGCAGCAAGGTCAACCAAGAAAATTACCAAAAATTGTCGGCTGGCATGGCCAAGGCTGAGGTGGAGTCGTTGCTGGGTAAGCCGACCGATTGTTCCGGCGCGCTGGGTATGTCCAGCTGCACCTGGGGCGATAAAAACAGTTTTATCAGCGTTCAATATGCCGGTGACAAGGTTCTGATGTTTTCCGGGCAAGGCCTGAAGTAAACCGGGGCGAGAGCCTGCGGGAGAAGAAGAATGATGCGTTTTGTTTTGTTCCTTTGTGCCAGCCTGTTTTTGGCAGGCTGCGCCAGCCATTCTGGCGATGATCTGCAACCCAAGACAGCGAGCAACGTCAACCTCAAGCGTTACCAGGGCACCTGGTATGAGTTGGCTAGATTGCCGATGTACTTCCAGCGCAACTGCGCGCAGTCCGAAGCCCGCTACACCTTGCTGCCCGATGGCGACATGTCGGTGTTCAACCGCTGCCTGACGACCGAATGGAAGTGGGAAGAAGCCAAGGGCACCGCCACCCCGCAAGTGCCGGGCAAGACCGACAAGCTCTGGGTGGAATTCAACAATTGGTTTACCGCGCTGTTGCCGGGCGTTGCCAAGGGCGATTACTGGGTGCTGTACGTCAGCGATGACTACAAGACCGCGATTGTGGGCAGCCCGAGCCGGCGGTACATGTGGATATTGTCGCGCACGCCGACGGTCAGTGCGGACACCCGCGAAGACCTGCTGAGCAGGGCGCGGCAGCAGGGGTATGACACCACGCGATTGATCTGGCGTACGTCGGACAAGCAGATGGCGAAGACCTCGCAATAACCCTGAATCACCGCCGACTAAAATGTGGGAGCGGGCTTGCTCGCGAAAGCGGTGGATCAGTCGGCAGATGTATTGGCTGACAAACCGCTTTCGCGAGCAAGCCCGCTCCCACAGTTTTAACCGAGTAGGTCCTTCAGGACTTGTGTGAATGCGCGATTGCTGTCTTCTTCGCCAGCGTGCCGCCCATCGCGCACCACCCACTTTCCGTTCACCAGCATATCCCGTACCTGCCGATCGCCGCCCGCGAACAGCCAGCGGTTTAGAATCCCATCCTCAGTCGCCGTCGCCAGGTAGGGGTCATTGCCATCGAGCACTATCCAATCCGCACGCTTGCCCACTTCCAGCCGACCAATCGGCTGGCCCAACGCCTGGGCACCGCCGTCCAGCGCGGCGTCAAACAGCGTACGGCCGACCATCGGCTGATCACTGCGATACAACCGATTACGCCGCTGATCGCGCAGGCGCTGACCATATTCCAACCAGCGCAGCTCTTCTACCACGCTCAATGACACATGGCTGTCGGACCCGATGCCCATGCGTCCGCCTTGGGCCAGAAAATCCACCGCCGGGAAGATCCCATCACCCAGGTTGGCCTCGGTGGTCAGGCACAAGCCGGCAATCGCGCGGCTCTTGGCCATGCGTGCGACTTCATCCGCATCGGCATGAGTGGCATGCACCAGGCACCAGCGTTCATCCACTTCAACATTGTCATACAGCCATTGCAGCGGGCGTTTGCCGCTCCAGGCCAGGCAGTCGTCGACTTCCTTTTGCTGTTCGGCAATGTGGATATGCACCGGGCAGGCCTTGTCGCTGGCGGCCAGCACGTCATTGATTTGCTGCGGCGTGACTGCGCGCAGCGAGTGGAAGCACAGCCCCAACTGCTGCGCCGGTTGTGCGGCGAGTAGGGGTTTCAGCTGCGCCTGCAGGTCCAGGTAGTTTTCAGTGCTGTTGATAAACCGCCGCTGGCCTTCATTCGGCGCCTGGCCGCCAAACCCCGAGTGGGTGTACAGCACGGGCAGCAATGTCAGGCCAATCCCGCTGCTGGCCGCCGCCTGGCTGATCTGTTGCGACAGTTCCGTACGATCGGCATACGGCTGGCCGCTGACGTCATGGTGCACATAGTGGAATTCAGCCACCGACGTATAGCCGGCCTTGAGCATTTCGATATACAACTGGCGCGCGATCACCTGCAATTGGTCCGGGCTGATCTGGCCGACCATGCGATACATCAGGTCGCGCCAGGTCCAGAAACTGTCATTCGGGTTGCCAGCAACTTCCGCCAAACCCGCCATGGCGCGTTGAAACGCATGGGAATGCAGGTTCGGCATACCCGCTAAAACCGGGCCTCTCAGCCGTTCGGCGCCCTCTGCGCTGGCATTGGCCTCAACCTTTGTCAGCCGCCCATCGGCGCTGACTTCAAGACGTACATCATTGGCCCATCCATTAGGCAGCAGCGCGCGTTCGGCAAAGAAAGCGGACATGATCAAGGCACCCCGGTCGTGTGTTTATTTGTATATACATATACAGACGTTTGCCTGCTCGGTAAACTCCGGCAATCTATGCATCTTTTCCCCCTGCAAGGATTCCCTGTGCCGACTCCGCCTGCCAAGTCTTCGCTGGCTGCCCACATGGACGAAAGTCCGGCGCCCTTGTATGCCCGCGTCAAACAGATGATCAGCCAGCAGATTCTCAACGGCAACTGGCCGCCCCATTACCGCGTGCCGTCGGAGAGCGAACTGGTCAGCCAGCTGGGTTTCAGCCGCATGACCATCAACCGCGCCCTGCGCGAGCTCACCGCTGAAGGTTTGTTGGTGCGCATGCAAGGCGTTGGCACTTTTGTCGCTGAGCCCAAGAGCCAGTCAGCCCTATTCGAAGTGCATAACATTGCCGATGAGATCGCCTCCCGCGGTCATCGGCATACCTGCCAAGTCATCCACCTGGGCGAAGAGGCTGCCGGTTCCGAGCGCGCCGTCGCCTTGGAGATGCGTGAAGGCGGGCGCGTTTTCCATTCGTTGATCGTTCACTTCGAAAACGATATTCCCGTGCAAATCGAAGACCGTTTCGTCAACGCCCTGGTCGCGCCGGAATATCTGCAACAGGATTTCACCCAGCAAACGCCGTACGCCTACCTGAACCAAGTAGCGCCGCTGACCGAAGGCGAGCACGTGGTCGAAGCCATCCTTGCCGACGCCGCCGAGTGCAAGCTGCTGCAGATCGAACCCACCGAACCGTGCCTGTTGATTCGCCGACGCACCTGGTCGGGTCGCCAGCCGGTGACCGCCGCGCGTTTGATCCACCCCGGTTCCCGTCACAGCCTGGAAGGACGTTTCAGTAAATGAGTTCCGTAAAAGTCTGGCGCGCCGCCGATTACGTACGCATGCCCTGGAAAAACGGCGGCGGCAGCACCGAAGAAATCACCCGTGATGCCGGTACAGGGCTGGATGGCTTTGGTTGGCGCTTGTCGATTGCGGATATCGCGGAATCCGGCGGCTTCTCCACCTTTGCCGGCTACCAGCGCGTGATCACCGTGATCCAGGGCGCCGGCATGGTGTTGACCGTAGACGGCGAGGAGCAGCGCGGGTTGCTACCGCTGCAAGCCTTTGCGTTCAAGGGTGACAGCCAGGTGTCATGCCGTTTGATCACCGGGCCGATCCGCGACTTCAACCTGATCTATTCGCCCCAGCGTTACCACGCACGGCTGCAATGGATCGATGGCGAACAGCGCTTCTTCAGCACCGCGCAGACGGTGCTGGTGTTCAGTGTTGCGGATGAAGTGAAGGTGCTGGATCAGAAACTTGGCCATCACGACTGCCTGCAAGTGGACGGTAACACTGACCTGCTGGAGGTTGCCGTGAGCGGTCGCTGTTGTGTTATCGAACTGAGCAACCGCTGAGCGCTTGTATGACCAGCGCTCAGCCAGTATGGAGAGATGGGTTTACTTAACGCACATCAATTGAAAGCCCATCGAAGAATCGCCCGCGGGTTTGTTGTCTCCCACTTTCAGCGTTAAAACGTTGACGTAGTTGATCGCCGGGACGCTCCCCAACTTGGCGTGGCCGTAGAAGATGTGATCATTGGAGCTGACGTCCGTCACCGACACGGTGCAAAACCGTGGCGCGTCCTTGAACACTCCCGGCACAAACCTGACTTTGTAATCGGAGAAGTAATCAGGTTGGGCGGTGAGTTTCACGTCCTTGATCCACTTGGGTGACTGCGCAGTAACTTTTCCTGTTTTATCAAGGGTCGCAGTAAAGGTGGCGGCAATGGCCTGGACTGAAGCCATGCTTGTCGCCATGAGTACGATAAAGATGCCTGCCCGTTTTAGAGTGGTCACGATAAGTCTTCCAGGGTGTTGGGTGTGTGAAAGCCGACTCTAAACCACTGAATATACGAAAAAATCCGTTTTTACTGGGCTACAGATAACTCAGAA
Source organism: Pseudomonas sp. DWRC2-2 (assembly GCF_049897885.1). Classification (NCBI taxonomy): domain Bacteria; kingdom Pseudomonadati; phylum Pseudomonadota; class Gammaproteobacteria; order Pseudomonadales; family Pseudomonadaceae; genus Pseudomonas; species Pseudomonas sp. DWRC2-2. The sequence goes on from NZ_JAFCXD010000004.1 coordinate 268,208, forward strand.
AAATCGTCGCTGGGACGCGCCTTTTGCCTGGCAGGCCAGGCGCGCTATTTCACTGCTACGCATGCCCACCCTCGCTTCCCAACCGTGCGCACCATTTTGTTACCGAATGCCCCAATGCGGCGCAACGCTGCGTTGTGGTGACAATCCCCTCTCACGGCAAGAAACGTCTGTAAGAAATTTCATAAAGCCTCAAAGCCTCAATTTCCAAGGCTTGCACACCCCTCCACAAAAAATCTCGAAGACGCCTTTCTAAAGTTGGCCGCTTGATTGCATATGCTTGTATGTACAAGTAAAGATGTGTGCGTAAGACTCTCCTTCGCACCATCCATGTTCGCGCATCGTGCCGAGGAGTCCAGCAGTGACCGATTTTTCTAGAGCCAAGCCTACAAAATACCGCGACGTCGAAATCCGTGCCGCCCACGGTAACAAGCTCACCGCCAAAAGCTGGCTGACTGAAGCGCCGCTGCGCATGCTGATGAACAACCTCGACCCACAAGTGGCCGAGAACCCGAAAGAATTGGTGGTGTACGGCGGTATCGGCCGTGCGGCGCGCAACTGGGAGTGCTACGACCAGATCGTCGAGAGCCTCACTAACCTGAATGACGACGAAACCCTGCTGGTGCAATCCGGCAAGCCGGTCGGCGTGTTCAAGACCCACAGCAATGCCCCGCGTGTACTGATCGCCAACTCCAACCTGGTGCCGCACTGGGCCAGTTGGGAACACTTCAACGAACTGGATGCCAAGGGCCTGGCCATGTACGGCCAGATGACCGCGGGCAGCTGGATCTACATCGGCAGCCAGGGCATCGTCCAAGGCACCTACGAAACCTTCGTCGAAGCCGGTCGCCAGCATTACAACAGCGACCTGACTGGCCGTTGGGTACTCACCGCCGGTCTCGGCGGCATGGGCGGCGCGCAACCTTTGGCCGCAACCCTCGCCGGCGCGTGCTCGCTGAACATTGAGTGCCAGCAGGTCAGCATCGACTTCCGCCTCAACAGCCGTTATGTCGACGAACAAGCCACCGACCTCGACGATGCTTTGGCGCGTATCGCCAAGTACACCAAAGAAGGCAAGGCCATCTCCATTGCCCTGCTGGGTAACGCCGCAGAAATCCTGCCGGAGCTGGTCAAGCGCGGCGTGCGCCCGGACATGGTCACCGACCAGACCAGCGCCCACGACCCACTCAACGGCTACCTGCCAGCCGGCTGGACCTGGGACGAATACCGCGCCCGCGCCAAGACCGAGCCGGCTGCTGTGATCAAGGCCGCCAAGCAGTCGATGGCTGTTCACGTCAAAGCCATGCTGGAATTCCAGAAACAAGGCATCCCGACCTTCGACTACGGCAACAACATCCGCCAGATGGCCCAGGAAGAAGGCGTGGAAAACGCCTTCGACTTCCCAGGTTTCGTCCCGGCCTACATCCGTCCACTGTTTTGCCGTGGCATCGGCCCGTTCCGTTGGGCGGCACTGTCCGGCGACCCACAAGACATCTACAAGACCGACGCCAAGGTCAAAGAACTGATCCCCGACGACGCTCACCTGCACAACTGGCTGGACATGGCGCGCGAGCGCATCAGCTTCCAGGGCCTGCCGGCGCGTATCTGCTGGGTGGGCCTGGGCCAGCGCGCCAAGCTCGGCCTGGCGTTCAACGAAATGGTACGCAGCGGCGAGCTGTCGGCACCGGTGGTGATCGGCCGTGACCACCTCGACTCCGGCTCGGTATCCAGCCCGAACCGCGAAACCGAAGCCATGCAGGACGGTTCCGACGCCGTGTCCGACTGGCCGCTGCTCAACGCCTTGCTCAACACCGCCAGCGGCGCGACCTGGGTTTCGCTGCACCACGGCGGCGGCGTGGGCATGGGCTTCTCCCAGCACTCCGGCATGGTCATCGTCTGCGACGGTACCGACGAAGCGGCCGAGCGTATTGCCCGAGTACTGCACAACGACCCGGCCACCGGCGTGATGCGTCACGCAGACGCCGGCTACCAGATCGCGATTGATTGCGCCAAGGAGCAGGGCTTGAACCTGCCGATGATCAAGTAAGCCAGCACCCCCCTGAAAACAATCCATCAGAGGTTGAACATCCATGGCTGCAAATGACACCACCCCGTTGATCGAGAAACGTTCGATCGACTACATCCCGGAAGCGGAAAGACACGGTCGTCTATTGAGCCAGTTCACCCTGTGGATGGGTGCCAACCTGCAGATCACCGCGATTGTCACCGGGGCCTTGGCCGTGGTGCTGGGCGGTGATGTGTTCTGGTCGTTGATCGGCCTGTTGGTCGGTCAATTGATCGGCGGCGGCGTGATGGCGTTGCATGCGGCGCAAGGGCCCAAGCTGGGATTGCCGCAGATGATCTCCAGCCGGGTGCAGTTTGGCGTGTACGGCGCGGCGATTCCGATCGTGCTGGTGTGCCTGATGTACCTCGGCTTCACCGCCACCGGCACGGTATTGTCCGGTCAGGCGCTGGGCCAGTTGTTCGGGGTCAGCGACAGCGTCGGCATCCTGATCTTCGCCAGTGTCATCGTGCTGGTCACGGTGTTGGGTTACCGGGTAATCCATTTCATCGGTCGTGTCGCCAGCGTTATTGGGGTGATTGCCTTTGTCTACTTGTTCAGCCGTCTGATAGGCCAGACCGACGTTGGCGCACTCCTGCAAATCCGCCACTTCAGTTGGAGCAGCTTCTTGCTCGCGGTGTCGCTCGCGGCATCCTGGCAAATCGCCTTCGGCCCTTATGTGGCTGACTATTCACGCTATCTGCCGAGCAGGACGTCTTCGGTGAAGACCTTTTTCGCGGCTGGCGCGGGTTCGGTGATTGGGGCGCAGGTGGCGATGACCCTTGGCGTGTTTGCCGCGGCCATGTCCAACGGGCAGTTCGCCGGTCACGAAGTGGCCTACATCGTCGGCTTGAGTGGCACGGGGGCCACTGCGGCGCTGCTGTACTTCAGCATCGCGTTCGGCAAGGTCACCATCTCCACGCTGAACTCCTACGGCAGCTTCATGTGCATTGCCACCATCATCAGCGGCTTCCGTGGCCGCCTGGAGGTCACGCGCTTGCAACGCCTGGTGTTCGTGCTGGCGATTGTCGGCACCGCAACCTTGATCGCCTTGCTCGGTCAGCATTCGTTCCTCGGCGCGTTCAAGTCTTTCATCCTGTTCCTGCTGGCGTTCTTCACGCCCTGGAGCGCGATCAACCTGGTGGACTACTACTGCATCACTCGTGAGCGTTATGACGTGCCGGCGCTGGCCGATCCGAACGGTCGCTACGGGCGCTGGAACCTGCTGGGGATCAGCGTGTACGTGTTCGGCGTGCTGGTGCAATTGCCGTTCATCTCCACCAAGTTCTACACCGGTCCTTTGGTGGCCGCGCTGGGTGATGTGGACATTTCCTGGATCATCGGTCTGGTACTGCCGGCAGCGCTGTATTACCTGTGTGCGAAAAAATGGCACGGCACGGTGCCCGATCAACTGATCCTGCCAACAGAGCAGGGCGCTATACCAACAACAAACGGGCTGGCGACACAAGCCTGATGGGACGTGGACAGGGCAGGATGCCTACTGACTGCCGTAATCCATTTCAAGATTGGGAGCGTCACAACAATGAAAATGCATAAGACCCTGATGGCCACCTTGCTCTCTGCAGGTTTGCTCGCCTCCGCTGGCGCCCAGGCGGCCGGCTGGTGCGAGTCCGGCAAGCCGGTCAAATTCGCAGGCCTGAACTGGGAAAGCGGCATGTTGCTCACCGACATCCTGCAAACCGTGCTGGAAAAAGGCTACGACTGCAAAACCGACAGCCTGCCGGGCAACTCCATCACCATGGAAAACGCCCTGAGCAGCAACGACATCCAGGTCTTCGCCGAAGAATGGGTGGGCCGCAGTGAAGTCTGGAACAAGGCCGAGAAGGCCGGCAAAGTCGTCGGCGTCGGCGCCCCGGTAGTCGGTGCCATCGAAGGCTGGTACGTGCCGCGTTATGTGATCGAAGGCGATGCCAAACGCAAGCTGGAAGCCAAGGCCCCCGACCTGAAAAATATTGCCGATCTGGCCAAGTACGCCTCGGTGTTCAAGGACCAGGAAGAACCCTCCAAAGGCCGTTTCTACAACTGCCCGGCCGGTTGGACCTGCGAGCTGGACAACAGCGAAATGCTGAAAAGCTACGGCCTGGAAAATTCCTACACCAACTTCCGCCCAGGCACCGGCCCGGCGTTGGATGCCGCGGTGTTGTCGAGCTACAAGCGCGGCGAGCCGATCCTGTTCTACTACTGGTCGCCAACCCCGCTGATGGGCCAGGTCGACCTGGTCAAGCTGGAAGAAAAACCCGGTGTGGATAAAAGCGTGAGCATCAAGGTCGGCCTTTCCAAGACCTTCCACGAGCAAGCCCCGGAACTGGTGGCCGTGCTGGAAAAGGTCAACCTGCCGATCGACCTGCTGAACCAGAACCTGGGTCGCATGGCCAAGGAGCGAATTGAGTCGCCAAAACTGGCGAAAATTTTCCTCAAGGAACATCCTGAAGTCTGGCACGCCTGGGTGAGCGACGACGCAGCCAAGAAAATCGACGCGGCCTTGTAGGTCAAGCGTGCCCGGCTACCCTGAGGGGCAGCCGGGCGCCTGGCCACAACCCACTGGATCGAGAGCACGATATGTTTCCTGAGAGTTTTACGTTTTCCATCGCCGACTGGGTCAACGGTTGGGTGGACTCATTGGTCACCAACTACGGTGATGTGTTCCGGCACATTTCTGACACCCTGCTATGGGCCATCGTCAACCTGGAAGGGCTGCTGCGCGCAGCGCCCTGGTGGCTGATGCTGGCCATCGTCGGCGGCGTCGCCTGGCACGCCACCCGCAAGGTGGTGACCACGGCGGTGATCGTCGGTTTGCTGTTCCTGGTGGGCGCGGTTGGCCTGTGGGACAAGCTGATGCAGACCCTGGCCTTGATGATGGTCGCCACGGTGATCTCGGTGTTGATCGGTATTCCGCTGGGCATTCTGTCCGCACGCAGCAATCGCCTGCGCTCGGTGTTGATGCCGCTGCTCGACATCATGCAAACCATGCCGAGCTTCGTGTACCTGATTCCGGTGCTGATGCTGTTCGGCCTGGGTAAAGTCCCGGCGATTTTCGCCACCGTGATCTACGCCGCGCCGCCGCTGATTCGCCTTACCGACCTGGGCATTCGCCAGGTCGACGGCGAAGTCATGGAAGCCATCAACGCCTTTGGGGCCAACCGCTGGCAGCAACTGTTCGGCGTGCAACTGCCGCTGGCGTTGCCGAGCATCATGGCCGGGATCAACCAGACCACCATGATGGCGCTGTCGATGGTGGTGATCGCCTCGATGATCGGAGCCCGTGGCTTGGGTGAAGACGTGCTCGTCGGCATCCAGACCCTCAACGTCGGCCGTGGCCTCGAAGCCGGGCTCGCGATCGTGATTCTCGCAGTGGTCATCGACCGCATTACCCAGGCCTATGGTCGTCCACGGCATGAGGCGAGCAAATGACTACTGTCAGCAAAATCGAAGTTAAAAACGTCTTCAAGATCTTCGGCGCCCGCTCCAAGGATGCGCTGGCCATGGTCGGCCAGGGCAAGACCAAGGACCAGGTGCTGGCCGAGACCGGTTGCGTGGTCGGCGTGAACGATTTGTCGTTGAGCATCGGCACTGGCGAGATCTTCGTGATCATGGGCCTGTCGGGTTCCGGCAAGTCCACCCTGGTGCGCCACTTCAACCGCCTGATCGACCCCACCAGCGGCGCGATCCTGGTGGACGGCGAAGACATCCTGCAACTGGACATGGAGGCCCTGCGCCAATTCCGTCGGCACAAGATCAGCATGGTGTTCCAGAGCTTCGGCCTGCTGCCCCACAAGAGCGTGCTCGACAACGTCGCCTACGGCCTGAAAGTGCGTGGCGAAACCAAGCAGGTCTGCGCCGAACGCGCCCTGCACTGGATCGAAACCGTGGGCCTCAAGGGCTACGAAAACAAATACCCGCACCAGCTCTCCGGCGGCATGCGCCAGCGCGTCGGCCTGGCCCGCGCCTTGGCGGCGGACACCGACATCATCCTGATGGACGAGGCTTTCAGTGCACTCGACCCACTGATCCGCGCCGAGATGCAGGACCAGTTGCTGGAGCTGCAAAAGACCCTGCACAAAACCATCGTGTTCATCACCCACGACCTCGACGAGGCCGTGCGCATTGGCAACCGCATTGCGATCCTCAAGGACGGCAAGCTGATCCAGGTTGGCACCCCTCGGGAAATCCTTCATTCGCCGGCGGATGAGTATGTGGATCGGTTTGTTCAGCGGCGGGCGGCGGTGGTTTGAATTGAAGAGGTCAACCATGTTCCAGGCTGAAAAAATCATCATTGCCGACGCCCCGCTGCGCTGGCAGGACGTTGTCGCCGTCGCCCGCCACGGCGCGGTGCTCGAGCTCTCGGGCCAGGCCTGGGCACGCATCGACAATGCCCAGGCCATCGTGCAACGCATTGTCACCAGCGGTGAGCGCGCCTATGGCGTGAACACCGGCCTGGGCGCGCTGTGCAATGTGTCGCTCAAGGGCGAGCAGCTCAGCCAGCTGTCGCGCAATACTTTGCTGAGCCATGCCTGTGGCGTTGGCCCGGTGTTGAGCGACGAGCAGACCCGCGCGATCATCTGCGCGGCGATCATCAACTACAGCCACGGCAAATCCGGCCTGCATCCGCAGGTGGTGCATTCGTTGCTGGCGCTGCTCAACCACGGCATCACACCGCTAGTGCCGTCCCAGGGTTCGGTGGGTTACCTGACCCACATGGCGCATGTGGGCGTGGCCTTGTTAGGCGTGGGCAATGTGAGTTACCGAGGCCGCATCGTTCCGGCTCAAGAGGCCTTAAGCGCGGAAGGATTGCATCCGGTCGTGCTCGGCGCCAAAGACGGCCTGTGCCTGGTCAACGGCACGCCGTGCATGACCGGCCTGAGCTGCCTCGCCCTGGCCGACGCCCATCACTTGCTGCAATGGGCCGACGTGATCGGCGCCATGAGTTTTGAAGCCCAGCGCGGTCAGATCGACGCGTTTGACGAAGAGATCATCGCCTTAAAACCGCACCTTGGCATGCAACACGTCGGCATCAACCTGCGCGCCTTGCTCGATGGCAGTGAAGTGATCGCCAGCAGCAAAGGCATCCGCACCCAGGACGCCTTGAGCATCCGTTCGATCCCACAGATCCACGGTGCAGCCCGCGACCAGGTGGAACACGCCACCCGCCAGATCGAGACCGAACTCAACAGCGCCACCGACAACCCGCTGGTACTCGGCACGCCAGACCTTTACCGCGTGGTGTCCCAGGCCAACCCCCACGGACAATCCGTGGCTCTGGCGGCGGACATGCTGGCAATCGCCATGGCCGAAATCGGCTCGGTGGCCGAACGCCGCCTGGACCGCTTGATCAACCCGCACGTCAGTGGCTTGCCGGCGTTTCTGGTGAGCAACCCTGGGGTCAACTCCGGGATGATGATCGTGCAGTACGTCGCCGCTTCGCTGTGTGGGCAAAACCGCCAGTTGGCGCAACCAGCGGTGCTCGACAACTTCGTCACCTCGGGCCTGCAGGAAGACCACCTGAGCATGGGCACCAATGCCGCGCTCAAGCTGCACCAGGTGTTGGCCAACGTGACGCAGATCCTCGCCATCGAGTACTTGCTGGCGGCCCAGGCGTTCGAATTCTTGAAGGACCAGCGCTTCGGCGCCGGCACCGACCGCGCCTGGCGCCTGTTGCGTGAAGTGGTCCCGGCCTACGAGCAGGACCGCTGGCTGGCGCCGGACATTGCGGCCGCTGCCCAACTGCTCAAAAGCACCGACTTACCGAATTTGCACTGAAGCCTTATTCAAAAGAACAATTCAAAAGGAGTATGAATGTGACTGCGCTAAACCTGATTCCAGGCCAACTGAGCCTTGCCCAACTGCGAGCCATCTACCAGCAGCCGGTAACCCTCAGTCTGGATGACAGCGCCACGGCGCAGATCGACGCCAGTGTTGCTTGCGTGGAGCAGATTCTCGCCGAGAACCGCACCGCCTACGGCATCAACACCGGTTTCGGCCTGCTGGCCTCGACCCGCATCGCCAGCGAAGACCTGGAAAACCTCCAGCGTTCCCTGGTGCTGTCCCACGCCGCCGGCGTCGGTGAGCCGATCAGCGATGCCCTGGTGCGGCTGGTCATGGTACTCAAGGTCAACAGCCTCAGCCGTGGGTTCTCCGGGATCCGCCGCCAGGTGATCGACGCGCTGATCGCGCTGATCAACGCCGAGGTGTACCCGCATATTCCGCTGAAAGGTTCAGTCGGTGCGTCCGGCGACCTGGCGCCCTTGGCGCACATGTCCCTGGTGCTGCTGGGCGAAGGCAAGGCGCGCTACAAGGGCGAATGGCTGGAAGCCACCGACGCGCTGAAAGTTGCCGGCCTGACGCCGCTGACCCTCGCCGCCAAAGAAGGCCTGGCGCTGCTCAACGGCACCCAGGTGTCCACCGCGTACGCCCTGCGTGGCCTGTTCGAAGGCGAAGACCTGTTCGCCGGTGCCCTGGCGTGCGGCGCACTCACCGTGGAAGCGGTGCTGGGTTCGCGCTCACCGTTCGACGCACGCATTCATGCCGCACGCGGCCAGCGTGGGCAGATCGATTCAGCAGCAGCCTATCGTCACCTGCTGGGCGAAAGCAGCCAGGTGTCTCAGTCGCACCAGAACTGCGACAAGGTGCAGGACCCATACTCGCTGCGCTGCCAGCCGCAAGTCATGGGCGCGTGCCTGACCCAGTTCCGCCAGGCCGCCGAGGTGCTGGTGGTAGAAGCCAACGCCGTATCGGATAACCCGCTGGTCTTTGCCGCCGAAGGTGACGTGATTTCCGGCGGTAACTTCCACGCCGAACCGGTGGCCATGGCCGCCGACAACATGGCACTGGCCATCGCTGAAATCGGCTCGCTCAGCGAGCGCCGTATCTCGCTGATGATGGACAAGCACATGTCGCAACTGCCGCCGTTCCTGGTGGGCAATGGTGGTGTGAACTCCGGCTTCATGATCGCCCAGGTGACCGCTGCCGCGCTTGCCAGCGAAAACAAGGCGCTGGCCCATCCCCATAGCGTCGACAGTCTGCCGACCTCGGCCAACCAGGAAGACCACGTTTCGATGGCCCCGGCTGCGGGCAAGCGCCTGTGGGAAATGGCCGAGAACACCCGTGGCGTTCTCGCCGTGGAGTGGCTGGCCGCGTGCCAGGGCCTGGACCTGCGCGAAGGCCTGAAAACCTCGCCTGCGCTGGAAAAAGCGCGCGGGATCCTGCGCGACAAAGTGGCGTTCTATGAGAAGGACCGTTTCTTTGCGCCGGACATCAACGCCGCCAGCGAACTGCTCGCCAGCCGCTGCCTGAATGAGCTGGTGCCGGCCAAGCTGCTGCCGAGCCTCTAAGGCTGACGCAGATCCAGGTGGGAGCTGGCTTGCCTGCGATAGCTATCTGTCAGTTAAAAAGTTGGTGACTGATACACCGCCATCGCAGGCAAGCCAGCTCCCACAGTTGAGCGTTCGCAGCGCAAAACTTTCTCAGGATAAAAATAATTAGGGACGAGAAATGCATCAGGAAAAGGGTTTGAAACGCGGACTAAGCGCCCGACATATTCGCTTCATGGCACTCGGTTCCGCGATCGGCACCGGGCTGTTCTATGGCTCCGCCTCCGCCATCCAGATGGCCGGTCCCGCTGTGCTGCTGGCCTACCTGATCGGCGGCGCCGCTGTATTCATGGTGATGCGCGCCCTCGGCGAAATGGCCGTGCACAACCCGGTGGCCGGTTCGTTCGGCCAGTACGCCAGCACCTACCTGGGCCCCATGGCCGGGTTTATCCTCGGGTGGACCTACGCCTTTGAAATGATCATCGTCTGCCTGGCCGACGTCACCGCCTTCGGTATCTACATGGGCTTCTGGTTTCCCGACGTCGCGCGCTGGGTCTGGGTGCTCGGCATTGTGTTTTTGATCGGCGGCCTGAATCTGTGCAACGTCAAAGTGTTTGGCGAAATGGAGTTCTGGCTGTCGCTGCTCAAGGTCGGCGCCATCGTGGCGATGATCCTCGGTGGGTTTGGCATCATGCTGTTCGGCATTCATTCAGCCGGTGAAACCCAGGCCAGCGGCCTCAGCAATCTTTGGGCCCATGGCGGCTTCATGCCTAATGGCATCGGCGGCCTAATCGCCTCGTTCGCGGTGGTGATGTTTGCCTTTGGCGGCATCGAAATCATCGGCATCACCGCCGGTGAAGCCAAGGACCCACAGCGCGTGATCCCCAAGGCGATCAACGCCGTACCGCTGCGCATCCTGTTGTTCTACGTGCTGACCCTGTTCGTGCTGATGGCCATTTATCCATGGCCGCAAATCGGCAGCCAGGGCAGCCCGTTCGTGCAGATCTTCAGCAACCTCGGCATCGGCTCGGCGGCGACCATCCTCAATATCGTGGTGATCTCGGCGGCGGTTTCGGCGATCAACAGCGACATCTTCGGCGCCGGCCGCATGATGTACGGCCTGGCCCAGCAAGGGCAGGCGCCCAAAGGCTTTGCGCAATTGTCGAAACACGGCGTGCCGTGGATGACTGTGGTGGTGATGGGCGCGGCGCTGCTCGGCGGTGTGGTGCTCAACTACCTGATCCCGGAAAACGTGTTCCTGCTGATCGCCTCGATTGCCACCTTCGCCACCGTGTGGGTGTGGCTGATGATCCTGTTCACCCAGGTCGCCATGCGCCGTTCGATGACTAAAGAGCAGGTGGCCGAACTGAAATTCCCCGTGCCGTTCTGGCCCTATGCGCCGGCGGCCGCCATTGTGTTCATGCTGTTCGTGTTTGGCGTGCTGGGTTACTTCCCGGACACCCAGGCCGCTTTGCTGGTCGGTGCTGTGTGGATCGTTCTGCTGGTGGTGGCTTACCTGCTGTGGGTCAAGCCCGCTGCCGGGCAAGCGGCCAAGGTCCATTACGACCCGGCTTCGTCTCATCGTTAATCTAGGGAGGCGTTGATGAAAACGCTTTGGCAACACTGCCACGTCGCAACCATGGCACAGGGCAAATACTCGATCATCGAGGATGCCGCCATGGTGACCGTCGGTTCGCTCATCGAGTGGATCGGCCCCCGCAGCCAGGCACCCACGGCGGATTACGCCCAGGTGCATGACCTGCAAGGCGCGTGGGTCACCCCCGGGCTGATCGACTGCCACACCCACACGGTGTTCGGCGGCAACCGCAGCGGCGAATTCGAGCAACGCCTCGAAGGCGTGAGCTACGCCGAGATCGCGGCCAAGGGCGGCGGTATTGCCAGCACTGTGCGTGCCACCCGTGCGGCGACGGAAGATGAACTGTTTGCCAGCGCTGAAAAACGCCTGCGCAGTCTGCTACGCGATGGCGTGACCACCGTGGAGATCAAGTCCGGCTACGGCCTGGACCTGGTCAACGAACGCAAGATGCTGCGCGTCGCCCGTCGCCTCGGTGAAGCGCTGCCGGTCAGCGTGCGCGCCACGTGCCTGGCGGCCCACGCGTTGCCGCCGGAATACAAGGACCGCGCCGACGACTACATCGAGCACATCTGCGCCGAGATGCTGCCGGCCTTGGCGGCGGAAGGGCTGGTGGACGCGGTGGATGCGTTTTGTGAATACCTGGCGTTTTCCACCGAGCAAGTGGAGCGCGTGTTCAAGGTTGCCCGGCAACTCGGCCTGCCGGTGAAACTGCACGCCGAGCAACTCTCGTCGCTGCACGGCTCCAGCCTGGCGGCGCGTTACCAGGCGCTGTCGGCGGACCACCTGGAGTTCATGACCGAAGAAGACGCCATCGCCATGGCCGCTGCTGGCACCGTCGCGGTGCTGCTGCCGGGCGCGTTCTACTTCCTGCGCGAAACCCAGTTGCCGCCGATGGACGCCCTGCGCAAGCACGGCGTGAAGATCGCCATCGCCAGCGACCTCAACCCCGGCACCTCGCCGGCGCTGTCGGTGCGCCTGATGCTGAACATGGCCTGCACACTGTTCCGCATAACCCCGGAAGAAGCCTTGGCGGGCGCCACTCAACATGCGGCGACCGCACTGGGCATGGGCGACAGCCACGGCTCCCTGGAAGTGGGCAAGGTCGCGGACTTCGTCGCCTGGCAGATTGATCGTCCTGCCGACCTGGCCTATTGGCTGGGCGGCGAGCTGGATAAACGCGTCGTACGCCATGGCGTCGATGTCACTGTTTGAGGAGTACTGTTCGTGGATAAGGTTCTGAACTTCAAACAAGGCCGTGTGCCGCTGCTGATCAGCATGCCCCACGCCGGCCTGCGCCTGACGCCTGCTGTCGAGGCGGGGTTGATTCCTGAGGCGCAAAGCCTGCCGGACACCGACTGGCACATCCCCACGTTGTATGACTTTGCCGAGGCGCTGGGTGCCAGCACTTTGTCGGCCGAATATTCACGATTTGTGATCGACCTGAACCGGCCATCCGACGACAAGCCGCTGTATGTCGGCGCCACCACCGGGCTGTATCCGGCGACGCTGTTCGACGGCGTGCCCTTGTTCCGCGAGGGGCTGGAGCCGAACGAGACCGAGCGCGCCAGTTACTTGCAGAAAATTTGGGGCCCGTATCACCGCACCCTGCAGGAGGAACTGGCACGGCTCAAGGCCGAGTTCGGCTACGCGCTGCTGTTCGATGCGCACTCGATCCGTTCGGTGATCCCGCACCTGTTCGACGGCAAGCTGCCGGACTTCAACCTCGGCACCTTCAACGGCGCCGCCTGTGATCCGGAACTGGCCAGCCAGTTGGAAGCCATTTGCGCGGCGTATCCGCAGTACACCCATGTCTTGAACGGGCGTTTCAAGGGCGGCCATATCACCCGGCATTACGGTGACCCGGCCCAGGATATCCACGCGGTGCAGCTGGAGTTGTGCCAGAGCGCCTATATGGAAGAGTTCGAGCCGTTCCGGTATCGAGCGGATCTGGCCGAGCCGACGCGGGTGGTGTTGAAGCAATTGTTGCAAGGTTTGTTGGCGTGGGGGCAGAAGCGCTACGGCTGACCGTCTGTCGCCTGGGTGCAAAACCCGGTCGCCACAGGTCGCTTTTATCGAGGTCTCGCTGGGTAAGGTTGTGGATACGGCGCGTCAGACGCCACTCCTACAATAAAGCTGCCGAGTGAGACCTCTCCCATGAAAAAACTGTTGTTGACCCTCACCGGCGCCGCGTTGCTCAGCGCCAACGCCATGGCCGCCGAACCGGCCTCCTGCAAGAACATCCGCATGGGCGTGGTCAGTTGGACCGACGTGGTCGCCACTTCCGGCATGGCCGACGTGCTGCTCAATGGCCTCGGCTACGACAGCAAGCAGACCAGCGCCGTGCAGCAGATCATCTTTGCCGGCATCCGCGACAAGCGCCTGGATATTTTCCTCGGTTACTGGAAACCGGCGATGGACAACAACATCGCGCCGTTCCTGGCGGCCAAGCAGGTCAAGGTGTTCGAGGCGCCCAGTCTCGCCGACGCCCAGGCCACCCTGGCCGTGCCGCAATACGTGGCGGATGCGGGCTTGAAGACCTTCGCCGATATCGCCCGTTTCAAGGACAAGCTCGGCGGCAAGATCTATGGCATCGAGCCGGGCAGCGGTGCCAACACCGATATCCAGAAAATGATCGACACCAACCGCTTCGGCCTTGGCGGCTTCAAGTTGGTTGCCTCCGGTGAAGCCGGGATGCTGGCAGCGGTGCAGCGCGCGGTGAATCGCAAGGAATTCGTGGTGTTCGTCGGTTGGACCCCGCACCCGATGAACATCAATATGAAGATGGCCTATCTCACCGGCAGTGAAGACGTATTCGGCCCCGACGAAGGCCGCGCCACCGTCTCCACCGTCACTGCGCCGGATTTTGCCGAGCGCTGCCCCAATGCCAATCGCCTGTTGGAAAACCTCACCTTCACTGCTGCCCAGGAAAGCCAGTTGATGGTGCCGATCATGGAGCGCAAATCGCCGCAGGACGTGGCCAAGCAATGGCTGCGTGATCACCCCGAGGATTTGCAGCGCTGGCTGGCTGGGGTCAAGGCGTTCGATGGCAGCGATGGGGCGGCGGCAGTGCAGGCGAGTCTTAAATGAGTCGATACCCTATTTCGCCTGAGCTGGCAGCGTTCGTGAAGAAGACGGAGTCCTTCACCAGCGACGACTCGTCGCTGGCGGGGTTGCGCCAAAACTATGACCGCATGTGCCGGGCATTCACGCCGGCGAAACCCGAAGGCTTGCAGGTCGAGGACTTGACCTTGGCTGGCGTAGGCGTGCGCAGTTATCTGCCGACCTCGCCGGTTCCTGCTGATGGCTGGCCTTGCCTCCTTTATATGCACGGCGGCGGTTGGGTCGTCGGCGGGCTGGATTCCCACGATTTCATCTGCTTCGAGCTGGCCATGGCCTTGCAGGTGTTGGTGATCGCCATCGATTACCGGCTGGCGCCTGAACACCCGTTCCCGGCCGCCTATGAAGATTGTCGCGCCGTGTGGCAGGCCATCCAGGCGAGGCAGGCGCCGTATGCCATCGACCTGCGGCGCCTGGTGGTCATGGGCGACAGTGCAGGCGGCAACCTGGCGGCAGCATTGTGTATGGGATTGCGCGACGACGGGCAACCGTTGCCGCGCGCCCAGGTCTTGATCTATCCGGGGTTGGGCGGCCCCTGCGACTTGCCATCGCGGCGCGACTGCATGGACGCGCCCTTGCTCAGCAGCGCCGACACCGATGGCTACCTGGCGCTGTACCTGCAGGGCAGTGGCAACCCGTCACCCTACGCGATGCCGCTGCTGGCCGCAGACTTCAGCGGTTTGCCCAAGGCGTTGATCGCCGTGGCCCAGTTCGACCCGCTGCGCGACGACGGCATGCTCTACGCCGAACGCCTGCAAGCGGCAGGCGTGGCCGCCGTGCTGTATCCCGGCAAAGGCCTGGTCCACGGCTGCCTGCGTGCGCGGCGGCAGGTGCCTGAAGTGGACCAGCTCTACGATTAATTGCTGGATTACCTGGGGAGCGAAGGGCTGACACAGGTCTAAGCGCTCTAGGACATGCTCATTGCACAATTCGGGTTTATAGTGCCAGACGGCAAAATAAAAGACGTCCCCCCAGGGATGAACCCGACCCCTTACGGAGCGCGCAATGCAGACTTGGTTCCCGCAGATCAAACCCCACGCCCGGCACGATCTGGCCGTCGATGACATCCACACGCTGTACGTCGATGAAAGTGGCTCCCCCGAAGGCTTGCCCGTCGTCTTTATCCATGGTGGCCCGGGTTCCGGTTGTGATGCCCAGAGCCGTTGCTATTTCGACCCTAACTTGTACCGCATCGTCACCTTCGACCAGCGTGGCTGCGGGCGCTCCACCCCGCGCGCCAGCCTGGAAAACAACACCACCTGGGACCTGGTCGCCGACCTTGAGCGCATCCGCGAGCATCTGGGCATCGATAAGTGGGTGCTGTTCGGCGGTTCGTGGGGCTCGACCCTGTCACTGGCCTACGCGCAAACCCATCCCGAACGTGTGCTCGGCCTGATCGTGCGCGGCATTTTCCTGGCCCGGCCGCAGGACATCCATTGGTTCTACCAGGAAGGCGCGAGCCGCCTGTTCCCGGATTACTGGCAGGACTACATTGCGCCGATCCCGCCGGAAGAGCGCCACGACATGATCGCGGCCTACCACAAGCGCCTCACCGGCAACGACCAGATCGCCCAGATGCACGCGGCCAAGGCCTGGTCCGGCTGGGAAGGGCGCATGCTCGGCCTGTGCCCGAGCCCGCAGCATGTGGAGCGGTTTTCCGAGCCGCAGCGCGCGCTGTCCATCGCGCGGATCGAGTGCCACTACTTCACCAACAACTCCTTCCTGGAGCCCAACCAGCTGATCCGCGATATGCACAAGATCGCCCATCTGCCTGGCGTAATCATTCACGGGCGCTACGATATGATTTGCACTTTGGATAACGCCTGGGAGTTGCACCAGGCGTGGCCCAACAGTGAGTTGCAGGTGATTCGCGAGGCCGGCCATGCCGCGTCCGAGCCCGGCATCACCGATGCCTTGGTGCGGGCGACCAGCCAGATGGCACGTCGCTTGCTCGACCTGCCGCCCGAAGAAGCATGAAGGGCCTGCTGCAACGGGTGCGCGGCGCCCGGGTCGAGGTCGCGGGCGAAATCGTCGGCGCCATCGACCAGGGGTTGCTGGTGCTGGTGGCCGTCGAGCCTGCGGATACGCCGGAGAGTGCCGATAAGCTGTTACACAAGCTGTTGAACTATCGGGTGTTCAGCGACGACGAAGGCAAGATGAACCGGTCGTTGAAGGATATCGACGGCGGTTTGCTGCTGGTGTCGCAGTTCACCCTGGCGGCCGATACCAAGAGCGGGCTGCGGCCGAGCTTCTCTACAGCGGCCCCGCCGGCCCTGGGAGCGGCGCTTTTTGATCACTTGCTGTTACAAGCGCAACAATTGCATGGCAAGGTGGCGTCGGGGCGTTTTGGCGCCGATATGCAGGTGCATTTGGTCAATGATGGCCCTGTGACCTTCCTCTTGCAGACGTGAATGTATTAAAAACGACTTTTAATGCCTAAAAACGCAGGGTTTCGCTACAAATACTTCGTTATCCCTGATGCGTTGTTTCGCGGGCTACTAGATAATCGCGCGCTACGGGGATCAGCGTTGTTTGGTCCATTTTTGACTTAGGTAGAGACTTGTCCGACAACCCATGGGGAATCATTTTGCCCCAGGGGAGTCGGAACAATGCTCGCCAACCTGGCATATAGATAGCTGGCCGTTGGTTTTTTGATCTGTTTTCGGCGAGGGTTGCTCGTGATTGTTAGTCCCTGTAATGCACCAAAATTGTCTGCCAAACGGTTACGAAACGCACTGGTGACGGGCTCCGCCCTGTTTTGCCTGTTCGGCGCGGGTCAACTGTGGGCATTCAGTCTGGATGATGTGTCGGCCAAGGCAAAAGAGCTGGCCGGGCAGAAATACGAAGCTCCGCGCAGCAATCTGCCGAACGAATTCCGCGAAATGAAGTTCGCGGACTATCAGAAGATTCGTTTCCGCAACGAAAAAGCCGAGTGGGCTGATCAAAACACCCCGTTCAAGCTGTCCTTCTATCACCAGGGTATGCACTTCGATACACCGGTGAAAATCAACGAAGTCACCGCCGACAGCGTCCAGGAAATCAAATACGACCCGACGCGCTTCGATTTCGGCGACGTGAAGTTTGATCCTAAAGCCACCGAACAGCTGGGTTATGCCGGCTTCCGTGTGCTGTACCCGATCAACAAGGCCGACAAACAAGACGAAATCATGACCATGCTCGGCGCGAGCTACTTCCGCGTAGTCGGCAAGGGCCAGGCGTACGGTCTGTCTGCCCGTGGCATGGCGATCGACACTGCATTGCCGTCCGGCGAAGAATTCCCGCGTTTCACCGAGTTCTGGATCGAGCGTCCAAAGCCGGGTGAGAAACAACTGGTGATTTTTGCCCTGTTGGACTCCCCACGCGCGACCGGCGCGTATCGCCTGATCCTGCGTCCGGGCACCGACACCATTGTCGACGTGAAATCCCAGATGTTCCTGCGCGACAAGGTCAGCAAACTGGGCGTTGCCCCGTTGACCAGCATGTACCTGTTCGGCGCGAATCAGCCTTCCAAAGTGCTGAACTACCGTCGTGAGCTGCACGATTCCAGCGGTCTGTCGATCCATGCCGGTAATGGCGAGTGGATCTGGCGTCCACTGAACAACCCTAAACACCTGTCGGTCAGCAACTTCACCGTAGAGAACCCGAAAGGTTTCGGCCTACTGCAACGTGGTCGCGACTTCAGCCACTACGAAGACCTCGACGACAACTACGATAAGCGCCCAAGCGCCTGGATCGAGCCTGAGGGCGACTGGGGCAAAGGCACCGTCAACCTGGTAGAGATTCCGACTGCCGATGAAACCAACGACAACATCGTTGCGTTCTGGAGCCCTGCGGAACTGCCGGAAGTTGGCAAGCCGCTGGACGTTTCCTACCGCCTGCACTGGACCATGGACGAAAAAGCCTTGCACCCGGCCGACAGCGCCTGGGTCAAGCAGACCCTGCGTTCTACCGGTGATGTGAAGCAATCCAACCTGATCCGCCAGCCTGACGGCAGCGTGGCCTACCTGGTGGACTTCGAGGGCCCGTCCCTCAAGGCCCTGCCGTCGGATGCCGCGGTTCGCAGCCAAGTCAGTGTCAGCGACAACGCTGAACTGGTTGAAAACAGCGTGCGCTACAACGAACACATCAAAGGCTGGCGCCTGACCCTGCGCATGAAGATCAAGGACGCAGGCAAGCCGACCGAAATGCGCGCGGCGCTGGTGCAAGATGTTGCCCCACCTGCGCCTGAACAGGACTCGAGCCACGTGCTCAAGGCTGATAAGGTCCTGGCCAAGCAGCACGAGAAACAGGCCAAGAAAGACGCAAAAGACAAGGAAGCCAAGCAGCCAGAAGCTGCCCCAGCCACACCGGAGCCGATCAAGACCGAACAAGTCCTGACCGAAACCTGGAGCTATCAGTTGCCTGCCGATGAGTAATTCTCAAGTCCAGCCAGAAACTCTGCAGGAGTATCTGGCGCATCTACCGATGACCGCTGAGCAGCGCGCCGAATTGGCGGGCTGCACATCCTTCACCGAGTTGCACGAACGCTTGTCGTCCTCGACCTTCGACGCGCCGGTCGACGCCGCCCAGGCGTCGGTTGGCACGCGGTTGACCCTCAACACCGCCGAAGAGCTGCAAGACGCGGAAATGCTGGCGGTCGACGCCGCCGGTCGCGTGTGCCTGAAGGCCACGCCGCCAATCCGTCGTACCCGCGTGGTGCCGGAGCCGTGGCGCACCAATATCCTGGTGCGCGGCTGGCGCCGACTCACCGGGCGCAGCAATCCTCCGGCGCCGCCGAAGGATGAGCGTGTATTGCCGGCCGCGCGCTGGCGTACCGTCGGTTCGATCCGTCGTTACATCCTGCTGGTGCTGATGCTCGGCCAGACCATCGTGGCTGGCTGGTACATGAAAGGCATCATGCCGTACCAGGGCTGGTCGCTGGTCGACTTCGACGAAATCCGCAACCAGACCCTGCTGCAAACCGCCACCCAGGTACTGCCTTACGCCCTGCAAACCAGCATCCTGATCATGTTCGGGATCCTGTTCTGCTGGGTATCGGCGGGTTTCTGGACCGCGTTGATGGGCTTCCTGGAATTGCTGACGGGTCACGATAAATACCGAATCTCCGGTAAAAGTGCCGGTGACGAGCCGATTCCGAAAGACGCCCGTACCGCGCTGGTGATGCCGATCTGCAACGAAGACGTGCCTCGGGTATTCGCCGGTTTGCGCGCCACGTTCGAATCGGTCGCCGCCACCGGTGACCTGGACCGCTTCGATTTCTTCGTGCTCAGCGACAGTAATGACGCCGACATCTGCATCGCCGAACAGCAAGCCTGGCTCGACGTGTGCCGCGAAGCCGGTGGCTTCGGCAAGATCTTCTATCGCCGCCGTCGCCGTCGCGTAAAGCGCAAGAGCGGCAACCTCGACGACTTCTGCCGTCGTTGGGGCGGTGACTACAAGTACATGGTGGTGCTTGACGCAGACAGCGTGATGAGTGGCGAATGCCTGACCAGCCTGGTACGCCTGATGGAAGCCACGCCGGATGCCGGGATCATCCAGACCGCGCCGCGTGCGTCGGGCATGGACACCCTGTATGCGCGCATGCAGCAGTTTGCTACCCGCGTGTATGGCCCGCTGTTCACCGCCGGCCTGCACTTCTGGCAGCTGGGTGAGTCCCACTACTGGGGTCACAACGCAATCATCCGCATGAAGCCGTTCATCGAGCACTGCGCCCTGGCGCCGTTGCCGGGCAAAGGCGCGTTCGCCGGTTCCATCCTGTCCCACGACTTCGTTGAAGCGGCGTTGATGCGCCGTGCCGGCTGGGGCGTGTGGATTGCCTACGATTTGCCGGGCAGCTACGAAGAACTTCCGCCGAACCTGCTGGACGAACTCAAGCGTGACCGTCGCTGGTGCCACGGTAACCTGATGAACTTCCGCCTGTTCCTGGTGAAGGGCATGCACCCGGTGCACCGTGCGGTGTTCCTGACCGGCGTGATGTCCTACCTGTCGGCGCCGTTGTGGTTCCTGTTCCTGGTGCTGTCCACGGCCCTGCTGGCGGTGAACACCCTGATGGAACCGCAGTACTTCATGGCGCCACGCCAGTTGTACCCGCTGTGGCCGCAATGGCATCCGGACAAGGCGGTGGCGCTGTTCTCCACCACCATCGTGTTGCTGTTCCTGCCGAAACTGCTGAGCATCATCCTGATCTGGGCCAAGGGCGCGAAAGAGTTCGGCGGCAAGTTCAAGGTGACCTTGTCGATGCTGCTGGAGATGCTGTTCTCCATGCTGCTGGCGCCGGTGCGGATGATCTTCCACACCCGCTTCGTACTCGCCGCGTTCCTCGGCTGGGCCGCAACCTGGAATTCGCCGCAGCGTGACGACGACTCCACCCCATGGAGCGAAGCGGTCAAGCGCCACGGTCCGCAAACCGTGTTGGGCTTCCTGTGGGCCCTGCTGGTGGTGTGGTTGAACCCGAGCTTCCTGTGGTGGTTGGTGCCGATCGTGGGGTCGCTGATGCTGTCGATCCCGGTGTCGGTGATCTCCAGCCGTGTCGGGCTGGGCCTCAAGTCCCGCGACGAGAGCCTGTTCCTGATCCCCGAGGAATACAATCCGCCGCAAGCGTTGCTGTCGACCGAGCAGTACACCCACGAAAACCGTTGGCATGCGCTGAACGATGGCTTCGTGCGCTCGGTGGTCGACCCGCAGCAGAACGCCCTGGCCTGCGCCTTGGCGACCTCGCGTCACCGTGAAGCGGAGCCGATCGAGTACCTGCGTACCGAACGTGTGCGTCACGCGTTGAAAGTCGGCCCGGCCGGCCTCAACAACGGCGAACGCCTGGCCCTGCTCAGCGACCCGGTCGCCCTGGCTCGCCTGCATGAGCACGTCTGGAACGAAGGCCATGCCGAGTGGCTCGCCGCCTGGCGTGACTCGATCAAGGCTGATCCGCACGCGCCGTTGCTGCCGCTGCAACCGCTGTCGTCCCAGGCCCAACCGGCCTGATTCAGACGCCCCCGAGGGTCCTCCTCGGGGGCGTTCCAAGCGCTGGTCCTACAGCGTTTTTCGCTCCCTCCTATCTCCTGCTAACGTCTTGTTTTTTCGAAACAAAAGTCCCTCGTCCGAGGCATTTTGCCGTGCCCGTAACTGAGTTAGCATCGCCCCGGATTTGGACGTGCCATAGGGGTATTCATGAGCAAAGGCTATTGTTTGGCGCTGCTGCTAAGCGCTGCTGCATTGATTCACACGGGGTTGGCGCAGGCCGGTGCGATTGACGACGCCGTGCGACGCGGCGTGCTGAAAGTCGGCACCACACCCACCTATGTGCCCTTCGAAATGACCGACAAACAAGGGCGAATCATCGGCTTTGAAATCGACCTGCTCAGCGTCATGAGTCAAGCGCTGGGTGTGCAACTTGAGCTGGTCGCGGTGCCCTACACCGAGCTGGTGGCGGGGTTGCAGGCGAAGAAATTCGACCTGATCGGCAGCGGCATGACGGTCACCCAGGAGCGCAACCTCAAGCTGAACTTCAGCGACTCGTTCATAGTGGTCGGCCAGTCCGTACTGTTGCACCCGAGCCTGGCGGGTAAGGTCGGCAGTGTCGAAGACCTGGACGACGCCAGCTACCGGATCGCCACCACTGAAGGCACCACCGGCGAGCTGGCGGCGCGACGGTTTCTAGGGGCGGCCCGACTCAGCAGCTTCTCAACACCGGAGGAAGGAGTACGCCAAGTGGTACAGGGCAAGGCAGATGCTTTTATTTATGACGCGCCCTACAACCTGATCGCCCTGAACCGCCCGGAAAACACCACGCTACTGGCGCTCGAGCAACCTTTCACGTTTGAACCGCTGGCGTTTGGCTTGAAAAAGGGCGATTTCGACAGCCTCAACTGGATCAACCATTTTCTCAACCAGATTGCCCAGGACGGCACCTACGATCGTCTTCACGATAAGTGGTTTAAAGAGACCGCCTGGTTGGCGGAGATCGACTGAAAGTCATAACTGCTTACACATCAAGCAGTTGTTTCCATCGACCTTGCACGTGTCTACATCTGCCCTTTGCTGCGCGGTTGTGGGGCTTTTCCGACATACGCCGACAACAAATAGCTGTGAAACCTTTGTGACAGCAGGCGAGTGGGTTAGGATCGCACCCCGAAATGGTGCAGCCCGTTTGCGCGCCGACCTCATAAGAATCGTTCAGGGGACTTGATGATGAAAAAGTATCTTTCGATGCTGCTGCTTGGCGTCACCGCGCTGGTCGCGGTCAATGCGGCCCAGGCCGGTGCCATCGATGATGCGGTCAAGCGCGGCACGCTGAAAGTCGGCATGGACCCGACCTACATGCCGTTCCAGATGACCAACAAACGCGGCGAAATCATCGGTTTCGAAGTGGACATCCTCAAGGCCATGGCCAAGTCCATGGGCGTCAAGTTCGAGCCAATCTCCACCGGCTACGACGGCATCATCCCGGCCCTGCTGACCAACAAGTTCGACATGATCGGCAGCGGCATGACCCTGACCCAGGAACGCAACCTGCGCCTGAACTTCAGCGAACCCTTCATCGTGGTCGGCCAGACCCTGCTGATCCGCAAGGAACTGGAAGGCACCATCAAGTCCTACAAAGACCTGAACGACGAGAAATACCGCCTGACCTCCAAGCTCGGCACCACCGGCGAAATGGTGGCCAAGAAGCTGATCTCCAAGGCCAAGTACCACGGCTATGACAACGAGCAGGAAGGCGTGCTGGACGTGGTCAACGGCAAGGCCGATGCCTTTGTGTATGACGCGCCGTACAACGTTGTGGCCGAGAAAAAGGTCGGTAACGGCAAGCTGGTCTACCTGGAAGAACCCTTCACCTTCGAACCTTTGGCGTTCGGCCTGAAGAAAGGCGACTACGACAGCATCAACTTCATCAACAACTTCCTGCACCAGATCCGCAACGACGGCACCTACGATCGCATCCATGACAAGTGGTTCAAGAGCTCCGAGTGGCTCAAGGACATGGAATAAGGCTTTAGACCGAGTCGTGCCCTTCGCGAGCAAGCCCGCTCCCACACTTGACCGAGTTCCAACATGAGAATGCGATCAAGTGTGGGAGCGGGCTTGCTCGCGAAGGCAGCGTGACAGGCGACACCCATCCCGGAACCTGAAATGAAACAGAAAAAAGCCCAATGGCCCTGGCACCTGCTGACCGTGGTCGTGCTGGTCGGCCTGGCTGGCGCCTTGTACTACGCCACGTCGCTGATGTCCTACGAGTGGCGCTGGAACCGTGTACCGCAATACTTCGCCTACCAGGCTGAAACGTCCCAGCGCGCCGCTGATATCTCCACGGTGGTCGAGCTGGTACGCAAAGGCGATATCGCCGAAGTGACCTTGCGCAACGACGCGGGCGCCGAGCAAAAGCTGACCGTTGCCGACAACAGCCTGCAAGTGGCGCGTGGCGACGATGTGGCCGAAGGCGATGTGGTCGGCGTGACCCGCCATTGGGCGTTGGGCCCACTGATGTGGGGTTTGTGGACCACACTGTGGCTGTCTGTTGTCTCTGGCATCCTTGGCTTGATCATCGGCCTGGCGACCGGGCTGTGCCGCTTGTCCAGCAACCCGACCTTACGAGATTTGTCGACGATCTACGTCGAACTGGTACGCGGCACGCCGCTATTGGTGCAGATCTTCATTTTCTACTTCTTTATCGGAACGGTGCTCAACCTGTCCCGGGAATTTGCCGGGATCGCCGCGCTGTCGCTGTTCACCGGCGCTTATGTAGCGGAAATCGTGCGCGCTGGCGTGCAGTCCATCACCCGTGGCCAGAACGAAGCCGCGCGGTCCCTGGGCCTGAGTGCCAGCCAGTCAATGCGCCATGTGGTATTGCCGCAGGCGTTCAAGCGCGTGCTGCCGCCGTTGGCCGGGCAATTTATCAGCCTGGTGAAAGACACTTCGCTGGTCTCGGTGATTGCGATTACCGAACTGCTCAAGAGCGGCCGCGAGGTGATCACCACCTCGTTCTCGCCGTTTGAAATCCTGTTCTGCGTCGCAGGCCTGTACCTGCTGATCAACCTGCCGCTGTCGAAAATGGCCAGCCGGCTTGAGCGGAGGCTCGCGCAAAGTGATTGAAGTCCGCGATCTGGTAAAAGTCTTCGACACCCGTGGGCAGGTGGTCCGCGCGGTCGACAACGTGACCACCCAGGTGGCCAAGGGTGAAGTGCTGGTGGTGATCGGCCCGTCCGGCTCCGGCAAGTCCACCTTCTTGCGCTGCCTCAATGGCCTGGAAGAATTCGACTCGGGCTCGGTGAGCATCGACGGCCTGCAACTGGCCGACCCGAAGACCGATGTAAATGCCTATCGCCGCGAAGTCGGCATGGTGTTCCAGCACTTCAACCTGTTCCCCCACATGACCGTGCTGGAAAACCTGTGCCTGGCGCAGAAAGTCGTGCGCAAGCGCAGCAAGAAGGAGCGCGAGGCCAAAGCCCTGGCGTTGCTGGAAAAGGTCGGAATTGCACAGAAGGCCAATGAGTTTCCATCTCGCTTGTCCGGCGGTCAGCAGCAGCGTGTCGCGATTGCCCGAGCCTTGGCGATGGACCCTAAGGTCATGCTGTTTGACGAGCCCACCTCGGCACTGGACCCGGAAATGGTCGGCGAAGTGCTGGACGTGATGAAGACCCTGGCCCTGGAAGGCATGACCATGGTCTGTGTCACCCACGAAATGGGTTTTGCCCGTGAAGTGGCTGACCGCGTGCTGTTTTTCGACCATGGCAAGTTGCTGGAAGACGCCGCCCCGGCCGCGTTCTTCGATGCGCCGAAAGACCCACGGGCCCAAGCTTTCCTGCGTCAGGTCCTATAGCCTGAATTTGCCCACCAGCGCCTGCAGATCCAGGCTCAGCCGGGTTAGCTGAACACTCGCCGCCGCCGTCTCCTCACTGGCGGCGGCAGTTTGTTCGGATACATCGCGCACCTTCAACACACTGCGATTGATCTCTTCCGCCACTGCACTCTGTTCCTCGGCGGCGGCGGCGATCTGCGGGTTCATTTCCTGGATGATCGACACTGTGCGGATAATCGCCGCGAGTGCATCGCCTGCATCACGGCTCAGGTCGACGCTGTAGTCAGTCAGGGCGCGGCTGCCGTCCATGATATCGGCCACCTGCTGGGTGCCGGTGTGCAATCCGAGTATCAGCCCTTCGATCTCTTCAGCGGATGCCTGGGTGCGCTGGGCCAGGCTGCGCACTTCGTCGGCGACTACGGCAAACCCGTCGCCTGCCGTACCCGCGCGTGCGGCTTCAATGGCAGCGTTCAGGGCCAGCAAGTTGGTCTGCTGCGACACGGACTTGATGACGTCCAGCACGCCCCCGATCTTTTGACTCTCTTGTTGCAGTGCAATCATGGCCTGGCCCGCGCGCGCCATTTCGTGGGCCAGATGACCAATCTGCTCCACCGCCTGCCCGACCACCCGGTCCCCGGCGGTGGCTTGATGATCGGCTTCATTGGCCGCTGCCGATGCTTGTTCGGCATGTCGCGCCACTTCCTGGGCGGTGGCGAGCATTTCATTCATCGCGGTGGCGACTTGGTCGGTCTCGTCCTTCTGGTTGCTGATGCCTGCGCGGGTTTGCTCCGTCACCGCCGACAGCTGTGTGGCGGCAGTGGCGATCTGTCGGGCGCTGTCACTGATGCCGCTGATCAGGCTGCGCAGGTTGCGGGTCATGTCGCCGATGGCCTGTTGCAGTTGGCCCAGCTCATCGTGGCGCTCTGCGTGGATGTTGTGACTGAGATCGCCCTGGGCGATGCGGTTCGCCGATGCCAGTACCTGGCGCAGCGGCACGGCGATCTGCCGGGCAATCCACCAGGCAGCCAGCGAACCGAGCAGTAGGGCCGCAGCCGTGACGCTGATGAGTAGCGTCCGGGTGTGGTTCGCTTCGGTGTCGCGCTTGAGCGTCTGGCTTTGGCTAACGAATTCGCTGTGTTCGAGCAACTGGTTGAGCTGCTGTTCAAGACGATTCTGTACGGTCTCTGTGGTGATCTGCGCCTCCTTGAGCTTTACCAACTGCGTGCGATAGTTTGCCAAGTCGGCTTTGAGCAGGGTTGAGTCAACGGGTAGCTCGGTGACAGCGGCTTGAGCTACGTCCAGCGCGTCGAGGGTCTTACCGACAGCTTCTGAATAGGCTTGTAATGACTCGGCAGCCCAAGCGGGGCTTTGGGCTTGGCCTTCGGCGTGCGTTATGGCCTGGCGCAGGTTTTCTACAACCTCCAGGGCAGGCTGGTCTTGTCGGTCAGGCAGCCCACGGGCGAGTTGAGCCAGAGTCTCGTTGGTTCGGAGTACGGTTTTCTTGAGCGGGGGGCGTGTGTTTTCCCGTTGTTGGATCAGGGAGGGCAGCTCCAAAAGCTCGGCATTGAAGCTGATCACCAGACGCTCTGCCTCCTGAATACGCGCCCGATCGGCTGGGTCTATCAGGTGAGTTGTCAGGTAGTTGAGGTGCTGATCGATGCGTTCGAGCTGCTGTTTCATTTTGTCCAGGCTGGCGGTGTCCGTAAGCGTTCGGTAAACAATACGGTCCGCACGCATGGCTTCGGCGACCGCGGCCAGTTGACCAAGCACAGCCAGGTTGCTTGAGCGGAACAGTACGGTGTTGAGGGCCTGCCAGCCCGTGCCGGCGATGGTGAAGCTGAGTATCAGCACCAGGCCAAACCCCAGTGCGAGCTTGAGGCGGACGCTGGCATTGGCCAGCAAGCGGGTCAGCCGAGAGAGCATGATGAACCTCCGAATCTGAAGAAGCGTTTCGCAACTAAGGAAACGCTAATTCGATTCGGTGTAACGCTGGGCTGATAACTACGTAGGACGTTTCACAAATTTTGGATCAGATCCGGAAACGCCCCACCAGCGTCTGCAGGTAAATCCCCAGGCGGGCCAGCTCGGCACTGGATGCAGCGGTTTCTTCACTGGCCGACGAGGTCTGTTCCGACACATCGCGCACGTTCAACACGCTGCGGTTGATCTCTTCCGCCACTGCGCTTTGTTGCTCGGCGGCCGTGGCGATCTGTGAGTTCATCGCCTGGATGGTCGAGACCGTGCGGGTGATACTCGCCAAGGCGCTGCCGGCACGGCGGGTCAGTTCGACGCTGCTGTCGGTCAAGCCACGGCTGTTGTCCATGATGGTCGCCACTTGCTGCGTGCCGCTTTGCAGGCCGACGATCAGCTCTTCGATCTCTTCGGTGGACTTCTGGGTACGTTGGGCCAGGCTGCGCACTTCGTCCGCCACCACGGCGAAGCCACGCCCGGCCTCACCGGCGCGCGCAGCTTCAATCGCGGCGTTGAGGGCCAGTAGGTTGGTTTGCTGGGCCACGGACTTGATCACGTCGAGCACGCTGCCGATCTTGTCGCTTTCGCGCTTCAGGTCACCCATGGCGACCGTGGAGTTGCCCACTTCGGTGGCCAGGCGTTCGATCTGGGCGATGGCTTCGCCGACCACCTTGTCGCCTTCTCGGGCTTGTTGGTCAGCCGCCACGGCGGCTTCAGAGGCCTCCTCGGCGTTGCGCGCGACTTCCTGAACAGTGGCGGCCATTTCGTTCATGGCGGTGGCAACCTGATCGGTCTCGACCTTCTGGCTGTTGACCCCGGCGCTGGTCTGTTCGGTCACGGCCGACAGTTGCTCGGCGGCGCTGGCGATCTGGGTGACACCGTCGCTGATACCACCGATCAGCTCGCGCAGGCCGACGGTCATGCTCTGCATGGCGCGTTGCAGCTGCCCCAGTTCGTCCTGGCGCGTGGAAGTCAGGTTGTGGCTCAGGTCGCCGGAGGCGACGCGCTCGGCGACCTTGAGGGTCTGGTTCAGTGGGATGACGATCTGGCGTGTGATCGCCCAAGCAGCAACCAGGCCGAAGATCAGCGCCAGCACCGTCGCCAGCAGCAAGAGTTGTTTGGCATGCGCCGCGTCGGTGTCGCGCACCACGGTTTGCGAGGTGGTGAGCTTTTCGCTGTGGCCCAGCAGGATATCGCCCTGGGCACTCATGATTTTCAGCGCCTCGGCGGCGGCGGTCTGGGAGTCACGGTACTGGCTGACGGCCGCGCGGTAGGCTTGCAGCGAGGTGCTGGCCTGCTGCAGGTTGGCCTGGTACTGCGCGGGCAGTTGGCCTTCCAGTTCGGTGATCTTCTTGATGGCGTTATCAATGGCATCGAGGGCCGGCTGTTCAGCCTCGACCTTGGCGCTATAGGTGTAGCCGCGCACCTGGAAGCGCGCTTGCTGAATCAGTTTGCTCAGGTCGACCACGCTGTTGAACTGGGTGACGCTGTCGCCTTGCAGCAGGCTTTTTTCGACCTCGCTGACCTTCGCCACGGCGTTGTCGGCGGTGTCGCCCAGTTTGCTGCGGGCACCTTCACGCTTGAGCCCGGCCTGGACCATGGCGGCAAAAGCCTTTTTATATTGGTTCAGGGCGTCTTGTTGCTGCTCCACCAGGGCCTTGTCGTCGGGTTGCTCGATCAGGTCGGCGGCGGTTTTCAGGCCACTGTCCAGTTTGGTGATCAAGTTGTTGACGGCGTCGGTGCCTTGTTCACCGCGACGCATTTCGAAGTCCAGGCGCGCCAGGCGCAAGTCCTTGGTCAGGCCGTTGAGGCTGGAGATATAGCCCAGCTTGTCACCGCGATTGATCACATCGCCCAGGCCGGTCCAGCCGGTGAAGGTGATCAACAGCGTCAGGATCAACACCAAGCCAAAGCCTACGCCCAGCTTGCGATTGACGCTTACATTCCCCAGCTTTTCGGCTAACCAACGATACATGCTGCGAACTCCCCTGGAACAAGGCTTGGACTTATTAAGAGCTTATCGGCAGCGTAGGTGAGTTCTGTAGGAACAAGGTCGAATGTCGGAGAGGGTTTGTGTGGTGAGCGGGCTTGCCCCGCGCTGGGTGGCGGAGCCGCCCTAAACCCAGGCATCGCGGTCTTGCTGATACACTGCGGCGTCCTTGTTGGGGCCGCTGCGCAGCCCAGCGCGGGGCAAGCCCGCTCACCACAAAAAGCCCATCCATCCGGAGTAAGCGGGGTTAGAACAAGCGGGCGAGCAGGGCGGTGACGGCGGTTTCGACGCGCAGGATTCGGGCGCCGAGCTGCACGGGCTGTAAGCCGGCCTTGGTCAGCAGGTCCACTTCGTAGGGGATCCAGCCGCCTTCCGGGCCGATTGCCAGGGTCACCGGCTCGTCCAGCCCGCGTGGGCAGGCCGGGTAATCACCGGGATGGCCGATAAGGCCCAAGGTGCCTGCGGTCATGGCCGGCAGGCGGTCTTCGACGAAGGGTTTGAAGCGTTTTTCGATGATGATCTCGGGCAAGATCGTGTCGCGTGCCTGTTCCAGTCCGAGGATCAGTTGCTCGCGAATCGCTTCGGGTTCCAGGAACGGGGTTTGCCAGAAGCTCTTCTCGACGCGGTAGCTGTTGAGCAGCACCACCTTGGGCACGCCCATGGCGGCTACGGTCTGCAGCACCCGACGCAGCATCTTCGGGCGCGGCAGCGCCAGCAGCAGGGTCAGCGGCAGTTTGGCCGGCGGCGGTTGGTCGAAGCTGACGTGCAGCTCTGCTTCCGCTGCATCCAGACGCAGCAGTTGGGCATTGCCCATCTGCCCGCCGATGCGGCCGACGCGCAGGCTGTCGCCGACGGCGGCGCGATGGACTTCCTGCATGTGCACCAGGCGCCGATCACGCAGCACCACACGGTCGGCCGCGATGAAGTCGGCCTCTTCGAGGAGCAGCAGGTTCACGGCTGGGTCGCTGGCGGCTGGTCGTCGTCGGGTTGGTCATCCGGGTGTTCGCCGCGCTTGCTGATCAAGCCGCTGAACAGGATGCCGATCTCGAACAGCATCCACATCGGCACGGCCAGCAGGGTCTGGGAGAAGATGTCCGGTGGCGTGAGGATCATGCCGACCACGAAGCAGCCGATGATCACGTACGGGCGGATCTTCTTCAGGTACGCCACGTTGACCACGCCGATCCATACCAGCAGCACCACGGCCACCGGGATTTCGAAGGCCACGCCAAAGGCGAAGAACAGCGTCATCACAAAGTCGAGGTAGCTGGTGATGTCAGTCATCATTTCCACGCCGGCCGGGGTGGCGGCGGCGAAGAACTTGAAGATCAGCGGGAACACCAGGAAGTAGGCGAACGCCATGCCGGTGTAGAACAGCAGGATGCTCGACACCAGCAGCGGCACGGCGATGCGCTTCTCATGCTTGTACAGGCCCGGCGCGATAAAGCCCCAGATCTGGTGCAGGATCACCGGGATCGCCAGGAACAGCGAGACCATCATGGTCAGCTTCAACGGCGTGAGGAACGGCGACGACACGTCGGTGGCGATCATCGTCGCACCGGCCGGCAGGTATTGGCGCAGCGGCGTGGAGACGAAGGTGTAGATCTGCTGGGTAAAGGCGAACAACCCGGCAAAGATGATGAAGATGGCCGCTACGCAACGCAGCAGGCGGGTACGCAGCTCGGTGAGGTGCGAGACCAGCGGCATATGCTGGTCGTTTTCCGGTTTATCAGCGCTCATGGGGCTCGCGGCGGCAATGTAGGGTCATGGGGCGCGGGCGACGCGGTGGGCGTCGGCGCAGGCTCGGTGGGCGCGGTCGGTACCACGGGTGCGGCTTCGGCAACCGGTGCAATGCTGTTTTCAGGCACAGGCTCCGCCGGTTTGGCGGGCTCCTGCACCGGCGACAGAATCTTCCGGGCTTCCTGCTCCAACGACAGGATGTGCTCGTTGTGCAGTTGCCGGCGGATCTCGTCCGCGCCGATTTCCCGTTCAACTTCCTGTTTGATGGCGTTGAAACTGCGTTTCAGGCGCCCGATCCACAGGCCGGCCGTGCGTGCGGCACCGGGCAGGCGTTCCGGCCCCAGTACCAGCAAGGCGACGAGGCCGACGAGCAGCAGTTCAGAGAAGCTGATACCAAACATTAGTCAGTGCTCACGAGTCTTTGCGGGTCGGCTCTTCGACTTTCTCAGCCTGCACGTCGAAGGTGCGACGCTCGGTGATCGGCTGGGTGGCCTGCGGGTGCACAGGCTGCGCCGGAGGCACTGGGTTGGCGGCCGGGTCGGCGGGTTTTTCGTCGTCGTTCATGGCTTTGCGGAAGCCCTTGATCGACTCGCCCACATCGGTGCCCAGGTTTTTGAGTTTCTTGGTGCCGAACACCAGTACCACCACCACCAGAATGACGATCCAGTGTTTCCAGTCAAAAATGCCCATGCTGCAAATCCTCAAGTCTTAGTTATTCAGGCGGACGGGCGCGAGGCTTTCTCGGCATGCCCGGACAAGCCGAAGCGTCGGTCCAGTTCATCCAGCACAGCCTGCGGATGCTGCCCCAGTTGGGCGAGCATGACCAGGCTATGGAACCACAAGTCAGCGGTCTCGTAGATTACATCGCTGTAATCACCGCTGATTTGCGCGTCCTTGGCTGCAATGATGGTCTCGACGGATTCTTCGCCGAGCTTTTCCAGGATCTTGTTCAAGCCCTTGTGGTACAGGCTGGCGACGTAGGAACTGTCGGCATCCGCGCCTTTGCGGTCTTCCAGCACCTGGGCCACGCGGTTCAGGGTATCGCTCATGTCTAGTGTCCTGCCGAGTAAATGGCGTCGGGGTCTTTGAGCACCGGCTCCACAACCTTCCATTCGCCATTCTCGAAAACGCGATAGAAGCAGCTGTGACGGCCGGTGTGGCAGGCGATGTCGCCGATCTGCTCGACCTTGAGGATCACCACGTCGGCGTCGCAGTCGATGCGCATCTCGTGCAGGGTCTGCACGTGCCCGGACTCTTCGCCCTTGCGCCACAGTTTGCCACGCGAGCGTGACCAGTAGATGGCGCGCTGCTCAGTGGCGGTGAGGCTCAGGGCCTCGCGGTTCATCCAGGCCATCATCAGCACGCGCCCGGTCTTGTAGTCTTGGGCAATGGCCGGCACCAGGCCGTCACTGTCCCACTTGATCTCGTCCAGCCAGTCTTTCATGTTCGGCTCCGGCAATTTGCGACAGTGTATAACCGGATTGGCTATCGACGCACGATCAGATAAACACCGACGGCGACCATGATGCCAGCCGGCCAGTGGCCCAGTTGGTTCAGCGGGCCACCGATGGCCAGCATCACCCCGCCGACCAGGTGCGCAGCGCCCAGCAGGCGCAGGAACCAGTCGTCCTTGCGCTGCTTCCAGGGCGGCGCCGGGTCCTTGGCGTGGGGCTGGGACATGCGCTCCAGCAGGTCGCGGGTCATGTTGGCCAGGTGCGGCAGTTGTTCCATCTGGCTGTGCAGGTTGCCCAGCACGGTTTTCGGGCTCATGCGCTCGCGCATCCAGCGTTCCAGGAACGGCTGGGCGGTGTTCCACAGGTCCAGGTCCGGGTACAACTGGCGGCCCAGGCCTTCGATGTTCAGCAGGGTTTTTTGCAGCAAAACCAACTGCGGCTGCACTTCCATGTTGAAGCGTCGCGCGGTCTGGAACAGGCGCATCAGCACCTGACCAAAGGAAATATCTTTTAACGGTTTTTCAAAGATCGGCTCGCACACGGTGCGGATCGCCGCTTCGAATTCGTTGAGCTTGGTTTCTGCCGGCACCCAGCCCGAATCAATGTGCAACTGCGCCACGCGGCGGTAGTCGCGCTTGAAGAAGGCGAACAGGTTGCGCGCCAGGTAGTCCTGGTCTTCCGGGGTCAGGCTGCCCACGATGCCGCAGTCGATCGCAATGTACTGCGGGCTCCACGGGTTCACGGTGCTGACGAAGATGTTGCCGGGGTGCATGTCGGCGTGGAAGAAACTGTCGCGGAACACCTGGGTGAAGAAGATCTCCACGCCGCGCTCGGCGAGCATCTTCATGTCGGTGCGCTGGTCGGCCAGGGTTGCGAGGTCGGTGACCTGCACGCCGTAGATGCGCTCCATCACCAAGACTTTGGGGCGGCACCAGTCCCAATACACTTGCGGCACGTACAGCAGGGGCGAGCCTTCGAAGTTGCGCTTGAGCTGGCTGGCATTGGCGGCTTCGCGCAGCAGGTCGAGTTCGTCGTAGATGGTCTTTTCGTAGTCGGCGACCACATCCACCGGGTGCAGCAGGCGCGCATCGGCCGAGAAACGCTCGGCGGCACGGGCGAGGATGAACAGCCACGCCAGGTCCTGGCCGATGATCGGCTTGAGACCCGGGCGGATCACCTTCACCACCACTTCTTCGCCGGTCTTTAGCTGAGCTGCGTGGACCTGCGCCACGGAGGCCGACGCGAGGGGCTCGACGTCAAAGCGGCTGAAGACTTCGCTGATCTTTTTGCCCAGTTGCTCTTCGATCAACGCCATCGACTGCTGCGAATCGAACGGCGGCACGCGGTCCTGCAGCAGCATCAACTCGTCGGCGATGTCTTCAGGCAGCAAGTCGCGGCGGGTCGAGAGGATCTGCCCGAACTTGATGAAGATCGGCCCCAGGTCCTGCAAGGCCAGGCGCAGGCGTGCGCCACGGCTGAGCGCCAGCTTTTTGCGCGGGAACCAGCGCCACGGCAGCACATAGCGCACCGCCAGCAGGAACCACGGCAGGGGCAGGGCGAACAGCAGGTCATCGAGTTGGTAGCGGATTACGACGCGCTGGATACGAAACAAACGGCGGACGGCGAGCAGCTTCATGCGTTATCGCTTGGATCAAGGGAACGGCTCAGGCGCTCGAAGCGTGCCTCGAGGCGTTCCAGGTCGATTTTGGCCTTGTCGAGTTCACGAAAGCGCGCTTGCGCTTCCCGTTCTCCGACCAGGGTGCGCGATTCTTCGCTCAGGTATTCGGCGAGGTTCTGGTTGAGGCTGGCGAACCCCTGCTGGTACCAGCGCGAACGGCTGCGCAGGTGCCCGCTGATCAACTGGGTGGCCACCGGGCCGATCCAGCGTGACAGCTCGTATTCCCAGTCCAGTTCCAGGTCCTGCAGCACGGCAGCCAGGTCCATCAGCACCGAACTGTCGCCTTCCAGCTCCACTTCGGCGCTGTGCAGGATGGCGGTCTTGTTGCGGCTCAGGGCCAGGTGCAACAGGCTCGATGCCGGCGCACGCAAGGTGCAGTCGGCGTCAGCGGCCCATTGGGTCGCGAGCATCAGTCCTTCATCGCTGGGCAGGATAAACAGCTGCAAGGCGGGGCTGCGGCAGTCGACGGCAATCACTTTGCCATTGAGGTGCGCAAGCCGCGCCAGGGCGGTGCTGTCCAGGCGCAGCACACGGTTGAGGCCGTGTTCAACGCTGGCGAGAAGGCCTGCGAGCAGCATCAGGGCTTGATGCCACGGTGCAGGGCGACGATACCCGAGGTCATGTTGTGGTAGGTCACCCGGTCGAAACCGGCTTCTACCATCATCGACTTCAGGGTTTCCTGGTCAGGGTGCATGCGGATCGATTCGGCCAGGTAGCGATAGCTCTCGGCGTCATTGGTGATCAGCTTGCCCATCAACGGCATGAAGGCGAAGGAGTAGGTGTCGTAGACCTTGGACATGATGGCGTTGGTCGGCTTGGAGAACTCCAGCACCAGCAGGCGGCCACCCGGCTTGAGCACGCGCAGCATCGAGCGGATCGCGTCTTCCTTGTGGGTGACGTTACGCAGACCGAAGGCGATGGTGACGCAGTCGAAATGGTTGTCGGGGAATGGCAGTTTTTCTGCGTCGGCCTGGACGAATTCGATATTGCCGGCCACGCCTTTATCCAGCAGGCGGTCGCGCCCGACCTTGAGCATCGAGCCGTTGATGTCGGCCAGTATCACTTGGCCAGTCGGGCCCACCAACTTGGAGAACTTGGCCGCCAGGTCACCCGTGCCGCCGGCGATGTCCAGCACACGGTTGCCAGGGCGAACCCCCGACAACTCGATGGTGAAGCGCTTCCACAGGCGGTGCATGCCGCCCGACAGTACGTCGTTCATCAGGTCGTACTTGGCCGCGACCGAGTGGAACACCTCAGCGACTTTTTCCGCTTTCTGGCTTTCCGGGACGTTCTTGAAGCCGAAGTGAGTGGTGGGTTCGGCATCGCTGCCTTTGCGCTGATCAGTCATATCGCTGTCACCAAAAGAGAATGCGGGACATGATAATCCCCAAGGCCTGCTTTGTCTTGGCAAGGCTGCAGGTAAGATGGGTGGTCACCGAGACCTTTTGCCGCATCGAAGGTATTCACGTCCCTATAAAGAGGAGTCATTGCAATGGCCCGTATAACCGTTGAGCGCGCACATTCACTGGGTAAAGAGGGCGCGCGGGCGAAGGCCGACAAGTTGGCGCACAAACTCAAAGAGCAATATGGCCTGGAGCCGTCGTGGTCCGGCGATACCTTGAACCTCAAGCGTTCGGGGGTTAAGGGCACGGTATTAGTCACTGAAGATTCGTTGCGCATCGATGTGGAACTGGGCCTGTTGATGTCGGCCATGAGTGGCACCATCAAGTCCGAAATCGAAAAAGCCCTGGATAAAGCCTTGGTGTGATCCGTCTGTTCTTAGGGTGCCGATTCTAATTTTCCAGCCTACTTTGTGCCCAAGCCCTCAACTCCTGCGGGCCGTTCCTCCCCCCTAATCTGCGTGAGGTGCACCATGGCCAAAGTTATCCTGAAGAAAAAAATCGACGCCCAGACCACTACCCTGAGCGAGGTTAAATCCTACGCCCGCAAGATCTGGCTGGCAGGACTTGGTGCTTACGCCAAGGTTGGAAGCGAAGGCAGCGAGTACTTCAAAGAGCTGGTTAAGACCGGTCAACATGTTGAAAGTAAAGGTAAAAAAGTTGCAGTTGAACAACTTGAGGCCGCCAACAGTCAGATTGACCAAGTAAAGAGTAATGTCTCCTCCGTCAAAGGTCTGGTAGAAGTTCAGCTGGATAAAGTTGAAAAAGCTTTTGATACTCGCGTTGCCAGTGCCTTGAATCGAATCGGCATTGCGTCTAAACATGACGTTGAGACACTCTCTGCTAAGCTCGAAGAGCTGACGACATTGCTAGAACGTGTCGCGCGTAAACACTAAGGAGACATCGGGATGGCTGTTAAAAAGACTACTCAGAAAGAAGGCAGCTCGTGGGTCGGGGAAGTTGAAAAATATTCCCGTAAGATCTGGCTTGCTGGTTTAGGCGTGTACTCGAAGGTTAGCAGTGACGGCGGCAAATACTTCGAGACTTTGGTCAAGGACGGCGAGAAGGCTGAGAAGTTGACCAAAACCACGGTTGGTAAAAAAGTTGAAGCCGCCAAGGCAACTGCCGGCTCCGCCAAGTCGAGCATTTCGGACACGTGGGGCAAGTTGGAAGAAACTTTCGACAAGCGCCTCAACAGTGCCATTTCGCGACTGGGCGTGCCGAGCAAGGCAGAGCTGAAGACGCTGCACAGCAAGGTCGATACCCTGACCAAGCAAATTGAAAAACTGACCGGCGCTAAAGTGGCTCCCGCGAAAACGGCTGCTGCAAAACCGGCTGCCAAGCCTGCGGCTAAAACCGCAGCGGCCAAACCGGCTGCGAAAACTGCCGCCAAGCCTCTGGTAAAAGCGGCTGCCAAACCTGCTGCCAAGGCTCCTGCCAAAGCAGCGGCTAAACCAGCCGCCAAGCCTGCGGCAAAAACCGCCGCTGCCAAACCGGCCGCCAAGCCTGCCGCTAAACCAGTTGCCGCTAAAGCTGCTGCCAAGCCAGCCGCCAAACCAGCAGCCAAGGCCGCCGCTAAACCAGCCGCCAAGCCTGCGGCCAAAACTGCAGCTGCAAAACCCGCTGCCAAGCCAGCCGCTGCGAAACCTGCAGCCAAGCCGGCCGCCGCGAAACCGGCTGCCAAGCCTGCTGCAGCCAAGCCCGCGGCAAAACCAGCCGCCGCGAAGAAGCCAGCGGTAGCAAAAAAACCAGCAGCACCCAAGCCTGCTGTTGCGGCCAAGCCTGCCACTGCGCCGACCGCTTCCACAGCCAACTCGGTGTCCGCGCCGACCCCTGCTGCTGTGACCCCGACTGCAACGCCGGCAACCCCGACGCCATCCAGTCAGTCCTGATTTTTCCAGGACACAAAAAATGCCCGGCCTGCAAAGGTCGGGCATTTTTTATGGGGTGTGATCTACATACTTGAGGGCAAAGCGCTCAGTCGCCTGCCGCGCCGGCTGCAGCAAATGCGGCGCCACCAGCATCATGATCTGGTAGACCACCACCTGCACTTCACCTTCGCGATCAAGAATCCGCTGGTAATCCAACGAAAACAGCAAGGTCATGGTGATCTGCTCCACCAGTTGCCCCAGGGCCTGGGTGCTGCTGACCAACTGCCCGGCCGCCTTCAGTCGCGCCAGCAAAGACGCCAGGGTCCGTTTGAGCGCTGTCAGCAGGTTGCGAATGCCCTTGGCCAGCTTTGGCAGGCGTCCCGCCAGGTTCGACAAGTCCTGGAACAAGAACCGGTAATGCGCCATGCGCTCGACGATCAGGTGCAGGAACAGCCAGTAATCCTCGGCTTCCAGTTGCGCGTCCGCCGGAGGGTCGAGCAGGGGCGCCAACTCATTCTGGAAACGCTCGAACAACCCGAGCACCAACGGTTCCTTGCCATGGAAGTGGTAGTAGAGGTTGCCGGGGCTGATCCCCATTTCATTGGCCACCTCCATGGTCGACACATTCGGCTCGCCCTTCTGGTTGAACAACTGCAGGGCACATTCAAGGATACGGTCGCGGGTCTTCATCCAGTCTTCTTAACGTGATCGTTGAGCTCAGCGCACGCGCACATAGGTGCCGGGCGCCGCTTCCATCGGTGGGTAATTCTGGTTGCCCAGGGCGGTGAGGGTTTCTCGTTGCACGCCGGAGCGCTGCTGGATCCACTCCAACCATTGCGGCCACCAACTGCCTTCGACGTGGTTGGCGTCGTAGTACCAGGCGCGCGGGTCGCTGCTCAGCTTGGGGTTCTCGACGTAGTTGGCCTTGGGGTTGCCCGGCGGGTTGAGAATGCTCTGGATATGCCCGCTGTTGGACAGCACGAAGCGCCGCTCGCCGCCCAGCAATTGGGTGGAGCGATACACCGCGTCCCACGGCGTGATGTGGTCGTTGATGCCGGCCACACTGAAGCTGTCCACCGTGACCTTCTGCAAATCGATCGGCGTGCCGCACACCTCCAGGCCACCGGGATGACTCAGCGGGTTGTGCTTGAAGAAGTCCAACAGGTCGCCGTGCAGCGCGGCGGGCAGGCGCGTGTTGTCGTTGTTCCAGTACAGGATGTCGAAAGCCGGCGGTTCCTTGCCCAGCAGGTAGTTGTTGATCCAGTAGTTCCAGATCAGGTCATTGGGGCGCATCCAGGCGAACACCTTGGCCATGTCGCGGCCGTCCAGCACGCCTTGCTGGTAGGAGCGGCGCTTGGCGGCTTCCAGGGTCTGTTCATCGGCGAACAGGGTGGCGGGGCTGTCGATCTGGCTGTCCAGCAGGCTCACCAGGTAGCTGGCGCTGGAGATGCGGCGCAGCTGACGCTTGGCCTGCAGGTGGCCTTGCAGCGCGGCGATGGTCAGGCCACCGGCGCAGGCGCCCATCAGGTTGACCTCACGGGCGCCGGTGATCGCGCGGCACACGTTGAGCGCTTCTTCCAGCGCAGCGACGTAGGTGGACAGGCCCCATTCGCGATGCCGCACATCCGGGTTGCGCCAGCTGACCATAAAGGTCTGCAGGCCATTCTTGAGGGCGTACTGCACAAAGCTGTTGGCGGGGCTCAAGTCGAAAATGTAGTACTTGTTGATTTGCGGCGGCACGATCAACAGCGGCTTGGCGTACTGCTTTTCGCTCATGGGTTTGTACTGGATCAGCTCCAGCAGCTCATTGCGAAACACCACCGAGCCTGGGGTGGTGGCGACCGTCTTGCCCACTTCGAAGGCGTGCTTGCTCACCTGGCGTGGCAGGCCATTGTTGTGCAGCAGGTCTTCGAACAGGTTGGTCACACCGCGCACCACGCTGTTGCCGCCGGAGTTGAGCAACTCCTTGATCGCCAGCGGGTTGAGCAGGGTGTTGGACGGGGAGACCGCATCGTTGATCAACGAGAAAGCAAAATGCGCACGGGCGCGGTCATCGGCGCTCAGGGAACTGTCATCGATCCAGTGACGGGTCTGCTTCTGCCAGCTCAGATAGGCTTGCAGGCTACGCCGGTACAGCGGGTTGAGCTTCCAGGTGGGGTCGGTGAAGCGGCCGTCGTTGGGGTTGGGTTCGTGCACGGTTTCACCGAGCAGCACGCGGCCCAGTTGACCGCTCAACGCCCAGGCATGGCGAGCGGTATGCACCGGGTTGCGCAAGCCATGGGCGGCCACGCTGCGCAGGGTCGACAGCAGGTCCCGACCGCGCAGGCCGGTGATCGCATTTTGCGCATTGATGAACGCGGCAGGGGTGGGCGCCGGGTTCGTCACGGGTCTTTCTCGCATGAGCCAACACTCCTTCGTCAAGCCATCAAACAGGCACGCCAATTCAGAACCATAGCCGGTTCCTGGCAAGTTGCGCGGCGGTGCGGTCCTTACACGGCCGGTCGCGGATGGATCACCGCGCGCATGCGCTCCTCTTCGAGAAATTTCATGATGATCGGCGCCACGGCTTCCGCCCGGGTGATCAGGAACAGGTGGCCGTCATCGATGATGTGCAACTGTGCATTGGGGATGCGCCAGGCCAGCATGCGCATGTTGATCAGCGGGATCAGCGGGTCGTCGTCCCCGGCCAGCACCAGGGTGGGTTGGCGGATCTTGTGCAGCCAGTGGATGCTGGTCCAGCCCAACCCGGCGAACAGCTGCCAGTAGTAGCCCAACTTGCCGGCCGAGCGCACTTTGCTCGCGTGTTCGGCGGCCAGTTTTGAGTCGCGGCGGAACGAGCCGCCGTAGATCATCGGCGCGATGCGCACCACGTGGGACGGTTGGATGTAACGGCGCGGACTGGCCATCAGCCACAACACTTTCGGCTTGCCCGGCACCATCACCGCACCCGCCGCCGTGGCCGCCAGGATCAGCTTCTTGCAGCGCTCCGGGTAGTCGTAGGCAAACTGCTGCGCCAACGCGCCCCCCCAAGACACACCCACCGCGTTCACCTGGCCATAGTCCAGGTAATCGAGCATACGTGCGGTGAGCTTGGCCAAGCCGGGAAAACGGTACGGTCGATTGGGTGTGGAGGAACCGCCCACGCCGGGCACATCGAACGCGATCACTTCCAGGTCTGGGTCCAACGCCTGGACGAACGGAAACACCAACTCAAGGTTGGCGCCGATGCCATTGAAGATCAGCAACGGCGTCAAGTGAGGCTTGCCCGGGCGCACCGCCGTGCGGATGGTCTGGCCATCCAGGTCGATGGTGCGGAAGATGAACGGTTGCGGCATGGGCTTACCCTACGGGTGAGGATTATCGTTCGTGTACATAAGTGCCCGGCGCCGCTTCGGCCGCCGCATAGGTTTTGTTACCCAGGCTTGTAGGTGCTTTCTTCAACTTACCCGCCCGTTCCGCCTGCCAGGCTTGCCAATGCAGCCACCACGAATCGGTGTGCTTGGTGGCATTCTCCTGCCACTCCAGCGGCTTCGCCGTCAGGCTGTCGCTGGTCTGGTAGCGCGCCTTGGGGTTGCCCGGCGGGTTGAGGATGCTCTGGATATGCCCGCTGCTGGACAGCACGAACTCCACCTTGCCACCAAACAGCTGTGCCGATTTGTAGCACGACTGCCACGGCGTAATGTGGTCGTTGGTGCCGGCCAGGGAATAGATATCGGCGGTGACCTGCTTGAGGTCGATGGGCGTGCCGCACACTTCCAGTGCGTTGGCGCGCACCAGTGGGTTGTTCTTGAACAGCTCGATCAGGTCACCGTGGAATGCCGCCGGCAAACGCGTGGTGTCGTTGTTCCAGAACAGGATGTCGAACACCGGCGGTTCGTTGCCCAGCAGGTAGTTGTTGACCCAGTAGTTCCAGATCAGGTCGTTGGGGCGCATCCAGGCGAACACCTTGGCCATGTCGCGGCCTTCCAGCACGCCGGTCTGGTAGGAATGGCGCTTGGCCGCCTCCAGAGTCTGTTCGTCGACAAACAGTGCCACCTGGGTGTCCAGCGTGGTGTCCAGCACGCTCACCAGCAGGGTCAGGGCGTTGACCTTCTTCTCGCCCAGCGCCGCGTAGTGGCCGAGCAGGGCAGTGCAGGTGATGCCGCCGGAGCAGGCGCCGAGCATGTTCACATCTTTGCTGCCGGTAATCGCCGTGACCACATCCACCGCTTCCTTGAGCGCCTCGATATAGGTCGACAGGCCCCACTCGCGCTGGGCCTTGGTCGGGTTGCGCCAGCTGACGATAAAAGTTTGCTGGTTATTGCGCAGGCAGAATCGCGCCAGGCTCTTCTCCGGGCTCAGGTCGAATACATAGAATTTGTTGATCTGCGGCGGCACCACTAGCAGCGGGCGTTCGTGCACCTGTTCGGTGATCGGCTTGTACTGGATCAGCTCCAGCACGTCGTTGCGAAACACCACGGCGCCTTCGGTCGTGCCCAGGGTCTTGCCCACTTCAAAGGCGCCCATGTTGACCTGGCTCGGCATGCCGCCGTTGTGCACCATGTCCTTGGCCAGGTGGGACAGGCCATCGAGCAGGCTCTTGCCGCCGGTTTCAAAGAAACGTTTGACCGCCGCCGGGTTGGCCGCGCTGTTAGTGGGGGCCATGGCTTCGGTCATCAGGTTGATCACGAAGTGGCCGCGGCTGATGTCCTGTTCCGACAGGTTGCTGTCGCCGATCCAGTCGTGCAGTTCCTTGCGCCACGCCAGGTAGGTTTGCAGGTAGCGTTTGTAGAGCGGGTTCTGGCTCCAGGCCGGGTCCTGGAAACGACGGTCGTCGTTCTCGGGCACCAACGCGGATTTGCCGAACATCACGTTCTTCAACTCGACGCCAAAATGCGCGACGTGCTTGACGCTGTGCAACGGTTGTTTGATGGCTTGGGTCAGCACCATCTTCGCCGAGGCGAGTAAATCCTTTTTACGTAACGCGATGATCGGGTTGAGCCCCAGGGTGTTTTCCGAGGCCTGGCGTTTCAAGTCATCGTTGTTCTTGTTACTCATCTACGACGCTCCATTGTCCGAAAGACGAGTACCGGGGACCGCTGCGCACCCAGTTTCGATACACAACACAAGCCTGGTACTGCGACTCGGGTGACCGTTGATACCGCATCGTCAAATGCAGGGAACTTGCCAGCTCCATTGGTTACCCGAGTTTAATTTTTTTCGCAAGCGGACCAATCGTTGGTCACGCGACAGGGCATTCAAGCAGATGAAATTAGAAAATGCCCTCTAAAGAGCAAGAGGCCTGTGCTAGAGCATCAGCCGTACGACCGACTGATCCGGATCGCGGGTTTTGCCGGCGGCTTTGAGTTCGGCCAGATAATCGACCCACAACGCGTCTTGGCGCACGGCGAGTTGGTAGAGGTAGTCCCAG
This sequence comes from Pseudomonas sp. DWRC2-2, assembly GCF_049897885.1. Taxonomy (NCBI): domain Bacteria; kingdom Pseudomonadati; phylum Pseudomonadota; class Gammaproteobacteria; order Pseudomonadales; family Pseudomonadaceae; genus Pseudomonas; species Pseudomonas sp. DWRC2-2. Next base: position 310,612 of record NZ_JAFCXD010000004.1, read on the forward strand.
GTGAACAGTCCGCTGTCATGACCGTCGTCGAAGGTCAATTTCAGTGCGTACTGGCCGGCCGGTTCGATCTTGATCAACCGCACATTGAGCTTGCCGAATTGCAGGATGGGTTTGCCGTGCCCCTGGACCTCGGCGGAAGGCGAGTGGGTGCGCAGCAGTTCGGCGGGGAGTTGGTACACCTCGTCGGGCCCGTAGGTGAGGCCGAGGGTGTTGGAGGTTTTGTGCAGGTTTACAGCGGTGGGAAATTTGGACATTGGGAAGACCTTGGGCTGCAAGCTACAAGCTTCAAGTTGAATGGGGTCAACTTGTCGCTTGTAGCTTACAGCTTGAACTCTACAGAATGTAGCGCGACAGATCTTCGTTCTGTGCCAATTCGCCCAAGTGGCTGTTGACGTAGTCAGCGTCGATCTTGATCACTTCGCCATTTTGCGCGCCAGCCAAATCGCCAGCACTGAAGGACACTTCCTCCAGCAGCCGCTCCAGCAAGGTATGCAAACGACGGGCACCGATGTTCTCGGTCTTCTCGTTGACCTGCCAGGCGATCTCCGCCAGGCGCTTTATGCCGTCCGCTTGGAACTCGATACCCAAGCCTTCGGTTTTCAGCAGCTCACGGTATTGCTCGGTGAGCGACGCGTGCGGCTCGCTGAGGATGCGCTCGAAGTCGCCTGGGGTCAGCGCCTTGAGTTCCACGCGGATCGGCAGGCGGCCTTGCAACTCTGGCACCAGGTCGCTTGGCTTGCTCAGGTGGAACGCGCCGGAGGCGATAAACAGGATGTGGTCGGTCTTGACCATGCCCAGCTTGGTGTTCACCGTGCAGCCTTCGATCAGCGGCAGCAGGTCGCGCTGTACGCCCTCGCGGGACACATCGACACCGCCGGAGTTGCCGCGCTTGGCCACCTTGTCGATCTCGTCGATAAACACGATGCCGTGCTGCTCGACCGCTTCCAGGGCCTTGGCCTTGAGTTCTTCCTCATTCACCAGGCGCCCGGCTTCTTCGTCGCGCACCAGTTTCAGCGCTTCCTTCACCTTGATCTTGCGGCTTTTCTTCTTGCCCTTGCCCATGTTGGCGAACAGGTTCTGCAACTGGCTGGTCATTTCTTCCATGCCAGGCGGGGCGGAGATGTCGACGCCGGAGACTTCAGCGACTTCGATCTCGATTTCCTTGTCGTCCAGCTGGCCTTCACGCAGGCGCTTGCGGAACAGCTGGCGGGTGTTGGAGTCCGAGGCCGGCGCGGCGTCTTCGTTGAAACCCATGCGTGCCGGTGGCAGCAGGGCGTCGAGGATGCGCTCTTCGGCGGCGTCTTCGGCGCGGTGGCTGACCTTGGTTACTTCCTGTTCGCGCAGCATTTTCAGGGCGGCGTCGGCCAGGTCGCGGATAATCGACTCGACGTCGCGGCCCACATAGCCCACTTCGGTGAACTTGGTGGCTTCGACCTTGATGAACGGCGCATTGGCCAGCTTGGCCAGGCGACGGGCGATTTCGGTTTTACCGACGCCGGTCGGGCCGATCATCAGGATGTTCTTGGGCGTTACTTCAACGCGCAGTTCTTCGGGCAGTTGCATCCGGCGCCAGCGGTTACGCAGCGCAATGGCTACGGCGCGCTTGGCATCGTCCTGGCCGATGATATGGCGGTTGAGTTCATGGACGATTTCGCGGGGAGTCATGGACATAGTGTTTGGCGGCCTCAAGCGGAATAAGCCTACGGCTTACTCAGCGAGGTCCTGCTCCTCAATGGTCTGGTTGTGGTTGGTGAACACGCAGATATCACCGGCGATGCCCAGGGCGGTCTCGACGATTTCGCGAGCCGACAGGTCGGTTTTCTTCAACAGTGCGCTGGCGGCCGCTTGGGCGTAGCCACCGCCGGAACCCATGGCGATCAGACCATGTTCAGGCTCAACCACATCGCCGTTGCCGGTGATGATCAGGGAAGCGTCTTTGTTGGCGACGGCCAGCATGGCTTCCAGGCGGCTGAGGGAGCGGTCTGTGCGCCATTCTTTGGCGAGTTCAACCGCAGCGCGCACCAGATGACCCTGATGTTTCTCTAGCTGGCCTTCGAAACGCTCGAAAAGGGTGAAAGCGTCGGCGGTGGCGCCGGCAAAGCCTGCGAGAACCTGGCCGTGGTACAGGCGACGCACTTTCTTGGCGTTGCCTTTCATCACGGTATTACCCAGGGAAACCTGGCCGTCGCCGCCCATGACGACTTTGCCGTGGCGACGTACTGAAACGATGGTGGTCAAGGGGAGAGTCTCCACGCAGCGGGGCGAAAATGCCCTGATGGAAACTGATATGGGGATGGTGGGGGGGATTTCAACCGTAGGAAGGGTGTGCAGACGAGTGGCAGAAGGTCACTGTAGGAGCGAGCTCGCTCGCGAAGGTCGTCAACGATGACGCGGGGAACCTGGTGCCCCGCGGCGATTTTGAGCGCTTCGCGAGCAAGCTCGCTCCTACAGGGCTGCGTATTCAGCGGCTCTGGCGTTGTTGTAACAACAGGTTGCTAAAGCCCGCGCCGGCCAGTTGTTTCTGCGCCACAGTCAACTGCTCACGGTTGCTGAACGGCCCCACCAGCACGCGATACCAGGTCGCATCCTTCACCGTGCCGGACTCAACCGTCACCGACTGTCCTAGCAGAATGATCTGCGCCCGCACGCGGTCCGCATCCGCCTGTTTCGGGAACGAACCCGCTTGCAGGAAGAACTTGGTCACCGGCGCGGCTTTGGTCTCGGCAACCGGCGGTGCTGGCGGCGGCGTAATGCCGGCCAGCGCGGCCTGGGCGCGTGCCGTGTCGATTTTTGCCGCTTCCGCTGGGGTGACCGGCGTGGTCGGTACCTGTGGCGTCGGCAGGGTTTTCTCCGGCACGGCGTCAGGCGGCACGATCACTTCCGATTCCGGCAGCAGCGTGTAGAAGTCGTACTTCGGCTTCACAGGTGCGGTCGGGCTTGGCGCCGTCTTGTTGGCTTCGGCCATTTTCGTGGCCTTCTGCTGTTCCTGCTTGACCCGTTTGACGTCATCGCCCTTGCCCGGATCCAGCTTCATCAGGAACACGATAAACGCACCGACGGTGAGGCCGATCGCCATCCACAACCAGCCCGGGATCGGCTTCTTCGCCGGGGCCTGGTAGCGGCTGGCGCCGCGCTTGGGTGCAGGTTTTTTCTTGGCAGCCAACTTACATACGCTCCAGAGTTTCCAGGCCCAACAGTTCCAGGCCTTGCTTGAGGGTCCGTCCCGCCAAGGCGGCGAGGCGCAGGCGGCTTTGCTTCTGGGCTTCATCGTCGGCGGTGAGGATCGGGCAGTTCTCGTAAAAACTGGAGAACAGGCCGGCGACTTCATACAGGTAAGTGCACAGGATATGCGGCGTGCCTTTCTCGCCGACGCTGTTCAGCACTTCGCCGAACTGCGCCAATTTGGCGGCCAGTTCCTGTTCGTGCGGGGCGTCCAGCACGATCTGGCCTTCGACTTCGGTGAAGTCCTTGCCCAGCTTGCGGAAAACGCCCGCCACACGGGTGTAGGCGTAGAGCAGGTACGGCGCGGTGTTGCCTTCGAAGTTCAGCATCAGCTCGAAGTTGAAGCTGTAGTCGCTGGTGCGGTGCTTGGACAGGTCAGCGTATTTCACCGCGCCGATGCCCACCACGCGGGCGATGTTGCGCAGGTCGGCCTCGGCCAGCTCCGGGTTCTTTTCCTTCACCAGGTTGTAGGCACGTTCCTGGGCTTCGGTCAGCAGGTCGATCAGCTTCACAGTGCCGCCGTCACGGGTCTTGAACGGGCGACCATCGGCGCCGTTCATGGTGCCGAAGCCCATGTGTTCCATGTGCATCGGGTGGGTGACGAAACCGGCGCGACGCGCCACTTCGAACACCTGCTGGAAGTGCAGGGCCTGGCGCTGGTCAACGAAATATAGTGCGCGATCAGCCTTGAGCACGCCGCTGCGGTAGCGCACGGCGGCCAGGTCGGTGGTGGCGTAGAGATAGCCGCCATCGGCCTTGACGATGATCACCGGCAGCGGTTCGCCTTCAGCGGTCTTGAACTCTTCGAGGAACACGCACTGCGCGCCGTTGCTTTCTACCAGCAGGCCTTTGGCCTTGAGTTCGTTGACCACGTTGATCAGGTCGTCGTTGTAGGCGCTTTCGCCCATCACGTCGGCCATGGTCAGCTTGACGTTGAGCAGTTCGTAGATTTCCTGGCAGTGGGACAGGGAAATCTCACGGAAGCGGTTCCACAGCTCCAGGCATTCCTTGTCACCGGCTTGCAACTTGACCACCAGGCCACGGGCGCGGTCGGCGAATTCTTCGGATTCGTCGAAGCGCTTCTTGGCGGCGCGGTAGAAGTTTTCCAGGTCCGACAGCTCGTTGCTGGTGATCGGGTTTTCTTGCAGGTAAGCCATCAGCATGCCGAACTGAGTGCCCCAGTCGCCGACGTGGTTCTGACGGATCACGTCGTCGCCGAGGAACTCCAGGACCCGTGCCGCGCCGTCGCCAATGATGGTTGAGCGCAGGTGGCCGACGTGCATCTCTTTGGCCAGGTTCGGCGCCGATAGGTCGACGACCACGCGTTGCAGCGGGCCGGCCTTGCGCACGCCGATCTTGGCGTCGGCCAGGGCCGCATCCAGGCGCGAAGCCAGGGCCTGGGTGTTCTGAAAGAAATTGATGAAGCCAGGGCCGGCGATTTCAGCCTTGGTGACGCTCTCGTCGGCCGGCAGCGCGGCGATGATTTTCTCTGCCAGGTCGCGCGGTTTCATGCCCGCAGGCTTGGACAGCATCATCGCGATGTTGCTGGCGAAGTCACCGTGGGTCTTGTCGCGGGTGTTTTCCACCTGGATCGCCGGCGTCAGGCCTTCAGGCAACACACCTTCGTTGACGAGTTGGGTGAGGGCTTGTTGGATCAGCTGGCGAATGGTGTCTTTCATGGTGTTCTCTTTCGACCGCAAGCGGCGGCGCGCGATGCGCAGGTGGAAAAACTGGGCATTATCCGTGGCGAGGGCGGGCTTGCCAACCTTCGCGGGACCTATGGCCAGGCTTAATACAAATCTACCGGGTCTACGTCCAACGACCATCGCACTTGGCGACCGCTGGGCATTTGCTCCAGGGCAAGCAACCAGCTACTTAATAGTCGATGCAGGGGCGCGCGCGAGGTTGCCTGCAAGAGTAGCTGAGCGCGATAACGCCCGGCGCGGCGCTCCATCGGGGCGGGCACCGGGCCGAGCAGTTCGATGCCGCTCAGGCCCAGTTCGCCGAGCAAACGTTCGGCGGCGCTACACGCTTCATCCAGAAAACTTTCCGCCTGCCCTGGCTTGTGGGCTTCGGCGCGTAACAGGGCCAAATGGGAAAACGGCGGCAGGCCCGCCGCGCGACGTTCGCTCAGCGCCTGCTCGGCGAAGGCGAAGTAGCCTTGTTCGGTCAGCTGGATCAGCAGTGGATGGTCGGCCAGGTGGGTCTGGATGATCACCCGGCCGGGTTCTTCGGCACGGCCCGCGCGGCCAGCAACCTGCACGATCAACTGCGCCATGCGCTCGCTGGCGCGGAAATCACCGGAGAACAACCCGCCATCGGCATCCAGGATCGACACCAGGGTCACCCGGGGAAAGTGGTGCCCTTTGGCAAGCATCTGCGTGCCGATCAGGATGCACGGGTGGCCTTTCTGGATGGTCGCGAACAGTTGGTTCATCGCGTCCTTGCGCGAGGTGCTGTCGCGGTCGACCCGCAAAACCGGGTAATCCGGGAACAGAATGCCCAGGCGCTCTTCAGCCCGTTCGGTGCCGGCGCCCACCGGTCGCAGGTCGACTTTGCCGCACTGCGGGCAGTGGCGCGGTACGCGTTCCACATGGCCGCAGTGATGGCAGCGCAGTTCGCCGTAGCGCTGGTGCACGGTCATGCGCGCGTCGCAGCGTTCGCATTCGGACATCCAGCCGCAGTCGTGGCACAGCAAGGTCGGTGCAAAACCGCGCCGGTTGAGGAATACCAGGACCTGTTGGCCAGCAGCGAGGGTCTGGCCGATGGCTTGTTGCATCGGCCCGGAAATCCCGCTGTCCAGTGGACGGCTTTTGACGTCCAGGCGCAGGAATTTGGGTTGCTTGGCGCCACCCGCGCGCTCGTTGAGGCGTAGGAGGCCGTAACGCCCGGTGTAGGCGTTGTGCAAGCTCTCCAGGGATGGCGTGGCCGAGCCCAGCACAATCGGGATGTCTTCCTGGCGTGCACGCACCAGTGCCAGGTCGCGGGCGTGGTAACGCAAGCCTTCCTGCTGTTTATAGGAGCCGTCGTGCTCCTCGTCGATGATGATCAGCCCGGGGTTTTTCATCGGCGTGAACAGCGCCGAGCGGGTGCCGATAATAATGTCGGCCTCGCCATCCCGTGCGGCCAGCCAGGATTCGAGACGCTCACGGTCATTGACTGCCGAGTGCACCAGGGCGATGCGCGCGTTGAAGCGCTGTTCGAAGCGCGCCAGGGTCTGTGGGCCCAGGTTGATCTCGGGGATCAGCACCAGCGCCTGTTTGCCGGCTTGCAGGGTCTCGCGGATCAGTTGCAGATAGACTTCGGTTTTGCCGCTGCCAGTGACGCCCGCCAGCAGGAACGCATGGAAACTGTCGAAGCCGGCACGAATCGCTTCATAAGCGGCGCGTTGCTCGGGGTTCAGCGGCAGTTCCGGTTGGGCCAGCCAGTGTTCGTGGCGGGCATCGGGGGCGTGCTTGCGGATTTCCACCTGCACCAGGCCCTTGGCGAGCAACAGGTCGAGGCTGTCTTTGCTCAGCATCAGCTTGCTTAACAGCTGATGCGCGACGCCATGGGGGTGCTGGGCCAGTGTCGCCAGGGCTTCACGCTGGCGCGGGGCGCGGGCGATGCGCGGGTCGTCGATGCGCGCACCGGGCACCATCGACCAGAAACGTTCCTGGCGCGCTTCGGCCAGTTCGCCCTGGCGCAGCAGTACTGGCAGCGCCCAACTGAGCGTATCGCCGAGGCTGTGCTGGTAATACTGGGCGGTCCACAGGCACAGCTTGAACAGAGCTGGCGGCAGTGGCGGGGTGGCGTCGAGCATGGCCAGCGCGGGTTTGAGCTTTTCCGCCGGCACTTCGCTGTGGTCCGCGACCTCTACCAATATGCCGATCATTTCCCGCCGGCCAAACGGCACACGCACACGCATGCCCGGCTGCAACTGCGCCCGCAGCACGCCGGCCGGGGCCCGGTAATCGAACAGGCGGCGCAGGGGCGAGGGCAGGGCTAGGCGCAAAATGGCGTCGGGCACGCGGGGAGTCTCATATAAAGGCAGGCGGTGGCGCAGGGGCGGGAGCCTAGCAGACGGGGGAGGGCTTGGGTATGCCATGGTTTTCTGATGAAAGGCGGTTTTCAGCCGGATACGCGGCTTGCGCGATTAAAAAGGTCTGGTAGAATCCGCGGCCTAATTACGTGCGGTATTCGACAATAGTGTCGAGTGGCGGCACGCTAGCCCGAGGAAGTGCCATGAAAGCCGATATCCATCCAGCGTACGAAACCATCGAAGTCACCTGCAGCTGCGGCAACAAGTTCGAAACCCGTTCGAACCTGTGCAAGCCACTGGGTACTGACGTATGCAACGAGTGCCACCCGTTCTACACCGGTAAGCAGAAAACTCTGGACACCGGCGGCCGTGTACAGCGCTTTGCTGACCGTTTCGGTGCTTTCGGTGCCAAAAAGGCCTAAGGCCGATCAACTTGGGAAGCCGTTACGGTTTTTCCATGCTGATAAAAAAGGCGTCCCTTGTGGGCGCCTTTTTTGTGCCTGGGATTTGGCTCTCGTTCGCCCAGGCCCAGGTGTTCTGCCCCGCACCGGCCACGCTGATCCACGTAGAGGTGCAGCGCGTAGTGGATGGCGACACCCTGCGCCTGAAGGACGGCCGCAATGTGCGGATGATTGGCCTCAATGCCCCGGAAACCGGCAAGAAGGGTCGCCCCGACGAACCTTACGCAGTCGCCGCCAGCCAGCGCTTGCAGGCATTAGTGGACGCGAGCGACGGTCGCGTCGGCCTGGTGCCTGGGCGCGAGAGCAAGGACCGCTATGGCCGCACGTTGGCCCACCTGTACGGCGCGGATGGCGAGAATCTTGAGGCGCGGCTGCTGGCCGAAGGCCTGGGCTTTCAGGTAGGTGTTGCGCCCAACGTCGATCTTGTCGACTGCCAGCAGGCCGCTGAAAACAGCGCCCGTGATACGCGGTCGGGCCTGTGGCGGCAATCGCCGGTGCAAAACGTGGCCCGGCTCAAGCAATCCGGCTTCGCCTTGGTCAGCGGCCGGGTGAGCAAGATCGAACGCAATCGCGGCGGAATCTGGATCGAATTGCAGGGTTCACTGGTATTACGCATTGCACCCGACCTCGTCAAACAATTCGACTCTGCAACCCTCAGTGGTCTGCAAGGCAAGACAATCGAGGCGCGTGGGTGGGTGCAAGATCGCGCCAAACGCGGTGGCCTGAAAAACGGCCACGCACGTTGGATGCTGCCATTGACCGACTCCAGCATGCTCAAATCGACTGATTAAGAAAAAATTGTAGACATTTTTTTATTCGATTGTGAACAGTTGAGCCCTTGTGTCCCGTGGCTCTTGGCCGAAAGTCGTAGCGCAGGGCCCTTGACACCTGTGACTGCCCAGTCTTGTAGGTACTTTGCGACACGCGTATCCTCGGCGGTCCGTCGACCAACAGTAAAAGCGGAATGCCGATATGTCTGATTTGAAAACTGCCGCTCTCGAATATCATGCCCATCCTCGTCCAGGAAAGCTGAGTGTAGAGCTCACCAAAGCCACTGCCACCGCTCGCGACCTGTCGCTGGCCTACAGCCCTGGTGTTGCCGAGCCCGTACGTGAAATCGCCCGCGACCCTGAACTGGCGTACAAGTACACCGGCAAAGGCAACCTGGTTGCAGTGATTTCCGATGGCACCGCGATTCTGGGCCTGGGCAACCTCGGCCCATTGGCTTCCAAGCCAGTCATGGAAGGTAAAGGCGTGCTGTTCAAGCGCTTTGCCGGCATCGACGTTTTCGACATCGAGGTCGACTCCGAAAGCCCGCAGGCTTTCATCGACACGGTCAAGCGCATTTCCATCACCTTCGGTGGCATCAACCTGGAAGACATCAAGGCACCTGAGTGCTTCGAGATCGAAAAGGCCCTGATCGAACAGTGCGACATTCCGGTATTCCACGATGACCAGCACGGCACCGCGATTGTTACTGCGGCCGGCATGATCAACGCCCTGGAAATCGCTGGCAAAACCCTGGCTGACGCACAGATCGTCTGCCTGGGTGCTGGCGCTGCGGCCATCTCCTGCATGAAGTTGCTGGTGAGCATGGGCGCCAAGCTGGAAAACATCTTCATGGTCGACAGCAAGGGCGTGGTCCAGTCCGAGCGTACCGACCTGAACCAGTACAAGGCGATGTTCGCTCATGCGACCGACAAGCGTACCCTGGCTGACGCCCTCGACGGTGCAGACGTGTTCGTCGGCCTGTCCGGCCCGAACCTGCTGAGCGCCGAAGGCCTCAAATCCATGGCAGCCAACCCGATCGTGTTCGCCTGCTCCAACCCTGATCCAGAAATCTCTCCGGAACTGGCTCACGCCACCCGCAGCGACGTGATCATGGCGACCGGCCGTTCGGACTACCCGAACCAGGTCAACAACGTATTGGGCTTCCCATTCATCTTCCGTGGTGCCCTGGACGTTCGCGCCAAGCGCATCAACGAAGAGATGAAAGTGGCTGCCGCCAACGCCCTGCGCGAACTGGCCAAGCTGCCGGTGCCTCAGGAAGTGTGCGACGCCTACGGCGGTATCAAGCTGGAGTTCGGTCGTGAGTACATCATTCCGAAACCAATGGATAAGCGCCTGATCACCCTGATCTCCGATGCCGTGGCCAAAGCTGCCATCGAGACCGGCGTTGCGACCCTGCCGTATCCGAAGCACTACCCGCTGCAAAGCGTGGATGATGTGTTCAACGGCTAAGTCGTTGTAACGCACCAACAAAAAGCCCCGGCTCTCGCGAGTCGGGGCTTTTTTGTGGCGAATCATTTTGTGCTGGGCAGGCTCTTGCGGTGAGCCCTGCTTCCAACCTCAGAACAGATCGATCGGCGCCGCCTCATCCGCCGGCAGCGGGCTGCCAGGCACAACGCCATTGCCCAGCTCGTTGACCGACGGCGGCGTGTCTTCGCTCTTGAACAGTTCGAAGTACGCATTCGGCGTGCTTGGCGACGCTGCACGGCCACTCACCGGGTCGATGCGCAGGCTGAGGATGCCTTCCGGCTCCGGCTGGGTATGCGGCGGCTTGTCCTTCAGGGCGGCGCCCATGTAGCTCATCCAGATCGGCAGCGCGACGGTGCCACCAAACTCGCGGCGACCCAGGCTTTCCGGTTGGTCGTAGCCGGTCCACACGGTGGTCACGTAATCGGCGTTGTAACCGGAGAACCAGGCATCCTTGGATTCGTTGGTGGTACCGGTCTTGCCCGCAATATCCGGACGGCCCAGGGCCAAGGCGCGGCGGCCGGTGCCCTTCTTGATCACGTCTTCCAGGATGCTGTTGAGGATGTAGGTGGTACGGCCATCCACGATGCGCTCGGCCACGGCAGGCGCCTGCGGCTCTGTTGCAGCAGTGTTGGTGGCAGGTGCTGCACCTGGCGTCGGCTCAATGGTGATACCGCCATTGCTTGGGGCCGCCAGCCCATCCGTCGCCGCCACGCCATTGACCACATCCCCCGGCACTCGCGGCGGGTTGGCGGTGAACAGGGTGTCGCCGTTACGGCTTTCAATCTTGTCGATCAGGTACGGCGCGATCTTGTAGCCGCCGTTGGCAAAGGTGCTCCAGCCGGTGGCGATTTCCATCGGCGTGAGGGTCGCGGTGCCCAGGGCCAGGGACAGGTTTGGCGGCAGGTCCGACTTGGCGAAGCCAAAGCGCGTCATGTAGTCAATGGTCTTGCCGACGCCCATGGCCTGCAGCAAGCGGATCGATACCAGGTTACGCGACTTGTACAGCGCTTCGCGGATACGGATCGGACCGAGGAAGGTGTTGGTGTCGTTCTTCGGGCGCCACACCTTGTCCAGGTACTCGTCGACAAACACGATCGGCGCATCGTTGACCAGGCTGGCGGCGGTGTAGCCGTTATCCAAGGCAGCGCTGTAGATGAACGGCTTGAAGCTCGAACCCGGCTGGCGCTTGGCCTGGGTGGCGCGGTTGTAGTTGCTTTGCTCGAAGGCGAAGCCACCGACCAGCGCGCGGATTGCACCATTCTGCGGGTCCAGCGACACCAGCGCGCCCTGGGCGAGCGGCACTTGGCTGAACTTGAGGCTGTCGTCCTTCTGGCGTTGCACGCGGATCAAATCACCCACCTGGGCCACGTCAGACGGCTGCTTGGGCAGCGCGCCCATGCTGTTGGTGTTCAGGAAGGGACGCGCCCATTTCATGCTGTCCCACGCTACATGGGCTTCGCCGGTGCGGGTCAGCACCTGTACGCCGTCTTTCTTCACCTGGGTGACGATAGCCGGCTCCAGGCCACTGATGGCGCGCTGCTTGCCCAGTTCGGTGGTCCAGGCGCTCAGGGTCTTGCCTGGCAGGCGTGATTCAGGGCCACGGTAGCCGTGGCGCTGGTCGTAGGTGATCAGGCCGGAATGCACCGAGTCATTGGCGATTTCCTGCAGGTTGCTTGGCACCGTGGTGGTCACCCGGAAACCTTCGGTGTAGGCCTCGCTGCCATAGCGGCCGACCATCTCGGCGCGCGCCATTTCAGCAATATAAGGGGCGTTCACTTCCGGCGTTGGCACGTGGTAGCTGGCGTTCAGCGGTTCGGCGATGGCGCTTTCATAAGCGGTCTGGTCGATCTTGCCCAGCTTGTACATGCGGCCCAGGATCCAGTCGCGGCGTTCTTTGCTGCGCGCCGGGTTGGCCAGGGGGTTGAAGCGTGAAGGGGCCTTGGGCAGGCCGGCGATCATCGCCATCTGCGCCAGGCTAGCGTCACGGATCGACTTGCCATAGTAAACCTGCGAAGCCGCCTCGATGCCGTAGGCACGGTTGCCCAGGTAGATCTTGTTGACGTACAGCTCAAGGATCTCGTCCTTGGTCAACTGACGTTCGATCTGCAGCGCCAGGAGGATCTCGGTGGCTTTACGCGAAAAGCTGCGCTCGCTGGTAAGGAAGAAGTTCTTCGCCACCTGCATGGTGATGGTGCTGCCGCCGGACTGGATGTGTCCGCTTTTTACCAGTTGTGTCGCCGCACGCACCAGGCTGCTGGGGTCGACGCCATAGTGGTTGGCAAAATTATCGTCTTCAGCCGACAAAAGGGCGCTGATGAAATTGGGCGGAATATCGGCAAAACGGATCGGTGTGCGGCGCATTTCGCCGAACTCCGCGATCAGTTTTTCATCGCTGCTGTAGACCCGCAAAGGAATCTGCAACTGGATACTTCTGAGGGCCTCTACCGAGGGCAAACCCGGACTAAGGTAGAGGTAGGCCCCGCTGAGCACGAGCAGCAGCCCGCAAACGATGGCGACAATGGAGTACCCGAAAAACTTCAGCAGACGAATCAAGGCTTTTGGATTTCCAGAGAAAAGAATGAGTTAGGCGTCGGGGCATGCATGGCAAACGATGGATCGACCCGAGCTGCAGATAAAAAGCGGGAAAAAACGCTGGGCATTAAAGCATTTTTCGACTTGGGACGTCATTCGCACCTGTTCAACAAGTCGACCGAATGCATGGCGCCCAGCGGCAATCAGGCGGTATGACAGGCAAAGCTTTAGGGAGTTTTATGGGAAAGGGATTTTTCACGGGAAAAGGCGGCACCTTGCTGGGTGTCGACATCAATGACACGGCCATCCGCTTGATCGAGCTGGGCCGTTCAGCTTCAGGCTACAACGTTCAAGGCTACGTCACACAGGCGCTGCCGGCGCAAGCGGTAGTCGATGGCACGCTCCTTGATCTCGACGGCGTAGGGCGCGCCCTGCGCAGCGCGTGGTCGCGGTTGTCGACTTCGGTTCGTGGTGCTGTCGCTGCGGTGTCCGGACCCTCGGTGATCACGCGGATGATCGAGATGGACGCCGGGCTCTCAGATGATGAGATGACCTGGATGATCCAGATGGAGGCGGACCAGTACATTCCTTATCCGCTGGATGATGTGGCTATCGACTTTCAAGTGCGCGGGCCGTCGGCCCTGGATCCGAGTCGGGTCGAGGTACTGCTGGCCGCCTGCTTGAAGGAACACGTGGAGGCCCGCGAGGCGGTTTTGACCCTGGCGGGGCTGGTGCCGAAGGTGATCGATATCGAAGCGTTTGCATTGGCGCGCGCTTGCCGTCAGGATTTCGCCAGCTTCACGCCGAGCCATCGCGTCGATGGTGCACAATGGGCCGTGGATGCCCAGGGGATGGGAATTGCTTGCGGGTTGGCCCTGAGGAGTTTCGCTTGAAGACACGAATCAACCTACTGCCTTGGCGTCAGGCGCTGGCAGAGCGGCGACGCAAGTATCTACTGGCGTGCTTGCTGGCGTTCGCCTGTGCGGCGCTCGCGGCCGTGTGGCTGGCGGACCAGGTCATCGACCAGGCCATCGATCGTCAAGTGACCCGCAATGACCATCTGGGCAAGGAGGTCATCGGCCTGGATTCACGCATCAAGACCATCGACGATCTGCAGGAGCAAAGCCAGCAATTGGCCCAGCGCATGAAGGTCGTGCAAGACCTGCACGATGCCCGCTCGCCAGGCGCGCAGCTATTGGACCAACTGGCGCGCGCGGTCCCCGACGGCGTGCACCTGCATGAAGTGGTCGCCAAGGGCGATACGGTCAGTATCAGCGGCAGCGCTGAGTCCAGCCAGGACATCGCCCAATTGATGCGTCGCCTGGAGGCGGCGGAAGGTGCCCATTCCACGCGTCTGCAGCATGTGCGAACGGATGGCGCGCGCGGTAACAATGAGTTCCAGCTGATGGTGCGTCAGGGAGAGTCCTCCGAGGCTCAACCTTGAGCCTGCCAAGGCTCAATCTTTCCGCACTCACTCACAACGCTGCAAAATGGCCCCTACCTGGCAAGGCCCTGTTGGGCTGTGCGCTGGCGGGCGTGGTGTTTGTGGTGGGCGACCTTGTGTACCTGAGCCCTTCGCGGGAGCGGTTGCGTCAGGTCGAAGCGCGGGAAGTGGCCCTGCAACAGCAAATCGCACACAAGACTGGCCTGGCCGCCAGCCTTGAAGCGCGCGCACAGCAGCTTCAACGGATGCAAGTTAAGGTCAATGAACTAACGCAGGCGTTGCCCGGCGAGTCTGAAATGCCTGGCTTGCTCGAAGATATCGCGCGCCTGGCACTGGCCAATGGCTTGCTGGTCGAGAGCGTCACGCCGTTGGATGAGGAGTCTCAGCCGTTCTTTCACGAACAACCCGTGCAGGTCGGCGTCATGGGCACTTATCACGATCTGGCAATGTTCCTCACGGGTCTGGGCAGCCTGTCGCGCATCGCCACGGTGCACGATAGGGCCCTGCGGCGAGATGGCAAGCTGCTGCGTCTGGACCTGCTGGTCAAGACTTACTGGCATGCGCAGGGCGGTGGGCAGCGTGTACCGCGACAGCTTTTTGCCTACGACTTGTCGGGGTTGCGTGATCCCTTTCAACTGCTCGCAGCGCAGGTCGACCCTGTGAAGGGGCGGCCGGCCCGGGCGCCGGATCTCACCCGACCGCGTGGCGTGCTGGAAAGTCTCGCGGTTGACCAGTTTGAAATGGTCGGCACGCTGTCCCGTGGGGTGCAGGTTTTTGCCTTGCTACGTGCTGCCTCCAAGGTCCATCGCCTGGCGGTCGGAGACTACTTGGGGCCGGACCATGGTCGGATCACGGCCATCCATGAGCGCGCTATAGAGCTGGTCGAGCTGTTTCCTGATGGTCAGGGCACATGGCTGGAACGCCTGCGAACCCTGTTGTTAAACATCAACTCATAACGGAATCAAACAATGAAAAGGACTTTCTCGTCCTTCGGTGTGGCGCTATGGATAGCGTTCACGGCACCGATGGCTGCCGCTGTGCCCAATCGTGTGGACCTGATCCAGTTGCCGCCTCCCGGCGTCGCCACACTGAGCGCCTACACAGGCGATAAGCTCACCCTCAACTTCCAGAGCATCGAGTTGCGCACCGCGTTGCAACAAATTGCCGATGTGGCGGGCCTCAACCTGGTTGCCAGCGATGATGTGCAAGGCTCGATCACCCTGCGTCTCAAGGAGGTGTCCTGGGACCAAGCGCTGGACCTGGTGCTGCAAGCCAAGGGCCTGGACAAACGGGTGAAGGCCGGTGTGTTGCTGGTGGCGCCGGCCGAAGAGCTGGCTGCGCGTGAGCTGCTCACGCTGGAATCGCGCAAACAGATGGCCGAATTAGCGCCGTTGCGCCGGGAGCTGCTGCAAGTCAATTACGCCAAGGCGGCGGACCTGGCCAAGTTGTTCCAGTCGGTCACCGGCCTTGAAGGCGTGACCGATGAGCGCGGTTCGGTGGCGGTGGATGATCGCACCAACAACATCATTGCCTACCAGACCGTTGAGCGTCTGGAAGAGCTGCGGCGGATCGTGGCACAGCTGGATATTCCGGTACGCCAGGTGATGATCGAGGCGCGGATAGTCGAGGCCAATGTCGATTACGACAAAAGCCTCGGTGCACGTTGGGGTGGGCGGCTCAATCGGGGCAACTGGGGCGCGGGAGGCATTCCGAAACCTCAGCCTGAAGGCTCGGAACCGCCGGAAAATCCACCCAGTTCGCCTTTTGTGGACCTGGGGTCACTCACCGGCACTTCGGGCCTGGGCATCGCCTATATCACCGACAACCTGCTGCTGGACCTGGAGCTCACCGCCATGGAGAAAACCGGCAACGGTGAAATCGTCTCGCAACCCAAGGTGGTCACGTCCGACAAGGAAACCGCGCGCATCCTCAAGGGCACCGAAATTCCCTATCAGGAATCCAGCTCCAGTGGCGCTACGTCAGTGTCGTTCAAGGAGGCTTCGCTGTCGCTGGAAGTCACCCCGCAAATCACCCCGGATGACCGCGTGATCATGGAGGTCAAGGTCACCAAGGACGAGCCCGACTACCTGAACAAACTCAACGACGTACCACCGATCAAGAAGAACGAGGTCAACGCCAAGGTGCTGGTCAAGGATGGCGAGACCATCGTCATCGGCGGGGTTTTCTCCAATACCCAAAGCAAAGTGGTAGATAAAGTGCCATTTTTGGGCGATGTGCCGTATCTTGGCCGCCTTTTCCGGCGCGATGTGCTGGCGGAGAAAAAATCCGAGCTGCTGGTATTCCTGACTCCGCGTATTATGAATAACCAGGCGATTGCTGTGAGTCGTTGATTCTGTGCGAAATTTGATTCTTGTAGGACCGATGGGCGCTGGAAAAAGCACCATCGGCCGTTTGCTGGCCAAAGAGCTGCGCCTGCCGTTCAAAGATTCCGACAAGGAAATTGAATTGCGCACGGGTGCCAATATCCCATGGATCTTCGATAAGGAAGGCGAACTGGGCTTTCGTGACCGCGAGCAGGCGATGATCGCCGAGCTGTGCGGCCTCGACGGCGTGGTATTGGCCACCGGCGGTGGCGCAGTGATGCGCGAAGAAAACCGTCGCGCGCTGCATGCCGGTGGTCGGGTGGTCTATCTGCATGCGTCGGTCGAGCAGCAGGTGGGCCGCACCGCCCGCGATCGCAATCGCCCGTTGCTGCGCACGGCCAACCCGGAAAAAACCCTGCGGGACCTGCTTACGCTGCGCGATCCCCTGTATCGGGAAATCGCCGACCTGGTGGTAGAAACCGATGAGCGGCCACCTCGGATGGTGGTCCTCGACATTCTTGAGCGCCTGCAACGGCTGCCACCCCGTTAAAGCCCGGCTCGAAATGCGCTATTCTCGGCGGCGCGCTATCACCCTGCGGGGTGTGGCGTAGAGCCATCAGGTGACGTCAGAACGTGACGTCATCGGTCGTCACAATATCTCTAACGCGGGGACACATGCAGACACTTAAGGTCGATCTAGGCGAGCGCAGCTACCCGATCCATATTGGCGAAGGTCTGCTGGACCAGCCCGAGTTGCTCGCACCGCATATTGCCGGGCGGCAAGTGGCGATCATCTCCAACGAAACGGTCGCGCCGCTGTATCTTGAGCGTCTGAGCCGCAGCCTGTCGGCCTATTCGGTGATCTCCGTGATCCTGCCCGATGGCGAAGCCCACAAGAACTGGGAAACCCTGCAACTGATCTTTGATGGCCTGCTCACCGCACGTCATGACCGCCGCACCACCGTGATCGCCCTGGGCGGCGGTGTGATCGGCGACATGGCCGGCTTTGCGGCGGCCTGTTACCAGCGTGGCGTGGACTTTATCCAAGTGCCGACCACGTTGCTGTCCCAGGTCGATTCGTCGGTGGGCGGCAAGACCGGCATCAATCACCCGCTGGGCAAGAACATGGTGGGCGCGTTCTATCAGCCTCAAGCCGTGCTGATCGACACCGCGACCCTCAACACCCTGCCGCCGCGCGAGCTGTCGGCGGGCCTGGCGGAAGTCATCAAGTACGGGTTGATCTGCGATGAGCCGTTCCTGGCCTGGTTGGAAGAACACGTCGACGCGTTGCGCAACCTTGACCAAGTAGCACTCACCGAAGCGATTTCCCGCTCCTGCGCCGCCAAGGCGCTGGTGGTGAATGCCGACGAACGGGAGTCCGGTGTACGGGCCACCCTCAACCTGGGCCACACCTTCGGCCATGCGATCGAAACCCACATGGGCTATGGTGTGTGGTTGCACGGGGAGGCTGTAGCGGCTGGCACCGTGATGGCATTGGAGATGTCGCAGCGCCTGGGCTGGATCAGCGCCGAGGAGCGTGATCGCGGCATCCGCCTGTTCCAGCGCGCCGGTTTGCCGGTGATCCCGCCGGAGGAGATGACTGAGGCGGATTTCCTCGAACATATGGCAATAGACAAGAAAGTGATCGACGGTCGACTGCGACTGGTGCTGCTGCGCCACATGGGCGAAGCGGTGGTGACCGACGATTATCCGAAAGAGATTTTACAGGCCACGCTGGGAGCGGATTACCGCGCCCTGGCCCAGCTTAAAGGTTAATAAGATCCCGATGACTAGTTTGCATGCCGACGAGGCGTTCCTCGGCCATTACCAGTTAAGCCACGACCCTTTTGCTCCACGGGTGCCTGGCTTCAAATTTTTCCCGGCCCAGCGCAAGCCAGTGCTTGGCCAGTTGCACCACCTCGCACGTTACAGTCAGCTGCTGCTGGTTGTGACCGGCCCGCTGGGCAGCGGCAAGACCCTGCTGCGCCAGGCCCTGGTGGCCAGCACCAACAAGCAGTCGGTGCAGAGTGTGGTGGTGTCGGCCCGTGGTGCCGGTGATGCCGCAGGCGTGCTGCGCCAAGTCGCCCAGGCGCTGGACGTGGCGACTGCCGAGCCGAATGCGATCCTCAAGCAAGTGGTGCAACTGGGCCTGACCGGCCAGGAAGTCTACCTGCTGGTGGATGACGCCGAGCAGCTCGACGAATCCGCCCTGGAGGCGCTGCTGGCGCTGGCAGCCGGTACACCGGAAGGTCGCCCGCACGTATTCCTGTTTGGTGAGTCGTCGCTGATCGCCGAGCTGGAGCAGATCAGCGGTGACCAGGAGCTGTTCCACGTCATCGAGCTGCAGCCGTACGAAGAGGAAGAAACCCGCGAATACCTGGCTCAACGCCTTGAAGGCGCAGGGGCCGGTATCGAACTTTTCTCCGCTCAGCAGATCTCTGATATTCACGAAAGCTCCGACGGCTGGCCTGGCACCATCAACCAGGTTGCCCGCGATGCCATGATCGAAGCCATGATTGCCAGCCGCACTGCGGTCAAGCGTCCAAAGATGGGGTTCACTATGCCTAAGAAACACGTATTGGCTATTTCCGCCGTTGTCGTGGTCGCTGTCGCCGCCGCCTGGTTGATTCCAGGCCGCAGCAAGGCACCGACCACGGCCGGCGCGCCAACCGAACAGGCGCAGTTGCCACTGGGCAAGCCCACGCCAAACGTCGAGTTCGCCAACTCCGGCCAACCGACCAACCTGCCGATGGTCGGCCAGCCGGTGATGCGCGGTCCGCTCGCCGAAGAAGCCGGTGGCATCTCCGAAGGCGACGACGGCGTGCCGCTGGAAGGCTCCAGCGCCACACCACCTACCGTGACCACCACTGCGCCGCCTGCGGGCGTTCCAGCGGGCCAGCCGGCTGCGGTTGCCAAGCCGACTCCGGCACCGACTGTCGCCACCGCCAAGCCAGCGCCTGTGACCAAGCCGGTCGCGCCTGCGCCAGCCGCCAAGCCAGCACCGGCTGCGGCTGCCAAGCCTGCTGAAAAACCGGCCGCCACCGTTGCCAAAGCCGGCGCTGCTGGTAGCAGCTGGTATGCCAGCCAGCCGACCGGCAACTTTGTGGTGCAGATCCTCGGCACCAGCTCCGAAGCCAACGCCCAGGCGTTCGTGAAAGAGCAGGGCGGCGAGTACCGTTATTTCAAGAAAGTGCTCAACGGCAAGCCTCTCTACGTGATCACCTACGGCAACTTCTCCAGCCGTGCAGCCGCCGATTCTGCGATCAAAACCTTGCCAGCGAAGGTTCAGGCTGGTAAACCTTGGCCTCGCACTGTTGCCAGCGTTCAACAAGAACTCGCAACAACTCGCTGAAGATCCGGCGGCCTTACCCAGGCCGCCCTCCCGGCACCTCAAAAAAATCCGCAAGTGCGTGCTGCCCTTACAGGCCGCGCGCTTTGTGGTGTCTGCGTCACAGTAGCTTTTGAGTCGTAGCGGTCAGAATTAAAAAAGTTTTGACTAGCACAGCATATCGCTTTAAACCTTTCATAAATGCGACATAGATTTGCGACATTTCGTCGCTAAATTTGTGAGCGTCTGTGTCGGTGTGTACAATGACCTCCCTTTTGCCCCCGCTAAGCCGGCGTACGTTCGGCGTGGAAGGTAACCGGTTGAATTGAAAAGAAATTTGCCTCGATATAAGAGGCAGCCTGGTGAGAAAGTGTCTATGAAAGCAGGTCTGTACCAACCCGATGAATTCAAGGATAACTGCGGTTTCGGCCTGATAGCCCATATGCAGGGCGAGCCCAGTCATACCCTTTTGCAAACGGCCATCGAGGCCCTGACCTGCATGACCCACCGCGGTGGGATCAACGCCGACGGCAAGACCGGTGACGGTTGCGGCTTGCTGATTCAAAAGCCCGATCAGTTCCTGCGCGCTGTCGCAAAAGAGCAATTTGCGGTCGACCTGCCCAAGCAGTACGCCGTGGGCATGGTGTTTTTCAACCAGGACCCGGTCAAGGCCGAAGCCGCTCGCGAGAACATGAACCGCGAGATCCTGGCTGCCGGCCTGCAACTCGTCGGCTGGCGCAAAGTGCCAATCGACACCAGCGTACTCGGCCGCCTGGCCCTGGAGCGCCTGCCACAGATCGAACAAGTGTTTATCGCAGGCAGTGGCCTGAGCGACCAGGACATGGCGATCAAGCTGTTCACCTCGCGTCGTCGTTCGTCGGTTTCCAATGCCGCCGACACCGACCACTACATCTGCAGCTTTTCCCACAAGACCATCATTTATAAAGGCCTGATGATGCCGGCGGACCTCACCGCCTTCTATCCAGACCTGAGCGATGAGCGCCTGCAAACCGCAATCTGCGTGTTCCACCAGCGCTTCTCCACCAACACCCTGCCGAAATGGCCGCTGGCTCAGCCATTCCGCTTCCTCGCCCACAACGGCGAGATCAACACCATCACCGGCAACCGCAACTGGGCCGTGGCCCGTCGCACCAAGTTCGCCAACGACCTGATGGACCTGGAAGAGCTCGGCCCGTTGGTCAACCGCGTGGGCTCCGACTCCTCCAGCATGGACAACATGCTCGAACTGATGGTCACCGGCGGCATCGACCTGTTCCGTGGCGTGCGCATGATCATTCCGCCAGCGTGGCAGAACGTCGAAACCATGGACCCGGATCTGCGTGCGTTCTACGAGTACAACTCGATGCACATGGAACCGTGGGACGGCCCGGCCGGCGTGGTCATGACTGACGGCCGCTACGCGGTGTGCCTGCTTGACCGTAACGGTCTGCGCCCGGCGCGTTGGGTCACCACCACCAACGGCTTCATCACCCTCGCGTCGGAAATCGGCGTGTGGAACTACAAGCCCGAAGACGTCATCGCCAAAGGCCGTGTAGGCCCTGGCCAGATCCTGGCCGTGGACACCGAAACCGGTCAGATCCTCGACACCGACGCCATCGACAACCGCCTGAAGTCCCGTCACCCGTACAAGCAATGGCTGCGCAAGAACGCCCTGCGCATCCAGGCGACCATGGAAGACAACGACCACGGTTCGGCTTTCTACGATGTCGACCAGCTCAAGCAATACATGAAGATGTACCAGGTCACGTTCGAAGAGCGCGACCAGGTGCTGCGTCCGCTCGGCGAGCAAGGCTACGAGGCGGTCGGTTCCATGGGCGATGACACGCCGATGGCCGTGCTGTCCCAGCGCGTGCGCACGCCGTACGACTATTTCCGCCAGCAGTTCGCCCAGGTGACCAACCCGCCGATCGACCCGCTGCGCGAAGCCATCGTGATGTCGTTGGAAGTGTGCCTCGGTGCCGAGCGCAACATCTTCCAGGAATCGCCTGAGCACGCTTCCCGCGTGATCCTCAGCTCGCCAGTCATTTCCCCGGCAAAGTGGCGCTCGTTGATGACCCTGGATCGCCCAGGCTTCGACCGCCAGATCATCGACCTGAACTACGACGAAAGCCTCGGCCTTGAAGCCGCTGTGCGCAACGTCGCTGACCAGGCCGAAGAAGCCGTGCGCGCCGGTCGTACTCAGATCGTGCTGACCGACCGCCATATCGCACCAGGCAAGCTGCCGATCCACGCTTCCTTGGCGACCGGCGCAGTGCACCACCGCCTGACCGAAAAAGGCCTGCGCTGCGACTCCAACATCCTTGTGGAAACCGCCACCGCCCGCGACCCGCATCACTTTGCGGTGCTGATCGGCTTCGGCGCCTCGGCGGTGTACCCATTCCTTGCGTACGAAGTGCTGGGTGACCTGATCCGTACCGGTGAAGTGCTGGGCGACCTCTACGAGGTGTTCAAGAACTACCGCAAGGGCATCACCAAGGGCCTGCTGAAGATCCTGTCGAAGATGGGCATCTCTACCGTCACGTCGTACCGTGGCGCACAGCTGTTCGAAGCCATCGGCCTGTCCGAAGAGGTTTGCGACCTGAGCTTCCGTGGCGTGCCGAGCCGTATCAAGGGCGCGCGTTTCGTCGACATCGAAGCCGAACAAAAAGCCCTGGCAGCCGAAGCCTGGAGCGCGCGCAAGCCGATCCAGCAAGGCGGCCTGCTCAAGTTCGTGCACGGTGGCGAATACCACGCGTACAACCCGGACGTAGTCAACACCCTGCAAGCCGCCGTGCAGCAGGGCGACTACGCCAAGTTCAAGGAATACACCTCGCTGGTGGACAACCGCCCGGTGTCGATGATCCGCGATTTGTTCAAGGTGAAGACCCTGGACACGCCGATGGACATCAGCGAAGTCGAGCCGCTGGAGTCGATCCTCAAGCGCTTCGACTCTGCCGGTATCTCCCTGGGCGCCTTGTCGCCTGAGGCCCATGAAGCCCTGGCCGAAGCCATGAACCGCCTGGGTGCGCGTTCCAACTCCGGCGAAGGCGGTGAAGACCCGGCGCGCTACGGCACCATCAAAAGCTCGAAAATCAAGCAGGTTGCGACTGGTCGTTTCGGTGTGACCCCGGAATACCTGGTCAACGCCGAAGTGCTGCAGATCAAGGTGGCCCAAGGCGCCAAGCCCGGTGAGGGCGGCCAGCTGCCGGGTGGCAAGGTCAACGGTCTGATCGCCAAGCTGCGTTATGCAGTGCCGGGCGTGACCCTGATTTCGCCGCCACCGCACCACGACATCTACTCGATTGAAGACTTGTCGCAGCTGATCTTCGACCTGAAACAAGTCAACCCGCAGGCGCTGGTCTCGGTGAAACTGGTAGCAGAAGCCGGCGTGGGCACCATCGCCGCCGGTGTGGCCAAGGCCTATGCCGACCTGATCACCATCTCCGGCTACGACGGCGGCACCGGCGCTTCGCCGCTGACCTCCATCAAGTATGCGGGCGCACCGTGGGAACTCGGCCTGGCTGAAACCCACCAGACCCTGCGCGGCAACGACCTGCGCGGCAAAGTGCGGGTGCAGACTGACGGCGGCCTGAAAACCGGCCTCGACGTGATCAAGGCCGCGATCCTCGGCGCCGAGAGCTTCGGCTTCGGCACCGCACCAATGATCGCCCTGGGCTGCAAATACCTGCGCATCTGCCACCTGAACAACTGCGCCACCGGCGTGGCCACTCAGAACGAGAAGCTGCGCAAGGATCACTACATCGGCACCGTCGACATGGTGGTGAATTTCTTCACCTACGTCGCCGAAGAAACCCGTGAGTGGCTGGCCAAGCTGGGCGTGCGTTCCCTCGAAGAGCTGATCGGTCGCACCGACTTGTTGGAAATCCTCGAGGGCCAGACCGCCAAGCAACATCACCTGGACCTCACGCCGCTGCTGGGCAGCGATCACATTCCGGCCGACAAACCGCAGTTCTGCGGCGTCGAGCGCAACCCGCCCTTCGACAAAGGCCTGCTGGCCGAGAAGATGGTGGAAATCGCCGGATCGTCGATCAACGACGCCAGCGGTGGTGAGTTCGCCCTGGATATCTGCAACTGCGACCGTTCGATTGGCGCCCGCATCTCTGGCGAAATCGCACGCAAGCACGGCAACCAGGGCATGGCCAAGGCGCCGATCACCTTCCGCTTCAAGGGCACTGCGGGCCAGAGCTTTGGCGTGTGGAACGCTGGTGGCCTGCACATGTACCTGGAAGGTGACGCCAACGACTACGTGGGCAAGGGCATGACCGGCGGCAAGCTGGTGATCGTTCCGCCTAAAGGTAGCGTCTACAAGACCCAGGACAGTGCCATCATCGGCAACACCTGCTTGTACGGCGCCACTGGTGGCAAGCTGTTCGCCGCCGGCACCGCCGGTGAGCGTTTCGCCGTGCGTAACTCCGGTGCCCACACCGTGGTGGAAGGCACTGGCGATCACTGCTGCGAGTACATGACCGGGGGCTTTGTCGCGGTACTGGGCAAGACCGGTTACAACTTCGGTTCGGGGATGACCGGCGGTTTCGCCTACGTGCTCGACCAGGACAACACCTTCGTCGACAAGGTCAACCACGAGTTGGTCGAGATCCAGCGGATCAGCGGCGAAGCCATGGAATCCTACCGGAACCACTTGCAGCACGTGCTGGACGAGTACGTCGAGGAGACCGGCAGCGAATGGGGCCGCAACCTCGCCGAAAACCTCGATGATTACCTGCGTCGTTTCTGGCTGGTCAAGCCCAAGGCTGCCAACCTGAAATCGTTGCTTTCCAGCATCCGTGCCAACCCGCAGTGATATGCGCCTGAAGAGTTTGATGAGGTTTTAACATGGCTGAACGTCTGAATAACGACTTCCAGTTCATCGATGTCGGGCGCAAAGATCCGAAGAAGAAACTGTTGCGTCAACGCAAGAAAGAGTTCGTGGAGATCTACGAACCCTTCAAACCCCAGCACTCGGCCGACCAGGCCCACCGTTGCCTGGGGTGCGGTAACCCGTATTGCGAATGGAAGTGCCCGGTGCACAACTTCATTCCCAACTGGCTCAAATTGGTGGCCGAGGGCAACATCCTCGCCGCCGCCGAGCTGTCGCACCAGACCAACACCCTGCCGGAAGTCTGCGGCCGGGTGTGCCCGCAGGACCGTCTGTGCGAGGGTGCGTGCACCCTTAACGACGGCTTCGGCGCGGTGACCATCGGTTCGGTGGAGAAGTACATCACCGACACCGCGTTCGCCATGGGCTGGCGTCCGGACATGTCCAAGGTCAAGCCAACCGGCAAGCGCGTCGCCATCATCGGCGCCGGTCCTGCCGGTCTGGGCTGTGCCGACGTGCTGGTACGTGGCGGCGTGACCCCGGTGGTGTTCGACAAGAACCCGGAAATCGGCGGCCTGCTGACCTTCGGTATCCCCGAGTTCAAGCTGGAAAAAACCGTACTGAGCAACCGTCGTGAAGTGTTCACCGGTATGGGTATCGAGTTCCGCCTGAACACCGAAATCGGCAAAGACGTGACCATGGAGCAACTGCTCGAAGAATACGATGCTGTGTTCATGGGCATGGGCACCTACACCTACATGAAGGGCGGTTTTGCCGGTGAGGACCTGCCGGGCGTTTACGACGCACTGGACTTCCTGATCGCCAACGTGAATCGCAACCTGGGCTTTGAAAAGTCGCCGGAAGATTTCGTCGACATGAAAGGCAAGAAGGTCGTGGTACTCGGCGGTGGCGACACCGCGATGGACTGCAACCGCACCTCGATCCGCCAGGGCGCCAAGTCAGTGACCTGTGCTTATCGCCGTGACGAAGCCAACATGCCCGGCTCGCGCAAAGAGGTGAAGAACGCCAAGGAAGAAGGCGTGAAATTCCTCTACAACCGCCAGCCGATCGCGATTGTTGGCGAAGACCGCGTCGAAGGCGTGAAGGTGGTCGAGACCCGTCTCGGCGAGCCGGACGCCCGTGGCCGTCGCAGCCCTGAGCCGATCCCGGGTTCCGAAGAAATCATCCCGGCCGACGCCGTGGTCATCGCCTTCGGTTTCCGCCCAAGCCCGGCGCCGTGGTTCGAACAGTTTGAAATCCAGACCGACAGCCAGGGCCGCGTCGTCGCCCCGGAACAAGGCCAGTACAAGCACCAGACCAGCAACCCGAAGATCTTCGCCGGTGGCGACATGGTGCGTGGTTCCGACCTGGTGGTGACGGCGATCTTCGAAGGGCGCAATGCTGCCGAAGGGATCCTGGATTACCTGGGCGTCTGAGCCCTGATACCCGCGACAAATTGACCCGATAGACAAAAGGCACGGCTCATACCGTGCCTTTTGCGTCTGGCTCTGAGAAAATGCCCGCACTTTTTTTGCGGATGCCGACATGACTGCCCTCAAGAACGACCGTTTCCTTCGTGCCCTGCTCAAGCAACCTGTGGACGTCACCCCTGTGTGGATGATGCGCCAAGCCGGTCGCTACCTGCCGGAATACCGCGCCAGTCGCGCCAACGCCGGCGACTTCATGAGCCTGTGCATGAACCCGGAGTTCGCCTGCGAAGTCACGATGCAGCCGCTGGACCGCTACCCACAACTGGAC
Source organism: Pseudomonas sp. DWRC2-2 (assembly GCF_049897885.1). Lineage (NCBI taxonomy): Bacteria > Pseudomonadati > Pseudomonadota > Gammaproteobacteria > Pseudomonadales > Pseudomonadaceae > Pseudomonas > Pseudomonas sp. DWRC2-2. The sequence continues at coordinate 336,798 of NZ_JAFCXD010000004.1, forward strand.
GCGGCCATCCTCTTCTCCGACATCCTCACCATCCCTGACGCCATGGGCCAAGGCCTGTACTTTGAAACCGGCGAAGGTCCGCGTTTCAAGAAGGTCGTCAGCACCCTGGCCGATATCGAAGCCTTGCCGATCCCCGATCCGCACAAAGACCTCGGTTACGTGATGGACGCCGTGAGCACCATCCGCCGCGAACTCAACGGCCGCGTGCCGCTGATCGGCTTCTCCGGCAGTCCGTGGACCCTGGCCACCTACATGGTCGAAGGCGGCTCGTCGAAAGACTTCCGCAAGACCAAGGCCATGCTCTACGACAACCCGCAAGCCATGCACCTGCTGCTGGACAAGCTGGCGCAGTCGGTCACCGCCTACCTCAACGGCCAGATCATGGCGGGTGCGCAAGCGGTGCAGATTTTCGACACCTGGGGCGGCAACCTGTCGGCGGCGGCGTACCAGGAGTTTTCCCTGGCCTACATGCGCAAAATCGTCAGCGGCCTGATCCGCGAACACGAAGGCCGCAAAGTGCCGGTCATCATGTTCACCAAGGGCGGCGGCCTTTGGCTGGAAAGCATTGCCGACGCCGGTGCCGATGCGCTGGGCCTGGACTGGACCTGCGATATTGGCGAAGCCCGCCAGCGCGTGGGCAACCGCGTCGCGCTGCAAGGCAACATGGACCCGACCGTGCTGTATGCCAAGCCGGAAGCGATCCGCAGCGAAGTCGGCCGCATCCTCGCCAGCTACGGCAAAGGCACTGGGCACGTGTTCAACCTCGGCCATGGCATCACCCCGGAAGTGAACCCGGAGCATGCCGGCGCGTTCCTGCGTGCGGTGCATGAGTTGTCGGCGCAGTATCACGAATAATCGTTGCCCAATGAAAAACGCCCGGTTTATCCGGGCGTTTTTGTTTGAGTTGGGCGGACGTAAGGTGCTTGTAATGTCCGTTATTGCGGACATAATCACGGTATCTATCTTAAAAGTCCGTTCTGGGTGACATCATGTTGCTGGTTAATCCACCTGAGCTGGGTGAAAGAATACGGCAACTGCGTCGCGCAAAGGGCTATAGCCAAGCGCAACTGGCGGATCGTGCCAAGTGCAACCGCAAGACCATCATGGATCTTGAAGCGGGTGAAAATGTCGCGATGTATACCGTGTTCAGGGTGATTTCTGCCTTGGGAATGGCACTCGAAGTCGTCGATAAACGCATTGACCTCAAATCCCTGGCTGATCTGGTGGAGCACGATGAGTAGAGTCAAATTGCTCAACGTTGTCACCCCTCAGGGACATTCAGGCGAATTGTCCAAGGGCTCGCAGTTTGCGTTTTCCTATGCGTCTGCTGATGCCGAGCGTGAGGCATCGCTGGTCATGCCCTACGACCCGACGCCTTCAGTGAGCAATGTGCTGCATCCGATTTTCGATATGAACGTACCAGAAGGTTTTCTGGCCGATCAGATCAAGCGACGGATGGCTAAACACATGCAGGTGGATGAGATGCGCCTGTTGTCGATCATCGGTGGGAACCAGATTGGACGGCTGACGTACCAGAATCCTGCCGAGGCGTCGGTTCCCGTACAGGCTCAGGTAGGGCTCCAGCAAATACTGTCAGCCGACAGCTCTCAACACGTATTTGAATTTCTGGTAGAGACGTATTTCGAGTCGGGCATTTCCGGCGTGCAGCCCAAGGTGCTGGTACCCGATCTGGACAAGCTCGCGGGCAACCGCAAAACCATGCTCAGTTCTGATCTGATCGTGAAATCTGGCGCCGATGAGTACGCTCACCTGGCCCAGAACGAATTCCTCTGCATGGAAGCTGCCCGAATAGCGGGCATGGAGACACCGCCTTTCTGGTTGTCCGAAGGAGGCGATCTGTTTGTCATGGAGCGCTTTGACCTGACACCCTCGGGGCGGCTTGGTTTTGAAGACATGGCCGTGTTGTTGGGGCTCAACAAAGATCCCCATGACAATTACAAGTACTCCCAGAGCTACGAAACCCTCGCTGCGGTCATCAACCACGTGTGCGCGCAAGGTGAACCGCTGCGTGAACTTGAGCGGTTTTTCTCTTCGGTTTGCTTGTCGGTCATGGTGCGTAACGGTGATGCTCACCTAAAAAACTTTGGTGTGATCTATACCCATCCGGGAGCCCGCGAAACGGTGCAAATGGCGCCGGTATTCGATGTCACAACGACCACCGTGTATGAGCATTACAATCCCAAGTCCGGTCGTTCATTGGTTGATCGCACCCTGGCAATCAAAATGAACAAGACAAAGTCTTACCCAGACCGTCAGCAACTGATGGAGTTTGGTCGTAAGTACTGTGCGGTGGAGAAGCCGAGTGTGATCATCGAGCGAATCGCAGAGGCGATGTCCGAGGCGCTCGGTACGCATCAGGCGCGCATCGACGTCGAACTGTTTTCGGCGATGCAAGCTGAGTGGGACGGGGGACGTGCCATGGCGCTCCATGACTCGGTGTCCACTGGGATGAAGCGAAAACCTGTGGTGAAAAGACCGCGATGAAGCGGTTTTTTCTTTAACACAACGTTATGCCGTTACCTGTCCCAACGGCGGCAACTTCGCCAACTTCAACGCCACCAGCAACGCGCCGATCAGCAGCGCGATGATGAACGCCCCAATCCCATTCCACCCGGCAAAGTGCCAGAAGAACCCGCCCGCCGTCCCAGCAATACTCGATCCCACGTAGTAGCAGAACAGGTACAGCGACGACGCTTGCCCCTTGGCTTTCACCGCACGACGGCCGATCCAGCTGCTGGCTACCGAGTGGGCGCCGAAGAAGCCGAAGGTGAAGATCAGCATGCCCGGCACCACCAGCCACAGTGGAGTGAACAGGGTCAGGGCCATGCCGGCCAGCATCAGCACGATGGTGCTCCACAGCACACGACGGCGGCCGAGGCGGTCGGCCAGAGAGCCGATTTTCGCCGAGCTGTAGATACCCGAGAGGTACACCAGCGACAGCAGGCCGACCACCGCTTGGCTGAGGTCGTAGGGATCGGCCAGCAGGCGATAGCCGATGTAGTTGAACATCGTCACGAACGCGCCCATCAGCAGGAACGCTTCGAGGAACAGCCACGGCAGGCCTGCGTCCTTGAAGTGCATCACAAAGCCATCCACCAGGCTGCGCGGCTTGAGGCTGGTGGCGCGGAAGTTGCGGGATTCGGGGAGGATTTTCCAGAACACCGTGGCGGCAATCAGCGCCAGGGCGCCGATGATCAGCATGGCGGTGTGCCAGCTGACGAAGTCGATCAACACGCCGATGATCAGGCGCCCGCTCATGCCGCCAATCGCGTTGCCGCCGATGTACAAACCCATGGCCAGGCCGATGTGCTGCGGATGGATCTCCTCGCTCAGGTAGGTCATCGCCACGGCGGCCAGGCCGCTCAGCGACAAGCCCACCAGTGCACGCATGAACAGGATGCCTTCCCAGGTAGGCATCAGACCGCTGGCGATGGTGGCTAATGCGGCGCAGAACAGCGCGGAGACCATCACCGGCTTGCGCCCCAGGCGGTCGGAAATCGGTCCGGTGATTAACAGGCCACAGGCGAGCATCGCCGTGGCCACCGACAGGATCAGGCTGCTTTGTGCCGCATTGATGGAAAATTCGTGGGACAGCGCCGGCATCATCGGCTGCACGCAATACAGCAGCGCAAAGGTGGCGAAACCACCGGAGAACAGCGCCAGCACCGTGCGCATGAACATCGGCGTGCCTTTTTCGATGAACTCGTCATTGAGCTGGGCCACCACTTCATCCAGGGCGGTAGGCGGTACGTCTTGAGCGAGTGGAGCGACAGCAGCTTTCACGGGGACCTCGGGGAGGAAGAGCGTGCCAGGACAGGCAATGCAAAAAAGAATATAGCTCCCTAATGATTCTTTCCAATATATTGTTCGACCTGTTTGATAGCTTTGACGACCTAATGAGGCTCCCATGGAATTGCGTCACTTGCGGTACTTCATCGCCGTCGCCGAAGAACTGCATTTCGGCCGGGCCGCGCAGGTGCTGGGCATCTCGCAACCGCCGCTGAGCCAGCAGATCCAGGCGCTGGAACAGGAGGTGGGGGCGCGGTTGTTTGAGCGTACCAATCGTCGGGTCGAGCTGAGCGAGGCGGGACGGTTGTTCCTGCACGAGGCACGGTTGGTGCTGGCACAGGTCGACAAGGCGGCGGACGTAGCGCGCCGGGCGCAGTTGGGTGAACTGGGCGAATTGAAGATTGGCTTCACCTCGTCGGCGCCGTTCAACTCCAGCATCCCCCAGGCGATCTTTGCGTTTCGCCAGGCGTTCCCGGCGGTGCATCTGAACCTGCAGGAGATGAGCAGTACTGAAGTGGCCGAGTCGCTGGTGGATGAGTCGATCCAAGTGGGCCTGATGCGGCCGCTGCCATTGCCGGACTCTCTGAGAGTGGTCGAGTTGATGCGCGAACCCTTGGTCGCGGTGTTGAATGCCGGCCATCCGTTGGTGGAGGGCAGTGAACGGGGCTTGCACCTGGCGCAACTGGCGCAGGAACCGTTTGTATTTTTCCCGCGCACCTACGGCAGTGGCCTCTATGCCCAGTTGCTCAGCCTGGCGCGTGATGCCGGCTTCAGCCCGCACTTTGCCCAGGAGGCCGGGGAGGCGATGACCATCATCGGCCTGGTGGCGGCGGGGTTGGGCGTGTCGGTGCTCCCGGCGTCATACCAGCGCATCCGCATTGATGGCGTGGTCTATCGCACGTTGCTGGATGAGGACGCGGTGACGGCAGTATGGCTGGTGCAGCGCAAGGGCGCGCAGACGCCGATGGCAGAGGCGTTTGTGGAGTTGCTGGTGGCGAGGGAGCTTGCTCCCGCTGGGCTGCGTAGCAGCCCTAAAACCTGACACCGCGATCTGCCGAAACAGTCGCGGTGATCTTACTGGGGCTGCTGCGCAGCCCAGCGGGAGCAAGCTCCCTCGCCACAGGGGGCGGTCCCGGTTTACTTGGTGGTGCCGGTTTGTTCAAACAACTGCGCCGCCGACCCCGCCTCATTCACGCCATTGCTGCGCAACCCCGCCATGATGTCGCTATCCAGGTTGTTCACCCAGCGGTTGTAGTTGCGATGGATCTTGCCGTCCTTGTAGCCCAGGTCGCGGCTGTCGCGGTAGGTGATGGCGTAGCTGTTGCGGGTGTAGCGGATGTCGATGGCTGCGTAGTATTGGTTACGCACGTTGATTTCGGCTTGCACCAGTTGCGGGCTCAGGCGTTGTACCGTCCACTCGCGCTTTTGCAGGGCGTTGACGATCACCGTTTTCATTTTTTCTTCGCTGACCTGGGCGTCGGCCGGCAGGTTGTGCTGGGTGTTGAGGATCGGTTTGCTGGTGCAACCGGCGGTGACCAACAGGGCCAAGGTGATCAGGGTGACGCGTAGCAAGGAAGACATTCCGTATTCTCCAATCGATTTAAAAGTCAGGACCAGCGGCGGAAGATCAGCGAGGTGTTGACGCCGCCAAAGGCAAAGTTGTTGTTCATCACGTAGTCGTGGTGCATCTCGCGGAACTCACCTTGCAGGTAATCCAGCTCGCCGCACTGCGGGTCGACCGAATCCAGGTTGAAGGTGTGCACGTATTGGTCGCGGTTCATCATCTCGATGCTGAACCACGACTCCAGCGCGCCGCACGCGCCCAAGGTGTGACCGAGGAAACTCTTCTGCGAGCTGATAGGCATGCGGCTGCCGAACAGGCTGCTGGTCGCCAGCGTTTCAGCAATGTCGCCTTGGTCGGTGGCGGTGCCATGCCCGTTCACGTAACCGATTGCGGAGGGCTCCAGCCCGGCATCTTCCAGCGCCAGTTCCATGGCGCGGCGCATGGTTTTCTGTTCCGGGCGGGTGGTGTGCTGGCCGTCGGCATTGCTGCCAAAACCGACCAGCTCGGCGTGGATATGCGCACCACGGGCCAACGCGTGTTCCAGTTCTTCAAGCACCAGCATGCCGCCGCCTTCGCCGATCACCAGGCCGTCGCGGCCGCTGTCGTAGGGGCGTGGGCTGGTCTGCGGCGCGTCGTTTTTCAGGCTGGTGGCGTAGAGCGCGTCAAACACCATGGCTTCGGTGGGGCACAGTTCTTCGGCGCCACCGGCGAGCATCAGCGGCAGACGGCCGAACTTGATCGCCTCATAGGCATAACCAATGCCCTGGCTGCCGCTGGTGCAAGCGCTTGATGTAGGGATCAGCCGCCCGGTCAGGCCAAAGAAGATGCTGATATTCGCCGCCGTAGTGTGCGGCATCATGCGCACATAGGAGTTGGCATTCAGCCCCTCGGCCACCGAGTTCAGCAGCATGTTGCCGAACGCCTTGATCTCGTCAGTGCTGCCGGTAGACGAGCCGCAAGCCACGCCCATGCGCCCGTCCTTGATCGACTCATCGCCGAGCAAGCCCGCGTCCTGCAACGCCTGCTCGGCCGCCCACACTGCCAGGCGCGACACCCGGCCCATGCTGCGCAGTTGCTTGCGCGTCCAGTGCGCGGGCACGACAAAATCGTCGATCGGGCCGGCCAGGCGCGTGTTCAGTTCGGTAAAGCGGTCCCACTCATCCATGCGCCGGATGCCGCTGCGGTTGGCGCGGAAGTTGGCGGAAATGGTCGCCCAATCGCCGCCCAGGGAAGTCATGCCGGCCATGCCGGTCACTACGACGCGTTTCATCAGCACAGGCCTCCATTCACGGCCAAGACCTGGCGCGTGATGTAACCGGCTTCGGCCGACATCAGGAAGTTCACCGCACCGGCCACCTCTTCCGGCGTGCCCATGCGCTGCGCGGGAATCATCTTCATCAGTTCTTCCACCGGCACGTTTTCATCCAGCATGGCGGTGTCGATCAAGCCGGGGGCGACGCAGTTGACGGTGATCTTGCGCTTGCCCAGCTCAATGGCCAGGGCCTTGGCCGCACCGATCAAGCCGGCTTTGGAGGCGCTGTAGTTGACCTGGCCACGGTTGCCGATCAGGCCGGAAACCGAGGTGATGCACACGATGCGCCCAGCCGCGCGACGACGAATCATCGGCATCATCACCGGGTGCAGCACGTTGTAGAAACCGTCAAGGTTGGTGCGCATCACCACGTCCCAATCGTCTTCCGACAAGGCCGGGAAGGCGCCGTCACGGGTCAGGCCGGCATTGAGCACCACGCCGTAATAAGCGCCGTGTTGCTCGACGTCAGCGTCGAGGATTGCCTTGCACGCAGCCCGATCCGCCACATCGAATTGCAGCACCCGCGCCTTGCGGCCCAGGGCTTCAACCTCGGCCTGTACCGCCTCGGCGTCGCTACGACCGCTGCGACAATGCAGCACGATGTCATGCCCGGCCTGGGCCAGGCGCAGGGCGATGGCGCGGCCGATGCCACGGCTGGAGCCGGTGACCAGTACGGATTCAGTCATGGCGTTACGTCCTTCGATTCATCTAAATAGTTGGCCGCCTGGGGCGGTCGAAATACATTCAAGCGGGCGCTGGCCTGGATCCCGTTGCCGGTCAGGTGGCATTCGAACACACCCATGCCGTTGTCGTCTTCCAGGGAACGCAGGCCGTGGATCTTCAGCTCGGCGCCCGCCGGGAAGTACTCCACGTTGCACTCGAACTTACGTGTGCCGAGCAGGAAGCCCAGTTCCACCGCTTCGCCTTTCTGGCGCGCGCGGCAACCGGCGTAGGCGGCGACGCTTTGCGCCATCAACTCGATGCCGACCCAGGCCGGCAGGCTGCCGTCCGGGCGGTTGAACAGGCCGCCGGGTTTGACGCTGACGCGGGTGTGGATCTGCTCTTCATCGAACGACAGCACCTGGTCGATCAGGATCATGTCGCCCGCATGGGGCAGCAGTTCAGCGAGTGGCCAAGCAATCATGGGGCCTCTCCGATAATCAGGCTGACGTTATTGCCGCCGAAGGCAAATGAATTGCTCATCAGGCAGCGCTTTCCCAGGGTTTCCGAGGCCTGCGCCCACTGCAAGGCGGGCAGGGCCGGGTCGGCCTGGCCGTCCCACACGTGGGGCGGGACACGGTTGTGAGCCAGGCTCAACCAACAGAACGCCGCTTCCAGCGCCCCGGCTGCGCCCAGGGTGTGACCGCTCATGGGTTTGGTCGATGAGCAGGCCAAGCCGTGCGGGAACAGGCTGGCGACGGCCAGGCTTTCCATGGCGTCGTTATGTTGGGTGGCGGTGCCGTGCAGGTTCAGGTAGCCGATCTGCTCAGGCTGCAATCGGGCGCTGGCCAAGGCCTTGCGCATCGACTGCAACGCGCCTTTGCCGGTGGGCTCGGGCGCGGAGATATGGTGAGCGTCGCAACTGGCACCGCTGCCCAACAGGGCGATGGGCGCGGGTTCCTTGCTCATCAGGAACAGCACGGCCGCTTCGCCGATGTTGATGCCGTTGCGGTTTACCGAGAACGGATTGCAGCGCTCGTTCGACACCGCTTCCAATGAGCTGAAACCGTTGAGGGTCAGCTTGCACAGGCTGTCGACGCCGCCGCAGATCACCGCATCGCACACACCCAGGTCCAGCAGGCGCTGGGCACTCATCAAGGCGCGGGCGCTGGAGGTGCAGGCGGTGGAGATCACATAGGCCGGGCCGCTCAGTTGCAGCCAGTCGGCGAGGAAATTCGCCGGGGCGCTGAGTTCCTGCTGCTGGTAGTCGTAGTCGCCGGGGAACTGGTGTTCCCGCAGAAAGTGCGCGATGCCCCGACTGGCCTCGTCGATGCCCGAGGTGCTGGTGCCGAGCACAACGCCGACGCGTGATGCGCCGTAGGTGTGGATCGCCTGGCGGATATCGCCCTCAATCTGCAATGCCGCTTCCAGCAGCAACTGGTTATTGCGGCTGCTTTGCTGGCCCAGTTCGGCGGGGATGGTCGCCAACTCGCCGTGCACACCGGCCACTGGCAACACGCGTTCCGGCACCCAGCCGCTTTCGGCGCGCATACCGGAGCAGTCGCCGGCAAACAGGCTGCGGCTGACTTCATCCTGGCCTCGGCCTAGGGCGCAGATCACGCCAAGGGCGTTGAGGTAGGCGCTCATCGGGCGGCCCCGAGCGGCGTGATGCGATAGCTCAACGGCTGGCCGGTCATGTTCACGCTGAAGACCTCGGACGATTGATACACGATCTGCCAATGCCCCGGCAGGGTGCGCGTCAGGTCCATGGCTTGCGCGGTCGGGTAGAGCGCGCGCAGGTCATCCGCCGACGCCAGTGCAAACAGCAACGCGGCAAACAGCTCGCGCGCCTGGGGATTGGGCGGCAGCAAACCGTCGGCCTGCCACTCGCCATCGATCAGTTTTTGTCGGGCCTGTGGGATGCCCAGCGGGTCCATCATCGACCAGCGAATACCGCCGCTTTCGCGCTGGATCACCAGCAGCCAGTCCTGGCTCTGCCCGTCGGCCAGACGCTGCACATGCAATTGCAGCGGCAAGGCCAGGGTCGGGGTTTTCTCCGGCAGCGGCGGTTGGCTGGCGCAGGCGCTCAGCAGCAACAGGCAGCCGATCAACAGCATGCGCATCATGGGGCGGCACTCGTCAGCGGTTTGCGTGCCACGCAGTTGACCAATGTTTCCTCGCGCTGGCCCACCGGCGGCGCCTTGCGCAGGCCCCAACGTTCCAGCAGGCCGAAATCGCTGGAACGGCTCCACCACAAGTACGGGTACGAGACGTTCTGCGGGCCAAATTCAAAGCCCTGCTCGCGGAGCATCTCCAGGTACTCTTCGGCGCTTTTCTGCACATGCATCGGGTGGCGGAACAGCCAGCGGATCACCCAGGTGTCGATATAGGCTTCGGTGGATTCGGCAAACAGCAGATAACCGCCCGGCTTGAGCACACGGTAGAACTCTTTGAGCGCACGGTGCTGCTCGACCAGATGGTGGAAGGTCTGGTGGCAGAACAGGATATCGACGCTGGCGTCCGGCACTTGCAAGGTGGCGCAGTCGCTGCCGATCAGCTCGATGGCCAAGCCTTGGCGCTGGGCTTCTTCACGGCTCAGCTCCAGGCTGTGCGGGTCGGCATCCAGGCCGATCAGGCGCTCGGGGGCGAACACCTGCTGCAAGTACTGGAACGACTTGCCCTGGCCACAACCGGCGTCGAGCAATACCGGCGCCTCTGGCAAGGGGTCGGTAAACAGGCTGCGCAGGTCGTTGATCGCCACGCGCAGCACATGGTGCTGCCAGGTGTGGCTGCGCAGGAACCAGAAGCCGAACTTGGTTTCCTCGACGTAGTTTTTACTCAGGTACTGGCTAGTCATACCGGCTCACTCGCACAAATCTCCGACAACATCCGCAACCGCCGCTTGGGCTCGCTGACAAACGGGTTGCGCTCATCCCACGCGTAGCCGGCGAGGATCGAGCAGATCATCCGGCGAATCTCCGGCGAGCTGTCCGGGTGATAGATCACATCCTGGAACGTCCCGGCATACCAGCCCTCGACGTAACAGCGGAAGGTGTCCACGCCGCGTTTCAAGGGCACGGCGAACTCGCTTTCCCAGTCGACGGTTTCGCCCTTGAGCTGACGGTGCAACACAGCGGCTGCCATGCTCGCCGAACGCATGGCGATGGTCACCCCGGAAGAAAACACCGGGTCGAGGAATTCCGCCGCATTGCCCAGCAAGGCAAAGCCCGGCCCGTGCAGGGTTTTGACGTTGGCCGCGTAGCCGCCGAGGGTGCGCGCCGGGGTATCCCACACGGCGTTTTGCAGCACGCCGGCAAGGCTTGGGGTTTCATTGATAAAGCCGCGCAGGCAGGCGTCGAGGTCACTATCGCGGCCGTCGAAATGCTCTTTGGCCGCGACCACGCCCACCGAGCAACGCCCGTTGCTGAACGGAATGGTCCAGAACCAGATATCACGCTGGGTGGGATGGGTGGTCACCAGAATCTTGCTGCGATCAAAGCCTTGATGTTCGATGCGGTCTTCGACGTGCGTGAACACCGCCTGGCGCACGGGAAAGTCAGACGGCAGATCCAGGTCCAGCAGGCGCGGCAACACCCGGCCGTAGCCGCTGGCATCCAGCACGAATTTGGCCTTGAGGTGGTACTCGCTGCCGTTCTCACGGCGTACGTGCAGGTAACGGGATTCGCCCTGGAAGTCCACGCCGACGATGGTCTCGCCGTAGCGGATCTCCACGCCTTGCAGCGCGGCTTGATCGGCCAGCAACTTGTCGAACTCGCCGCGCTGCACCTGGAAGGTGGTCGGCTTGCCGTTGCTGAAGGTGTCACTGAAATCAAATGCGCTGTAGCGCTCGCCCCAGGCGAACGCGGCGCCCGTTTTCACCTGGAACCCAGCGGCCTGCACAGCGTCGAGCATGCCGGCTTCTTCAATGAAGTCGATGCAGTGGGACAGCAGGCTTTCGCCAATCGAGAAGCGCGGGAAATGCTGGCGCTCGATGATCAATACATCATGCCCTTTGCGCTTTAACAGCGCGGCGGCGATGGCCCCGGACGGACCGGCACCGATCACCACCACCTGGCGACGTTCCATTTCAACTGTGGGCACGAGGGCTCCTTGCCACATTGGCGATAATCACATTCATAAGGCGTGTTTCTGTTGCCCGGCCCAGGGTGCCAGCATAAAGCTGAATGCCAGGCCCAGGCTGACCGATAAGCCGAAATTGCTCACCGCCGGTGTACTGGACACCGCCAGCAGCCCAAACGACAACCAGGTCGTCAGCGCTGCCAACAAGGTCCCCAAGAGACTGACCGCAGGACCGCCGATTTGCTCGCGCATCAGGATCGCGTAGTCGACGCTGATGGCCGTGACCAACAGCAGGCCGAACAGGCTGAATAGCGTCAGCGGCTGGCCGAGCCAACCGAGGCTGGCCAGGCTGCACAGGGCTGCCAGCAGTGGCAAGGCGACGATGCGCAAGGCCCCGCCGAAACCGAACGGCAGGATCAGCAGCAACACGATCAGCACGCAAGACATCAACTTCAATTCAGCGGCGCTGATCTGCGTGTCGGCGAACACCCGGTTCAAGTCGCCCAATCGGTCGACCAATTGCACGCCCGGCAAATCCAGCGCCTGCACACGCAGCAAGGCGGGGTTGTTCAAGCCTTGCAGGCTGACCATGGCCGCCACGCCGCCCTCGACCTTGCCGAGCCACAGCGTGCGCCAAGGCTCGGCCATGGGGCCGGCCAGCGCGGCATCGATGTCTTGGGTGGGCAGCGCTTGCAGGTGCGCGACTTCGGCTTGCAGGGCGCTGGCGGGCACGCCGAGGTCCAGCAGCGGCTGCCAGTGTTGCGCCAGGTTGTTCAGCGCATCACGCAGTTGTTGCTGTTCGGCAGGCTGGCTGACCAGTTGATTGAGCGCCAGGTAGCCCTGGAGCTTGTCCATGTTCACCAACTGATCGAGGCGCTGCGCCAACGCGCTCTGACGCTCCAGCAGCTGCTGCTGGTTGTCCGCCCGCACCAGGAAGAACTGGCTGGTGGGCTGGAACCCGGTAATCCGCGCCACGGCCTGCGCCTCTTGCAGCAACTGCGGTGGTGCGCCGATCCATTGGCGGATATCGTTTTTGCTGTTCAGGTGCCACAGGCCACCGGCGCAAAACAACAACACCAGTGCTAGCAGTACCGGGCTCGGCACGCGCTTGAGCAGCGATTCGCGCACCAACCACAGGCATTGCGCGATGCGCAGCGGCCATTGTGCCGGGCGCAACTCGACGCCCTTGAGCAGCGCCGGCAACAGGCACACGGCGGACAGGTAGGCACCGACCAGGCCGGCGGCGGAGAAGATGGCGATTTGCGTCAAGGCCGGGAACGGCGTCCAGGCCAGCGCCAGGTAGCCGATGCAACTGGTCGCCAGGCTCAGGCTCAACCCCGGCAAGGTGATGCGAAGCGCCGGCCAGCTGCGCCACGGGTTCATGCTCCAGCTTTTCGACAGGTAGTGCAGCGGGTAATCCACCGCCACGCCGATCAGGCTGGAACCCAGCACCAGCGTCATTACATGCATATGGCCGAACAGCGCCACACAGGCCACCGCGCCAAACAGCATGCCCACCAGCACCGGCACAAAGGCCAGCAACACCCGCCAGCGTCGGAAGGCGAGCAACAGCAACAACAGGATGCCGACGGTTGCGCCGCCGCCGACCCAGGTGATTTCCCGCGTGGCTTGCTGCTGACCATTGGCGGCGTAGAGCAAGCCGCTGGCGGCGAGTAATTGTGCGCCGTGTTCGCTGGCTTGCTCGCGACTGGCCTGGAGCAAATCCGCCACTTGCAGCGGCAGTTTCATGTCGAAGGCATTGCCGTTGGTGCGCGCACGCAGCAGCACCCAGCTCTTGCCGTCGGCGTCGGCGATCAACGCGCCGCTGCCGATATCCAGCTGCACCGAGCCGTGCTGCGGCTGGCTGTTCTGGATGCGCCCGGTGAGGCCCAGCCAGTCGTCCTGGCTCGGCACCAGGCTGAACCCGGTGAAGGGATCGAACAGCGCTTGCACGCGCTGTTGGATAAACGCGTCGGGCTGTTCGATCAGTTGCTCGCGGTCCTTGGCCGAGAGCATCGCCAGGCGCCCACGCAGCAATTGCTCACGCAGCGCCGGCAGGTCGGCTTGCAGGTTCCACTGCACTTTTTCAAACAGCCCGCTGGCCTGCCAGCGCTCGCCTAACTGTTGCGCCACAGCCACGGCTTGCTGACGATCGGCATGGCCGACCAGTACCAGCATCTCGCGGTTCAGCGGTTCCTGCATGCGCTGTTCGGCTTGCTGTTCCAAGGCGTCCGGCGTGTTGCCCGGCACCAGTTCCATCAGGTTGGCCGACAACGGCGCGCCATGACGCCACTGCCAGCCAGCCAGGGCCAGCACGGCCACCAGCAGGATCAGGAACAGGCGTGGCAATAAGCGCTCACTGGGCAAAGTCGTGTTGCTCCACTTCGCTCGGGGGTTGGCTGGCCGTGCTGTCCTGCATGCGCAAAACGGTACTGTCGCCTTGGGTTTCCAGCAGTTCGATGGTCTGCACCAAGTCGCCGCCGTCGATGTTGATCTGGGTGAACACCTGCTTGAGCAACAGTGAGCGCGGGATCAGCGTGAGCTTCCATTGCTTCGCCTCGCCTTGCAGCTGCAATTCGAAGTCACGCTGCAAGCCGCTGCTGTCGCCCTGGAGTACGGCGAGGAACAGGCGATTCTGCTCGGCGCCGGCACTCTTGTTCGGCAGCAGTTGCCAGCCATTGGCGTCACGGCGGGCGATGCCCTGGGCGCTGATGCGGTAGTCCTGTTGCAATGGGGTTTTCAGCAGCCACAGCAGGCCGTGGTCTTTCGCCAGCACAAAGGTGCCTTTGCTGACCAAGGGCTGGGGCAGCGCGCGCAGGTGTTTTTCCTGGGTGAAGCTGCCGTGGATCACCGAGGGTTTGGCCAACTGCTCGCTGAGCTGTTGCAGATCGAAGGCGTAGGCATGCAGCGACAGCAGCAGCGCACCCAGAAAGGTGATCCATTTCATGACAGGGCCTTTTCGACGTCGTCAGTGAATACTTTGGGCGAGGCCAACTGCATCTCGCGACTGGCGATTTCCACCGCCACTTGCACGGTGCTGGCGCGGGTCAGCCGTTCGCCACTGTCTCGGTCGGTGATCAGGTAATTGACCTTCAAACGGTTCTCCCACTCCACCAGGCTGGCGCGCACGTTGAGGGTCTGGCCGAACACCGCGCCGCGCACGTAGCGCAGCTGCATGTCGATCACCGGCCAGGCGTAGCCGGATTCGAGCATCGCGGTGTAGTTGTGACCGATCTTGTCCAGCAACGCGCAGCGCGCGACCTCCAGGTACTTCACGTAATGCCCGTGCCACACCACGTTCATGGTGTCGACGTCAAAAAACGGCACGAGGATTTCAGTGTCGCAATGCAGCACGCCCTGGCTACGCATGCAGCCTCCAGTGTTGCTCGGCAATGCGTTGCAGGCACAGGCGCAGTTCGCCTTCGAGGGCGCGGTCTTCGATGACAGGTGGGAAGTCCTTGGCCAGCTCTTCGTGCATCGTGGCCAGCGCGGGCGGCAATGGGCGTGCATCTTCGGCCTGGGCGCGCAGCCACACGCCTTGGTTGGCGGCGAGCAGCGTGGCAGCGGCGATCTGCTCGGTCAGCTCCAGTACACGGATCGCATCGCGGGCGGCGATGGTGCCCATGCTCACTTTGTCCTGGTTGTGGCACTCGGTGGAGCGCGAGAACACGCTGGCCGGCATCGTATTTTTCAAGGCTTCGGCGGTCCAGGCGCTGGTGCCGATCTGCACGGCCTTGAAGCCGTGGTTGATCATGGCGCGGTCGGCTGGCGCGCCGGACAGGTTGCTCGGCAGGCCGTGGTTGTAGCGCACATCCACCAGCAACGCGAGCTGGCGGTCGAGCAGGTCAGCGACGTTGGCCACGAGGGTCTTGAGGCTGTCCATGGCGAAGGCGATGTGCCCGCCGTAGAAATGCCCACCGTGCAGCACGCGTTCTTCCTCTGCGTCGATGATCGGGTTGTCGTTGGCGCTGTTCAGCTCGATCTCGATGAACGAGCGCAGCCAGTTCAGGCTGTCGGCCAACACGCCGAGTACGTGGGGCGCGCAGCGCAGCGAGTAACGGTCCTGCAGGCGATGCAACGGCGCGGTCGGCGCGTCGATGGCCAGGTCCTTGCGCAGCCAGGCGGCGACTTGCATCTGCCCAGGGTGCGGCTTGGCGGCGAACAGTCGCTCGTCGAAGTGTTCCGGGTTGCCTTGCAGCGCCACCACGTTCAGCGCGGTGATGCGCGTGGCCAGTTGCAGCAGGTAGTCGGCGCGGGCGAAAGCCAGGCAGGCCAGGCCGGTCATCACGGCGGTGCCGTTCATCAAGGCCAGGGCTTCCTTGGGGCGCAGCACCAGCGGTTCCCAGCCCAGCTCGCGGTGCACGTCGGCGGCTTGGCGGCGTTCGCCACGGAACATCACTTCGCGTTCGCCGGACAGGGTCGCGGCTACGTAGGACAGAGGCGTCAGGTCACCGCTGGCGCCTACCGAGCCTTCTTCCGGGATCAGCGGCAGCACGTCGTGTTCAAGGAACGCCTGCAGACGCTCCAGCAATTCCACGCGCACCCCGGACACGCCGTGACAGAGCGACTGCAATCGCGCCGCCAGCACGGCGCGGGTGGCCTGGGCGTCGAGCAACTTGCCCAAGCCACAACCGTGGAAGGTGTACAGATGACGCGGCAGCGCTTCGACGTGCTGCAACGGCACCGCCACCACGCACGAGTCGCCGTAGCCGGTGGTCACGCCGTAGATCACGCCTTCCTTGTCCAGCAGCGAGTCGAGGAACTGCGCGCCCTTGGCGATGCGCTGGCGATAGGCGGCATCGTCCTGCAATTGGGTCGGCGCCTGACGGTTGGCCAGGGCCAGTACGTCTTCGATGCGCAAAGCGCGTTCGCCAAAGGTTACCGGCTCAAGATGCGTCGTCATCGGTCTTCCAGAAAGGGTAAAAGTTGAACCATTGTTGGGGCGCTTCCAGGCAGAACTGGCCCAGGCGTGCCGCGTAGCGCGCGGTCCACAGGGCTATGACCTGCTCGCGGGTGTTGCGTTTCCATTCGATCAATTCAGCGAAAGGCTCAATGCTCAGGCGATAGCGGCCGTTGTGCTTGAGGCACATCAGCAGGTTTACCGGGCATTTGAGCAGGCCGGCCAGCAGCCACGGGCCTTGGGGGAAGGCGGCGTCATGGCCGAGGAAATCCACGCGCACCGTACGCCCGCCGTGCAGTGGCACGCGGTCGCCGGCGATGGCCAGCCATTCACCGTCGTCCAGGCGCTGGCTGAGCAGCAGCATGGTGGCCGGGTCCAACTCGCTGACCTGGATCAGGCGCAAATGGGTGGCCCCGGCTTCGCCCAGCAGGCGGTTGAATTGCTCGGCGTGCTTGGTGTGCACCAGCACATTCATCGTGACCTGCTCGCCTATTTCGGCAAGGGCGCGACACACTTCGAGGTTGCCCAGGTGCGCGCCCACCAGCATCTGCCCGCGCTCGCCGCGCAGTTGCCCGCGCAATTGCGCCGGGTCGTTGATCTCGATCTGCTCCAGGCGCAGCTTGCCGTTCCACACGTCGAGTTTGTCGAGCAGCGAGTCGGCAAACGCCATGAACTGGCCGAAGACTTTCCAGTGGCTGGGGCGCAGCTCATCGCGCCCGCTCCAGTCGGCCAGGCGCTGCTGGTACTGCCAGGCGCTGCGGCGCGCGGTGCGACCGAACAGGAAGAAGTACAACACGATGCCGTACAGCACCGGGCTCAACAGGCGGCGGCCAAGGACCTTGGCGGCGAAGGCGGTGAGTTTCATCAGCCAATAGCTGCCGCGTTCCTCGCGGTCGGCCCAGTGTTTGCCGCTGTCGCTCATGCCTGCCACCGTCGCCACAGGATCATCGGCGCGCGCACCAACATGCCGAAGAACAACCGAGTGTGCATGGCCGAGATGCGTACGTTGTCGCGGAACAGACGGAAGTGCGACAGGCCGTCAGCGGGGTAATGCACCTGGGTCGGCAACCAGCGCATCGGCTGGTTGCGCCAGGCCAGGCGCACCAGGATGTCGGAGTCGAAATCCATGCGTGTTCCGATGTAGGCCGAGTCCATCAGCGCCAGCACCGGCGCCAGCGGGTACACGCGAAAGCCGCACATCGAGTCGCGGATCTGCAGCGACAGCGTGTTGATCCACACCCACACGTGGGTCAGGTAGCGCGCGTACAGGCGGCCTTTGGGCACGCTGTCGTCGTACTCGGGGTAGCCGCAGATAATCGCATCGGGGTGCCGGCGTGAGGTGTCGAGGAAGGTCTCGACCTCGCGCAGGTCGTGCTGGCCGTCGGCGTCGACTTGCAGGGCGTGGCTGAAGCCCAGGCGTGCGGCCTCGCGGAAACCGGCCATCACGGCACCGCCTTTGCCCTGGTTAGTGGGCAGGGTCAGCAGGGTGACGTTTTCCAAGGTGGCCAGTTGCGCCAGCACGGCGGCGCAGGCCGGGCTGCTGCCATCGTCCACCAGCAGGCAGGGCAGGCCACTGTTCAACAGGCTGCGGACCACGGCGGGCACGGCGGCTTCGTGGTTGTAGACCGGGATCAGGGCGCAGGGGTTATGCATGCGCGGCCTCCAGCAAAATCCGGCCGCTGGAGCAGGCCGCCACACCGTTGCGATAGGCGAAGTACAGCTTGCCGCGTTCCGCATCAAACCGCAGGTGCAGTTCGATCGCATCGCCTGGCCGCACCAGTTGCTGGAACTTGAGCACTTCCATCCCGGCAAACGTTGCCGGTAAATCGAGCAGTTGCTGGCCCAGGTTGAACGCCCATTCCACCTGCACCACGCCCGGCAATACTGGGGTGGCCGGGAAGTGCCCGCTGAAGTAGGCCAGGTCTGGCGGGACGCTCAGTTGCAAGGTCCATTCGCCATCGGCTTCGACCTGCTCCAGTACTTCCGGGGCTTTCGGTCGTGATGCCAACAAGAGCGCTTCGACCTGCGCCTGGGGCAGTTTGCCTTGGCTGTTCAGCGGCAACTGTCTCAGCAAACGCCAGCGACGCGGCAGCGCCAGGGCTTCGCAATGTTGGCTCAAGTGTTGGCGCAGGGTTTGGGTGAGCGTGCGTCGGCCCTGATTGCGCAAGGCATGCAGGCCTTCGGCACTCAAAACTACCAGCGCGCCAAGGGACGCGCGGTTTTCCTGCACCACACCCAGACGCGTTTCCGCGACCCACGGGTGGGTCATCAGTGCGTGTTCGAGCATGGGCAGGGAGATGCGTTTTTCTTCCAGCTTGACGATGCGATCCAGGCGCCCGAGCAACTCGAAACGGCCATCGGCATGGATACGCGCAGCGTCGGCGGTTTGTTCGACGTGCCCTTCAGGCAGATAGGGTGAAGCGATGCGCAGGGCGCCGTCGGCGTCCTGGCTCAGGAGCACGTCGGCAAACGGTTGCCAAGGCTGTGCACCCTGGCGCCACGCAATGCCGCCGGTTTCCGAGCTGCCGAGGATTTCCGTGGGCCACTGCTGCAAGCGGTCATAAAGGCTGCCGGCGGCTTCCACCGGCAACGCGCCGCCGGAGGAAAACACCCGTGACACCTGGCTCAGTGCCGGCCAGTCGAGGTTGTCGCCCATGCGTTTGAGCAACGCCGGGCTGGCGACCCAGGCGAACCGGGCCTGCTCGCGGCTGGCGCGCTGCAAGTCCTCAGGGAAGGCCAGTTGCTTGCGTACGAAGGTGCGCCCGGCGCACAGCGGCCAGAGCACGCGGAACAGCAAGCCGTAGATGTGCTGAGTGGCCACGCTGCCGATGATGCAGGCGTCTTTAAGGTCCGGGCCCCACAGGGTTTCCAGCGCCTCGACTTCGTTAGCCAGTTGGCGCAGCGTCTTGTCGATGCGCTTGGGTTCGCCGCTGGAACCGGACGTGCACAGGCTCAGTTGGCAAGCGTCGAGATCAAGTGCCGCAGCGCTCAGTGGCGCCTGGTACAGCGCGTCCAGGTCTGTGGCCTCGGTCAGCCAGGCATCGACGGCTTCATCCCAGCGTTGGCGGGTCTGCGGTTGCAAGTCGGCGGGCAGCAATACGCTGACCCCGGCGCGCCAGGCGCCCAGCAGGGCAATCGCCAGCAGGCCGGCATCTTCCAAGTAAACGGCCAGGCGCTGGATGCCGCGCGCTTGCAGGCCTGCGGCCAGGCTCAGGGACTGTTCCCACAACTGGGCATGATTCATTGCAGGTTCGGTGGTGACCGGACGCTGTTCCAGCGGCTCAAGCAACAAGTGCTCAAGTTTCAACCCATTCATACGCGGCCTCGAACCCTTTGTCGTACCAGCCATTCCACGGCAAACAACAGCCCCATCAGCCCGTAGGCGATCAAGCCGTTGTACAACGTCCACCAGCTCAGCGGCGCCCACAGGGTGAGGGCGGCGGCGAGCAGGCCATTACACAGAAAAAACACGCTCCACACCACGGTGACCTGGCGGGTATACACAATGGCATGCGGGGGCAGCACCGGATCGGTCATGCGCGCCAGGCGCTCGACCACCGGCGGGCCGTATTTGAGGCTCAAGCCAAACAACGCCAGCATGAACCCGCTGACCAGGCTCGGGTACCAGCGCAGCAAGTGCGGGTTGTCGAACCAGGCCAGTAGCAGGCAGAAAACGATTACCGCCACTGCCATCCAGCGGCTGCCGGGGCGTCGCGCACCGGTCAGAGCGCGCAGCAGCCACAAACTGCCGAGCAGCAGGCCGAATTGCCACGGGGCGAAGTGTTCGGTGCCGTAATACACCGCAAAGGGGTACAGCAGCCCCGCCAACAACAGGCCAAGGCCGATCAGCCGACTCATGCGGCAGGCTGGACCAGACGGTACACCGCCTCAACCACGTCGTTGACGGTGCGCACGGCCTTGAATTCTTCGGCGGCGATCTTCTTGCCAGTCTGGCGCTTGATGTGGTCGATCAAGTCGACGGCGTCGATGCTGTCGATTTCCAGGTCCTGGTACAGGTTGGCGTCAAGGGTGACGCGTTCCGGCGGCAGTTCAAACAGTTCCACCAAGGCGTCGCGCAAGGTGTTGAAAATATCGTCACGAGTTTGCATGGTCCGGTCTCAAGCTGCCTGTCTGGCCGTGACGAACGCCGCAAGGCTGGCCACGTTGTTGAAGTGATTGCGGGTGTCCTTGGCGTCGGCATCGATCTTGATACCGTACTTTTTCTGGATCGCCAGGCCCAATTCCAGGGCGTCTACCGAATCCAGGCCGAGGCCTTCGCCGAACAGGGTCTGCTCGCTGCCGATGTCGTCGACGCTGATGTCTTCCAGGCCCAGGGCCTCGATGATCAGCGTCTTTATGTCGTGCTCAAGGCGGTGTTGGTCGCTCATCTTCGGCGAGCTCCTTAATAAAATAGTGGTGCAGGTAATCGTTGAGCTTGCGTGAGGCCTGGGGCGCGGGGCCCATTGATGCGAACGCCTGTGGTTCTATATCGGCACCCACCCGCAAACTGAAGTGCACGCGGCATTTTGGGATGCGATACCAGGGTTCGGCCTTGGTCAGCGTGGTAGGGCTGACCTTGATCACCACGGGGGTGATGATTGTCGCACCGCGCAGCGCAATGGCGGCGCCGCCGCGATGAAAGGCAGGCGCCGCGCCGGGTGTGGTGCGGGTGCCTTCGGGAAAGATGATCAGGGTCTGGCCGCTGCGCAGGGCATCTGCCGCCGCATCGAGCATCTCGGCACTGCCGTCATTGCTGATATAGCCCGCGTCGCGCACCGGCCCACGGGTGAAGGGGTTCTGCCACAGGCTCTGCTTGACCACGCAGTTGGCCTGGCGCACCAGGCCGATCAGGAACACCACGTCGATCAACGATGGGTGGTTGGCGATGATCATCTGGCCTGGGCGGCCGAGGTTTTCCGCGCCTTCGACGCTGTAGGTGAGCACGCCTGCGCGCTGCATCAGGCGAATAAAGAACCAGAACAGCCAACTGATGGTGTGGCGGGCGCGGCTGCGGTGTTTTACAGCGTCCCCTGGCAGGCAACTGAGCAACGGGAATACCAGCAAACGCAGGCACAGGCCGCCGAAGCCGAACAGCGCGAAGCTGGCGGCGGTGGCGAACAGACGCCAGTAGTAGGCGTCCCGTGGTTTTTCGTTCAGGGCTTGCGTTGCCAATTCCATACACGGTTCTTCCAGGCATGTTGGCAGGCGACCTGTTCGGTGAGCAGGGTGCGCAGCAGGTTCAGGGCGTGGGGCCACTGGGTTTGAGTGGGTTGGACAGTGCCGCTGCTCAGTTCCAACTGCCACTCGTCGCCCGGCGTCAGCAGCAGGCCAAGGGCGTAGGGGAACGGCACGTCGACAATCCAGCTGGCGTAGGCCTCGGGCGGCTGTTCTTCGGTGATCACCAGCAATACGGCTGGGGCACCTTCGTTGAGCAGGGCGGCGGCTTCGAGCATGCCGTGTTCCAGGCCATCACCCGCGGCGGCGAGGGCGGTCATTTCGCTGGTTTCATTGCGCAGGATCGACCATAGGCCAATCACTGCGTTGTGCACTGACAGGCTGAACTGGGTCGGCGACAGCGGCTGGTCGTTGGCCAGGTCACTGAGGATGTCGAGGGTGCGCGGGGTCTCGCCATGCCGGGAGACAAACACCAGCGGCAGGTCCTGCAAACCCTCGGCCAGTGGCCAGCCCACGCTGAACGCCATGCGCGCCAGGCGGCTCAGGCGGCGGCGCTGCATGGCCGGCAGGAACGACACATCAGGGCAGGCATCGCTGGCAGGCAGCAACACCGGGGCTTGGCACCAGGCGTGCCAGTCGTCCACGCTATCGAGCCCTGGGGCCCAGGCGCGCCATTGGGCGATGTTGAAGTTGATCACTGAGAAGTTATCCCGCCCCTGCGGGCTTCCATGTGCGACTTTTGGCCCCGAATACCGGGACAGGGAGCAATAGCCGAATGGCGCGCATTATCCCGGTGCCGTGGGGTTCTAGCAAACTTTGGTAAAGATTTGTGCACGGTTGATTACAAAATAGTGGAAAGGAATTACAGATTGTCCTTTACCAGGGGACTGATTGGATTGTCGGACCGTTCTTTTTAATCTGTCGGCTGCGTATGACAGACAGATCGCCCATCGCCCGTGATGCAGCAGTGCATGGATGAACGAGGTAGCTAACAGGCGCTTTTGCCCTCTACACTCGGACATTCATTGATACACGGAGGTTTTTCCATGCGGCGTGTGGTGTTCAATCAAAAAGGCGGGGTTGGCAAGTCCAGCATTGCCTGCAACCTGGCGGCAGTCAGCGCCAGTGAAGGCTATCGAACCCTGTTGGTGGACCTCGATGCGCAGGCCAACTCAACCCAGTACCTCACCGGGCTGACCGGCGACGATATCCCCATGGGTATCGCGGATTTTTTCAAGCAAACCCTGTCTTCCGGGCCGTTTTCCAAGAAGAACAAGGTGGATATCTACGAAACCCCGTTCGACAACCTGCACGTCATCACCGCGACCCCGGAGTTGGCCGACCTGCAGCCCAAGCTTGAGGCCAAGCACAAGATCAACAAGCTGCGAAAGCTGCTGGATGAATTGAGCGAGGATTACGACCGGATCTACCTGGATACACCGCCAGCCCTGAATTTTTATGCGGTTTCGGCGCTGATTGCTGCTGATCGCGTGCTGATCCCCTTCGATTGCGACAGTTTCTCGCGCCAGGCCCTGTATGGCCTGCTGGCGGAAATCGAAGAATTGAAGGAAGACCACAACGAAGGCCTCGAAGTGGAAGGCATCGTGGTCAACCAGTTCCAGGCCCGCGCGAGTTTGCCGCAGCAGATGCTGGACGAATTGATTGCCGAAGGGTTGCCGGTATTGCCGGTGTACCTGGCCAGCTCCGTGCGCATGCGTGAGTCGCACCAGGAGAGCAAGCCGCTGATCCACCTGGACCCACGGCATAAGCTGACGCAGCAGTTTGTGGAGTTGCATAACCTGCTGGAAAACGCGTGATTGATGTCGATCCTTCTTACAGGGGGTGTAGGAAGGGTCTGGCTATAGGGGTTAAGCCTTGTAACGTTGCCTACAGGTACTCCAGAATCCGCTGGCTTGTGCGTCTGGATGGGCTTCTCTTAAGGTTCTCGGGCCGCTGAATTCTCAGTGGTCGGGTTTAGTAGCCCGTGTTGAGACGTACAGCAAAATCGTCGATCAGGACCTTCCTGAATTTGATGGTGGCTGTACGGAGGGCGCTCTTGAGCGCGCCGGTTGCGTCTCCCGGTCTACTAACCTGCGTACAGCTGCCACCCCCGTTTAGTAGCGGTCGGTTGCGGCTCCTGCTCGGAGACGATCCATGGTTAACCTTTATACCGTCACCCCCAACCTCCCCACCGAAACCCTCGTCCTCAACAGCTACGAAACCTTCTCCTCCGTCCGCACCCTGTTGCTCAACCTGTCCAACGACCTCACCGGCGAACACCGCGACGTGGCACTGGCGATCCACCAATTGAGCGAACTGGGCGTGCTGCTGGTCGGCCAGATGATGGACCGTGAAGCCCCGGTGGCTCACACCCCCTGACTGCGCAACCAGCTCATCAACTGGGGCAACGGAAACGCACCACTCTGGCGCGCCACTTCGCGGCCGTTCTTGAACAGAATCAAACTGGGAATCGAACGAATCCCCAACTGCGCCGACAACTGCTGATTGGCCTCGCTGTCCAGCTTGGCCAATCGGCACTTACCCGCCAACTGCCCGGCCGCCTGCTCGAACACCGGCGCAAACGATTTACATGGCCCGCACCAGTCGGCCCACACATCCACCAGCAACGGCAAATCGCCTTTGATCTGGCTGGCGTAATCGCCTTGCTTCAGCTCGAAAGGCTTGTTCAGTAAAACCGGCTGCTTGCAGCGCCCGCATTTGGGCGCATCGCCCAGGCGTTCGCCGGGGATGCGGTTGAGGCCGTTGCAGTGGGGGCAAGGGATTACAAGAGGTTCGGACATCGGGGGCTCCTAGGGCGTGGCCATTGGGTTCAATCTGGAGCCGGGAATGCGGTTTATCAAGACCAGATAAAAAGGACAACACATGAACGACGATCTAAAGCTGGCTATTGAGCACTGGCGCTTTGTTTCATCGCTGCTAACCAAGCCCCAATCTGAGGCCGACTATGACGCCTTGGCCGGGTCGCTTGATGAGCTACTGGATATCGTTGGAGAAGACGAAGGTCACCCACTTATGGGGCTGGTGGACATCATAGGTGACTGGATCGAAGCCTACGATCATGAGCATTGGCCGATGCCTGTTGCCAGTGGCGTTGATGTGTTGCGTTTTATGATGCAAGAGCATGGCTTGACCCAAGGCGATCTGCCGGGTGTAGGCCCGCAGTCCGCCGTTTTGGAAATCCTGAGCGGCAAGCGCCAGCTCAACATACGTCAAATTCGTTGGCTGGCCGGGCGATTCGGTGTTTCAGTAGAAACCTTCATCTAAAGGTTTTTACGAGGAACAACTAATCTCCAAATGCTTCCCCCAATCCGGCGGCCGCTGTGCGTATTGCTCCATCCCCGCTTGCTCCTCAAACGGCTTTGAAAGCACCGCATGCAGCCGCCGCACCTCGCTGTAATCCCCGGATTCAGCGGCTGCGATGGCGTTTTGCGCCAGGTAGTTGCGCAAGATATACAGCGGGTTCGCCGCGTGCATCCGCGCACGGCGCTGTTCCTCGCTGTAGTCCCCATCCCGTGCAACACGCGCCTTGTACTGCTCGGCCCAGGCATCAAACCCGGCCAGGTCGACAAAGTCATCGCGCAACCGCGCCACGGCCAACGCCGCCGACTCATTTCCTAGTCGACGGAAGAACAGGGTGTAATCCACGCCGCTGTTCTGCATCAGCTTCAATAAGCGCTCGACCAGCTGCTGGTCATCGTCTTCGGCGGTGGTCAGCCCCAGGCGACGGCGCATCAAATCCAGGTAGTTCGCTTGATACAGCGGCAGGTACAGCCCAAGCGCTTCTTTCAAGGCGTCGACGCTGATAAACGGCGTCAGTGCTTGCGCCAATGCGCTGAGGTTCCACTGCCCAATCGGCACCTGATTGCTGAAGGAATAGCGCCCTTCATGGTCCGAGTGGTTGCAAATGAAGTGCGCGTCAAAGTCATCCAGGAACGCAAACGGCCCGAAGTCGAAGGTGATGCCGAGGATCGACATGTTGTCGGTGTTCATCACGCCGTGGCAGAAGCCGTAAGCCTGCCATTTGGCGATCAGCTCGGCATTGCGCTCGACGACTTCGCGGAACATCGCCAGATACGGCTCGGGCTGTTCGCGGCACTCGGGGTAGTGCAGGTTCAATACGTGTTCGGCCAACAGCGCCTGCTGCTCGGGCTTCTTGGTGTAGTAGAAATATTCGAAATGTCCGAAGCGGATATGGCTGTGTGCCATGCGCAACACCATCGCGCCGCGTTCCTGCTTCTCGCGCCACACGGGTGTGTCGGAGCCGATCACGCACAAGGCACGGCTGCTCGGAATGCCCAGCGCGTGCAGCGCTTCGGAGGCCAGGAACTCGCGGATCGACGAGCGCAACACCGCGCGACCATCGCCCATGCGTGAGTAGGGCGTCATGCCGGCGCCCTTGAGGTGCAGGTCCCAGTGCTCGCCGGCCGCGTTGTATACCTCGCCCAGCAACAGCCCACGGCCGTCACCCAGTTGCGGGGTGTAGCCGCCGAACTGATGCCCGGAATAGACCATCGCCCGGGGCTCCGCTTCGGCCCACAATTTGTGGCCGCCAAACAGCTCGGCAAATACCGGCGTTTCGGCCACGGCGGGGTCAAGGTCGAGCAGGGCCAGGGCGGCCTCGCTCGCCACAACCAGGCGCGGCGCGTCGAGGGGCTCAGGCAATACGTGGGTCGAGAACGCGTCGCCCAGGCGTGCGAAGCGGTTGTCGAAGGTCAGTTCGTCGAGGGCTTTCACCGGCCATCTCCAGCAGAATGTCCGAGCATTCTGCTGGGGATAGCGCGGTTAGTCGAGTTTGCTTGGCGGCGGTTCCGGCGCGTCTTCGACTTTGCCGGGTGGCGGCTCGGGGGCATCTTGCTCTGTCGCAGGCCCGACGAGGGTCTTGCGGTCATCCTCGACCGGCACCAGTTTGTATTCCTGGCCATGCATGTTCTTGAGGTACACCTCCATCTGCCGGAACGAGATGTTGATGTGCTGCTTCTTGAACTCACGGTTGATGTAGCGGTTGACCTCGTCGAGCACCGGGTTGCGGTCACCCAGGTCGCGCACGTGCATGCGCAGTTCGTGGTCCAGTGTGCTTTCGCCGAAATTCAGGAAGTACACGTGGGGTTCCGGTTCCTTCAGGACCCGCGGGTTTTCCCTGGCGGCCTTGAGTAACAATTCCTTCACTAGGTCCAGGTCTGAGCCGTAGTCCACGCCGAGTTTGAGGGTGACGCGGGTGATGGTGTCGGTCAGCGACCAGTTGATCAGTTGCCCGGTGATGAAGGTTTTGTTCGGGACAATGATGTCCTTGCGATCAAAGTCGGTGATCGTGGTGGCGCGGATGCGAATCTTGCTCACCGTGCCCGACAGGTTGCCGATGGTGATGGTGTCGCCGATGCGCACCGGGCGTTCGAACAGGATCATGATGCCGGAGATGAAGTTGGCGAAGATCTCCTGCATACCGAAACCCAAGCCCACCGACAGCGCCGCCACCAGCCATTGCAACTTGTCCCAGCTCACGCCGAGGGTGGACAAGGTGGAGACGAAGCCGACGCCGGCAATCACATACGACAGCAACGTGGTGGTCGCATAGGCGCTGCCCTGGGCCAGGTCCAGCTTGGACAGCACCAGCACTTCGAGCAGGCCGGGCAGGTTACGCGCCAGGGCGAAAGTGATGCCGATGATGATCAACGCACCGAGCAGGTCACCGATGCTGATCGGCACCATGCTGATATTGGCGCCGGTGCCACTGGTGTATTCGTACAACGTGACGTTATCCAGGTACGAAAACACCGAGATCAGGTCCGACCACACCCAGTACAGCGCCGCGATAAAGCCACCGAGCAAGGCCAGGCGGATCAGGCGCATGGATTGTTCGTTGACCTGTTCGATGTCCAGGGTCGGCTCTTCGATCACCGCTTCACCGTCGCCGGCTTCCTTGGCGGCCTGGCGTTTGGCCAGGGCACGCGCATAGGCCAGTCGTCGGGCGGCAACGCCCAGGCCGCGAACGAAGGTGGCTTCGATCACCAGCCAGAACATCAGCAGGTACAGGGTGTTGATCAGGCGGTCACTGAGCTTGAGCGCGGTGTAGTAGTAGCCAAAGCACACGGCGATAAACAGCGCGACCGGCAGCGCGGTAAACAACAGGCCTACGGCCTTGCGAAACAGCGAGGCTTTTTCATGGGTTGGGCTGTTGAGCAACAGGCGCCCGAGCAGCCAGGCCATCAGCGCGTAGCAGGTGAGTACCACGCCGATGCCCAGCACATCGTCGGCCAGCGCCGCCGGTTGGTGCTCGGCGATGGCCACCACGGCCACCAGCGCGAGTACCACCAGCCCGAGCTTGCGCACCCAACCTTGCAGGAATTCGACCTGGGGTTTTTCCCAGCGAAAGTGCAGTTCCGCCACGCCACCCGGCGCCAGGATGCGATAAGCGGTGTAGAACACCAGCCAGGCCTGGGCGATCTGCAGCAGGGCCGAGCCAAGGTTGGCGTTCTGCCCACGGGCGTCGATCTGCAGCGCGTAGCCGCACAGCGCCAGGCCTAGGGACACCGGCATCGCCAGCAGGATATTGATCAGGATGGCCTGGGGCGTGTGCCACTGGCTATCGCGCTTGAAGTGGCCAATATCCAGATGCACCTTGTTCAGGCGCTGGTACAGGTTTTTACGGCGCCACAGTAGCGCGCCAATCAACAGCAGCAGCGGCAGGAACAGCAATGGGCGCTGGGTCAGGCCGTCATACAGTTCGCTGACGCTGGACGCCCAGGGCAGGGTGGCGACTTGCTTGCTCAGGTGCGCCGGCACGGTTTCCAGCCATTCGGTGTCCAGCGGCTTGTTGCTGGGGATCCAGAACATCTGCTCATCCAGCGTCGCGCGCAGGGTGGTGGCGGTGCTGAGCAGTTGTTTCTGGTTCAGTTGCAGGGTAATGGATTCGTTGAGCAGCGCGCTCAGCTCACGGCTCAGGCGCTCCAGCAGGTCGCTGCGTGTGATCGCCAGTTCCAGCAGGGTGCGGCGCAGCTGCGGGGTGACGTCTTCTGGCGCTTGGTTCGCCAGCAGGTTATCCACATAGGCGCTCGGCGAACTGATCAGTTCGCGCTGCTGGTTGACCTCGAACTGGTAGAGGCGAATGTTGGCGATGTCGTCCGCCAGGTCGCGGTCCACGGTCAGGCGTGGCAAGGCTTGTTTCTGTTTGTAGAGAATCTTGGACAGCAACAGGCTGCCCTTGAGCACGTTGATCTGCTCGTCCAGGGCCGAGTCGCTCTGGGTCACCGTGTCGAGTTGTTGCTTGGTTTTCAGGTTTTTCTGGGTCAGGTCATTGAGGCGGTCGGTGCTTTTGAGCAGGTAGTCGGACAGCTTGAGGTTGGCCGCGCTCTCGGTGGCGAGCAGGCTGCTGCCGCCGGCTTTTTGCGCTTCGATGGACTGCTGGGTCACCGTTTGTTGGGATTGGGCCAGGCGCTTCTGATTGATCAGGGTTTGCAGGTCCTGGATCTCTTGTTCCAGGCGCGCAGTTTTTTCCATCACCAGGTCGTGCTGGCTGTTGCCCAGGTCTTGCAGTTGGCTGTTGCCGGCCAGTTCCTGGCGGCGCAACGGGATCAGTGCGTTGAGGGCGGCGAGTTCGGCGTTGAGCTGGTTGCGCTGGTCGCCGGTCAGGGCCTTGCCGTTGTCCTTGCCGGCCTTGAGGATCGAATTGATCTGCAGGATGCGCGTCTGGCTGCTGCTGATTTCGGTCTGGGCGCGTTCGGGGCGGGTCTGGGCGGCGATGGACAGGCTGTTGGCGTCGGCCAGTTCTTTTTGCAGGTCGCCTTGCTGGGTGGTGCGCTGCACCAGCAGTTGCTCCAGCTGCGGCACCGGCAAGGTGGCGTAGCGCTGGGCGACCGGGATGATTTTGGTGGCCTTGAGCCGGGTCAGTTCGCGCTGGTTGTCGGCGGTCTCGCGCGGCGCGTCTTCCAGCTGGCGCTTGAGGTCGGCCAGGCGCTGCTCGTAATCCTGCTTGTTGCCCAGGTAGGTGAGGGTCTGTTGCAGGATGCTCTGCAGGGCCTTCATGTCGGCGTCGGGCAGCTTGCGGTCGGGTAGCTTGTCCAGGGCTTGCTGGATGGCGTCGGCGCTGGGCGGGTCGGCCGCGTGAACGGTGCCGACACAAAGGGTCAGGCCCAGCAGGGCAGTGGCGAGGAACGTGCGCAGGGTAGGCATAGAGACCGGTCTTGCAAGGTGAAGAATCGGGGGCGTCGTCGCCCCGCAGTTTAGAGGAAGAGTCCGGGGCCCGGGCGACTTCCTTCGGGGAATCTGACGCCCACTTTGCCAATCTTGTTCCCGTCCATGACCGCGACGGTCCAGATGGTGTTGTTCCATTCCACCTGGTCGCCGACGATGGGCGCGCCGCCGACTTTCTGGGTGATGAAACTGCTCAGCGGCATATCCGGGTCGATGCCCTCCAGCTTCAGGCCGTACAGCGCGGAAACCGCGCCCAGCTGGGCGTCGCCTTCCAGCACGAAGTCGCCGAAGAAACGCAGGTCCAGACCGCGTTGCGGCGCCTGGCTGAACAGTTTACCCAGGGCCGGCAGGTTGTGTTCATGGCCGATCACGCAGAGCAAATCGCCGACTTCCAGCACGGTACTACCCGACGGATGGAGCAGTTGCTGGCCACGGAACAGCGCAGCGATTCGCGTACCTTCAGGCATTTTCAGCTCACGCAGGGCGGCGCCGATGCACCATTTTTCCGCGCCCAGGCGGTAGACGAACAGCTCCCACTCGCTGGTGACGTGCACTTCCAGCGCGGCACGGGAAATCGGCGCCGGGTCCGGCGGTACGGTGACTTTGAGCAGCTTGGCCACCCACGGCAGGCTCGTGCCCTGCACCAGCAGCGACACCAGCACGATAAAGAACGCCAGGTTGAAGTACAGCTGCGCGTGGGGCAGGCCGGCCATCAGCGGGAACACCGCCAGAATGATCGGCACCGCGCCGCGCAGGCCGACCCAGGCGATAAAGGCTTTTTCGCGTCCGTGGAACGCCTTGAACGGCAGCAGGCCGACCATCACCGACAACGGCCGTGCAAACAGGATCATCCACAGCGCCAGGCCCAGGGCCGGCAGGGCAATCGGCAGCAAGTCATGGGGCGTGACCAGCAGGCCCAGCACCAGGAACATGCCGATCTGTGCCAACCAGGCCATGCCGTCGAGCATATGCAAAATGCCATGACGGCTGCGCACTGGGCGGTTGCCGATGACCAGGCCGCACAGGTACACGGCGAGGAAGCCGCTTCCGTGCAGGGCGTTAGTCACCGCGAACACGAACAGGCCGCCGGCGATCACCAGGATCGGGTACAGGCCGGTGGCCAGGTTGATGCGGTTGACCATTTGCAGCATCAGCCAGCCACCGCCCAGGCCGACCACGCCGCCGATGCCGAACTCGCGCACCAGGTGCGTCAGCAGGCTCCAGTGCAGGCCGGTCTGGCCGCTGGCCAGCATGTCGATCAAGGTGACGGTGAGGA
Source organism: Pseudomonas sp. DWRC2-2 (assembly GCF_049897885.1). Lineage (NCBI taxonomy): Bacteria > Pseudomonadati > Pseudomonadota > Gammaproteobacteria > Pseudomonadales > Pseudomonadaceae > Pseudomonas > Pseudomonas sp. DWRC2-2. Next base: position 367,783 of record NZ_JAFCXD010000004.1, read on the forward strand.
ACACCGCCATGGGGTCGTTGCTGCCTGATTCGATTTCCAGGCTGGCAGTGACCCGTTCGTTGAGGCCCTTACCGCCGAGCAGCGAGAACACTGCCGCGGCGTCCGTGGAGCCGACAATCGCGCCAATCAACAAGCCTTGGATGATATTGAGGTCAAACAGCCAGGCCGCAGCCATGCCGGTGAGGCCGGTGGTAATCAACACCCCCACCGTGGCCAGCGACAACGCCGGCCAGAGTGCCACGCGGAAACTCGCCACCCGTGTGCGCAAACCGCCATCGAGCAGGATCACGGCCAGGGCGAGGTTGCCCACCAGGTAGGCGGTTGGGTAATTATCAAAGATGATGCCGCCGCCATCGACACCGGCGACCATGCCCACGGCCAGGATGATCACGAGGATCGGGATACCCAGGCGGGACGAAAGAGAACTCACCAGAATGCTCGCACTCACCAGCAACGCGCCGATCAAGAACAGGCTGTTGATGGTCGTCGCATTCAAAGGCAGTACTCCATGAGCAAACAAGACGGGGCGCAAACTGACCATGCAGTCTGCGTGCCAGCGATTCTAACCTGTTGAATTGCTGCGCTGTCAAAAAGCTTTTTCTGATTCGTGCAGGGTTAATATGGAAGCCGGGTTGCTGTAGTGGGCAGGGCCCTTGTAGTGAGCAGGGCAAGCCTGCTCACTACAGTCGGTCGGGGTCAGTTACAGGCGGAAGCGGCCGACCATTCCGTTCAAATCCACCGCCAGGCGCGACAGTTCACTGCTCGCCGCACTGGTCTGGCTGGCGCCGGTTGCCGATTGCACCGACAGATCGCGGATGTTCACCAGGTTGCGATCCACTTCCCGCGCCACTTGGGCCTGCTCTTCCGCTGCGCTGGCGATCACCAGGTTGCGTTCATTGATCTCGACAATCGCGGTATTGATGGTATCCAGCGACATGCCGGCGCCTTTGGCGATGTTCAGCGTCGATTCGGCGCGTTCGGTGCTGTTGCGCATCGAATCCACCGCGTGCTCGGTGCCAGCCTGGATACTGCCGATCATCCGCTCAATCTCGCTGGTCGATTGCTGCGTGCGATGGGCCAGGGCGCGCACTTCATCGGCCACTACCGCAAAACCGCGACCGGCTTCACCGGCACGCGCCGCTTCAATCGCCGCGTTCAGGGCCAGCAGGTTGGTCTGGTCGGCCAGGCCGCGAATCACATCCAGCACCTTGCCGATGTCGCGCGACTCATTGGCCAGGTCGCCAATCAGCGTGGCCGTGGCTTGCACGTCGCCGCTCATGCGTTCGATGGCGCTGACGGTTTCCTGGACCAGGTCACGGCCATCACCGGCTGAAGTGGTGGCGTTGCGCGAAGCTTCGGAGGTGCTCACCGCATTGCGGGCGACTTCTTCGACGGCGCTGGTCATCTCGTTCACCGCCGTGGCAGCTTGTTCGATTTCGTTGTTCTGCTGGGTCAGGCCACGGGCGCTTTCGTCGGTGACGGCGTTCAGTTCCTCGGCAGCCGACGCCAACTGGGTTGCGGACCCTGCGATGCGTTGCAGGGTGTCGCGCAGCTTGTCCTGCATCTTGGCCATAGCGGCCAGCAGGCGCCCGGCTTCGTCGTTACCGTCGACCTTGATCGGCCGCGTCAGGTTGCCTTCGGCCACTTCTTCGGCGGCTTCGAGTGCCTGGGAAATAGGCAGGGTGATGCTGCGGGTCAGCAGCCAGGCGAACAGCAGGGTCAGCAGGGTGGCGATCACCAGCAGGCTCACTACCATGTTGAAGGCCATGTTGTATTGGTCTTCGGCGTCTTTATTGGTCGCCAGGGCCATCTTGTTGTTGATGTCCAGCAGGCGGGTGAGCACGGCGTTGACCTGCTCGGAGTTGCTCAGCAGCTCGGTGTTGAGCAGGGCGCGCAGTTCCTCCACTTGATTGGCGCGCGACAGGCTCTTCATGCGCTCTTCAATCTGGTGGTATTGGCCCAGCAGGCGCACGTATTCGTCGTAGGTCGAGCGCTCTTCGCTGCTCTCGATGAGTTTTTCGTAGATGCCCTGGGCCGTGCGAATCTGCTGGTTACGCAGTTCAAAGGCTTCCAGGGTCTTTTGCTGAACCTCCGGCTCGCGGTTGGTCAGCAGGCGGTACGACAGCACGCGCAGGCGCAGGGTCAACTGGGTGAATTCATCGAGGGCACGAATGCTCGGCACGCTGGACAGGGTGATGTCTTCGGTGGCGCCACGGATCTTGCTCATCTGGTTCAGGGCAAACACACCGAGAAACAACATCAGCGCACCAATAAACGCGAAGCCGAGGAAGGCCCTCGGAGCGATATTCATATTACGAAGCGACATGCGGGAATCCTGGGGGAGAAGCGCGATCCGTGCGGCCATGAGACGGGGTGTCCCTCTCTATCGGTCGTACGACTAAAGTCTAAAGGGGCGTGTGCGGTTTTGTCGCATCTGACGAGGGGTTTGATCGATTCAGGAACCAGATCCGGTAAATGCAGTCACTAAGGCTCGAAAGCGCGGCCCGGCCCTTAAAAATCGGGCTGCGCGCCGGGGATAACCCTGGCATCCGAGGTGAATTTTCTTTATCGTCACCGCCCTTTGAAAAAGCCCGAGAAATCAAAATGTTAGAAGCATCCCTCAGCCAATTGGAACAACTGGTCAGCGACCTGGTACAGCAGAACCAGGACCTGCTGGGCACCAACGAATCCCTCAAGGCGGAACTGGCCCGCGCCAAGGACGAGAACGACAGCCTGCAACTGAACCTGATGGAGCAGGAAGAAAAGCACGGCGCCACCGCCGCGCGTATCCAGGCGCTGGTTGAGCGTGTGAGCGCAGGGCCTGTCGGCGCATGAGTGAAGGGATAAAGGTCGTTTCGATTCTCGGAGAGGATTACTCGATCAAGGCTCCGGCCGGGGAAGAGAAAACCCTGATGCACGCCGTGACCCTGCTCAAGGCGTCCCTGGCCACCACCAAGAAGAAGTACCCGACCCTGATCGGTGACAAGCTACTGGTGCTGGCGGCGCTGAACCTGTGCGCCGAGCAGATCGAAATGCAGCAGGCGCACCAGCAGGAACTCGACCGTTACCAAGAGCAAGTCAGCGCCACGGTCGATGTGATTTCCAAGGCGATCGGAACGCCTTAGAACCACTCATCTTGCATGCCGAGGCACGTGTCATCACGGGCCTCCAAGATTGCCAGTTCATGATGGCAGCTCGGCACTTCCCAGGTCAGGAAGTACCGGGCGGCCTGGAGCTTGCCTTTATAGAAGGCCACATCCGCCGCATTGCCCTTGGCCAAGCCTGCTTCGGCGTGAATCGCCTGTTCCAGCCAGCGCCAGCCAATCACCGTATGCCCGAACACTTTCAAGTACAGCGCTGAGTTCGCCAGGCTGCTGTTGACCTTGCCGTGGGCGAGATCCGTCAGCAAACCGAGGGTGACACTTTGCAGGCGGTTGACCAGTTGTTCCAGCGGTTCCCTCAGCGCGGTAAGGCTTGGGTATTCCTGGGCGCGGGCGCCGGTTTCGGCGATCAGTCGGATGAGTTGCTTCAAGCCCGCGCCACCGTTCTGCGCCAGTTTGCGCCCGAGCAGATCCAGGGACTGGATGCCATGGGTGCCTTCGTGGATCGGGTTCAGGCGGTTGTCGCGGTAGTACTGCTCCACCGGGTATTCGCGGGTGTAGCCATGGCCGCCGAGAATCTGGATCGCCAGTTCGTTGGCCTTGAGGCAGAACTCCGACGGCCAGGATTTGACGATGGGCGTGAGCAGGTCCAGCAGTTCGTGGGCTTGTTTGCGTTCGGTTTCGGTGGCCAAGGTGGTGGTGTCGTCAAACAGCCGTGCGGCGTAGAGGCCGAGGTCGAAGGCGCCTTCCACGTAGGATTTTTGGGTGAGCAGCATGCGCTTGATGTCCGCATGCTGAATGATCGAGACCGGTGCGGTCGTGGGATCTTTACTATCGGGCAGGCGACCTTGCGGGCGTTCGCGGGCGTACTCCAAGGAGTAGAGGTAGCCGGCGTAACCGAGCATGACCGCGCCCATGCCGACACCAATCCGCGCCTCGTTCATCATCTGGAACATGCAGCTCAACCCCTGGTGCGGCTTGCCCACCAGATAGCCGACGCAATTCCCGTTATCGCCGAAGTTCAGCGCGGTAGACGTGGTGCCGCGCCAACCCATCTTGTGGAACAGCCCGGCCAGCAACACATCGTTGCGCTCGCCCAGGCTGCCGTCGTCGTTGACCAGGAACTTGGGCACGATAAACAACGAAATGCCCTTCACCCCGGCCGGCGCGTCCGGCAGTTTGGCCAGCACCATGTGCACGATGTTTTCCGACAGCGGGTGGTCGCCGCCGGAAATGAAAATCTTGTTGCCTTTGAGTCGATAGCTGCCGTCAGCCGCAGGCTCTGCCCGTGTACGAATATCTGACAGCGAAGAGCCGGCGTGGGGTTCGGTGAGGGCCATGGTGCCGAAGAAACGCCCGTCAATCATTGGTTGTAGGAAGCGTCGTTTCTGATCCTCAGTGCCGAAGCTTTCAATCAGGTTGGCGGCGCCCATGGTCAGGAACGGGTAGGACGTGGATGCGGCGTTGGCCGACTGGAAGTGCGCAAAACAGGCTTGGGACAGCAGGGTCGGCAGTTGCATGCCACCCGCTTCGAAACTGCGCGCGGCGTTGAGGAAGCCGGCTTCTAGGAAGGCGTCCACGGCGGGCTTCACTTCCGGGATCAGGATGGCCTGGCCGTCTTCGTAGCGCGGTTCGTTTTCGTCGTTCTTGCGGTTGTGCGGGGCGAAGTACTTTTCCGCAATAGTGCGGGCGGTGCTGATGGCCGCATCGAAGGTTTCACGATTGTGTTCGGCAAACCGCTCGCGCTGGGTCAGGCCCTCGGCATCGAGGACTTCGTACAGCTCGAAAGCCAGATTGCGGGAACTGAGCAGCGTCTCGAACATGGCGGCTTACCTTTAGAGGAATTGGCCTGAGTCTAAGTGCGCGAATGGAGGGTGGATAGCAAGATTGATTTGGGTGATGGAAGGCCAGAACAAACTCGGTTCCTGTGGGAGCTGGCAAGCCAGCTCCCACAGGGTTTACCGTTAACCGATGGTCATCAGGCTGGCGTTACCGCCCGCGGCTGCGGTGTTAACGCTCAACGCCCGCTCGATCACCAAACGCTCCAGCGCAATCGCCGTCTCGCCCTGCGACAAACCATGCACCCCGACAATCGCGCCACCACGCTGCGCCACTTGCTGGCACACCGCGCGCAATTGATCGGAATCACCGTGATGCAGGACCGCATCAAACACCACGTCGTCCTTGGTCCAATCAGCCACGCGCTTGATCTTCGCCTGAATCTCTTTAGGCAGGCGTGGGAACAAGGCCTTGGTCAGGTCGGATTCGGGCCATACCGCCGAGCCGCCCACAGCCAACACTGCCGCCAGCTGCGTCAGCAGATCGCCTTCCACTTCCGCCAGGCACAGTACGTGCTCGCGGGGCAGGATGGCGTAGCTGTTGCGTTCGCCGGTCGGGCCAGCCAGTTGGCGGGTGATACCGCTTTGCGATTGCGCGGCGAACTGGCTGCACAGGGCACTCAGGTCGCTGAACTTATTGCTGTCAGCCCAGGTTTTCAGGGCGGTCAGCGGCTGGCTCATGGCGTCACGCAGGCGCACGTCCGGTGCGGCCAATGCGTCGCCGCGTACGAAGGATTGCTCAATGGCATCCGTAGGACGTGTCGACAGCAGGCGGTACAGGTACAGCGGGCCACCGGCTTTCGGGCCAGTGCCCGACAGGCCCTCGCCGCCGAACGGTTGCACGCCGACCACCGCGCCGACGATGTTGCGGTTCACGTAGACGTTACCGGCATGGACGTTGTCGATCACCTTGGCGATGGTCTCGTCGATACGGGTGTGCACGCCCAGGGTCAGGCCATAGCCGGAAGCGTTGATCTGACCGATAAGCTGGTCGATTTCTTTGCGCTTGTAGCGCACCACGTGCAGCACTGGGCCGAAGATCTCGCGTTGCAGTTCGTCGAAGCTTTCCAACTCGATCAGGGTCGGCATCACGAAGGTGCCACGCTTGATCTCTTCACCGTCGGCAATCGCTACCTGGTACACATTGCGGCCTTTGTCGCGCATGGCCTGGATGTGTTTCTCGATGCCGGCCTTGGCTTCGGCGTCGATCACCGGGCCGATGTCGACGGACAGGCGCTCCGGGTTACCCAAGCGGCATTCCGCCATGGCGCCCTTGAGCATTTCGATGACACGGTCTGCCGAATCTTCCTGCAGGCACAGCACGCGCAGGGCCGAGCAGCGTTGGCCGGCACTGTCGAAGGCCGAGGACACCACGTCGATGACCACTTGTTCGGTCAGCGCCGAGGAGTCGACGATCATCGCGTTCTGGCCACCGGTTTCGGCGATCAACGGGATCGGACGGCCCTGGGCATCCAGACGACCGGCGACGTTGCGTTGCAGCAGGCGCGCCACTTCGGTGGAGCCAGTGAACATCACGCCTTTGACGCGATCATCACCCACCAGGCGGGCACCGACGGTTTCGCCCTGGCCCGGCAGCAATTGCAGCACGCCTTCCGGAATACCGGCTTCCAACAGGATGCGCACGGCTTGCGCGGCCACCAATGGGGTTTGCTCGGCAGGCTTGGCCAGTACCGGGTTGCCGGCGGCCAATGCGGCGGCGACTTGGCCGCTGAAGATGGCCAGCGGGAAGTTCCACGGGCTGATGCAGACCACCGGGCCCAGCGGGCGGTGGGCGTCGTTGGTGAAGTCGTTACGTGCCTGCACCGCGTAGTAGCGCAGGAAATCCACGGCTTCACGCACTTCGGCGATGGCGTTGGCGAAGGTCTTGCCGGCTTCGCGAGCCAGCAGGCCCATCAGCGGTTGGATCTCGCCTTCCATCAGGTCGGCGGCACGTTCCAGGATCGCAGCGCGCTCGGCGGGCGGGGTGGCCTGCCAGATCGGGCCAGCGCTGATGGCGCACTGGATCGCGTTGTCGACGTCTTCGACGGTGGCTTCTTGCACGTGACCGACCACGTCACGCAGGTCGGACGGGTTCAGTACCGGTGCTGCGGGTTGCTCGCTGGAGGCGCAGCCGAGCATCGGCGCCGCTTTCCAGTGGTTGTGCGCGGTGGCCAGCAAGGCGCAGGACAGCGACGCCAAGCGGTGTTCGTTGGCCAGGTCGATACCGGCCGAGTTGGCGCGGTCGCTGCCGTACAGGTCACGCGGCAAGGGAATGCGCGGGTGCGGCAGGCCGAAGCCGCCTTCCAGCGTGGCCATTTGCTCGATGCTGGCCACTGGATCGGCCACCAGCTCCTGAATGGAGATGGACTGGTCGGCAATGCGGTTGACGAACGAGGTATTCGCGCCGTTTTCCAGCAGGCGACGCACCAGATAAGCCAGCAGCGTTTCGTGGGTGCCGACTGGAGCGTACACACGGCACGGACGGTTCAGCTTGCCTTCGGCAACCTTGCCTACAACCTGTTCGTACAGCGGTTCGCCCATGCCGTGCAGGCATTGGAATTCGTACTGGCCGGGGTAATAGTTCTGACCCGCGATGTGGTAGATGGCCGACAGCGTGTGGGCGTTGTGCGTGGCGAACTGCGGGTAGATGACTTCCGGTACCGACAGCAGTTTGCGTGCGCAGGCAATGTAGGAAACGTCGGTGTACACCTTGCGGGTGTACACCGGGTAGCCTTCCAGGCCTTCGACTTGGGCGCGCTTGATCTCGCTGTCCCAGTACGCGCCTTTTACCAGGCGGATCATCAGGCGATGGCGGCTGCGGCGCGCCAGGTCGATGACATAGTCGATCACATACGGGCAACGCTTCTGGTAGGCCTGGATCACGAAACCGATGCCGTTCCAGCCGGTCAGTTGCGGCTCGAAGCACAGGCGTTCGAGCAGGTCCAGGGACAGCTCCAGACGGTCGGCTTCTTCGGCGTCGATGTTCAAGCCGATGTCGTATTGCTTGGCCAGCAGGGTCAGGGACAGCAGGCGCGGGTACAACTCGTCCATCACGCGCTCGTACTGCGCGCGGCTGTAGCGCGGGTGCAGGGCCGACAGCTTGATGGAAATGCCCGGACCTTCATAAATCCCACGGCCGTGGGACGCTTTACCGATCGAATGAATGGCTTGTTCGTACGAGGCCAGGTACTTCTGCGCGTCGTGTTCAGTCAGCGCGGCTTCACCGAGCATGTCGTAGGAGTAGCGGAAGCCCTTGGCTTCGAACTTGCTCGCGTTGGCCAGGGCCTCGGCAATGGTTTCGCCGGTGACGAACTGCTCGCCCATCAGGCGCATCGCCATGTCGACGCCCTTGCGGATCATCGGCTCGCCGCTTTTGCCGATGATGCGGCTCAGGGACGAAGTGAGGCCCGCTTCGTTGTGGGTGGCGACCAGTTTACCGGTCAGCAGCAAGCCCCAGGTCGCGGCGTTGACGAACAGCGACGGGCTGTTGCCCAGGTGCGGCTGCCAGTTGCCGGTGCTGATCTTGTCGCGGATCAGTGCGTCGCGGGTGCCTTTGTCAGGGATACGCAGCAGCGCTTCGGCCAGGCACATCAGTGCCACGCCTTCCTGGGACGACAGGGAAAACTCCTGCAGCAGGCCCTGAACAATACCGGCACGGCCGCCGGCACTCTTCTGGTTACGCAGTTTTTCGGCGATCGAGGCGGCCAGTTTGTTGGTGGCTTCGGCCATCGGGGCCGGCAGGCGAGCCTGTTCGATCAGCATTGGCACCACTTCCGGCTCGGGGCGGCGGTAAGCGGCGGTGATCGAGGCGCGCAATACGGATTGCGGCAGGATGCTTTCGGCGAACTCAAGGAAGCACTGGTGGGCGTGGTCGGTCTGAACCTCGCCCGCATCATCGGCGTCCTTGCTGCTCAAACCATTGAGTTCGGTCAGGGTTGCACCACCCTCCAGTTTCTCCAGGTAATTGAAAATCGCCTGCTTGATCAGCCAGTGCGGCGTGCGATCAATGGAGGTCGCGGCAGCCTTCAGGCGCTCGCGGGTCGGGTCGTCGAGTTTGACCCCAAGGGTGGTCGTAGCCATTTTCTTATCCTCATGGGTGCCACTACCGAGTGGCATCAGCTGGCGGCAAGATTAGCTTTGCGCATGCAGAGGTGCAACCGGGTGCAACCCTTTTTGTTCAGGAAATTTTCGATCGTGATCGGGAAAAAAATACACCGCCGACGGATTGCGCTCCGCCTTGGTGCGTTTGCTTCTGAGATCGGCTGTTCTTGCTCCGAAAAGGAGCAAAAACAGGGTGTTTTTCACAAAACATATCCAGGTGCAACTTATTCTCACGAAACTGGTTGCACCTTATTTGCTTTGTTGAATAGCATTCGCGCCCAAGGTGCAACCACTCTAAAAGTTCGGTTCATCGGCTGACGGCTTTCCTGGGGAAACGTCAGTCATAAATGCGCGGCACGCAGCTACGTCTACCTACTTCCAGTGGGTGGCCGTCTGACAGACCGCTGCTACATAAAAACAAAGCCAGGGCGTCACTCATATGAGCGTTAGTAATCCAACCCTGATCACGTTCGTGATCTACATCGCAGCAATGGTGCTGATCGGTTTCATGGCCTATCGCTCCACCAACAACCTTTCCGATTACATCCTGGGCGGTCGCAGCCTCGGTAGCGTGGTGACTGCCTTGTCGGCCGGCGCTTCCGACATGAGCGGCTGGTTGTTGATGGGCCTGCCGGGCGCGATCTACATGTCTGGCCTGTCGGAAAGCTGGATCGCCATCGGCTTGATCGTCGGTTGCTACCTCAACTGGCTGTTCGTTGCCGGTCGCCTGCGGGTCCAGACCGAACACAACGGCGACGCCCTGACCCTGCCGGATTACTTCTCCAGCCGTTTCGAAGACAAGAGCGGCCTGCTGCGGATCATCTCCGCCGTGGTGATCCTGGTGTTCTTCACCATTTACTGCGCTTCCGGCATCGTCGCCGGTGCCCGCCTGTTTGAAAGCACCTTCGGCATGTCCTACGAGACTGCTTTGTGGGCCGGTGCTGCAGCGACTATTGCCTACACCTTCGTCGGTGGTTTCCTGGCGGTGAGCTGGACGGATACCGTACAAGCCACGCTGATGATTTTCGCGCTGATCCTCACGCCGATCATCGTGCTGCTGGCCACCGGTGGCGTCGACACCACGTTCCTGGCCATCGAAGCCAAGAACCCTGACAACTTCAACATGCTGAAAAACACCACCTTCATCGGCATCATCTCGCTGATGGGCTGGGGCCTGGGTTACTTCGGCCAGCCGCACATCCTCGCGCGTTTCATGGCGGCGGATTCGGTGAAGTCGATTGCCAAGGCACGTCGCATTTCCATGACCTGGATGATCCTGTGCCTGGGCGGCACCGTGGCGGTAGGCTTCTTTGGTATTGCCTACTTCTCGGCGCATCCGGAAGTGGCAGGTCCCGTGACCGAGAACCACGAGCGTGTGTTTATCGAACTGGCCAAGCTGCTGTTCAACCCGTGGATTGCAGGCGTACTGCTGTCGGCCATTCTGGCGGCGGTGATGAGCACCTTGAGCTGCCAACTGTTGGTGTGCTCCAGCGCCCTGACCGAAGACTTCTACAAGACCTTCCTGCGCAAAAACGCCTCCCAGCTTGAGCTGGTATGGGTCGGCCGCCTGATGGTGCTGCTGGTTGCACTGATCGCCATCGCCATGGCTGCCAACCCGGAAAACCGCGTATTGGGCCTGGTGAGCTACGCCTGGGCCGGCTTCGGCGCCGCGTTTGGTCCTGTGGTGCTGATCTCGGTGATCTGGAAAGGCATGACCCGCAACGGCGCACTGGCCGGTATCCTGGTTGGCGCGATCACTGTGATTGTGTGGAAACACTTCGAACTGCTGGGTCTGTACGAAATCATCCCAGGCTTCATCTTTGCCAGCCTGGCGATCTACTTCGTGAGCAAGATGGGCGCACCGACTGCCGGTATGGTCGAGCGTTTTGATGCTGCGGAAAAAGACTACAACCTCAATAAGTAATTCGCTGGGTGTTTAGCGCCAAGTGAGTTGAAAGAAAGGCCCGCGTCCTACGGACTGCGGGCCTTTTTTTGCGTGCGTTTTACGTCGGTCCGAAGAGGATTCAGACGCGTCTGTGTAGGGCTTTACTGATTTAGCGGCGACCTGCTCAGCCAGGGGGAGCCGTGATGCAGAATCGGTCCTCCACACCTAGCAGAGAAACACCGGATGTTCGCTCCTGCCAATCAAAGCGCCTTCACCCTGACCCTCGATGGGGAGCCCAGTGAGTTCCAGGTCCACGGGTTCATGGGAGATGAGTTCATCAGCCTGCCTTTTCGCTTTGACCTTGAGTTGGTCAGCGAACAATCCGATCAAGACCTTGAGAGGCTGCTACACCGCCAAGCGTTCCTGGGGTTTGACGCCCATGGTCATGGGATTCATGGCCTGGTGTATCGGGTGGGGCAGGGCGATTCGGGCAGACGCCTTACCCGTTACCAGATCACTCTGGTGCCGCAGTTGGCTTATCTGGAACACAGCACCCATCAGCGGATTTTCCAGAAGAAAACGGTGCCCGAGATCATTGCGCAGGTATTGGAGGCTCAGGCTATCCAAAGTGATGCCTTTGCGTTTCAACTCAGCGGCAAGTATCCGCAGCGTGAATACTGTGTTCAGTTCGGTGAAACCGATCTGGAGTTCATTCAGCGCCTATGTGCCGAATCGGGCATTCACTATCACTTCCAGCACAACCCTGAGCGACACCTGTTGGTGTTTGGCGACGATCAAAGTGTTTTTGCGCGGCCTGATCAATCCACGCCGTATTCGCCTGGTACCGGGATGGTTGCCGACGAACCAGCGATCAAGCGCTTTATGCTGCGGCTGAAGACGCGTACCACTGGCGTGAGCCTGCGGGACTACGATTTCCAGAAGCCGGACCTGACGTTGGAAAGTGAAGCATCCAGTCGGCTACGGCCCGCCCTGGATGACCAGCGCTACCCTGGGCATTTCACGGATCGTGAGCGTGGCAAGTACCTGGCGCAGCGACTGCTGGAGCGTCATCGCAGCGATTACTGCCAGGCCAGTGGCGCTAGCGACCAGCCGGCGTTGGTGACAGGGCAGTTCTTGAAGATGACTGGGCACCCGCGTCAGGAATGGAATGATTTGTGGCTGGTTACCCAGTTGCACCATGTAGGGCACCAACCTCAGGTGCTTGAGGAGTCTGTGGGTGATGAGTCGCCTCAAGGCTACAGCAATGAATTTGTTGTAACGCCCTGGGACGTAGCGTTTCGAACACCTCTGATTATGTCTCGGCCTCAAATAGCGGGTTACCAGAACGCAGTGGTGACCGGCCCTGCCGACAGCGAAGTCCATTGTGACGAATACGGTCGGGTCAAGGTGCAATTGGCGTGGGATCGCGACGGCGAACACAACGACCATTCCAGTTGCTGGCTGCGGGTTGCCAGCGGCTGGGCGCATGATCGTTATGGGTCGGTATTGATCCCTCGGGTGGGTATGGAAGTGCTGGTGGGCTTCGTCAACGGCGACATGGATATGCCGCTGGTCATGGGCTGCCTGCCCAACGCGGCCACCCAGATTCCCCTCGACCTGCCGGCGGACAAGACCCGCAGCATCTTCCGCAGCCAGAGCAGCCCTGGTGGGGGTGGCTACAACGAACTGCGCATCGAGGACCGCAAGGGGGCCGAGGAAATCTACCTGCGCGCCCAGCGGGATTGGACGCAGCACGTGCTGCATGACCTTCGGGTGAAGGTGGACGGTGAGTCGCATCACGAAATGCAAGGTGAGGAGCTGCGCATCATCCATGGCAACCGTCTGACCGACCTGAAGCAAGACGACCACTTGATGGTGGGCGGCTCGCGGCAGGTTAGGGCAGGGCAGACCATCCAGATAGGCGCGGGGCAAAGCGTTGTGATCGAGGGCGGCGCAACCGTCACGATTCAGGCGGGCGGGCAGTCGATCACGCTGTCTGCGGGCGGGATTTTCAGCAGTGTGCCGATCCGGCTTGGCAGTGCGCCCGCAGCGACTGCAGCGCCGTTAACGCCTGGACTGAAGGAAACATTGCTGGCGGTGATCCCCGCTCCGCTCAGCCGCGTGCAAGTGGCCAGCCTGAAGCGCAGCGCGCCGTTTTGCGAGGAATGCGAGCGTTGCAAAAACGGCCAGTGCGGCCCCATCTGACTTTTAAAGGGACTTACGAAGATGCATCAACCTATGTTGCCTGGTGAACAGATGTTTGCAGTGCTGGGCGCTGCCAGCGACGCCAAACCCCTTGACGCTTGGCGGGCGCTCGCCGCCGGCCCGTTACATCCGGTTTGGGCCGGCACGGCCTATGCGGCATGGGACGAGGTCATGCCCTATGTAGGCATCGTCGAGCCGGGCAGTCCTTTCCTGGAATGGGCCGCCTCCACTGATGCCACGGATTGGGGGTGGTTGGCCCTATCGACCCACCCGCTAGTAACCGTGATTGCACACCTGCAAGGGCTGACCAAGGTGTACCTGCCCGATGGCCAGGAAGTGTTCTTACGGTTCTGGGATGGTGCTCAATTCCTGCCGATTCTTCAGCAGGCGGGCGATGAGCTATTGCCGGTGTTCCAGCGCTACGTGATCAATGGCCAGTCGCTGACCGTCGCCACCGGCCCGGTCACTGCCGCCAAAGCGAGCCCGTGGTGGCGAGTGCCTGCGCCGTTACTGCAACATCTGGCCGAGCAATCGCCGCAAACCCTGATCGATAACCTCCTGCAAGGGCTCGAAGAGCAGCGCCCCGACCTCCACACCGCGTTTATTCCGACGACCTTGCGGCACAAGGTCGCCTACTTCGCGCGCCGCCGCGACGTCAGCCATCAGGGTTTGGCGGACTATCTGGCTTCAGAGTTGAGTTGAACCCAGCGCGCCCCTTCGACTTAAGCACCGCCCGGCACACCGCACTGCACCAACGCCCGCGTAAAAGGTAAACTTCGCCCCCTGCGCAGGAGCAACCATGAATTATCGTCACGCCTTTCACGCCGGCAACCACGCCGATGTCTTCAAACACCTGACCTTGACCCGCCTCATCGCCCTGATGTCGCGCAAGGAGCAGCCGTTCGCCTACCTCGACACCCACGCCGGGATTGGTCTGTACGACCTGCAGGGCGACCAGGCCAACCGTACGGGTGAATACCTGGAAGGCATTGCGCGCCTGTGGGGCGAAAGCGACCTGCCGCCGTTGACCGCTGATTACATGCGCGTGCTGCATGAGATGAACCCGGACGGCCAGTTGCGTTACTACCCCGGCTCGCCGGAACTGGCGCGACGCCTCACCCGCCCTCAGGACCGCGTGCTGCTCAATGAAAAACACCCGGAAGACGGCGTACTGCTCAAGGACAACATGAAGGGTGATCGTCGGGTGAAGGTTCACCTGGGCGAAGGCTGGCATGTGTCGCGTGCCTTGTTGCCGGTGCCGGAAAAGCGCGCATTGATGCTGATCGATCCGCCGTTCGAAAAACTCGACGAGATGCAACGCTGCGCCGCTTCCCTCAAGGAAGCCGTGAGCCGCATGCGCCAGACCGTCGCCGCCATCTGGTACCCGGTGAAAGACCAGCGCCTGTTGCGCCGTTTCTACCAGGATCTGGCCGGCACCGGTGCGCCGAAGTTGCTGCGCGTGGAGTTGCTGGTGCATCCGTTGGACACACCCAACACCCTGACGGGCTCGGGCCTGGCGATTGCCAACCCGCCGTGGGGCTTGGAGGAGGAGTTGCGCGAGCTGCTGCCGTGGTTGTCCAAGCAGCTGGGTCAGACCCAGGGCGGGTGGCAGATGGATTGGCTGATCGCTGAGTAAATAGTTGCCTGTCAGGACACTATCGCGGGCTTGCCCGCGATGCTTTTGGCCTTAGATCGGGCATGTCACGCCCGTGCCGCCAATCCCGCAATACCCCTGCGGATTCTTCGCCAGGTACTGCTGGTGATACGCCTCGGCAAAATACACCGTCGGCGCTTCTTCGATCTCGGTGGTGATCGCACCCAGGCCAGCCTTGGTCAACTCACCCTGATACGCCTCGGCGCTCGCCTGCGCCGCCGCCAATTGCTCCGGCGTTGTCGCGTAGATCACCGAGCGGTACTGGCTGCCGATGTCGTTGCCCTGGCGCATACCCTGGGTCGGGTTGTGCAGTTCCCAGAACATCTTCAGCAAGTCTTCGTATTTCACCTTGGCCTGGTCATACACCACCAACACCACTTCGCTGTGGCCGGTCAGGCCCGAGCAGACTTCTTCGTAGGTCGGGTTCGGCGTATAGCCGCCGGCGTAACCGACCACGGTGCTGACCACGCCATCGTGCTGCCAGAACCGGCGCTCCGCACCCCAGAAGCAGCCCAGGCCAAAGATCGCAAAACCGACGTCGTCCAGGAATGGACCCAGCAGCGGGTTGCCGTTGACGAAATGCGTCTCCGGCAGGTTCATCGGGGTTTCACGGCCAGGCAGAGCTTGTTCTTGAGTGGGCAGCACGTTTTTGTTCACCAGAATTTCCGAGCGCAAGACCATGATCAGTCCTCTCGTCAGGTTGAGTTAGCGGTAAAGATTCAGACAGCCAGTGTGCCCGAGTGTTACGGCGCTGTCAGGCGATTGGCCCGCGCGGGTAGCGTTTGAGCATCGCCAGCAGCTCTGCACCGGGGATCGGCCGGTCAAACAGGTAACCCTGGCCAACATCGCAACGGTGCCTGCGCAGGAACGCCAGTTGCTCGGCGGTCTCGATGCCTTCGGCCACGACCTTGAGCTTGAGGTTGTGGGCCATGGCGATCACGGCCGAGGTGATTTCCATGTCGTCCTGGTTATCCGGGATTTCGTGGATGAAGCTGCGATCGATCTTGATGATGTCGATGGGGAATTTTTTCAGGTAACTCAGCGACGAGTAGCCGGTGCCGAAGTCGTCCATGGCCAGGGTCAGGCCAAAGCTTTTCAGTTGATCAAGCTGCAGGCGTGTGTCTTCGGTGGCTTCCAGCAGCAGGCCTTCGGTCAGCTCCAGCTCCAGCAGGTTGGCCGGCAGCTGTTCTTCCTTGAGGATCGCGGCAATCGAGGCCACCAGGTCCGGGTCGGAGAACTGCTTGGGCGACAGGTTGATCGCCACCTGCAAGTTGCCCATGCCGCCGGCGCTCAGTTGCTTGCTCATGCGGCAAGCCTGGCGGGCGATCCATTTGCCGATCGGGATGATCAGGCCGGTCTCTTCCGCCACGCTGATGAATTGGTCCGGGCGGATCATGCCCTTTTCCGGATGGTTCCAGCGCAGCAGCGCTTCCATGCCCAGCAGGCGGCCGCTGCGCAGGCACAGCTTGGGCTGGTAGAACACATCCAGCTCGTTCTGGGTGAGGGCGCGGCGCAGGTTGTTCTCGACGAACAGCTTGTAGCTGGCCTCGGCGTTCAGCGCTTCGGTAAACACCTGGACCTGATGCTTGCCGTTGGCCTTGGCCTTGTGCAAGGCCAGGCCGGCGTTGCGCATCAGGGTCTGCGGGTCGCGCCCATGCAGCGGCGCGCAGGCCAGGCCCACGGAGCCGGTGACGCTGATCAACTGGTTGTCGACGAACATCGGTTTGTCGAGCGTCGCCAACAACTGGCTGGCAACCTGCTGGCCGCTCTCCAGGTCGGTGTCATCGAGCAGCACCGCGAATTCGTTACTGGCAAACCGCGCCAGGCTGCCACCGGCACTCAGACTGTTGCGCAGACGCCGCGCGAGGCTGATCAGCAGCTTGTCGCCGGTCTGGTGGCCGAGGCTGTCGTTGATGCGCTTGAAGTTATCGATGTCCACCAGTAACAGGCTGATCGGGCTGTCGCTGTCGCGGGCAAAGCGTTCGTCGAGGTTGCGGATGAACGCCGGGCGGTTGCCCAGGTTGGTCAGGTTGTCGGTGTAGGCCAGGCGCTCGATGCGCTGCTGGGCCAGCTTGGTCTGGGTGATGTCTTCGTAGATGCCGATGTAGTGGGTCAACTCGCGGTTGTCGCCATACACCTTGGAAATCGACAACTGGCCCCAGTAGGGTTCGAGGTTTTTGCGGCGGCTCTTGAATTCACCCTGCCAACTGTTGCTCTTGGCCAGGCTCGACGGTGCGTCGAACAGCAATTCACTGAGGTTTTCCAGCGCCGGCAACTGGGCCAGGCGATGGCCGTGGACCTCTTCGGCGCTGTACTGGGTGATCGCGGTAAAGCTCGGGTTGACGTACTCGACTATGCCGTCGCAATTGACCAGCAAAAAGGCGTTGGCACTTTGCTCCACGGCGCGCTGGAACAGGTGCAGGGCGCTGGTCGCGGTACGGCGGTTGTGGTTGTTGATGACCTGCGCGAACTGATCGGCCAGCTCGCCGGCAAAGGCGATTTCGTCAGCCTGCCAGGCGCGGGTGCTGCCGCTTTGCTCCAGGCACAGTACGCCCACCACATGGCCGTCGACGCGAATGCTCGCGTCGAGCATGGCGTGGATGTCTTTGTCGCGCAGGCTGTCGGCCATTTCCCGGGTGCGTGGGTCGCGCAGCGCGTTGGTGGCGTCGATCGCCCGGCTGCTGTGCAAGGCTTCCAGGTAGTCCGGGAAGCAGCTGGCATCGATGGATTCGGGCAGGTGGTGCTGCCCGTCGGCGCGGTGGTAGGCCGAGATCGGCACCAGGCGCTGACCTTCGAGGTTCCAGATGCTGGCGCAGTCAATCTGGTAGATATCACAGGCACTGCGGGTGATCAGCTCGGCGGCTTCTTGCAGCGAATTGTTAGCTGTGTAGCGCTGGCGGGCCAGCAGCAGGATCAGCTCCTGCTGGGCGCGCACCCGCTCCAGGTGCTGCAATTGTTCCTGCTGGGCGCGCTGGTTGAGCTCCAGGGCGATCTGCAGGCGGCTGTTCTGGTTCTCCAGGTCTGCCGTCGGGGCAGCGGTAGGAATCTCGCTGAACAGACCGTCGACCACCATCAGGTAGCCGCGCAGCAGGTGACGATTGTGTTGTTTATAGGCTTCGCCCATCTCCAGCAGGCTCAGCGGCCCGTCGCTGGTGTGCAGGGTGTAGCGCACCAGGTAATGCGGGCTCTGGGTCAGTTGCTGCTGGATGGTGTCGTGCAGTTGATAGCGTGCCTGGGGCTCCATCAGGCTGGCGTAGGGCGTGCCGATCAAGGCACACAGCTCGACCGCTGGCAGGCCGAATTGGCGTTCGCAATTGGGGTCGAGGTAAAGGAGGGCCCAGCTTGCCTCATTCAGCCGCTCGAAACGCAGCATACCGAGGCGCGAAGGCACCGGTAACTGCGTCACTACCTCGGCCGCCATACGGGCGACATCGGGTTGGCTTTTCATGGGGGAAACTCACTTGAAATTACGCGCACGGCGCCGGGCTCACGCCCTCTTTTCTGTTGCCTGCGGCAAGGTTGCATCATGCGGCGCGGGCTGACAAGAGAGGATGAAGGCTAAGTGCTATAAGGGTGTTATCGGCCGCGAAAGGGATTTCTGCAATCGGGGTGATGGAAGGTGTACAAGCCTGTTTTTGTTGTCCAACAAACCGGCAAAAAAAGCCCCGCCAAGTGGCGGGGTTGAGGTACGAGCGTGGCGCTCGAAAATCGGTGCAACCAGGCCTCCCGGGTGAACGGGAGGCCTGTTCGTGCTTACAGCAGGATGGTGCGGATGTCGTTCAGCAACTGGCTCAGACGCTGGGTGAAGCGAGCCGCAGCAGCGCCGTTGATCACACGGTGATCGTAGGAAAGCGACAGTGGCAGCATCAGCTTCGGCTGGAACGCTTTACCGTCCCACACAGGCTGGATGGTTGCCTTGGACACGCCCAGGATCGCCACTTCCGGCGCGTTGACGATTGGCGTGAAGCCAGTGCCGCCAATGTGACCGAGGCTGGAGATGGTGAAGCACGCGCCCTGCATGTCGTCCGGAGTGAGCTTCTTGTCGCGGGCCTTGGCAGCCAGTGCAGCGGCTTCGGCAGCGAGTTGCAGCAGGCTCTTCTGGTCGACGTTCTTGATGACCGGTACCAGCAGGCCATCCGGGGTGTCGACGGCAAAGCCGATATGCACGTATTTCTTGCGGATGATCGCCTTGCCGCTTGGCGCCAGCGAAGCGTTGAAGTCCGGCAGTTCCTTGAGCAGGTGCGCGCAGGCCTTGAGCAGCAGCGGCAGCACGGTCAGTTTCACGCCGGCTTTTTCGGCCACGGCTTTCTGCGCAACGCGGAAAGCTTCCAGGTCGGTGATGTCGGCCTGGTCGAACTGAGTCACGTGCGGGATGTTTAGCCAGCTGGCGTGCAGACCGGCCGCGCCGATTTGCATCAGGCGGGTCATCGGCACTTCTTCGATTTCACCGAAGCGGCTGAAGTCCACGGTACGGATCGGCGGAATGCCCGAACCACCGGTAGCAGCGCCAGCAGCCGGAGCTTCCTTGGCTTTCTGCATCATGGCCTTGACGTAGACCTGCACGTCTTCCTTCAGCACGCGACCGTGAGGGCCGGTGGCCGCCACAGCGTTCAGCTCAACGCCGAACTCACGGGCCAGCTGACGCACGGCAGGCCCGGCGTGAACCTTGGCACCGCTTGGCGCAGGTGCGGCAGCAGGGGCCGGAGCGGCCTCGGCTTTTGCAGCTGGCGCAGGAGCAGCGGCAGCCGGTGCAGCTTCAGCCTTGGCGGCTGGAGCGGCGGCCGGTGCTGGAGCGGCAGCAGGTGCAGCGCCTTGTACTTTCAGCTTGAGGATGAAGTCGCCAGTGCCGACTTCGTCTTCCAGCTTGACCGCGATGCTTTCCACCACGCCGGCAGCCGGCGAAGGGATTTCCATGGAGGCCTTGTCGGACTCCAGGGTGATCAGCGACTGGTCGGCTTCGACGGTGTCGCCGACCTTGACCAGCAGCTCAATGATCTTGGCCTTGCCCGACGAACCGATGTCCGGGACGTGAATGTCCTGGACGCTGGCAGCGGCAGGTGCAGCAGCTGGGGCCGGAGCGGCCTCGGCAGCCGGCTTTTCAGCAGCAGGCGCAGGTGCAGCAGCGGCAGCAGGCGCTGCCGCAGGGGCCGCATCAGCGGCACCTTCGATTTCCAGTTCCAGCAGTTCGTCGCCTTCTTTCAGGCGGTCGCCCAGCTTCACTTTCAGGCTCTTGACCACGCCGGCCTTGGGAGCAGGGATTTCCATGCTCGCCTTGTCCGATTCCAGGGTCAGGATGCTCTGGTCGGCTTCGACGGTGTCGCCGACCTTCACAAACAGCTCGATTACTTCACCTTCACCGCTGCCGATGTCAGGTACGCGAATGAGTTCGCTCACAAAAAATCTCCTCAGCAGTCCAGTGGGTTGCGTTTTTCCGGGTTGATCCCGAACTTGACGATAGCGTCTGCCACCACCTTAGGTTCGATCTCACCACGGTCAGCCAAGGCTTCCAGGGCTGCCAACACCACGAAGTGACGGTCGACTTCGAAGAAGTGACGCAGCTTCTTGCGGCTGTCACTGCGACCGAAACCGTCGGTGCCCAGGACTTTGAATTCCTTGGACGGGACCCACTGGCGAATTTGTTCAGCAAACAGTTTCATGTAGTCGGTCGAAGCGATCACCGGACCTTTACGGCCATTCAGGCACTCTTCAACGAAGGTGAGCTGTGGCTTCTGGCCAGGGTGCAGGCGGTTGTGACGCTCTACGGCCAGGCCGTCGCGACGCAGTTCGTTGAAGCTGGTCACGCTCCATACGTCAGCGCCGACGTTGAACTCGTCACGCAGGATCTTCGCCGCCTCACGCACTTCGCGCAGGATGGTGCCGGAGCCCATCAGCTGTACGTGGTGCGCTGCTTCCTTGGTGTCTTCTTCGAGCAGGTACATGCCCTTGATGATGCCTTCTTCCACGCCAGCCGGCATTGCAGGCTGCTGGTAGGACTCGTTCATCACGGTGATGTAGTAGAAAACGTCCTGCTGCTCTTCGGTCATCTTCTTCATGCCGTCCTGGATGATCACCGCCAGCTCATAGCCGTAGGTTGGATCAAAGGTGCGGCAGTTCGGGATGGTGGCAGCCAGGATGTGGCTGTGACCGTCTTCGTGTTGCAGGCCTTCGCCGTTCAGCGTGGTCCGGCCAGCGGTACCGCCGATCAGGAAGCCACGGGTACGGCTGTCGCCTGCTGCCCATGCCAGGTCGCCAATGCGCTGGAAGCCGAACATCGAGTAGAAGATGTAGAACGGCAGCATCGGCTGGTTGTGGCTGGAGTACGAAGTACCGGCAGCGATGAAGGAGCTCATGGCGCCCGCTTCGTTGATGCCTTCTTCGAGGATCTGGCCCTTCTTGTCTTCCTTGTAGAACATCACCTGGTCTTTATCGACTGGCTCGTAGAGCTGGCCGACGGAGGAGTAGATGCCCAACTGACGGAACATGCCTTCCATACCGAAGGTACGGGCCTCGTCCGGGATGATCGGAACGATGCGCGGGCCGATTTCCTTGTCCTTGACCAGCTGCGCCAAGATGCGCACGAAAGCCATGGTGGTGGAGATTTCACGGTCGCCCGAGCCGTCGAGGATAGCCTTGAGGGTGCTCAGGTCTGGCGTCGGTACGCTGAAGCTGTTGGCGCGACGCTGAGGCACGAAACCACCCAGTGCGGCGCGGCGCTCGGCCAGGTAACGGGCTTCGGCGCTGTTCGGCTCCGGCTTGAAGAACGGCAGGTTCTCCAGCTCTTCGTCCTTGACCGGGATGTCGAAGCGGTCGCGGAACAACTTCAGGCTGTCGACATCGACTTTCTTGGTGTTGTGCGCAGTGTTCTTCGCTTCGCCGGCACCGGTGCCATAACCCTTGATGGTCTTGGCCAGGATGACGGTCGGTTGTTCTTTGTGGTTGACCGCTTCGTGGTACGCCGCGTAGACCTTGTACGGGTCGTGGCCGCCACGGTTGAGTTTCCAGATCTCGTCGTCGGACAGGTCTGCAACCATTGCCTTGAGTTCAGGCGTGTTGAAGAAGTGTTCACGCACGAACGCGCCGTCTTTGGCTTTGTAGTTCTGGTACTCGCCGTCGATGACTTCGTCCATGCGACGTTGCAGGATACCGTCGACGTCCTTGGCCAGCAGTGGGTCCCAGAAACGGCCCCAGATGACTTTGGTCACGTTCCACTGAGCACCGCGGAACACGCCTTCGAGTTCCTGGATGATCTTGCCGTTGCCGCGAACCGGGCCGTCGAGGCGCTGCAGGTTGCAGTTGATGACGAAGATCAGGTTGTCGAGCTTCTCGCGGCCAGCCAGGGAGATGGCGCCCAGGGATTCCGGCTCGTCACACTCGCCGTCGCCCAGGAAGCACCAGACTTTCTGCTTGCCTTCAGGGATGAAGCCACGGGCTTCCAGGTACTTCATGAAGCGCGCCTGGTAGATCGCCTGGATTGGGCCCAGACCCATGGAAACGGTCGGGAACTGCCAGAAATCAGGCATCAGCCAAGGGTGCGGGTACGACGACAGGCCGTTACCGTCCACTTCCTGGCGGAAGTTGTTCATGTGTTCTTCGGTGATGCGGCCTTCCATGAACGCACGGGCGTAAACGCCTGGAGAAGTGTGGCCCTGGAAGTAGATCAGGTCGCCGCCGTGTTCGTCGGTCGGGGCCTGGAAGAAGTAGTTGAAGCCGATGTCATACAGGGTTGCGCTGGAAGCGAAGCTGGAGATGTGACCGCCCAGGTCCGAATCTTTCAAGTTCGTGCGCATTACCATCGCCATGGCGTTCCAACGTACCAGCGAGCGAATGCGGCGTTCCATGAACAGGTCGCCAGGCATGCGTGCTTCGTGGGTAACAGGGATGGTGTTGCGGTATGGCGTAGTGATGGCGTAAGGCAGTTGCGAGCCGCTGCGGGTCGCGAGTTCGCCCATACGGGTCATCAGGTAGTGAGCACGGTCTTCGCCTTCTTTGTCGAGAACCGATTCCAGGGCGTCCAGCCATTCCTGGGTTTCGACGGGATCGAGGTCTTGCATGGCTTGCTCCAGGGCGGAAAGGCTACCAGAATCGGTTGCCTGAAGTTTGCGACTGGCCTTGTGGGCAGACGACATAAATTCTTGGATGGCCGAAGGTTGCTTCGGCGTCCTGTAGTTTTACTACAAATCGTCGGCCATTTCAGCCTTTCGAATGTATATACGAGTAGTAAAACTACACAAGACTGAGCGTATGGCTCGGTCTGGCTGGTGAGCATAATCGTTATTGTTGATCTTTTGCGAACAAGAAAAGGTGAATGTTTGATGTTGGCTGCCAAAATGAAATTAATTTCAGCTATTTCTAACCTTTGTTCGACAGTCCTTCATAGAGCGTGGTTCTTGCGTTCACAGCCACACGCCATTTACGCGCCGAACAAGGATAGACCATGAGCCTTCCAACACTCGCCGAACTACCGGCGATTCTCTTGCCAAAAGCCCAGCGGGCCGAGCAGTCATTTCGTGACGCAGTGGCCGCGCTGGACGACGATCATGGACTTTCTGCGTGGACGCCGCAACGGTGGGCCGACTTCGCCCGCGTGTGCGCGGCCAGTGATTTCGTCATTGAACAGAGTGTTCGTGACCCTTTGATGTTGCTCGAACTGGTGGCCTGGGGCGAGTTGGACCGTGGTTTCGCCCCTGATGAGCTGTGCGGGCAAATTGCTGGCGCCGTGCAACAAGCCGAAACAGAAGATGAGCTGGGACGTGTGCTGCGTCGCCAACGTACGCGCCAGCAGGTGCGCATCATCTGGCGCGACCTGACCCGCCAGGCGGACCTGGTGCAAACCTGCCGCGACCTCTCCGACATGGCCGACGCCAGCATCGACCAGGCCTACCAATGGCTGTACCAACGCCACTGCGTGCAGTTCGGCACGCCCACCGGCCGGCGCAGCGGCGAGCCGCAGCACATGGTGATCCTGGGCATGGGCAAGCTCGGCGCGGTGGAGCTGAACCTGTCGTCGGATATCGACCTGATCTTCGCCTACCCCGAGGGCGGCGAAACGGTGGGTGTCAAACGCTCCCTGGACAACCAGGAGTTTTTCATCCGCCTGGGTCAAAAACTGATCAAGGCCCTTGACCCAATGACCGTCGACGGCTTTGTGTTCCGTGTCGACATGCGCCTGCGCCCCTACGGTTCGGCCGGCGCGCTGGTGCTCAGTTTCAATGCGCTGGAGCAGTACTACCAGGACCAGGGCCGCGACTGGGAACGCTACGCCATGATCAAGGCGCGCGTGGTGGCTGGCGATCAGGTGGCGGGTGCGCAGTTGCTGGACATGCTGCGACCGTTTGTCTATCGCCGCTACCTGGACTTCTCCGCCATCGAAGCGCTGCGCACCATGAAGCAGTTGATCCAGCAGGAAGTGCGGCGCAAGGGCATGGCCGATAACATCAAGCTGGGCTCGGGCGGCATCCGTGAAGTGGAATTCATCGCCCAGGCCTTTCAACTGATCCACGGCGGTCGTGACCTGAGCCTGCAACAGCGCCCGTTGCTCAAAGTGCTCGGTACGCTGGAAGGCCAGGGCTACCTGCCGCCGGCGGTGATCGCCGAATTGCGCAATGGCTACGAATTCCTGCGCTACACCGAACACGCGATCCAGGCGATTGCCGACCGGCAGACGCAAATGCTCCCGGACAGCCCGGAAGACCAGGCGCGCATAGCCTTTATGTTGGGCTTTGCCGACTGGACCGCCTTCCACGAGCGCCTGATGTACTGGCGCGGTCGGGTGGATTGGCATTTTCGCCAGGTGATTGCCGATCCTGACGAAGAAGAGGGCGAAGAAAGCGAGTTGGTGGTGGGCGGTGAGTGGTTGCCGCTTTGGGAAGAATCCCAAGATGAAGAAGCGGCTTGCCGCCAATTGGCTGAAGGCGGCTTTACTGATGCGACCAAGGCGCTCAAGGCGTTGGCCGGCCTGCGCAACAGCCCGCAATTGCGCGCCATGCAGCGTTTGGGGCGTGAGCGGCTGGATGCATTTATTCCACGCCTGCTCGCCCAGGCGGTCGAGCACGCCAACCCGGACCTGGTGCTGGAGCGCGTGCTGCCATTGGTCGAAGCCGTCGCGCGGCGTTCCGCTTATCTGGTGCTGCTCACGGAAAACCCCGACGCCCTGCGTCGCCTGTTGACCCTGTGCGCCGCCAGCCCGTGGATCGCTGAGCAGATCACCCGCTTCCCGCTACTGCTCGACGAACTGCTCAACGAAGGCCGTCTGTTCAAGCCACCCTTGGCGCCTGAATTGGCCGCCGAGTTGCGCGAGCGTCTGACGCGCATCCCGGAAGACGACCTTGAGCAACAGATGGAAGCCCTGCGTCACTTCAAGCTGGCCCACCGCCTGCGCGTGGCCGCTTCGGAAATCGCTGGCAGCCTGCCGCTGATGAAAGTCAGTGACTACCTCACCTGGCTCGCCGAAGCGATTCTCGAACAAGTGCTGGCCCTGGCCTGGCGCCAGACCGTCGCGCGCCATGGCTCGCCGCAACGGCTGGACGGCACCCTGTGCGATCCTGGGTTTATCATTGTCGGTTATGGGAAAGTCGGCGGGATCGAACTGGGGCATGGTTCGGACCTGGACCTGGTGTTTATCCACGATGGCGATCCACAAGCGGAAACCGATGGCGCCAAGCCGATCGACGGGGCGCAGTTCTTTACGCGCCTGGGCCAGCGCATCATTCACTTGCTGACCACGCAGACCAACTCCGGCCAGCTGTACGAAGTCGACATGCGCCTGCGGCCTTCCGGCGCGTCCGGTTTGCTGGTGAGCTCGCTGGGGGCGTTTGACCGCTATCAACACAATGAAGCCTGGACCTGGGAGCATCAGGCCTTGATTCGCGCGCGGGTACTGGTGGGCAGCCAGGATGTGGGCCAGGCATTCGAGCAGGTGCGGGCCAAAGTGCTGGGACAGCAACGCGATCTGGCGAAGCTGCGCCAGGAGGTCAGCGAGATGCGTGCCAAGATGCGTGACAACCTGGGCACCAAGACCACGGCGGCCGGCACCGGCGCCAATGCCTTCGAGGCCACGGCGGCGTTCGACCTCAAGCAGGACGCCGGAGGTATCGTCGATATTGAATTTATGGTGCAATACGCGGCTTTGGCGTGGTCTGCGCAACATCCATCGTTGCTGCGCTACACCGACAATATCCGCATT
Organism: Pseudomonas sp. DWRC2-2; assembly: GCF_049897885.1. Classification (NCBI taxonomy): domain Bacteria; kingdom Pseudomonadati; phylum Pseudomonadota; class Gammaproteobacteria; order Pseudomonadales; family Pseudomonadaceae; genus Pseudomonas; species Pseudomonas sp. DWRC2-2. The sequence goes on from NZ_JAFCXD010000004.1 coordinate 393,749, forward strand.
CTGGAAGGCCTGGAGCAGGTGGGCTTGATGCCTGCCGCCGATGCCCATCTATTGCGCGAGGTGTATAAGGCCTACCGTTCCGCCGCGCACCGCCAGGCCTTGCAAAATGAGGCCGGCACAGTGGCCGGGGATCAGTTCGCCGACGAACGGCGCCAGGTAATGCGCATCTGGCAGGCGCTGGGGTTGAGCTGAAACACTATTAGGGCGGGGAGGCATAAGCCTCCCCGCATCGTTTGTGGAAACTACATGAATATTCTGATCGTTGGGCCCAGTTGGGTCGGTGACATGGTGATGGCGCAGACACTGTTCCAGTGCCTGCGTATGCGCTACCCGGACTGCCAGATCGACGTACTTGCCCCTGAGTGGAGCCGGCCGATCCTTGAGCGCATGCCGCAAGTGCGCAAGGCCTTGAGCTTCCCGCTCGGCCATGGCGCGCTGGAGCTGGCGACGCGCCGTCGTATCGGTAAATCCCTGGCGGGCGAATACGACCAGGCGATCCTGCTGCCCAATTCGCTCAAGTCGGCGTTGGTGCCCTATTTTGCGGGCATCCCCAAACGCACCGGTTGGCGTGGCGAGTTCCGCTACGTGCTGCTCAATGACGTGCGCACCCTGGACAAAGCCCGCTATCCGCTGATGATCGAGCGCTTCATGGCCCTGGCCTACGAGCCGGGGGCCGAGTTGCCCACGCCGTATCCGCGTCCGAGCTTGCAGATTGATCCGGTGAGCCGTGACGCCGCCCTGGCCAAGTTCGGCCTGGAACTCGACCGTCCAGTCCTGGCGCTGTGCCCCGGCGCCGAGTTTGGTGAGTCCAAGCGCTGGCCGTCGGAGCACTACGCCAAGGTCGCCGAGGCGAAGATCCGCGAAGGCTGGCAGGTCTGGTTGTTTGGTTCGAAGAAAGACCATCCGGTGGGCGAAGACATTCGCCAGCGCCTGATTCCGGGCCTGCGTGAAGAGGCGGTCAACCTCAGTGGTGACACGTCCTTGGCCGAAGCCATCGACCTGCTGTCCTGCGCCGACTCGGTAGTGTCCAACGACTCCGGCCTGATGCACGTCGCCGCCGCGCTGAACCGCCCGCTGGTGGCGGTGTACGGCTCCACATCGCCGGGCTTCACGCCGCCGTTGGCCGACAAGGTCGAAGTGGTGCGCCTGGGCCTGGAGTGCAGCCCGTGTTTTGATCGCACCTGCCGTTTCGGTCACTACAACTGCATGCGCCAGTTGCTGCCGCAGCCGGTGAACGAAGCCTTGCAGCGGTTGCAGGGCTCTGCGGTCGAGGTCCGATAGTTTGCGCGTACTGGTAATCAAGACCTCATCCCTGGGCGATGTGATTCATGCCTTACCGGCCCTGACCGATGCGGCGCGGGCGATTCCCGGCATCCGATTCGACTGGGTGGTGGAAGAAGGCTTCGCCGAGATTCCCACCTGGCACCCGGCGGTCGATAAGGTGATCCCGGTGGCGATCCGCCGCTGGCGAAAAAATATCTGGCAGACCCTCAAGAGTGGTGAATGGCGGCGCTTCAAGCAGCAAGTCCAGTCGACCAAATATGACCTGGTGATCGATGCCCAGGGCCTGCTGAAAAGCGCCTGGCTGACCCGCTACGTGCGTGCGCCCATCGCGGGTTTCGACAAGCATTCCGCGCGCGAGCCGATGGCTGCACGTTTCTATTCTCGTCGCCTCGCCGTGGCGCGCGGGCAGCACGCGGTGGAGCGGCTGCGTCAGCTGTTCGCCGTGGCCCTCGGTTATGACTTGCCCAAAGGCTTGGGCGACTACGGCCTGAGCACTGAAAAACTCCTGGGCCTGCCGCCGAAAAAGCCGTTTGTACTGCTGCTGCACGGCACCACCTGGGACACCAAACACTGGCCCGAAGCCTACTGGCGTGAGCTGGCCGAGCGCATGGGGCGTCTGGGCGTCGACGTGAAATTGCCTTGGGGCAACGCTGCCGAAAAAGCCCGCGCCGAACGCTTGGCCCAAGGCCTGCAAAACGCCGAAGTGCTGCCCAAATTGAACCTGGCCGGCGTCGCCCGCGTACTGGCCGGCGCCCGCGCCTGCGTAGCGGTGGACACGGGCCTTGGTCACCTGGCCGCCGCGCTGGATGTGCCGACCATTTCCCTGTTCGGCCCGACCAACCCCGGCCTCACCGGCGCCTATGGCAAGGGCCAGATTCACCTGGCCAGCGACTTCCCTTGCGCGCCGTGCCTGCAAAAGCAATGTACCTATCAACCGACGGCCGACGACCTGCGTCGGTTCGACATCAAGCGCGAGTCGCCGCTGTGCTTCACGCGCCTGAACCCTGAGCGTGTGGCAAGCCGACTGAGCACGTTGTTATTGGCTGAGGAGCTGCACTGATGCAACTGGCTTTTGTGCTGTACAAATATTTCCCCTTCGGTGGCCTGCAGCGCGACTTCATGCGCATCGCCCTGGAGTGCCAGCAGCGCGGCCATCAGATTCGTGTCTACACGCTGATCTGGGAAGGCGACATCCCGCCCGGCTTTGAAGTGCTGGTGGCGCCGGTCAAGGCGTTCTTCAACCACCGGCGCAATGAGAAACTCAGCGCCTGGATGGCCGCCGACCTGGCCAAGCGCCCGGTGGACCGTCTGATTGGCTTCAATAAAATGCCTGGCCTGGATGTGTATTACGCCGCCGACGGCTGCTTTGAAGACAAGGCGCAAAACCTGCGCCACTCGCTGTACCGCTATTTTGGCCGCTACAAGCACTTTGCCGAGTACGAGCGCGCGGTGTTCGCCAAGGACGCCAAGACCGAGGTCTTGATGATTTCCGAAGTGCAGCAGCCGCTGTTTATCAAGCATTACGACACGCCGCTGGAACGCTTCCACCTGCTGCCGCCGGGCATTGCCCAGGACCGGCGTGCGCCGCCGAATGCCGCCGAAATTCGCGAGGGTTTCCGTAAGGAATTCGACCTGGGTGACGACGATTTACTGCTGGTGCAGATCGGTTCGGGCTTCAAGACCAAGGGCGTTGATCGCAGCCTCAAAGCCGTTGCCGCGTTGCCGTCTGAGCTGAAAAAACGTACGCGCCTGTTTGTTATCGGCCAGGACGACCCCAAAGTATTCCAACTGCAAAGCGCTACGTTGGGGCTGGGGGACAATGTGCAGTTCCTCAAGGGCCGCAGCGATATCCCGCGTTTCCTGTTGGGGGCCGACCTGTTGATCCACCCGGCGTACAACGAAAACACCGGCACGGTATTGCTTGAGGCCCTGGTGGCCGGGCTTCCGGTGCTGGTCTCGGCCGTATGTGGTTATGCCCACTACATCGCTGAAGCCGACAGCGGCCTGGTGCTGGATGAGCCGTTCGAACAAGCGCAGCTCAACAGGTACCTGGCGAATATGCTCACTGACACTGCACAGCGCGCGGCCTGGAGCCGCAATGGTTTGGCCTTCGCTGAGACGGCCGACCTTTACAGCATGCCGCAGCACGCTGCGGATGTGATCCTGGCGGAGCCAAAACGATGAAGTTGATTCTTGCCGAACCGTTCAAGACGTTATGGGCCGGGCTTGATGCCTTTGCCGAAGTCGAGAAGCTGCAAGGCGAAGTATTCCGCGAGCTGGCGGCGCGTCGCACGCTGCGTACCGTGGTGGATGGCCGTCCGTATTTCGTCAAGATCCACCGTGGCATTGGCTGGGGCGAGATCTTCAAGAACCTGATCACCGCCAAGCTGCCGGTGCTGGGTGCGGGCCTTGAGTGGGCGGCGATTCATCGCTTGCAGGAACTCGGTGTGCCCACCATGACCGGCGTGGCCTTCGGCGAAAAGGGCAGCAACCCGGCCGACCAGCACTCGTTCATCATCACAGAAGAACTTGCGCCAACCCTCAGCCTGGAAGATGTGACGATCAATTGGGTGGCCTCGCCTCCGGCGCCTGCGTTGCGTCATGCGCTCACCCATGAGCTGGCACGCATGGTCGGCGACATGCACCGTGGCGGTGTGAACCACCGCGATTGCTACCTGTGCCACTTCCTGCTGGACACGGCCAAGCCCATCGATGCGAAGAACATCAAGCTGTCGGTGATCGACCTGCACCGTGCCCAACTGCGCGCGCACTTGCCGTTGCGTTGGCGCGACAAGGACCTCTCCGCGCTGTACTACTCGGCGCTGGAAATTGGCCTGACCCGTCGCGACAAGCTGCGTTTCCTCAAGGGTTACTTCCGCCAGCCGCTGCGCCAGATCCTGGCCGAACAATCGGCGTCGTTGAACCTGATGCAGCGCAAGGCCGACAAGCTGTATGCGCGCAAGCTACGTTACGGGGATGCGATCTGATGGCGGGTTGGAACCTGGAACCGGCCTACGCGAACCTGGCGGATGATTTTGGCAGTCTTGAAGCGGTTTTCGCCCTGCAAGGCGAGCGCCTGACCCGTGACCCATTGTCGGAAGTGATCCGCGTAGAGCGTGGCGGGGTCAATTACTACGTCAAGCGCTATACCGGCGCAGGCAAGGGCCTGCGGCGTTACCTGGGCAAGCCTCGGGTCAAGTCCGAGTGGCAGAACCTCAAGCGCTTCGCCAAGTGGGGTATTCCCACTGCCGACGTGGTTGCCTGGGGCCTGGAGCGCAAAGGCCTGGCCTACGACCGTGGGGCGATGATCACCCGCGAGCTGCCGAGGACCGAAGACCTCTCGGTGCTCGCCGAGCGCAACGATGCGCGCCTGCGCGACCCCAAGTGGGTCAACGCGGTGAGCCGCCAGCTCGCCGAGTACACGCGCACCATGCACGATCATCGCTTTACCCATAATGATTTGAAGTGGCGCAACCTGCTGATCGATGACCAGGCCACCCTGTACTTGATCGATTGCCCCAATGGCGACTTCTGGCGCGGGTTCTGGCTCAAGTACCGCATCACCAAAGACCTGGCCTGCCTGGACAAGGTGGCCAAGTATCATCTGTCCGCCACCCAGCGCCTGCGTTTCTACATGCAGTACCGTCAGCGTCGGCACCTGAGTGCATCGGATAAAGAGCGGATTCGCCACGTGGTGAAGTTTTTCGAGGGACGCGAATGAGTGATTTCCTGGCGGCTGAAGACCGTGCGCTGCTGGAGCGCCACGGCTTGGCGACGTTCGACGCCTTGTGGGCCAAACAGCTGGACGCAGTGGATGAACCCAATACCAGCCGTGGTGGCTGGAGCAGCGTGTTCCGCCTCGAACTCGACGGCCAGGGTTATTACCTCAAGCGCCAGAGCAATTACCTGACGCGCAGCTTGCACCGCCCCTTGGGTGAGCCGAGTTTTTCCCGCGAATTCCGCAATATCAGCCGTTACCGCAAGCTCGGCATTCCGGCCTTGCAAGCGGCGTTCTACGGCGAGCGTAAAGTCAACGGCGAACATCGCGCCATGTTGCTGACCCGTGCCCTGGACGGCTGGAATGACCTGGATTCGCTGCTGGAGCAATGGCCTTCATTGAGCGATGCCCAGCACCGCGCGATCTTGCTGGCCTGCGGTCAACTGGCGCGTCGGCTGCACAGCGTCGGCCAGGTGCATGGCTGTTTTTATCCCAAGCATATTTTCCTGCAGGCTACCGGCGACGGTTACGCCGCGCAGTTGATCGACCTGGAAAAAACCCGCCCGCTGCTGTTTGGCTGGCGTGATCGTGTCAAGGATCTGGAGCCGTTGTTGCGTCGCGCACCCCAATGGTCTGATGCGCAGGTGCGCCAACTGTTGGCGGCGTATCTGGAACTGCCTGCGGACAGTTCGTTGGTCGACACCTGGTTCCAGCGCCTGAGCGCCCGCCGTAGCCACAAGGAAAACCGTTGATGCGTTTGTCCGAGCTGAAAACCGCCGGCCGTTCCCCCGACTTGCCCATGACCCTTGAACTGGCCGATGCGGCGGGCCCCGGCCAGTTGCAATTGCTGAGCCTGTTGCGTGTGCTGCCGGGCGAGCGCTACGTAGGCGCTGCCGTATGGCGTGGGCGCCCGGTGCTGGCAAAATTGCTGGTCGGCAGTAAGGCGGCGCGGCATTTTCAGCGCGAGCTTACGGGTGTGCGCCTGCTTGCCGAGCAAGGGCTGACCACGCCGTTGCTACTGGCCGATGGCTTGCAGGAAGGCGAGGGTGGCTGGCTGCTGTTCGAGTTTATTGAAGGCGCCGAAAGCCTGGCTGACGCCTGGCAGGCCGTCGAAGGTCTGCCGCCGCTGGCCGACGAGCAAACCGCGGTACTCGCCGAAGCGCTGGGCGCGATTGCGCAGATGCATACCCAGGGCCTGTGGCAGGAAGACCTGCACCTGGACAACCTGCTGCGCCAAGACGGCAAGCTGTACCTGATCGATGGCGCCGGGATTCGTGTGGAAGAGGCGGGCAAGCCGCTGTCGCGCAACCGCGTATTGGAAAACCTCGGCGTGTTTTTTGCCCAGTTGCCGAAGAACCTTGAGCCGTTTACCGAAGAGCTGTTGGTGTATTACCTGCTCGGCAACGGCGAACACGCCTTGCCGCTGGAAGCCCTGGAAAAACAGGTGCGCAAAGTCAGCGCCTGGCGCCTGAAGGACTTTCTCAACAAAGTCGGCCGCGAATGCACGCTGTTCAGCGTGCTGCGTGGGCCGTTTGCCTTGCGTGCCATCCGCCGCGAGGAAGAAGCTGCGATGCTGCCGGTGCTGGAACAGGCCGATGCGCTGCTCGACCAGGGCCATCTGTTCAAGACCGGTGGTGCCGCCACGGTGGCCAAGGCAGAAGTGGCCGGTCGTGCGTTGGTGATCAAACGCTACAACATCAAGGGTTTCGCCCATTGGCTCAAGCGCTTCTGGCGCCCGAGCCGCGCCTGGCATTCCTGGCGCGAAGGCAATCGCCTGACCTTTCTTGGCATCGCCACGCCCAAGCCGCTGGCCGTGCTGGAAAAGCGTTTTTTCTGGCTGCGCAGCCGTGCCTACCTGGTGACCGAACTCATCACGGGGCCGGACATCATCGAGCGCTTTGCGCCCTACGTTGAAAAAGGCAATGCGCCGGAAGATGAGCTGCTGGCCCTGGATCACCTGTTTGCCGAACTGATCCGCGAGCGCATCAGCCATGGTGATTTCAAAGGCCACAACCTGTTCTGGGACAAGGACCGCTGGTCGTTGATCGACCTGGACGCCATGCGCCAACACAGCTCCGCCGCGAGCTTCGCCCCGGCGTTTGCCAAGGACCGCGCGCGGTTTATGCGCAACTGGCCTGAAAGCAGCGCGTTGTATCAACTGATCGATCAGCGCCTGCCTAAACAGATCGCCTGATCCGTTTAGGCCTCAGTTTGCCGGCGCTATTGCGCGTTGACCAGCGTGGTACGGGTTTTGTATTTGCCCTGGATAAAGTCCTGGCTGGCGAAGAAATACCCGTAGTCTTGCAGGTACATGACCGTGCCGGTTGCCTGGTAGTTATCGCCAGCAGCCGAGCAATTGAGCTCTTTCGCGTTGCCGCTCAGTGCCGAATTGACTTGGCTGGCCGGCAGTTCGCGTGCGACGACGCAGGTCGAATCACGGGAGAGCAGGCGGTCCTCTTCGGCGGTGTTGCGATTGCGCTCTTTTACCTTGAAGCCCAGCGTTGCGCCGACCGGCATGTGCTTCCAGTCGCCGGTGAAACTGAGTTGTTCAAGGTGGCTTGCGGCCGAGACGTTCAACCCGCGCAATTCAAATCCGCCTTGGAATGTCAGGCTGAACAATCCACGGAACGTCGTGATGTGGGCGGTCGAGAACTTAGTCACGCGGCGGGCTTTAAGTTGGTTTTCTGCAGCGCCGGGCTCAATGAATACGTCGGTTTGCAGGCTGGAGGAGCCCAGGTCGCGCTTCTCCACAAGGTGATGGAGTGACTGAGGGGCAGCGGGCATGCCCAGGGCAGAGATGGCCGCCGTTACCGTTGCGGGAACGGGCGGTGGTGTCAGGGTTTCCTGGACCTTGTCGCGTGCAACGGCGACCGGCAACTGCGCAACGGTTGACGAACATGCAGCTTTGAGCAGGGGCTGGCTGTCCGCCTCGGCGCTGCTGAAGGGCTGGTCAATGGGGACGGCGACGACGTTGCCGAAGGTGACCTTGTTGTTTTGGGTGAGGCTGAAAGCTGCCAGGGTGCGATAAGTCTGGCGATTGCAGTTGACCTCTAAATGGATACGCGTCTGGGCGTAGGGCATTTTCTTGAGTTTGTTGATCAGGATGAGCGGCTCATCGTAGGCGCCCCAAAACTCCACTTTCTCGCCCACGGTCTTGAGGCTGGCGCGGTCGATGAGCAACTGGCGTTGAGTCTCTGTCGTGCTGACCAGGCGCCAATCCGGGCGCGGCGTGCGGGCGCAAGCGTCGGTAAAGCTGGTGTTCTGTTGCAGTTCGCCAATCACTGCGGGTACCAGGTCGCGCATGACCGTGATGCGTGTAGGCTGGCCATCGCGCCCTGGGGTGCCGGGGGCTTCCAGATACAGCAGGCTCCCGCTCGGGGTGGTGCAGGATGCCTGGATCTGCGCGATATCCGGCACAGAGGTGTTGTTGGTCAGGGTGACGTGAACCTGGTAACTGAGGTCGTCGCCATCGCGCATGATCGAATCGGCCAATAGCGGCTTCTTGAGCATGTCTTTATACGGGGCGTCGGCCTTGTCGCCGCTCTTCAGGCCTTGCGCGCCGCAACCACTGAGCAGGCCTAGGGCGACGATAACCGCGATGTGTTTCATGAGCGTTCCTTGCAGGGATGAGAGGTGATCAGGGCCTTTCGACCCGCCGCATCGCGTTTTGTGCGGGGTGCGCGGTTCAGAATTGATACTCCGCCCCTGCACCCGCATACCAGGAGCGCCCCGGCGCGGCTTCGTAATAGCGGTTGTTGCCATCGCCGACGATCACCGAACCGACGTACTGGCGGTCGAGCAGGTTGTCCAGGCGCAGGGTCTGGTGGAAGGTCCAGTGCTCGACTTTCTGCTCGAAGCGCGCGCGCCAGTTGAACACGCTGTAGGCCGGTGCGGCGTGTTGGCTGTTGGTGTCCTCGACATAGACCTTGCTGCGGTACAGGCCTTCGATGGCGGTGCTGACCCAGTCCCGGGGTTTCCAGTTCAGCTCGGCGAACAGCGTGGTTTGCGGCACGCCGGGCAGGTAATTGCCTTTGTCGACGGCAGTGTTGCCGCCGCTGACAAAGTCACTGTCGTAGGTGGCTTGCAGGCGGGTGTAGGCGAGGTTGGTGCTCCAGTGTTCGCTGAGCTGGCTTTCGATGCCCAGTTCGAAGCCGCGGCGCAGGGTGCGGCCGGCGTTTTGATAAGTCGTACGGCCGCCGCTGGATTGCTGCACCACCAATTCGTCTTCGGTCGTGATCTGGAAGACGGCGGCGTTGATGCGCGTGTCCTGGCCGACGCGTGCTTTCAGGCCAACCTCATATTGCGTACTGACCGAAGGCTTGAGCGCAAAATTGAAACCGTTTGAGCTGTTGGAATAAGCCGATTCAGCTTGCGTCGGGGTTTCAAAGCCTTTGCCTGCGCTGACGTAGCCGTGCAGGTCAGGCGTGAACGCGTACATGACGCTGACTGACGGTGTGTTCTTCTGGTAAGTCTTGCTGCCGCTGTCGTTGCCGTCGCTGAGGAAGTGGTCGTCGACCTTCATTTCCATGGTGCTGTGGCGTAGCCCTGCTTGCAGCGTCCAGTCACCCAGTAACCAGTTGGCTTGCACGAATGGGTCAAGGCTGGTGGCGGTGTCGATTTCGTCGCGGCCAAGTGCGCCTTTCACGCCGTGAACGCCATTGACGGTGTTGGAATAGCCTTGGCGATCATCCTGGCTGCGGTCGTAGTCGAGCCCGGCGATCAGGGTCAGGTCGCCCGGGGCGCTGGTGATGGGTTGCAACCAGTGGACGGAACCGCCGTAGAACTTGCGGTCGAACGCCACCACGCCGCCGCGTGCATTGGCGGGGTTGGTCACGCCACTGGCGAACTTGTCAGGGATCGACAGGTACTGAATCACACTCCGCCGCCCCGTATAGGCATTCACCTGCAACGTCGCATCGCCGATGTAGCGCTCGTAATTCAAGCCCAATTGCTGATGATCGATGCTTTTGCGCGTGTTGTAGGTCAGCGCATTGGCACTCACCGAGCGTGGATCGGCCTTGTACGCCGCCCAGGTCTGCCCCAGCGGATCTTGCGTGCCGTTCTGTTCCAGGCTGCTGTAGATCAGCGCGAGTTTGCTGTCGTCATCCGGCTGGAAGTTGAGCTTGGCGAAGGTCTGGTCGCGGCGCGCGCTGCTGTGGTCACGGTAGCCGTTGGTGTCCATGCGTGAGGCGTCGAGCACAAAGCCTGCACCATTCGCTGCGCCCTCGGCGGTCAGGTGGTTCTTGTTCAAGCCGTCGCTGCCCACCAGGGTCTCGGCGCCGATGCGTGGTGGGCCTTCGCCGTCGCGGGAGAACATCTGGATCACGCCGCCGGCGTTGCTGCCATACAGGGTGGCCGCCGGGCCGCGCAGGACTTCGATGCGCTCGGCGGTGTCGAGGTTGAACGTGGCGGCCTGGCCCTGGCCGTCTGGCGTGCTGGCAGGGATACCGTCGGCGATCAACTTGATACCGCGTACGCCGAAGGCCGAACGGGCGCCGAAGCCGCGGGAAGAAATCTGCAGGTCCTGGGCGTAGTTCTGGCGGTTCTGCACCACCAGGCCGGGCACGCGGGACAGGGCTTCGGAGACGTTGATGCCCAATTGGCCGTCGCTGATCTGCTCGCGGCTGATGCCGTCGACCGAGTAGGGCAGGTCGAAGGTCGGGCTGGCGCTGCGGGAGCCGGTGACCACGCTGGGGTCCAGGATCAGCGGTGCGTCGTCAGCCCGCGCGGCATCACTCAAGGCGAGCAAACCGGGCAGCAACAAGGTGAAGCGGGCGAGGGTTTTCATGGGTCAGCCAGAATCCGTGGCGCGTTGTATAGGAGGTAAACGCGCAAAGGGGCGCGAGTTTAGTGACTTGGGCGAGATTTATCATTTAGGAATCGTCTTACGCTGCACATCGGAGGTGCCACCCTGGGACATCAGCCTTTGCGATGTTAGCGTGGCAGGCCTTGGTAACGACAATGGCCGATGGGTCAAAAGGAGGGGGTCATGAGGGTTGGGTCGAAAGTCGTGTGGCTTGTGCTGTGCTGTCTGCTCACCGGTTGCGGAACCGTCAACACGGTCATGCGTCCGGACGCCGTTGCCAGCCAGAACCTCAAGGATTCGCGCAGCCACTGCGAGAGCGTGCCCCGTATCTACAGCGGGGTGATCTACAACTTTTGCACGCTCAATGGCGAGCCGGCCCCCGACAAGAGCCTGACAAGCAATAGCCTGAAAGACCATAGCGGTGCCGCGCTACCTTTCGTTGCCGTCGATTTCATTGCCTCCGGCGTGGTCGATACGCTGGTGTTGCCCTACACCCTTTACCGCCAGAGCAAAGACGGCAGCATCGAGATCTTCCGCTGATCCTTCTTGCCACTCGCCGCTAACAGCTCCCCCCTGGTTTTAAGCTATAATCCCGCCCTTTAGCTGTTTCCTGCCCAGGCGGGAAGCACACTTTTTCGCGGCGTAACCCGCCTGCATGCAGACTAAAAGAGGCTAGACCCCTGTGGCATTGACGATTCTTGGCCTGTCCGGCGCCCTTAGCCATGATCCTTCCGCAGCCTTGTACATCGACGGCAAGCTGATCGCGGCCGCCGAAGAAGAGCGCTTCGTACGCGACAAACATGCAAAGAACCGCATGCCCTACGAGTCGGCGAAGTTCTGCCTGGAACAGGCCGGCATCAAGCCTTCCGACGTTGACGTGGTGGCGATTCCGTTCGCCCCGATCAGCCTGTTCGGTGAGGCGCGCTGGCACTACGCCAAGCGTTACTGGTACGCCCCGGACCGCGCCCTCGACGCGATCCTGATGGGCAACCGTCGCTACAAGCGCTATCGCAACAAGATCGTCTGGTGCCTGGAGCAACTGGGCTTCGATCCGAAGAAAATCAAGATCGAACCGGTTGAACACCACCTGGCCCACGCGTCCAGCGCCTACCACTGCTCCGGCTTCCAGGAGAAAACTGCGATCCTCGGCATCGACGGTAAAGGTGAGTACGCCACCACGTTCTTCGGCTACGGCGAGAACGGCAAGATCCACAAGATTAAGGAATTCTACGACCCGGACTCCCTCGGCGGCCTGTACGGCGCAATTACCGAGTTCCTCGGTTTCGAGATGCTCGACGGCGAGTTCAAGGTTATGGGCATGGCGCCGTACGGCGATGCCAGCAAATACGACTTCTCGCGCCTGGCCTCCTTTGAAAACGGCGAGCTGGTGATCAACACCGACTATGCCAACGTCATCGGCCTGCGCCGCTATAAAGAGAAAGGCAAGGGGTTCTACTTCTCGCCAAAGCTGATCGAGTGGCTGGGTCCGAAGCGCGAAGGCGATATCGCCGACGAGCCGTACATCCACTACGCCGCCAGCATGCAAGCGCTGTTCGAGAAGCTGGCCCTGCAGATGATCGACCACTACCTGGGCGACGTCCTGAAAGACACCGGCAAGCTGGCCTTCGCTGGCGGCTGCGCGTTGAACGTCAAGCTGAACCAGAAGATCATTGCCCGTGACGACGTCAAGGAGCTGTTCGTACAGCCGGCGTCCGGCGATGCCGGTACGGCTGTCGGTGCAGCGGCCTACGTGTCCCACGCCCGTGGTGTGCCGGTGGAGAAGATGGAACACGTCTACCTCGGCCCGTCCTACAGCAACGAAGAGGTGATTGCGGCGTGCGCCAAGCACGAGAGCAAGCCTGTATGGCGCAAGATCGACAACATGCCCCAGCGCATCGCCAAGATCATGGTCGACGGCAACCCGGTGGCCTGGTTCCAGGGCCGCATGGAGTTTGGCCCGCGTGCCCTCGGCGGTCGTTCGATCATTGGTTGCCCAAGCGCCACCGGCGTGGCTGACCGCATCAACCACCAGATCAAGTTCCGCGAGCGCTGGAGGCCTTTCTGCCCGTCGATGCTCGACACCGTCGCCCCGCAGATGATCAAGGTCGATCACCCGGCGCCGTTCATGACCTTCACCTTTGAAGTGGCTGAAGAGTGGAAGACCCGCGTGCCGGAAGTGGTCCATGAAGATGGTACGTCCCGCGCCCAGGTGCTCAAGCGCGAGTACAACCCGCGTTACTACGACATGATGAAAGAGCTGGAAGTGCTCACCGGTAACGGTGTGTCGCTGAACACCTCGCTCAACCGTCGCGGCGAAGCGATGATCTGCTCGCCGAAAGACGCGCTGGACATGTTCTTCGGCTCTGACCTGCAATACCTGATCATGGAAGACATCCTGGTCGTCAAAGACGGCGTGGACCCTTATGACACGGTCGGCTGAACGCCACGTCCTGCAGTTCTGCCACGGCTATGACGGGCCGTTCCTGGACTGCGCGCGGCAATACGCCAGCCTGTTCGCAGGCTCCGGCTACAAGGTGACCACGGTGTTTCTCACCGGGGTTGCCGACCCTGAGGTGGCGGCGGGTTGCGCCAGTGATGAGGTGTTGTTCATGGAGTTCAGCTCGAAGGCCATTCGTGGCCTCAAGCTGGGCGCCATCGCCGAGATGCGCAAGATTGCCGCCTCGCGCAATTTCAGTTTCTGCATCGCGCACCGCGCCAAGCCGATCTACGTGGCGTTGCTCGCCACGCGGTTGCAGGTGATCGGTGTGCACCATGCTTTCGGTGATTATCAGCGCCGTGGCCGCCGCCTGTTCGCGTCGATCTTCCGCAAGCGCCTGAGCCTGCTGGGGGTATCCGACGCCGTGCGCGATGACATCCGCCGCTGCCTGCCGAGTTGGCCGGCGGCGCGTATCCAGACCTTGTACAACCGCATCGATGTGCAAGCCCTGCAAGCCCAGCAGGTTTCCAGGGATGACGCGCGGGATGCCCTGGGGTTGTCGCCGGATGAATGGGTGGTCGGCAATGTCGGCCGCCTGCACCCGGACAAGGACCAGGCCACCCTGCTCAAGGGTTTTGCCTTGGCATTGGCGCAATTGCCGGTTGAAAGCCGCCTGGCGATCCTCGGCACCGGGCGCCTGGAGCAGGACCTGAAGGAGCTGGCCCGCGAGTTGGGGATTGCCGACAAGGTGCTGTTCCTCGGCCAGGTGCCGGAGGCGCGCCGCTATTTCCGCGCGTTTGATGTGTTTGCGCTGAGCTCCGATCACGAACCCTTCGGTATGGTGCTGCTGGAAGCCATGGCCGCTGGCGTACCACTGTTGGCCACCGCGTGTGGTGGTGCACGGGAAGTGGTCGAAGGTGTTGGCATCCTGTTTCCGTTCGGTGACGCCGAGCACCTGGCCCAAGGGCTGTGTCATCTGGCCGCGATGGACCCACACCAGCAACACCAGTGCGCAGAGCTGATGCTGGAGCGCCTGCACGCACGATTCTCGGATCAGGCGGTGCGCGACACTTTCTGGCAATTGCCCCATGTCATTGAACTGACCGCGAGGGCTTGATGCTCAATCGATTCCAAGGCTGGCGCGAGCGCGGCTGGTGCGTCGTCGATGCACCGGCCTACAACGAGGCCTGGCAGCGTTTTGGCGGCAGCGTCGCGACCCATCCGCAAGTGATCGAGCGCCTGGCTGGGCTGGCGCAGATTCCTGTGCGATACCTGGCCTGGGAGCAGGCGGGTGAACTCAAGGCGTGCATTGCTACGTGGGGGCGCGACCTGGCGTTATCCAAGGACGTGCTCAAGCGCAGCGGCAAGAAAGGCCTGTTCGACCTGGGCAATGCCGAGGTGATCCTGCCGGCCGCCGCCGATGCGCAGGCGCCTTTGCGTCAGCGTGCACGCTACCTGTCGACCCTGAACGAAGGCCGCTTCAGCGGCCTCAAGCCCCAGGCCGAGCAGTTGGCCATGGCGCGCACTCCAGAAGAGCTGTCGAAGAAGTTTCGCTACAACCAGCGCCGCGAACTGCGTTTGCTGGAAGAGGCGGGCGGCGTGGTGCGGCCAGTCAGCGAGTTTTCCAGCGCAGAGTTGGCGGCCATCTACTGTGACCTGTTCCTGCGCCGCTGGGGCTTCACCGCCACGGGCGCCGAGCGCTTGGCCGAAGTGATCGCGCTGATGCGCGAGTGGTTGATCGGCTCGGTGATTTTTCTGAATGATGCGCCTATCGCGATTCAGTTGGTGTATCGGGTCGAATCGCCGGGATGGATCAGCGTGGAGTACGTCAACGGCGGGGTCGATCCTGAAACCCGTGCCTTCAGCCCCGGTAGCGTGTTGAGCTTTCTTAATACCCAGAGCGCCTGGGAGCAGGCGCGCGAAGTCGGCAAGCCATTGCGCTTCTCCTTTGGCCGGGCCGATCGCGAGTACAAGGACCGTTGGTGCAACCCCGTGCAGGTATTCAGCGTATGACCCGTAAGCAGCAACTGCTCAAGCGCCATCGGCGCAACAAGCGCACGGCGCTGATGGTTGGCGTACTGCTGCTGGTGGTGATCGGTATCCTGGTGGCCTGGTGGTTGCCATTGCTGTTGGCCGTGCTGGCCTGGATCGCCCATGAGGCCTGGTTTGCCGACCATCTGTTCTATGCGCCTAACGAGGATTACCAATACCGTTTTGCAGCGGACGCCGAGGTGTCGGGCGTGCGCCTGGAACATGGGCGCTTGCTACTGGACCAGCCGGTGGACACGGACGCAACGCGGGTGCTGGCGATCAAGATCAAAAGCACGTGGCTGGGACGCTTCCTTGACCCGAGCATTGAACTGGCGGGCGACCGGCAAACCTTTGAGCGCGGCGTCAACGGCGTGCGTTACCTGAACCTCAGCGGCTTGGCGCTGAACGAGTTGCCGTTGCGCGGTCGGCATTGCCGAGTGATCGGCACGCCACGCTTGTGGGCTTGGAACCACCCGGATTACCGCACGCAGCGCGTGATGGTGATCGCGCCCCATGCCGACGATGCCGAATTGGCGGCCTTTGGTCTGTACAGCCAGGCTGAAAAGCCTTGGATCGTCACCCTGACCGCAGGTGAAATCGAAGCCGAGCATTACCAGCAGATGGGCCTGGACGCGGTCGAAGCCGCGCGCATCAAGGGTCGCCTGCGCGCCTGGGACAGTATCGCGGTACCTCTGTGGGCCGGCGTGCCACAAGCCCATTGCGTGCAACTGGGTTATTTCTGCCTGCAATTGCAGGCGATGCAAGCCGCCCCGGATCTGCCGTTTGCTTCCCGTGAAGCCGAGATGACAGACGTTCGGCCGTTCCGCCAATTCAATCCGTTTAAATTGCCGGCGGACAGCGATGGCTTGCCGACCTGGAACAACCTGTTGGCCGACCTGCGCCAAGTGTTGTTGATGGCGCGTCCAGAGGTGATTGTGCTGCCGCATCCGGTATTGGACCCGCATCCAGACCATATCTGCGCGCAGCACGCGGTTCTGGAAGCCTTGCAAGGTCTTGAGTGGCAGCCGACGACAGTACTCGGCTACGCCAACCACTTGCACGACAACGACCGCTGGCCCATGGGCGACGCGGGCACCGGCATTGCGTTGCCGCCGCTGTTCGACGCGACCGAAGAGCTGCTGCCCTGCAGCCTGCCTCTGACGCTGACACAGCAGCGTGACAAGGCCATGGCGCTGGGCATGATGCATGACTTGCAACCGTCACCGCCCTTCAAGCGTCGCGTACGGCGTTGGCTGCAGCGAGTGTTGGCGGGCCGTGCGCAGTCGCCGTATGGTGAGAACGAATTTTTCCGCAAGGCCGTACGACGGCATGAGCTGTTCTGGCGTTTGGGAAAGGATAAGTCATGAAAGTCTTGTTTTTGGTGCAGAAAGAGCAGCGCGCCATCCTCGATCGCTTGTACGAAGGCGTGGCTGAGCACTGCGAATGCGATATCCGTTGGTTGAGCAGCGATGAGCAGCGCAACCTGCGCGGTTACTTCCGGCGTGAGGTCGACGTGACCCGCTACGACCGCATTGTGTTCTTCCTGCGCTTCAAGCAGGAAATCCGCCAGGCCGGGTTTATCCGTACGATCCCGAACCTGGTGATCCTCGAACACGACGCCTACCAGAACTACATTCCTTGCAAATACACCGGTAAATTCAGCGCTCATTACCGCCGATTGCCTTGGGCGCGGGTGATCAGCTCCGGCTACATGGTGACCGAACGGCTGCGCGCCGAGGGCTTTGACGCAGTGTTCGTGCCCAAGGGCTATGATCAGGCGCTGTTGCAGCCGCAGGAGCGTGAGCGGGATATCGAGTTGGCGTTTGTCGGCAGTACCAACAGCGTCGCCTACAGTGGTCGCAAGGCGCTGCTCGATGAACTGGCACAGGTTGAGCCGTTGGTGGTCACACGCACCAAATCCGGTGAAGAATATTGCGCCACGCTCAACCGGATCCGCTTTTTCGTCAGCGCCGATGTGGGCATGGGCGAGTACATGATCAAGAATTTCGAAGCCATGGGCTGTGGATGCGTGCTGCTGGCATTCGATCAGGGCGCCGAGGAAAACGCGGCCCTGGGGTTCGAAGAGATGGTCAATGTGGTGTTCTACAAGGACATCCCACAGTTGCAGGAAAAGCTGGCCGTGTTACGGTCCAATCCGCAGTTGGCGACCGATATTGCGCGCAAGGGCCAGGACCTGGCCGTCAGCCAGTTCAGCTTTGCCAGGATCGGCCAGCGAATTGTCGAAGCCCTCGAGTCGCCGCTGCGGCCCCGTGCTCCATTGAGTCTGCTGGAAAGGTTGCGCCTGAAACTGGGCGTTTGATATCGGCCAGATGGCCGCAAATGATGGCTATGTGATATTATCGAGGCTTGAATGCAATTCTCCGATCAAAGCGACATAACGCTCGTAGTGACCAGTTGCGGTCGCTTCGATTTGTTGAAGCGCACGCTCGAGAGCTTCGATCAGTTCAATACCGCGGCGATACGCGAAGTCTTCATTACCGAAGACTCTGGTGATGACGCCGTGCGCCTTGCGGTTCCAGAGCACTGGCACAGTCATTGCACTTTCTTGATCAACCGCCCGAAGCTTGGGCAGTTGGCTTCCATCGACTTGGCCTACGAGTCGGTCAAGACCCCCTACATATTCCATTGCGAGGATGACTGGGCGTTTTATCGACCTGGCTTTGTCGAGGACTCCAAGACGGTACTGGAGCATCGACCGGATATTTTGCAGGTGTGGTTGCGTAACTACGTCTACGACTTGCAGGTGCACAGCCCCTATATTCACCTGGGGCCACGTGAAGTGGTGGGCGGGGTGCCGTGTTATCCCCTGTTGTCCGACAAGCCTGAGTGGCAGGGGTTTTCGTTGAACCCTGGCTTGCGGCGTATCAAGGAATATCGTTTGTGTGCACCCTACGCAGGGTTCGAGGGTGAGAAGGGACTATCGAAGCGTTACGCGCAGCTGAACCTGGCGGCCGTGACTCTGGAAGGCGATGCGGTTCTGCATACCGGTTTCGGTTTGCATGTGGCGACGGCAGAAGAGCGCTTGACCAAAGCGCGGCGCAAGCGGCGCGAGCGGATCAAGCTGGCAGCTATGCTGGTACTGGGTGTCGGTATTGGCTGGTTGATCCATTAAGTACAGGTAAGTACAGGCGACAAGCCACCACACTGCCGCAAAAGGTCATTTTTTCTATGAGTATCCTCAACATCATGTGGGCCGGTGGTTCTGCATTCGCTTCGGTGCAGAAGGTTCATCAACAGATACTTTCCCACGCTGTATGCCGTGCGCCGATCACGACTTGGTTGCTCCAAGGTCGATCGCAGGAGGGTGAGTCGGCACTGGAGTGGGATTTATCCTCTGCCCGACTTAAAGGCCGTCACCTCTGGAAGCTACTGATGCCCTGGATGCGCACGCGTTTCCAGAAGGCGCTGCCTGACGATCTGCAGGTTGTGTTGCTGGACGGGGTGGGCGTGGCCAGGGTGATGCTGCCGGCGCTCAAGCACTTGCCGCACGTGCGCGCCGTCGTGGTCTTTCATGGTGTCACACGCATGCGCCGGGCGGACCAGAAGCTGTTTGAGCAGTTTTCCGCCGAGCAACTGACCCTGGCGGCGGTTTCGCAAACCCTGGCTCACTCGATCGAGCGTTTCCTGCAACGGCCGGTAACCGTGCTGCGCAGCGCATTCGACCCGGTGGCCTTCCGCAACGCCGCGCTTTCTCGGGAGCAGGCGCGCACTCGTCTTGCCCTTCCGTTGGACGGCTCGCCCGTACTGGGTGCGGTGGGCCGATTGGTCGACGGCAAAGGGTTCAGCTGTTTGCTGGAGGCGTTTGCCGGTGTGTCGGTGCATCAGCCGGATGCGCGGCTGGTGATAATCGGTGAGGGGGCGGCGAGGGATACTCTGGAGGCGCGTATCGAGCAGCTCGGCTTGCAGGGCAAGGTTTCGCTGCCGGGTCATTTGCCGGACGCGGCGACGCTGTACCGGGCCTTTGACTGGGTGGCGATTCCGTCGACGCAAGAGGGCTTGGGGTTGATCCTGCAAGAGGCCGTGATGGCCGGTGTGCCCGTATTGACCAGCGAATTGGCCGTGTTCCGCGAGCAACTGGCAGACGCCGGCTGGTATGCCCCTTCGGATAATGCACAGGCCTGGGGCCGTTTGATGGAACGTGCCTTCGCCACTTCGGCCCAGGACGTGCTCGACGCTCAATTGCGGGCACTGGCGCCGGAGCAAGCCTGGAAGGACTTCAGTGAGACCTCCCAGCGCTTGTTTTCATGCCGCTAGCAGGGCCTGCTCCAGTGCTTGCATTGGAAAGCGTTCGTTCAGCTTCTCGCGCGCAATATAGCGTGCGAAATGCTGCAAGTTGCGCCGCGCGAGCTCCGCGTTCAGCGGCGCGCGTAAAAAGCGCATGTCCGCCACATCGATCAGGCCCATTTCGTTATCAGGTGTAACAACGATATTGCCCAAATGCAGGGAGCGGAAGTAGATTCCCGCACCATGCAATCGGCGGATAAGTGCCACCAGCGGGTCGAGGTTCGCTTGCCAGTCAAAGCCTTCCTTGTTGGAAATCTGGCGCAACGTTTCACCCGGCAGCGGTCGATACAGCACCGCAGTCATGCCGGGCGCGGCCAGCTGGAAGAACGCAAGTACGGTCAACGTGGGAATGCCACGTTGTTGCAACTGCGCCACGTTGTCGATGAAACGCTTGGAGTAGGGGCGAAACAGCGCCGACGAAAACAGGCGCTTGCGGCGAAACAGTTTGAGGATATTCCCGTCAGCCAGCAGGTAGACCTTGGGGCCGTAGCTGTCCTTTTCGAGGATGCGGGCACCTTCAATCATTGCGTTTAAATCGGCTTGGGGAAGCCTTGAACATTGCATCGTCGGAAAGCCTTGTAGGAGTCGCGGGCACAGTGATCGGTAATAATGCCGAAAGTTTTGGGTTTTAACCATGCCGCGTTGGCGGGGTGGACGTATTCAGGAGCGGGTGATGCAAGCAAGTCGTTGGGCGCAGGTATGGATGATTTTCGGGTTACTGTGGTTTTTGCTGGCGATTGCCTTTGCGCCGACCAACAAGATTTATCAACAAGGCTTGACCCTGTTTCTCTGGTTACCCGCCATGGTGTTGGCCTGGTCGGCCCGTGAGCGCTTGAAGGAAGTCTGGGGCGAGCAGCGTTGGATGTGCCTGATGGTGGCGGCGTTGGCCGTCTGGGGTGCCATCAGCCTGTTGTGGACCAATGCCGAAGATCCATCACGCGAGGCCAAGCGCCTGCTGTATATCGGTGTGTTCCTGCTGTTTTTCCCGGTGCTTGCCTGTGGGCAGACCGAGCGGATCATCCGTGTGATGCAGTGGGGCGGTTTTGGATTGGCCTTGTCGTCATTGGTTGCGATCATCAAGTTCTACGGCGTTGAACACAACGCCTGGTTTGCGCGCCTCGAGGGCATAGGTCAGTTGTCCCACCCGATTCTGGGGGCTTATGTGATTGGTCTTGCTGCCGTCTGGCTGCTGCATTGGCTGCCACGCGGCCGCTGGATGCAGGTGGTGTGGGTTGTGTCCATCGCATTGCTTGGGCTCTTCGTCGTGTTGAGCCAGAGCCGGGGGGCTGCACTGGCCTTGCTGCTGACCGTCGTGGCGATGCCGGCCTGGTGTCGTGATCGTCGTACGGCAGTGATCGCCATTGGCGCAGTCATCACGGCGCTGGCGGTGTTCTTTGCCATGCAATCGTTGATGCTTGCTCGCGGCGTTTCTTATCGTCCACAGATCTTCATGTCTGCCATGCAGATGATTGCCGAGCGCCCGTGGACCGGCCTGGGGTTGGGAGGGGACTATAAAGTCCTGGCTGAGGGCGTGTATTTCGATCATGCCCACAACCTGTTCTCCCACGTTGCCATCGAGCTCGGCCTGCCCGGCCTGCTGCTGTGGTGCGGCCTGTGGTTTGGTGTGCTGTGGCAAGCCTGGAAAGCCCGCGATACGCTCTATGGCAAGGGTGTCATCGGGATGTGGGTGTTTTCGTTCCTGGCCATGCAGTTCGATGCCGCCAGCCTCACGGGCACTCCGCGGGCCGAATGGTTTATCTCATGGCTGCCGATTGCGCTGGCGACTGTCTTGGTCTGGGCTCGGGCCAACCCCGATGCATGTGATAAAGTTCGCGTCCTACCCAATCAGTGAGCTCGACACATGAGTGACGCACCGCCCAAAGCGGACCAGGAATCCAGCCTGAAAATCTATTTCAGGCTGCTGGGCTATGTGAAACCGTACATCGGCATGTTCATGCTGAGTATCGTGGGCTTCGTGATCTTTGCTTCCACCCAGCCGATGCTGGCCGGGATCCTCAAGTACTTCGTGGATGGCTTGAGCAATCCCGACGTGGTGTTCCTGCCCAAGATCCCGTTGTTCAAGGACCTGAAGCTGTTGATGGCCGTGCCGCTGCTGATCATCCTGATCGCCGCGTGGCAAGGCCTCGGCTCGTTCCTGGGCAACTACTACCTGGCCAAGGTTTCCCTGGGCCTGGTGCATGACCTGCGGGTCCAGCTGTTCAACAAGCTGCTGGTATTGCCCAACCGTTATTTCGACACGCACAACTCCGGTCACCTGATTTCCCGCATCACCTTCAACGTGACCATGGTCACCGGCGCCGCCACGGATGCGATCAAGGTGGTGATTCGCGAGGGCCTGACGGTGGTGTTCCTGTTCGGCTACCTGCTGTGGATGAACTGGAAGCTGACCCTGGTCATGCTGGCGATCCTGCCGTTGATCGCAATCATGGTGGGCAGTACCAGCAAGAAATTCCGCAAGCAGAGCAAGAAAATCCAGGTGGCGATGGGCGACGTCACCCACGTGGCCTCGGAGACCATCCAGGGTTACCGCGTGGTGCGCAGCTTCGGTGGCGAAAGCTACGAAGAACGCCGTTTTGCCGCGGCCAGCCAAGGCAACACCGACAAGCAACTGCGCATGAACAAGACCGGCGCAGTCTATACGCCGATGCTGCAACTGGTGATCTACACCGCCATGGCGGCACTGATGTTCCTGGTGCTGCTGCTGCGCGGCGATGCCACGGCGGGTGACCTGGTGGCCTACATCACCGCAGCGGGCCTGTTGCCCAAGCCGATCCGCCAATTGTCTGAAGTCAGCTCGACCATCCAGAAAGGCGTCGCCGGTGCCGAAAGCATCTTCGAACAGCTGGATGAAGAGCCGGAAGTCGACAGCGGCACCGTGGAGCGTGACCGCGTCAGCGGTCGCCTGGACGTGCGCAACCTGAGCTTCACCTACCCAGGTGCCGAGCGTGAAGTGCTGAAGAACATCAGCTTCACCGCAGAGCCTGGGCAGATGATCGCCCTGGTCGGGCGCTCGGGCAGTGGCAAGTCCACGCTGGCCAGCCTGATCCCGCGCTTCTACCACCACGAAACCGGCGAAATCCTGCTGGACGAGGTGGAAATCGAAGACTACCGCCTGCGCAACCTGCGCCGGCATGTGGCCCAGGTGACCCAGCACGTCACGTTGTTCAACGACACGGTGGCCAACAACATCGCCTACGGCGACCTGGCGGATGCACCGCGTGACGACATCGAAAAAGCTGCCACCGATGCCTATGCCATGGACTTCATCGCCGAGCTGCCCAAAGGCCTGGACACCGAAGTCGGCGAAAACGGCGTGCTGCTCTCCGGCGGTCAGCGCCAGCGCTTGGCTATCGCCCGGGCACTGCTGAAAAATGCCCCGCTGCTGATCCTGGATGAGGCGACTTCGGCGCTGGATACCGAGTCGGAGCGGCATATCCAGGCCGCGCTGGACAAGGTCATGAAGGGCCGTACCACCCTGGTGATCGCACACCGACTGTCCACCATCGAGAAAGCCGACATGATTCTGGTGATGGACCACGGTGAAATTGTCGAGCGTGGTACACACGTGGAACTGCTGGCCATGGGCGGCTATTACTCGCGCCTGCACGCCATGGGCCTGGATGAGCCGGTAACGGCCAACATCACCTGATGTGCCGGGGCGCGCAATGCGCCCCGGTGTTTGTATCAAGCCTCTTACAGGCTTGACCAAAGCCAAATAATTCGCTGCCTATCGTTTGTTATGTTGGCCTTCTCGATTCGATTGACGAACGAGAGGGCTAACCTTCTTGCGTGGGTAACGGAATGTTGCAACGTCTGTTCTGGAAATTGCTTCCCAAACCCCAACGGGTGTTTCTGCTGGGGCGTTTATCGGTGGTGGATCGTCAGGCGGTGAACAAGTCCCTGTCTGGGGTGACCACACTTGCGCCGGCGTTCGAACGTCATAACTGCGTATTTATCCATGTGCCTAAATGCGCCGGCAGCAGCGTCTGCTCGGCGTTGCTCGACGGGCGCTGGCCGGGGCACCTGCCGTATTACTGGTACCAGCAGCAATTCCCCGAACACTGCGAACGCAGTTTCAAGTTTGCCTTTGTGCGCGACCCATTGGAGCGCGCCTACTCGGCCTACACCTACTTGCGCAGCAACCACATGGGCACCCGTGATTTGCATGCCCAGGCACTGGTGTGCAGCTACCGCGACTTCGATCATTTCGTGGGCAACTGGCTGCACCCGGACAACCTGCGCCGCCAACTGCATTTCGCCCCACAGACTGATTTCCTGGTCGATCACATGGGGCGCATGGCCATGGACTTTCTTGGGCGCCAGGAATCACTCGAGAATGACTTCCAGCAGTTGTGCGAGCGCCTGGGCGTGAGCGCTTCCCTGCCACACCTGAATGTTTCACAGGGGCGGCGCAGCGAACCGGTCAGGGATTTTTGCTCGCTGCGTACGCGACGTCTGGTCCGACGAGCCTATCAACGTGATTACGAGGTCTTGGGGTATGAATAGTCAGTCGCTCTCCGGTGGTTCTGCTTCTATCCGACCCTTTGCCTTATCGTTGTCGGTCGCCGCACGGGCTGCGCTCAAGCACCAGCAGCCTTGCTGCCTGTGGCTGACGGGGTTGTCCGGGTCCGGTAAGTCGACCTTGGCCAACGCTCTGGAAGTGCAACTCAACGAGCAGGGCCGGCATACCTTCGTGCTCGATGGCGATAACTTGCGCACCGGGTTGTGCAATGACCTGGGCATGAGTGAGGCGGCGCGCAAGGAAAACATCCGGCGCATCGGCGAGGTGGCGCGGCTGATGGTGGACGCGGGGCTGATCGTGATCGTTTCGGCGATTTCCCCGTTCAGCGCTGATCGGGCAACCGCCAAGGCACTGTTCGGGCCTGGGCATTTTTTCGAGGTCTACATCAGTACGCCGTTCGAGGTGTGCGCACGGCGTGATCCCAAGGGGTTGTACCGTGCGGCACTGGAAGGCCGGATCAAAGCCTTCACCGGGCTGGACAGCCCCTATGAAGCGCCGATCAAGGCTGACTGCGAAATCAATACCGATGAAGTCGAACTGGCCGACGCGGTGGATCACATTTTGGCGGTGCTGTTCAAAAAATGATCAGATTTCGCATGTGATGCATCCCACATAAAGCTCTCGAACTAGGCGGCGCTCACCCTGTGCTAATATCGCGCCCCTGTTCATTTTGTATGTGGGATGCTCCATGAAGTTGTCCATGCCGCGATTCGATCAAGCCCCTGTCTTGGTGGTCGGCGATGTCATGCTCGACCGTTACTGGCATGGCGGTACCTCACGGATTTCCCCTGAGGCGCCGGTACCGGTAGTCAAGGTCGAGCAAATCGAAGACCGTCCGGGCGGCGCTGCCAACGTTGCCCTCAATATTGCCGCCCTCGGCGCCCCGGCCTCCCTGGTCGGCGTGACCGGTGACGATGAAGCCGCCGACAGCCTGGCCAACAGCCTGCGCGGTGCCGGCGTGCGCGCGCTGTTCCAGCGCATTGCCCACCAGCCGACCATCGTCAAGCTGCGGGTCATGAGCCGTCACCAGCAACTGCTGCGTATCGATTTTGAAGAACCCTTCGCCACCGATGCCCTGGCCCTCAGCGGCCAGGTCGATGAGTTGCTCGAAGGCATCAAGGTGCTGGTGTTGTCCGACTACGGCAAAGGCGCCTTGCGCAACCACCAGGTGCTGATCCAGGCCGCCAAGGCCAAGGGCATTCCGGTACTGGCCGATCCCAAGGGCAAGGATTTCTCGATTTATCGCGGAGCCAGCCTGATCACGCCGAATCTCAGCGAGTTCGAAGCCATCGTCGGCGGTTGCGCCGATGAACACGACCTGGTCACCAAGGGCGCTGCGCTGATGGCCGACCTCGACCTGGGCGCCTTGCTGGTCACCCGTGGCGAGCACGGCATGACCTTGCTGCGTCCTGGCCACCCGGCGATGCACCTGCCGGCACGTGCCCGTGAAGTGTTCGACGTTACTGGCGCTGGCGACACCGTGATCTCCACCCTGGCCGCCTCGATTGCGGCGGGCGAAGAACTGCCCCACGCCGTGGCCCTGGCCAACCTGGCGGCGGGCATCGTAGTGGGCAAATTGGGTACCGCTGCCATCAGCGCACCTGAATTGCGCCGTGCGATCCAGCGTTCAGAAGGCTCGGAACGCGGTGTGCTGACCATCGAACAATTGCTGCTGGCAATTGACGACGCTCGTGCCCACAACGAAAGCATTGTGTTCACCAATGGTTGCTTCGACATCTTGCACGCCGGCCACGTGACCTATCTGGAACAGGCGCGCGCCCAAGGCGATCGCCTGATCGTCGCGGTCAACGATGACGCGTCGGTCAGCCGCCTCAAAGGTCCTGGCCGTCCGATCAACAGTGTCGACCGTCGCATGGCGGTGCTTGCAGGTCTGGGCGCGGTGGACTGGGTGATCAGCTTCCCTGAAGCGACCCCGGAAAACTTGCTGGCCCAGGTCAAGCCGGACGTGCTGGTCAAAGGTGGTGACTACTCCGTCGACCAAGTGGTAGGGGCGGATATCGTCAGCGCCTACGGTGGCAAGGTCAAAGTACTGGGCCTGGTCGAGAACAGCTCGACCACCGCCATTGTCGAGAAGATCCGCAACAATGAGTAACGCTGATAAGTGGGTTCTGATCACCGGCGGCGCCGGCTTTATTGGTTCGCATCTGGTCGATGCGCTGCTTGCCAAAGGCTACGGCGTGCGAGTGCTGGATAACCTGTCCACCGGCAAGCGCAGCAATTTGCCGCTGGACAATCCACGCGTCCAATTGCTCGAAGGTGATGTGGCGGATGCCGATCTGGTAGCCCGCGCCGCCGTCGGCGCAACAGCGGTGGTGCACCTGGCGGCAGTGGCCTCGGTGCAGGCCTCGGTGGATGATCCGGTCAGCACGCACCAGAGCAATTTCGTCGGCACCTTGAATGTCTGCGAAGCCATGCGCAAGGCCGGCGTCAAACGTGTGGTGTATGCCTCCAGCGCGGCGGTGTATGGCAACAATGGCGAAGGCGCTTCGATTGACGAAGACACCACCAAGGCGCCACTGACGCCCTATGCGTCCGACAAGCTGGCCAGTGAGTTCTACTTTGACTTCTACCGACGCCAGCACGCGCTGGAGCCGGTGATTTTCCGCTTTTTCAATATCTTCGGGCCTCGCCAGGATCCGTCATCGCCGTATTCCGGCGTGATCAGCATCTTCAGCGAGCGCGTGCAGCAGGGCGTGCCGATTGCCGTGTTCGGCGATGGCGAGCAAACCCGTGACTTCATGTACGTGGAAGACCTGGTGGACGTATTGGTTCAGGCGATTGAAGCGCCGACCGCACCACTGGGCGCGATCAATGTGGGCTGGAACCGCACGACTACCCTCAAGCAGGTGTTGCAGGCGTTGGAAGAGATCGTCGGCAAGTTGCCAGCAGTGACTTACGGACCAGCGCGTTCCGGGGATATCCGGCATTCGCGGGCGAATAACCAGCGCTTGCTGGCGAGCTTCAAGTTGCCCGAGCCCACTCCCTTGAAGGTCGGGCTGGAGCGCTTGCTCAAAGGCTGACGCGATTTGTAGTGAGCGGGCTGATTCAGGCCTTGGCTTTTTTCTTCGGCACGATCTTGCGCAGCACCCGCTGTGCCAGGCGCTTCAATTTCGACTCTTTCTCCGGCTCCGCCAACCCCTGCTGGCGTAGCCAATCCTTCCAGCGAATCCGCTCTTCACGCACCAGCCAGCCTTCCTGCTGGGCGAAGCTTTCCGCCAGGTACAAACCGCGAGTACTCGCCGGGTACAGCTGGTCTTTCTTGACGGTGTACAACTCGGCCAGGGGCTGGCCGTCTTTCAACGGCATCAGGTACAGGTCAGGACGCTGGCGGTCCAGGCGTGCCACCAGTTGATCGCCTTCCAGGCGCTCGTCCACATGGAACAGGCTCAGGGATTTGGCTTCCTTGGGCACTTCCAGGCGCAGGTCATAGATCAGTTGCAGGGAGGCGGTGGGCAGGTGCACGTAGGCGCGCGGGCGCTCGATCAATTGGGTGGTGGCGCAACGTACCGGGCGGGCGGCACCGGACAGCGGGCTGAGGCGAAAGGGCAGGGCTTCACGGTAATGCAGCGCGGCGGAATAAGGCGCCGGTAGCCAAGTGTCGTTGAAGCGTCCGCCCAGCCAACCTTCTGGCGTCTCCAACAGGCACTCTTCGGCGATTTCCTGGATGGCGGTGTGCAGCGGCAGGTTCAGTTCATGGGCGGGTACGTAGCCGGAGATCAGCTTGAGCACCACATCGCCACGGTCTTGGCGGCGTTGGCGCACCAGCACCCAATAATCGCGGTTTTGCCAGTGCAGGGTCAGGCGTACCGATACCCCGAGGTTGGCCAGTTCCAGGGCGAAGCGCTCTGGGTCGGCCACTTCCACCGGTTTGCGCCGTTGCAGGGTCTGGGCAAAGTTGAGCGGCATGCCGACGCTCTGGTAACTCAAGCCTTCGGGGGTGGCTTCCACGTGCAGCGGCAGTGTCTTGAAGTTGCTGGGGTTTTTTCTTATGAGCGTTCGCGGCATGTCGGCTCCTTCTTGCGACGGGGTCGGCCGCGTGGGCGGCATCAGAGTTGACGAATGACCTGGGCAGCGGTCGCCACGTTATGGGCCAGGTGCAGCGGATTGATGGTCCCGACAATAGCACTGGCGACGCCCGTTTGCGCAAACAACAGCATGAAACTCGCACGAATTGGATCCATTCCAGACTCCAGGCAAACGTGACCACTGGCCAAGGCCTTTTTCACCAGGATGCCCTTGCCATGGGCGGCCGCATAATCAATGACGGCTTTCTCGGCCTGTTCGTTCAAATTGTAGGTGACCATGGCGCAATCGCCCTGTTCCAGAGCCTTCACCCCGCCTTCGACGGTTTTTCCGGAGAAGCCGAAGCCGCGGATCTTGCCTTCTTTTTTCAGCTCGGCCAGGGTCTGGTAGACCTCACAGTCGTTGAGGATGTGCAGGTCGTTACCGTCGGAGTGCACCAGCACCAGATCGATAAAATCGGTTTCAAGTCGTTTCAAACTACGCTCGATCGACCGGCGGGTGTGAGCCGCGCTGAAGTCGTGGGTGGATGCGCCATTCTCGAACTCTTCACCGACCTTGCTGACAATCACCCAGTCCTTACGTTGATCGCGCAGCAGCGGCCCCAGGCGTTCCTCGCTCATGCCATAGGCCGGCGCGGTGTCGATCAGGTTGATGCCCAGTTCGCGGGCTTGTCGCAACAGCATGCGCGCCTCGTCGTCACCGGGAATCTGGAAGCCGCTGGGGTACTTCACCCCTTGGTCGCGGCCCAGCTTGACGGTGCCCAGGCCCAGTGGCGAAACCATCAGGCCGGTGCTGCCCAGGGGGCGATGCAGGTCGTGCAGGGTAGGCAGGCTCATGGCAACAGTTGCTCCCAGGCAGGTACGCCGATGGCGGGTTTTGGTAGGTCGGGCAGGGGCTCGCTGGCGCTTGGGCGGATACCGTCACGTTCCAGGCTGTTGATTACCCTATCGGCGAAGTCCGGTGCCAGGGCCAGTTTGGTCGGCCAGCCTACCAACAGGCGGCCTTCTTCGGCGATGAAGGCGTTGTCGGGACGAGTGAGGCCCGATTGCAGTGGCTCGGCACGGTCGACGCGCAGGGTGGCCCACTGGGTTTGGCTCATGTCGATCCACGGCAACAGCTGAGCAAGCTCTTTCTGCGCCGTGGCGATCTGCTCTTGCGGCGTGCGCGCCACTCCATCGGCTTCGGCAATGTCACCGCCCATGTACCACACCCAGTTGCCATCGGCGGCCGGGTGAGTGGTAACGGTGATGCGCGGCTTGGTGCCGCCGCCCAGGCAGTGGGCATACAACGGCTTCAGGCCAGGGCCTTTGGCGATGATCATGTGCAAAGGACGCTTCTGCATCGCCGGCTGGCTCAGGCCCAGCGCGGTCAGCAGATCTGCCGTGCCCGCGCCGGCACTCAACACGATGCGCTGGGCGCGGATCTCGCGGCCGTCCACTGTCAGGCCGACGAGTGTGTTGCCTTCCAGCAAAGGCTCGATGTGCTGCCCGGCGAGCAAACCATCACCGGCCAGCTGCGCGAGGCGCTCGATCAGGCTCGGCACGTCGATGACCAGCTCGGCCAGGCGATAGACCTTGCCCTTGAATCGACGGTCTTGCAGGGCTGGCGGCAGGTCGTCGCCCTTGACCTGATCGACACGGCCACGCACGGCCTTGCTGGCGAAGAAGCTGGTGAGGTTGCCTGCGAGGGTGCCCGGCGACCACAGGTAATGGGCTTCGGACAGCAGACGCACGCCGGTCAGGTCCAACTCACCGTTACCCGCCAGCGCTTCACGCCAGCGGCGCGGCATGTCGGCAATGGCTTCGGAGGCGCCAGTTAGCGCGCCATGCAGGGCGTATTTCGCACCGCCGTGAATGATCCCCTGGGACTTCACGCTTTGCCCGCCACCCAAGGTGGCGCTTTCCACCACCACCGTGGAAAACCCCTGGCGGCGCAGGCGCGCATTCAGCCAGAGGCCGGCAACCCCGGCGCCGACAATCAGAACGTCGGTGGAAATAACGGATGGCATGGGCGACCTCAGTGTTCAAGACAAGAGGCGCAGTATACAGGCTGTTGAGGAGTGGTCAGTGCCCGGCGGTTTTCGAGAACAACTGGATCACCACCACGCCCAGCACAATCAGGCCCATTCCCAGCATCGCCGGGATATCCAGCTTCTGCCCGTAGATAAACAGCGCCGCGATGCTCACCATCACAATGCCCATCCCGGCCCACACGGCGTAGGCGACGCCCACCGGCACCGTGCGCACCACCAGCGTCAGCATCCAGAACGCCACGCCGTAGCCGACGATCACCAGCAGCAGGGGGATCGGCGTGCTCCAGCCCTTGATGGCCTTCATGGAAACAGTGGCGATCACTTCCGAGCAGATGGCAATGGCCAAGTAGTAGTAAGCGACGTTCATGGTCAATCCTCGGGATAAAGCAATCAGATAAGGCTGGCATTTTAGAGTTTAATTAGATGGGGTAAAGTCATTACCTATCTAAATTGGAGATGGGTTGAGCCATGAGCGTGCAATGGGATCTGGAGCAAATGCGCCTGTTTGTCAGCGTCGCCGAACAGCGCTCGTTTTCGGCCGTGGCGCGCCAACAGCGCAAGGCGCAGTCGGCGGTGAGCAATGGGATTGCAATGCTGGAGGCGGACCTCGGCGTCAGCCTGTTCGAGCGTAGCAGCGGCCGCCAACCACGGTTGACCGAAGCCGGCAGCGTATTGCTAGAGGAAGCACGCGAAGTGCTGCGCCAATGTGAGCGCCTCAATGGCCGGGCGCTTTCACTGACCCGCGGCGAGGAGGCGTGCCTGCGCCTGGCCCAGGACGAAGCCATGCTGTTTCAGCCGGTCCTCGACAGCCTGGAAGCCCTGGCCGGCGAATACCCATTGCTGGAAGTGCAGCTGTCCAGCGCCGCCCAAGGCGATGTGGCGCGCAAGTTGGTGGAGCGCAAGGCTGACCTGGGCCTGCTGTTCTATCACGACCAGATCCCCGAAGCCTTGGAGCGACGGGTGGTCGGCAGTGTGGAGATGGTCACGGTGTGCGGTGTGAATCACCCACTGGCCAAGGAGCAATACGTGACGTGCCAACGCCTGGCGCAGTTCCGCCAGTTGCTGATGTCGACCCAGACCAGCGTGTATCCCGGCAGCGAAGCGGCCAGCCCGCTGGTATGGCGCGCCGACAGTTTCTACGTGTTGGCCGAGTGGCTGATGAGCGGCCTGGGTTGGGCCTGGCTGCCCCGGCATATCGTGCAGTACCCGACCTATCAGCAACAGATGGTGGAGCTGGACAGCGAATGGACGCCGCCGGCCCTGGTGGTGGAGTTGGTCTGGCGCCGCGACGAACACCTGGGACCTGCCGCGCGCTTCCTGGCCAAACGATTTGCCGAGTGCTTGCAGGCGATCGACTGAAAAAGCCGATAAACTCCGCCGCCATGAATAGAACTCTCTACAGCTGTCTGTTTTACCTGGCGCTGCCGTTGGTGGCTTTACGTCTGTGGCTGCGCGCGCGCAAGGCGCCGGCCTATGCCAAGCGCGTCGGCGAACGTTTCTCCTATGGCCTGCCGGTGATGCAGCCCGGCGGGATCTGGGTGCATGCTGTGTCGGTAGGCGAGAGCATTGCCGCCGCGCCCATGGTGCGCGGGTTGCTGGCGCGTTATCCGACGCTGCCGATCACTGTTACCTGCATGACGCCCACCGGGTCCGAGCGCATCCAGGCATTGTTCGCCAACGAGCCACGCATCCAGCATTGCTATTTGCCGTATGACTTGCCGTGCGCTGCCAGACGTTTCCTCGACCGTGTGCAGCCGAAACTGGCGGTGATCATGGAAACCGAGCTGTGGCCCAACCATATCCACGCCTGCGCCCAGCGTGGGATTCCGGTGGCATTGGCGAATGCGCGGCTGTCGGCGCGTTCGGCCAAGGGCTATGCACGCTTTGCCAAGCTGACGGCGCCGATGCTGGCGCAAATGAGCCTGTTCGCCGTGCAGACGCACGCCGAAGCTCAGCGTTTCCTTAGCCTTGGCGCTCGCCCGGAAACCGTCGACGTCACCGGCTCGATCAAGTTTGACCTGACCATCGACCCCGAGCTGCCAGCGCGGGCCGCTGCGTTGCGCGCGCAATGGGGCGCCAGCGAGCGCCCGGTGTGGATCGCCGCGAGTACCCATGAAGGTGAAGATGACGTCGTCTTGGCAGCCCATCGCCAATTGCTCGAAAGCTATCCCAACGCGCTGCTGATCCTGGTGCCGCGCCACCAGGAGCGCTTCGGGCCGATGTTCGAGCTGTGCCAGCAGCAAGGTTTTGCCACCGTGCGTCGCTCCAGCGGCGAAGCCGTCACCGCGCAAACCTCGGTTCTGCTCGGCGACACCATGGGTGAATTGCTGTTTCTCTACGCCTTGGCCGACAGCGCTTTTGTCGGCGGCAGCCTGGTGGCGACCGGCGGGCACAATCCCCTGGAGCCGGCGGCATTGGCCAAGCCTGTGATCATGGGGCCGCACGTGTTCAACTTCCTCGAAATCACCGCGATGATGCGCGAAGCCGGGGCGTTGCGAGAGGTGGATGACGCCGAAGGCTTGGCCGAAGCCGTGCGCCAGTTATTCGAACTGCCGCAGGATGCGCGCAAGATGGCGCAGGCGGGGCTTAAGGTGATGCAGGCCAACCAAGGCGCTCTCAAGCGTTTGCTCGATGGTTTGGGCAGATTGCTAAACCACTGACAACACAAATCAAATGTGGGAGCGGGCTTGCTCGCGAATACGGTGTATCAGTGCCAGATGTACTGGCTGACACGCCGTATTCGCGAGCAAGCCCGCTCCCACATTAGTTATGCGGTGAACTCAATAGCCGGGACGGGCCTTGAGCTGTTCGGCGGCAGCTTTGGCCAGGTCCGGCGGCAGGAAGTCGCGGTCCGGGTTGTAGTCAGCCTTTAAGTAGCGCGCCAAGTCCTGCAAGTCACCTGGGTTCAAAGTGCCCGCTGCTTGCTTCAAGCGCAGGTTGTCGAGAATGTAGTCGTAGCGGCTGTTGTTGTAGTTGCGCACCGACGCGTAGAGCTGGCGTTGTGAATCCAGCACATCGACGATATTGCGCGTACCCACCTGATAACCGATTTCCGTGGCTTCCACCGCGCTCTGGTTGGAGATGATTGACTGGCGGCGCGCCTGTACCTGCTCCACATCGGTGTTCACCGCACGGTGCAGGTTGCGAGTGTTTTCCACTACCTGGCGGCGCAGGCCTTCGCGTTGTTGCTCGGTCTGGCCCAGGCGCGAGTAGGACTCACGCACTTGCGAGCTGGTCAGCCCGCCGCTGTAGATCGGGATGCTCAGGCGCAGGCCGATGGTGCGTTGTTCCACATCGCCGCGGTACGGCGTGCCGAACGCATTCGGGTTGCTGAAGCCCAGGGCGTCGTTGTCACCTTTTTCGTATTGCGCCACGGCGTCCAGGGTCGGGGCATGCCCGGCTTTGCGCTGTTTTAAGGTCTCCTCGGCGGCGGTGACGGCGTAGTTGCTGGCCAGCAGGTTGAGGTTTTGGCGGCCGGCGGTTTCGACCCAGGCCTTGGCGTCGTTCGGCAGCGGCGGTAGCACCGGCAGCGTGTGGACAATGCCCTGGATCGAGTTGTATTGGCGGTTGGTCAGCGTGATCAAGGCTTCGAACGCGTCCTCCACCTGGCGTTGGGCCAGGATGCGGTTGGCGCGGGCGGTGTCGTAGCTGGCCTGGGATTGCAGCACGTCGGTCTTGTCCGACAGGCCGACGTCGAAGCGCTCGTTGGACTGGTCCAGTTGGCGCTTGAAGGCATTCTCTTCGGCCTTGGTCGACGCCAGGTTGTCTTGGGCGCGCAGCACGGCGAAGTAATTTTCGGCACTTTGCAGAATCAGGTTCTGTTCGGTGGCCGACAGTTGCAGCGCCGCCTGCTCGTTGGTGGCCTCGGCCGCCTGCAGTTGGAACCAGCGGTCGGCGCGGAACAGCGGCTGGCTCAAGGTGGCCCGCCAGGAATGTGCATCGCGGTTGGCGGTGGCGGCGGGTGTGTCGATCTGGGTGCGCACGTTATTGATATCGGCGCCACCGGTCAGGTTCGGCAGCAGCCCGGCGCGGGCCTGGGGCACCACTTCTTTTTGCGCGCCGTATTGGGCGCGGGCGGCGGCCAGGTCGGCGTTGTTGTCCACCGCTTCCTGGTAGACGCTGACCAAGTCAGTTTTAGCGGACAAGGGCGCTTCAGCTGCCCAGACCATTCCGTTGGTCGCACAAGACACGGCGAGAGCCAGTGAAAGTTTGCGCAGCATGAGGCGATCCCTAGATAAATATTATGGATGTAATTTAGCGCCCAAGGCTAAGGCTCGCCCTGTGTGGCGTCAAGCCTTGAAGCAGTTCCCGAGTGTAGTGGCGCGATCACCGCACAACAATCTGCAAAAGAGCCATTCATCACGCTGAATGCACCGCCATTGGCAATTTGCCCACGCCATGGTCTAGACTGGCCGCGTTCTTGTCGGGGTGCCTTGTTGGAAGGCTGAGATCGGTAAATACCGGATCCCGTTGAACCTGATCAGGTTAGCGCCTGCGTAGGGAACAAGATTTCTCGTCACCCGGCGAGTCCTCTTGTGCTTCGTCCGGGTTGTTGTTCGTTTTTTGAACAGCTCTCGTGCGCCAAGCACAGCACTGGTTTCAGTGCGCCCATCCGTCACAGGTTCGCTCCGACAAAAATCCACCGCCTGGATAAGTTGGAGAGCCCGTGATGACGACAAAACTAAAAAATACCGTGCACCTGAGTGAATCGGCCAAGGTCGACTCCGGCTCTGTGCAGCCCTTTACCCGCTCGCAAAAAATCTACGTACAAGGCACTCGCCCGGATATTCGCGTGCCGATGCGTGAAATCAGCCTGGACGTGACCCCCACCGACTTCGGCGGTGAAATCAACGCGCCGGTCGTGGTCTATGACACCTCCGGCCCGTACACCGACCCTAACGTCATCATTGACGTGCGCAAAGGCCTTGGCGATGTACGTTCGCCATGGATCGAAGTGCGTAACGACACCGAGCGCTTGCCTGGCCTCAGCTCGCATTTCGGCCAGCAACGCTTGAGCGATGCCGAACTCACCGCGCTGCGCTTCGCCCACGTGAAGAACCCGCGTCGCGCCAAGGCCGGCGCCAACGTCACGCAGATGCACTACGCGCGCAAAGGCATCATCACCGCCGAGATGGAATACGTCGCCATCCGCGAAAACATGAAGCTGGAAGAAGCCCGCGCCACTGGCCTGCTCGACCAGCAACACGCCGGTCACAGCTTTGGCGCCAGCGTGCCGAAGATCATCACTCCGGAATTTGTGCGCGAAGAAATCGCCCGTGGCCGCGCGATCATCCCGGCCAACATCAACCACACCGAACTGGAACCGATGATCATCGGCCGTAACTTCCTGGTGAAGATCAACGGCAACATCGGCAACAGCGCCCTGGGTTCGTCCATCGAAGAAGAAGTGGCGAAACTGACCTGGGGCATTCGCTGGGGTTCGGACACCGTGATGGATTTGTCCACCGGCAAGCACATCCACGAAACCCGCGAGTGGATCATCCGCAACTCGCCCGTGCCGATCGGCACTGTACCGATCTATCAGGCCCTGGAAAAAGTCGGCGGCGCCGCCGAAGACCTGACCTGGGAGTTGTTCCGCGACACCCTGATCGAACAGGCCGAGCAAGGTGTGGATTACTTCACCATCCACGCCGGCGTGCTGCTGCGCTATGTGCCGCTGACCGCCAAGCGCGTCACCGGCATCGTGTCCCGTGGCGGTTCGATCATGGCCAAGTGGTGCCTGGCGCACCACAAAGAGAACTTTACCTACACGCATTTCGACGAAATCTGCGAAATCATGAAGGCCTACGACGTCAGCTTCTCTCTCGGCGACGGCCTGCGCCCAGGCTCGATTGCCGACGCCAACGACGCCGCGCAATTCGGCGAGCTGGAAACCCTCGGCGAGCTGACCAAGACCGCCTGGAAGCACGACGTGCAAACCATGATCGAAGGCCCTGGCCACGTGCCGATGCAGTTGATCAAGGAGAACATGGACAAGCAGCTCGAATGCTGCGACGAAGCGCCGTTCTACACCCTCGGCCCGCTGACCACCGACATTGCGCCGGGCTATGACCACATTACCTCCGGCATCGGCGCGGCGATGATCGGCTGGTTCGGTTGCGCCATGCTCTGCTACGTCACTCCCAAGGAGCACTTGGGCCTGCCGAACAAGGATGACGTGAAGACCGGGATCATCACCTACAAGATCGCCGCCCACGCGGCTGACCTTGCCAAAGGCCATCCGGGCGCGCAGATCCGCGATAACGCCTTGAGCAAGGCGCGCTTCGAGTTCCGCTGGGAAGACCAGTTCAACCTCGGCCTGGACCCGGACACGGCGCGTTCGTACCACGATGAAACCCTGCCAAAGGACTCGGCCAAGGTCGCGCATTTCTGCTCCATGTGCGGGCCGAAGTTCTGCTCGATGAAAATCACCCAGGAAGTGCGTGAATACGCGGCCAACCAGCGCATTGAAGCAGTGGACGTGGATGTGGCCAAGGGCTTGGCGGAGCAGGCGGAGCGGTTCAAGCAGGAAGGCAGTCAGCTGTACAAAAAGGTCTGATCCGGGACTGTAGTTGTCCTTAATGGCCTCTTCGCGAGCAAGTCGAATCGTCGCACCGCCGCTCCCACATTTGGAGCGCATTCCAAATGTGGGAGCGGGCTTGCTCGCGAATGCAATCTCCCAAACAACAAATGTTCCTCAGAGATAACACCCTTGAGCATTCAACCGAGTACTTACTCCCCGGAGATCGCAGTACCGAGCGACAAAAGAGTCTTCGGTGCCCGCGACCTGTTCTCCCTGTGGTTCTCCCTCGGCATCGGCCTGATGGTCCTGCAAACCGGCGCCTTGCTTGCGCCGGGCCTGGGCCTGTCCGGTTCGTTGCTGGCGATTTTCCTCGGCACCCTGGTGGGTGTCCTGTTGCTGGCCGCCGTCGGCGTGATCGGCAGCGACACCGGCCTTTCCGCCATGGCGGCCCTCAAGCTCAGCCTTGGCGCCAAAGGCGCAAGCCTGCCGGCGCTGCTCAACCTGCTGCAGTTGATCGGCTGGGGTTCGTTTGAAATCATCGTGATGCGCGATGCAGCCAGCCTGTTGGGCACGCGGGCGTTCAGTGACGGCAGCCTGTTGGCCAGCCCATTGCTGTGGACCCTGTTCTTCGGCGGTCTGGCAACGCTGCTGGCGGTCAGTGGTCCGCTGACTTTTGTGCGTCAGATCCTGCGCAAATGGGGGATCTGGCTGCTGCTCGCCGCCTGCCTGTGGCTGACGTGGAATCTGTTCGCCAAAGCCGACCTCGTCGCACTCTGGGCCAGGGCGGGTGACGGTTCCATGCCGTTTGCGGTGGGTTTTGATATCGCCATCGCCATGCCGCTGTCGTGGCTGCCGCTGATCGCGGATTACTCACGCTTCGGCAAGCGTGCCAAAAGTGTGTTCGGCGGTACCGCGCTGGGGTTCTTTATCGGTAATTTCTGGCTGATGAGCCTGGGTGTGGCCTACACCCTGGCGTTTGCGCCGAGCGGCGAAGTGAACGCGCTGTTGCTGGCGTTGGCCGGGGCTGGCCTGGGGATCCCGCTGCTATTGATCCTGTTGGACGAATCGGAAAACGCCTTCGCCGATATTCACTCGGCGGCGGTTTCCAGCGGGATATTGTTGCGTTTGAAGGTTGAGCACCTGGCGCTGGCGATTGGCGTGATCTGCACACTCATCGCCTGCTTTGCGCCATTGGCTCAGTACCAGAACTTCCTGCTGCTGATCGGCTCGGTATTCGCGCCGCTGTTTGGCGTGGTGCTGGTGGATCACTTCATCCTGCGCCGTCGTAGCGGGGGAGCCTTAGCCAGCCTGCGCTGGCCGGCGTTAATCGCCTGGCTGGGTGGCATTGCGGTTTACCACCTGCTGGCCAATCTGTATCCGGACATCGGCGCGACCCTGCCGGCGCTGGTGCTGGCAGGGCTGTTGCAACTTATCCTGGGTCGGGCCTTCAGCGGCGCGCAGGCACCAGTTCAGGCTTGAGGATGCCGTCCAGGCGCGAGTACGGAATCTGCAACTCGACGTGGCCCAAGGCATACGGCGCGATGGTGGTGGTGGGGTACTTGAGGATCACGCCACCGTAGGTGAGCGCCACGTTCGGGGTTTTCTGGAAGGGGTACTGTTTCACGTACTCCGGCTCCAGGCTCAGGCGGGTGCTGATCAGCCAGCTGTTATGGGCCACTTGGGCGGCTTTCCAGAAGGCGTCTTCCTTGCCGGGCAGCAACATGTCGGTGAGGGTCAGGGCCTTTTGCTGCTGGCGCGAATAGTTGATGAACGCACGGCCTGGCTCGCCGTGGGTGGCGCCCTGGTCCAGGTAGCTGGAGAGTTCGATGATCACCAAGCCGTCATGCTGCTCACGTACCTTGGCCTGCAAGTACATGCTGTTGCGTGGAGCGGCCGTGCGCAGGAACTGCTCGCTGTAGGTCGCGAGGCTGGTTGGCAGCGGGTCGGCCTGGGTCATTTCCAGCAGGCGCTGTTCGATCAAGGCGTCCAGCTTGGGCTCCTTGGCAAAGTGCACCGTGTCGATGTTCACCAGCGGGCAATCGGCGCTGGCGCAGCCTGGCTTGCTTTGCTCGGTGGCGTCGCGGGTGGCGTCCAGCGGGGCTTTATAGCTGGGCTGGAACAGGCTTTGGCAGGCACCGAGGGTCAATGCGATACAGGCCACGGAGGCGATTTTTAAAAGCGACATGTAGGGTCTTCGTCCGTCGATAAGAGCGAAATTGTGCAGCTTCGACTACCGGCAAGGCAGTCAGTTCGCCACTAAGCTGATTAGGGGGGCGTTCTCAGTTAGTTTCCCCGTCGCGTTGTCGCCTTAAAGCGGGCCAGGCAAGGCGCAGGCCGCTGGGAATGGTGTTCCCTTTCCAAGGCCTGCAACGCAGCATGGCCCGCTTTAAGGCACAACCCGAAGGGCCGGGCCTGCTGCTGTGCAGGGCTGCGTTGCTCGAAGCTTATTTGGAACAACCAAACCACGCTTCTCGCGCCTTGCCCTGCACAGCAGCAGGCCCGGCGCGACGGGGAAACTAATTGAGAGCGCCCCCCTGAGTTTGACGCCCGCCGTCTATCCCGGCAACTGGAAAGGGGCTGCATCCAGAGGCACGGGCGCGTTAGGATGGCGCCAATTGCGCAGGTTCAACGGGGATGGATATGACGGATTTTGCAAAGTCGGCGCCGGACAAGATCGAAATTGTTCAGCACGACAATCTCTACAAAGGCTTCTACAAGCTGGATCAGATACAACTGCGCCATGAAAAATTCGACGGCAGCATGAGCCGGGTGATCAACCGCGAAGTGTTTGTGCGCCATGATGCCGTGTGTGTATTGCCCTACGACCCGCAGCGCGATGAAGTGGTGTTGAACGAGCAGTTTCGCGTCGGAGCCATGGGCCGTACCGACAACCCCTGGATGATCGAAATGGTCGCCGGCCTGATCGACAAGGACGAGCAACCTGAGGAAGTTGCGCACCGCGAAGCCGAGGAGGAAGCTGGGCTGACGTTCTCCGCGTTGTGGCCGATCACCAAATATTTCCCGTCGCCCGGCGGCAGTACCGAATATGTGCACTTGTACCTGGGTCGCTGCGACAGCGCTGGTGTGGGGGGCGTCCATGGATTGGAAGAAGAAGCTGAAGATATCCGCGTCACCGTCTGGGCCTTCGAAGATGCCCTTCAAGCGGTGCGCGACGGCAAAATTTCCAACGCAGCCAGCATTATCGCCCTGCAATGGCTTGCGCTTAATCGCGCGGAAGTGAGGGGGTTATGGCAGTAAAGGCACGGGAACGTTATCGAGTCGACCTGATCGGGCTGCAAGCCGCCTGCGAGGCCAACTATGCGCGGCTGATGCGCTTGCTCCCCGACATGCGCCATGCCCCGGAGGCCCGCCGCATTGGCGTGACCCACGGCGACCAGATGCTCGGCGTGCTGGCGCTGGAAGTCATCGTCAACTGCCCGTACACCACCACCCTGCGCGTGCGTCAGGAACACAGCCTGCCCTGGCTGCCGGTGCCGCAACTGGAAGTGCAGGTGTACCACGACGCGCGGATGGCCGAAGTCATCAGCGCCGAGCATGCACGACGCTTTCGCAGCATCTATCCTTACCCCAACGTGTTCATGCACCAGCCCGATGAGAAAGCACAACTCAATGTGTTCCTCGGTGAATGGTTGAGCCATTGCCTGGCCTTGGGCCATGAGTTCGAAGTTGTGCGGTAGATGTGAACTGCATCTGCTTCCCAAGGTTTCCTCTTGTGTCCTGCCCCAGCATAATCACGCCACACGTCCATTCCTGTGATTGCCTTGGGAGAGCGCCTTGCCGAGCGTATCCACTGTGAGTCCCGATGCGCCCGCATTGCTGGTGCAACTGTCCGACAGCCATTTGTTTGCCGAGGCCGACGGTACGCTGCTGGGCATGAATACCCGTGACAGCCTGCAAGGTGTGATTGAACGGGTGCGCGCGCAGCAGCCGCGCATCGATTTGGTGTTGGCCACGGGGGACCTGTCCCAGGACGGCACGCTGGAGTCGTACCAGCAATTTCGCGACATGACCCGGCAGATCGACGCCCCGGCGCGCTGGATTCCCGGCAATCATGACGAGCCGCAGATCATGGCTCACGCCGCCGTGCACAGCGATCTGCTGGAGCCGGTGCTCGATATCGGCAACTGGCGCGTGACCCTGCTGGATTCCGCCGTACCCGGTTCAGTGCCGGGCTACCTGCAAGACCAACAGCTGCAGCTGCTCGCCCAGGCCCTGAGCGAAGCACCTAACCGTCATCATCTGGTGTGTTTCCACCATCATCCGGTGCCCATCGGTTGCGCCTGGA
Organism: Pseudomonas sp. DWRC2-2; assembly: GCF_049897885.1. Taxonomy (NCBI): domain Bacteria; kingdom Pseudomonadati; phylum Pseudomonadota; class Gammaproteobacteria; order Pseudomonadales; family Pseudomonadaceae; genus Pseudomonas; species Pseudomonas sp. DWRC2-2. The sequence continues at coordinate 434,778 of NZ_JAFCXD010000004.1, forward strand.
TGGACCCCATTGGCTTGCGCAATCCTGAGGCATTGTTTGCCGTGCTTGACCGTTTTCCGCAGGTGCGGGCGGTACTGTGGGGGCATGTGCACCAGGAAATCGACCGCGAGCGCAACGGCGTGCGCCTGCTGGCATCGCCGTCCACCTGCATCCAGTTCGCACCGGGCAGCGAGGATTTCAAGGTCAGCGAGCAAGCGCCGGGCTACCGCTGGCTGCGTCTGCATGCCGACGGACGGTTGGAGACCGGGGTAGAGCGCTTGGTCGGCTTCGCGTTTACGGTGGATTACGGTAGCAACGGCTACTGAGATTTACCTGTAAACTGCGCCTTTTTGGCGCAAGCACGGAGAGCCCGGCATGTCCGCTTCGATCCTGTATATCCACGGTTTCAACAGCGCGCCTGCGTCCAACAAGGCCACTCAATTGATCACCGTAATGGGTGCCATTGGCCTGGCCGACCAATTGCGCGTACCGGCCCTGCATCACCATCCCCGTCAGGCGATTCCTCAGTTGGAAGCGGCGATCGCTGAACTGGGGCGGCCACTGCTGGTCGGCAGCTCACTCGGCGGCTACTATGCAACCCATCTTGCCGAGCGCCATGGCCTCAAGGCGCTGCTGGTGAACCCGGCGGTCAGCCCTCACCGGATGTTCGACGGTTACCTGGGCACCCAGAAGAACCTCTACACCGATGAAACCTGGGAACTGACCCACGACCACGTCACGGCGCTGGCCGAGCTGGAAGTACCTGCTCCCCAGGATGCGGCGCGGTATCAGGTGTGGTTGCAGACCGGGGATGAAACCCTGGATTATCGCCTCGCCCAGCAGTATTACCGGGCCTGTGCCTTGCGCATCCAGTCCGGCGGCGACCATGGTTACCAGGGGTTCGCCCAGCAATTGCCGGCTATGTTGAGCTTTGCCGGCATTGGCGCAGATCAGTATCAATCCTTCGATTTTTCTTCATTGTAAGAATCGCAGGTCACTTTTTAATCGAACGACTCACGACGAGACCCCATGGCCACTCCCAGCGCTAGCTCTTATAACGCCGACGCCATCGAAGTCCTCTCGGGCCTCGACCCGGTGCGCAAACGCCCCGGCATGTACACCGACACCAGTCGGCCGAACCACCTTGCCCAGGAAGTCATCGACAACAGCGTCGACGAAGCCCTGGCCGGCCACGCCAAGTCGGTGCATGTCATTCTCCACGCTGACCATTCCCTGGAAGTGTCCGACGATGGTCGCGGCATGCCGGTGGACATCCACCCGGAAGAGGGTGTGCCCGGCGTTGAGCTGATCCTCACCAAGCTGCATGCGGGTGGCAAGTTCTCCAACAAGAACTACCAGTTCTCCGGCGGCTTGCACGGTGTGGGTATTTCGGTGGTCAACGCCCTGTCCACGCTGGTTCGCGTCAGGGTCAAGCGCGATGGCAACGAGTACGAGATGACGTTCGCCGATGGCTACAAAGCCACCGACTTGGCAGTGATCGGCACCGTAGGCAAGCGCAACACCGGCACCAGTGTGTACTTTGCGCCGGACCCGAAATACTTCGATTCGCCGAAATTCTCCATCAGCCGCCTCAAGCACGTGCTCAAGGCCAAGGCTGTCCTGTGCCCAGGCCTGCTGGTGACCTTTGAAGACAAAGGCACCGGTGAGAAGGTCGAGTGGCACTACGAAGATGGCCTGCGCTCGTACCTGGAAGATTCCGTCAGCGACTTCGAGCGCCTGCCCAACGAGCCGTTCTGCGGCAGCCTGGCCGGTAATAAAGAAGCCGTGGACTGGGCGCTGCTGTGGTTGCCGGAAGGTGGCGACAGCGTGCAGGAAAGCTACGTCAACCTGATCCCGACGGCCCAGGGCGGCACCCACGTCAATGGTTTGCGCCAAGGCTTGCTGGATGCCATGCGCGAATTCTGCGAATACCGCAGTCTGCTGCCGCGCGGCGTGAAGCTGGCGCCGGAAGACGTGTGGGAGCGCATCGCGTTCGTGCTGTCGATGAAAATGCAGGAGCCGCAATTCTCTGGCCAGACCAAAGAGCGCCTGTCGTCCCGCGAGGCGGCGGCGTTTGTCTCCGGCGTGGTCAAGGACGCGTTCAGCCTGTGGCTCAACGAGCACCCAGAGCTGGGCCTGGCCCTGGCGGAACTGGCGATCAACAACGCCGGCCGTCGCCTGAAGGCCAGCAAGAAGGTCGAGCGCAAGCGCATCACCCAGGGCCCGGCATTGCCCGGCAAGCTGGCCGATTGCGCCGGGCAAGACCCAATGCGCTCCGAGCTGTTCCTGGTGGAAGGTGACTCCGCCGGTGGTTCCGCCAAGCAAGCACGGGACAAGGAATTCCAGGCGATCCTGCCGTTGCGCGGCAAAATCCTCAACACCTGGGAAGTCGATGGCAGCGAAGTCCTGGCCAGCCAGGAAGTGCACAACATCGCCGTGGCCATTGGGGTAGACCCAGGCGCGGCGGACATGAGCCAGCTGCGCTACGGCAAGATCTGCATCCTTGCCGACGCCGACTCCGACGGCCTGCACATCGCCACGCTGCTGTGCGCGCTGTTCGTGCAGCACTTCCGCCCGCTGGTGGATGCCGGTCACGTCTACGTCGCCATGCCGCCGTTGTACCGGATCGACCTGGGCAAGGAGATTTACTACGCCCTGGACGAAGCCGAGCGTGATGGCATCCTCGACCGCCTGGTGGCCGAGAAGAAACGCGGCAAGCCACAGGTCACACGATTCAAGGGCCTGGGTGAGATGAACCCGCCGCAGCTGCGCGAAACCACCATGGACCCGAACACTCGGCGTCTAGTGCAGTTGACGCTGGGCGACGACTTCGCCGCCACCTCGGAAATGATGGACATGCTGCTGGCGAAGAAACGCGCGCCGGACCGCAAATCCTGGCTGGAATCCAAAGGCAACCTGGCCGAGGTTCTGGGCTGATGCGCACAGGTTTCGCCCTGGCGATCCTGATGTTGAGCGGGCTGGCGGCTACCCCAGTGGTGGCCGCGCCCGTGGCTGAGTTGAAGCTGGTGTCTGAACACCCGGTAGACGGCATGCGCGGCGGCAACCTGTCGGGCCTGGCCCTGTGTGGCAAGGAGTTGTGGACGGTTTCCGACCGCGATGACGACCAGATCTACCGCCTGGATATCAGCGCGCCGACCTGGCAGGCCGAGGCGGTAAAGATCGACGTGCCACCGGTGCCCGAGTCCGGGTTGCCCTGGGGTTTGCGTTCGCGCACCAAGGCCGCATCGTTCATTCGCGGTGGTGACTTGGACTTTGAAGGCATCACCTGCGATGCCGCCGGCAACCGCTACATAGTCAGCGAAGCCCATGCGGCGGTGCTGCAAGTGCCGGTGACGGGCGCGCCTGAGTGGTTGAAGATCGCGCCGGGCATGGTGCGTGAAGCGCGCGCCAGCGGCATGCTGCTGCACTTCAATGCATTGTTTGAAGGCCTGGCGATCAACCCCGAAGGCAACCAGATCTGGCTGGCCGCTGAGCGCGAAAGACGTGGACTGATCTCGATCAAGCGTCCGCAAAGCCTGTGGGACTGTGACGGCCCCTGCGTTTTGTTGAGCGAAGCCGGCCAGGAAGTGCAACCGGCCCAGTTCCCGAACGCCAAGGCGGTGTCCAAGGACTTCGCCGACCTGGCGCTGTTCAACGGCAAGCTGTTTACCCTGGAGCGCAATGCGTTCCAGATTTGCCGGCGGGATGCGGTCACGGCCAAGGTCGAACTGTGCTGGTCGTTTGCCGACGAGACCCTGACGCCCGAGCGGCGTTATCCCCAGCCCTATGGCCTGGCCGAAGCCCTGGTGGTGGATGCCGACGGCGCCTGGCTGGGCATCGACAACAACTTCGGCCCGCGTGCCGATGGTGAAAAGCGCCCCGTGGTCTATCGTTTCGCCGCCCCTGCCGGTGGCTGGAGCGCTCGCCCATGAGCCCCTGTTTTTTTGAATTGACCCGGTGCAGCGGCAGTTCCGCAGCACCTTACCCGACCATGATGAGGCCCGCATGAGTGACATCCTCGCAGACAGCTTAGATGGCGTAGAACGCCGGTCGCTGGCTGACTTCACCGAAAATGCCTACCTCAACTACTCCATGTACGTGATCATGGACCGTGCCTTGCCGCATATCGGCGACGGCCTGAAGCCTGTACAACGGCGCATTATCTACGCCATGAGTGAGTTGGGCCTGGACGCCGATTCCAAGCACAAGAAGTCGGCGCGTACCGTCGGTGACGTGCTCGGTAAGTTCCACCCCCACGGCGATTCCGCCTGCTACGAAGCCATGGTATTGATGGCCCAACCGTTCAGCTACCGCTACACGCTGGTAGACGGCCAGGGCAACTGGGGTGCGCCGGATGATCCCAAGTCGTTCGCAGCGATGCGCTACACCGAGGCACGCCTGTCGCGTTACTCGGAAGTCCTGCTGAGCGAATTGGGCCAGGGCACCGCTGACTGGGGCCCTAACTTCGACGGCACTCTCGATGAACCGCTGGTGTTGCCGGCACGTTTGCCGAATATCCTGCTCAATGGCACCACCGGCATCGCCGTCGGCATGGCCACCGATGTGCCGCCGCATAACCTGCGCGAAGTCGCCACCGCGTGCGTGCGCTTGCTGGATGAGCCCAAAGCCACGGTGGAACAGCTCTGCGAACACATCCAGGGCCCGGACTACCCGACCGAAGCGGAGATCATCACGCCGCGCGCCGACCTGCTGAAGATGTACGAAACCGGCAAGGGCTCGGTGCGCATGCGCGCCGTGTACCACATCGAAGATGGCGACATTATCGTCACCGCGCTGCCGCATCAGGTGTCCGGTGCCAAGGTGCTGGAGCAGATCGCCGCGTTGATGCAGGCCAAACCGTCGAAATTGCCGCAGGTTGCCGACCTGCGCGACGAATCCGACCACGAAAACCCCTGCCGTATCGTGATCATCCCGACCAACAGCCGGGTCGACCACGAAGTGCTGATGCAACATCTGTTTGCCAGCACGGACTTGGAGTCCAGCTACCGCGTCAACGTCAACATCATCGGCCTGGACGGCAAGCCGCAGCTGAAAAACCTGCGCAACTTGCTGGTGGAATGGCTGGAGTTCCGGGTGCAGACGGTGCGTCGCCGCCTGCAATTCCGCCTGGATAAGGTCGAGCGTCGCCTGCACCTGTTGGACGGCTTGCTGATCGCCTATCTCAACCTGGATGAAGTGATCCACATCATCCGGACCGCCGAGCACCCGAAAGCCGAGTTGATCGCGCGTTTCGAGCTGAGCGAGATCCAGGCTGACTACATCCTCGACACCCGCCTGCGTCAATTGGCGCGGCTGGAAGAAATGAAGCTGCGCGACGAACAAGATGCGCTGCTCAAGGAACAAGCCAAGCTGCAAGCGCTGCTGGGCAGCGAGGCCAAGCTGAAGAAGCTGGTGCGCAGCGAGTTGATCAAAGACGCGGAAACCTACGGCGATGACCGTCGTTCGCCGATCGTCCAGCGCGCCGAAGCGAAAGCGCTGACAGAAACCGAGCTGCTGCCAAACGAGAAAATTACCGTCGTTCTGTCGGAAAAGGGTTGGGTTCGTTCCGCCAAAGGGCATGATATTGACGCCACTGGCTTGTCGTACAAGGCCGGCGATGGTTTCAAGACCGCCGCTGCCGGGCGTTCCAACCAGTTTGCGGTGTTTATCGACTCCACCGGGCGCAGTTATTCGGTGCCGGCCCACACCTTGCCATCCGCAAGGGGGCAGGGCGAGCCGTTGACCGGGCGCCTGACGCCGCCGCCAGGGGCGAATTTCGAGTGCGTGTTGCTGCCGGACGATGATGCGCTGTACGTGATCGCCTCCGACGCGGGTTACGGGTTCGTGGTGAAAGGTGAAGACCTGCAGGCCAAGAACAAGGCGGGCAAGGCTCTGCTGAGCCTGCCGAACAACGCCAAGGTGATCCTGCCTCGGCCGGTGGACGATCGCGAGAGCAACTGGTTGGCGTCGGTGACCACCGAAGGGCGTTTGCTGGTGTTCAAGATCAGCGACCTGCCGCAGTTGGGCAAAGGCAAGGGCAACAAGATCATTGGTATTCCCGGCGAGCGGGTGGCCAGTCGCGAAGAGTACGTGACCGACATCGCAGTGATCCCGGAAGGCGCGACGTTGGTGCTTCAAGCCGGTAAACGTACCCTGTCGTTGCGTCCTGACGACCTTGAGCATTACAAGGGTGAGCGCGGTCGGCGTGGTAACAAATTGCCTCGCGGCTTCCAGCGCGTGGATGCTTTGCTGGTGGAAACGCCGGTTTAACGCGTATTAGAGCCCTCGATCTACGATTTAACGCGTAGATCGACGCTTTGGCGCTGGAGTCATGGCGCATATTCACGGATGATATGGCCTTTCCAGCGCCGGCGTGGCCGAGCGTGTTTAGGTTATTTTTAGTATTACATTGTGGTTCGCCTTGTGGCAGCCACCTGGATGGGATGATGACTGCTCCACGCCTTCCTTTATTTTTTGTGCTCGCTGGCCTTTTGGGGCTGGCGGGTTGCAGCACACATCAACCGGTGTCGCTGTACCAGCTGGACAGCGGAAGTCCGGCTCAACCTGCACAGACCGCCGGCATGGCCGTCTTGCTGGGCCCGGTGGTCGTCGCCGACTACCTGCAACGCGAAACACTCCTGCAACGTCAGAACGACGGCAGCCTGCAAGGTTCCACCGATGGTCGTTGGGCGGGCAGTTTGTCCTCCGACATCAACCAATTGATGTTGCGCCAGGTGGCGGGTCAACTGGACAGCCAGCGTGTGGTGCTGGCGCCCGCGCCGACGGGTTTTACCCCTGATGTGCAGGTGTTGCTGACCATTACCCGTCTTGACTCCGGTACGTCGCAACCGGCGATCCTCGATGCGCAATGGCGCTTGATCGATCGTCGTGGCCAGGTCCGCGATAACCGCATTGTGCACCTGCAGGAGCAACACACCGGCACCACCGCGTCCCAGGTCCAGGCCCAGGGCGTGTTGTTGCAGCATCTGGCACAACAGCTGTCGGTGGCCCTCAAGCCATTGGCCAACCAGCCGCCGATTGCCGAAGCACCGCGCAAGCAAAGCGCCCCGGTACAGGCTAAGCCGGCAGAACCGCAGAAGCCGAAGATGCCGATGGCAACGCCGATTCGTACGGATATGGAAGTGTTCAGGTTCTGATCTGAATCGCAGATACAAAAAAGGCCCGCTGATTCAGCGGGCCTTTTTTTGTGCGATTTTGGTAGCACTGAAGATCAACTGTGGGAGCGGGCTTGCTCGCGAAAGCGGTGGCTCAGTCACCAATGTATCCGACTGACACTCCGCATTCGCGAGCAAGCCCGCTCCCACACAAGCCCACTCTGTTGCTCAGGGCTTGCGGGTCTCGTGCATCCGCGCCAACTGCCGCTCCAGCATCGACGGATACGGTTCCATCAACCGCTCCACGCAGCTGGCACCCTCTGGGCTGGCAATCGGGCGGATTCGTGCGCGTTGGCGGATCAGCGTGTCTTCGCTGATCTTGCGCTCCACCAGCAGCAGGTTGCGACTGTGTTGCGACAGCGCCAGGGCGTCCTGGGCGCTCTCGGTGAGCAGCAGGTCGATCTGGGTCATGCCAAACAGGTCATCGCTCACCGTCAGGCCCAACTGCAGTTGCAGCGTGATGCCACTGTCGGCCACTTCGATCTGCAGGGCATGGCCCAGGGCGCGCAGCAACTCGCCGCAGCAGATGGCGTTGGTCAGGTAGTCTTCGCCGCTGTCTTCACTGTGGAACAGCATCAAGGTACTGCCATCGTTCAGGGTGTGCAGTTCGCTCTGGTACAGCGACGCGGCCTGGTCGAGGCAGTCGCGGTAGCGCTCCAGCAGCTCGGTCAGGCGTGCGCGGGGCAGGCGACGCAGTTGGTCCTGAGCGCCCAGTTGCACCGCCAGTACAGCGCTGAACTGAGGTTCGGTATTCTTCACCGGGGCGGGTTTTGGTGCGACGGCCGGTGCGCTGGCCGAGGTGTCGCGCAAGTCGGCGAAGGGGTCTTCGTCGTCCAGTTCGTCTTCTTCGGCTTTGAACGCCTGGCGGGTGGCAGGCTTCAGGCCAGCCACCGGGGTGTCTTCCACTGCAAATTCAGGCTCATCGTCGAACTCAGGCTCTGGCTCCACTTCGCGCACCACCGGCTCCGGGGCGAAACTGGCGTGCAGCTGGCGGGCGAGGTCGCCGATTTCATCCTGGCGGTCAGTGGCCGGGGTGTGTTCGTCGATATCGCGCAGCCAGATGCGCAACTGCATCAGCGGCGTAGAGATGTGTCGACCCAGGCGCAGGCTCAAGGCCAACGCCAAGGCCAGCAGGATTGCGCTCAAGATGCCCATGCTTTGCAGGCTGATGGTCATCGGCTGCTGGAATTGCTGCATGTCCAGGCTGATGCGCAGTTGGCCGGCCTTCACATCCTGAAACGTAATGTTGCTCTGGTACAGGCCTTCGGCTTCACCCAGCAGGCCGTTTTTCGGGCGCTGCCCGGCTTCGGCCATGATCCGGTTGTCCACGCTGTAGATGGCGGCGTGGGCCACCAGCGGGTTTTTGGTCAGATTGTTGAGCAGCACGTTGAGGCTGAGGATGTCGTTGGACACCAGCAGCTCAGTCGCCGAGGTGGCGGTCTGGGTGGTCAAGCTCTCGCCCAGGGCGTCGGCTTGCTCGTGCATGGCCTGTTTGAACTGCAAACCCATCACACAGGCGTAGATCACCAAGGCCAGGGCGACCAGGATCACGTTATGGCTGGCGATGCGTAATGCGATCGGTACACGGCGGTGGCGCAGTGCCCGGAAGATCAGCAGGAAGAAATTATCGGTTTTTACTGGCGTGGGCCGGTTCACTTGCGCTCGGCTCTTGGTCCGTGAAGTTGACGCGCAGTATAGCGACAGCCCTAGAACCGGCAAAGCGCTGGCTGTGCCCGATGGTCACTGAAAGTGGGTAGAATGCGGTTTTTTTCCAGCCTGGGGGTGCGCCTTGCGCGAAATTGTCCTGATTAACATCACGGGGGAAGACCGCCCAGGTCTGACCGCAGCCATTACCGGCGTTCTGGCCCAGGGTGGTGTGAACATTCTCGACATCGGCCAGGCGGTGATCCACGACACCTTGTCGTTCGGCATCCTGGTCGAGATTCCGAGCACTGAACAAGCGTCTTCGGTACTCAAGGACATCCTGTTTACGGCGTACAAGCTGGATCAACAGGTGCGCTTCACCCCGGTGTCCGAAGAGGACTACCAGCAATGGGTCGCTGGCCAGGGCAAGAAACGCCATATCGTGACGCTGCTGACCCGCAAGGTCACCGCGGAACAATTGCAACGCGTCAGCTCCATTACCGCGCAGTACGGTCTGAATATCGACCATATCGACCGTCTGTCGGGTCGCATGCCGCTGGACACCCCGGCTGACAAAGGCAAGGGCTGCATCGAATTCTCCGTGCGCGGTGAGCCGGCCGATCCGCAAGCCCTGCGCGCCGAATTCCTCAGCGTGGCCCAAGAGCTGAACGTCGACATCGCCTTCCAAGAAGACTCGCTGTTCCGCCGCAACCGCCGCCTAGCGGTGTTCGACATGGACTCCACGCTGATCGAAGCCGAAGTCATCGACGAATTGGCCAAAGCGGCCGGCGTGGGCGAGCAGGTTTCCGAAATCACCGAACGCGCCATGGCCGGTGAGCTGGACTTCCGCGCCAGCTTCAAGGAGCGCCTTGCGCTGCTTAAAGGCCTGGACGTGAGCGTGCTGGACTCCATCGGCGCCTCCCTGCGCCTGACCGAAGGCGCCGAAACCCTGTTCGCTGAACTCAAGCGCCTGGGCTACAAGACCGCGATCCTGTCCGGTGGCTTCACCTACTTCGCCAAGCAATTGCAGGCCAAGCTGGGCATCGACTACGTGTTCGCCAACGAGCTGGAAGTGGTGGATGGCAAGGTGACCGGCGTGGCGGTCGAGCCGATTGTCGACGCTCAGCGCAAGGCGGACCTGCTCAAGGAATTGGCGCACAAGGAAGGTTTGCGTCTGGAGCAGACCATTGCGGTCGGCGACGGTGCGAATGACTTGCCGATGCTGGCAATTGCCGGGTTGGGTGTGGCGTTCCGCGCCAAGCCGTTGGTGAAGCAGTCGGCCAAGCAGGCGATTTCGACGTTGGGCTTGGATGGCGTGTTGTATCTGCTGGGCTTCCGTGACCGCGACGGTCAGCTGTAACTCGCTCTAACGGGTAAATGTGGGAGCCAGGCCAGGCTCCCACCTTCAATCAGGCTTTCGGTAGACCGATGCCTTGGCCCATCTGTACCGGGGTGCCAGCGGCCAACTCTTCTGCCCACTTCACCTGATCCGGCCCAAACAGCACAATCGCGGTCGAACCCAGCTTGAAGCGACCCAGCTCCGCACCTTTCTCCAGATGAACCGGTGCGCGCGCAGCTTCGTCATAGCGGAAGGTTTTCAGCTCGCGCTTCGGCGGCGTCACTAGCCCGGCCCACACGGTTTCAATCGACGCCACAATCATCGCGCCCACCAACACCACGGCCATTGGGCCGCGTTCGGTGTCGAAGATGCAGGCAACGCGTTCGTTGCGTGCGAACAGCTCAGGTACGTTTTCGGCGGTAGTCTGGTTCACCGAGAAGATGCGACCCGGGATGTAGACCATCTCACGCAGCGTGCCGGCCAGCGGCATGTGCACGCGGTGGTAGTCCTTTGGCGACAGGTAGATGGTGGCGAAATCGCCGCCCATGAACGGAGCCGCGACGGCCGAGTCGCCGCCCAGCAATTCCAGCACGCTGAAACTGTGGCCCTTGGCCTGGAACACCCGGCCATGCTCGATCGGGCCCAACTGGCTGACAGCACCATCGGCGGGGCTCAACACCGCGCCTGGGGTTTGATCCAGTGGGCGGGCGCCATCTTTCAGGGCGCGGGTGAAGAAGGCGTTGAAGTGCTCGTAGGCGGTCACGTCTTCAACCAGGGCCTGGGACATGTCCACTTGATAACGCTTGGCGAACCAGCTGGTGAAGGCATTCTTGAACCAGCGCACGCGGCACTCGGCAATGCAACCGGCCAGGCGCGACAGCAAGTGGTGCGGCAGCAAGTACTGGCTGAGGATAAACAACTGCTTTTTCATAACTGTCCTTAAACCTTAAATCTCGACGGGGGTGTCGGGGTGGTTGCCCCATTCGCCCCAGGAACCGGCATAACCTTTGACTCGCGGATAACCGAGCGCCTTGGCCACCAGGTAGGTGAAGCCAGAACGGTGGTGAGTCTGGCAGTGGGTGATGATTTCTTTGTCTTTGGTCAACCCGAGGTCTTCGAGGATCTGCGGCATGTCGCGGCGGATACGCAGGTTGCGCGCCTTGTCCATGCCGGCAGTCCATTCGAAGTTCACCGCGCCGGGGATGTGCCCGCCTCTGGCGGCGAGCACCTTCTCGCCGGAATACTCCAGCGGACCGCGTGCATCCCAGATGCCCAGGTCGGCGGCACCCAGGCGGCTTTGCAGGTATTCGCGGGTGGCGGTGGGGCCATCGTGCAACGTGAGGCTGACCGGGCCGCCGGCGGGGGCGGGCACGTCGGTGGAAACCGGGTGCTTTTCTTCCAGCCAGGCCAGCAGGCCGCCGTCCAGGTAGTGGTATTTCTGGTGGCCGATCACGTCGAGCATCCAGATGAATCTCCCGGCCCAGCCGCCGCCTTCGTCGTCGTAGACCACGTAGGTGGCGTCCGGGGTGTGGCCCAGTTCGCCGAACAGCTTCTCAAGATCAGCCTTGTTGGGCAGCAGGCCGGGCGCCGGGGGCTGGCCCAGTTGGGTGCGCTTTGGGTCAACGAAATGCGCGCCGGGGATATGCCCTTCGGCGTAGCGGGCGGCACTGGTGAGGTCCACCAGTATCAGGTGTTCGGTATCGAGGCGACCAAGCAGGTCGCTGGATTCGATCACCAGCGGCAAGCCAGAGAAGTCAGGCATGTGAGGTCTCCTGGGCACAAATGTTGGCGATAAAAGACGGCGATTGTAGCGCAAGCATCAGGCGCTGCGGTTGGTAAAGCAGTGCAGGGCTTTCTCGATGCATTGGGCGGTTTTGCCGAAGGCCTGCACGGTGGTTTCCGAGAACGGTCCGCCGCCTTGGTCGGCCACCATCAGCATCACCACCTTGCCATTACAGCTCAGCGAGCGCAGCAACAGGTGTTCGCCGGTGAACAGGCGACGCAGGATCGGCGGCAGCAAGGCCGAGAACTGCGCATGGTTTTCAGGGTTGAGGCGTACCTGCGCGGATTTTTCCAGCAAGCGCTGCAAGAGCGTGCTGTTGACCACATCCAGGCTCAAATTGGCCGCATCCTTCGGCAGGCCATCGACCTGGTGAACACGCAAGGTGCTCATGGCGCGGTCAGCCATCAACAGCATGACCCGCTGCATGCCACTGGCCACCAGGGCCTCCTTGGCGCAGGTGGTCAGGTGCATGGCGTTGGCAAAGCGGCTCGGTTCCACCAGCAGTTCGGTGCAGCGCTTGCGCCACACGGCCAGGGCCTCAGCGGTGGGCGGTGGCGCTGGAAGCAGGCCGCGATGAATCTTTTGTACATGCCACGGCCAGATCAGCGACAGCGCCGGGTGCCAGAGGTCAGGCATCAAGGTGGTGCGGGCGCTGGTGACGGCCTGCTGGTGGACCTGCTGCTGCACCTCGCCCAGGGGCTGTTGCAGGTACAGCGCTGTGAGGAGTTGCCAGCGTTCGGTGTGCGGGCAGGTCCAGGATTCCTGGGCCGACATCGCCAGGCCGTTGGCCAGCAGCACGGTATTGGCCGGTTGGTTCAACCAGCGGCGCAGGTTGGGTTCGGCGTCGAGCAATTGCTGGTGGCGCAGTGGGTCGTCTTCGCGGGCGATGTGCAGCGCCTTGACCAGCAAGCGCTGCTCGCTCATCAGCAGCTTATAGCCCTGGGACACCCAGATCGGCAGGTGCCAGGCTTCGGTCAGGCCGACGCACAGGTCCAGCAGGCGCACGCCGAACAGTGCCTGCTCGACCTCGCGCGCCGATTGGCCTTTGTGGATCACCCGCAGTTCCCATTCTTCCAGGAGCTTGGGGTAGGCGACCGCCATCGGCCACAGCGGCGACAGAAACAGCAGGCTGCCCCAGTGAATGTCCTGCCACAGTCGCGCCAGGCGGCTGCCGAACAAACCGTTGGCTTGCTGCGACGCGTGCTGGCTGACCAACAGCAGTTGGCGCAGCGCCACGGGGATCTCATTGGCCGGCACCGAAGGCAGGCGCGCCAGCAGTTCTTCGGCGCGCTTGAGGCCCAGGCGGTTGAGCGCCACTTCGAGGTTTTCCGCCGGTTCCGCCAGGCTGCCATGGGTGTGGCTGTTGGCCTCGCGCATCACGCTGAGCACGAGCGCCGGGCTGCTTTGCATCAGATCGGCAATATCTCGCAATGAACTGCGGCTGTCGCGGATGCCTTTGCACACCCGGTCGTGACTGGCCTGTGGAACAGGCAGCAGCACATCGTCCAGGCGCTTGATCCAAGCGGCGAGAGAGTTGGGTTTTGCACTTGGGACTGTCGTTTCATTAGCCATGATAGGGGCGCGATCATCACTTGCGGTCTACACGCCCGGAGCGGGCCGAACTGGCTTTTCGCCTTAACGGGCTATAGTCTGGCGCAGTTTTGCCGATAAGTAGAACAAGAGTTTTCTGCTACACCCAATATGTCCATGAACCCGACGGCGCAAGTACTCATCCCCTATGGCTAAAATTATCGGCATCATCGTCGTCATCGCAAGTGTGCTCGGTGGCTACGTCCTGTCCCACGGTAAAATTGCGGCGTTGATCCAGCCCTTTGAAGTGCTGATCATCGGTGGTGCGGCGTTCGGCGCATTCTTGCAGGCCAACCCCGGCTACATGACTATGCACGTGGTCAAGAAGTCGCTGGGGATGTTCGGTTCGCGCTTCACTCACACGTTCTATCTGGAAGTGCTGGGGCTGGTCTACGAGATCCTCAACAAGAGCCGCCGCGAAGGCATGATGGCCATCGAGGCCGACATCGAAGACGCCGCCGCCAGTCCGATTTTCGCCAAGTACCCGGCTGTGCTCAAAGATGAGCGCATGACCGCCTACATCTGTGACTATCTGCGCATCATGTCCTCCGGCAACATGGCCCCCCATGAGCTGGAAGGCCTGTTCGACATGGAGTTGTTCAGCCTTAAAGAAGAGTTGGAGCATCCTTCCCACGCCGTGACCGGCATCGCTGACGGTATGCCGGGTTTTGGTATCGTCGCGGCGGTACTCGGTATCGTGGTGACCATGGCGTCCCTGGGCGAGGGCGACCAAGCCGCCATCGGCATGCACGTGGGTGCGGCACTGGTCGGTACGTTCTTCGGTATTCTCGCGGCCTACGGCTTCTTCGGTCCGCTTGCGACCTCCCTGGCCCATGACGCCAAGGAAGAAATCAACCTGTACGAATCGATCAAGGCCAGCTTGGTCGCCTCAGCCTCCGGCATGCCGCCGTCGCTGGCGGTGGAATTCGGCCGCAAGGTGCTGTACCCGAAACATCGCCCAAGCTTCGCCGAGCTGGAACAAGCGGTTCGCGGTCGCTAAGCCATGGAAAACAACCAGCCGATAATCATCAAGCGCGTCAAGCGCTTCGCTGCGGGGCACCATGGCGGCGCCTGGAAAATCGCCTTCGCCGACTTTGCGACGGCGATGATGGCGTTCTTCCTGGTGCTGTGGCTGATGTCCACCGCCACGCCGGAACAGAAGATCGCCATCGCCGGCTACTTCAAAGACCCGATTGGTTTCTCGGAAAGCGGCACGCCCTTCGTGATCGACCTGGGTGGCTCGCCGCAACTGGCGCCTGAGCGCACCATCAACCCGGAAATCAAGACCGAGTCGCCCCAGGAGAAAATCCCGATCGAGCGCGACACCGTCGAGTCCATGGCTGAGCAGGTCGAGCAGGAGCGCCTTGAGCTGCTGCTGCAAGAGCTGCAGACCAAGGTCGAAGAAAACCCGCAACTGCTGAAATTCAAGGACCAGATTTCCTTCGAAATCACGCCCGAAGGCCTGCGCATCCAGATCACCGACGCGGCCAACCGGCCGATGTTCGACTCCGGCAGTGCGCGCTTGAAGCCGTACTTTGAAGACATCCTGCTGGCCATGGCCGACACCATCAAGGCGGTGCCGAACAAGATCAGCATCAGCGGCCACACCGATGCCAAGCCATACGCGGGCCAGGGTGATTTCGGCAACTGGGAACTCTCGGCCAACCGCGCCAACGCCGCGCGCCGGGCGCTGGTTGCCGGCAGTTATCCGGACCCGCAAGTGGCGCGCGTGGTGGGGTTTGCTTCGTCGCAGCTGTTTGATCATCAAGACCCGTTCAACCCGGTCAACCGCCGGATCGATATCGTGGTGCTGACCAAAAAGGCTCAGCGTGCGATTGAGGGTGATCAGCCGCCGACGCCGCAACCTACCCCAGGCGCAGGCGCGCCGGGAGAGGTCCCGGCCGATCCGAACGCGATTCCACCAGGACAGGAGCCGTTGCCGGCGCATGAACTGCGTCAGAAGCTGAACTTGTTTGATGATGGTGGGGTGAAGGATCCTACGGTGCCGGGTACCGGGTCGTAGGCCCTTTTCGACAAACTTCGTCGGTGAAAACGCCCCAACTCATTGGGGCGTTTTCGTATCCGTCAGAGCGGAAGATAGGCTTTCACACCGCTGATCACGCCTTGCATGTCGTCGGTACATAACCTCGGTACGAAGTACTCTCGCCCTTTGGAACGGGTCTTCCTGTGAAGCTTGTCGAGCCGCTCGAAGCTGACGGTGTAAATCATGTCGCACTTCACCCACAGCTCTTTATAGCCATCCGTTAGAAGTGGATTGGTGTGAAGTAAATGGTGCCAGTCGTGCTGTATCTCGGGAGCGGTAGAAGAGATCGGCACTACCGTGCAGAGCTTGCGGTTGTGGGTAGCTGTCGGGGATATCACTACGACTTTGCGGATCTTCAACATTTCTGGTGCAACAAAGCCTCGTGTGAAGTCGCAGAGCAGCACATCGCCTTGTTTGGGGTGATAGAAGAGAGGCAATCGTTAATTCCCCACAAAAAGCAAAGCCGCCCGAAGGCGGCTTCATTCGACACGCAGTGGAGCTTGCTTCGCCCCTTCTGCGCCGCTGGATCAACCCCGAAAAGGATCCAGACTCCTGCCAGCTTTCGCTGGTGACGGAGCAATTATGCGCATCAGAAATTCCGAATTCAAGCTGGCTCGTGTCGACTGGCCGCCCAGTTGTCCTGAATTCTTGATGCCAAACCCCGTTAAATCAATGGACTAGGCCGACCTCTGCCTTACTTTATGTGTATCAAGGCATGGCGGCTCAGTAACTGCTCTCCGGCAAGCTCGCAATAATCGACCGATAGCTGTTCATCCGCTGCTGCTGCACACGCCCATCCTCCAGCGCCTTGAGCAATGCACAGCCCGGCTCTCGGTCGTGTTTGCAGTCGCGGAAGCGGCAGGTGCCGATCAGGTCGTTGAATTCGATGAAGCCCGCTTCCACATCGCTGCGGCTGACGTGGCCGAGGCCGAATTCGCGGATACCGGGGGAGTCGATCAGCTCACCGCCGCCGGGGAAGTGGAACAGGCGCGCGGTGGTGGTGGTGTGGGTGCCCTGGCCGGACAGTTCCGACAGCGGGCCCACGCGGGTGTCGACTTCCGGCAGCAGGCTGTTGACCAGCGAGGATTTACCCACGCCCGACTGGCCGACAAACACGCTGATGCGTCCGTCCAACTGCTGTTGCAGCTGCTCCATGCCATTGCCGTGATGCGCCGAGACTTCCAGCACCGGGTAGCCGAGCGTGCGGTACACCGCCAGCAGGGCATTCAGCGCCGGGGCGTTCTGCTCGTCGATCAGGTCGAATTTGTTCAACAGCAACAGTGGGCGGATGCCAGCGTGCTCGGCTGCGACCAGGTAGCGGTCGATCAGGTTGGCATGGGGCTCGGGTAGTGGCGCGAACACGATGACGATCATGTCGACGTTGGCCGCCACCGGCTTGAGCTGGCCACGGCTGTCGGGGCGGCGCAGTTCGGTGGTGCGTGGCAACTGGGCAACAATCACGCCGATGCCCTGGTTGCCGGCACGCCAGACCACTTGGTCGCCGGTCACCAGAGCAGGCAGGTTGGCGCGCAAGTGGCAACGGAACACTTGGCCTGCGAGTTCGCCTTCGAGCGCCTCGACTTCGACCTGCACACCAAAGTGCGCGATCACCAGGCCCGTTTGTTCAGGACCCAGGTCGCCGCCTTCAAGCGCTTCCACGGCGGAGGATTCACGTTTGGCGGCGCGAGCGGCGCGTTCACCTTGAATCTTTTCGATGCGCCAGTTTTGGCGACGGTTGAGCTGGCGTTTGGCCATTGGTGTTCCGTGTCGATAATGCAAAGGTTGGGTAAAACGGTCGCGAGTCTAGCACGCCCCCGCCTGCTAAACTGCGCAGCTACGCCAAGGTGCCAAGAGAATCAAGCCATGCAAAACCCACAGAACCTGATTTGGATCGATCTGGAAATGACCGGTCTGAACCCCGACACCGACGTCATCATCGAGATGGCAACGATTGTCACCGACAGCAACCTCAACACCTTGGCCGAAGGTCCGGTGATCGCCATCCACCACAGCGATGCCGTCCTTGCCACCATGGATGAGTGGAACACCCGTACCCACGGCAACTCCGGCCTGACCCAGCGTGTGCGCGACAGCCGCATCAGCATGGCCGAAGCCGAAGCCGAGACCATTGCCTTCCTGGAAAAATGGGTGCCCAAGGGCAAGTCGCCGATCTGCGGCAACAGCATCTGCCAGGACCGTCGCTTCCTTTATACCCACATGAAAGGGCTGGAAAGCTACTTCCATTACCGCAACCTGGATGTGTCGACGCTTAAAGAGCTGGCTGCGCGTTGGGCGCCGGAAGTCAAAGACAGCTTCCATAAAGGCAGCACGCATTTGGCGCTGGATGATATTCGCGAGTCGATTGCCGAGTTGCAGCATTACCGCAAGCATTTCATCAAAGCGTGACGCCCCCTTTTGGTGCCGTCAGCAAATGATTAGACTGCCGGCCTCAATGCAAGGATCGCCCTCATGCTGCTGATGCTCTACCTCATCGCCATCACCGCCGAAGCCATGACCGGCGCGCTGTCGGCCGGGCGACGCGGCATGGACTGGTTTGGCGTAGTGCTGATCGCGTGTGTGACGGCGTTGGGGGGCGGTTCGGTGCGTGACGTGCTGCTTGGGCATTACCCGCTGACCTGGGTCAAGCACCCGGAATACCTGGTGCTGACCTCGATTGCCGCGCTGGTGACGATCTTTATTGCACCGCTGATGCGTCGCCTGCGCTCGCTGTTCCTGGCGCTGGACGCCGTGGGCCTGGTGGCCTTCACCCTGATTGGTTGCATGACCGCGTTGGAGATGGGCCACGGCATGCTGGTGGCGTCGGTCAGTGGTGTGATCACTGGGGTTTTCGGTGGCATCCTGCGCGACATCTTCTGTAACGACATCCCGCTGATCTTCCGCCGCGAGCTGTACGCCAGCGTGTCGTTCCTCGCCGCCTGGTTCTACATGCTCTGCCTTTATCTGGAACTGCCCAGCGAGCAGTCGATCCTGCTGACCCTGTTCAGCGGCTTTTTATTGCGGCTGCTGGCGATCCGTTTTCACTGGGAAATGCCCAAGTTCGTCTACAACGACGACGTGCACTAGCGCTTAGCGTGCTGGTTCAGCGCCCATTCCACGTGTTCGCGCACCAGCTCCGACGGGTAATCCCGGCGCGCCTTCAAGGCTTCCAGCACCGGAATGCTCGACGGCGCATTGCCCAGGCCCACCGCCAGGTTGCGCAGCCAGCGCTCGTAGCCGGCACGACGCAGCGGTGAGCCCTCGGTACTGCTGAGGAATTTATCCTCGTCCCACATAAACAGTTCGGCCAGCTCCGCGTTATCCAGGTTGTGGCGCGGTTTGAAATCGCTTTCGGCGGTGGAGCGGGCGAAACGATTCCATGGGCATACGATCTGACAGTCATCACAGCCGAATACCCGATTGCCGATCAGTGGGCGCAAGTCCTCTGGGATTGCGTTCTTGAGCTCGATGGTCAGGTAGGAGATACAGCGCCGCGCGTCCAATACATAGGGGCCGACGAAGGCGTTGGTGGGGCAGATATCCAGGCAAGCGGTGCAGCGGCCGCAGTGTTCGGTGCTGTGGGGCGCGTCGATCGGCAGCGGCAGGTCGACGAATAATTCGCTGAGGAAGAAGTAACTGCCGGCCTTTCGATTAAGGACCAGGGTGTTTTTACCGATCCAGCCCAGCCCGGCTTTTTCGGCGATGGCTTTTTCCAGCACGGGCGCGCTGTCGACAAAGGCGCGGAAACCGAACGGGCCGATCTGCGCTTGAATGCGATCAGCCAGTTGCTGCACGCGCTTGCGGATCAGCTTGTGGTAGTCACGGCCCAGGGCGTAACGCGAAATGTAGGCTTTTTCTGGCTTGGCCAGCAATTGGGCCATTTGCGTGTCGCCCGGCAGGTAATCCATGCGCAGCGACACCACGCGCAAGGTGCCCGGCACCAGTTCGTCGGGATGGGAGCGTTTGCTGCCATGGGCGCCCATGTAGTCCATCTCGCCGTGGTAGCCCGCGTCGAGCCAGCGTTGCAGGTGCTGCTCATGCTCGGCCAGGTCCAGGCCGCTGATGCCGACTTGTTGAAAGCCCAGCTCGCGGCCCCAGTCTTTGATCGATTGGGCGAGGGCGGGCAGATCGGACGTAATAGCAGGCATGAGACACGGGAAACCACAGGTTAGATGCGTATAATTCTGCCAGACATCGGAGCTTGAAGACGCATGCCGCAGACAAAACACGCAATAACCGACGTACAGCCCCTGTTGCACGGCCATTTGCCGCAACTGGCGGCCCGTTCGCCGGACGCCCATAAAGGCCAGTTTGGCCACCTGTTGGTCATTGGCGGTGACCACGGCTTTGGCGGCGCCGCCTTGCTGAGCACCGAAAGTGCCTTGCGCAGTGGCGCGGGCATGGTGTCCCTGGCGACGCGCCCAGAACACGTGCCAGCCGCTTTGGCCCGCTTGCCGGAAGTCATGACCGTCGGCGTCAGCTCGGCCAACCAACTGATGGGCTTGTTGGAAAAGATCTCGGTCATTGTGATCGGGCCTGGGCTGGGTGAAGCGTCCTGGGGCAAAAGCCTGCTGTCCGTCGCCGCCAACGCCAAGCAGCCGCAAGTCTGGGATGCCGACGCCTTGAATCAGCTCGCCAATGGCGGCATCAGCTTGCCAGCCAACAGCGTGATCACCCCGCATCCGGGGGAGGCTGCGCGGTTGTTGGGCCTTTCGACAGCCGAGGTTCAGGCCGATCGTCTTAAGGTGGCGCGCGCGTTGACTCAGAAATTCAATGCAGTGGCTATCCTCAAGGGGGCTGGCAGTTTGATTGCCAGCCCGGACGGACGTGTTTCACGGTGTGACCAAGGCCATCCGGCGATGGCAACGGCGGGGCTCGGTGATGTCCTGGCCGGGCTGGTGGGCGCATTGCTTGCCCAGGGCATGCCGGCCTATGAGGCAAGCTGCCTGGCGGTTTGGTTGCATGCCACGGCGGGTGATCGCCAGGGCACTTTTGGTCGCGGCTTGGCTGCCAGCGACTTGATACCCGCCATTCGTCAATTGCTGGAGGAGCAATCGCCGTGTCTGAAGTAATCCTTTTCCTGGCCGATGAAGAGGCCATGGTTGCGTTTGGGCAACGCATTGCGCAGGTGACGGCGGGTGCGGGGCTGATCTTTCTGGAAGGTGACTTGGGGGCGGGCAAGACCACGCTATCCCGAGGGATTATCCGAGGGTTGGGCCATACAGCGGCAGTAAAAAGCCCTACGTTCACCCTGGTAGAACCCTACGAGATCGGCGCAGTGCGCGCCTTCCACTTTGACCTTTATCGTCTGGTGGACCCCGAAGAACTCGAATATATGGGGATCCGGGATTACTTCGATGAAGATGCGTTGTGCCTGATCGAGTGGCCAGATAAAGGCACAGGCTTTTTGCCAAAGCCTGACATGACCATTACCATTACGCCGCATGAGCATGGACGTCAGTTGAAGTTGTTGCCCCAGAGCGCGCGCGGCCAGTCGTGGTGCGCCGCTTTGGCATTGGAATTCAAATAATTGGTGGGGTTAGGTATGCGCTTTCGCGCGTTGGTTGCTGTCGTGGGGGTGTTGCTTGCGGCAATGACTGTCAATGCTCTGGCTGCTTCACAGGTGAAGAGTGTTCGCCTGTGGCGAGCGCCGGATAACACGCGACTGGTGTTCGACCTGTCTGGCCCGGTCCAGCACAGCGTCTTTACCCTGACGGCGCCTGATCGCCTGGTGATCGACATCAACGGCGCGACCCTGGCCGCGCCGTTGAAAGTCTCCACTGCCAATACCCCGATTACCGCCATGCGCTCGGCCCAGCGCACGCCGACTGATCTGCGTGTGGTGATCGACCTGAAAAAGGTCGTGACCCCGAAAAGCTTCTCCTTGGCGCCCAACGCCCAGTACGGCAACCGGTTGGTGGTCGACCTGTTCGACAATGCCGCCGATGCCAACCCGCCGCCTGCACCGCCGCCAAGCGTCGCGACTGTCCCGGCGGTGCCGGTCAACCCGTCGCAACCACAGGTCAAGCTGCCTCCGCCGCCACCGGCTCCCGCCGGCAAGCGTGACATTATCGTGGTGATCGACGCCGGTCACGGCGGCGAAGACCCCGGTGCCTCCGGCTCACGCGGCCAGCATGAAAAAGACGTGGTGCTGGCGATTGCCCGTGAACTGCAGCGCCAGATCAACGCGATGAAAGGCTACCGCGCTGAGCTGACCCGTACCGGCGACTACTTCATTCCGTTGCGCGGCCGTACCGAAATTGCCCGCAAGAAAGGTGCTGACCTGTTCGTGTCGATCCATGCCGACGCCGCGCCTTCTACCGCAGCCTTTGGCGCCTCGGTGTTTGCCCTGTCGGATCGCGGCGCGACGTCTGAGACCGCCCGCTGGCTGGCCGACAGTGAAAACCGTTCCGACTTGATCGGCGGGGCGGGTAACGTCTCCCTTGATGACAAAGACAAAATGCTCGCCGGCGTACTGCTCGACCTGTCGATGACCGCTTCGCTGACGTCCAGCTTGAACGTGGGCCAGAAGGTCCTGAGTAACATCGGCCGGGTCACCTCGCTGCACAAACAGCGCGTGGAACAAGCAGGATTCATGGTGTTGAAGTCGCCAGATATCCCATCGATCCTGGTGGAAACCGGGTTTATCTCCAACTCCAACGAGGCCTCGAAGCTGGCCAGCGCCAGCCATCAGCAAGCGCTGGCGCGCTCCATCAGCGCCGGTGTGCGCCAGTTCTTCCAGCAGAATCCGCCACCGGGCACCTACATCGCCTGGCTGCGTGACTCCGGGAAAATCGCCCAGGGCCCGCGCGACCATCGCGTGCAGCCCGGCGACACCCTGGCCATGCTGGCTGTGCGTTTCCAGGTGTCGGCCGCTACCTTGCGCAGCGCCAACAACCTGAAGACCGATGAATTGAAAGTCGGCCAGGTGTTGACCATCCCTGGTACCGAATTGGCGGCGCAGTAATGAGCGACTCGATCCTGGATAACGGCTCACGCATCGAACTGCTCAGCCCGCGCCTTGCCAACCAGATTGCGGCGGGCGAGGTGGTGGAGCGTCCGGCATCGGTGATCAAGGAGTTGCTGGAAAACAGCATCGACTCCGGCGCCAAGCGCATTGATGTCGACGTGGAGCAGGGCGGCGTCAAGCTGCTGCGCGTGCGGGATGATGGCAGCGGTATCTCGTCCGACGACCTGCCGCTGGCCCTGGCCCGTCACGCCACCAGCAAGATTCGCGACCTGGAAGACCTTGAGCGGGTGATGAGCCTGGGCTTTCGCGGTGAGGCGCTGGCGTCCATCAGCTCCGTGGCGCGCCTGACCCTGACGTCCCGTACCCGCAGCGCCGAGCAGGCCTGGCAGGTGGAAACCGAAGGTCGCGACATGGCGCCTCGGGTCCAGCCGGCAGCCCATCCCGTCGGTACGTCGGTGGAAGTGCGCGACCTGTTCTTCAACACCCCGGCGCGGCGCAAATTCCTCAAGGCCGAGAAAACCGAATTCGATCACCTGCAGGAAGTCATCAAGCGCCTGGCCCTGGCCCGCTTCGATGTGGCATTCCACCTGCGGCATAATGGCAAGACCATCCTCAGCCTGCACGAAGCCCACGATGACGCCGCGCGTGCTCGCCGGGTGTCAGCGATTTGCGGGCCGGGCTTCCTGGAGCAGGCGCTGCCGATTGAAATCGAGCGCAATGGCCTGCGCCTGTGGGGTTGGGTCGGTTTGCCGACCTTCTCCCGCAGCCAGGCGGACTTGCAGTACTTCTTTGTGAACGGCCGTGCGGTGCGCGACAAACTGGTGGCCCACGCGGTGCGCCAGGCCTATCGCGACGTGCTGTTCAACGGGCGTCACCCAACGTTTGTGTTGTTCTTTGAGGTCGACCCGTCGGTGGTGGACGTCAACGTGCACCCGACCAAGCACGAAGTGCGCTTCCGTGATGGGCGCATGGTGCATGATTTCCTGTACGGCACTCTGCACCGCACCCTGGGTGATGTGCGTCCGGATGATCAGCTGTCCGCGCCCATTGTGACCGCAGTGGTCCGCCCGAGTGGCCCGGAAGCTGGCGAGTTCGGCCCCCAGGGTGAAATGAGCCTGGCGGCCAACCTGCTGCAATCGCCGCAGTCGCAACCTGCCTATACCGCGCCGAATGCTGGCGCCGGCTCGGGTTATCAATACCAATACACGCCGCGCCCGCAGTCAGCAGTACCGGTAGCTGAGGCCCAGGCGGCCTATCGCGAGTTTTTCGCGCCGCTGCCGGGTGCCGAGCCGGGCGCGCCTGTGGCCTTGCCGGAAGGTGGCGGAGATATCCCGCCGCTGGGCTACGCGTTGGCGCAGCTCAAGGGTATCTACATCCTGGCGGAAAACGCCCACGGCCTGGTGCTGGTGGACATGCACGCCGCCCACGAGCGAATCATGTACGAACGCCTCAAAATCGCCATGGCCAGCGAAGGCCTCAGCGGCCAGCCGCTGCTGGTGCCGGAGTCCCTGGCCGTCAGTCAGCGTGAGGCCGATTGTGCCGAAGAACACCACGGTGTGTTCCAGAAGCTGGGCTTTGAATTGCAGCGTCTGGGCCCGGAAACCCTGGCCATCCGCCAGATTCCCGCGCTGCTCAAGCAGGCCGAGGCCAACCGCCTGGTCGCCGACGTGCTGGCGGACCTGATGGAATACGGCACCAGTGACCGTATCCAGGCGCACATCAACGAGTTGCTCGGCACCATGGCCTGCCACGGCGCCATCCGCGCCAATCGCCGCCTGGCCCTGCCGGAAATGAACGGTCTGCTGCGCGACATGGAAAACACCGAACGCAGCGGGCAATGCAACCATGGCCGACCGACCTGGACCCAGATGGGCCTGGACGATCTGGACAAACTGTTCTTGCGCGGCCGTTGATGAGTGCCTTGCCCCCCGCGATCTTCCTGATGGGCCCCACGGCCGCCGGCAAGACCGACCTGGCCATCGAGCTGACCAAGGTGCTGCCGTGCGAGCTGATCAGTGTCGACTCTGCCCTGGTTTACCGGGACATGGATATCGGCACGGCCAAGCCTTCCAAGGAGCTGTTGGCCCAATATCCGCATAAGCTGATTGACATCATCGACCCGTCAGAGAGCTATTCGGCGGCGGATTTCCGCACCGACGCCCTGGCGGCGATGGCCGACATTACTGCGCGGGGCAATATTCCGCTGCTGGTGGGCGGCACGATGCTCTATTACAAGGCTTTGCAGGAAGGCCTGGCGGATATGCCGCCGGCCGACGCCCAGGTGCGCGCCGAGCTTGAAGAAGAGGCTCTACGCCTTGGCTGGCAAGCCTTGCACGACCAGTTGGCCGCCGTGGACCCGGTGTCCGCCGCGCGCATTCACCCCAATGACCCCCAGCGCCTCACTCGCGCCCTGGAAGTCTGGCGCGTGAGCGGGCAGACCATGACTGAACATCGCCTGAAACAAAGTGCGCAAAGTGCTGATGCAGGCGCATCTGGCGCGTCACAATTGCCCTATACTGTGGCGAATCTGGCCATCGCTCCGGCAAATCGCCAGGTGCTGCATGATCGAATTGCACAAAGATTCACAATTATGTTGGAACAGGGGTTTGTGGACGAGGTCGTAGCTCTGCGTTCCAGAGGTGACCTGCATCCAGGGTTACCTTCGATACGTGCTGTAGGCTACCGCCAAGTCTGGGATCATCTGGATGGCAAGCTGACGTCAGCCGAAATGCAGGAGCGCGGCATCATTGCCACGCGCCAATTGGCGAAACGCCAGTTCACCTGGTTGCGCAGCTGGAGCGATTTGCACTGGCTGGACAGCCTGGACAGCGACAATCTGTCACGCGCCTTGAAATACTTGGGAACGGTCTCCATATTGAGCTGAGTCCTTGCAATTGCCGTCTATCCTTGGGGGTGTGACGGCCATAAGCTATCTATTTTCCGATTTTTATTATTGATCCTTAAAGGAGTGCGGCACATGTCAAAAGGGCATTCGCTACAAGACCCTTACTTGAATACTTTACGTAAAGAGAAAGTGGGGGTTTCCATCTACCTGGTCAACGGTATCAAGCTGCAAGGCACGATCGAGTCGTTCGACCAGTTCGTGATCCTGCTGAAAAACACCGTCAGCCAGATGGTCTACAAGCACGCTATCTCGACAGTCGTTCCTGTTCGTCCAATCCGTCTGCCTAGCGCAGCCGGTGATGAAGCAGCTGACGCTGAGCCAGGTAACGCCTGATAGGAGTCTCCTTTGTTCTTTGAGCGCCACGGTGGTGGTGAGCGGGTCATTCTCGTTCACTTGGATGGACAGGACCCTGAGGCGCGCGAAGATCCGCAGGAGTTTCAGGAGTTGGCAAATTCGGCCGGCGCCGAGACCGTTGCGTTTTTTAACGTGCCGCGTCATCGGCCAACCGCCAAATTCCTGATTGGCAGCGGCAAGGTCGAGGAACTGCGCGACCTGGTCCATGCCGAAGAAGCCGATCTGGTGATCTTCAATCACGTCCTCACGCCCAGTCAGGAACGTAACCTCGAACGTGTCTTCGAGTGTCGCGTGATCGACCGTACCGGTCTGATTCTCGATATTTTTGCCCAGCGCGCCCGTACCCATGAAGGCAAGCTCCAGGTTGAACTGGCCCAGCTTGACCACATGAGCACCCGCCTGGTCCGCGGCTGGACGCACCTTGAGCGTCAAGGTGGCGGCATCGGCATGCGCGGCCCGGGTGAAACCCAGCTCGAGACCGACCGGCGCCTGTTGCGGGTTCGCCTGCGCCAGATCAAGGGCCGCCTCGAGAAAGTGCGCAGCCAGCGTGAGCAATCGCGCCGTGGGCGTACCCGCGCGGATATCCCGACCGTGTCCCTGGTGGGATATACCAACGCCGGCAAATCCACACTCTTCAATAATGTGACGAAATCGGACGTGTACGCGGCCGACCAACTGTTCGCCACCCTCGACCCGACCCTGCGCCGTCTGGATCTGGACGACCTGGGGCCGATTGTCCTGGCCGACACCGTGGGTTTCATTCGTCACTTGCCGCACAAGCTGGTCGAGGCATTTCGGTCTACGCTCGAAGAGTCGAGCAATTCCGACCTGCTGTTGCACGTGATCGATGCGGCTGAACCGGATCGCATGTTGCAGATTGAACAGGTGATGCTGGTGCTGGGCGAGATTGGTGCCCAGGACTTGCCGATCCTCGAGGTCTATAACAAACTCGATTTGCTTGAAGGCGTTGAGCCACAAATCCAGCGCGATGAGAATGGCAAGCCCCAGCGGGTCTGGCTGTCGGCGCGTGATGGCAGTGGTCTTGAGTTGCTTGAACAGGCCATTGCCGAGTTGCTCGGCGGCGATTTGTTCGTTGGCACCTTGCGCTTGCCCCAGCGTTTTGCTCGACTGCGTGCACAGTTTTTCGAGTTGGGCGCGGTACAGAAAGAAGAACACGACGAAGAAGGTGTCAGCTTGCTGGCCGTTCGATTGCCGCGCTCGGAGCTCAATCGGCTGGTCAGCCGTGAGGGCGTTGTACCGACAGAGTTCATCGAACAACACACTTTGCAATAAAAGCCTCCTAAAGCGGTTGTGCCGCAGTGGCAGGCATTCTGTAGCATTGGTCGGCGCGCCGTGGGTGCGTCTTTGCTTTATCAGATGGAGAGCGCTATGGCTTGGAATGAGCCGGGTGGCAACTCGAATAATCAGGATCCTTGGGGTGGTAAACGCCGCAATAATGGCGACCGCAAGGGGCCACCAGATCTCGACGAGGCCTTCCGAAAGCTGCAGGAAAGCCTGAATGGGTTGTTCGGTGGTGGAAAAAAACGCGGTGGTGACGACGGCGGTCGCACAAGCAAGGGCGGCGGCTATGGCCTGCTGGGCCTGGGTCTTGTCGTGCTGGCGGCCGTATGGCTATACAGCGCCGTCTACGTGGTGGACGAGCAGGAGCAAGCCGTGGTGCTGCGCTTCGGCAAGTACTACGAGACAGTCGGCCCTGGCCTGAATATCTACTTCCCGCCGATCGACAAGAAGTACATGGAAAACGTCACGCGTGAGCGTGCCTACACCAAGCAGGGCCAGATGCTGACCGAAGAC
Organism: Pseudomonas sp. DWRC2-2; assembly: GCF_049897885.1. Classification (NCBI taxonomy): domain Bacteria; kingdom Pseudomonadati; phylum Pseudomonadota; class Gammaproteobacteria; order Pseudomonadales; family Pseudomonadaceae; genus Pseudomonas; species Pseudomonas sp. DWRC2-2. Next base: position 462,373 of record NZ_JAFCXD010000004.1, read on the forward strand.
GAGAACATCGTCGAAGTGCCGCTGACCGTGCAGTACAAGATCAGCAACCTGCAGGACTTCGTGCTGAACGTTGATCAGCCGGAAATCAGCCTGCAACACGCTACCGAAAGTGCCCTGCGCCACGTCGTCGGTTCGACCGCGATGGACCAGGTGCTGACCGAAGGTCGTGAATTGATGGCCAGCGAGATCAAGGAGCGCCTGCAGCGGTTCCTCGATACCTATCGCACCGGTATCACCGTTACCCAGGTGAACGTACAGAGCGCAGCCGCACCGCGTGAAGTGCAGGAAGCCTTCGATGACGTGATCCGTGCCCGTGAAGACGAGCAGCGTTCGCGCAACCAGGCTGAAACCTACGCCAACGGCGTCGTGCCGGAAGCCCGTGGTCAGGCCCAGCGCATCCTCGAGGATGCCAACGGTTACCGCGACGAAGTGGTCTCCCGCGCCAAGGGTGAGGCGGATCGCTTTACCAAGCTGGTCGCCGAGTACCGCAAGGCGCCGGAAGTCACGCGTGAGCGTCTGTACCTGGACACCATGCAGGAAGTCTTCAGCAACACCAGCAAGGTTCTCGTGACCGGCAGCAAAGGTGGGCAGAACAACCTGCTGTACCTGCCGCTGGACAAGATGATCGAAGGTGGTCGTAGCAGCACCAGCGCACCGTCCACCGGTTCCAATGCCGCTGCCAACGAAGCGAGCGCCCGTGCGGCCGCTGACTTGCTGCAACAGCAAACACGTACCAGGGAGAGTCGTTGATGAGCAATAAATCGCTGACCGCCCTGATTGTGGGCGTCGTCGTGGTCATCGCTGCCTGGAACTGCTTCTACATCGTGGCTCAGACCGAGCGTGCGGTGCTGCTGCAATTCGGTCGCGTGGTTCAGGCGGATGTCCAGCCGGGCCTGCATGTGAAAGTCCCCTACGTCAACCAGGTGCGCAAGTTCGACGCCCGCCTGATGACCCTGGATGCACCGACACAGCGCTTCCTGACCCTGGAAAAGAAAGCCGTGATGGTTGACGCCTACGCCAAGTGGCGCGTCAAGGATGCCGAGCGCTTCTACACCGCGACCTCCGGCCTCAAGCAGATTGCTGACGAGCGTTTGTCGCGCCGTCTGGAGTCGGGCCTGCGTGACCAGTTTGGTAAGCGCACCCTGCACGAGGTGGTATCCGGTGAGCGTGACGCGCTGATGGCTGACATCACGCGTTCGCTGAACACGATGGCAGAGAAAGAACTGGGCATCGAAGTGGTTGATGTCCGGGTCAAGGCGATCGACCTGCCGAAGGAAGTGAACCGCAGCGTGTTCGAGCGTATGAGCACCGAGCGTGAGCGTGAAGCCCGTGAGCACCGCGCCAAGGGTAACGAGCTGGCAGAAGGTATCCGTGCGGATGCCGACCGTCAGCGCCGTGTACTGTTGGCCGAAGCTTATCGCGAGTCTGAAGAGGCCCGTGGTGATGGCGATGCTCAAGCCGCGGCGATCTATGCCAAGGCCTACGGCCAGGACCAGGAGTTCTACGCGTTCTACCGTAGCCTGCGCGCCTACCGTGAAAGCTTCGCGAACAAAACCGACGTCATGGTGCTGGACCCAAGCAGCGACTTCTTCCGCTACCTGGAAAAGTCCAAGTAACCAGCCTGTGATTCTGTAGGTTTCACTCCCGTCGGGCGGCTAAAACGCCTGGCGGGGTGATCCTTTCAGAAAACGGGTGTATGATGCGGCAGCCGGGAAATTCCCGGCTTTTTTGCGTCTGCATGTTTGATTCGGCAGGCGTGACAGGTTTTTCGAGGAAAGTGCCCGACGAGGCCGATTACAGGCCGTTCGTCACGTCGCTCTTGCGCGTGGTTTATGCAGGGGGCGGGTATTTTCTGCTTCACTCAAGGCTCGGCCGAGGGCTGGCCGCCCGGATCAAAGGGGAATGGCGTAATGGCAACGGTAGACCGCTGGCTGCTGCCAGATGGCATCGAAGAAGTACTGCCACCAGAAGCTGCGCGCATCGAAGTAGCGCGTCGCCAGGTGTTGGATCTGTTCCAGAGCTGGGGTTACGAGTTTGTCGTGACCCCCCATATCGAGTACCTGGAATCCCTGCTGACCGGCGCGGGCCAGGACCTGGATCTGCGCACCTTCAAGGTCATCGACCCGCAATCGGGCCGGCAAATGGGTTTCCGTGCCGACATCACGCCGCAAGTGGCGCGCATCGATGCGCACACCCTGCGTCGCGAAGGTCCGAGCCGCCTGTGCTACGCCGGCAGCGTGCTGCATGCACAGCCGCGTGCGTTGTCGTCGTCCCGCAGCCCGATCCAGCTGGGCGCCGAGTTGTACGGCGATGCGAGCCCGAGCAGCGACGTTGAAGTGATCAGCCTGATGCTGGCCATGCTGCAACTGGCTGATGTGCCGGATGTCCACATGGACCTGGGCCACGTCGGTATCTACCGTGGCCTGGCCCGTGCGGCCGGTTTGTCCGGTGAAGTGGAACAACAGCTGTTCGATGCCCTGCAACGCAAGGCCATCGACGAAGTGATTGCCCTGACCGCTGGCGTGCCTGCCGACCTGGCTGACATGCTGCGTGCACTGGTCAACCTGTGCGGCGGTCGTGAAGTGCTGGTGGCTGCGCGTGAGCGCCTGGCCAAGGCGCCGGCGCCGGTCCTGGCTGCACTGAACGACGTACTGGCGATTGCCGAGCAGTTGTCGGCGCGCTTCCCGGAGCTGCCGCTGTACTTTGATCTGGGTGAGCTGCGCGGCTACCACTACCACACTGGTGTGGTGTTCGCCGTCTTTGTACCGGGCGTTGGCCAAGCCATCGCCCAAGGTGGTCGTTATGACGATATCGGCGCTGACTTCGGTCGTGCGCGTCCGGCCACTGGATTCTCCACCGATTTGAAAACCCTGGTGACCCTGGGGCGTGCTGAGGTCGAGCTGCCGTCTGGTGGCATCTGGATGCCCGACAGTACGGACGCAGCACTCTGGCAGCAGGTTTGCCAGTTGCGCAGTGAGGGTCAGCGTGTCGTCCAGGCTTTGCCTGGGCAGCCATTGGCCGCCGCCCGTGAAGCGGACTGCGACCGGCAATTGATTCTGCAGAACGGGCTTTGGCAAGTATCGCCACTGGCTTCTTGAGTTTTCCTGCCGGCCATCGCCGGCACCAAGTTTGCGCGAATGAGGACAAGTGTTATGGGTAAGAATGTCGTAGTCCTGGGCACCCAATGGGGTGATGAGGGCAAAGGCAAGATCGTTGATCTGCTGACCGAACATGCTGCCGCCGTAGTGCGCTACCAAGGTGGTCACAACGCTGGCCACACCCTGGTCATCGATGGCGAAAAAACCGTCTTGCACCTGATCCCGTCGGGCGTTCTGCGCGAAGGCGTGCAGTGCCTGATCGGCAACGGCGTGGTGGTTGCACCTGACGCCCTGCTGCGTGAGATCACCAAGCTGGAAGAGAAAGGCGTACCGGTGCGCGAGCGCCTGCGTATCAGCCCGTCCTGCCCGCTGATCCTGTCCTTCCACGTTGCGCTGGACCAGGCCCGTGAAAAGGCCCGTGGCGAGCTGAAGATCGGTACCACCGGTCGCGGCATCGGCCCAGCGTACGAAGACAAGGTTGCACGCCGTGGCCTGCGTGTGGGCGACCTGCTCAACATGCCGCGCTTTGAAGACAAGCTGCGTGAATTGGTGGATTACCACAACTTCATGCTGGTCGGTTACTACAAAGAGCCAGCCATCGAGTTCGAGAAAACCCTGGCCGAGTGCAAGGAATACGCTGAGCTGCTCAAGCCGCTGATGCTGGACGTGACCGCCGAGCTGCACGACCTGCGTCGCGCTGGCAAAGACATCATGTTCGAAGGCGCCCAAGGCTCCCTGCTGGACATCGACCACGGCACCTACCCGTACGTGACCAGCTCCAACACCACCGCGGGTGGCGTTGCGACCGGTTCCGGCGTTGGCCCGATGTTCCTGGACTACATCCTGGGCATCACCAAGGCTTACACCACTCGCGTAGGTTCGGGTCCGTTCCCGACTGAGCTGTTCGACGACGTCGGCGCTCACCTGGCCAAGCAAGGTCACGAATTCGGCGCGACCACCGGCCGTGCTCGTCGTTGTGGCTGGTTCGACGCCGTTATCCTGCGTCGCGCTATCGATGTGAACAGCATCTCGGGCATCTGCCTGACCAAGCTGGACGTACTCGACGGCCTGGAAACCATCAACATCTGCATCGGCTACAAAGATGCCGAAGGCAAGGACGTTGCTCCCACCGACGCCGACAGCTACGTGGGCCTGCAGCCTGTGTACGAAGAAGTGCCGGGATGGACCGAATCGACCGTGGGCGCCAAGACCCTGGAAGAGCTGCCGGCTAACGCCCGTGCCTACATCAAACGTGTCGAAGAGCTGATCGGTGCGCCGATTGACATTATTTCGACAGGTCCGGACCGCAACGAAACCATCGTTCTGCGTCACCCGTTCGCTTAATAAGCTGTTGATGTAAAAAGCAAAGGGCTCCTTCGGGAGCCCTTTGTCGTTTCTGTCGCCTGGGCGGCACGACCCTTGCTTTGGTTCTTTCTTTCGCGGTGCTATCAAATTAATGGCACCCGTGGTGGAGGGATTCCCGATGTCTGCCGTTCTCTCATTGTTACAAAGCCGTCTGTTGCGACCGGTGTTCGTTACCCTAGGTATCGCCCTTTTGGTGCAAGTGCTGGTGGCCGTCGCCCTGACGCGAAGCACCGTCACCGCGCTGGAGGCTGATTTGGGCAATCGCCTGGGCATCGACAGCCAGAAACTGTCGGGTGAATTGGCCCAGGCCGGTCAAGAGGTCACGTCCAGCCTGGACAGCTTGTCGACCAGTACCCGTCAGCGCCTGACAGCGGGGCTTTCAACCCGCCTGCAGGAAGAGCAGAAGCAACTGCGTGCGACCCTGGAAAAAGACCTGAAAGACTCCGCCAATGACATGGCGCAGCTGCTGGCCTCGGTGGCGCCCCGCGCCATGTGGGACAGTGATGTGCCGACGCTGTCGGAGTTCGCCCGGCGTGCCCAGCGCAATCCCAACGTGCTGTTTGTGGTCTATGACGACGCGGCGGGTGAGCATTTGACCCGCTACCTCAACCGTGAAAACCCGATCAACCAGGCACTGTTGGAAAAAGGCAAGGGTGACCGCGCCCTGGATAAAGTGTTGGATGCGGCCAAAGATGATCCTTCGGTGTTCTATGTCGAGGCGTCCATCAGCCCCAACGGCGTGGAGATCGGCAAGGTGCGCATGGGGGTTTCCACTGCTGCAGTGGAGACGGATCTGGCCGCGCTGGATAAGCGTTTCGCCGCACTGATCGCCAGTGGTGACCAACTGGTGGGCGACAGCCTCAAGGGCGCGGCGGCCGATAGCGCTGCCGCCATGGGCGCGCGCCTGCAATCCGCGCAAGCCACCGCTACACAGATGACCGCCAACACCACCAGCGCCGTCCAGGACGCCGCCGGCACCTTGCGCTGGCGCATCGGCATGGGCTTGGCGCTGGTCGGTTTGGGCGTGTTGCTGTTGATCGCCATCGTGCTCGGGCGCCGTGTGGTCAATCGCCTGAAGCTGCTGATCGCGGCTATGGACGACTTGGCGGCGGGCGAGGGTGATCTCACCAAGCGCGTGCAAATCAGCAGCAAGGATGAAATCGGCGACATGGCGTCGGCGGTCAATCGCTTTGTGGATAAGTTGCAGCCCATCGTGCGCGAGGCGGGGGATGTGGCCCAGCGCACCGGCGTGGAAATCGGCGCCATGACCTTGCGCAATGCCGGTGCTGACGCTGCGGCCGGTTTACAGCGCGATGAAGTGGCCGAGAGCTTGCGCGCACTGTCGCAGATGGCCGACGAGGCGCAAGCCGAGAGCCATGCGATGCAGGCGGCGTTGCAGCAGGTGGTGGATATTCGCCAGGCCACGGATGAGAACTCGCGGACCTCGGCTGAGGTCGGCAGTTTGATCGAGGCGCTGGCGGGCCAAGTACAAGCGGGCTCCACGGTCATCGAGCGCCTGGCCCAGCAAAGCCAGCAGATCGAGGTGGTGCTGACCGTGATTCACGGCATTGCCGAGCAAACCAACTTGCTCGCCCTCAACGCCGCAATCGAGGCGGCGCGTGCGGGTGAGACCGGTCGCGGCTTTGCGGTGGTGGCGGATGAAGTGCGTGCGCTGGCGAGCAAGACCCAAAGCTCCACCGGCGATATCCAGGCGCATATCGTGGCGTTGCAGCAGGGCGCGCGGGAGGCGGTGGAAACCATCGGCAAGGCCGGGCGTCAGGCTAATGAAGGTTTGCTGGTGCTGCGTGACAGCGTGCGCTTGCAGCAGACGGTGCAGGCCTCGGTGGAGCAGGTGCATGCGGCGATTGGCTTGGCGACACGCGCGGCCGAGCATCAAGCGCAGGGTGCCCATGCGGTGCGGGGTAGGGTCGAGGTGATCCATGCCCAGGCCGAACGTGCCGCCCAGGCGGTGGTGGAGACCACCGCCAGTGGCAAGGTGCTGGATGGGCTGGCGGCGCAGTTGAAGGCGAGCTTGGGGCAGTTCAGGGCTTAGCGTCGTCAGTGCTGGCCCCTTCGCGAGCAAGCCCGCTCCCACATTTGGAATGCATTTCAAAATGTGGGAGCGGGCTTGCTCGCGAAAACGATCTTAACGGCTCAGATACATCCGAGTCGTTAGCAGATAAACCGGCAACCCCGACACCAAAATCAACAGCGCCGCATATGGCGCTGCTGCCGCGAACTCAACATTCGAGGTATGCGCCCACACCGCCGTCGCCAAGGTATTCAGCCCCGTTGGGCTAAGCAGCAGCGTCGCCGTCAATTCCTTCATCGCATCCAGAAACACCAGCGCAAACGCCGCCCCCAATGCCGGGAAAATAATCGGTAAGGTCACCCGGCAAAACGCACTGAACGACGAGGCGCCCAACGTGCGTGCAGCCTCTTCAAGCTGCGGCGCAGCCTTGTTCAGCGCGGTACGGATCGGCGCCTGGGCCAGCGGCAAAAACAGCAGTGCATAAGCAATCAACAACAGTGCCGAGGTCTGGTACAGCGCCGGCACATAGTGCAGGGCGAAGTACACCAGCGTCAGCGCAATCACCAAGCCGGGCAGGGCGTGCAGCAGATACGGCAGGCGTTCGGCCCAGATCGCCAACTGGCCTTTGTAGCGCACCACCAGCAACCCGACCGGCACCGCCAATACCAGGCAAAGCGCGGCGCCGCCCAAGGACAGTGCCAATGAAGACAGCAGCGCCTCACCGATTTCTGCCATCGGGAAAGCGGCAGAAGATCCCACCGCCAACCAATAACCGAGCATCCCCAGCGGAATCCCGCTGCCGATGATCGCCAGCGCCAGGCAATAAATCTGGCCCAATGGCGCCCATTGACCCAGTCGAACCTGCTCCGCATGCCGCGCCGCGCCTTGGCCAATACGCACATGCCGGCCCTTGCCGCGCACACGCAACTCCAGCCACAGCAGCGTCAGGCACATCACCAGCAACACTGCCGAGAGCATCGCGGCATTCGCATTGCTGAACTCAAGCTCGAACTGTTGATAAATCGCGGTGGTAAAGGTCTGCAAGCCGATGATCGACAGCGCACCGAACTCCACCAGCATGTGCAGCGCAATCAGCAATGCCCCGGCCAGCAGTGAGGGCCACAACAGCGGTAGGGTGATGCGAAAGAACACGCCCCAGCGATTCAGCCCCAGGGTGCGGGCCGACTCTTCCAGGGAGGGGTCTAGATTGCGCAGGGTCGCTGCCACCGGCAAAAAAACCAGCGGGTATTTCGACAGGCTCATCACCAGGATCGCCCCGCCAAGCCCTTCGAAACTGGCGCTCAGCGATACCCAGGTAAAGCTGCTGACAAACGCCGGTACCGCAAACGGCAGGCATAGGATCACGCCCCAGATGCGTCGCCCTGGCAGGTTGCTGCGCTCCAGCAGCCAGGCCAGGGACAGGCCGATCACGCTGCACGCGACCGTCACCCCGACCATCAACGCCAAGGTATTGCGCAGCAACCCGAACACATACGGCCGCCACAGCAGGTGCACCGCCTCCGCCCAACCGGCTTGCCACGCCTTGAGCCCCACATAGGCCAGCGGCAGCAGACTCAAGCCGACCAGCAAGAGGACAGGCAGCAACAACCAGATCGACGGGCGCTTGCGCCTAGGGCTGAACCCCCCGCGCAAGGCGGGGGCGGGTAGCGATGGGTTCATCAGTTCAAGCCAACGTCACGTTCCAGGTCCAAGGCTTCTTCGGCGTTGCCCAGGTCGGCGGGGGTGACTTTCGGCGGTTGCAGTTCGCTGAAGGGCTTGAGGCCACGGTTGGATTCCATGCCTTTGCGCAGCGGGTATTCGGCCGAGGTGTTGGTGATGACGCGCTGGCCCTCTTCACTGGCCATGAACGCCAGCAGTTGCTGGGCTTCTTTCGGATGCTTGCTGGATTTCAGCGCCGCCGTCGAAGACACGGTGATCAAGCCACCGGCATCGCCATCGGTGAAGTAATGCAGTTGGGAGTCCAGGTTGGTTTTTTCTTTCTTCAGGGCGAACCAGTAGTAGTTGTTCACCAGTACGGTGGCCACTTCGCCATTTTCAACGGCTTTGAGGGCGACCATGTTGTTGCTGTACACCTTGCCGAAGGCGCGCAGGCCGGTCAGCCATTCTTCGGCGGCTTCACGCCCGTGCAGCTTGATGATCGCCACGGCCTGTTCCTGGAACGCGCCGCTGGTGGGCACAAAGCCGACCTTGCCTTGCCACTCGGGGCCGGCGAAATCCAGCACCGATTTCGGCAGGTCTTTTTCCGCGATCAATTTAGGATTGAACGCCACGACGCGGGTGCGTGCGGTCACGCCCATCCAGTCGCCGTTGGCGCCGACGTAATCCTTGGGCAATACGTCGAGGGTGCTGGCGTCGATCTTGGCCAGCAGGCCTTGTTCGCCGAGTTTGTTCAACGGTGGCGATTCTTCGGTGTAGATCACGTCGGCAGGCGAGCGGTCGCCTTCTTCCACGACCTGGCTGGCGAGCTGATTGCTGCTGCCTTTGCGCACGTTGACGTGAATGCCGGTCTTGGCTTCGAAGGCTTTGGCGAGTTCATCGCCGACTTCTTTGTGCTGGCCGTTGTACAGGGTCAGGGAAACCTTGTCGGCGGAGTAGGCGGTGGGCGAGAGCAGGGTCAGGCCGAGCAGAGTGATGGTCAGGCCACGCAGAAGGGATGTCTTGAGATGGGTATCGCGGATCATCATCCGGGTTGTTCCTCACTTGTATGCAACAAATACTTACAAGGATAAACGATAAAGTTTCTCAGGTGCGGGCGAGGGGGGAAATCGCTGGGAAAGTTTCCGAGATGAGGTTTTTAAAGCCCGGAAACGAAAAAACCCGCTTTCGCGGGTTTGATCTGAATTTGGTGCCCAGGAGAAGACTCGAACTTCCACGACCTTGCGATCACCAGCACCTGAAGCTGGCGTGTCTACCAATTTCACCACCTGGGCATTATCAGCAGCGCTTGCGCTGTTGATGGGACGAACTATACGGAGGGCTTTTTGATCTGTAAACCCCTGATTCGAAAAAATAAATCAAGTTTTCCGTTAAAAATCAAAGACCTGAAACGAAAAAACCCGCTTTCGCGGGTTTGATCTGAATTTGGTGCCCAGGAGAAGACTCGAACTTCCACGACCTTGCGATCACCAGCACCTGAAGCTGGCGTGTCTACCAATTTCACCACCTGGGCAGCATCAACAACGTTGCCGTCGTCGATGGCGCGCACTATACGGAGGGGATTTTAAGCTGTAAAGCCCTGCCACGAAAAAAGCCTGGAAAATTTCGCCAATGGTCGTGCAAGGTGCCTGCCGGGGGCTGCAAAGGGCTTTAAAAGGCTTGTTGGCGTCTGAAATTTCCCGTTTCAATACGCGTATGCCAAACTAACCCGCATATAGACAAGGTGAAAACTCTCTAATGGCCGATTGGCAGTCCCTCGATCCCGAGGCCGCTCGTGAAGCGGAAAAATATGAAAACCCTATTCCTAGCCGCGAACTGATCCTGGCGCATCTCGCCGATCGGGGTTCGCCTGCTAGCCGTGAGCAGTTGGTTGAAGAATTCGGTCTGACCACCGAAGACCAGCTCGAAGCCCTGCGCCGCCGTTTGCGTGCCATGGAACGTGATGCTCAACTGATCTACACCCGCCGTGGCACTTACGCGCCTGTGGATAAGCTCGACCTGATCCTGGGCCGCATTGCCGGCCACCGTGATGGTTTCGGCTTCCTGATCCCCGACGACGGCAGCGATGACCTGTTCATGAGCCCGGCGCAAATGCGCCTGGTGTTCGATGGCGATCGTGCCCTGGCGCGCGTTTCCGGCCTGGACCGTCGCGGTCGCCGTGAAGGCGTGATCGTCGAAGTGGTGTCCCGTGCCCACGAGTCCATCGTCGGCCGTTACTTCGAAGAAGGCGGCATCGGCTTTGTGGTGCCGGATAACCCGAAGGTCCAGCAGGAAGTGCTGATCACTCCGGGCCGTAATGGCGCCGCCAAAGTCGGTCAGTTCGTCGAGGTGAAGATCACCCACTGGCCAACGGCACGCTTCCAGCCCCAGGGCGATATCGTTGAAGTGGTCGGCAACTACATGGCGCCGGGCATGGAAATCGACGTTGCGCTGCGCACCTACGATATTCCCCACGTCTGGCCTGAGGCTGTGCTCAAAGAAGCCGGCAAGCTCAAGCCTGAAGTGGAAGAGAAAGACAAAGAAAAACGCATCGACCTGCGCCATCTGCCGTTCGTCACCATCGACGGCGAAGATGCCCGCGACTTCGACGATGCGGTCTACTGCGAAGCCAAGCCAGGCAAGCTGCGCCTGTTCTCCGGTGGCTGGAAGTTGTACGTCGCGATTGCCGACGTGTCCAGCTACGTGAAGATCGGTTCGGCCCTGGATAACGAAGCCCAGGTGCGCGGCAACTCCGTGTACTTCCCTGAGCGCGTGATCCCGATGCTGCCCGAGCAGCTGTCCAACGGCCTGTGCTCCCTGAACCCGAAAGTCGACCGTTTGGCCATGGTGTGCGAGATGACCATCTCGAAAACCGGCGAAATGACTGACTACCAGTTCTACGAAGCGGTGATCCATTCCCAGGCGCGCCTGACCTACAACAAGGTCAGCACTATCCTGGAAACGCCGAAGACCAGCGAAGCCAAGGCCCTGCGTAGCGAATACGCTGGCGTGGTGCCGCACCTCAAGCAGCTCTATGCGCTGTACAAGGTGTTGCTGGGCGCTCGTCACGTACGTGGCGCGATCGACTTTGAAACCCAGGAAACCCGGATTGTCTTCGGTTCCGAGCGCAAGATCGCCGCAATCACCCCGACCACGCGTAACGATGCGCACAAGCTGATCGAGGAATGCATGCTGGCGGCCAACGTGGCCACTGCTGAATTCCTGAAGAAGCATGAGATTCCTGCGTTGTACCGCGTGCACGACGGCCCGCCGCCGGAGCGTCTGGAGAAGCTGCGTGCATTCCTCGGCGAGCTCGGCCTGTCCCTGCACAAAGGCAAGGACGGCCCGACGCCGAAGGACTACCAGGCTCTGCTCGCCAGCATCAAGGACCGTCCGGATTACCACGTGATCCAGACCGTCATGCTGCGCTCCCTGAGCCAGGCGGTGTACAGCGCTGATAACCAAGGCCACTTCGGCCTGAATTACGAGGCGTACACCCACTTCACCTCGCCGATTCGCCGTTACCCGGACCTGCTCACGCACCGCGCGATCCGCAGCGTGATCCACTCCAAGCAGAACACCCCGCACGTCAAGCGCGCCGGTGCCATGACCATTCCGAAAGCACGGATCTATCCGTACGACGAAGCGGCCCTGGAACAGCTGGGCGAACAGTGCTCCATGAGCGAGCGCCGCGCCGACGAAGCCACCCGCGACGTGGTGAACTGGCTCAAGTGCGAGTTCATGAAAGACCGCGTAGGCGAGACTTTCCCTGGTGTGATCACTGCCGTGACCGGCTTTGGTCTGTTTGTCGAGCTGACCGACATCTACGTCGAAGGCCTGGTGCACGTCACCGCGTTGCCGGGTGACTACTACCACTTCGACCCTGTGCACCACCGCCTGGCAGGCGAGCGCACCGGTCGCAGCTTCCGTTTGGGCGATACCGTGGAAGTGCAGGTCATGCGCGTGGACCTCGACGAGCGCAAGATCGACTTCGGCATGTCCGACAAGCCAGCCGAATCGCCGGGCAGCCGTAAAAAACGCGGCAGCGAACCGACCAGCAAAGGCAAGGCAGCACCTGCTAAAGCAGCGACCGCCGAGCCTGCACCTGCCAAGGCCGGTCGTCGTCCGTCCGCGAAGGAAAAGGCCCCCGAAGCCTACCGCCCAAGCGATGCGGCGGCGAAAAACGCCGAGCTGCGCAAGAGCCGCGAGTTGAAGCAGCAGTTGCTCAACGAAGCCAAAAGCGGTGGTAAAGCGGCGTCTGGGGGAAAGTCCCGCGGGGCGGAAAGTCCGTCGAGCAAGCCAAGTAAACACCGTAAAGGCCCGCCAAAAGCGGGTTCGGGCCCTGCCAAGAGTGGCGGGTCGCGCAAACCTAAGGCCAAGTCATGAGTCTGGAAAAAATCTACGGCGTGCACGCCGTAGAAGCACTGCTGCGTCACCACCCTAAACGCGTCAAGCAAGTGTGGTTGGCCGAAGGCCGCAGCGAGCCGCGCGTGCAAGCGCTGGTCGAGTTGGCGACCCAAAACAAGGTTGCCATCGGCCAGGCCGAGCGTCGCGAAATGGACGTGTGGGTCGAAGGCGTCCACCAGGGCGTCGTGGCGGACGTCAGCCCGAGCCAGGTCTGGGGCGAGGCGATGCTCGACGAGCTGCTTGATCGCACCGAAGGCGCGCCGTTGCTGCTGGTGCTGGACGGCGTGACCGATCCGCACAACCTCGGCGCCTGCCTGCGTTCGGCAGATGCTGCCGGTGCGCTGGCGGTGATCGTGCCTAAAGACAAGTCCGCGACCCTGACGCCGGTCGTGCGTAAGGTCGCCTGCGGCGCGGCGGAAGTGATTCCTTTGGTGGCTGTGACCAACCTGGCGCGCACTCTGGAGAAACTCCAGCAGCGTGGCCTGTGGGTTGTGGGCACGGCAGGCGAGGCCGAGGTCAGCATTTATGACCAGGACCTCACCGGCCCAACCATCCTGATCATGGGCGCCGAGGGCAAAGGCATGCGTCGCCTGACCCGCGAACACTGCGATTACCTGGTCCATCTGCCGATGGCTGGTAGCGTCAGCAGCCTCAACGTGTCGGTTGCCACCGGCGTGTGCCTGTTTGAAGCCCAGCGCCAGCGTGGCGCCAAGGCCAAATCGAAGAAATGATCCACCCGCAGTGATTGGTGATTGTTCAAATAATCACCAATCACCTTGCACGCTTCCTCCCCCTTCTCTACAATTGCGCCCCTTGCCTTCCTGGCGGGCACCGATGTGCCTCCCTGCGGCAAGATCCATAAGTGTCATTCACTCCTTGTCTGACCGTTTTTGAGCGGCAGGCTACAACCCGTAAGGAGCATTCATGCGTCATTACGAAATCATCTTTTTGGTCCACCCGGATCAAAGCGAGCAAGTCGGCGGCATGGTTGAGCGTTACACCAAGCTGATCGAAGAAGACGGCGGCAAAATCCACCGTCTGGAAGATTGGGGCCGTCGTCAACTGGCCTACGCAATCAACAATGTTCACAAGGCTCACTACGTGATGCTGAACGTTGAGTGCACTGGCAAGGCCCTGGCCGAGCTGGAAGACAACTTCCGCTACAACGATGCTGTGATCCGTAACCTGGTCATCCGTCGCGAAGAAGCCGTTACCGGCCAATCCGAGATGCTCAAGGCTGAAGAAAACCGCAGTGAGCGCCGTGAGCGTCGCGACCGTCCTGAGCACGAAGGCGCTGATAGCGCTGATAGTGATGACAGCGACAACAGCGATAACGCTGACGAGTAATCCACGGACCTTTTAAGGAGCCTATCAAATGGCACGTTTCTTCCGTCGTCGTAAATTCTGCCGCTTCACCGCTGAAGACGTGAAAGAGATCGATTACAAAGATCTCAACACTCTGAAAGCCTACGTATCCGAGACCGGCAAAATCGTTCCAAGCCGTATCACCGGTACCAAAGCACGTTATCAGCGTCAGCTGGCCACCGCTATCAAGCGCGCCCGCTTCCTGGCCCTGCTGGCCTACACCGACAGCCACGGCCGCTGAGACCGGGCAGTCGACAAGTAGTAAGGGATTGAATGCATGCGCGCCTTAGCTGAGTTCATCATGCGCGGTCGTGTGCAGGCCACTCTCGTAGTGGCTGGATGTGCAGCATTGCCGTTGTTGTATTGGTTGGCTGCTGCCGCTGGGTGCCTTGTGCTCCTGCGGCGCGGTTTGCAGGATGCCCTGGGTATCCTGGCCCTGGGAGTCGTGGCTGCCTTGATCTGGTGGCTGCAACTGGGCGAACCCAAAGTGCTTCTGGTGCTGCTGGGGTCGTCGAGCCTTGCGTTGGTTTTGCGCGCAAGTGAGTCCTGGGTCCGCACGCTGCTGGTCAGCGTGGCATTGGGGTTGGTGTTTTCGGTGTTGATTGACGCGGCTTTCCGCCCGCAAATCGAGGTACTGTCGCAAGAGATCGCCAAGATCCTGCCGATGGCCCTCGGGGAACTCTACCAGCAGCTGTCGGTAGAAGAGCGAGCGCGACTGGCAACACTGATTGCACCGGCCCTGATCGGCCTGATGGCGGTAATGATGCAGATCGTCAGTTTGCTGAGCCTGATGCTTGGGCGATATTGGCAGGCGTTGTTGTACAACCCGGGTGGTTTTGGTCGCGAATTTCGCAGTATCAGAATCCCCGTGGGCCCCGCGATGTTGCTGCTGGCACTCATGATGGTCGGACCGTACTTCGGTTCACAAGCCACCTTGCTGGTGCTGTTTTGCAGCGTACCGCTGGTGTTTTCCGGACTGGCCCTGATTCACGGGCTGGTCGCGCAGAAGCGCCTGGCCAAGTTTTGGCTGGTGGGGATGTACGTAACGATGCTGGTGTTCATGCAACTGATCTATCCGTTACTCGTGGTTTTGGCCATTGTCGACGGCCTGATTGATTTTCGCGGTCGTCTGGCGCCGAAAGACGCCGATAACGCGAACGGTGAAGGTTAAAAGTTAGAGGATTTTCACATGCAACTGATCCTTCTGGAAAAAGTCGCCAACCTGGGCAACCTGGGCGACAAAGTGAACGTTAAGGCCGGTTACGGTCGTAACTACCTGCTGCCATACGGCAAAGCCACCGCTGCAACCGCTGCCAACCTGGCTGCGTTTGAAGAGCGTCGTGCTGAGCTGGAAAAAGCAGCAGCAGACAAAAAAGCTTCGGCCGAAACTCGCGCTGCCCAACTGGCTGAGCTGGAAGTGACTATCACTGCCACCGCCGGTGACGAAGGCAAGCTGTTCGGTTCGATCGGCACCCACGACATCGCTGATGCACTGACCGCCTCCGGCGTTGAAGTGCAGAAGAGCGAAGTTCGTCTGCCGAACGGCACCATCCGCAACGTAGGCGAATTCGACGTAGCCGTGCACCTGCACGCCGAAGTTGAAGCCACCGTACGCGTTGTCGTGGTAGCAGCTTAAGCAATACCTAACTGACTGGCACCTCGCGTGCCAGGCAGTTAACATCGGGCACGATCCTGTTTACAGGTCGTGCCTTTTGTTTTTCTACACACCCCTAATTCCAAGTGGCCATGAACGATATTTCAGCTCCTGAGCAATACGATCTGCAAACCGCTGCCCTGAAGGTGCCGCCGCATTCCATCGAGGCCGAACAGGCCGTGCTCGGTGGTTTGATGCTGGACAACAACGCCTGGGAACGCGTGCTGGATCAAGTCTCGGACGGTGACTTCTATCGCCATGACCACCGCCTGATCTTCCGCGCCATCGCCAAACTGGCCGACCAGAACTCACCGATCGACGTGGTGACCCTGGCCGAGCAGCTGGACAAGGAAGGCCAGACCTCCCAGGTCGGCGGCCTCGGCTACCTCGGCGAACTGGCGAAAAACACGCCGTCCGTCGCCAACATCAAGGCTTATGCCCAGATCGTCCGCCAGCGGGCCACGCTGCGGCAACTGATCGGCATCAGCACAGAGATCGCCGACAGCGCCTTCAACCCGGAAGGGCGTACCGCCGAAGAAATCCTCGACGAAGCCGAGCGCCAGATCTTCCAGATCGCCGAGGCCCGCCCGAAAACCGGCGGCCCGGTGGGCGTCAACGAGCTATTGACCAAGGCCATCGACCGTATCGACACCCTGTTCAACACCGACGCGGCCATCACCGGTATTTCCACCGGCTATGCCGACCTCGATGAGAAGACCAGCGGCCTGCAGCCGTCCGACTTGATCATCGTCGCCGGTCGTCCCTCCATGGGTAAGACCACCTTCGCGATGAACCTGGTGGAAAACGCCGTGTTGCGCAGCGACAAGACCGTCCTGGTGTACTCCCTGGAGATGCCCGGTGAATCGCTGATCATGCGGATGCTCTCGTCCCTGGGCCGTATCGATCAGACCAAGGTGCGTTCCGGCCAGCTGGAAGACGACGACTGGCCGCGCCTGACCTCGGCGGTCAACCTGCTCAATGACCGCAAGCTGTTCATCGACGACACCGCGGGCATCAGTCCTTCGGAAATGCGTGCACGTACCCGCCGCTTGGTGCGTGAACACGGCGACATCGCGCTGATCATGATCGACTACCTGCAGTTGATGCAGATCCCGGGCTCCAGCGGTGACAGCCGGACCAACGAGATTTCCGAGATCTCCCGGTCCTTGAAAGCCCTGGCCAAGGAATTCAACTGCCCGGTGGTGGCGCTGTCCCAGCTCAACCGTTCCCTGGAACAACGCCCCAACAAGCGCCCGGTGAACTCCGACTTGCGGGAATCTGGAGCGATCGAGCAGGACGCCGACGTGATCATGTTCGTGTACCGCGACGAGGTATACCACCCCGAAACCGAACACAAAGGCATCGCCGAGATCATCATCGGCAAGCAGCGGAACGGCCCCATCGGGTTTATCCGCCTGGCCTTCATTGGTAAGTACACCCGCTTCGAAAACCTCGCGCCAGGCAGCTACAACTTCGACGACGACGAATAACTCGTCTGCTCAATTCCGACCATTACCGTCGGAATTGGTCAAAATTTGTGCTATA
Organism: Pseudomonas sp. DWRC2-2; assembly: GCF_049897885.1. Lineage (NCBI taxonomy): Bacteria > Pseudomonadati > Pseudomonadota > Gammaproteobacteria > Pseudomonadales > Pseudomonadaceae > Pseudomonas > Pseudomonas sp. DWRC2-2. The sequence goes on from NZ_JAFCXD010000004.1 coordinate 479,495, forward strand.
TTCCGCGCCCGCGATTTTCCATCTCAACACCGGTCACCGTCATGCAAACAGCCAAGCCGTTATTTGACTATCCCAAGTACTGGGCCGAATGTTTCGGTCCAGCGCCATTCCTGCCCATGAGCAGGGAGGAGATGGATCAGCTTGGCTGGGATTCCTGCGACATCATCATCGTCACCGGTGATGCGTACGTTGACCATCCGTCGTTCGGCATGGCGATCATCGGCCGGCTGCTGGAGTCCCAGGGCTTTCGCGTCGGGATCATTGCCCAGCCGAACTGGCAGTCCAAAGACGACTTCATGAAGCTCGGCGAGCCGAACCTGTTCTTCGGCGTCGCGGCCGGCAACATGGACTCGATGATCAACCGCTACACCGCCGACAAGAAAATCCGTTCCGACGACGCCTACACCCCTGGCGGCATGGCCGGCAAACGCCCGGACCGCGCCAGCCTGGTGTACAGCCAGCGTTGCAAGGAAGCCTACAAGCACGTGCCGATCGTACTCGGCGGCATCGAAGCCTCCCTGCGTCGCATCGCCCACTACGACTACTGGCAGGACCGCGTGCGCAACTCGATCCTGATCGACGCCACTGCCGACATCCTGCTGTACGGCAACGCCGAGCGTGCGATTGTCGAGGTTGCCCAGCGCCTGTCGTGGGGCCATAAGATCGAAGACATTACCGACGTGCGCGGCACCGCGTTCATTCGGCGTGACACGCCAGCGGGCTGGTACGAAGTGGACTCCACGCGTATCGACCGTCCGGGCAAGATCGACAAAATCATCAACCCGTACGTCAACACCCAGGACACCCAGGCCTGCGCCATCGAGCAAGAGAAAGGGCCGGTGGATGACCCGGAAGAAGCCAAGGTCGTACAGATCCTGGCCAGCCCGCGCATGACCCGCGACAAGACTGTGATCCGCCTGCCGTCGGTGGAGAAAGTCCGTGGCGACGCGGTGCTCTACGCCCACGCCAACCGCGTGTTGCACCTGGAAACCAACCCAGGCAACGCCCGCGCCTTGGTGCAGAAGCATGGTGAAGTGGACGTGTGGTTCAACCCGCCGCCCATTCCCATGACCACCGAAGAAATGGACTACGTGTTCGGCATGCCTTACGCCCGCGTCCCGCACCCGGCGTATGGCAAGGAAAAGATCCCGGCCTACGACATGATCCGTTTCTCGGTGAACATCATGCGTGGCTGCTTTGGCGGCTGCACCTTCTGCTCGATCACCGAGCACGAAGGCCGCATCATCCAGAACCGCTCCGAAGAGTCGATCATCCGCGAGATCGAAGAGATCCGCGACAAAGTGCCGGGCTTTACCGGCGTGATCTCCGACCTCGGCGGCCCGACCGCGAACATGTACCGCATCGCCTGCAAGAGCCCGGAAATCGAATCCGCGTGCCGCAAGCCGTCGTGCGTGTTCCCCGGCATCTGCCCGAACCTGAACACCGATCACTCGTCGTTGATCCAGCTGTACCGCAGCGCCCGTGCGTTGCCGGGTGTGAAGAAGATCCTGATCGCCTCCGGCCTGCGCTATGACCTGGCCGTCGAGTCGCCGGAGTATGTGAAAGAGCTGGTCACCCACCACGTCGGTGGCTACCTCAAGATCGCCCCGGAACACACCGAGGAAGGTCCGCTCAACCAGATGATGAAACCGGGCATTGGCAGCTATGACAAGTTCAAGCGCATGTTCGAGAAGTACACCAAGGAAGCGGGCAAGGAACAGTACCTGATTCCTTACTTCATCGCCGCTCACCCCGGCACCACCGATGAAGACATGATGAACCTGGCCCTGTGGCTCAAGGGTAACGGCTTCCGCGCCGACCAGGTGCAGGCGTTCTACCCGTCGCCGATGGCCACCGCCACCGCGATGTACCACTCGGGCAAGAACCCGCTGCGCAAGGTCACGTATAAGAGCGACGCGGTGACCATCGTCAAGAGCGAAGACCAGCGCCGTCTGCACAAGGCGTTCCTGCGCTACCACGACCCGAAAGGCTGGCCGATGCTGCGTGAAGCGCTGACCCGCATGGGCCGTGCCGATCTGATCGGGCCGGGCAAGGACCAACTGATCCCGCTGCACCAGCCAAGCACCGACAGCTACCAGAGTGCCCGTCGCAAGAACTCGACGCCGGCTGGCAGCCATAAGGTCGCCAAGGAAACCACCACCAAGATCCTCACCCAGCACACCGGTTTGCCTCCTCGCGGCAGCGACGGCAGCAACCCGTGGGACAAGCGTGAGCAAGCCAAGGCCGCCGCCCAGGCGCGCAACAAGCAGGCCGCCAAGGAGCGCAGCGATGCGGCCAAGGGCAAGGGCGGCAAGCCTGCGCGCAAGCCGGTGGTGCCGCGTTGATCGCAGCCTGAATATGCAAAACGCCAGCCTCGTGCTGGCGTTTTGCTTTCTAGGCGCTGGGTGGGTGGTTTGTTAAGGTGGCGCCCATTCAGTTCAAGGAAGAAAAACATGGCTAACCCCCTGGCCGGCATCGGCATGGATTCCAACCGCTCACAGTTCATGGCGCGCCAGCGCATTGAAAGCCAGATCAACCTGCCGCGCCTGTTTGCAGCCATCGACGCCGATCCAGGTATCGTTGGCGCAGGCGTCGTATATATCGACGCCGACTTCAACATCATTACCCTGCGCGAATTCAAGCCCATCTGCAGCATCAAGCCCAAGCGCATCATTTTGCGTGAAGCGCAGAAGTACATTGCGCCAACGCAGTTTGCTCAACATGTCGTGAGCAATCCTCGAGAGTCGCGACTGATTGGCGAAGCCGTGAATACCGGATTTTCCTGCTTGGGGGCTGTCATTAGTTGGGCTGCTATCGCCAGTGGAACAATTCTGGTGCCTTTCAGCGCTGGCGCCAGTTCCGTCATCGTTGTAGTGGGGTATGCGGCTGCCGGCGCAAGTACGCTTCAGTGTTTCAACGGCATTGCCCGAACAGCGCTGGAAGTCGCCAAACCTGAGGTCAAGGATTCGCTCGACAGTGAAGGCTGGTACCAGAACGCGTCCATTGTGCTGGACGCCGTATCACTGGCAGGCGTGGGCGCTTCGGCCCTGACGACGGTCAAGCTGGTCAGGGCCGCCAAAGCATCGACGGGCAAGAGCCTGCGTGATGTGCTTCGCGGTTTGAATCGCCAGGAAAGAGCCAAACTGACGAAAGAGCTGCTGAGCATCAACCATCCCAGCTTGACCGCGAAGATGATCAAATTGAGGCAGGCGTCGGGTGAACTCACCAAGCGTTTCACCCCTACGCAGCTTAAGCACAGCACCACTAGCCAGATCAAAGACGTCCTGGGCGCAAGCGTTGGGTTTGGCGGGAGTGCCTACTCCGGAAACGTCAACACCATCGCGATCGGACTGTACGAGGAGGTAAGCGAATGAGCGAATTGATGACGCTACGCGACTTTTTCAGACAGTACTTTCTGACGTTTATGGGCGGCGTATTTGCTGCGTGTTTTTCTTTGGCGTTGGCTGTGGCGCTGGCGTTCATCACCTATTTTCGTGATACGCCCATTGCTCAAGTGGGGCTCAAGATCATGTCTGTCGGGGCGCTGCTCATTCTGTTGACGGTCCATAGCAACTTTATGATTTTGCGGGGTCGACCCTCCTGGGTGTGGGCGATGGTCGGCATCTACGTCGTCTGTCTACTGTTTGTCGTCCCAATGCTTCAGTACCAGCCTCATAAAGTTCTCTATGGGTTGGCGCTGTTATTCCCGTTCCTAGGATTGTTAATACTAAACACCAAGCTTCAACGAGAGATGCGCCAGAAGCTGCATGAAATACGCCACCTGCGCCAAGCCGTGATCGCCAAGCGCAAAAGCAGGTGATTGGGTAGATTCCCCACCCACCTTCACACCGGCGCCACAAATATGTGCGTCACTTGCACCATGACACCACCGTTGGCGCCGTTTTGGTGCTGTACTGCACCGGGTCTTACGATAAAGCGCAATGACCGCCGCTCTGGCATAAGTCTTGCGCGCTTTGTTTCCATGCCCTGGCTCGCAGGAGGCCGCCGTGTCGATTCATGTCGCGTTGCACCACGTTACGCATTACCGCTATGACCGCGCTGTCGAACTCGGCCCACAGATCGTGCGCTTGCGCCCGGCGGCCCATAGCCGCACGCGGATTCTGTCCTACGCGCTGAAAGTGCTGCCCGAGCAGCATTTCATCAACTGGCAGCAGGATCCCCAGGGCAATTACCTGGCGCGGTTGGTGTTCCCGGAAAAGACTGACGAGCTGCGCATCGAAGTCGACCTGGTCGCTGAGATGGCCGTATTCAACCCCTTCGACTTTTTCCTCGAGCCCTATGCCGAGACAATCCCCTTCAGCTACGCCGCCGACGAGCAGCGTGAGTTGGCGCCGTACCTGGAAACCCTGCCGCTCACGCCCCGGTTCGCCGCGTACCTGGCGGGCATCGACCGCACGCCGCTGCCGGCCGTGGACTTTTTGGTGGGCCTCAACCAGCGCCTGGCGGCTGATATCGGCTACCTGATCCGCATGGAACCGGGTGTACAAACCCCGGAATACACCCTGGAAAACGCCTCCGGTTCATGCCGCGACTCGGCTTGGTTGCTGGTGCAGATCCTGCGTAACCTGGGGTTGGCGGCGCGGTTTGTGTCCGGCTACCTGATCCAACTCACTGCTGACGTCAAAGCCCTCGATGGCCCCTCCGGCACGGAAGTGGATTTCACCGACCTGCACGCCTGGTGCGAAGTGTATTTGCCCGGCGCCGGCTGGATCGGCCTGGACGCTACCTCCGGGTTGTTCGCCGGTGAAGGCCATATTCCGTTGGCGTGTAGTCCCGATCCATCGTCCGCCGCACCGATCAGTGGGCTGGTGGAGCCTTGCGAGTGTGAATTCACCCACGAAATGTCGGTTGAGCGGATTTGGGAAGCCCCACGGGTCACCAAGCCTTACACCGAAGAGCAATGGCTGGCGATCCAGGCCTTGGGGCGTCAGATCGATGGCGACCTGCTCAAGGACGACGTACGCCTGACCATGGGCGGCGAACCCACCTTCGTCTCCATCGACGATCCCGACGGCGCCGAATGGAACACCGCCGCGCTCGGCCCGGACAAGCGCCGACTGTCCGCCGAGCTGTTCCAGCGAATGTGCAAGCACTACGCCCCGAAGGGTTTGGTGCACTTCGGCCAAGGCAAGTGGTACCCCGGCGAGCAATTGCCGCGTTGGTCGCTCAATTGCTACTGGCGCCGCGACGGTGTGCCGATCTGGCACAACAGCGCGTTGATTGCCGATGAGCAAGAGGACTACGGCGCGGATGGCGCACTGGCCGGGCGTTTCCTGGCCAGCGTCGCAGAGCGCCTCAAGTTGCCGGCGCGCTTTGTGTTCCCGGCATTCGAAGACAATTTTTACTACCTGTGGCGCGAAGGTGCGCTGCCGCAAAACGTCACCGCCCAGGACCCGCGCCTGAGCGACGACTTGGAGCGCGAACGCCTGCGCAAGGTGTTCAGCCAGGGCCTGGATAAAGTCATCGGCCAAGTGCTGCCGTTGGCGCGCACGGCGGCCAATGACCGTTGGCAAAGCGGGCGCTGGTATCTGCGTAACAACCACTGCCGCCTGGTGCCGGGGGATTCGCCGTTGGGCTATCGCCTGCCGTTGGCCTCGCAGCCGTGGGTGACGGCGGCAGAGTATCCGTTTGTGCACCCGACTGACCCGAACCAGGATCAGCCGGAGCTGCCGTCCACCGCGCAGCTGCAAAGCCACGATGAGCCCGCGCCGAACGATGAGCGCGTGCCCAAAGTGGACGAGTCCGCCGACTGGCTGACTCGTACCGCCCTGTGCGCCGAAGCGCGCGAAGGGCGCCTCTATCTGTTCATGCCGCCCCTGGAACGTGTTGAAGACTATCTGGAGCTGGTAGCCGCTATTGAAGCCACCGCAGAGGAGCTGCATTGCCCGGTATTGCTGGAAGGCTATGAACCACCCGCCGATACACGGCTGAGCAACTTCCGCGTGACGCCGGACCCGGGTGTGATCGAGGTCAACGTGCAGCCGTCCGCCACCTGGGACGAGTTGGTGGAACGCACCGAATTCCTCTACGAAGAGGCGCGGCAAACGCGCTTGACCACCGAAAAATTCATGATCGACGGGCGCCACACCGGCACCGGCGGCGGTAACCACTTCGTGTTGGGCGGCGCGACGCCCAAGGACTCACCGTTCCTGCGCCGACCCGATCTACTGCGCAGTCTGATCAGCTACTGGCACAACCATCCTTCATTGTCCTACCTGTTTTCCGGCTTGTTCATCGGCCCGACTTCCCAGGCCCCGCGGGTGGACGAGGCGCGCAACGACGCGTTGTACGAGCTGGAAATCGCATTCGCACAAATGCCTTCGCCCGGCGAAGAGTGCCCGCCCTGGTTGGTGGACCGCCTGCTGCGCAACCTGCTGATCGACGTGACGGGCAACACCCACCGCGCTGAGTTCTGCATCGACAAACTCTACTCGCCGGACGGCGCCACCGGCCGCCTCGGCCTGTTGGAGCTGCGTGCATTTGAAATGCCGCCCCACGCCCGCATGAGCCTGACCCAGCAGTTGCTGCTGCGCGCCTTGGTCGCGCGTTTCTGGCGCGAACCCTACGCGCCGCCGAAGCTGGCGCGGTGGGGCACGGAGTTGCACGATCGTTTCCTGTTGCCGCATTTCATCGAGCAAGATTTTGCCGATGTGATCGTCGAACTCAACGCCGCCGGTTATCCGTTGCGCGCCGAGTGGTTTGCCGCGCATCTGGAATTCCGTTTCCCCAAAGTGGGTGACTACGCCGTCAGCGGGATCGAACTGGAGCTGCGCCAGGCTCTGGAGCCCTGGCATGTACTGGGCGAGGAGGGCGCTGTGGGCGGCACCGTGCGTTATGTGGATTCGTCCCTTGAGCGCCTGCAAGTCAAGTTGACCGGGCTGCCCCCGCAGCGCTACCTGCTGACCTGCAACGGCATCCCGGTGCCGCTGCAAGCCACCGGGCGAGTCGGTGAGTTTGTCGCTGGCGTGCGTTACCGCGCCTGGCAACCGGCCAACTGCCTGCAACCGACCATCCCGGTGCATGCGCCGCTGGTGTTCGACCTGCTGGACACCTGGATGCAGCGTTCGCTGGGTGGATGCCAATACCATGTCGCCCATCCGGGCGGGCGCAATTACGACAGCTTGCCGGTGAATGCCAACGAGGCAGAGAGCCGGCGCATGGCGCGGTTTTTCCGGTTGGGGCATAGCCCTGGGAAGCTCGACGTGCCGACGGTTGTGATCAACGACGAATTGCCGATGACCCTGGATCTGCGCCGTTTCCCCCATAAAAATGACTGAACGCGATCCCTCTGTGGACGCCAGCTTTTGTGGTGAGCGAGCTTGCCTCGCGCGGGGCAAGCCCGCTCACCACAAAAGCCGGGGCCTACAGGGGATTTGCAGTGTTTGTTGAGTTAATCTGAGCCCCCTTGCCTCTGCCGAGCGTTCCATGTCCGACTTGCTCGACCGTTACCCGCTGACCGCGGGCACCTATCACGAACTGCTGGATGACAGCGGCGCAGTGCGTGCCCATTGGCGACGCCTGCTGGACCACCTGCAACGCAGCACGCCCGCACAACTGGCCCAGCGCCAGGCATTGCTGACCCGGCAGATCCAGGAAAACGGCGTGACCTACAACGTCTACGCCGACCCCAAGGGCGCCGACCGCCCGTGGGAGCTGGATTTGCTGCCCCATGTGCTGGCGGCTGATGAGTGGCAGCACCTGTCGGCAGGTATCGCCCAGCGTGCGCGCCTGCTCAATGCGGTGCTGGCGGACCTGTACGGCCCGCAGCGGCTGATCAAGGAAGGCTTGCTGCCGGCGGAGCTGGTGTTCGGGCATAACAATTTCCTGTGGCCGTGCCAGGGCATCCGGCCGCCGGACGGTGCGTTCCTGCACCTGTACGCCGTGGACCTGGCGCGCACGCCGGATGGCCGCTGGTGGGTCACCGCCGACCGTACCCAGGCGCCATCCGGTGCCGGCTATGCGCTGGAAAACCGCACCATCGTGTCCCGCGCCTTCCCGGATCTTTACCGTGACTTGCAGGTGCAGCACCTCACCGGTTTCTTTCGCACCTTGCAGGAAACCCTGGCCCGCCAGGCGCCCGGTGATGATCAGCCGCCGCTGATCGTGCTGCTCACGCCCGGCCGGTTCAACGAAAGTTACTTCGAACACCTCTACCTCGCCCGCCAGTTGGGCTACCCGTTGGTGGAAGGTGGCGACCTCACCGTGCGCGACAGCACTGTGTTCCTGAAAACCCTCAGCGGCCTACGCCGGGTACACGCGATCATGCGTCGCCTCGACGATGATTTCTGCGACCCGCTGGAGCTGCGCACCGACTCGGCCCTCGGCGTGCCGGGTTTGCTGGATGCCGTGCGCCAAGGCAACGTGCTGGTGGCCAATGCCCTGGGCAGCGGCGTGCTGGAATCTCCGGGATTGCTGGGCTTTCTGCCGAAGATCAACGAATTCCTGTTTGGTGAAAAACTGATTCTGCCGTCCATTGCCACCTGGTGGTGCGGTGAGGCGCCGGTGCTGGCCGAAGCGCTGGAGAAACTGCCGGAGTTGCTGATCAAACCGGCGTTTCCGTCGCAGAGTTTTGCGCCGGTATTCGGCCGCGACCTCAACGACGAACAACGCCAGGCCCTGGCCGAACGCATGCGCGCGCGGCCCTACGCCTACGTCGCCCAGGAGCTGGCTCAATTGTCCCAGGCGCCGGTGTGGCACACCGTGGATGACCACCTGCAACACCGCGCCATCGGCATGCGCGTGTACGCCGTGGCCAGTGACGACGGTTACCGCGTATTGCCCGGCGGCCTGACACGCGTGGCGGCCGAAGCCGACGCCGAAGTGGTGTCGATGCAACGCGGCGGCGCCAGCAAGGACACCTGGGTGCTTGGCGAACGTGCGCCGGGTAATGAGCAGTGGCGCGCGCAACGCACGATTGGCGCCCACGATCTGGTGCGCCGCGATCCTTATCTACCGTCCCGCGTGGTGGAAAATCTGTTCTGGTTCGGCCGTTACTGCGAACGCTGCGACGACAGCGCGCGCTGGCTGCGTATCGTGCTGGCGCGTTATGTGGACGGCGACGACCCGTTGGCGTTGCAGGCGGCCGTCGAGCTGGGCGAAAACCTGCGCCTGCTGCCGGAGGAGGGCGAATTGCCCGAACGCCTGCTGGCGGCCCTGCTCGGGGATGACTGGCCGTCGAGCCTGCGCGCCAACCTGCAACGCTTGCAGTGGGCGGCATCGCAAGTGCGCGGCAAGCTGTCCCGGGAAAACTGGCAGGCCCTGGTGGAGTTGCAGCGCGAAGCCATGGAGCTGGAAAGCGAGTCGCCGGATTTTGGTGAGTTGCTGGATTTCCTCAACCGCCTGGTGATGTCGTTGGCGGCGTTGTCCGGGTTTGCCCTGGATGACATGACCCGCGATGAAGGCTGGCGTTTCCTGATGATGGGGCGGCGCATTGAGCGTCTGCAGTTTCTGAGCAGCAGCCTGGCGGCGTTCCTGCGCGGTGTGGCGGTGTTCGATCAGGCGGGATTGGAGTGGTTGCTGGAACTGGGTAACAGCAGCATCACCTACCGTTCGCGTTACCTCGCGGTGCCGCAACTGATCCCGGTGCTCGACTTGCTGTTGCTGGACGAACAGAACCCCCACGCGGTGCTGTTCCAGCTCAAGCTGGTGAGCCGCACCCTGCGTCGCCTCAACGATGATTTTGGTGTGCCTCGGGAAACCGGCCTGGGCCCCTTGGTGGAGCGCCTGGCGCGATTCGACCTGGGTTGCCTGGAGAACCCGTTGTTCGGCGAATCCAGCGTGCGTGCCGCGCTGGAGGGCCTGGCCGACCTGCTGCAAGCGGTGGCCGATGAGAGTGGGCAAGTGTCGGACCGTCTGGCCTTGCGTCACTTTGCCCATGTGGATGATGTCAGCCAGCAAACGGTGTCGGTGTGATGAGTGCGCGCTATCAGATTTTCCACGATACCCATTACCACTACGACAGCCCGGTGTCCCTGGCCCAGCAGCTGGCGCATTTGTGGCCACGGCCGTGCGCCTGGCAGCGTTGCAGCTTGCAGCAGTTGGATATCAGCCCGGAACCGACCTCGCGCCGCGATGAGCTGGACGTGTTTGGCAACCCGATCACGCGCTTGGCATTCGAGCGGCCTCATGATGAATTGCTGGTGAATGCCGGGCTGACCGTGGAAGTACTGGCGCGGCCTGCGCTGGACTTCCAGCTGTCGCCGGCCTGGGACCAGACCCGCGACAGCCTGACCTACAGCAGCCAGCCGATGTCCGATGCGCTGATCGAAGCCTGCCGCTACCGTTTCGAATCGCCCTACGTGCACTTGAAGAAAACCTTCGTCGAATTCTCCGAAAGCTGTTTTCCTCCTGGCAAACCCTTGCTGCTGGGAGTGCAGGCGCTGATGGAAAAGATCTTCAGCGAATTCACCTTCGATGCCGAAGCCACCCAAGTCGCCACGCCGCTGGTGGAGGTGCTGGAGCGCCGTCGCGGCGTGTGCCAGGACTTCGCTCACCTGATGCTCGCCTGCCTGCGCTCGCGGGGCCTGGCGGCGCGTTATATCAGCGGTTACCTGCTCACCCAGCCACCGCCCGGCCAGCCACGGCTGATCGGCGCCGATGCGTCCCACGCGTGGGTCTCGGTGTATTGCCCGGTCTCAGGTTGGGTGGATTTCGATCCGACGAACAATGTGCAGCCGGCACTGGAACACATCACCCTGGCCTGGGGCCGGGACTTTTCCGATGTGTCGCCGTTGCGTGGGGTGATTCTGGGAGGAGGGAGCCATGACCCGGAGGTACGGGTGACGGTGATGCCGCTGGAATAACAGTTGATTGTGCCGAGCCGGGCAGGCCGGCTCAGCACAAAGGAATTTATTCAGCCGGATCTTTTGGTGTTTCGGTCTCGTCGCTCGTTTCTTCACCATCAACATCGGCGTTCAGCCCATTGGCATCTTCATCTGCAGCGGCTTTCTTGCGTTGCAGTTTTTCCTCTTTCTTCTGCTCCTTGGCCAAGTCTCTCTGACGTTTGGCGAAGGAGTAATTAGGTTTGGCCATGGGCGATCCTCTAGGGTCGAAGGTGAGGGTGGCGGCGCGCAGCTGCCTTGGGACGACATGGTAGCAGCTTCAGGGGGCGCTTGGCCTTCACTTACCGCAGGCGTAGGCGGCCAGCAGGCCGTTGAACAGTTGGTTGAGGTGCATGGCGCGGACTCCGATGGGTGATGAGCCGATCATAGCCAGGGGGTTGTACTTTGGCTGGTAGATTGTGTTGATAAGTCTGATAGCCTAAAGTTGTATACAATCTGTTGATTCAGATCATAAGAATTCCTGCCTGGTTCAGGCACCCTTGTCGCAATACGCGTTTTCTAAACCCTGCCTTGGAGATTCACATGTTTGCCAAACTCGTTGCTGTTTCCCTGCTGACTCTGGCGAGCGGCCAGTTGCTTGCTGCAGAGTGCAAGGTCACTGTCGACTCCACCGACCAAATGTCCTTCAACACCAAAGCCATTGAAATCGACAAAAGCTGCAAGACGTTCACCGTCGAGCTGACCCACTCCGGCAACCTGCCGAAAAACGTCATGGGTCACAACTGGGTGCTGACCAGCGCCGCCAACATGCAGCCGGTTGCTACCGACGGCATGGCCGCCGGCATCGACAAGGACTACCTGAAGCCGGGTGACGACCGCATCATCGCCCACACCAAGATCATCGGTGCCGGCGAAAAAGACTCGGTGACCTTCGACGTGTCGAAGCTGGCCGCCGGGACTGACTACGCGTTCTTCTGCTCGTTCCCAGGCCACATCTCGATGATGAAAGGCACTGTGACCCTGAAGTAAGCCGACTCTTGTCGAAAAAAAAGCGCCTGTTCAGGCGCTTTTTTTGTGCTCGCTCATATCAAGGCGCAAACGGCATGACCCGCTTGTGCTCGGTCTTGCGATACGTGTCGCAGATGATCCTGAACGCTTCCTCACGCACCGGCTCACCGTGCAGGAAGGCATCGATCTCGGCATAGGTCACACCGTGTGACGCTTCATCCGGCTTGCCCGGTGACAGGTCTTCCAAGTCCGCTGTCGGCACCTTCTCCACCAGTGATTCCGGCGCGCCAAAGTGTCGTGCAATCGCACGCACCTGGTTTTTCACCAGCCCGCTCAACGGCGCCAGGTCGCACGCGCCATCACCGAACTTGGTGAAAAAGCCCATCACTGCTTCCGCCGCATGGTCGGTGCCGATCACCAGGCCACCGGCCGCGCCCGCGATGGTGTACTGCGCCACCATGCGCATGCGTGCCTTGGTGTTGCCCAGCACGAAATCACGGGACACCGCGGCCTTGCCCTCAAACGCCGCCACTTCATTGGCCAGGGCTTTGACGGCCGGTCCGATGTTCACGGTGTGGCGCTCGTCCGGCTCGATAAAATCCACTGAAGCAGTGGCATCGATTTCGTCGAACTGGGTTTCGTAAGGCAAGCGCACGGCGATAAAGCGGTAAGCGTCATCACCGGTGCTGGCGCGTAGCTCCTGCATCGCGCGTTGGGCCAAGAGGCCTGCGGTCAGGGAGTCGACGCCACCGCTGATGCCCAGCACCAGCGTTTTGAGCCCGGAATTGCGCAGGCAGTCCTGGATAAAGGTCACGCGGCGGGCAACCTCGGCCTCAAGGGCGGCCTGGTCGTTGAACGGCGCTTGGACCTTGAGCTGTTCAGCAATCTCACGCTGTACGGCTTGCATGATTCACTCCTTGCTAGAGATGGCAGGTACTTTGAAAACATGACGCAAATAGGCGACGAAATTCGGGTCCGTGCAGTGGGTCTTGCCCGCTTCATCGGAGATCTTCGCGACGGGCTGGCCATTGCAGGCGGTCATTTTAAGCACGATGCTCATCGGTTCCACACCTGGAATGTCGCAGGTCAGGTTGGTGCCGATGCCAAAGCTCACATTAATGCGACCGCGCAGCGCACGGAAAATCTCCAGGGCCTTGGGCAGTGACAGGCTGTCGGAGAACACCAACGTCTTGCTCATCGGCTCGATGCCGAGCTTGTGGTAGTGGGCGATGGCTTTTTCTGCCCATTGCACGGGATCGCCGGAGTCATGGCGCAGGCCGTCGAACAGCTTGGCGAAGTACAGGTCGAAGTCGCTCAGGAATGCGTCGGTGGTGATGCAGTCGGTCAGGGCGATGCCCAGCAGGCCACGGTATTCGCGAACCCAGCAGTCGAGCGCGGCGATTTGGCTGTCGATCAGGCGTGGTCCGAGTTGCTGGTGGGCCATGATCCATTCGTGGGCCATGGTGCCCAGCGGTTTCATGTCGAACTCGCGGGCCAGGTGCACGTTGCTGGTGCCGACAAAACGACCGGGGAAGTCGTGCTTGAGCACGCTGACCACCTCTTCCTGCACCCGGTACGAGAAGCGCCGGCGCGTGCCGAAGTCGGCCACTTGCAGCTCCGACAGTTCATCGCTGCTGGCATTGGCGGTCAGCCAGTCGAACTTGCGGTACAGCTGCTCGCGGGCCTGTTCGAGGATCACGGTCTGGTAGCGGTAGCGGTTACGCACTTCGCTGACGATGGCCAGCATCGGCACTTCAAACAGGATCACATGCAGCCAAGGCCCGCGCAGGCGGATGAACAGTTCGCCGTTCTCGATACCGGTCTGCACATAGCGCAGGTTGAAGCGGAACAGCCCGAGAAAGCGCAAAAAGTCCGGCTTCATGAAGCTGATGCGTTCCAGGAAACCCAACTGGTCGGGGCTCAGGCTCAGCTCGGCGAGGCGTTCGATCTGGTAGCGGATCTCCGCCAGGTACGGGCGCAGGTCTTCGCTGTTACGGCAACGGAACTCCCATTCAACTTCCACGTTGGGGTAGTTGTGCAGCACCGCCTGCATCATGGTCAGCTTGTAGAAGTCGGTGTCGAGCAAGTTCTGCACGATGCGATCGGCAAACACACTCTCGCTCATAACGGGAATCTCCAGACGGGTCGGCGATGGGCGCCGACCTTTACGCACAATTAAGGAAGGGGGCTAGTGGCGCATAGACGTGGGTCGGTTTGCCAGTGTTTTTTCAGTTGGCATCCACCTGCTCCATCATCCACTTCACAAAATCGCGCACCTTGGGCACCTCCGCCGAATGCTCGGGGTAGGCCAGGTAATAGGCATCCTGGCTCGGCATTGCATGCTGCCAGGGGATCACCAGCTTGCCGTCGGCCAGTTCCTCTTCCACCAGGAATCGCGGTAGCAGCGCCACACCACAGCCGACTTGGGCTGCACGAATGCACATATAAAAGGTGTCGAACCGCGGCCCATGATAGCTGTGCTCGGTCTGGTAACCCTGGCTGGCGAACCAGTCATGCCAGCCCTGGGGGCGTGAGGCGTTTTGCAGCAGCACCAGGTTGCTCAGTTGCGTGGGGTCGGTGAAGGGCTGCGCGGGCAAACTCTCGGGTGCGCACACCGGTACAAGCTCTTCGCTGAACAACTTCAGGCTCTCGGTGCCGGGGCGTGAGCCCTGGCCGAAGTAGAACGCCATGTCGGCCTTGCCTTGCAGCAACTCATCCGGTTCCTGTTCATTGCACAGGTCCAAGTGGATCTGCGGATGACGCAGCCGCCAGCCCTTGAGGCGCGGCACCAGCCAGCGCGCGCCGAAGGTGTAGGGCGTGGAGACGCGCAGCACTTCGGTTTCGCCGCCGTAGGAGCGCAGGTAGTGGGTGGACATCTCCACCTGCGTGAGGATTTTGCGTACTTCCACCAGGTACAGATCGCCCGCCGGAGTCATCTGCAAGCGCCGGCGCACGCGGCGGAACAGCAAGTGCTGCAGCAACTCTTCCAACTGCGCCACCTGCTTGCTCACCGCGCTCTGCGTGAGGTTCAGTTCCTCGGCGGCGCGGGTGAAGCTCAGATGACGGGTGGCGGCTTCGAAGCACTGCAAGGCGGTGATCGATGGCAAATGTCTTTTGTTCAGCACGGCGTGCCTCTTTTTATGCTTTGCATGAATAAACGGAATGATATCTCGCCTAATCGTCGTTTGTTGGCAAGTCTTGGGCCAGCTACAAATAAGGCCTGGATCGCCGTGTCGGTGGCGGCGCAATTTTTCTGTTTGTAGATTGAAGGAGTGACCCATGGTTGCCGCATTGCTTGATCGTCTCGGGGTAAACCCGGCGCTGTACCAGTCGGGCAAGCAGCCCGTGCATTCGCCGATCGATGGCAGCCGTATCGGCAGTGTGCACTGGGAAGGTGCCGCCGAGGTGGAGCAACAGGTCAGTCGCGCCGAGCATGCATTCGAAGCCTGGCGCAAAGTGCCGGCACCGCGCCGTGGCGAACTGGTGCGCCAGTTCGGTGACGTGTTGCGCGAATACAAGTCCGACCTGGGCGAGCTGGTGTCCTGGGAAGCCGGCAAGATCACCCAGGAAGGCCTGGGCGAAGTGCAGGAAATGATCGACATCTGCGACTTCGCCGTTGGCCTGTCGCGCCAGTTGTACGGCTTGACCATCGCCTCCGAGCGCCCAGGCCACCACATGCGTGAAACCTGGCACCCGCTGGGCGTGGTCGGTGTGATCAGCGCGTTCAACTTCCCGGTCGCCGTGTGGGCGTGGAACACCACCCTGGCGCTGGTGTGCGGCAACGCCGTGATCTGGAAACCCTCGGAAAAGACCCCGCTCACTGCGCTCGCCTGCCAGGCATTGTTCGAGCGCGTGCTGAAAAAATTCGACGGCGCCCCGCAATACCTGAGCCAAGTGATCATCGGCGGCCGCGACGCCGGTGCCGCACTGGTGGACGACCCGCGCGTCGCGCTGATCAGCGCCACCGGCAGCACCCGTATGGGCCGTGAAGTGGCGCCGAAAGTCGCCGCCCGTTTTGCCCGCAGCATCCTGGAGCTGGGCGGCAACAACGCGATGATCCTCGGCCCAAGCGCCGACCTGGACATGGCCGTGCGCGCCATCCTGTTCAGCGCCGTCGGCACTGCCGGCCAACGCTGCACCACCCTGCGTCGGCTGATCGCCCATGAGTCGGTGAAGGCAGAAATCGTCACCCGCCTCAAGGCCGCCTATTCCAAGGTGCGCATCGGTCACCCGCTGGAAGGCAACCTGATCGGCCCGCTGATCGACAAGCACGGCTTCGACAACATGCAGGACGCCCTGGAACAAGCCTTGAGCGAAGGCGGCAAGGTGTTCGGCGGCAAGCGCCAACTGGAAGACACGTTCCCGAATGCCTACTACGTCTCGCCGGCCATTGTGGAAATGCCCGAGCAAAGCGACGTGGTGTGCACCGAGACCTTCGCCCCGATCCTCTATGTGATCGGCTACAACGACTTCAACGAAGCCCTGCGCCTGAACAACGCCGTGCCTCAAGGCCTGTCGTCGTGCATCTTCACCACCGACGTGCGTGAAGCCGAGCAGTTCATGTCGGCGGTGGGCAGCGACTGTGGCATTGCCAACGTCAACATCGGCCCGAGCGGCGCGGAAATCGGCGGAGCGTTTGGTGGCGAGAAAGAGACCGGCGGCGGGCGTGAGTCGGGTTCGGATGCGTGGCGCGGGTATATGCGTCGCCAGACCAATACGGTGAACTACTCGCTGGAGTTGCCGCTGGCACAGGGCATAACCTTCGACTGACTCACTGACGAAACGCGGTTAAAAATGTGGGAGCGGGCTTGCTCGCGAAAGCGGTAGATCAGTTGTACATCTGTTGACTGACACCCTGCATTCGCGAGCAAGCCCGCTCCCACATTTGATTGGGTTTGCAATTCAAAATAACAGTTGTTTGTTAGGTTTCATCCCGGAGTCTGGCAATGGCACTACGCGAAACATGTTTATGGGAACACCTCACCCCCAGCCGGCCCGACCGTGCCGCGCTCAAGGGCGAGGTCAAGGTGGATGTGTGCGTGATCGGCGCCGGGATCACCGGTTTGTCGGCGGCCGTTCATTTGCTGGAACAAGGTAAAAGCGTCGCCGTGTTGGAGGCTCATCGCACCGGTCATGGTGGTTCCGGGCGTAATGTGGGGCTGGTCAACGCCGGCATGTGGATCCCGCCGGACGAGATCGAAGCCGGTTTCGGCGAAGCAGTGGGCAGCCAGCTCAACCGTATGTTGGGTGCGGCGCCGTCCCTGGTGTTCAGCCTGATCGATAAATACAACATCGATTGCCAATTACGCCGTGAAGGCACCTTGCACATGGCGCACAACGCCCGTGGCGAGGCGGATTTGCGCAGTCGTGAAGCGCAATGGAAGCGCCGTGGCGCGCCAGTCGAGTTGCTTACCGGCCAGGCCTGTGAACAGGCCACGGGCACCAAAAAGATCGCCGCCGCCTTGTTGGATCGGCGTGCCGGCACCTTGAACCCGATGGCCTACACCAGTGGCTTGGCCAATGCTGCGGCGGGGCTGGGCGGGCAGTTGTTCGATCATTCGCCGGTCACTCAGCTTGAGCGCCAGGGTTCGCACTGGTCGGTGCAGACCGCACAAGGGTCAGTGCAGGCTGCACAGGTGGTGATCGCCTCCAACGCCTACACCGAGGGCGAGTGGACCGAGTTGCGGCGCAATTTCTTCCCCGGCTATTACTATCAGGTCGCGTCGGCTCCACTGACGGGCGACGCCGCCCAACAGATCTTGCCCGGTGGCCAGGGCTCATGGGATACGCGCCAGGTGCTGAGCAGCATCCGTCGCGACGCCGATGGCCGTTTGTTGCTCGGCAGCCTGGGCAACGGCAACCAGAAGCCCGCGTGGTTCCTCAAGGCGTGGGCCGATCGGGTGCAGCAGCACTACTTCCCGTACCTCAAATCGGTGCAGTGGGAGTTCACCTGGACCGGCTGTATCGCCTTCACCCCAGACCATTTGATGCGTCTGTTCGAGCCGGCGCCCGGCCTTGTGGCAGTCACCGGCTATAACGGCCGTGGCGTAACCACCGGCAGTGTGGTCGGCAAGGCATTTGCCGACTACTTGTGTCACCAGAATCCCCAGGCGCTGCCGATTCCCTTCGCGCCGATGCAGCCGTTGGCCGGAGTGGGCTTGCGCAGCTGCTTGTACGAAGCCGGATTCTCGCTGTATCACGCCGGCCAATGCCTGAGGATCGTGATCTGATCAGCGAAATACCGCTCAGAAGCCTGCATTTTCTTAGCAGGCTACTAATCTGTATTGGTGCAAGTCGTAGCAATCACGCACTGTAAATGTGCAGTTCCGTTACGCCGTTTGTTACAGCGCCAGGAACTGTCGTTTATAGGCGTGGTTGCAGGTGCGACCTGCCGCGGTTGTACTTTTTGGATCCGTTGGTTGCACCTCTGGACGCTAGAGGGTTGCACGTCCTGGCGAATGGAGCCGAAACACCTGAAATAACAATGACACCGTGTCTTTTTGAAGAATAAAAACGTAATGGCACGCGCCTTGCTCTGGGCTTTCAGTGAAAGGTTTGAATGCAAGTTGTCGTGCCAAAAATCAAAAATATCGGAGCACCACTCATGTCCCAGACGTTTTACAAGAAAGGTTTTCTGGCCCTCGCCGTTGCAGCGGCGCTGGGTGTTTCTACGTTTGTTCAAGCTGATGTGAAGATCGGCGTCGCGGGGCCCATGACGGGCGCCAACGCCGCTTTCGGTGAGCAGTACATGAAGGGTGCCCAGGCGGCAGCCGATGTGATCAACAAGGCCGGCGGCATCAACGGCGAGAAAATCGTGCTGGTAGCTGGCGACGATGCGTGTGAACCCAAGCAGGCTGTGGCCGTGGCCAACCGCCTGGCCGACCAGGACAAAGTGATCGGCGTGGTCGGGCACTTCTGCTCCTCCAACACCATCCCGGCCTCCGAGGTGTATGACGAAGCCGGCATCATCGCCATCACCCCAGGCTCCACCAACCCACAAGTGACCGAACGCGGCCTGGGCGCCATGTTCCGCATGTGCGGGCGTGACGACCAGCAAGGCATCGTTGCCGGCGACTACATCGTCGACGTGCTCAAGGGCAAGAAAGTCGCGGTCATCAACGACAAGGACACCTACGGCAAAGGCCTGGCCGACGCCACCGCTGCCCAGTTGACCAAGCGCGGCGTCAAGCCGGTGCTGGAAGAAGGCCTGACCCGTGGCGAGAAAGACTTCAGCGCCCTGGTCACCAAGATCCGCTCCACCGGTGCTGACGTCGTGTACTTCGGCGGCCTGCACCCGGAAGCCGGTCCACTGGTTCGCCAGATCCGTGAAGCTGGCTTGAAAGACGTCAAGTTCATGTCCGATGACGGCGTGGTCACCGACGAACTGGTTGCCACGGCTGGCGGCGCGCAATACGTCGACGGCGTGTACATGACCTTCGGCGCCGACCCGCGCCTGCTGCCAGACAGCAAGGCCGTGGTGGAAGAGTTCCGTAAAAACGGCACCGAGCCGGAAGGCTACACCCTGTACGCCTACGCGTCGGTCCAGGCCTTGGCCGCTGGCTTCAACGGCGCCAAGTCCAACAAAGGCGAAGACGCCGCCAAATGGCTCAAAGCTCACCCGGTAAAAACCGTCATGGGCGAAAAAGCCTGGGATTCCAAGGGTGACCTGAAGATCTCCGACTACGTGGTTTACCAGTGGGATAAAGACGGCAAATACCACCAGTTGGAAAAACAGAAGTAAGCATTAACGCGACCACGCAGGCGCCACAGATCCCCTGTGGGAGCCGGGCTTGCCCGCGATGACGGACTGACAGTCAACACGGTGTTGAATGTGAAGCCGCATCGCAGGCAAGCCAGCTCCCACAGGGGGCCGAGGTTGCCAGTGCAATCGCGTCCAGCAACAAATCTGTCTTTTCCTCCAGAAGCGCCGCACACCCACCGGTGTGCAGGTGCTCACCGCGTGAGATTGCGTTATGGATGGTATTTTCCTGCAGCAACTGGTCAACGGCCTGACCCTCGGGTCGGTCTATGGCCTGATCGCCATCGGCTACACAATGGTCTATGGCATCATTGGCATGATCAACTTCGCCCACGGCGAGGTTTATATGATTTCCGCTTACCTCGCGGCGATCAGTCTGGCACTGCTGGCTTACTTCGGCATCGAATCCTTCCCGCTGCTCATTCTCGGCACCTTGATCTTCACCGTTGTCGTCACTGGCGTATACGGCTGGGTCATCGAGCGTGTCGCCTACAAACCGCTGCGCAACTCCACCCGACTGGCACCGCTGATCAGCGCCATCGGTATCTCGTTGATCCTGCAGAACTACGCGCAGATCGCTCAGGGCGCCAAGCAACAGGGCATTCCTACCCTGCTGGCCGGGGCCTGGCGTGTCGACATCGGCACAGGCTTCGTTCAGTTGACGTACACCAAGGTGTTCATCCTCGTGGCGGCGTTTGCCGGCATGGCGTTGCTCACTTACATCATCAAATACACCAAGCTCGGCCGCATGTGCCGCGCCACTCAGCAAGACCGCAAGATGGCGTCGATCCTTGGCATCAACACCGACCGGGTGATCTCCTATGTGTTCGTCATCGGCGCCGCCATGGCGGCATTGGCCGGCGTGTTGATCACCCTCAACTACGGCACCTTCGACTTCTATGCCGGCTTCATCATCGGCATCAAGGCGTTTACCGCAGCGGTACTCGGCGGCATCGGCTCCCTGCCTGGGGCGATGTTGGGCGGGATCATCCTCGGTATCTCCGAGTCGTTGTTCTCGGGGTTGATCAACTCTGACTACAAAGACGTGTTCAGTTTCTCCCTGCTGGTGGTGATTCTGATTTTCCGTCCCCAGGGCCTGCTTGGTCGCCCACTTGTGGCGAAGGTGTAAACATGTCTGCTGCCAAACCCATCGATATCAAGAAAAGTGTGGTCGATACAGTCCTCGCCGGGCTGATTTCACTGGTCGTGTTCGGTCCGATCGTCGGCGTGGTCCTCGACGGCTACAGCTTCAACCTGGAACCGGCCCGCGTGGCCCTGCTGGTGGCCATCGTGATGGTCGGCCGCTTTGCCATGAGCCTGTTCCTGCAAACGCCCAAGGGCCTGAAGATCCTGCAGGGCTTCGAGAGCACCGGCTCTGGCGTGCACGTGCTGGCGCCGGACTACAAGTCGCGGCTGCGCTGGATCATCCCGGCACTGATCGTGATCGCCATCGTGTTCCCGATTTTCGCCAACAAGTACCTGCTCACCGTGGTGATCCTCGGCCTGATCTATGTGTTGCTCGGCCTGGGCCTCAACATCGTGGTCGGCCTGGCCGGCTTGCTCGACCTGGGTTACGTGGCGTTCTACGCCATCGGCGCCTACGGCCTGGCGTTGGGTTATCAATACCTTGGCCTGGGCTTCTGGACGGTGCTGCCACTGGCGGCCATCGCGGCGGCGCTGGCGGGGTGCATACTCGGGTTCCCGGTGTTGCGAATGCACGGTGACTACCTGGCCATCGTGACCCTGGGCTTTGGTGAAATCATCCGCCTGGTGCTCAACAACTGGCTGTCGTTTACCGGTGGGCCCAACGGCATGCCGGTGCCCTCGCCGACCTTCCTCGGCCTGGAGTTCGGCAAGCGTGCGAAGGATGGCGGGGTGCCCTTCCATGAGTTCTTCGGCATCGACTACAACCCCAACATCAAATTCCTGTTCATCTATATCGTGCTGTTCCTGGTGGTGCTGGCCGTGCTGTACATCAAGCATCGCTTGACCCGCATGCCGGTCGGCCGCGCCTGGGAGGCCTTGCGCGAAGATGAGATCGCCTGCCGTTCCATGGGGCTGAACCATGTGTTGGTCAAACTTTCGGCGTTCACCATCGGTGCATCGACAGCGGGTTTGGCTGGGGTGTTCTTTGCCAGCTACCAGGGCTTCGTCAACCCGTCGTCGTTCACCTTCTTCGAGTCGGCGCTGATCCTGGCCATCGTGGTCCTGGGTGGTATGGGCTCGACGGTGGGCGTGGTGATTGCGGCGTTTGTTCTGACCGTCGCGCCTGAACTGCTGCGCAGCTTCTCCGAGTACCGCGTACTGCTGTTTGGCGTGTTGATGGTGGTGATGATGATCTGGCGACCGCGCGGCTTGATCCGCATCAGCCGTACCGGTGTGACCCCACGTAAAGGAGTGGCGCCATGAGCAAGGAAGTCGTCCTCTCCGTGGAACACCTGATGATGCACTTCGGCGGCATCAAGGCCCTGAGCGATGTGAGCCTCAAGGTCGAACGCAACTCGATCTTCGCCTTGATCGGCCCCAACGGTGCCGGCAAGACCACGGTGTTCAACTGCCTCACCGGCTTCTACAAAGCCAGCGGCGGCAAGATCCAACTCAACCTCCGCGGCAAGCAGACCGACGTGATCCAGTTGCTCGGCGAGCGCTTCCAGCCCACCGACTTTGTGTCGCCCAAAAGCTTCCTCAGCCGGGTGTACTACAAGATGTTCGGCGGTACCCACCTGGTGAACCGCGCCGGCCTGGCGCGGACGTTCCAGAACATTCGCCTGTTCAAGGAAATGTCGGTGGTGGAAAACCTGCTGGTGGCCCAGCACATGTGGGTCAACCGCAACATGCTCGCGGGCATCCTCAACACCAAGGGCTACCGCAAGGCCGAAAGCGACGCGTTGGACCACGCGTTCTACTGGCTCGAAGTGGTGGACCTGGTGGACTGCGCCAACCGCCTGGCCGGCGAACTCTCCTACGGCCAGCAGCGCCGCCTGGAGATTGCCCGTGCCATGTGCACGCGTCCGCAGATCATCTGTCTGGACGAACCGGCTGCGGGCCTCAACCCCCAGGAAACCGAAGCCCTCAGCGCGATGATTCGCCTGCTGCGCGACGAACACGACCTGACGGTGGTGCTGATCGAACACGACATGGGCATGGTGATGAGTATTTCCGACCACATCGTGGTGCTGGACCACGGCAACGTGATCGCCGAGGGCGGGCCGGACGCGATCCGCAACGACCCGAAAGTGATTGCCGCCTACCTGGGCGCCGACGAAGAGGAGTTGGTATGAGTGCACCTATCCTCGAAATGAAGGACCTGGACGTGTATTACGGCCCGATCCAGGCCCTGAAAAAAGTCTCGCTGCACATCAACGAAGGCGAAACCGTCAGCCTGATCGGCTCCAACGGCGCGGGCAAATCCACGCTGCTGATGTCGATTTTCGGCCAGCCACGGGCCGAATCGGGGCAGATTCTCTACAACGGCGTCGACATCACCCATAAGTCGTCGCACTACATCGCGTCCAACGGTATTGCGCAGTCGCCGGAAGGGCGGCGGGTGTTCCCCGACATGACCGTCGAGGAAAACCTGCTGATGGGCACCATCCCCATTGGCGACAAGTTTGCTCAGGAAGACATGCAGCGCATGTTCGAGCTGTTCCCACGGCTCAAGGAGCGACGTACCCAGCGTGCCATGACCATGTCCGGCGGCGAGCAGCAAATGCTCGCCATCGCCCGCGCGCTGATGAGTCGGCCCAAGCTGTTGCTGCTGGATGAACCGAGCCTGGGCCTGGCGCCGATTGTGGTGAAGCAGATCTTCTCGACGTTGCGCGAGCTGGCCTCCACCGGGATGACCATCTTCCTGGTGGAACAGAACGCCAACCATGCGCTGCGCTTGTCGGATCGGGCGTATGTGATGGTCAACGGCGAGATTCGCCTGACGGGCACCGGTAAGGAATTGCTGGTGAATGAGGAAGTGCGCAACGCCTACCTCGGCGGTCATTAACGAATAGATATTCTTGGTATGACCTGTGGGAGCTTCGGCTCCCACATTCATGTTGAGACTGTCCACAGAGCTTTCTGGAAATTGTGGAAAACAAATCCAGCCCCCCTCCAAAGCGCGACATATAGCCGCCGCAAATCCCTGTTTTGTCACAGTTTTGACTTGTCCCCATCCGCTGTGGAACCGGCTGTGGGTAACGTGGGAGTAGCTGGCTGTAAGCCAATGAATCCGGGGCTTGTAGCGCGGCGGTTGTTTTTTGATCAGGCGGTTTTTGGTCGCCGCTCCAAGCCTTTGTCAACCTGTTTAAAGACACAGGTATATGACCGAAATATGTCCCGCCAGCCTGTGGATAAGTCTGTGACTAAACTCTGGAAAGACCGCCGCAGAGGCCGGAATGACTGGCCTGGAGCCATCGTTCTGATTTTGCGATCGGAGGCTGGCCTACATACGCCCCGGCCAAGGTCAAGCAAAAAACTTTCTAAAACCGCCTGTAGCCCTTGTGTATAGCGGCTTGGAGCATTCTGTAGTTGCCCCCAAAGACTGTGGGCGCAGTTGTGGATAACCTGCGCGCACATAGCTGCAAGCCACGGCCTGTATGGCTTTTATAGAGTTGATTAAAAAGTGATCAGGCTTGTATCAAGTTGTGTGCTTAGCGGTTGCCGCCATCGCGGTGTACGGGCATTCTGCTGGCAACTTTTTTCCCGATGCCCGCAAGGAGAACACCATGTCCGACACGTTGTTTATTACTGGCGCAACCTCAGGTTTCGGCGAAGCCTGCGCCCGTCGTTTTGCCGAAGCCGGCTGGAAACTGGTGCTCACCGGCCGTCGTGCCGACCGCCTGAATGCGCTGGTCGAAGAACTATCCAAGCAGACTGAAGTGCATGGCCTGGTCGTGGACGTGCGGGACCGCAAAGGCATGGAAGACGCCATCGCCAACCTGCCGCCGTCGTTCGCCAAGCTGCGCGGGCTGATCAACAACGCCGGCCTGGCCGTGGGCACCGACCCAGCGCCCAAGTGCAGTCTCGACGATTGGGAAACCATGGTCGACACCAACATCAAGGGCCTGCTGACCACCACCAACCTGCTGTTGCCACGCCTGATCGCTCACGGTCGTGGTGCGGGTATCATCAACCTGGGTTCCATCGCGGGTAATTACCCGTATCCGGGCAGCCACGTGTATGGCGGTTCCAAGGCGTTCGTTAAGCAGTTCTCGCTGAACCTGCGCTGCGACCTGCAAGGCACGGGCGTGCGCGTGACCAACATCGAGCCGGGCCTGTGTGAAAGCGAGTTCTCGCTGGTGCGCTTCGGCGGTGATCAGGCGCGGTATGACGCGACTTATGCGGGTGCCGAGCCGATCCAGCCGCAGGATATTGCGGACACGATCTTCTGGGTCATGAACACGCCAGCGCATGTGAATATCAACCGGTTGGAGCTGATGCCGGTGAGCCAGACGTGGGCTGGGTTTGCGATTGAGCGCGGCGCTAAAGCTTAAGATCGATCGCTGCTGTGGCGAGGGAGCAAGCTCCCTCGCCACAATCGGCAAAAACAGGTCATAAGGTACACTCACCGCCTGAAAACCCCTCCGCACTGTGCGGATTTAAGGTTTTAACGGGAGGAAATGTGAGTAACCGAGGCGAGCAGGCACTGCTCAAACAATCGACCATCCTGATGTTCGCCGTCGCGATCGCCGGGATTGTCACGGGTGTGATTTCTGGCGCCCAATCCATTCTGTTCGACGGCTTTTTCTCGCTGATCGCCACCGCCATCAAGGTGTTGATGCTGATCACGGCCAAGCTGATCGCCAAGAAAAGCAACGAGCGTTTCCAGTTCGGCTATTGGCACCTGGAACCCATGGTGCTGCTGATCGAAGGCAGTTTCCTGTTGCTGATCGCCATCTATGCGTTCCTCAATGGCGTGTTCGGCATTATCAATGGCGGGCGCGAGATCGAGTTGGGGTTGGTGATCATCTACGCGGCGGTGTTTACCGTCGTCGAGTTCGCCTATTTCTTCTACGTGCGTTATCGCAATCGCCAGCTGAAATCATCGCTGATCCAGTTCGACAACATCAGCTGGCTGGTGGACGCGATGCTGTCGGTAGGCTTGCTGATCAGCTTTCTGGCGGCGCTGTTGCTCAAGTCCCAGGGCTATGGCGAGTGGGCGGTGTATGTCGACCCATTGATCCTGATCCTGCTGGCCCTGAGCATGCTGGCGCCGGCGTTCAAGATCCTGCGCCCGGCCTTGCGCGAGGTGCTGGGCATTGCTCCGGACCAGTTGGACGACAAAGTACGCGAAGTGATGGAAGCGACCCAGGCCAAACATGGTTTCGACGACTACGTGTCCTACGTGCAAAAGCACGGGCGGGCGCGGTTTATCGAGATTCATGTGGTGTTGCCGGCGGATTACCCGGTGGATAACGTCGCGACCCTCGACGGGCTACGCGAAGAGATATCCACAGGGCTCGGCACGCCGGATGCGGCGCGCTGGTTGACGATCAGCTTTACCGGAGATCGCAAGTGGATTGCATAAGGCCCTGGTAACAGGTTGCCAAGTGATACGGCGTGGTCGACGGCATGTCCCGTCGGCTCACGGCGCCCTGAGCATCCAGGCATTCATTCCAGCCTTTTGCATGCAGAAAATGCTGTTGCAGCGCCAGCAACTGGCGCTGTAGCACCGCTTCGCTGTTGGGGCGCAAGGTCAGTGCCCGCAGGTACTCGGCCTGGGCCCAGATGCGTTGAGTGCCGTCGCGCACCGTACCGTCCGGCGCCAACATGCCGCTGACCGCACCGCTGAGGTTATCCACACCCTTGCGTTCTGCGTAGGCGAACGCCCGGGTCAGCGACGCATGCAGCGGCGTACCACGCAGCACATCCGAAGACTCTAGCAAGAAGAACCATTCGAACTGGTGCCCCGGTTCGAACCAGTTATCCACAGCGCCCAGCGGTTTTTCCATCATCACGCCGTGCTGGCGGTCGATGAAGCGCTGCTGCATGGCCGTCGCCAGCGCCAGCAGGGCGGCTTGCACGTTGGCGTCTTCACGCACCGCGAGGGTGGCGAGGAAACCTTCGGCAAGGTGCATCAGCGGGTTTTGCAGTGGGCCGGATTTGAGCGATGACCAGTTGCGCTCCAATACGGCCTCGTACAGACCGTCGCCTGTGGAGAACCGCTCGGCGACCACTTCCAGGGCGGCGTTGAGTACCGACTCCACCAATGGCTCACGCACCTTGGCCCAGTAATGGGCGCAGGCAAAGATGATGAAGGCGTGGGTGTAGAGGTCTTTGCGCTTGTCCAGCGGCTGACCGGACGGGTCGATGCTGTAGAACCAGCCGCCGTGCTCGGCGTCGTGGAAGTGCCGTTGCAGGGAGCGAAACAGTGCCGCTGCGCGTTCTTCAGCAAAGGCCGCGCCGGGCTCGCCGATCAGGCTGGCAAACAGGTACAACTGCCGGGCGCAGGCCATCGCGCGGTAGCGTTGCGGGGGCAGTGGCTGATGATCGGCGTCCAGCGCCTCATAGGGCAATGCCAGGTCGGCATTCCAGCCCGGGCCTTGCCAGAGCGGCACGATCAGGCTGTGGAAGTGCGTAAGCACGGTGTTCAAGGAGGGTTGGGAAGCGCTGGGCATTGGCTGGCGTCGTCACGGCAGGGGTGTAGGCGCGCATGGTATCAGTCTTGGGTTCTGTGTTGTTTGTACTGCCGCCTTCGCGAGCAAGCCCGCTCCCACATTTTGACCGCATTCCAAGGAAGTACTCGGTCAAATTGTGGGAGCGGGCTTGCTCGCGAAGAGGCCCTTGTCGGCGCCGAAAATCAGCTGGCGAGCAACCAAACCCCCGTCGCCGCCGAAGCCGCGCCCGCAATCCGCACCAACGGCGCCGCCGCAGCCGGCAGGAAGCGCACCACGGCATAACCGGCCGCGTGCAGCACGGCAGTCGCACCGACAAAACCCGCGGCATACGCCCACGGGCTGGACATGTCCGGCAGCTCCAGACCATGCGCCACACCATGGAAGAGTGCGAACAAGGCCGTGGCCCCCACCGCCATGAACAACGGCGGACGCACCGCCAGCGCCACCGCCAGACCCAGGGCCAGCACCGACGCGGCAATCCCGCTTTCCAGCGCCGGCAACGCCAGGCCTTCAAAACCCAGCACGCCGCCAATCAGCATGGTGCCGACAAAGGTGCACGGCAATGCCCAGCGCGCGGCGCCTTTTTGTTGGGCGGCCCACAAACCGACCGCGACCATCGCCAGCAAGTGGTCGATGCCCCCCAGAGGATGGCTGATACCGGCCACCAGGCCGTTGTCGCCATGGCCCGGGTGAGCGAAGGCCAGGGCAGGGGCCAGCAGCAGGGCGGCGGCGGTGAAGAGTTTCTTGAGGCTCATGGACAGGTTCCTTATGGGTTGATCAGGCGGCGGTCAGCAGGCCTTGGCGTTCGATGAAGGCGACGATGTCCTCCAGGCCGACACCGGTTTTCTGGTTGCTGAACACAAAGGGTTTGCCGTTGCGCATGCGGGTGGTGTCGCTGTTCATCAGCTCCAGCGACGCGCCGACCAAGGGCGCCAGGTCGATCTTGTTGATCACCAGCAGGTCGGACTTGCAGATCCCAGGCCCGCCCTTGCGCGGCAGCTTGTCGCCAGCCGACACATCGATCACGTAGATGGTCAGGTCTGACAGCTCGGGGCTGAAGGTGGCCGAGAGGTTGTCGCCGCCGGACTCCACCAGGATCAGGTCCAGGCCGGGGAAACGACGGTTGAGCTGGTCGACCGCTTCCAGGTTGATCGAGGCGTCTTCGCGGATCGCCGTGTGCGGGCAGCCACCGGTTTCCACGCCGATGATGCGTTCTGGTGCAAGGGCCTGGTTGCGCACCAGGAAGTCGGCGTCTTCGCGGGTGTAGATGTCGTTGGTGACCACTGCCAGGTTGTAGCGATCACGCAGCGCGAGGCACAGGGCCAGGGTCAGGGCCGTCTTGCCGGAGCCCACCGGGCCGCCGATGCCGACACGTAAAGGTTGTGAGTTCATATGCTTCTCCTAGGAACGGAACAGGCGGCTGTATTGGCGCTCGTGGGCCATGCAGGCCAGGGACAGGCCGAAGGCGGCGCTGCCGAAATGGTGGGGTTGGATGCGGCTGGCGTCCTGCTGGGCCTGTTGTAGCAATGGCAGCAGTTCACTGGTCAGGCGTTGCGCGGCTTGCTGGCCCAGGGGCAGGGTTTTCATCAGCACAGCCAGTTGGTTTTCCAGCCAGCTCCACAGCCAGGCGGCGAGGGCGTCGGCGGGGCTGATGCTCCAGGCGCGTGCCGCCAGGGCCCAGCCCAATGCCAAATGCGGTTCGGCGCACTGTTGAAGAAATAGGCGGGCGGCGTCGTCCAGTTCCGGCAGGCCGTTGAGCAGTTGTTGCAGGGAGTAGCCCATCTGCCGGCTCTCCTGGTACAGCTCGCGGGTCTCACGGCTGGCGCGATGTTCTTCGCACAGCTGAGCCAGGCGCGGCCAATCGGCCTCAAAGGCGGCTTGGCAATGGGCGAGCAGAACGGGTGCCTCGAAACGTGCGAGGTTGAGCAGCAACTGATCGCTGATCCAGCGCCGGGCACTGGCAGCGTCGTTGACGCGACCGTTCTCCACCGCCATTTCCAAACCCTGGGAATAGCTGTAGCCACCAATCGGCAATTGCGGACTGGCCAGACGCAACAGCGCCCAGGCTGGGTTCATAGACGCACGCCGAACTGGTGCAGCTTGGGCGGGTAGTTGAAATCTTCATCGCCATGGCGCGAATGATGATGCCCGCCGCCATAGGCGCCATGTTCCGGCTGGAATGGCGCTTCGAGGGTTTGCGTCTGCGCGCCCAACTGTTCGAGCATGGCCTTGAGCACATAGTCATCCAGCAGGCGCAGCCAGCCGTCGCCCACTTGCAATGCCACGTGGCGGTTACCCAGGTGATACGCCGCGCGCGTCAGTTCAAATGCGCTGCTGCAGGTGACGTGCAGCAGTTGTTCAGGCCGGGCGCACACGCGTACGACTCGTCCGTCCTCCGCCTGTAGGAATTCGCCATCGTGCAGCGGTGGTTGGCCGCGCTCCAGGAAAAGGCCGACGTCTTCCCCGTCGGCACTGAAACAGCGCAGGCGGCTTTTGCTGCGGGCTTCGAAGTTCAACAGCAACTCGGCGGCCCAGAGGGCTTGGGGGGCGATTCGGCGGTGGATCACCAGCATCAGGAAGCTTCCAGCTATGAGCGATGAAACAGCTAGAGCAAGGGGCTTGCCAACCTGGATGGGAAGTAGGAATTGCCTGTAGGCAATGAGGGGTATGCCACTAAACAGGGCGAGGAAGAATCTTCGGTGTGCGCCAAAGTGGTGCGTAATATTGCGTGTTGCACGGGGTGTGGGCGTTTTCGGATTTTCCCTACAGGGTATGGGGAATCGGCGTTCATCACCTTTCCTTCAACATCATTAGCCTGTGCGCCGTGTTTAATCCACTGCGACGTTCATCATGTTCAAGTCTTTTTGTTATCTGGTTATTGTCAGTCTGTCTTTCGCGCTTTCATCGGCTTCCGCCAATCTAAAGACCCACCCGTCCTTCAGCGCTTCGCTGAAACAAGCGTCTATCGAGGATGTGGTCGACCGCGCCCACGAACTGTTGGGTACACCGTACAAGTGGGGTGGCACCTCGGCGGATCAGGGGTTTGATTGCAGCAGCCTGCTGGTCTATTTGTTCAAGACTGAAGCCAACATTCAGATCCCACGCACCACCGCGGCCATGCAGCGGTCAACGGCCGCGACCATCAAACGCAATGCGCTCAAGCCCGGCGATGCGGTGTTTTTCAAAGCCAACGGGCGCGGCCAAGTCAGCCATGTGGGTCTCTATATAGGCGATGGCAACTTCATTCATTCGCCACGTACCGGCAAGAACATCCGCATCGATTCATTGAGCAACAGCTACTGGAACAAGAACTACACCACCGCCAAGCGTTTTCACACGGCAGGGTGATGGTTTTATTCGGTACTGCCCAGGCCTTGCCAGTGCTTCAAACCGATGAAGATAAAGCGCAATTGCTGGGTGATTTTCGCCTGCGGCGTGAGGTGGTCAGGCAGGGCCTGGGCCGGCGGATCGATGATGTCGGGAAGGGTGGCGAACACACTTTTGACGATCAGGTCGGCCATCACATGCAGGCCTTCGGCATCCAGGTGCTGCAGTTTTGGCATGAACGTCAGGTCGGCCGCCAGGTCGCGGGTAATGTCTTCACGTAGCGCCCCGATGGCCTGGCGCACGGCCAGGCAGCCGCCGTATTGCTCGCGGGCCAGGAACAGGAATTGCGAACGGTTGGCCGAGACCACATCGAGAAAGATCCGCACGGAGGCGTCGATAATGCCGCCCATCACGAATTCGTTATGGCGCACCAGGCGGATAGTGGCGCGGAAGGTCTGGCCGACTTCACTCACCAACACAAGCCCCAGCTGGTCCATGTCGGCAAAATGCCGATAGAACCCGGTGGGCACGATACCGGCCGTCTTCGCCACTTCGCGCAGGCTCAGGCTGCCAAACCCACGGCCACACTCCATCAGATGGCGGGCTGCGTCCATCAGGGCGAGGCGGGTCTGTTGCTTCTGTTCGGCGCGGGGCAGCATGGGCGGGCAGGCTTAGTCGGCAAGTACAGCGACGCACTCTAGCAAAACAGGTCTGTTGACGTCGAACTTGGCGGGGGAAGGGCGTGACGCGATCTACAGGAAAGCAAAAGCCCGATCGGCAGATCGGGCTTTTTTCTCGGCCACCACGGGGTTAGCTCTGTGCTTGATGCAGTTCTTGCAGACGGTCAGCACCGCCTTCAGCAACGCCTTCGGTGTAGGCACGTTTGTTGGCTTGTTCAGCGCCGCCTTCGACCAGACCTTTCTGTTCCAGGCGATCACGGCCACCTTCGGCAACAGCGTTGCGTTCCAGCAGGCGATCAGCACCACCTTCAACCAGGCCTTTTTGTTCCAGGCGGTTGCGGCCGTTTTCGGTCAGGCCTTCGGTGTAAGCGCGTTTGTTGGCTTGTTCCGAACCATTTTCAGCAACGGCGCCTTTGGCGTAGTCACGGTTCTCTTCTTCTTGCGAACCGCTGCGAGCGACGGTCTGGCTGAAAGGAACGGCGTCCGCTTTGACTTGTGGAGTGGCCTGTTCGGCGGCTGGCAGGGCAAAGGCACTGGAAGCCAGGATGGATAACAGGGCGGTAGCGAGTAATTGGCGTTTCATGATGGGTTGCTCCTTGGGAGGGCGATAAAGTGGGTACAGGTCTAATGCTACTCTCGATAAGTCGATATAAAAGTTCATAAACACAATGGTAATAATCAACAGAATTGATTGTTCTAGGCGGAGGCTCTAGAACGGGCCTCTCAAGCACGCGGTTTTGCACCGGTGTGGGTATTTTCGACACGCACGCGGGTAACAATGGTGCGTCGTCGTAGGGGGAATCTGTCGAAGTGGTCAGAAATTTAGGTTTTTCCAGGCAAATCGGGGATCGGGTTAAACCCCCAGGCGGTTTGCCAGTCGTAGTTCTATAAGCTGTCCTTAAAGGCTGTCACCCAGCCAGTCGTATTCAGGAGTCCTGTGCAATGACGCGCACTCGTAAAATCGTCGCTTGGAGCTGCGCCAGCTTCGTTGTGTTAATCGCCGTGGTGGTGTTGGTCCTGGTGTTCTTTGACTGGAACCGCATCAAGCCACCCCTCAATGCCAAGGTTTCCGAAGAATTGCATCGACCGTTTGCCATCAACGGCAACCTGGCGGTGGTGTGGGCGCGTGAGCCCGATGAAGGCGGCTGGCGCGCCTGGGTGCCGTGGCCCCATGTGATTGCCGAAGACCTGACCCTGGGCAACCCGGACTGGTCGAAAAACCCGCAAATGGTCACCCTCAAGAAGGTTGAACTGCGCATCTCGCCCCTGGCATTGCTGGTGCAGCGGGTGGTGATCCCGCGTATCGACCTCACCGAGCCGAGCGCGCAGTTGCAGCGCCTGGCCGATGGCCGCGCCAACTGGACCTTCAAATTCGACCCCAAGGACCCGAACGCCGAGCCCTCCAACTGGGTGGTGGACATCGGCGCCATCGGCTTCGACAAAGGCCACGTAACCCTCGACGACCAGACCCTCAAGACCCAACTGGATGTGATCATCGACCCGCTGGGCAAGCCGATCCCGTTCGGCGAAATTGTTGGCGACGCCGATGCCAAGAAGGCCCTGGAAAAAGGCTCCGCGCCCCAGGATTATGCGTTCGGCCTCAAGGTCAAAGGCCAGTACCACGGCCAGAAACTCGACGGCAGCGGCAAGATCGGTGGCCTGCTGGCCTTGCAGGACGCGGCCAAGCCGTTCCCGCTGCAAGCCCAGGTGAAGATTGCCGACACCAGCATCGCCCTGGCCGGCACGCTCACCGATCCGCTGAACCTCGGCGCGCTCGATTTGCGCCTGAAACTCGCCGGTTCCAGCCTGGGCAATCTCTACCCGCTGACCGGCGTGACCTTGCCGGATTCGCCGGCCTATTCCACCGACGGTCACCTCATCGCCAAGCTGCACGAAGCCAGCGGCGCGTCCTTCCGCTATGAAAACTTCAACGGCAAGATCGGCAACAGCGATATTCATGGCAACCTCGCCTACGTCGCCAGCCAGCCACGGCCCAAGCTCAGTGGTGCGCTGGTCTCCAACCAATTGCTGATGACCGACCTCGCACCGCTGATCGGCGCCGACTCCAACGCCAAGCAAAAAGCCCGTGGCGGCGATAGCAAACAGCCGGCCACCAAAGTGCTGCCGGTGGAAGAGTTCCGCACCGAGCGCTGGCGCGTCATGGACGCTGATGTGGAGTTCACCGGCAAGCGCATCGTGCACAGTGCCGATCTGCCATTTACCGACCTCTACACCCACCTGGTCCTGAATGACGGCGAGCTGAGCCTCGAGCCCCTGCGTTTTGGTGTGGCCGGCGGCAAACTGGATGCGCAGATCCGCCTCAACGGCCGCATCACGCCAATGGAAGGCCGGGCCAAACTCACCGCACGCAACTTCAAGCTCAAGCAGCTGTTCCCAACCTTCGAACCGATGAAAACCAGCTTTGGTGAACTCAACGGCGATGCCGACATTTCCGGACGCGGCAATTCCGTAGCAGCCCTGTTGGGCAGCTCCAACGGCGACCTGAAGATGCTGATCAATGACGGCGCCATCAGCCGTGGCCTGATGGAAATCGCCGGGCTCAACGTGGGTAACTACGTGGTGGGTCGCCTGTTTGGCGACAAGGAAGTGAAGATCAACTGCGCGGCGGCGGACTTCGGTATCAAGACGGGCCTGGCGACTACGCGCTTGTTTGTGTTCGATACCGAGAACGCCATCATCTACATCGATGGCACCGCGAATATGGCCACCGAGCAACTGGACCTCACCATCACCCCGGAATCGAAAGGCTTCCGCCTGTTCTCCCTGCGTTCACCGCTGTACGTCAACGGGCCGTTCATCAAGCCCAATGCGGGGGTGAAAGCGATTCCGTTGGCGTTGCGTGGTGCGGGCATGGTGGCACTGGGTGTGATCGCCGGGCCGGCGGCCGGGTTGCTGGCATTGGTCGCGCCGAGTGGTGGCGAGCCGAACGAATGCGCACCGTTGTTGCAGCAGATGAAGGAAGGCAAGGCGCCGAAAACCGTTAAAGGCTGAAACGGCAGACGAACAAAAGGGGGAGCTGGATAGCCAGCTCCCCCTTTTCTGTTGCGGATTTACAGGCTTTCTAGAATATCCGCCATATCGTCCGCATGCTCTTCTTCCTGAGCCAGGATTTCTTCAAACAGACGGCGCGTAGTCGGGTCTTTATCGCCAATGTACTGGATGATTTCGCGGTAGCTGTCCACGGCAATCCGCTCGGCGACCAGGTCTTCGTAGACCATTTCCTTGAGGTCCTTGCCGGCCACGTATTGGGCGTGGGAGTTCTTGGTCAGCAGGTCCGGGTTGAACTCCGGCTCACCGCCCAGCTGCACGATGCGCTCGGCGAGTTTGTCCGCGTGTTCGGCTTCCTGGGTGGCGTGTTCGAGGAACTCGTCGGCGGCGACGGACGCTTTGATACCGCTGGCCATGAAGTAGTGGCGCTTGTAGCGCAGCACGCAGACCAACTCGGTGGCCAGCGATGCGTTGAGCAGGCGGATGATTTCTTCGCGGTCGGCGTCATAACCTTCGGTCACTGCACCGTTTTCGACGTTCTGGCGGGCGCGGCTGCGTAGGGTCGCAACGTCAGTCAAGTTTGCTTCGGTCATCTCAATCTCCTGGTACTAATCCGGTTTTGCGCCACGCTCTGCCGGCGTGATCGCTCCAAGTTGTGAGTCCCGCGTCACGCAAAAAGTTTTATCGGATTTTACAAGGCGTGACCGCAAAGCCTGACTTCCTCCTGCATCCACTGGAAAAATGCCCGCACTGGCGGATGGCGCTCGCGGCCCGGTACGCACAAGGCGCTGTAACCGGCGCCATCCACACTGATCTGCGGCCGGTAAGGCACCAGTAAACCCGACGCGAGACTTTCCGATACCAAAATGTTGCTGGCCAGGACCAGGCCCTGACCGGCGATGGCGGCTTGCAAGGCGTAATGCTCTTCATCGTATTCGCGCAATGCCGGCGCATCCTGCAACCAGCGTTCCCCAGCCTTTTCGCACCAGGCTTGCCAACCCAGTGCGTAGAGCTTGGAGTTGTGCCAGCGCACGCTGATCAATGTGGGGGGTTGCGTTTGCGCCAGCGCCGCCTGCTCGGGGGAGCCGTATACCGCAAAATATTCATCGAACAGGCACAGCCCGTAGAGGTTGGGGTAGTCATCAAGGCTGTAGCGGATCACCAGATCGACGCTGGCATCCTGCTGCAGGTCGACCACGTCGCATTGGGTATCCAGGCGCAGGTTGATACCGGGGTGCGCGGCATAAAAACGCCCCAGCCGTGGCACCAGCCATAAGGCGGCGAAGGCTGGCGTAGTGGATACGGTGAGGTGCCCGACGCTGCGTTGTGGGCGCAGGGTGTCGAGGCTTTGCGCCACGTCCAGCAGGGCGCCGTGCAAACTGTGGAACAGTCGCTCACCACACTCCGTCAGGCGCACCTGGCGTGGCAGGCGTTCGAACAGTGGCACCCCCAGCCAGGTTTCCAAACTGCGGATCTGGTGGGAGACCGCTGTCGGCGTGACCGACAGTTCCTGGGCTGCGGCCTTGAAGCTGAGAAGGCGCGACGCCGATTCAAAGGTGCGCAGGGCGGTGAGGGGCAACGAGGCAAACATCTCAGCTCCATGGATGAAATGGATTCATCCAGATCAACTATTGCTCATTTGTCGGAAGTACCACGCAACTCTAGATTTGCTGCAAGAACGGCGGCCATCCAGGTCGTCTGAGTCTAACTCGCGAAGGTCCTACAGATGAAACAAATGCTTGTCATCCACGCTAGCCCCCGTGGCGAACGCTCCCACTCGCGGCGTCTGGCCGAATCGTTCCTCGACGTGTGGCAGGCCGCCAACCCTGGTGCGCAGATCACGCGGCGCGAAGTGGGCCGAGCGTCCATTCCCCACGTCAGCGAAGCCTTCGTGGCAGCGAATTTCTACCCTGAGCCACAATCCATGCCCAAGGTGATGAAGGCTGACCTGCAACTGAGCGATCAACTGGTCGGTGAGTTGATCGACCACGAAATCCTGGTGATTTCCATGCCCCTGTACAACTTCGGTGTGCCCAGTGGCCTCAAGGCCTGGATTGATCAGATCGTGCGCATGGGGCTGACCTTTGACATCACCCAGGACAGCCAGGGCATCGCGCAATACCAACCTTTGCTTCAGGGTAAGCGCGCGCTGATCATCACCAGCCGGGGCGGCAATGGCTTTGGTCCGGGCGGTGAGTTCGAGTGGATGAACCATGCCGACCCGCACCTGCGCACAGTGCTGGGCTATATCGGCATCGATGACGTCCGGGTGATTGCTGCCGAGGGTGAAGAGTCTGACAAGAGCGTTTTCCAGCGGGCCTATGCAGAAGCCGAACGCCAGTTGCACGACCTGGCTGGGCATTTCTAAAAAGGCCCGGATGTCATAGGGCGGTCACGTCGATTAGTCTAGGATGGACCTCTCACCTCGTCGCCCTGGACGCCTGCTCCATGCCTCAATCCCTCGCCACGCGTTACCCCCTGGTGCTGGTCCCCGGCATGCTCGGGTTTGTGCGCCTGGGTTGGTTCCCCTATTGGTATGGCATCGTCCCGGCGCTACAGGCGGGCGGGGCGCAGGTGATTCCCGTGCAGGTGGCGCCGCTGGACTCCAGCGAGGTGCGTGGCGAGCAGCTGCTGGTGCAGATCGAGCGCATTCGCCGTGAAACAGGTGCCGAGAAGGTCAACCTGATTGGCCACAGCCAGGGCTCGCTTACAGCGCGATATGCAGCAGCCAAGCGCCCGGAGTGGGTGGCCTCGGTGACGTCCGTGGCCGGGCCCAACCATGGCTCGGAGCTGGCGGACCATATTCACCTCAATTACCCCGTGGACGGCGTGAAAGGTCGAATCATGAGCGCGCTGTTTCACTTGGTTGCCCGGGTGATGGGCGTGCTGGAAACCGGCTATCGCGGACCGCGCTTCAAGGCGGACTTGCAGGCCTCCCACCATTCGCTGACCAGTGCGGGCGTGGCGCTGTTCAATCAGCGCTATCCACAGGGGTTGCCGTCGACATGGGGCGGGCAGGGGCCCGAAGAGGTCAACGGCGTGCGGTATTACTCATGGTCCGGCACCTTGCAGCCGGGCATCACCGACCGGGGGCGCAACCTGTTCGACGGTACGCATCGCAGTTGCCGCCTGTTCGCCCGCAGCTTTGTGCGCGAAAAGGGCCAGTGCGACGGCATGGTCGGACGCTACAGCTCACACCTGGGGTTGGTGATCGGCGATGACTATGCCCTGGACCATTTCGATATCGTCAACCAGTCCATGGGGTTGGTGGGCAAGGGCGCCGAGCCGATCCGACTGTTTGTCGAACATGCCCGGCGCTTGAAGGCGGCTGGGGTTTAACGCACCGGCGTGGTCCAACGCTCCGACAAAATCACCCCGCCCAGCGTCAGCAAACCGCCCACCAGGTGGTACAGCGCCAACTCTTCCTTCAGCACGACGGCCGCAATCAATGCGGTAATCAGCGGCAGCAGGTTGAAAAACAACGTAGTGCGGCTCGGGCCCAAGGTCTTTACCGAATGCATCCACGCCAGCGGCGCGACCATCGAGGCCAACAGGCACGCATACAGCACCAGCGGAATGTTCGCCCAACCCAAGCCGGCCTTCGCCGAGAACAGAAACAGCGGAAACAGCACCACCACCGCCACCAGCACCTGCAGATACAGCAACACCAACGGCGGCAGGCGCAGCTGCCATTTCTTCAACAGGGTGCTGTAGACCGCGTAGGCCAGGGTCGCGACCAGCATCATGCCGTCGCCCAGATTGACCCCGTGTTGCAGCAGTGCGTCGAGGCTACCGGCGGAGACCACCACCACCACGCCGGCGAATGACAGCACGGCACCAGTCATCGCGCCGTAGGTGAGGCGTTGGCCGAGGCTGATGATCGCTGCTGTGAGTGCCATCAATGGCATCAACGACAGGATGATGCCCATGTTGGTCGCTGTGGTCAGCGACGCGGCGTAATACGCCAGGCTCTGGTACACCGCCATGCCCAGCACGCCGAGGATGAACACCTTGCCCAGGTTCGGACGGATCAACGCCCAGTTGGCGATCACCGGCTTGATCATGAACGGCGTGAACAGCAGCGCCGCCAGCAACCAGCGGTAAAAGCCGATTTCCGCCGGGAACAGTGCGCCCACAGCCAGCTTGTTGACGACGGTGTTGCCGGCCCAGATGAAAATGGCCAGCAAGGGATACGCGTATTGCATCGAAAGGAACCCAGTATGTTGATGAGGCAGGATTATCCATTGTCTGGATCGAAGCCTATACTGCGATCCAGACAAACCACCTCTGTATCCAGACAATATGGCCAAGCACAACGTACGCCTTGCGGATTTCCCCCAGCTGCCGAGCCCGGTGTACTTCCGTTATTCGGATTTCGCCCCCGACACCGAGTGCACCCCGCACCAGCATTTCTGGGGTTCGTTGGATTACTCGGCCAGCGGTGTAATGCGCATGGAAGTGGCTGGCAACCGCTTTATGTCGCCGCCGCAATACGCGGTGTGGGTGCCGCCGCATACCCAGCACAGTTCCTACAACGCCGAGGCGATCGTCTATCACTCGGTCGGGTTGGCGCCGGAACTCTGCGAGCAGTTGCCCCAACAGCCGTGCACCCTGGCCATCAGCGATATCCTCAAGGCCATTCTCAGCGATTTCGCCGGGCGTGACGTGAACATGCCGCAGACCGAGTCCGACATCCGCCTGGCCCAGGTGCTGGTGGACCAGCTCAAGCAGGCGCCGATCCACGAATGCTTTTTGCCTTACGCCCGTCACCCCGGCTTGCTTGGCGTACTCGAAGGCATGCAGGCCGACCCTGCCGACAACCGCCCCTTGGCGCACTGGGCCGAGCAAGTCCACGTGAGCGAACGCACCCTGGCGCGCCTGTTTGTGCGGGAGCTGGGCATGAGCTTCGGCGAATGGCGTCAACGCCTGCGCTACCTGGCGGCCATCGAAGCCCTCGACAGCCCGCGCAGCGTGCAACATGTGGCGTTTGACCTGGGCTATAGCACCGCCTCGGCCTTTATTGCCATGTTCCAGCGCCAGGCGGGCTGCACGCCGGAGCAGTACCGACGGACGCATATCCGTAGCCGGTGAAGTTGTAACAGGCTTTGACTACACTGCTGGGTAGGCCGTGCCGCCCGGCACGGTAACAGGGAGAAAACTCCATGAAGATGCTGCGAATTCCGCTGTTGATGATGGGCCTGCTGCTGTGTTCCCAGGGTTTTGCCGCCACTGCCCAGCAAAACAAAATGACCACCTGCAATGCCGAAGCCACCACCAAGACGCTCAAGGGTGATGACCGCAAGGCCTTCATGAAGACCTGCCTGTCGGCCCCGGCGGCCAATGACGCCAAGACCCTGACGCCGCAGCAGCAGAAGATGAAGGATTGCAATGCCTCAGCGAAAACCAAGGCGCTGACCGGCGATGCGCGCAAAACCTTCATGAGCACTTGCCTCAAAGGCTGATCACACAGGTGGGAGCAGGCTGCCTGCTCCCACACTTGATCGCATTCACCACTGACCCACTCGCTTGATTCTCTCAAGGCTGGCAGACTGCCCATCCTTTAACGCCGTTCGTTTTGAGGCTGTATGCCAACGTTTTCTCAGCGTCACGTGATATTGCTGGCCAGCTACATCATCATTTTCGGCGGACTGCTGCTGGTACTGCCGCTCAAATTACTGCCCAGCCTGCTGGCCGGTCTGTTGGTGTTCGAGCTGGTCAACATGCTCACTCCCCAACTGCAACGGCTGATCGAAGGCCGGCGCGCGCGCTGGCTGGCGGTGGCCTTGCTCGGCACCTTGATCGTCAGTGTGCTGACTTTGATCTTCGCCGGCGCCATCAGCTTCCTGCTCCATGAAGCGGAAAATCCTGGCGCTTCCCTGGACAAATTCATGGGGGTGGTCGACCGCGCGCGCGGCCAGTTGCCGCCGTTTATCGACGCCTACCTGCCCGCCAGCGCCGCCGAGTTTCGCGTGGCCATCGGCGACTGGATGAGCAAGCACCTGAGCGAACTGCAGCTGGTCGGCAAAGACGCCGCCCACATGTTCGTCACCCTGCTGATCGGCATGGTGCTCGGTGCGATCATCGCCCTGCAACGCGTGCCCGACCTGACCAAACGCAAACCCCTGGCTGCCGCGTTGTTCGACCGCCTGCACCTGCTGGTCCAGGCCTTTCGCAATATCGTCTTCGCACAGATCAAGATCGCAGCGCTCAACACCGCCTTCACCGCCGTGTTCCTCGCCGTGGTACTGCCGCTGTGCGGGATTCACCTGCCGCTGACCAAAACCCTGATCGTGCTGACCTTCCTGCTGGGCTTGCTGCCGGTCATCGGCAACCTGATGTCCAACACGCTGATCACCATCGTCGCGCTGTCGCTGTCGATCTGGGTGGCGGTGGCGGCGCTGGGCTATCTGATTGTGATCCACAAGATCGAATACTTCCTCAATGCGCGGATCGTCGGCGGGCAGATCAGTGCCAAGTCGTGGGAGTTGCTGCTGGCGATGCTGGTGTTTGAGGCGGCATTCGGGCTGCCTGGTGTGGTGGCGGGGCCGATTTATTATGCGTATCTCAAGAGTGAGTTGAAGCTCGGCGGGATGGTTTGACGCGATAACGCAAGTGCTTTGGCTTCACAAACTTTAAAGGGACTTAGAGGGAAACCCGCAGTGAGCGACAATATCTATGCACCGCCAACGGCGCAGTTGAGCGATACGGTTAAGACGTCGCCTGAGTTTTACGTCATTTCCAAAAAGAAGCTGCTGATTCTCAGCGTGCTCAGTTTTGGGCTGTACACCTATATCTGGTCGTATAAAAACTGGCGCTTGTACAAGGATTTCCACCAGTTGGATATCAGGCCTTTGGCGCGGGCCATTTTCTTCATCTTCTTCATGCATCAGTTGTATCGCCGGGCTGATGATCGGGTAGCCCGTAGCGGTCGGAAATTCGATTTTGACTTCGAGCAGTGGGCGACCGTGTTTGTGGTGGTCACCGTAGGGTCACGGGTTTTCGAGATGGCGGCGAACCGGATCGACAGCTGGTTGGCCTACAAACCCCTGGTCATCCTGGCAGTGCCGTTGTGTGCCTATATCCTCCAGCAAGCCCAGGGCCTGATCAATTTTGCAGCGGACGACCCGGAAGGCGTGAGCAATAACCGTTTCACGCTATGGAACTACCTGGTGATCGTGCCGGGTGTGGTCATGTGGTGCCTGACAGGGCTTGGGCTTTGGGCCATCTACCACCCTTAGGCACCACTCTAAAAAGGACTGCGCCATCACTACGGATTTGAAACTTGCGTTTTGCGCCATGGCGTTTAGAAAGTAGTGTGCCGAACTGAGTCTTTGTGGTGAGCGGGGCAAGCCCGCTCACTACAGGAAGCTCGCTCAGCATTCGACAGATCAGTGCCCGTAGCGCTTGCTGGCCTCAATTGCCAGACCACTGCCGATACTGCCAAAGATATTGCCTTCCACATGCCGCGCATTCGGCAACATCGCCGAGATGCTGTGGCGCAGCGCCGGGATCCCGCTGGAACCGCCGGTAAAGAACACCGTGTCCACTTGCGCCACACTCACCGAAGCGTCGTTGAGCAGCTGCGTCACGCTGCCGCGCACACGCTCCAGCAAGGCGTCAATGGACGACTCGAACAACGCCCGGCTCAGGTCCACACTCAGGCCGGCTTCGATACGGTCCAGCGCCACGTGGCGGCTGTCTTCGTGGGTCAGCTGGATCTTGGTTTCTTCCACTTCCATGGCCAACCAATGCCCGGCGCGCTGTTCGATCAACTTGAACAGGCGGTCGATGCCGCCGGTGTCTTCGATGTCGTAGCGCATGCTGCCCAGGGCCAGCTGGGATTTTTGCGAGTACACCGAGTTGATGGTGTGCCAGGTCGCCAGGTTCATGTGGTGGCTGGTGGGCATGTAGGCGCCACTCTTCATGCGGCTGCCGTAGCCAAACAGCGGCATCATGCCGTTGAGCGAGAGTTGCTTGTCGAAGTCGGTCCCGCCGATGTGCACGCCGCCGGTGGCAAGGATGTCGCTCTGGCGGTTGTCGTTGTGACGACGGTCCGGCGACAGGCGCACCAGGGAGAAGTCAGACGTACCACCGCCGATATCGACGATCAGTACCAGCTCTTCCTTCTGGATGGTGGACTCGTAGTCGAACGCGGCCGCAATTGGCTCGTACTGGAACGAGATGTCCTTGAAACCGATTTTGCGCGCCACGTCCACCAGGGTGTTCTCGGCTTCCTGGTCGGCCATCGGGTCGTCATCGACGAAAAACACCGGGCGGCCCAGCACCACTTCTTCGAACTCACGGCCAGCGTTGGCTTCGGCGCGGCTCTTGAGCTGGCCGATAAACAACGCCAACAGGTCGGTGAACGGCATCGCCGTGCCGAGCACGCTGGTGTCGTGCTTGATCAGCTTGGAACCCAGCAGGCTCTTGAGCGAGCGCATCAGCCGGCCTTCGTAGTTTTCCAGGTACTCGTGCAGCGCCAGGCGACCGTACACCGGGCGGCGTTCCTCGAAGTTGAAGAACACCACTGACGGCAGGGTGATCTTGTCGTCCTCCAGCGCAATAAGCGTCTCCTCGCCGGGGCGGATCCAGCCGACGGTGGAGTTGGACGTGCCAAAGTCGATGCCGCAGGCACGGGCTGGGGATGAGTTTTCCATGACAATCAGGTTCCGGTTGAAAAACGGCCGCGCAGTGTATGCCAGTCGGCGGCGGATGCGTAGGCCGACCATCTGTTAAATCTTCCTTGAAACCTGGGGATTCGCCCCCACATCTGCTGCATACGGCAAGCGCCGATAACACTTTGACGCACCCCCAGGCCACAAGACTCAACAGGTGCAAACCACCGCACGTTGTGCCCCGGGCTGTGCGATCTCGATTAAGGATGGTGAACCGCCGATGGATTTCAAAGATTACTACAAGATATTGGGCGTAGAGCCGACGGCCGACGACAAGGAAATCAAGGCGGCCTACCGCAAGCTCGCGCGTAAATATCACCCGGATGTCAGCAAGGAAAAAGACGCCGAAGCCAAGTTCAAGGACGCGTCGGAAGCCTACGAAGCGCTCAAGAGCGCCGATAAACGCGCCGAATACGACGAGCTGCGCAAATACGGCCAGCATGGCCAGCCGTTCCAAGGGCCACCGGGCTGGCAGAGCCGTGGCGGTTTTGGCGGCGGTGGCGGCGGTGAGGACTTCTCGGACTTCTTCAGCTCGATCTTTGGCTCGCGTGGCGATGCCTTTGGTGGCGGCCAGCGCCGTCCAACCGGGCGCAAGGGCCAGGACGTGGAGATGCAACTGACGGTGTCCCTTGAAGAGACGCTGTCCACCGAGTCCAAGCAGATCAGCTTCCAGGTGCCGCAATACGACGCCTCGGGCCGGCACGTGACCAACACCACCAAGAGCCTGAACGTGAAGATCCCCGCCGGCGT
Source organism: Pseudomonas sp. DWRC2-2 (assembly GCF_049897885.1). Lineage (NCBI taxonomy): Bacteria > Pseudomonadati > Pseudomonadota > Gammaproteobacteria > Pseudomonadales > Pseudomonadaceae > Pseudomonas > Pseudomonas sp. DWRC2-2. The sequence continues at coordinate 523,112 of NZ_JAFCXD010000004.1, forward strand.
GGCCGACGGTGAGCGCATCCGCCTCAAGGCACAGGGTGCTCCGGGAATCGGTGGCGGGGCCAATGGCGACCTGTACCTGATCATCAAGTTTGCGCCCCATTCGAAGTTCGAAGTCGAAGGTGAAAACCTGGTGATCACGCTGCCGCTGGCGCCATGGGAACTGGCGTTGGGCGCAGAAGTGGCCGTGCCGACGCTGACCGGCAAGATCAACCTCAAGGTGCCCGCCGGCAGCCAGAATGGCCAGCGCATGCGCGCCAAGGGCCATGGCTTGATGAACAAGGCAGGGGAGCGGGGTTTCCTGTACATCCAGCTCAAGGCCGTGATGCCCAAGCAGGCCGACGACGAAACCATCGCCCTGTGGCAGGAACTGGCGAAAAAGGCCGCGTTCAACCCACGGGAACACTTCTGAAAAAAAGCGGCCCGGCGCTAACTATCTAGCGCGGCTGTCTGCCTCGGCCATGGTGTGCTGATGCTCCCTTTAACTGGAGCAACATCATGGCTGATCTTCCTGCCGCACCCCCTGCGGCAACCCTGAGCATTCACCGCGACTACCTTGAACAAGCCAGCCCTGCGTGGCTCACCGATGCCACGCCGTCACGGCGCGCCCAGCTCAAGCAGGCAGCGGCGCCGGTGCCGGACTGGTACCGCAACGCTACCCCCACCCAGCGCCAGACCCTGCACGACAAAACCCGCGCCAGCTTCACCGCGCAAACCGCCCTCGACAAGGCCATGGCCCCCGTGCAAGACATCGACGCTTTTGCCGAGCCCTTGCTGGTCAAGGCCTTGAGTGAGCAGTTCAAGGTCGATCTGGATGTGCATAAAACCCTGCTGGTCCTGAGAAAACCCCTGGAAGTGACACTCTTCGACATTCGTGTGGGCCGCTTCGAAGTGCTGCGTATCCCGCTGTTGCAGGCGGCGTTGCACAATTTCGAAGAGGGCGAATGCACGGCCGACGCCTTTGATCGAACGTCCGGGTTTTTCACGCTCACGGCGGCTGGCGATCACATCGAACCGGTCACTACTCCGTTGACAGTGATGCAGTTCACCAGCCTATGCCGCTCCCTGGATATCGGCGCGCAGTATCAACGTTATCTCAAAGACTTTCTGCTACCAAAGGACTCAGTGGCGGAGCAGGTGCTGCGCCACAAATTCATCAGTGCGCGCAAAGCCGACCTGGCAGCTGCGGCCGAGGCAGCCTTGTTGAGCAAGGATATCGAGCCTGCGGACCATGCGATGATCCTGTCGATGATCAACGGTGAGCGGCATCCCTGGATGGGGGATAAGCAGGTGTGGCTGCGCGACCTGGGCTTGATGAAAAAACGCATGATCGGCTGCGTGGCCTTCGTGATCGTGAAGAAATATCGCTATGGCGACGAGGTGATTGTCTACATCCCCAACGATCCGTTTCATCCCCTGAAGCGCTATAACTGGGCGCAGTTCGCCGCCATGTTCAAACAACGCTTCAACGCCCGCGACCAGCCCGATCCCGGCGATGGCACGCCCACTGCCTACCAGCAGTTTTTCAGCCAGTTCGTGGCCTATGCCGACCTTCCCGACTATTTCGCCGGGCTGACCGAAGAAGCCCCCGCCGCCAATTTCGGCGCAGCCTTGGCGCCTTATGCGCCGTTGCTCAATTCACTGAACAAAGGCATCAATCCGTTCGCCGGGCTGACCGGCATCAAGGAGTTGCCCCCCATTGCGCCCCGGGCCAGGCTGCCCAACCCGGACCCTTACCTCAATCCCGGTTCCATTCTGATCAAAGGCCGTGGGCTGTGGGAAGAAAACCCCGACCTCTGGGACCACCTCTACACCCGTCACCGCGACAAAATCCTCAACGACGCCGCCGCCCATGCGGTGCCAACGGCGGATGTGGACGCCCGTGTGCGTTCGGCCAAGATCGCCGCTTTGCTCAATGCCGGTCTGATGGTGCTCAACACCGTGTCGATGTTCGTGCCCGTACTGGGCGAAGTGATGATGACGGTGATGGCCGGTCAGTTGTTATACGAAACCTTCGAAGGCAGCCTGGAATGGGCCGAAGGCGACCGCCGCGCCGCCAAGGCGCACTTGGTGGATGTTGCCGAGAACCTGGCGACCCTGGCAGTAATGGCGGGTGTCGGCAAGGTCGTTTCCAGCTTCGCGGCGGCCAGGCCCGCGCCGCTGATTGAGGCCCTCGACCCCGTGACGTTGCCCAATGGGCAGGTGCGCTTGGGCAAGCCAGACCTCAAGGGTTATGCCAGCCCCGACCCCCTGCCGGCCAACATTGCCGCCAATGCCCGGGGCCAATACCTGCACGCCGGCAAAAGCTATATCCGCCAGGGCGACGAGTTTTATGAAAAAACCTACGACTCAGCCCTCGGCCGCTGGCGTATTCGCCACCCCACGGACCCGAATGCCTACCAACCGGTCTTGATGGATAACGGCGTCGGGGCCTGGCGGCACACCCTGGAGCGCCCGCAGGCCTGGGACCGGCTGACCCTGATGCGCCGCCTCGGCCCGCTCACGCACGGGTTCGACGATGAGCAACTGCTGAAAATCGCCGATATCAGCGCCACGTCCGATGGCGCCTTGCGCCAGATGTATCTGGATGAGGCGCCGCTTCCGGCAGCATTGGCCGACACCTTGCGCCTATTCAAGGCCGACCGGGATGTTGCGCAGGTCATCGAGCAAGTCAGCACCGGCAAGGCCGTGGACGGTCGCTACCTGTACGTCCTGCCGTTGCTCACCGACATGCCGCGCTGGCCCATGGGCCGGGTGCTGGAGGTATTCGAGGGGGCGGATCTTGCCGGTCCCGTCCAGCGTTACGGCACCGAGCGCCTGTATCACGGGGTCGAACGCAAAGCGCCGATTCGCATCAGCCGCGCCGACGTGCTCGGCAGCCAATTGCCGGCCCGCATCCTGGCGGCGCTCGATGAGTCGGAAATTGTCGGCATGCTCGGTGGCGAGCCTGCACGAGTGCCCGAGAACCGGCCTCTGGAGCTGCGCAAACAATTGGCCGATTTCGCCCGCAGCCGCCAGCCGGCGCTGTTCGACAGTCTCTATAAAGGCGCCGAGTTGTCCGACCCCGTTGTCGCCAAACTGCAACGCCTGTACCCCGGTCTGAGCGAGCACGCCGCGCAACGGGTGCTGACCGACGCCGACGCCGAGCAAATCGCCCGGCTGCGCGCTACCGGCCGCGTGCCCCTGGCCATGCAGGAACATGCCCGCTGGCAGGTCATCCAGGGCCGCCTGGGGCGCGCCTACACCGGCTTGCACATGCAAAACCTCATCTCTGCCGACAGCAAGCGCCTGGCCTTGCACACGTTGAGCAAATTGCCGGGCTGGTCGGATCAACTGCGCCTGGAGGTGCGCGAGGGCTCCATCAGTGGCGCGCTGCTCGACGGAATCGGCAGTGAGACGGCCACCCAGCGCAAGTATCTGGTCAAGCGCGGGCCGCAATACCAGGCGTTCAACGAGCGTGGCGAGGCCCTCAACAGCCTGGGGCGCGATGGCGACAACTTCTACGCCTCGTTGATGCATGCCATGCCCGACGAGGCGCGTCAGGCACTTGGCCTGCCCCATGTCGGCCAGAGCCTCGACCTGCGCCGCGCCATCATCGACTACGCCACCGCGCACCGGTTGGAGTCGGCGCGCCTGATCGAGCAACAGTCGGTGCTGCGCAACGCCTTCAAGCCGCCCCAGCGTATCGCCGGCAAAGGGCTGGGCTATCCCGCCAGCGGCCGAGGCCAGGGCACATCGCCGTCATTGGTCAGTCGTGTGCAGGATGTGTACCCGCAGATGACCGACGACCAGGCCAACGGTTTTATCCTCAGGCAAATACTTGCCGGCCAGAGCAATGCGCAGATCCTTACGCTGCTCAACAATCGCCTGAGCGAATGGCGGCAGTTGGAGTCGACCCTCAACACCTGGATGCTCACCGAGCCGCCTGACCCGTATCTGGACCTGCGCCCCCGCAACGTGCGAGCGCTCAAGGACTGCTGGCGCAATGCCCCTCTGGCCGAGCTGGCCGGGCAAGCCGAGTTGCATTTGGACGATTGGGTGCCCTTGCCGCCCCTGAGTGCAGACTTTTCCCATGTGCGCACCTTGTTTCTCGGTGGAGAGGGCATGATCAATGAGCAAGTCGACCAGCTCCTGGGCTACTTTCCCAATGTGCAGGAACTGACATTGACGGGCGCCGATACGTCACCGTTCATTGTGCCTCAGGCTCTGGAGGGGATGGTGAAGTTACGGCGGCTCAGGATTCAACCTTGTGCCGATTTGTCGATCGAGGAGCTGAACCGGCTGCAAGGTCTGACCGGCCTGGAAACGCTGGAACTGGACTCATCCTACAGTGCACCCCAGCCGCTGGATGTGAGCCGGCTAAGGCGCCTGCGTGGCCTGAGGATCGCGGGGTACGGGCAAACGCAGTTCCCGTTGGGCGCACTCGAACTGCCCCAGTTGCAACGCCTGGACCTGAGGGCATCGTATATCGATCAACTACCGCAACAAATGTTTGCGCCTGGCCAGGAGAGGCAGTGGGCCAAGCTGTCAGTGAACTGGGGGCACTTCAATCGCGAGCGGTTCAAGGCAGCCTATGAATTTGTGTGCACCCATCCGGAGCACTTGATGGACCAGGACGAGATGGTCTACCAGTACTGTCTCAAGCTGCTGGAAGAGGGCCTTGGCTATAGAGTCGCCTCCGACACAGGGTTGAACCGGCCACTCGCGCGCTTGTTCTTCGAGCGCTGGACCAGCGCGCAGACACGGTTCGACGCCATAGAGGCACTGAGCAGCGAATATGCCGAGTTGTCCCGCAACCTGGACGAGTGGTTAACCCAGGATGCCCGCGATCAGGAACTGTTTGCGCGCACGGAATTTGCCAATGCCTTGCGCGAGGCCTGGAACGACAATCTGTTGCGGCGCTACGGGCGGCCCGACCCCGTCACATTGAAGGTGCCGAGCCTGGTCGTCAGCGACATGCCCCACTTGCCCACCGGCCTATTCGATGGGGTAGCCACCCTGCAGATGCCGGATGCCAAAGTCCCCTCGGCGCAACTGAGCCGCTTTCTGCGCGGCTTCGGCGGGTTGCGCAGCCTGGATGTCTCTGGCGCGAGTCTGACCGAACTGACGGTGGCGCCGGGCGAGTGGCCGGCGCTGGAGCACCTGAACCTGCGCGCCAGCCACTTGAGCCAATGGCCCACCGGCGCCGAGCACCTGCCGCAGCTCACCTGGCTGGACCTGCGCGATACCCGGATTACCCAACTGCCGGCCACGATACTGGCCGAAGACCGGCTGTTGCTCGACAGCCAGTTGTCCGGCCTGCCCCTGACACCCAAGGCTCAGGCCGAACTGGCCACGGCGTACCAGCGGGTCGAGCGCAACCTGGGGCTTGAAGACTCAAGCTTGAGCCGGTTCCATGAACAGCCAATGCGCGACATTTTCCCGCCCCGCGAGAGTGGCAGCGCCATTGCCCGGCAGTTGTTGCCAATGCCTGCAACCGATGCGATCGAGGCCGGGTTGACCCGGTGTCTGAATAGCTGGCTGTTCACCCGTGAGTTCTCGTTCAGTCGCACTCTGAAGGTGACTGCCGGCAACCGGCGAGTGGCCGCGCAACGCCTCCTCGATTGCTGGCGCGCGAGCCAGTCCACGCCGGTGGGAGAGGCGGCCGTCGAGCTCAACTTGCACGGTCTGACGCTTGGCGAGCTGCCAGCGTTGCCCGTTACCTTGCACCCTGTCGAGCGCCTGAACCTTAACGGTGTGCAGCTTACCGGGCCTGGGTCCGACGCTTTCCTGCGGGCCTTCCCCGAGGTCAAAACCCTCACTCTCAGCGGTAATCAACTGGTGTCACTGCCGCCGGCTCTGGAAGGCATGGCCTTACTGGAGAGGCTGGACCTGTCGGGGGTTGGCATCAGCGATCCCGAACAGCTCTATCCCACGCTGGAGCAAATCGAAAACCTGCGCTGGCTGGATGTCAGTTACTGTGATCTGGAAACCTTCAGCCTCGACACTCTGGACGGCCTGGAGTCCCTGAACCTGAGCAACAATGAGCTGGCCCATTGGCCTGACGGCGTGCTGCGGGCCACGCAGCTGCGTACCCTGGACCTGAGCAGCAACCCGCTCGAAGCGATTCCGCCCGGCGCGCTTGAGGGCGAACACGACGCGTTGATGGCCGGCATCGACCTGTCCGAAAACTTCAATTTTGACCTCGAAGACCTGCGCCGCTTGCAGGCCTATGCCCGGCGCGTCGGCAGCGACACTGCCCTGGGCATGAGCCGTGCCGATGTGCAGCAGCAAATCAGCGAGCTGGAGCATCCCACCTCCAGTGACACCGAAAGCGAGCGGGATGAGGACGACGAGTTTTGGGCATTGTCTGATGAAATCCTGGGGGAAGCGCCTGTCACCGCTGTCGACCGTGAAACCTGGCTACGCAACCTGCCGGCCGATGAGCAGGCACGACTGGGCACGCTGTGGGATCAACTGGTGCACGAGCCGGACAATGCCGCGTTCTTCAACTTGCTGTCGCTGCTGCCCCAGACCAAGGACTTCGACCTGGCCCGCGCCTCACTCTCTGCGCGGGTGTGGCGGGTGATAGAAGCGGCGGGCAGCAATGCCGAACTGCGTGAAACCCTGTTCGGCATGTCCAACACCCACGGCACTTGCAGCGACGGGCGGATCCTGACCTTCAGTGCCCTGGAGATCAAGGTGCTGGAGTTCGACACCTTGCGCGACCTCGACCCCACCGATCTTGCGGGCAAGGGCCCGGCGCTGCTGAGGTTGTCGCGCAATCTGTTTCGCCTGGAGCAGGTCGAGCAATTGGCGGCCAGGCATATCCGCCCCAACGCCGACGCCGCCGAAGTGCGCCTGCAATACCTGATCGGTCTGCGCCAGCGCCTGGACCTGCAAGGCGTGCCGGAAAAAATGCGCTACGCCATCCCCATCAGCGGCGCGACCATGGAAGCCCACGCCCGCGCCATCGAGGCCCTGGAACGCACCGATACGTTCCACGAAAACCTGATCAGCCGCGACTATTGGGTGGCCTACCTCAAGGAGCGCTACCCCGAGGACATCGCCGCGCTGGAGCAGCGCAACGCGCAAAAGCGCGACGCGCTGGAGGACGCGTTTGCCAGCGTCAATGACGTGGGCTACGTCATGGGCCTGGAGACCCTCAACGTGCAACTGCTGGCGGATGAAACGCACACCCTGATGGCCCTCTCGCGCAGGGCGGACGAGGCGTTGAACCCGTCTGCGCACGACCCCAGCCAGCCAGGCACGTCCGCAGGCCTGACACGCTAACTACCTACCGCAGCGAGGGCTGCCGGGCATGGTCTGCTGATGCTTTCCTTGGCATCAGTGAGGAGTCACCATGCCCGTTGATACATCCAGCCTCGAACCGCAAACCGCCGCTCACGAGGTGATCAAACAAACAGTGCCCGCCTGGCTGACCCAGGCGTCGGCCAGCACCCGCGAGGCCCTCAAGGCCGCGCCCACCCATGAAGTCGATTGGCTCGACCGCCTCAACGGCAGCGAACGCCGCCAGTTGCAGCAGTACACCAGTGCCTGCGCGCACTCGCAAAATGCCCTCGACCAGGCCATGGCCGGCCTGCCCAGCGCCGAGGCGTTCGCCAAGCCGTTGCTGGCGGCGGCGCTCAAGGCGCAGTTTGGTATCGAGCCGGACCTGGACAGCACTTACCTGGACTTGCGCAAGCCCGTGGAGCTGGGCGCGTTTGGCATCCGCATCGGCAGTTTTTCGGTGTTGACCCTGTGCCTGCTGCAAGCGGCACTGCACAACTTCGAAGAGGATGAATGCGCGTCAGGTGCCTTTGCCTCCACGTCACGTTTCAAGCGCGGGCCGGCTGAACACGACGCCAGTGTGACCCTGGGCATGAGCATCGAAGCCTTCCTGAGCCTGTGCCGTCGCCTCGACATCGGTGCGCAGTATCAGGCGCGGCTGACGGCGTTTTTCCACAACGCCAGCGGCCTGCGCGACCTGGTGATCCAGGCCCAGAAAGACGCCCTTCAAGCGGCCGCCTACACCGCATTGCTCAAGCACGACATCGGGCCCGGTGACTACGCCGTGATGGGCGCGGTGATCGCAGGGGAGCGAGAGATCCGCGCCAACGGCAAGCCGGTCTGGTTCAACGACCTGAGCCTGATGGGCCTGCGCCTGTCGGGCTGCACCGCGTTCGTGGCCGTCGACAAATACCAGCACGCCCAAGAGGTGCTGGTGTACATCCCCCACGACCCGCAACACCCGCTGAAAAAGTACCCCAACCTTCAAGCCTTGCAGGCAGAGCTGACCCGCCAATTGATGGCCGATGCCAAGCGGGGCGCGGGGCTCACTGCCTATCAAGGGTTTCTCAAGAACTCCATCGCCTACACCGACCAGCCGACCTACCTGCGCCGCCTCACCGAGGACGCATCCGACGCGCCCGGTGATCCCTACGGCACCCTGCGCATCGGTCAATACATCTTGCCGTTCGTCTCGGCGACCCTCTCGCTGCTGATCGGCCCCAAACAATTGCCCCCCGCGCCCACCGCTCGCGAGCCGATCAAGGACCCGAACTTTTACGTCCAGGTCATTGCCAAGCGCGAGCCGTGGCAGGACAACGTCGAACTCTGGGGGGATAACTTCGATAAGCTGCGCGACAAGCTGATCGCCGACGCCCGTGGCCATGCCGTGCCCACGGCGGATGTGGACGCGGCGGTGCGCGCCAGAAAGGTTGCCGCCCTGGAAAGCGCCGGGCTGCTGGCGCTGAACCTGGTCTCAATGTTTGTGCCGGGGCTTGGGGAAGTGATGATGGCGGTCATGGCCGCGCAACTGCTCTACGAGACCTTCGAAGGCGTGGTGGAGTGGCATGAAGGCGACCGCGAGGCGGCGTTGGGGCACCTGGCCGATGTGGCCGAAAACCTGGTGTTTATCGGCGTGATGGCGGCTGGCGGCAGGGTCGTGCACAAGGCGCTCAGCACCCCGGCGGTGGTTGAGTCACTCAAGCCTGTGAGGCTGCCCAATGGCCAGCAAAAACTGTGGAAGGCCGATCTGGCTCCCTACAAGGTGCCGGTGCAGCTGGCACCCGATGCCAAGCCGGATGTACTGGGCCTGTATGCCCATCAAGGGCAAACCGTGTTGCCATTGGAGGGCGACCACTTTGCCGTGGCCTACGACGCGCAAAGCGCCGAATACCGCATCCAGCATCCGACCCGTCCTCAGGCCTACGCGCCGCGCCTGGCGCATAACCATGAGGGTGCCTGGCAGCATGAGCTTGAACACCCGTTGACCTGGGATGCTCCGACGACCCAGCGCCGCCTGGGGCAGCCTGCGCAAGGCCTGAGTGCCGAGCGCCTGCGCCAGGCCTGTGAGGCCAGCGGCATCGACGCCGATGCCTTGCGCGCCGGGCATCTGGACCAGGAACCGGTGCCCCTGGCGCTCGCCGATACGTTGCAGCGCTTCAAGGCAGCGGACGAGGTGGCCGACTTTATTGCGCAGATGAGGTCGGAGAGTGCCTTGGTGTACGCCAAGGCCGACCCGGTGCTGCAAATGGACCTGTTGCGCCGCCGGGGCATGCTGCCGAGTGAGTCGTACGTGGTGCTTGAGCGCGATGGCACACACGTCTGGAGTGATCCGGTGCTGCCCGGTCAGTCTCGCCAGACGTGTGTGCTTGCCGAGGGTGCGCAAGCGCGTGGTGAGTTGTTGCAAGAGGTGCTGGGTTACTTTCAAGCGGATGATCCGGCGCTAAGCGAGTTTCCCGGCCAGGCGAGTGAGTCGTTGCCCGAGCGCGCACGCCAACTGCGCCACTACCTCGGTGCGCAGGCCCAATCCTTTGAAAACGCGCTGGTGGAGGAGCGCTATAAGGCGCGCAATTTCAGCGCCAACCCCGATGTCACGCGGCTCCAGGGGCAGTTCCCCAGCCTGCCGGGCGCGATGGCCGAGCACATGCTCAAAACCCTCGATGACGACGCATTGCAGCGTTTTCGCAGCGCCGGCCAGTTGCCGCCCAACGTGCAGGAGCAGGCCCAATGGCAGGTCCAGGAGTTGCGCCTGACCCGCGCCTGGGAAGGGCTGTTCGTCGACTCGCTGACCACCGACGACACCCCGCGCCTGCAAGCCCTGGGTACCGATTCACGCGCGAACCTGCGCACGGCATTACTCGAACAGCCGCTGCGCAAGCCGGCCTACGACCCTTCGATGCGCTTGCTCGGCGGCGGTCGTGGTGTACGGCAACTGATGGACACGGCCGCCAACGCCCTGCGCTCACCGGCCGAACGCGTGCGCCGGCTGTTCCCGGACTATACCGCGGACCAGACCCAGGCCTTGCTGCACTCACTGGGCTCCGAGGTGCGCAGCGGGTTGTCGCGCCTGGAGGACGAATACGCCACCCTGGAGCGTGACCTCAAGCACTGGGTGCGTGACAACGCTCCGCCGGTCAGCTTCACTGCCTTTGATCGCCAGGGAGGTTTCGTCAAGACGTTCGCCGATGCGATCAAGCGTTGCTGGCGTCGCCAGACCAACACCCTCAGCATCGTCCCTGGCCATCCGCTCAACCTGCCTGCGCTCACGGCGGATTTCAGCCATGTCGAAGCGCTGGAGCTGGCCAATACGCCGTGGAACCGCGATGCCCAGACCTTCCTGAATAACTTCAGGCAGCTCAAGCGCCTGAGTATCTGCGAAGCAGCCCTCAGCGAAATGCCCGAAGGCCTGGAGCAGATGAATCAACTGACTCAGTTGCAGTTGCGCAAGAACCGGATTCGCCTGACGCCTCAGGCTGTGGAGCAACTGGGGAGTCTCAATCGGATGGAGTGGCTGGACCTGTCGCAGAACCCCCTCGGCCTGGCCCCGGATTTGAGCAACATGCCGCACTTGAGGTACGTGTTCCTCATGAACACCGAACTGGAGCACTGGCCCACCGGGTTGCGGGATCAGAGTGGCCTGCGCGAACTCAACCTGGAGGACAACCACCTACGCACGATCCCGCCCGAGCACCTGGAGCCGTCGGCCGAGTACGCTGAGCAAATGATCAAGATCAACCAGGTAACGTCGATCAGGGGCAATCATTTATCCGCCCAGGCGGAACAGGCGCTGGACGATTATTGGCGGCGGTTGTCCCAGAGCCATCCCGAGTTGTTGCTCAACGGTCGCGGGGACAGTTTCTCGGTGGAGTCTCCCACCATCGCCCAAGTGCGCCAGATGAACCCCAATTACGATATTGGCCGATGCCGACAGTACATCTGGAACCTGGGGGAGGACGCCGAGGGGCAGTTGTCTCGCCAGTTCCAGGAATACAGCGACCTCAAGGCGCAACTGGACGGTTGGGTGTTTTCCGGCGGCGGCGCGCGCCAGCGCTACGTGCGCATGAACCAGGTCCTGGAAAACCTGGCGCAACGTGATGACCGCGTCATGGCCCGTACCCGCATCCTGGCGTGCTGGCGCCAGGAAACCCCGATGAAATTTGCCGCCGACGGCACGCCTATCGGGCTGGAGCTGGACCTCAGCGGCCTGGCGCTGCCGAGCCTGCCCGACCTGGAGGCGGACTTCAGCCATGTCGCTTCCCTCAAGCTCACGGGCATGAACCTGAGCACCTCGCCGGAGGGGTTTCTCTCCGGTTTTCAAGGCGTGCGCTGGCTTGATCTGTCGAACAACCAGTTGCGCGAATTGCCGCCTGCGGTGGGGCAGATGCACGGTTTGACACGGCTGTTTCTGGACGACAACCAGATCCGCTTGACCGCCGGCAGCGCCCGGGTCCTGGCCGAGCGCACCACGTTGCGGGCACTGTGGATGAGCCGCAATCCGCTGGGCATGGTCCCGGACTTCAGCCGGATTCCGGATATCCGTTCGGTGCGCTTGAGCGGTACCGACATTCCGCGCTGGCCCGCTGGGCTGGAATCACAGATGTTGCTCGACGAAATCGACCTCAGCCATAACCAGCTGACCACGCTGCCCGAAGGCCTTATTGCACCCACCGAGCAGCAACTGGAGCGCTCCGTACGCCTGAGTACCATCACCAACGTCGGCAACAACCCGTTGACCGAAGCCACCCTGCAGCAGGTGCGGGCGTATGCCGAACGCCTGGAAGAGGGCGGCCAGTTGCAGGGTGGCCGCCCCTTGAGGCTGATCAGCACGGCATTGGGCTTGCGCTCACCTGTGGTGGTGAGGCCTTTGGGCGCCCCTTTCGAGCGCTGGGCGCGGGGCTTTGATGCGCAGGAGCTGGCCGGCCGTGGAGTCCAATGGTCCACCCTGCGGGATGACCCCGGCAGCCAGGGGTTTTTCGAGGTGCTTGCTGATATGGAAGCGCCCCCGGCCGGCCGTGAAGACCTGCAACGGCGTGTGTGGGAGGTGATCGACAGCATCACCGAACCCAGCGCCGAGTCGGCGGCGCTGCGCGAAGACATGTTCACCTGGGCCGGACGGGCCGCGTGCTGTGACCGCGCCGCCTTGTCGTTCAGTAACCTGGAAGTGATGCAGTTGGTTTACCGCGCCAAGGCGGCTGCAGGTGATGCGGCGCAAGGGCCGGCCCTGCTGAAGCTGGCCCGCGGCCTGTTTCGTCTGGACGAGGTGGAAAAGACTGCGCTGCAACGGATCGCCGAGCGCACCGAGCAGATCCGGAACGACCCGCAGTTGTCAGACCAGGCCAAACGCCGGGCAATCGGTCGCCTTGAAGAGGTCGAGGTTCGCCTGGCCTATCGCTATGGGTTGAAGGACGATCTGGAGCTACCGGGCCAGCCCGGCCAGGCGCGGTTCATTGCCATGGGTAACGTCACACCGCAAGACCTGACAAACGCCCGCGAACGCATCCTGGCCTTGAACAACTCCCCGCAGGAACGCCAGGCCCTGCTATCCCGGGACTTCTGGAAAGACTACGTCACCAGCAAGCACCGCGCGCAATTCGACGCGCTGAGCAAGCCTTTCCACGAGCAGCTTGCACAGCGGTTGGAGCAGGTCGAAGCCGGCACCTTGTCCCGTACCGACTACGACACCCAGGCGCGGGGCTTGCAGGATCAACTGGGCATTGCCGAGGCCGACTTGATCGAGCATTTGACCACTACCGAGCTGGAGGAATATCCCCAGCCCGGTCCTCCCGAGGCCTGATGCAATATCTATCTAGGCTTTAGCGGCGCAGCCATTGGTTAGGCTCGTGGGCTTTGAATCCTGACGGATGTGATGCGATGCCTACCCTGACCAATGGTGCCCCGCTCGGCACTCACTACGACTTTATCAAGGCGAAAATCCCGGACTGGTTTACCCAGGCCAACGCCCGGCGCCGCGAGGAGCTGGGCAGCCATACCCTGCAATTGCCGCACTGGTTCGGGGAGGCCACGCCGGCCACGAGAGCCACATTGGGCCTGGGCCATGCCCGTTATCGCGACAGCTTGAATGCCGTCGATCAGAGCCTGGGCCGTATCGAAGACATTGCGGCATTCGCCGAACCGCTGCTCAAGGCAGCGATCCGGCAACAGTTCAACCTGGACCTGGATGTGCGCAGTGTGTACTTCGCGCGCAAATACGCACCCCAAGACCGCAGTGGCGTGTCGGCCTTCCTGGACATTGACGCCACCCGCGACGCCTCACTGCAGGCTCGCTACCTGGGAACCTCATTGCTGGAAACGGCCCTGGCCAATTTTGAACCCAGTGAAGAACACGCTCTGCCATGCGCCGATTGCCAGATCATAACCACCTGGGGCTCCTACACCGATGAGGCCATCCCCTCGTTCTCGGTGCTGCAGGATCACGCCATTGCCATCCCCGCCCATGAGTTTGCGCGCCTGTGCCGCCAGCTCGACCTGGGGGCGCAGTACCAGGCGCATATCCAGGCACAGCTGCAACCTGATGACCGCGTCCGGCGTACCGCCCTGGAACAATCCCTTGAACAGCATCACCGCGAGCAACTGACGCTAAGCCTGCAAATCGCTGCGATGCAGCAGACGGTGAGCGCCAGTGCTCGCCGCATGCTGGAACAATTACTGGTTGATCCGACAACCGCCACGCTCGATGGCCGGCCCGTCACGCTTTCTGCATTGGTGGTTTTCGACTCGGTACTGGTGGGGCCTTTGCTCATTGGGGCAGCGCGTAAAGGCAGTGGCAGGACGGAGCGTCTGGTGGTCTACCTGCCCGATGACCCGCTACACCCCCTCAAGGAATACGCGAGCAGCGGTGCGTTCATGGCCGACCTGCGAGCACGCTTGCACAGCGCGTCTTATCGCGAGTATTTCAGCCGCTTTATCCCCCTGCGCGAGCAAGGCACCTTCTTTCATCGCTTCAAGACGTTGTATCGACTCGACGGCTTGAATGGCGATTACCCATTGCAGGCCCACCCACCCAGGTTGCCCATGGACGAACAGGCGATCGGTGCAACCCCCTGGAACCAACTGCGCGAGGCCCGGACCCGCAAGATTTTCGCCGATGCGCGGGCGATGGCCGTACCCACCGGCGATGAGGATCGCGTAGCACGTCTGGCCCGGCTGTTGAGCTTTTACGATGCGGTGGTGGATGTGTTTAACCTGGCCGCATTCGTGGTGCCCGGCCTGGGGCCGCTTATGTTGCTGGTGGGGGCCGCGCAACTGTGCGACGAAGTGTTCGACGGCATCGAAGCGTTCGAGCACGGTGAAGTGCAGGAAATATGGGCGCACCTGGCCAGCATCGCGTTGAATGTCGCGGCGGCCGGCACTGCGGCCAAGGTGTTGCCGCAGGTCCGGCTGTCGAGTCTGGTGGACGGTTTGCAGCCGGTGACCCTGGCCGACGGCAAGCAGAAGCTGTGGCGAGGCGACCTTGAGGCCTATCGAGTACCTATTACGCTGCCGGTTGATGCCCTTCCCGATGCGCTCGGGTTGTACACCGACAATGGGCACACATTGCTCGGCATTGAAGACGGGATGTATCGGTTGGTCCGGGACCCGGCCAAAGGTGAGTACCGCATACGTCACCCATCCCGCGAAGGTGCTTATGAGCCCAGGCTTTCCCACAATGGTCAGGGTGCATGGAGCCACGAACTGGAGCAGCCCCAGACATGGCAAGGCGCGCGCCTGATGCGGCGGTTGGGGCCGGTGGTGCGCGGTTTCAGTGATGCCGAGCTGGAGCAGATCCGCCATGTCAGCGGAGTCGATGAAGACGCGTTGCGCCGGTTGCATGCAGAGCACACACCCGTGCCCGCGATTCTGCTCGATACCGTACGCCAGTTCCGCGCCTATGCCAGCGCGGTTCAGGTTGCCGCGGGCATTGGCGCCGGTGGCCTGCCGGACGTTTTGTGCGGTTACGCGGCGAGCGTGGCCGTCGAGCTGCCGGGCTGGCCGGCTGGTTATGCGATCGAGGCGTTTGCGGGCGCTGACCTCGGCGGGCCGTCGGTGAAATACGGTGACGTCGACGCGCTTGCCGGGCGAACCTTGAAAATCCATCGGGCAGAATTGATGGGCGGGAAGTTGCCGGAACGCATCACGGATTTTTTCGACGAGCAGCAAATGGATCGGCTGGTGGGGCGCTATACCGCGCGTGACCGCACGGCACGTATCGGCGCGGTGAAAGGCCGCCTGCAAGACCAGGCAAGCCGAATGCGCGCACGCCTGATGCGCAGCCTCTATGCCGACCAGCAACCTGCGACCGACGCGGCAGAAGCGCTGGTGCAGCGTGACTTCAAACACCTGCCCACGCTGATGGTACAGGAGATGCTGGACAGGTTGCCGCCTGCACAACGAATGGCCCTGGACCATGCCACCCGCCTGCCGTTGGACGTTGCCCAGCGTGCGCGCCAGCTGCAACAGCAGGCGCGATTGGCCCATGCCTACGAAGGACTGTACCTGGACGCACTGGTCAATCAGGACACCGAGGCGCTGGTACTCAATACGCTTCACCGGCTGCCGGGCTGGAGCGACAGTCTTCGCCTGGAAGTACGCGAGGGTGACCTGCAGGGCGCGCTGCGTGCCAGCTATGGCAACCCCGACGCCGCTGAACGCAAGGTGCTGGTGCGCGTGGGTGACGGCCGTTACGAGGCGCGTGATGAGCGCGATCAGCACCTGCATGGTGTCGACGACCTGTACGCCTCCCTCCAGCACGCCTTGCCCGACCGGCACCGCCGGGCCCTGGGGTTACCCCATGTCGGGCAGGGGGCGCAGCTCAAGCAAAAAATCATCGCCAATGCCCTGTCCCGCGAGTCGCTGCGGGCGGTGTTGAATATGCAGACGCCGACGCGCTCGTTTTTCCACACACCAGTACGGGTTGCCGGCAAGTTGGGTTACCCGTTGACCGGGCGTGGCGTAGGCACCAGCCCAGTCACCATAGAAAGTCGGGTGCGTGAGTTGTTTCCGGCGATGAGCGATGCGGCGCTGGTTGACTACCTGCAAGGAAAAGACCTGGAAAACACCGCGTGGCTATTTGCATTGGAAGTGGATTACAAACGACTCGGTGATGTACTGACGGAATGGCGTTGGGCCAACCGAGATTACGCTTCCTTGCGCACGCGACGCCGGATTTCCAGTGCGATCAAGGCGGCGTGGCGTAACAGCAGCCCGCACTGGGATTACGATGTCAGGGGGGCTTATCGCGGGCAATGCATTGAACTCTCCGGTGAAGAGTTTGGCCCTGAGCTGGCGACACTGCCGGTGCTGCCGGGCAATTTCAATCATGTCACGAGCATAAGGCTTATTGACTGCGCATTGACTGAGGCCGGTACGGAGTTTTTATCGACCTTCCGCAAGCTGCGTGCGCTGGATCTCTCGAACAACGCGCTTACGCGTTTGCCGCCGGTCGTGGACGAGCTGCCGTTCCTCGAACACTTGGCCCTGGAGGACAATGAGATTGTGCTGACCACCGAATCGGTCGCCAGCCTGCGCACTAAGCGGGCGATGGAAATGCTGTCTCTGGACGGTAACCCACTTGGCATGCCGCTCGATATCAGCCGCATGGGGCGCTTGAAATTTTTGATGTTAGCCAGTTGCGAACTGAGCCAGTGGCCCACGGGCCTGTTTGCCATGCATCGGTCGCGGGAGTTCGTACTCGACCTGTCGTACAACCCGCTCAGTCAGATTCCAGAGGTGGCGCCGGGTTCCGAGCGGGCCGAGACACTTGCCAGGACGGCGGTCAGCCATGATCAGGTATCGCCCGAGGTGTCTGCAAAACTCAAGCTGTATATGGAGTCTATCGGGCTGGATCCCGGGCGTGTCTTCCCGCCGCGTCGGTCACAGGGCAGCGGGCATTGGATGGCGGGTCTGACGCCGGAGCAGTGGCTGGAAAAACTGCCCGTCTGGAATGCGGTTGAAGAGGCCGAAGGCGCCGAGCCCTTTTTTAACGAACTGCAAAAACTCAGCACGTCCTCCGATACCCTGGAGCCGAACTACAAGGAGCAACTGACGGCCAAGGTGTGGCGAATGCTGGAGGCGATGGCGGCCGACACGGATTTGCGCGAGCACCTGTTCCTGATGGCGCTGGCGCCCACCACCTGCGTGGATGCTGGGGCGCAGTTGTTCAATGCGATGGGGGTCGAGGTGCTGGTGCAAGAAGCTCGCGGCATTCTTGATGAACCGTTGCGCACGCAAACACTGCTTGGCTTGGCAATCGGCAAGTCGCGCCTGGATGAGTTGGGCAAAATTGCGAAGGCCAGGATGCGTGAGCTCAAGGACGCGGGTATGCCGTATCCGATCTACGATGAGCAGAGCCTGATAATCACCCAATATGACGCGGCCGGTGAGCCACTGGCGACCATTGATGAGGTGGAGATCGACCTTGCTTATCACACTGGGCTGGCGACCGCGCTGGACCTGCCTTGGCAGTCCCGAACCATGATGTTTGTCGAGCCTAATGTCACGCCGGTGCAGCTTGAAAATGCCTACAGGCACATCGAAGCCCTCGAACAGGGGGACTTGTTGAGCGTGCAAGTCGCGCAGCAGCCGTTTTGGGAGAGCTATATCCGAGACGCCTATGCCGAACGTTTTCGCGACGCTGAACGCAGAATTGGTGCGCTGACCGACTTGATCGTCGCGCAAGAGGAATGGCAGGCTGGCAGCGTGCTGTCCGCGCCGCACCGGCAGGCGTTGCGCGACACCATTCTGTCGGCGGGCCAGGTGTTGGGCAAAACGGCGGAGCAATTGGCGCAAGGGCAGGTGATGAGCCAGGAGCAGTACACCGCCGAATTGGCAACCCTGAGTGAGGTGTACAGCCAGTTGCTGGTGACGTTGACGGGTACGATGATCCGCCGATTCCCCAGCAGAGCCCTGGCGCCGTGGGCGCCAGGGCTACTGCCTTAAAACAGGAAATAACGCTGGGCCATCGGCAACACCTCCGCCGGCTCACACCACAGCAACACCCCGTCGGCCTTGACCTGATAGGTCTGCGGGTCGACCTCGATATCCGGCAGGTAATCGTTGTGGATCAAGTCGGTTTTCTGCACCTCGCGGCAGCCCTTGACCACCGCGATCTGTTTTTTCAAACCCAGGGTTTCGGGCACTCCGGCGTCCTGTGCAGCCTGGCTGATAAAGGTCAGGCTGGTGGCGTGCAGCGAGCTGCCGAAGCTGGCGAACATCGGGCGGTAATGCACCGGCTGTGGCGTGGGGATTGACGCGTTGGCGTCGCCCATCAGGCTGGAGGCAATCGCGCCGCCCTTGAGGATCAGGGTCGGCTTAATGCCGAAAAACGCCGGGCGCCACAGCACCAGGTCGGCCCATTTGCCCACTTCGATGGAACCCACAATGTGGCTCACGCCATGGGTGATCGCCGGGTTGATGGTGTACTTGGCGATATAGCGCTTGGCGCGGAAATTGTCGTTGCCGGGGCCATCGCCGGGCAGCGGGCCGCGCTGTTTTTTCATCTTGTCGGCGGTCTGCCAGGTGCGCGTGATCACCTCGCCCACGCGGCCCATGGCCTGGCTGTCGGAGCTGATCATCGAGAACGCGCCGAGGTCGTGCAAGATGTCTTCGGCGGCGATGGTTTCGCGGCGGATGCGGCTTTCGGCGAAGGCCACGTCTTCGGCAATGCTCGGGTCGAGGTGATGGCAGACCATCAGCATGTCGAGGTGTTCGTCGATGGTGTTGCGCGTGAATGGCCGCGTCGGGTTGGTCGAACTCGGCAGCACGTTAGGGAAGCCGCAGGCCTTGATGATATCCGGCGCGTGGCCGCCACCGGCACCTTCGGTGTGGTACGTGTGGATGGTGCGGCCCTTGAGCGCGGCGAGGGTGGTTTCGACAAAACCGGACTCATTGAGGGTGTCGCTGTGGATCGCCACCTGCACGTCGTATTCATCGGCGACGCTCAGGCAGTTGTCGATGCTCGCTGGGGTGGTGCCCCAGTCTTCGTGCAGCTTCAAACCGATGGCGCCGGCCTTGACCTGTTCGATCAACGGCTCCGGCAAACTGGCGTTGCCCTTGCCGGTGAAACCGATGTTCATCGGGAACGAATCACTGGCCTGGAGCATGCGCGCCAGGTGCCATGGGCCAGAAGTGCAAGTAGTGGCATTGGTACCGGTGGCAGGTCCCGTGCCGCCGCCGATCATGGTGGTGACGCCACTGGTCAGCGCTTCTTCGATCTGCTGCGGGCAGATGAAATGCACGTGGCTGTCGATGCCGCCGGCGGTGAGGATCATGCCTTCGCCGGCAATCACCTCGGTGCTGGCGCCGATGGCCATGGTCACGCCGGGTTGGATGTCCGGGTTGCCGGCCTTGCCGATCGCGTGGATGCGACCGTTCTTCAGGCCGACGTCGGCCTTGACGATGCCCCAGTGGTCGATGATCAGCGCGTTGGTGATCAGCGTGTCGACCACTTCATGGGCGAGCAACTGGCTTTGGCCCTGGCCATCGCGGATCACTTTACCGCCGCCGAATTTGACTTCTTCGCCATAGACGGTGAAGTCCTGTTCGACTTCGACAAACAACTCGGTGTCGGCCAGGCGGACCTTGTCACCGACGGTGGGGCCGTACATGTCGGCGTAAGCTTGTCTGGAAATCTTCATGTGTATGTCCTCACGTTATTCCAGATTGCCCATGATGCGGCCGGCAAACCCAAACACCCGCCGCCCACCGCTCAAGTCCACCAACTCCACCTCACGACTCTGCCCCGGTTCAAACCGCACCGCCGTGCCCGCCGGAATATTCAGGCGCATGCCACGGCTTGCCGCGCGGTCAAACGTCAGCGCGTCATTGGTCTCGAAAAAATGGTAATGCGAGCCCACTTGGATAGGCCGGTCGCCGCTGTTGGCCACGCTCAGGGTGACAGTGCGGCGGCCCGCGTTGAGTTCGATGTCGCCAGGCTGGATCTGATATTCGCCAGGAATCATGCAGGTTGTCCCAGGGTCTTGAAGTAGATGGCGGTCGGGCTGTAGCGCCCGTCCGGGCTTTGGCAGTAGTCGGGCAATTCACCGATCTTGGTGTAGCGCAGCGACTGGTAAAAGGCTTCGGCAGGCGAGCCGGCTTCGGTGTCCAGGTACAGCAGGCCACGTTTGTGATGGCGAGCGGCGAGCTCCAGGGTGGTCATCAATTGCTGGCCGAGGCCATGGCGGCGGGCGCGGCTGTGCACCAACAGCTTTTGCACTTCGGCGCGGTTGAGGCCGTTGGCTTTCTGGCACAGCGCCAACTGCACGCTGGCGATCACCTGTTCATCGCGCACCACCACCCAGAGCAGCAGGCTGGTGTCTTCAACGCTCGCCTGCACGCCGCGCAGATACTCGCGGGCCTGGGCCTCGTCGAAGTCGGCCATGAAGCCGACGGAAGCGCCATGCATGACCGCGTCGAGCAACAGCTCGATCAAGCCCAGGCGATAGTGGGCAAAACTTTCCGCATTGACTCGACGCAGTTGCGCGGCGTTCATCGACGTCACTCCTTGGGCGGTTCGGCGCCCGGGTTCAAGGCCAGTTGCATGAAGGTCAGGTCCAGCCAGCGGCCGAACTTGATACCCACCTGCGGCATCTGCCCGGTGGTAACGAAGCCCTGGCGTTCATGCAGGCGGATCGAAGCCTGGTTGCCGCTCTCGATGGCGGCGACCATCACGTGTTTGTCGCAGGCGCGCGCGCGCTCGATTAGCGCTGCCATCAACAAAGGGCCGAGGCCTTTGCCGCGTTGGTCGCTGCGCACGTACACCGAGTGCTCGACGCTGTAGCGAAAACCTTCGAACGGCCGCCAGTCACCGAAGGAGGCGTAACCGGTGACTTCACCGTTTTCCACTGAGACCAGGATCGGGTAACCCTGGGCATGCCGCGCACTGAACCAGGCCTGGCGGTTGTCCAGGTCCACCGGTTGTTCGTTCCAGATTGCCGTGGTGTTCAGCACCGCGTCGTTGTAGATATCGCGGATCGCCGGCAAATCGTGTTGGGTTGCGTCACGAATCATCATCAGGCCTCACGCAATCGGCTGGTGCACGGTGACCAGCTTGGTGCCGTCGGGGAAAGTGGCTTCCACCTGGATATCCGGGATCATTTCCGGGATGCCTTCCATCACTTGTTCGCGGCTGAGCAGGGTGGTGCCAAAGTGCATCAGGTCAGCCACGGTGCGGCCATCGCGGGCGCCTTCCATCAGCGCAGCGGAGATGTAGGCGATGGTTTCCGGGTAGTTGAGCTTCACCCCGCGTGCGAGGCGGCGCTCGGCGACGAGGCCGGCGGTGAAGATCAGCAGTTTGTCTTTTTCCCGTGGGGTCAGGTCCATGGTTCAGGTACTCCAGATTCGGGGGGGGACGGCTTCACGGCCCAGCACGGCGGGGCGTAACAGGCGCCATAAATCGATCAGCCAGGCGCGGGCGTGCAGCGCTTCGCTGGCCAGGCAGCGAGCCACCAGCAAGCCCGGCAATTGGGTCAGGTCGCCGCGCACGGCGTGGGGCAGGGCGCGGCAGGTGTCGAGTAGTTCAGGGTCGATATCGGCCGTCAGCAACAGCGTGGCAAACACCGGTTGCCCATCCAGGCCGATGGGTGAATCGAGCAAACCGTCGGCGCCCACAATGCGCTGGCGTTCATGCCAGAGCAACTGGCCGTCGCGGCAGATATCCAGGTGCGATTGGAAGTGGCCGAGGTCGAAACGTTCGCCGCTGGCCGGGCGGCCCAGGGCAACCACGTCCCAGTAGAACAAGCGCGCATCGCCTTGCAGTTCGATGCGGGTGGTGAGTTCGGCCTGAGCCGCGCTGAACACGATGGTTTCCTGGGGTAGCCATTCCAGCGTGGCGCCGGCTTCCACGGTGAGGTCGAGCTGCTGGAATGCAGGGCCCTTGGCGCGATACCACTTGGCGGCGCCAGGGCTGGTCAATTGGGCCCAGGCGCCGGCGCCGACATGGGCGCTGATGTCCAGGCGATCACCGCCGGCAATGCCACCGGGCGGGTGCACGATGATGTGCTGGCACACCTCGGGGCCTTCGGCGTACAGGTGTTTTTGCACGCGCAACGGGCCGAGGTGGCGGCGCATCACCGGTCGCGTAGTGTCGCCGAAGCGCGCGTAGCCGAGTTCCAGCTCGGCGTGCCAGCTGGGGGTGAACAGGGCAGGAGTAACGGGCAGGTTCATGGCAAAGAGCTTATCGTTAGGAGGCTACAGATTAGATGGTTACCAGGCCGCGCACACCCTCACTTTCCATATTTTCACCTCGGCCCTGCTGCACGATTTCACCACGGGACATCACCAGGTATTGGTCGGCCAGCTCGGCGGCAAAGTCATAGAACTGCTCCACCAGCAGGATCGCCATATCGCCGCGCTCCGCGAGTTTCTTGATCACCGCGCCGATTTCCTTGATCACCGATGGCTGGATGCCTTCGGTGGGTTCATCGAGGATCAGCAGGCGTGGGCGGCTGGCCAACGCGCGGCCGATGGCGAGCTGTTGCTGCTGGCCGCCGGACAAATCGCCGCCACGCCGATGTTTCATCTGCAGCAACACGGGAAACAGTTCGTAGATAAATGCCGGGACTTCCTTGGCCTCCGAACCGGGGAAGCGGGAGAGCCCCATCAAGAGGTTTTCTTCCACCGTCAGCCGCCCGAAAATTTCTCGGCCCTGTGGCACGTAGGCGATACCCGCGTGCACGCGTTGGTGCGGCTTGAACCCGGTGATGGCGCGGCCTTCCCAATTCACCGCGCCTTCTTTGGCCGGCAGCAAACCCATCAGGCATTTGAGCAGGGTGGTCTTGCCCACGCCGTTACGGCCGAGCAGGCAGGTGACTTCGCCGATCTTCACGTCAAACGACAGCCCGCGCAGGATGTGGCTACCGCCGTAGTACTGGTGCAGCTTGTCGACTTGCAGCATGTTCATCTCTCCTCAGCGACCGAGATAGACTTCGATCACCCGCTCGTTTTCCTGCACCTGTTCCAGCGACCCTTCGGCCAGCACGCTGCCCTGGTGCAACACGGTGACGTGGTCGGCAATCGAGCCGACAAACCCCATGTCGTGTTCCACCACCATCAGCGAATGCTTGCCCGCCAGGCGCTTGAACAGTTCGGCGGTGAATTCGGTTTCCGCGTCGGTCATGCCCGCCACCGGTTCATCCAGCAGCAACAGTTGCGGGTCCTGCATCAGCAACATGCCGATTTCCAGGAACTGCTTCTGGCCGTGGGACAGCAACCCCGCCTGGCGCTGGGCCGAGGCGGTCAGGCGGATGGTGTCGAGCACTTCATCGATACGATCTTTCTGCTCGCCGCTCAAGCGTGCGCGCAGGCTGGCCCATACGGATTTGTCGGTCTTCTGCGCCAGTTCGAGGTTTTCGAACACGCTGAGGGCCTCGAACACCGTGGGCTTCTGGAACTTGCGGCCGATACCGGCCTGGGCGATCTGCACTTCACTCATGCTGGTGAGGTCGAGGTTTTCGCCAAACCAGGCGGTGCCGTGGCTGGGCCGGGTCTTGCCGGTGATCACGTCCATCAGCGTGGTCTTGCCCGCGCCATTGGGGCCGATGATGCAGCGCAGCTCGCCGACGCCGATGTACAGGTTCAAGGTGTTGAGCGCCTTGAAACCATCAAAGCTGACGCTGATGTCTTCCAGGCTCAGGATGGTGCCGTGGCGGGTGTTGAGACCCTTGCCGGCCGCCTGGCCAATACCGATGGCATCGCGGCCGCTGCCTGCATCGAAAATAGGTTCAAGCATGACGTTCCTCATTTCTTCAGCAGGCCGATAACGCCCTTGGGCAGGTACAGGGTGACGATGATGAACAGCGCCCCGAGGAAGAACAGCCAGTATTCCGGGAAGGCCACGGTGAACCAGCTCTTCATTCCATTGACCACGCCCGCGCCCAGCAGCGGGCCGATCAAGGTCCCGCGCCCGCCAAGAGCAACCCACACGGCGGCTTCGATGGAGTTGGTCGGCGACATTTCGCTGGGGTTGATGATGCCCACCTGCGGCACATACAACGCACCGGCCAAACCACACAACACCGCGCTCAGTACCCACACGAACAGCTTGAAGCCGCGCGGATCGTAGCCGCAGAACATCAGGCGGTTTTCCGCATCACGCAGGGCGGTCAGCACTCGGCCGAACTTGCTGCGCGCCAGGCGCCAGCCGATGAACAGGCTCGCCACTAGCAACAACACCGTGGCCACGAACAACACCGCCCGTGTGCCCGGTTCGGTAATGCCGAAACCGAGGATGCTGCGGAAATTGGTGAAGCCGTTATTGCCGCCAAAGCCGGTCTCGTTGCGAAAGAACAGCAGCATCCCGGCAAAGGTCAGCGCCTGGGTCATGATCGAGAAATACACGCCCTTGATCCGGGAACGGAAGGCGAAGAAGCCGAACACCAAGGCCAATAGGCCAGGCGCTAAAACCACCAAGCACATGGCCCAGAGGAAGTGCTGAGTGCCGACCCAATACCAGGGTAATTCGGTCCACGACAAAAAGGTCATGAACGCTGGCAATTCATCGCCGGACGCCTGGCGCATCAGGTACATACCCATCGCGTAGCCACCGAGGGCAAAGAACAGGCCGTGGCCGAGAGACAACATCCCGGCGTAGCCCCACACCAGGTCCAGCGCGAGGGCGACGATGGCGTAGCACAGAATCTTGCCCACCAAGGTCAGGGTGTAGGCCGACACATGCAGCGGGTTTTCCGGTGACAGCAGTGAACACAATGGCAGCGCCAGCAGCAGCGCGAGAATCACCACGCCCACCGCGATCGTTACCTTCGGGCCGGCCTTTTGCGTGGCCGTGAGCATCAATGGCTGGTTCATCAGTCGATCACCCGTCCTTTCAGTGCGAAGAGTCCTTGCGGGCGTTTCTGAATAAACAGAATGATCAACGCGAGGATCAGGATCTTGCCGAGCACGGCGCCGATCTGCGGCTCCAGGATTTTGTTGGCGATGCCCAGGCCAAAGGCGGCCATCACGCTCCCGGCCAACTGGCCGACACCGCCGAGTACCACGACCAGGAACGAATCGATGATGTAGCTCTGGCCCAGGTCCGGGCCGACGTTGCCGATCTGGCTCAGCGCCACGCCGCCCAGCCCGGCGATACCGGAACCGAGGCCAAACGCGAGCATGTCCACCCGCCCGGTGGGCACGCCGCAGCAGGCCGCCATGTTGCGGTTCTGGGTCACGGCACGCACGTTGAGGCCCAGGCGGGTCTTGTTCAGCAGCAACCACGTCAGCACCACCACGCACAGCGCGAAGCCAATGATCACAATCCGGTTGTACGGCAGCACCAGATTGGGCAGCACTTGAATGCCGCCGGACAGCCAGGCGGGGTTGGACACTTCGACGTTCTGCGCGCCGAACACCAGGCGCACCAGCTGGATCAGCATCAGGCTGATGCCCCATGTGGCGAGCAAGGTTTCCAGCGGGCGGCCATACAGGTGACGAATCACTGTGCGCTCTAGCGCCATACCGATGGCGGCGGTGACAAAAAACGCCACCGGCAGCGCGATCAGCGGGTAGAACTCGATGGCTTGCGGCACATAACGCTGCATCAGCATTTGCACCACATAGGTGGAGTAGGCGCCGAGCATCAGCATCTCGCCGTGGGCCATGTTGATCACGCCGAGCAGGCCAAAGGTGATCGCCAGGCCCAGCGCCGCCAGCAGCAGGATCGAACCGAGGGACATGCCGCTGAAGGCTTGCCCGAGGATTTCACCCAGCATCAACTTGCGTTTGACCTGGGCCAGGCTGGTTTCGGCGGCGGTATGCACGGCGGCATCGGTTTCGACGCCGGGGGCGAGCAGGGCTTCAAGACGGGTACGCGCCAGTGGGTCGCCGGTGCTGCCGAGCAAGCGCACAGCGGCAAGGCGAACCACGGGGTCAGGGTCGACCAGTTGCAGGTTGGCCAGGGCCAGACTGAGGGCAGTGTGCACCTCCTCATTGGTCTCACTGGCGACTTGCTGATCAAGGAATTTCAGTTGTGCGGGTTGTGCGCTTTTTTGCAGGGTCTGCGCGGCAGCGAGACGCACCATGGGATCGGCGGCGAGCAGTTGTTGGCTGGCTTGGACGTTGTCGATCAGGCTGCGCAGGCGGTTGTTCAGGCGTACGGTCTTGGTTTCACCGTTGACCGTGAGCTGGCCTTGTTGCAGGGCGTCCACCAATTCGATGCGTGCAGGATCGGGCTGGGCGGCCCAGTCCTGGAGCAGCTTGGCTTGTTGGGCCGGGTTGGCGGCGAGAAATTCTTCGGCGTCGCTGGCGTGTGCGGCCAAAGGCAGCACAAGCAGGGCCGTGAGGATGAAGCGGTACAGGGCAGTGGGCATATTCTTGGGCCTTGCTCGAACTAATGTGGGAGCTGGCTTGCCTGCGATAGCGGTGTATCAGATACACCGAGTCGTCTGCATCGCAGGCAAGCCAGCTCCCACAGGGATTGTGCCGGCCTCAAGTGCCGGCACCCCTCGGATCAGTTGCTCTTGACGGCGTAATCCGGCTTCTTGTCATTGCCCGGAATGTACGGGCTCCACGGCTGGGCACGAATCGGCTCCTGGGTCTGCCAGACCACCGAGAACTGCCCGTCAGCCTGGATCTCGCCGATCATCACCGGCTTGTGCAGGTGGTGGTTGGTCTTGTCCATGGTCAGGGTGAAGCCCGACGGTGCTGCAAACGTCTGCCCGGCCAACGCTTCACGCACTTTGTCGACGTCGGTGGACTTGGCCTTCTCCGCCGCCTGCGCCCACATATGGATGCCCACGTAGGTGGCTTCCATCGGGTCGTTGGTCACGGCTTTGTCGGCGCCCGGCAGGTTGTGTTTCTTGGCGTAGGCTTTCCAGTCGGCGACGAATTTCTTGTTCACCGGGTTCTCTACGGACTGGAAGTAGTTCCACGCCGCCAGGTTGCCCACCAGCGGCTTGGTGTCGATGCCGCGCAGTTCTTCTTCACCCACGGAGAACGCCACCACCGGTACGTCGGTGGCCTTCAGGCCCTGGTTGGCCAGTTCCTTGTAGAACGGCACGTTGGAGTCACCGTTCACGGTGGAGATCACCGCAGTCTTGCCGCCGGCGGAGAACTTCTTGATGTTGGCGACGATGGTCTGGTAATCGGCATGACCGAACGGGGTGTAGACCTCTTCGATATCTTTATCCGCTACACCTTTGGAATGCAGGAACGAGCGCAAAATCTTGTTGGTGGTGCGCGGGTACACGTAGTCGGTGCCCAGCAGGAAGAAGCGCTTGGCGCTGCCGCCTTCTTCGCTCATCAGGTATTCCACCGCCGGGATCGCCTGCTGGTTCGGCGCCGCACCGGTATAGAACACGTTCGGCGACATCTCTTCGCCTTCGTATTGCACCGGGTAGAACAGCAGGCCATTGAGTTCTTCGAACACCGGCAACACGGATTTGCGCGACACCGAAGTCCAGCAGCCGAACACGACGGCGACCTTGTCCTGGGTCAGCAACTGGCGGCCCTTTTCCGCAAACAGCGGCCAGTTCGACGCCGGGTCCACCACCACCGGCTCGAGCATCTTGCCGTTCACCCCGCCCTTGGCGTTGATCTCGTCGATGGTCATCAGCGCCATGTCTTTAAGCGAAGTTTCGGAGATGGCCATGGTGCCCGACAGCGAATGCAGGATGCCGACCTTGATGGTCTCGGCGGCCTGGATCGTCCAAGTCATGCCCATGGCGGCAATGGATGCCGAGAGAGTGAAAGCCTTGATCAAGCTGCGACGCTTCATGGTGCTATCTCCGTGACCGATTTTTCTTGGATGGCTGATGAAGAGGAGATAGCAAGGGCTGTGCCGAAGTCGTAAAAGCCTTACAGACAGGGTTGGCGCAGGGCAAGGCAAGTCGAGGGTTGCACCATTGTGGCGCCTGGCGAAGTGGTGCGTGCGCGCCGGTGTGCCGTTGTGGTGCTGACCAACACTATGTAGCGCACGTGCGGGCTGTGACGGACCGAGGATGGGGGAAACCTCAGTCACCCCCCTTACTGGAGCACATGATGAACAGGGACGACCTGCACCTATCCGATACACCCGCGCCTTCATTGGAGGAAAAGCTCGCACTCGAAGGGCCCTTTATCAACGCCGATGACGCCGCATTCTGGGCGCACCAACGCATCGACAAGCACGATGCAGAATACGGCGGCGCGATCCTTCGCAAAGCTGGCCGCTTTTATGCTTCGACGCCTCTGCGCGGCGGCGCGTATGAGTTCTCCCCGTCTGACGTGATTGCCTTGGACGATAAGGGCAAGATGCTGCTGCCGTCCGGCTATGCTCCCTACGCGTTTTATCACTCACATCCTGACGACGACGAGAAGTTTAAAAACATCTTGCTGACGGAGGCGCAACGCAGTGTCATCAAAGGTTTTTTTTCTTACCACGACACGCGATTCATCATCGATTTAGGCTCGGTCGTGCCTGCCCACTATTTGTCTGGGCCCGATGGGGGGCTGCTCAAATATGTGACCAGCAATTCGCCCGAGGAGCGTGCACTTCGCACGCGTATCGCGTTGGACAAGTATAAGGAACTGGACGCCTTTGACGATTTCATCCCTCTGCTGGCCAAGGCGGGTGAACTGACGGTCATCGTGGCCAACACTGCCTGGGGCGGCGAGCGAGGGCGCGTTGGCCGAAGCTGGAAGCTGGGCGACCCGTTGGGCAGTGAAGGGATGCAACCCCTGTTTACCAAAATCCTGCCGACCTCGGGTCTGGGGCATCTTTTACCCGAAGGTGCGGAACCGGTGTTTGGCTACCAGCTCAAGGCCCTCGGCAAAGATGAATACGTCGTGCCCACCCAGGCCTGGGAGCGCAGCGAATTGACGGCCCCGTCGCAACTGTTCCCCAAACGCACGGATGGCGGCGTGAAGCTGCCGTCCGGTTTCCGCATCAGCGCCGTCTACTGCCGGCTGGGCACCGCAGGGCGGTGGCTGAGCCCGGCATTCTTTCCCCCGACACTGCTGGCCGCCGTGGCCGAGCAAGTCAGGACGGCCCCCACGCTGTACAGCAGCGAACCTAAAATGCGCCTGGTCCTGCGTAGCTGGGACGGTCGGCTCTGGGCCTACCGGTATTCCGGTACGGATGCGGAAGCCCGGTATCTCGGTGTTGACGGCGTGGCGATCGAAAATCAACTGAGGGAGGGCACCCTGCCCGTGGTGAAATTCGCCCAGCGCATGCTGGGGATTGGCGAGATCGTGACGTATCAGAAGCCGACAGAACCGACGACGCAAGGCGTGTTGGCCCTGGCATCCTTTGAGCAACTGCAAAAAACCATGAGCCCGGCCTTTATCAC
The DNA here is from genome assembly GCF_049897885.1 of Pseudomonas sp. DWRC2-2. Taxonomy (NCBI): domain Bacteria; kingdom Pseudomonadati; phylum Pseudomonadota; class Gammaproteobacteria; order Pseudomonadales; family Pseudomonadaceae; genus Pseudomonas; species Pseudomonas sp. DWRC2-2. The sequence continues at coordinate 552,634 of NZ_JAFCXD010000004.1, forward strand.
GGCCGATGATGCTGCGCGATATCTACACGAGCGTCCTCATGCGCGGGAAGCACTGCTGCTCGGCTATGTTTTACAGCGTGACGATGACCTCTTCGTATCGACGGCCGCCATTGGCGAATCCGCGCTCAGCCAGCAATTGGGTCTCACCTTTGACGGTACGATTGCCACCGAGTTGTTCATGCCGACCGGTTATCGTTATGCCGGTTTTGTGGTGCTGATGCCGAATATCCTCGAGACTGCGAAACAGGGTTTGGAGGGCCGGACGGACGACGAGGTGCAGCAAGGTAAAAAGCTGTCGCTGGATGATGAAGCCAAGCTCTATTTGAGTACGCCCAATTATGAGTTCACCGCGAGCTTCCTGGCCGCGGGCGTTAAAATTCCCGCCTTGTATTACTCAAGTCCATTTGAATCGCTGGTCAAATACGTGCGTAGCGACACTCAACTGGAGCGCGATTTCAGCGGGTTCCTGAGAGAGGCCCTGCGTGTGCGAAGCTTCAAGCCGCAGCTGGATGGCTTTGATGGCAGTGTGGTTGAAATGGTCCGCAAACTGGTACGCCTGGGCGAGTTGCATGTGTTGCAAAGCAGCCTCGCCTGGGGTGGCTCCCTAGGCAAGATCCCGAGCATATGGGCCGCCTACCAGCCGTTTACCTCTGCAGCACCTGTTTCGCCGGTCTACAGCTGGGTATTTGAGCATGCCGATACGGCCGCCACTTATGGTCAAGACCAGCAAGCGGCGAGCGGGGGGCAGTTGTCGTTCATCCTCAAGTCGCTGAAGGCTGACGCCTATGTGGTCACCCGCCCTGTCGCCCCGCGTCCTGGCCTGCCGGTATTTGATCAATTGCATGTTTTCAACGGCCTGCCGACGGGTTACGTGCCCTTCGGCGTCTGCCATGTGCCACGTCCGCCGCTGGGCTTGAAGCTCGAGCAACACTGGCTGTATGAAAGCTTTATTTCGCCTGGGGAGTTGGCGGCTGCCATTGCCGAATCGCGCCAGCCGACGAACCCGCTGCGCGTGCTTTACTTGAGTACCCGCGACGGTGCGCGGCTCAAGTACACCTTTTCCGGCAACGCCTTGGAGAGCCAGCTCTACGGTGTGACCCCAACGGGCATCGTCACCGACAACGGCCACCTGGCATCGCTTATCGCCCGGCACTCGACGCCTCAACAATTCGTGCGGCAAGTAGCAGCGGCGGGGCGCCTAGCCGTGCAGCAGGCAGGTTTGATGTGGGATGTCGAAGGTACGGTCGACAGCACCTGGGTGCCGTTCTTCCGCTATCCGAAGCTGATCCTCAGCCGACATTTCCTGAGCGCCGATGACGCGGCGGCGTTTGCCCATGAGCAGGTTGGCTTCCAGCGCGATGCACAATATTGCGGGGTAATCCTTCAAACCACCGGGCAACGTTTTGTCGCCACGCTGCCTTGGCTGTGTCTTTATGAGCAGCGGTTCCACCTGGGCGCACTGTTTCCGACGGACCACGCGGGTAACTTGATCGTGCCGCAGGGCTTCACGCTGTATGGGCAGTACGCGTCGTGCACGGCGCTCGCGCTGCTGGATAGCACGCGCATGGCGCGTTACGGCTGGTCGCGCAACGAGGCTTATGTCGACTGGCAGCTATTTGGCGATGAAGACCTGCGTTACCTCATCGGCAACCGGCACCAGGTCGCTGTGGGGTACTTGTCCAGCGCCGAGGACGCGTTGCTCGGTTACGACCTCAGTGGTTCCGCCGCTGAGCTGGCGTTGTTGAAGCAACTCGAGCCGGACGCCAACGGCAGTGTGATGCTGCGGCGGCGCGGTGCTGGCGATGTCCGGCCCGAGAACAGCGTCAATCTGTTAGCGGCCCTGGGTTTGCGCATTGTGCGAGGCAGCAGCCTGTGGGGGGCGCCGGGGGCGCTGCCCCTGCACTGGCGTGCGTTTGCGCCGCCGCGGGCACATGAAGCGCCGCAGCAGGTGGCGTTCGGCGCGATCTTCGCTAGCGTCGAGGAGGCGGTTGCCGATGTGCATAGCCGTGTTTCTCGCGGTCATGGTTCGACGCAAACCTGCTTCGCCTTTGTGCTCAAGCACACGCAAAAGGCTGAATACGTGGTGTCCCAGCGTGTGCCAAGTGATCGGGATATTGCGTTGTTCAGCTTGTCGAGCCTGTTTTCCGCCGCAGATGAGGGCGCCTATGCGTACCCTGACGGCTTCGCACTGCACGCGTTGTTTTATGCCCGGCAGTGGATGCCGCAAGGGTTGTCGAACCCGCAGCAGTGGCTGGCGGCGCATTTCATTTCGTCCGCCGACCTGTACGTCGCGTTCCTCGCCGCCAAACGTTGGCGCCCGGCGAGCAGCGAGACCAGCTTGCCGGTATTTATCTCTACCCTGGATAACGCGTTGCTAAGCTTCCAGGCGCCGGTGTCGACGACGTTGTTCGATGCACAAAAACACACATCCGGCCAATTCGAGGACGTGCATACACGCTTGGCCGGCGGCCTGTTGACGGCTCAGGCGTTCGTCAAACAGGTGGTGGTGCAGTGCAATGTGAGGGTAGTGGTCGGCAATGAGTGCTGGGATGAATCCGGCACGCTCACGGTGGATTGGCTGCCCTACGCCGACTTTAACCGCAGAGTGTTGAGCCCGGCGTTTTTCAGCCAGGCCGATGCGGTGCGGTATGCCCAGATGCGCTTAGGGCCTGCGCGGGAACGTGTCTTCGGCGGGCTGATCCTCAAGCGCCAGGACGGCTTGTTCGTGGCCTCGGAACCGATGCCGGTGCCCACGGAAGACTTCGACCCCAAATGGATTCTACCTGACGAGGACGTGCCACTGGATCGTTTGGCGCCTGGCATGACCCTGGTCGCGCGCTACCGCTCGCGGGTGGATACGCTGCCGGCGTTTCTGTTGGATGAGGACGAGCTGGCGGTCTATCGCGGCATGTTTTCTACCGCCGTGCTGGCCAAGGCGTTCACCTGCAATCATTTGTGGAATCATGAGTACTTGCTAGGGCTCGATGGCTCATTGATCGGTTTCAACTGCGACTACCCTGACAGCAACTTGCTGACGGCCCAGCAGAAAAGCCAGGTGGCGCTGGATCGCCAGGCGTTGCAACAAGCCTTGGCACCCGCTAGCGGCACCCCCCACGACCCACAGAGCAACCTGATCGAGCAGCAACTGCGTGACGGCAGTAAAACCCCCATCGAATTCGTCAATCAGGTGCTCAAGACGGCCTCGATGCAGGTGGTGCAAGGCAGTGAGTTATGGGGGGCTGTGCAGCAGTTGCCGCCTGGCTGGCAGCCGGCCCATGGTTTTGTTGCGCCGCACAGAGGCCACTTCGCTATCGCTGACCGCGCCCTCAGCCCGGTGTTCAGCCATATCGATGACGTCGGCCGTTACGTGCATGAGCTGGCGGGTGAACGTAGCGAACTGACCTTCGGCTTTATCATCAAGGCCGATAACGGGCACTGGATGGCCAGCCTGCCGGTGTGGAGCGACGGCCTGCAGTTCCCCGCCAGCCGAGTGTGGCTGGGCGGGCAATTACCGCCCGGGTGCAGCCTGCAGGGCCTCTATGTGCACGCAACTGCCCTGCAACCGCCTGAGCTGAGCGCTTCGCCGGTCTACGCGGCGTTCGTCAACCCAAGCCTGTTGCGCGGCGCGCTGAATACCGTGCGCGAATACAAAGCCAGCGGTGACACCTTCTTGCCGATATTCCTGTCGTGTGCTGACGGTGGGTTGCTCAAGTACCAGGCGACGGTGCATGACAGTGACTGGGATTCGCACAACCGTTTGCAGGCCTATGTGAAAAAGCTCAACGGTTCGTACAACCCCATCGAATACGTTCGCCAGGTTGCCCGCGCAGGCGTGCTCGAGGTGCTGGTCACCGGGGATATCTGGGCGAGCCAGGGGCCGGTCACGCAGCGCTGGAAAGACCGTGAAGCCATCGTCTACACCCCAGGTGCTCACGAGCGAGTCGCCCTGGGACCGCTGTTTTCCCATGCTGACGACGCGGCGCGCTACCTTTGGCGGCGCCTGCGCCATGATGCAAACAACGCCTGGCTGGGGGCGATCCTGGGCAATGGGACTGCCCCCTCCAGCACATTTTGGGTCACCGACCCCGTGCTGGACAATGGGCCGATCGTGGAGGTGGGGTTACGTGCCGCAACCTTGGCATACCAGCGTTTGTTCGGTCATGTGATGAACCTGCGTGAGCCCAAGCCATCAGCCAAATATCCGGCGGGCTATCACGTGATCGGCGTGCAGCAGATCTACAAGCTTGAACCTGAGCGCGAAGCTCTGAGCGATCAGCATGAGCAAGCGCTTGCCATCAATTTTATAGCGCAAAAGGAAATCAGGGCGTTTGTAGAAATGCTGCGTACCGATAACGTGGTGGCGGCCCGGTACTACATCACACCCCGCAACGGCGCGTTGTTGGTGTACTTGCCCAGTTATCAGCAGAGTGAAAGCAAGCTGCTGCGCGAAGACTGGCCGTATCGCCTCACCGATAAGCCCAGTCAAGTCATCACCACCCTTGCCAGTTCCGGCAAGTTGTACGTCTTGGAACCGGACAGATTCTGGCAGCCTCGCGGGCATGTGTGGTCACGGTACCTGATGGAGCTACGCCAGCAGTAGGTGCCAGCCGCTCACGACCGTCCTGACTACTTATCTACCGATTCTAAGCTTCGCCCGCTGCCCAGAATGAAGCGCCAGGGCATTGTGTCCTGGCGTTTTTTTGCAAGGAGCTATGATGGCTATCAGATTGTCACGCGAAGAGCGGGCCGCCAGTTCGAACCGAGGGGCTGCAAGGCTGCCCACGTTAAGTCCGGCATTTATCAAGGAGACAGATGCGGCCTACTGGGCACATACACACATCGGCGAACGCCGTGATGTGGAGTACGGCGGGGTGATTCTGCGCGATTCAGCCGGCCTGTATTTCGCGAGTTACCCGTTTCAAAGTGGGGTCATGCAATTTGACCTGCGCGATATTTTGGCCGTGGGAGCTGACGGCTACTATCAACAGCCACAGGGCTATACCTGTGTGGCGAGTTACCACTCCCATCCTGCCCAACATGCGCTGATCATGAGCCGAAACCCCAGTTTCGATGAGCGCATGACAAAGGCATTTCTGGGCTTTTTCTCCGGTACGGATTTTTACTCGGATGTGCATGATCGAGACTTTTTTCCGTCGGCTTACTTGTCTGGCCCGGACGGTTCGCTGATTCGTCACACCCCCAGCGGTTCGCCGGCGGAATTCAGTTTTGCGTTGTGGGTGCAGGCCGGCAAACCAGCCAACAATCCTGTCGGGGTTTATGGTCCTTTTGACGAGTTCATCAAGAAGGTTTCCAGCTTCGGTTCGCTGAGCTTTATCGTGTCAACCGAGTGGTGGGGCGGCTCTGTCGGGCAGGTACCCGCCGATTGGGTGGTGTTCGAACCCTTTACTTCCTCCGAGGTAACCGAGCAACCGTTGTGTTCAAGCGTCTTTGATCAGGCGAAGCTGGCGGTGATGACGGCGCTACCTTCGCCGGCGCAAGAGGGGCAGGTCGGTTTTGTGCTCAAGCACCTCACCCAGGAACGCTACGTGGCAACGCTGGCATCCCCCAGGCGCGCACCTTTGTTTGCGATGGATGCGGTGTTTCCAAATGGGGCTGACGGTACGCCGCAATTGCCCTCCGAGTATCGCCTGGAGGCCATTTACTTCAGCGACTGGTATGCCCAAGAGGAAGTGTCGGCCCGGGAAGACTGGCTCTCCAGTGCGTTTTTCTCCCCGGCACAGGTGGTCGCGGCGATTCAACTGGGGCAAAGCACTGAGGCGTTACACGCTCCCAGCCGTGGGCTGGATTTGTACATGCGCGCCTTGGACCACACCCTACTTCAACTCAAGGTGCCTTCGGCGGCGTTGTCCACCGAGCTGTTCAAGCGCGCGAGTGACGGTACGATCAATGATAACGGCGCCCAGGCGGCGCTGATTGCTGGCACCTTGAGCCCGCGCAACTATGTGCGCAGGGTGATCGACGCCACACAGTTGTGGGTTGCGCAGTCCGGCGGGCTGTGGCGTGAGACCGGCAGGGTGGACAACCGCTCGGCGTTGTTGAGCCCACTTTACTCGGCCACACTGAGTCACTCGTTTTTCTCCGCCCGTGATGCGGCGGTGTATGCCCATGAGCAAGTCGGTCAACAGCGCAGTTTTTACTATGGCGGGTATGTACTAAGGGACGCAGATGGTCGCTTTGTGATCACCCAACCGCTGGAAAGTGTCGTGCATCCTTTTGCGTCCACGCTGTTTTTTCCGGTGAACGAATCAGGCCCGCTGATTCCGCCAGAGCCTTATGAGCTGTATGCCCGTTACGGCTCCCACACAGCGCTGTCTATGGTCGACCCCGATTGGGTTAAACAGCGGGGCTGGTCACAGGACGAAGCCTTGATCAACTTGCAGGTGTTTTCCACCGAAGAGATGTACTCGATCATTCAGGATCGACGGGTGGCGTACTTGTCCGGGGCTGAGGACTGCCTGTTGGAGTACACGCCGAATCAGTCGCCTGAAGAAGCGTTGCTGCTGGCCAATATCGCGCCTGGTGCCGGGGAGAACAGCCTGGGGCGGCGCCTCGATCGCGGTGAGATCCGGCCGGGCGATTGGGTACGGCGCCTGGCCGTGGCTGGGGAGTTCAAGATCGTTCAGGGCAATGCGTTGTGGGGGCCGCGCTCGGTGGTCTATAGCGATTGGTCACCCAACTTCACTTATGCTCCTCAATCCGGTCCACCTGATTACGTGATCTATGGCGGTATCTTTACCAGCTCCGATGAAGCGGCCCGAGACCTGCAAAAGCGGGCGCAGGGACGTCGGTTGCCGGAAAATGAGTGCTTTGCCTTTGTGCTCAAGCATAAAAGCCGGCCGCAGTTCATCGCCACCGAAGTGGTGGGTGCGCGTTCCGTAGAAGCTTTGTTCAAACTGAACAGTCTGTTTCCCCGTGTGCACCGCCGGGAAATCTACCGGCTGCCCGAGGGGTTTGAACTGTATGCAATATTCCGCTCACAACAATGGGCGCCTCACTGGCTCTCGGGCGCTTCTGTCTGGCTGACGCAGTATTTCGTCATGCCGGACGTATTGTTGGCCGCGCTCACTCACGCTATGGAGGACCGAAAGACAAGCCTGGCGATTTACTTTTCCATGCTGGATGGCGCGTTATTACGGTACACACCGTCACCCATCAACGTGGAAAGGGGGGGGGAGGCCGACAAATTACTGGGGGATGCAAGGACCCAACTGGCTTCCGGCGTGAAGACACCGCAGACGTTTATCCGCGACTGGGCGGCCAGAGGTGACCTGCAAGTGGTGCGTGTCAGCCAGTACTGGGACAAGGCGGGGCTGGTCGGTACTGCCTGGAACGGCTATGAACACATTGCGCCGCGCCGCTTGACCCCGTGCTTCGCGTTTGCCGATGACGCCGCGCGCCACGCGCAGGCATTGGTGGGCAGTGGGCAGAGGCGCACGTATGGCGGGGTCATCCTCCAGTTGCTCAATGGGCTGTTTGTAGCAACAGAGCCCCTGTTGATTCCTCCTCAGGGCGCAACGCTGAGCTGGATCTACCCCGATGCTACGATTGCCAGCGGGCTCTACCCAGGCGGCAGTACCCTTGTCGCGAGCTACCGGTCGTTACCGGAACGAGAGGTGCAAATACTGCTGTCGCCGACGCAAAAAGCCGTTTACCAAAGCATGATTCCCACTGAGGTACTGGCTCATCTGCTGCGCCAGACCACTAAAATAAAACGCCAATACGTATTCGGCCCCAGCGGTTCGATACTCAGCTATCAGCTGTCAGACTCCATTGATGAGGGGCTGCTCAAAAAAGCCCTGAATTTGAATAGCCGATACACAGGCGACCTCGTTGGCAACGTCGCCGAACAGAAAATGCGTACCCAAGCCTTGCTGCCTCAGGACTTCGTTGAAAGCGTCGTCCGAGCCGGCGAGTTGCGCGTGGTGCAGGGCGATACCCTGTGGGGTAGCCCTAGGCTGTTAAGACCCAGGTTTGCGCTGAATCAATACCAGGTCAAGCCATGGGAGGTTAGGTCGACGTTAGCTCACTCGCCGTGCGGTCCGACTTTTACCCGGGCTCTGGATGCCGTCCGGCACGTTCAGCGCCATTGGCAGCCACAGGCGCGTGTTGCTATCGGTTATGTACTCAGGGCCTTCGCACGGGAGTTTTACATGGCCACCCTGCCCGTGCTCAGAGATAGCCATGAGCATTTGGCGGCGATCTTCCTTAACGGAACAGTCCCACAGGGTTACTCGATCGTTGGTGTGTATTTGTGTGCGTCGACCGAAACGATCGCTACGGCTGACGATGCAATGGCCCAGCATTTTTTCGCACCGGCGAGGATTGCCCAAGCGCTGCTGTTCATGACCACGCCTCGCAACGGGCACACGTTGCCGTTGTACCTGCTGTGCGCTGACGGCGCACTGCTTTGGTATACCGTGCCCAAGAAGGCGTCCGTGTCGGAACGCCTGGAAAAGGTGAGTCAGGACGCAACGCAACTGCGAGATGGCACGCTGACGGTGCGTGACTATGTAGCCAAGTTGGCGGAGGTCGGTGAACTGCAAATCCGGCTCACCAGTGAAATATGGGGGCGCAAGGAGCGTGTCAATGCGCAGTGGCAACCCAAGCGGGCGCCCCACACCTTTACCAATGACCCCTATTTCCATTCGTTCTGCGGGCCACTGTTCTTCTTTGCCGATGACGCCGCACGTTATGCCCAGCAGTTGATTGGAACGTTCAGCGACAAGACGTATCTCGGGGCCTTGCTTATGCCGCCACGGCTATCGGGGTTTGTTGCGATTGACCCGGTCGAAGATCGGTCCGGGCGTGGCAACAGTACGCTGGAGTGGTTCTTCTGGCTCGGGCACGCCGGGTTCAACATACCGGCGGGTCACGACCTGCATGACTACAAAATTGCTGCGGTGCATGCGTTCTTCAAGGCAATCCCGTACACCAGCAGTCTCAAACCGCTGGACATCAGTTTACAGCCCAACTTTGTCTCCACTCAGGCGCTGAACAGTTACTTGTCGGTGTACATCAGTAATCTTCCCGACGCCCAATGCATCTATCTGTCTTGCCGGGGGGGTGGCCTGCTCAAATACGTACCCGCTGTGTCGAGCGCCGAGTCGACACTGCTCAGCGCCCGGCCCGCGCCTTCGCCCAGTGCATTGGTCAGCAACTTGTGCCGTTTGGGCAACCTGTCGGTATTGACGACGGACGCCTTTTGGAAACGGCGAGGGGTGCTGGGAGCTGAATGGGAAAAGCTGAGTCGGGAATCCGGCGAACCCTGGTATGGGCGTGCAAAAGACGAACTCTAATCTCAGCGCCTGCGCATCAACCCGATAAAAAACAACCCGCCTATCGCTGCCGTGGCCACGCCGATGGGCAGGTCTTCGGGGGCGATCAGCGTGCGCGCAGCCACATCGACCCAGACCAGGAACAGGCTGCCGAGCAGCCCGCACACCGGCAGTAACTGCCGATGCTCGGCGCCCACCAGGCGCCGGGCAATGTGCGGGATCATCAGGCCGACAAAACCGATGGAGCCACTGATGGAGACCAGCACGCCGGTCATCAGCGAGGCCACCAGAAACACCTTCAGCCGCACGTTGCGCGCATTCAGGCCCAGGGTTACGGCGGTCTGTTCGCCGGCCATCAGTGCATTCAATGGGCGGGCCATGCCCACCAGTACCAACAGGCCCATCAGCACTGTGGCGGCGGGAATCGACAGCAGTTCCCAACGTGCCAGGCCCAAGCCGCCGAGCATCCAGAACATCACCGCTGAGGCGGCGCGATGGTCGCCCATGAACAACAGCAGATTGGCTGCCGCCATCATTACAAACGACACCGCCACGCCGCACAGCAGCAGGCGATCACTCTCCAGCCGGCCGTTGCGACTGGCCACTGCCAGCACCACCAGCATGCTCAGCAGTGCGCCGATAAAGGCGGCGATGGGCAACGTGAGCAAGCCGACGACTTCGCCCACATGCAGCACCACAATCACCGCGCCGAGGGTGGCGCCGGAGGTCACGCCGAGCAGGTGCGGGTCGGCCAGCGGGTTGCGCGTGACGGCCTGCAATACCGCGCCGATCAATGCCAACCCGGCGCCCACCAACGCGCCCAGCAACATGCGTGGTACTCGGATCAGCCAAACAATGTGTTCCTGCCCGGCGGGCCAGTTCACCTCGCCGATGCCGCAGGTTTTGTACACCACGATCCGCCACACCACCTCGACCGGCACTCGCGCCGGGCCGAAGCCCAACGAGATGACACAGGAGACGAAGAGCACCACAGCCAGGACGATGAGCAGCAAGGCATAGCGACGGCTGATCATTCGCCGTGAAACCCCTTGGCCAGCGTCTCGACGGCCAGTACGTTATCGATGCCCGGCGTGGCTTGTACGTAAGGGATCACGATAAACCGTTGGTTCTTGATCGCGTCCACCGCTTGCAGCGCCGGGTTATTCATCAGGAACGCCTGCTTCTGCTCGGCGGTGATTTCGCTGTAGTCGACGATCACGATCACTTGCGGGTTGCGTTCCACCACGGTTTCCCAGTTGACGCGGGTCCAGCTGGCATCGACGTCATCGAGAATATTGCGCCCACCGGCCGCCTCGATCAGCGCCTGGGGCATGCCGAGGCGGCCTGAGGTCATGGCTCGGTCTTCGCCGCTGTCGTAGAGGAACACCCGGGGTTTGCCTTCGGGCAGGTTTTTCTGCACCTCGTCGACCTGCGCCTGCATTTGCGCGATCAGCGTATTGGCGCGGTCCTGCACGTCGAAAATCTTGCCCAGGTTGCGCAGGTCGTTATAGGTGTCTTCCAGCGTCGCGGCCGGGCGTTTCATCACGAAGGCACAGGATTCGGTCAGCTCGTACACGTTGATGCCCAAGGGTTGCAGGGTACTTGGCGTGAGGTCGCCGCCCACGCGCATGCCGTAGTCCCAGCCGGCGAAGAAGAAGTCCACGTTGGCGTTGAGCAGGGTTTCCACCGACGGGTACTTGCTCGCCAACTCCGGCAGGCCGTCGAGGATCTCGGCCATTTGCGGGGTGACTGACTTCCAGCCGGTCACGCCGCTGTAGCCGGCCATGCGCGGTTTGAGGCCCAGGGCGAGCATCATCTGGGTCATGTTGATGTCGTGGCTGACTGCGTGTTTCGGCGCTTCCTGGAAGGTCACGTCGCGGTTGCAGCTCTTGATGGTGACCGGGTAATGGGTCGCTTCGGCGAACGCTTGTGCAATACCGAACAGCAACGCGAGAGATAGCAGGGAGCGCAGGATCATGGTTGGGTTATCCAGGTGATTCGGGGGTAGCCGGACAAAGGGTGGGTGTCGATCAGTGCTTCGACGCCAAACACCTCGCGCAACAATTCGGCGGTCAGTACATCATGGGGCGTACCGCTGGCGACGATGCGCCCGTGGTTGATCACGTACAGACGATCACAGAAGGCGGCGGCCAGGTTCAGGTCGTGGATGCTGGCCAGAGTGCCGATGTTGAGGCGCTTGACCAGCCTCAGCAGTTCAAGCTGATAGCGTGGGTCGAGGTGGTTGGTGGGTTCGTCGAGGATCAGCAGTTGCGGTTGCTGGGCCAGGGCGCGGGCGAGGATCACACGCTGTTTTTCGCCACCGGAGAGGGTGGCGAAGGCGTGGTCTTCGAAGCCTTGCATGCCGACGGACGCCAACGCATTTTGCACCAGTTGCCGGTCATGCAAGGTGTCTCCATCGAACACGCCCTTGTGCGGCGTGCGCCCCATGGCGACGACTTCATCGACCCGCAGCCCAAAGGCATCGGGAAACTCCTGTAGCACCACCGCGATGCGCTGCGCACACCATTTTGAACTCTGCTTCCACAGGTTCCGATGTTCCAGCCGCACATCACCCTGTTCCGGTTTGCTGAACCGGTAGGCGCAGCGCAACAGGCTGGTCTTGCCGCTGCCATTGGGCCCGATCAGCCCGACGAACTCTCCCGCACCGACCTGCAGGCTTGCATCACGCAGCTGGAACCGGTGATGGCAGTGGCCGTGGTCCGACGGCGTCCAGGCCAGGTCGGTGAGGGTGAGTGAAGTCATCAGAAGCTGTAGTCCGCGGTCACGAAGAATGAGCGCGGCTCGCCGAGGATCCACTGCTGCCCGTCGTTGTACTGGCTGACGGCATAGGTGCGGTTGAACAGGTTGTTCAGTTGCAGGCCCAGGGTGGTGTTGCGTATGGCTTGCCACGACACGCTGGCGTCGACCACGGTGTAGCTCGGCAGCTCGTTCTGGTTGGCCATGTCGGCATAACGGGCATCGACATAACGCACACCGGCACCGGCGCGGATGTCGTCGGTCACGGCTTTGCTCAGCCACAAGTTGGCGGTACGGCGTGGCACGTCCACCGGGCGGTTGCCGTCGCGCGAGACTTGCACGCCGTTGACGTCCTGGCTGAAGTCGTCGTACTGCGCATGCACGATGGCGGCGTTGGCTTGCAGGGCCCAGGCGTGAGGCAGTTGCAGGTCGAGGCTGGCTTCCAGGCCTCGGGAGGATTGCTGGCCGACTTGCTGCTGATGGTCCGGGTCACCCGGAATGTCGGTGAGTAGTTTCTTTTTGACGATGTGATAAGCCGCCAAGGTCCATTCGCCGCGTTGGTCCCAGAAGGCTTGCTTGATGCCGATCTCGGTCTGCTTGGCGGTGGACAGGTCGAACTGCTGCTGGCTCGGGCTCAGGGAGATCAGGCCACCGACGCCGTCGGTGCTGGTGGAATACTGGCCGTACACCGAGGTGTCGGGCGTGATCGCGTAGACCAGGCCGGCTTTCCAGTTATTGCCGGTGAGGGTTTTGTCGGACTGGCTGCCATCGCGCAGGCCCTCACGTTCGACGTGGGCGTAGTCGCGGCGAAGGCCGGTGATCAGCGACAGTTGGTCGGTGAGTTGCAGGCGGTTTTCGGCGAAGCCGGCGACGGTTTTGGTGGTGGTGGCGAACAGTGGCAGGAACACGCTGTTGCTTGCAAACTGCCCCGGTTCCGGGTGGTTGATGTCGATGGGTTGGCCATCGGCAAAGGTATCGGTGAACGGCGAGTTACTGGCCAGGCGGAAGCGAATCCGGTTGTATTCCACGCCGGTCACGGTCTGGCTGTCGAGGCCGAACAGCGTGTGCTTGAAGGTGAAGGTCTGGCGGTCGCCCACCTGCTCCTGATTGTGCTTGATACCAAAGTTGCCACTGCGTGTGAGCTGGCCGTTGGTGAAGTTGTAGTTCTCGGCGTTCTGCCAGCGGCGCTGGTTTTTCAGGTAGAACAGCTCGTTGGTGGCGCTGACGCTGTCGTTGATCTGCCACTCGCTGGTCAGGCGCGTCCATTGGTCGTTGTAGTGCTGGGTGTCGTTGCTGACGTTGTAGTTCTTGTCGCGCAGGCCCTTGTGCAATTGGCCGTTGATCAACGGCGTGCCGAAGTAGTTCTGCGGGCGCTGGTCGCCGTAGTCGCTGGCCAGGGTAAAGCTCAGGTTGTCCGCCGCCTGCCAGCGCAGGGCGCCGCTGACGAAGTCGCTGCTGGAGTCGCCACGGTCGATGAAACCGTTGCTGCGCAGGCGATTGAGGTTCAGGCGATAGCTCAGGGTATCGGTCAGTGAGCCGCCGCTGTCCAGGGCTTGCTGCTGGCGATCATAGGAGCCGTAGCCCAGGCGGATGTGGTTTTCGATCTCGCCTGCAAACGGCTTTTTCGGCACGGTGTTGATCACTGCACCGGTGGCGCCTTCGCCATACAGCACCGAGGCTGGGCCGCGTAAAACGTCCACCCGCTCTACCGACCAAGTGTCCACCGGGAAAGTCGAGGTGCCCATGCCCATGTACATGCGGTTGCCGTCGTACAGCTGCATCACCGAACCCTGGCCGGTAAATCCACGGGCCGATAACGAGGTGCCGCCATCGCCCGGCGTGCCGGTGCGGCTGATGCCGGTGGCGCGGGAGATTGCGTCTTGCACACTGGCATCGCCGCGTTCGCGGATCTGCGCGCCGGTCTGGCTTTCGACGCTGCCAGGGGTTTGCAGCGACGTGAGGTTCAAGCGCGAGCCGGCGGTGGTCGGGGTCTTGAGGTCGACGCGTTCGTCATCCAACGCGGGCGCGATGACGGGGCTGGCGGGCAGGGTCAGGGCTTGGGCACTGTTATGCAGGGCGAGCAGGCACAGCCCGGACGCAAGGTACTTGTTCATCGGTCGATCAGTCTTCTAGGAGGAGTACTCGCCGCAGGGCGCGGCGAGCAACGATAACGCAGAAAGTGTTATAAGTTAACACTTATTCGCTGCGCGGCCAAAGTCCGCGCAAGGCTACAGAAAGGCTCTGTGCCGGGCATCTCGCCTGTTTCATGCAGAACCTGAGGCGGATTCACGTTGCGCAAAAAAGCGTGAAAGCACCAGGCGGTCCAATGCCCACACCAGGATCAACGAGGCACCCACCAGCGGAAAAATGATCGCCAGGGCGAGCATGATCACCATCGCGGTTTTCCACTTCGGCAGGTCATGGCGCAGCGGCGGAACGCCCAGCCCGCCTTGAGGGCGACGCTTCCACCAGATGACCATGCCGCTGACGGCGCTGAGCAAAATCATCAGGCAAATCAGCAGCACGATCAGTTGATTGACCCAGCCGAACATCTTGCCTTCGTGCAGCATCACGCCGGTCTCGGTGGCCCGCGCGACCAGGTTGTAATGTTCCCAACGCACATCGGCCAGCACCTTGCCGGTGTATTGGTCCACGTGCAGGGTGGCGTCATTGCGGGGGTCGTTGGCGAACACCGCGACGGTGAATACACCTTCGGCGGTGGTGGGGAAGGTGATGCTGTAGCCGGGCTCGACGTGACTTGCATTGGCCAGGTCGACCACCTGCTGCAAGCGCAAGGTGGGCGCCGCCGGACCCGAGTGCAGGGCGCCGTGGTTCATGTGTTCGGCATGGTCGCCGGACATCGGCATCGGCGTGTTTTCCATGGCCCAGGGCACGGTCTGGTGACTGGCCGTATTGAGCACTCGCGCCTGCTGATCGGATTGCGGCACGTTGTTCCACATTGCCGCCGGAAAGGTGTTCCACAGATCAGCGTATTGCTTGCCCCAGAAACCGGTCCAGGTCATGCCGCTGAGTAACATCACCAGCAGCAATGACGCGCCCCAGAAACCGGTGACTGCGTGCATATCGCGCCAGAACACCCGGCCACGACTGTTGACGCGCGGCCATAGAACACCCGCCGAGGACTTGCCGCGCGGCCACCACAGGTACAGGCCCGACACCACCAGCATCACGCCCCAACCGGCGGCGAGTTCCACCAGGCGATCACCGACGGTGCCGATCATCAGCTCGCCGTGCAGGGCGCGGGCGATGGCTTGCAGGTTGTATTTCGAGTCCTGCTCGCCGAGGACCGTGCCGCGATAGGGATCGACGAACACGGTCACTTCGCGGCCTCCGTTGTGCATCACGAATTGCGCGCTGCTGGTGGCGTCGGCCGGGGGCAGGTATTTGCTGATCGCAGCGTTAGGGTAAGCAGCTTTGGCGCGCTGCAGTTGCTCGTCGGCGCTCAGGGCGTGCTCGGCGGTTTGGACCTTGAGCAGTTCGCCGTACATCAGCGGGTCGAGTTGGGGTTTGAACAGGTAGATGATGCCGGTCAGTGCCAGCAGCACCATGAAAGGGGCGACGAACAGGCCGGCGTAGAAGTGCCAGCGCCAGGCCAGGTTGTAGAAGGAAATCTTTTGAGTGCTCATCGGGGGCTCCGCAAGGCATTAATTTTTTATGTCCGTGATGCTTTTAGAAGCTCATATCGACTTTGGTCCAGAGCGTGCGCCCCGGCTCCTTGATGGCCTGCGGGTCACTGGCCGGGTAGCCGAACCCGGCGTTGCCGGCCAGGTTCAAGTGCTCGGCGTAGGCCTTGCCGAACAGGTTGTCGACGCCGGTGCTGACCTTGAAGTGTTTGTTGATGCGATACGCCGCGTTCAGCGAGAACACGCCAAAACCGCCGCTCTTGTCGAAGTCCTTGCCGACCACGTTGCCCTTGTTCGGGTCGATGCGGTTTTGTGCGGCGACCACACGCCACAGCGCGCCGGCACTCCAGTCATCTTCGCTGTAGGTGAGGCCCAGGCGTGCATCCAGTGGCGGCATTTGTGGCAGCGCCTTGCCGTCGCTGCTGTTCTTGCCCCAGGCGTAGGCGAGGGTGGCGTCGGTTTTCCAGTGGCGCGTCAGTTTGTACGCCGCGCCCAATTCGCCGCCCATGATGCGCGCGTCGACGTTACGGGCCTGGGAGGTGGTGCCCATCATGCCGGGGCGGTAGTCGAACAGGATGAAGTCCTGCACCCGACCGACGTAACCCGAAGCCCAGGCTTCAAGGTCTTCAGCTTTGTATTGCGCGCCGAAATCGAGTTGGGTGGTCTTCTCTGGCTTCACGCCGTCGAAGGCATTCACTGAACCGCTCGCGCCGGTGTTGGGCGAAAACAGCTCCCAGTAATCGGGGAAACGCTCCGAGTGGCCCAGGCCTGCATAGAGGGTGGTGGGGCTGTCGGCCAGGTCGTGTTCATAGCGCACGAAGCCGGAAGGCAAGGTGTCGGCGCGAGTGTTGTCGGCGGTCGGGTTGGGCCGCGTCATCATGCCGGAGCCGGTGCTTTGCCGGAAGTCCT
Source organism: Pseudomonas sp. DWRC2-2 (assembly GCF_049897885.1). NCBI lineage: Bacteria > Pseudomonadati > Pseudomonadota > Gammaproteobacteria > Pseudomonadales > Pseudomonadaceae > Pseudomonas > Pseudomonas sp. DWRC2-2. The sequence goes on from NZ_JAFCXD010000004.1 coordinate 569,240, forward strand.
TGGCCGAGGCGCGGTCCAGGCGCGCACCGGTGATCAGCCGTTCGCGGTCGGCGGCGTACCAGGTGAGTTCGCCGAATACGCCGTAGTTATGGAAATTGGCATCCTTGACCCGTGGCAGGTCCTTGTAGGTGTCGACACCCATGCTGCTGCGCTGGCGATGTTCGTTGGTCTGCGCATCCAGGCCGCTGATCAACTGCACATCGGCCCAGCGCCAGGTGGCCTTGATCCGTGCGCCGAGGGTGCGGCGATCAACGTTGGACGCCATCGGCCCGGCCATCATGCCGGTGCCGGAGGGCGTGCGCAGGCTGTAGTTGTCCATCACATGGTCGGCGTAGTTGTAGTAGACCTGGGCTTCGACCTTATCCAGCACGTCGCCGATATTGGATTTTTCGAAACGCAGCCCCAGGCTTTCGCGCAGGAACTGCGAGCCATCCATGCCGCGTCCGGCGTAGCGCGCTTCGCCATCGCCACGGCCGGCGGTAAGTTCCAAGAGGGTGTCGGCGTCGGGGGTGAAACCGACAGCGACGTCGCCGTTCCATTTGTCGTAGCGCGAGGCGACGGTGTCGTTGTTGCCGTCCTTGTAGTCATCGGCATGGGCCTGGTTGCCGATCACCCGTACATAGCCCAGTGGGCCACCGGCCGCCGCGTCGATGACTTTGTCAAAGCGCCCGTTGGAACCGGCCAGCACGCTGGCGTTGAGTCGCGTGCCCAGCTCGCCGAATTGCTCAGGCTCACGCTCGAACAGCACGGTGCCAGCCGACGCTCCAGGGCCCCAGAGCACGGTCTGCGGGCCTTTGATGACGGTGAGCTTGTCGTAGGTTTCCGGTGAGATGTACGAAGTGGGCGCGTCCATGCGGCCGGGGCAGGCGCCGAGCATCATGCTGCCGTTGGTGAGGATGTTCAGGCGCGAGCCAAACATGCCACGCAGCACCGGGTCGCCATTGGTGCCGCCGTTGCGCACCAGGGCGAAGCCGGGGATGGTCTTGAGGTAGTCGCCGCCATCGCTGGCAGGCACCGGTTGGCGCGGGTCTTTCGGGTTGGTGATCACGGTCAGCGGTGAGCTGGGGGCGATCGCCGTGATGACGGTGGGGCTCAGTTCATTTTCGTCGGCGTGAGCTACCGGGGCCAGCAGTGCGCCGCACAGAACGGCGAACACGGGAGTACATCCCAAACGGGTGTCAGCAGAAAACCTGGACATGACAAATTCCATCAATCAATCGTAAACAACACGGCCAGCAGCCTGCGGCTGTCTGTCTAAAGTCGGCCGGGGTGAAGTAACGCTGTGAAGTGCTTACGAAGCGATGGGCGGCGCGCGGCTGCGGGCGCCGGGGAAGATGCTCTGCCGGGCATGGCCCAGGCGCGTGGCGGGGGTGAGGGCGTTGGCGGGTGGCGGACTGCTCAGGGTGAAGGTTGAAACGCCGCCGGGCAGGGCGGGGCAGCTGTAGAGCAGGTCGCAATAGCCGCACTTGGACCAGAGGGCGTGGTGTTCGTCAGGGGCTTTGGGGTGATGGGAGTCGCCGTGGTCCATCGGCATGTCCATCGACATACCGGCGTGATGATCCATCGGCATCGCTTGGGAAATCAGCGGACCGATAAAAATCATCAGCATGGCGAACAGGCTGATCCAACCGCCGCGCCTTACGCGGGCGTGCGGGGAGAGCCTGGCGCGAGGGGCGCCCATCGAATGTCAGCCTATTGCGGGTGCTTGTGCTCGTGGCCGGCCATCGGCGGTACTTTCTGCACCGACACGTCCACCTCGACCTTGCCGGCTTTTTCGAAGGTCAGGGTCAGCGGGAATTGCTTGCCGTCGGCCAACAGGCTGCGGTCTTTGAGGCCCAGCAGCATCACGTGGTACGCCATCGGCGCGAAGGTCAGGTCACCCTTGGCCGGCACGGCGACGCTGGGCACTTGCTGCATCTTCATCAGGTCGCCCTGCATGACGTGTTCATGCAACTCGGCCTTGTCCGCCACCGACGTCTCGACGCTGAGCAGGCGGTCCGGGGATTCGCCGGTGTTATGAATCACAAAATAGGCGGCAACAGTCGGCGCATTCGGCGGCAACTCTTGGGACCAGGGTTCGCTGACCACCAGGTCGCCGGCCTTGTAGTCCTCGGCATTGGCAGCACTGAACACCGGCAGCAACAACGCAGCCAGAAGCAGGGAAGATTTGAGCATGGCAGTTCTCCAGAACGGTTCTAAACGCAGTTCACTTGCGAAGAAAATCAGACCGCTGGAGAGGCGCGGGGGTTGAGGCTTGGCCATTGCTGGCGCGGTGTGGGGCTTTGCAGCCGGGGCGGCGGCAAGCTCTGTGAAGTGTTGAATTGCGTGAGGTACAACTGCGGCACATGCCCCGGCAACGCCACCAACGGCGCCGAGCCCGAGCAACACCAGCAATGTTGCATGGTGGAGTGATCGTCCTGCTGCGGCGCCGGGATTTCCAGCTGGCCCAGGGCGATGGTCTTGAGCGTCGCACCATTGGACGAGCAGAAACTGCCCCACAACAATTGCTGCACCGGGTCCTGGGATTGCTGCATCGCACTGGCCAGCGGCATGGCAAAGGCGTTGAACAGCACTGCAAGGCAGGCGATCCAGGCGATTGCAAAGCGTTGACGGGCCATGGCGGACAATCCGTAGGGTTAAACGATCAGGCGGGTATTTAGCCTGATCGTAGGGGATAAGTAAAAAGGGCTGGTGTGGTTTGGTGTCGCAGTGCTATCAGATCGCTGTGGCGTGAAGCTTCAGGCCCAACGCTTTCATGACTTTCATGATAGTCGTGAATTCGGGATTGCCAGTTGCGGAGAGGGCTTTGTATAGGCTTTCGCGGCCGAGACCGGCGTCGCGGGCGATTTGGGTCATGCCTTGGGCGCGGGCGATATCGTTGAGAGCGGTGCGAATCAAAAGACCATCGCCTGCATCGTCTTCAAAGCAGGTCTCCAGGTAGGCGGCCATTTCCAAAGGGGTTTTCAAATATTTTGCCGCGTCGAAGCGAGTATAGGATTCGCTCATGAGTCATTCCTCATTGCCAAGGTTTAATGCAATTTGCTTTGCACGCTTGATGTCCCGGCTTTGTGTTGATTTGTCACCACCGACTAGCAGCAGATAAACCGCCTTGTTTCGACGAGTGAAGTAAACGCGATACCCAGGACCGTAGTGGATTCGCATCTCGGACACTCCATCACCTACAGGCTCACAGTCACCGAAGTTTCCGGCTTCTGCCATTCGTATTCTCTTCACAACACGCACTTTTGCGAATGGATCCCGAACGGCCTCCAGCCATTGGACAAACTCAATGGTTTCATTGAAATCAATCATCTCGGATCGTATTCCTTGGGATACATCATGGCAAGTGCGACGCACTGTGAAAACAGTGCATCTCCATCGCGGATGCTGGTGCGAATTCGCGAGGAGAGAGGTTAGGGCGGGGGCTTTTGGCTGAGCCAGCCAGCTGGTTCGGAAGTGTTTGTAGGCGGATTCGGCTTTTATGAGAAGGCCAAATGGTTGGCCATTTAGCGGGTTATTTGAACCGAGAGAAATTGTTCTGCGTTGCGCAGTTGATTGAGCTGGCGCGGTTGCTGGCTGATCGTGTGCACGAGGGGTTTGGACCGACGATGACGGCAGCCTGACAATACAGTCCAAGTGTGGGAGCGGGCTTGCTCGCGAATGCGCAGTGTCATCCAATAGATTTGGTGACTGACACACAGCCTTCGCGAGCAAGCCCGCTCCCACAGGGATTTGTGGTGGTTAGAGAGCGTTGATTGCCTGTAGTACCTCAGGCACGGTGGTAAATTCTCTATCTACCTGAGCCAGAACGGGCCGCTTCAACACCAACACCGGCACTCCACGCTCCCGCGCCACTTCCAGCTTCGGCTCCGTCGCCGTGCTGCCGCTGTTTTTGCTGATCAGCACATCAATCCCACGCCGCTCAAACAACACCCGCTCATCCTCGATCAAAAACGGCCCGCGCGCGCCAATCACTTCGCAGCGTTCATTGCCCGGGTACACATCCAGCGCGCGCAGCGTCCAGAACTGCTCCGGTGGGATTTCATCCAGGTGCTGCAATGGCTCACGCCCCAACGTGAACAGTGGATGCTTGAAGGGTTTGAGCGCTTCAATCAACGCGGTCCAATCACTGACCTCGCGCCAATCATCTCCCGCCTGCGGCTGCCACGCCGGGCGGCGTAAGGCCCAGCAGGGGACGCCGCTCAACTGCGCGGCCTCGGCCGCATTGCGGCTGATTTGTGCTGCATACGGATGGGTTGCGTCGAGAATCAGGCAAATCTCCTCATCCCGAACAAACTGCGCCAAGCCTTCGGGCCCGCCGTAACCACCCACCCGCACTCGGCATATCAGGTCAGTCGGCACTCGGCCCACACCGGCCAAACTGTAGATATGTTCCGGGCCCAACGCACGGGCAATGGCCAACGCTTCAGTCACACCGCCCAACAACAGGATGCGCTTCATAGCGGCTTGACCACTTCCAGCAAGGTGATCGGCAACGCCTGGCGCCAGGTATCGAATTCCCCCAAGGGCTGCGCCTGGGCCACGTGGATGCGCGTCAGGTCGCCGCCATGCCGCGCACGCCAGTCCATCAGGGTCATTTCACTTTGCAGGGTCACGGCGTTGGCGACCAAGCGCCCGCCTGGCCGCAGGTGTTGCCAGCAGGTGTCGAGCACACCGTTGCGGGTGACGCCGCCGCCGATGAAGATGGCGTCCGGTGCCTCCAGGCCGCTTAAAGCCTCGGGCGCTTTGCCGCGAACCAGTTGCAGGCCCGGCACGCCCAGGGCGTCGCGGTTGTGTTCGATCAGGCCTTGGCGACCTTTATCCGCTTCAATCGCCAGGGCGCGGCAGCTCGGGTGAGTACGCATCCATTCGATCCCGATGGAGCCGCTGCCCGCGCCCACGTCCCACAGCAGTTCGCCGGGCATCGGCGCAAGACGGGCAAGGGTCATGGCGCGCACATCGCGTTTGGTCAGTTGGCCGTCGTGTTTAAAGGCTGAGTCCGGCAAACCTGCAAGACGCGACAGGCGCGCAGTATGGGCGTCGGCCAGGCAGTCGATGGCGACGAGGTTCAAATCGGCGACCGAGGTGTGTTCCCACGAGTGCGCCAACCCGTCGATGCGCTGCTCATCCGCGCCGCCCAAGTGTTCAAACACAGACACACGGCTAGCACCGAACCCGGATTCGCTTAGCAGCGAAGCAATCAAAGCCGGACTGCGACCGTCATTGCTCAACACCAAAAAGCGCACGCCACTGGCCAGATGCGCATTCAGCGCCGCCAACGGCCGGGCGACCACGGACAACGTCACCACTTCCTGCAACGGCCAGCCCAACCGCGCCGCCGCCAACGACACCGACGAAGGCGCCGGCAAAATCAGCAGCTCTTCAGCCGCCACCTGCCGCGCCAGGCTCGCGCCCACGCCATAGAACATCGGGTCCCCACTGGCCAACACACACACCGGCTCGCCACGTCGAGCCAGCACCGGCTCCAGGGAAAACGGGCTCGGCCACAACGCACGCTCGCCGCGAATACACACCGGCAACAGGTCCAACTGGCGCTGAGCACCTATAATCCGCGTGGCGCGCAACAGGGCATGCCGGGCATTCCTGCCCAGCCCCTTGAAGCCGTCTTCACCGATGCCTACAACCGTCAGCCAGGGCGACATAACAATTCCTTGAACGACATCCGACGGGCAGGCTTTTCATGCCGCCGGACAAAGCAGGCATAATACCGCGCCTTTACCCATCAACCGGTAGCCCCGTGAACCCAACGCCCGCTGTGAATACCTTGCGCCCCTCGGCTTGTCCGGGGTTGCTGCGTATTGTCCAGGCGTTGGACGGCGGCATTTGTCGGATCAAATTGGCCGGTGGTTCGATCACTGCCGCCCAAGCCCACGCGGTGGCGGATGCCGCCCAGGCCTATGCGGGCGGGGTAATCGAGGCGACCAACCGCGCCAATCTGCAGATTCGTGGAATTGGCGCCGAAGAGGGCGCGTTGATCGCGATGTTGCTGGCAGCCGACCTTGGCCCCAGCAATGCCGCCGGCGACGACGTGCGCAACCTGATGCTCAGTCCCAGCGCCGGTATCGACCCGCAGATGCTCTTCGACACGCGCCCGCTGGCCGAACAGATCCTGAATACGCTGCAAAACCACCCGCGTTTCCATGAGCTGTCGGCCAAGTTCGCCGTGCAGTTGGATGGCGGTGAGGCGTTGGCGATGCTCGAACATCACCATGACCTGTGGCTGTCGGCGTTCGTGCGGGAGGGCGAGACGCTTCTGGCCTTCGGCCTAGCGGGTTGCCCGGGGCTGGATGCGCCGCTGGCCGCCGTGCCATTGGACCAGGGCCATGCACTGGTGGTGGCCGTGCTGGAAGCGTTTCTGGACATCGCCACGCCGGAACAGACGCGTATGCGGCATCTGTCTGTGGATAACTTATTGCGTCGTCTAACACTGCCGCTGCTGCCCTCCGATGGCTTCAACCGCCCGCCCAGTGGCGCTTTGCAGCACCTCGGCACTTATCCACAAGCGCAAAAAAATCAGTACTATGTCGCCGCTATCGCGCCCTTGGGTCGCCTGGATGCGACGATGCTCAAAGGTGTCGCGCAACTGGCCAGTGAATACGGCGACGGCACGCTGCGTTTCACCCCCTGGCAGGGCGTGCTGCTGCCCAACATTGAAAAACCTCGCGCCGTGACCGAACGCCTGGCGCAGCTTGGCTTTCTGTGTTCAATCGACCAGCCTCTGGCGCGCATGACCGCCTGCACCGGCTCCAGCGGCTGCGGCAAGGCCCTGGCCGACACCAAGGCCGACGCGGTGCAACTCGCTGCCCTGGACACCGGGCACAACGTGCACCTGTCCGGCTGCCCGCGCTCCTGCGCCGCCGCACACACCGCGCCGGTCACCTTGCTGGCGGTGAGCCCCGGCCACTACGACCTCTATTTTCGCGAGGCAGCCCACCCCGGTTTCGGTCGGCTGCACGCACGCAACCTTTCTATTGAAGCGACGGGCGCCTTGCTGCGCGCCCGCCCACGGAGCAACACCGATGATTGATTACATCCGCGACGGTCAGGAGATCTATCGCAACTCCTTCGCCATTATTCGCGCGGAAGCCAAGTTGGACCGCATCCCGGCTGATTTGGAGAAACTCGCGGTGCGGGTGATTCACGCCTGCGGCATGGTCGACGCCATCGACGGCCTGCAGTTCTCCGAAGGGGCGGGCAAGGCCGGGCGCGATGCGCTGGCTGCGGGCGCGCCGATCCTGTGCGATGCGCGGATGGTCTCCGAAGGCGTGACCCGCGCACGCCTGCCGGCCAATAACCCAGTGATCTGCACCCTGCGTGATGACAGCGTTCCAGACCTGGCGCGGGAGTTGGGCAACACCCGCTCCGCCGCCGCCCTGGAGCTGTGGCGCCCGCACCTGGAAGGTAGCGTGGTGGTGATCGGCAATGCACCGACCGCGTTGTTCTATCTGCTGGAAATGCTCGATGCAGGCGCGCCGAAACCGGCGTTGATCCTCGGCTTTCCGGTGGGTTTTATCGGCGCCGCCGAGTCCAAGGCGATGCTGGCCGCCGACAGCCGTGGCGTGCCGTTCGTGATCATGCAGGGCCGCCTGGGCGGCAGCGCCATGGCCGCCGCTGCGGTGAATGCCCTGGCCACGGAGGTCGAATAATGCAGGCACGCGGACGTTTGATCGGCCTGGGCGTGGGCCCCGGTGACCCGGAACTGATCACCCTCAAGGCCCTGCGCCTGCTGCGCGAATCGCCCGTGGTGGCGTACTTCGTGGCCAAGGGCAAGAAGGGCAACGCCTTCGGGATCATCGAAGACCACTTGGTGCCGCAACAGACCTTGATGCCGTTGGTGTACCCGGTGACCACTGAAGTGTTGCCGGCGCCGATGTCTTACGAACAGGTGATCAGCGATTTCTACGACGCCGCCAGCGTTGACGTCGCCGCACACTTGGACGCCGGCCGTGACGTAGCGGTGATCTGCGAAGGCGACCCGTTCTTCTACGGTTCCTACATGTACCTGCACGACCGCCTCGCCGAGCGCTATGAAGCGCAGGTGATTCCAGGCGTGTGTTCAATGCTCGGCGGTGCCTCGGTGCTGGGCGCGCCGCTGGTTTACCGCAACCAGAGCCTGTCGGTACTCTCGGGTGTGTTGCCCCATGACGACCTCAAGCGCCGCCTGGCGGATGCCGATGCGGCCGTGATCATGAAGCTGGGTCGCAACTTCCCGAAAGTGCGCCAGGTGCTGGAAGAGCTCGGCCTGGCCGGGCGTGCGCTGTATGTGGAGCGCGCCACCATGGCCAACCAGAAGATCGTGCCGCTGGATCAGGTCGACCCGTCGTCGTCCCCTTACTTCTCGCTGATCATCGTGCCCGGTGAACGGTGGCAAGGTTGATGAGCCCGGCGATTGTCATTCTGGGCCAAGGCAGCCTGGCCACTGCGCGCAAGATCCAGCAGGTCTACCCCGGCGCGTTGATCCACGGCCTGGCCGGACGGATCGACGGCGCGGACCAGACCTACAGTGAATTCGGCGCGACCCTGCGCCAGCTCTATCAGCAAGGTACGCCGCTGATTGCGCTGTGCGCGGCCGGTATCGTCATTCGTACCTTGGCGCCGCTGCTGCTGGAAAAAGGCGAAGAACCCGCCGTGCTGGCCGTGGCCGAAGACGGCAGTGCGGTGGTGCCGTTGCTCGGTGGCCTGGGTGGTGTGAACGTGATGGCGCGCGAAATCGCCGCTGCGTTGAACGTCGCCGCTGCGATCACCACCAGTGGTGAGCTGCGGTTCGGCACCTGCCTGCTCAATCCGCCAGCGGGTTATGAACTGGCCGACCTGGAGCTGGGTAAGCGTTTTGTCTCCGACCTGCTGGCCGGCGAAAGCGTACGCATTGAGGGCGCCGCGCCGTGGCTGGACCAGGCCAACCTGCCCCAGGACCAACAGGCGCGCCTGGCGATTCACGTGGGCAGTAACGAGCGCACGCCTGCCGCCGATGAATTGCTGATCTACCCGAAGAACCTCAGCGTGACCTGCAACCCAGGTGCGCAACTGGCTGAGCGTGTGCGCACGGCGTTGCATGAGGCGGGTATCGCCGTGCAATCCCTGGCGTGCCTGTTGGCCAGTGATACGCAGATGGCCGAAGCGTCGTTGCATGAGGCAGCGTTGGTGCTGGGCGTGCCGCTGCGTTTTGCCAGCGTCACCCAGGACGCCGATATCGTCATCAATATTGCCGAGCAACCCCTGGACTTGTCGCAAGTCGGCCGCGTGCGTGGTCGCCTGGCCGTGATCGGCCTGGGCCCGGGCGCCGCCGAGTTGATGGTGCCAGCGGTGAAAGCAGAACTGGCGCGTTGCACCGACGTGCTCGGTTACGAAACCTACGTGCGCATGGCCGGGCCCTTCCGGGACGATCAGGTGCAGCACTGCACCGACAACCGCGAAGAAATGCAGCGTGCCCGCCATGCCTTCGAACTGGCGGCCCAAGGTCGCTCGGTGGTGGTGGTGTCGTCTGGCGACCCCGGCGTGTTCGCCATGGCCGCTGCGGTGATCGAAGCCCTGCACGAATCCAGTGATCCGGCCTGGCATCAGGTCGACCTGGAAATCCTGCCGGGCGTTTCGGCCTCGCTCGCCACCGCCGCCCAGGCGGGTGCGCCGTTGGGCCATGATTTTTGCGTGATGTCGCTGTCGGACAACCTCAAGCCGTGGTCGATCATCGAAAAGCGCCTGGACCTGGCCTCCCAGGCCGACCTGGCGCTGGCGTTCTACAACCCGATCTCGCGCTCGCGGCCTTGGCAGCTGGGGCGTGCGCTGGAAATCGTCGCACTTCATCGCACGCCTGAAACGCCGGTGGTGCTGGGCCGGGATATTGGCCGGCCAGGCCAGACTCTGCGCGTCACTACCCTGGGGCAACTGACGCCGGAGCAGGTGGACATGCGCACCATGGTGCTGATCGGTTCGTCCACCACCGTCACCTTCCCGCGGGCCGGTGGCGGTGAGTGGGTGTACACGCCGCGCTGGTACGGCGAGAAACCCGCCTCCTGAAAAGGGCCCCTCGGGTGCCTGAAAGCTCCGAATGAACCAGGGATTTTCCTGGCGTTGTCCGGGGCTTTTTCTTTTTTCTGCGACGAAATCCGGAAGCCCGCCAGGCATGCCGCGTGATTGCTGGGCGGTGCGGTTTGACGGGGTGCGCCAAGGGATGTTTGTCGTCTGGAAAACGCCCCAGCCAGTGGACTAGGGTGGACATAAGCCCCGAGTTGGGGTGCTTGTGGAGAACCAAAATGGAGCGACATCACAGAAGGATCAACAATAAAAAAAGGCGCAAATTGATTGCCGCCTACAAGTTGCCGGGAGCGTCTGGAGCGCTTAAGGCTTTGCCGTTGGACATAGAGGACGACTTCAACGCCGCCGTGGTCAACAACAGTGTCATCTCGTTTGCCGAAGGCTTGTCCGGCTTGAACCGGGAGTACGTGCGCAAGAGCTATTTGCTGGCCAGCAGCTATGTCAGCGATGTGTTGAAAGTACAGCGCGGTACCGAGGGTTGGTACGACGAGTTCATCAAGGTGATGGTCAGCCTGGGGTGGCTGCCGGTGCGCAGCCGCTTCGAACGGGTTTCACGTTCCGGCAAGGGCCTGACCGTGCAATGGGCGGCGCTGAATATCATCACCACCCTGCTGGCGTCGACCTCATTGTCCGGGCACTTGCTGAGCACTTTGCCGAAACTGGCGGCCGATGCTTTGGACGCATTGAAGCAGGCGCCCGGGACGTTCGAACTGTTCAAACGCAACAGCGCGGTACACCAAGGCGGCGACTTCGGCCTGGCGTCCTGTGCAGAAACTGAGGGTGAGTTGATGATGGTGCTGGTGACCTACAGCAGCCAAGGCGTGAGCAAGCAGGTAGGGCTGCCCTTCCTGGAGTGGGACAGCTCCTCGTTCGAGGCCTTCAGCGGGCAGACGTGCCTGGTGCTGAATACCTCGGTGGTCAACGAAAAGACGATCCAACTGATGCGCGAGAGTGCGGGTGACAAGGTGCAGTTGGCGATCGCCAAGTACCGGATCTAAGGCACCAGGTAACCGCGCACACCGGTGAAGATGATTTGCGCGGCCAGGGCGCACACAAACAACCCCATCAACCGACTGACAATCTGCAAACCCTGGTCACCGAGGATGCGTTCGATCCGGTTGGACAGGTACAGCACCACGCCCACCGTGAGGCTGGCCAGGGCGATACTGAGGATGGCGGTGAGCTTGTCATCCCAGTGCGGCTGGCTCACCCCCATGACCAGCAGCGCACCGATGGTGCCGGGGCCGACGGTGAGGGGAATGGTCAGCGGAACGATGGTCACATCCTGCTGCACGTTGTCGGTCTGCACCGCCGACTTGCCTTGGGCCATGCCCAGGGCGGAGATAAACAGCACACTGCCGGCACCGATGCGGAAGGCGTCGACGGTGATGCCGAACACGCTGAAAATCACGCGGCCGAACAAGTAGAGCAACACGCTCGATACCAGGGTCGCCAACGCCACCTTCCACGCCAGGCGGCGCCGTTCTTTGCTGGAGTAGCCACGGGTCAGGCTGATAAAGCAGGACAGCACGAAAAACGGGCTGTAGAGCACCAGCATTTTCAGGTAGACGCTGAATAACACGTGGAGCATGTGAGTGGCTCGCGGCAGAGAAAGAGTCGGGGAAGTCTATCAGGCGACAGAGAACAAATGTGGGAGCGGGCTTGCTCGCGAATGCGGTGTGTCAGTCAATGCATCTTTAACTGATCCACCGCATTCGCGAGCAAGCCCGCTCCCACATGGGGACTGTATTTCAAGTCAAGAAGGTGCGTGCTCCGGGCGCTGTTGACGCTGCGCCACCCAGAACTCCACCAGCTCACGCAACTGCGACAACTCCACCGGCTTGGCCATATGCCCGTCCATCCCGGCCTGGCGTGCGCGTTCTTTATGTTCCGACAGGATGTGCGCCGTCAGCGCCACCACCGGTGTGCGAATACGCTGGTGGCTGACTTCCCACGCGCGCAGTTGCTGGGTGGCCGAGAAGCCATCGAGGATCGGCATTTCACAGTCCATCAACACCAAGTCATAGCGCTGGGCTTTCATCGCTTCCAGCGCTTCTTCGCCATTGCTGGCAGTGTCCGGGTTGAGATTGAGCTTACCGAGCATGCCACGGATCACTTTGGTGGAGATGCTGTTGTCTTCAGCCACCAGGATGCGGAAATCCGTCGGCACGGTGATGGCCGCCGGCGTATTGAGGACCGGGCGAGGTGGAACGTTGCCCTTGCTGCGTTGGGTCAGTTCGTCGGCCAGGGTGGTCTTGAGCGTGTAGCCGGCCACGGGTTTGGCGAGGATGCGCTTGATCCCGCAATTGCGCGCGATGATCTTGCTCGGCGCGTTGCTGATGCCGGTGAGCATGATCAGCAGGATGTCGTGGTTCAGGCTCGGGTCTTCCTTGATCTTCGCCGCCAGTTGCATGCCAGTCATGCCGGGCATGTTCTGGTCCAGCAGCACCACGTCGAAGTAATCGCGCAGGTGCGCCTTGGTGCGCAGCAGTGCCAGGGCTTCCTTGCCCGATGGCACGGCGCTGACGTTGAGGCCCCAGGCCGAGCATTGCTGCACCAATACTTTGCGGCAGGTGTCGTTGTCGTCCACCACCAGCACCCGCGCACCCTTGAGCGGGCCGTCGAGGTCGGAGGTTGGGTGTTCGAGGCGTTCCGGGTCGAGTGGCAGGGTCAGCCACAAGGTGCTGCCCTGATGGCTGCCGCTCTTGATGCCGAACTCGCCGTTCATCAGCAGGATCAGTTGGCGGGCGATGACCAGGCCCAGGTGACCGTTCAAGCGGGTGGCCGAGAAGAAATTCTTGCTGTGCAGTTCGCTGTGCAGCAGCGCGTCACGCTCGGCGGCCTCCATCGGCAGGCCGCTGTCCTGCACGGCGATGCGCAGGCGCGGCTTGGTGCTGCGGTCATCCAATGCGACCACGATCAGCACTTCGCCTTCGTCGGTTTTCTGCAGGGCGTTTTCCAGCAGGCTCAACATGGCCTGGCGCAGGCGCGTCGGGTCGCCGCTGATCACGCGGGGCACCTGGGGCTGGATAAAACTGATCAGCTCGACGTTCTGTTGTTCAGCCTTGGCGCGGAAAATACTCAGGCAATCTTCGATCAGCGCGTTGAGGTCGAACTGCACGTCATCCAGTTCGATCTGGCCGGATTCCAGCTTGGAGATGTCGAGGATTTCGTTGATCAGCGTGAGCAGTTCATTACCCGCGCTGTGGATGGTCTGCACGTAGTCGCGCTGTTTCACCGACAGCGGCGTACCCAGCAACAGTTCGGTCATGCCCAGCACGCCGTTCATGGGGGTGCGGATTTCGTGGCTGATCTTGGCCAGGAACTCGGCCTTGGCGGCAATCTCGGCATTGCTCGCCGCCAAGTCGCGGCTGAGGCTGAAGCGCGCTTCGACAATCGCGCGCTGGCGTTCGCCCAGCGCCAGGCTCATCAACAGGCCGCTGAGGCAGATGAAGGCCAGCAACGTGACGATCAGGCCCTGGGGCGAGACCATCGTCAGGCCCAGCAGTGCAGGCAGGATGATCAGCGTGCCGATGTTGAACACCACCATCGCCGCCACGAACAGGCGGGCCGGACGGTAGCCTTTCTGCCAGTGGTAGGCCGAGACGAACAACATGCTCAAGCCGGCCAGGGCCACCAGGGCATAGGTGATGATGTTCAGCGGCAGGGTGTTGACGAACAACAGCAGCAGGCCGCACAGCACGATGAACAGGATGTCGGCCATCAACAGCTTGTTCAGCGGGTGTGGCCCCAAAGGCATGAAGAACCGGTAGGCAAACATCAGCCCGCACGGCGCGGTCAGCAACAGGGCCAGGTAGGCGCCGGGGGTCTGGATAGCGTGCCAGTTCGGCAGCCAAGGGCCGATCAGGTTCAGCAGCAGCGCGAGGCTGAGCATCAGCAGGATTTCGCAGGCCGCCAGCCACAGGCTGCTGCGCGAGCGGTGGTAGGCGAAACGCGTGAGGTTGTGCAGGATCAGCATCAGCAGACAGCCGAACAGCAGGCCGTAGATCAGCGTCTGCGTCTGGTCGGCGGCGGCGAGCACGGCCGGTTCCAGGGTGATATACGGGCGCAGTTCATGTTCCGAGACCAGGCGCAGGTAGACCTCTAAGGGTTTCTGGCTCTGGGGCATCGGCAGCATGAAGTCGCTGCTGGGCAATGGGCGCTCGGCCTGGGGCTGGCGTGTGCCGGTGCTTTGTTGCTCCACCAGGGTGTCGCCGTCCAGTACATAGAGGCTCAGGTGGGACAAATCCGGGGCAAAAACCCGCAGCACTTGTTCGTGCTTGCCGGGTTGCAGCTTGAAACGCACCCACAACGCACCGTCCGGTTCCGCGGCGGTAAGGCGGTCCAGTTCGATGGGGCTGAATTGATTGGTGTAGCGCGAGGAACGGATGTCGCTCAGTTGCAGGTCGGCCTGTTCATCAAGCAATACTGCCCAGCCACTGCCTTGCGCGGCGGCCTGGGCCGGGAACAAGCAGAGCAGTGTCAGCAGACTGACAGTGAAACCTATGGCGATCCTGAGCCAGCGCACGGCGAAATCCCTTCGTAGGTTGATGCACGGTTAACTATGCGCGGGTAGGCCTGCATACGGCAAGGGCCAGAGGCCCTTGCCTAGCCGAACGGATAGCGGCTTACTGGCTTTCGCCACGCTCCCGCGCAATGGCGCGATAGCCGATGTCCTTGCGATAGAAGCAGCCTTTCCAGTCGATTTTTGCAGCCAGCTTATAAGCCTGTTGCTGCGCGGCGTCGACGCTGGCGCCCATGGCGGTAGCGCACAACACACGGCCACCGGCGGTCACGACCTGGCCATCCTTGAGCGCAGTGCCCGCATGGAACACTTTGCCTTCCAGCGTAGCAGCCGCGTCGAGACCTACAATCACGTCGCCCTTGGCGTAATCGGCAGGGTAGCCACCGGCCGCCAGCACAATACCGACGCTCGGACGTGGATCCCACTGGGCTTCTACCTTGTCCAGCGCCTGGGCCAGGGCGGCTTCCACCAGCAATACCAGGCTCGATTGCAGACGCAGCATCACCGGTTGGGTTTCCGGGTCGCCGAAGCGGCAGTTGAACTCGATGACTTTCGGGTTACCGGCTTTGTCGATCATCAGGCCGGCATACAGGAAACCGGTGTACACATTGCCTTCGTCGGCCATGCCACGCACGGTCGGCCAGATCACCAGGTCCATGACGCGCTGGTGCACGTCGGCGGTGACTACCGGGGCAGGGGAGTAGGCACCCATGCCGCCGGTGTTCGGGCCGGTGTCGCCGTCGCCGACGCGTTTATGGTCCTGGCTGGTTGCCATTGGCAGGACGTTCTTGCCGTCGACCATCACGATAAAGCTGGCTTCTTCGCCGTCGAGGAATTCCTCGATCACTACGCGCGAACCGGCGTCACCAAAAGCATTGCCGGCGAGCATGTCGCGCACAGCGTCTTCGGCTTCCTGCAGGGTCATGGCGACGATCACGCCTTTGCCGGCGGCCAGGCCGTCGGCCTTGATCACGATCGGTGCACCTTTTTCACGCAGGTAAGCCAGGGCCGGCTCGATCTCGGTGAAGTTCTGGTAGTCGGCGGTCGGGATCTTGTGGCGCGCCAGGAAGTCCTTGGTGAACGCCTTGGAGCCTTCCAACTGGGCCGCGCCGGCGGTTGGGCCGAAGCAATCCAGGCCACGGCTGCGGAACAGGTCCACTACGCCGGCAACCAGCGGGACTTCCGGGCCGACGATGGTCAGGGACACATTTTTTTCAGCAAAGTCGGCCAGCTGCTCAAGGGCCAGCACGTCGATAGCGACGTTCTCGCACTTGGCTTCAATGGCGGTACCGGCGTTGCCGGGTGCTACGAAAACTTTCTGGACGCGCGGGTCCTGGGCAACTTTCCAGGCCAGGGCGTGTTCACGGCCACCGCTGCCAATGATCAAAACATTCATGTCAAAAACCTCAAATTCTGTCAGTGGCGGAAGTGGCGCATGCCGGTGAAGACCATGGCGATGCCGGCTTCATCAGCGGCGGCGATGACTTCTGCATCACGCATCGAGCCACCCGGTTGGATCACGGCGGTCACGCCAGCTTTCGCGGCGTTGTCCAGGCCGTCGCGGAACGGGAAAAATGCGTCGGAAGCCATTACCGAACCCACAACCTGTAAACCCGCATGTTCAGCCTTGATCGCGGCGATACGCGCCGAGTTCACGCGGCTCATCTGGCCGGCGCCGACACCGATGGTCTGGCGATTCTTGGCGTAGACGATGGCGTTGGATTTAACGTACTTGGCCACTTTCCAGGCGAAGATCAGGTCGTTGATCTCTTGTTCGGTCGGTGCGCGCTGGGTCACGACTTTCAGGTCTTCGCTGCCGATCATGCCGATGTCGCGGCTCTGTACCAGCAAGCCGCCATTGACGCGCTTGTAGTCCCAGGCAGCGGCACGTTCAGCCGACCATTCGCCGCAGGCCAGCAGGCGCACGTTGGCTTTGGCCGCCACGATGGCGCGGGCTTCCTCGCTGACGCTTGGGGCGATGATCACTTCAACGAACTGACGCTCGACGATCGCCTTGGCGGTCTCGGCATCCAGCTCACGGTTGAAGGCGATGATGCCGCCGAACGCCGACTCGGTGTCGGTGGCATAGGCCAGTTCGTACGCCTGGCGGATACCGCCTTCAGCGTCAGGGCTGACGGCCACGCCGCACGGGTTGGCGTGCTTGACGATCACACAGGCGGGCTTGACGAAGCTCTTCACACATTCCAGCGCGGCGTCGGTGTCGGCCACGTTGTTGTAGGACAGCTCCTTGCCTTGCAGCTGGGTCGCGGTGGCGATGCCCACTTCGGCCGGCTTGGCTTCTACGTAGAACGCCGCGCTCTGGTGCGGGTTCTCGCCGTAGCGCATTTCCTGGGCCTTGATGAACTGGCTGTTGAAGGTGCGCGGGAACTGGCTGCGGCCTTCGGTGGACAGTGTTTCAGCCGCCTGGTTAACAGTGCCCATGTAGTTGGCGATCATGCCGTCGTAGGCGGCGGTGTGTTCGAACGCCTTGAGCATCAGGTCGAAACGCTGGGCGTAGGTCAGGCCACCGGCTTTCAGGCTTTCCAGCACGTTGGCGTAATCACTGGCGTTGACCACGATGGCCACGTCTTTGTGGTTCTTGGCCGCCGAGCGCACCATGGTCGGGCCGCCGATATCGATGTTTTCGATGGCGGTCGGCAGGTCGCAGCCTGGCTTGTTGATGGTGGCTTCGAACGGGTAGAGGTTAACGGCCACCAGGTCGATCGGCTTGATGCCGTGCTCGGCCATGATCGCGTCGTCGGTGCCGCGACGGCCAAGGATGCCGCCGTGGATTTTCGGGTGCAGGGTCTTGACCCGACCGTCCATCATTTCTGCGAAACCGGTGTAGTCCGCCACTTCCACTGCGGCCACGCCGTTGTCCTGCAGCAGTTTGAAGGTCCCGCCCGTGGAGAGGATTTCCACGCCCAGGGCTTCCAGCTCCCGGGCAAATTCGAGGATCCCGGTCTTGTCGGAGACACTGATCAAGGCGCGGCGGATCGGCAGGCGGGTAGTCTGGTCGGTCATTTCAATTTCCATCAAAAGCAAAGGAGTCAGCAAAAAAGGCGACCGTTTTTTACGCGGGCGCCTTTCTGGTTTGATTGAATGCTTACAACAAATCGTACTGCTTGAGCTTTTTGCGCAAGGTGCCACGGTTGAGGCCCAGCAGCTCACTGGCTTTGGTCTGGTTGCCCTTGACGTAGTTCATCACGCTTTCGAGCAAGGGCGCCTCGACTTCGGAGAGCACCAGGTTGTACACGTCCGTGACGGAAGCGCCCTCAAGGTGGGCGAAATAATTGTGCAGCGCCTTCTCGACACTCCCGCGAAGGGTCTGGCCTTCTTCGCTCGGCGTGTTGAGGTGCTGTTTCAAATTGACGTTGTCGCTCACGGGTGTTGTTCCACTCACTAAAGTCTCGGTCATCATCGTCATGCGGCCACCCCCTCTCCGTCCCCTGTCCCCAGGCTCTTGTAACGCTCGCTGAAGAACTCACGAACGTTGGCGCACTGTGCTTCCGTATCATCCAAACGATTGAAGTGGGCGCGAAACTCCCTGGCGCCCGGCAGGGTTGCGAGATACCAGCCGACATGCTTTCGAGCAATGCGTACTCCCATCACGTCCCCATAGAAGGCGTGCAGGGCGGCCAGATGCTCTAGCAGAATACGTTCCACCTCGATCAGCTCCGGTGCCGGCAACACTTCGCCAGTACGCAGAAAATGCTCGATCTCACGAAAAATCCATGGCCGCCCCTGGGCAGCCCGGCCAATCAACAAGCCATCGGCACCGGTCGCGTGCAGTACGCGCCGGGCTTTCTCGGCGGAGTCGATGTCGCCATTGGCAAACACCGGCATCGACACCGCCTGCTTGATCGCGGCGATGGTGTCGTACTCGGCTTCACCGGTGTAAAGGTCGGCGCGGGTGCGGCCATGCACCGCCAGCGCTGTAATGCCTGCCTGTTCAGCGATCTTCGCCACTGTCAGGCCGTTCTTGTTGTCCCGGTCCCAACCGGTACGGATCTTCAGGGTGACCGGCACATCCACTGCGGCGACAACGGCCTGCAGGATCTCGGCAACCAATTGCTCATCTTTCAACAGCGCGGAACCGGCAGCCTTGTTACAGACCTTCTTGGCCGGGCAGCCCATGTTGATGTCGATGATCTGCGCCCCCAACTCCACGTTGGCCCGGGCCGCATCCGCCAGCATCTGTGCATCGCCACCGGCGATCTGTACCGAGCGCGGCTCGGGATCACCTTCGTGGATCATGCGCATCCGCGATTTGCGGGTGTTCCACAAGCTCATGTCGCTGGTGACCATTTCCGAGACTACAAGACCTGCGCCCAAACGCTTGCACAGCTGACGAAAGGGCTGGTCGGTAACCCCCGCCATCGGGGCGAGGATCAAGCCGTTCTGCAATGTATATGGGCCGATGCGTACCGCCGACATAGGACTTCCCTGTTGTGGGGCCGGATCATTAGAGTTCGAAAAAGGGTTGGCATGATACCCGCTCTCGATGACTGGATAAAGGCTGAATTGGATAAAATCTGAACAGTTATTTCTTTATCGCCACCGGTTTGGTTGCGCAAAGGAAAGTCAATAACCTGCCGTCAAATCTCAATGCACGAACCGATTCACTCGGGCGAGTGAAAGCTCAGGCTGTAATTCACGGCTTTGTTGCCGGGATCGAGGATGTCCAGGGAGATATGGATCGGGGTTTGCGAGGGCATTTCGCTAACACCGGCCAACTCACCGCTGAGGTATTCAGCGGGCTTGAAGCGACGACTGGCAATCAGGCCGCCATTCAAATCGGCAAACCGCAGCTCCAGCAGCGGAAAGGGCTGGGAGAAGGTCGCGCGGTTATAGATGATCGCGTCCACCACCAGTGCCCCGGCGAAATCCGGGTGGCTGCGTACCACCAGGTTGCTGCTCTTGATGTGGGCGATATCGACCCGTGATGGCACGGTGCAGCCCAGTGTGGGGCACAGTTGCTGGAACCACGGGCGATAGGCGTCCTGGCGGGCCAGGTCGTCGAATTGATAGGCGATGTACTGGCCGGCAAGACCGCCGGCGGCGATCAGGACCAGCAACAGCCAGACCAGGCGACGGCCCCAGCCCGACGAGCGCTTTTGTGCGTAGAGGTGCAGCGGGTCGTCTTCGAGGTCCAACAGTTGGTCGTCTTGCACGCTCGTTTCGGCGCGCGAGCGCTTGCGACGGGGTTTGGGGCGTTCTTCGGGTTCTACGTCATCGGCCGATTGGGTCAGCGGCGTAAACGGCGGGTCGATCTCGTCATCGTCGGGCGTTGAGCGCAGTGGCGGCTCATCGTCGATATCGTCGGTGTGGAACGACATGGAGGGTTCGGTGCGCTGCTGAGTCGCAGGTTCGGGCGCGTCTTCAGTGACGTGAATACGCTCTTCAGGCGGCTCGCTGAACAGGCTCGCCGCCCATTTCTCTTCTTCGGCCTTGACCGTGTCGCGGCTGGCGCTGAAGGATTCTTCCTTTTGGCGGCGGTCGGTGCCGGGCTGGCGACGATCTGCGCCCATCGGCAACGTGTGCTGAATCTCGCGGCGTTCCAGCTTGGCCAGTTCTTCGTCCAGGTCCAGGTTGTCCAGGTCCAGCTCTTCGGCAGTCCACTGCTTCTGGCTGATGGCTCGCGCGGGCTCAGGCGTCAGCTCTGCCGGCACTTCTGGCACTTGCGGCTCAGGCGCGGACGCCTGGCCGCGCTGCTCCAGCAACTGACGAGCGGCATTGAACACTTGCAGGCACGAGCCACAGCGCACCACGCCACGGGCCACGCTCAATTGAGCGTGGTTGACGCGAAAGCGGGCTTGGCAGTGCGGGCACTGGGTGACGAAACTGTCGGTCATGCGGCTATCCGATTCAGGCAAGCGCTCATTCTAGCGCCGACGACCGCTGATGCGTACCCAGCCATCGCGGTTGGCGATCGGGTCCAGCTCGAAATCCTTGGCGTAGGCAGCAGCGACGTCTTCGCCTTGCTCGGCCAGGATGCCCGACAGCGCCAGGCGCCCGCCCGGCTTGACCAGGCTCGACAATTGCGGTGCCAGGGACACCAGCGGGCCGGCGAGGATATTGGCGACCAGTACGTCGGCCTGCACCTGGGGCAAGTGTTCAGGCAAATACAGTGGGAATTTGCCTTCAGGGACATTGTTGCGTCCGGCGTTATCGCGGGAGGCTTCCAGGGCCTGCACGTCGATATCGGTGCCCACGGCTTCCTTGGCGCCCAGCAACAGCGCGGCAATCGCCAGGATCCCCGAGCCGCAGCCGAAGTCCAGCACGTGGCTGTCGGTCAGGTCCTGGCCGTCCAGCCACTCCAGGCACAGCGCGGTAGTGGGGTGGGTGCCGGTGCCGAACGCCAGGCCCGGATCGAGCAGCAGGTTGACCGCGTCTGGCTCAGGCGCGGCGTGCCAGCTCGGCACGATCCACAGGCGCTGGCCGAAACGCATCGGCTGGAAGTTGTCCATCCAGCTGCGTTCCCAGTCCTGGTCTTCGATGACTTCGCTGTGATGCTCCGGCAGCGGGCCGCCGGTGAGCAGTTCCATGTGGGCCAGCACGGCGGCGGCATCGGTGCCGTCTTCGAACAGGGCCAGCAAATGGGTGTGGGACCACAGCGGGGTGGTGTTGAGTTCAGGTTCGAAGATCGGCTGGTCTTCGGCGTCCATGAAGGTCACCGAAACGGCGCCGACTTCAAGGAAAGCGTCTTCATAGGTTTCGGCTTGTTCTGGGCTGATGGCGAGACGGACTTGCAGCCAAGGCATGGCGGGCACCTTTGAAAAAAATGAATGTGCGACTACATCTGTCGCGAAAGCGCGGGAGTTTACGCGAGAGCATGATCTGTGGCGAGGGAGGCTTTTGCTGTGAGTGGGCTTGTTGTGGTGAGCGGGCTTGCCCCGCGTTGGGGCGCGAAGCGGCCCTAATCCAGACACCGCATTCATCCAGTTGAAACGCGTCGGCAGGCTTTGGGGCGGCTTCGCCACCCAGCGCGGGGCAAGCCCGCTCGCCACAGAAATTGTACTGCCTTTCAGAAACAACAAAACCGCCCGAAGGCGGCTTTGTTGGGTGGAGCACTTACTGGTTAGCCAGCTTGTGTTCCAGGTAGTGAATGTTCACACCACCTTCGCAGAAGCCTTCATCACGGACCAGGTCCCGGTGCAGCGGGATGTTGGTCTTGATGCCGTCAACCACGATTTCATCCAGGGCGTTGCGCATACGGGCCATGGCCTCGTCGCGGGTGGCGCCCCAGGTGATCAGCTTGCCGATCAGCGAGTCGTAGTTGGACGGAACCTTGTAGCCGCTGTACAGGTGCGAATCCACACGTACGCCGTTGCCGCCGGGCGCGTGGAAATGCTTGACCAGGCCAGGGCTTGGGATAAAGGTTTTCGGGTCTTCGGCGTTGATGCGGCACTCCAGGGAGTGGCCGTGCATCTTCACGTCGTCTTGGGTGAAGGACAGCGGGTTGCCGGCGGCGATGCTGAGCATCTCCTTGACGATGTCGATACCGGTGACCATCTCCGACACCGGGTGCTCTACCTGCACGCGAGTGTTCATCTCGATGAAGTAGAAACGACCGTTCTCGTACAGGAACTCGAAAGTGCCCGCGCCACGGTAGTTGATGTCGATGCACGCCTTGACGCAACGAGCCAGTACTTCCTGACGCGCTTTTTCATCCAGGCCTGGTGCCGGAGCTTCTTCCAGAACCTTCTGGTGACGACGTTGCAGCGAGCAATCGCGGTCGCCCAGGTGGATGGCGTGGCCTTGACCGTCGGACAGTACTTGCACTTCCACGTGACGTGGGTTGGTCAGGTACTTCTCCAGGTAGACCATCGGGTTGCCGAACCAGGCGCCCGCTTCGGAGCGAGTCTGCTTGGCCGCTTCGATCAGGTCTTCTTCCTTGTGCACCACGCGCATGCCGCGACCACCACCGCCACCGGCGGCCTTGATGATCACCGGGTAGCCGACTTCGCGACCAATGCGCAGAGCGGTTTCCTCGTCTTCCGGCAGTGGGCCGTCGGAACCTGGAACGGTTGGCACGCCGGCCGCGATCATGGCGTCCTTGGCAGAAACCTTGTCACCCATCAGGCGAATGGTTTCGGCTTTCGGGCCGATGAAGGCGAAGCCGGACTTTTCCACCTGTTCGGCGAAATCGGCGTTTTCCGCGAGGAAGCCGTAGCCAGGGTGGATGCCATCAGCGCCGGTCACTTCCGCGGCCGCGATGATGTTCGAGACTTTCAGGTACGAGTTCGTGGCCAGTGGCGGGCCGATGCAGATGCTTTCGTCCGCCAGTTTCACGTGCATCAATTCGGTATCGGCCGTCGAGTAAACAGCGACGGTCTTGATGCCCTCTTCCTTACAGGCGCGCAGGATACGCAGCGCGATCTCGCCGCGGTTGGCGATCAGGACTTTTTGCAGTTTCTTCGCAGGTTTCAACATCGAAGGCGCTCCGCGGTTCAAACGATGGTGAACAGCGGCTGGTCGTACTCAACCGGCTGACCGTTTTCTACCAGGATGGATTCGATGACGCCGGCTTTTTCCGCGGTGATGTGGTTCATCATCTTCATCGCTTCAACGATGCAGATGGTGTCGCCCACTTTCACGGTTGCGCCGACTTCAACGAAGGCTGGCGAGGTCGGTGCCGGGGTGCGGTAGAAGGTACCGACCATTGGCGACTTGACCACGAAACCGTTCAGCGCAGGAGCAGCTGGAGCGGCAGGTGCAGCGGCAGCAGCAGGTGCGGCGGCTGGAGCAGCAGCCGGCGCCGGTGCTTGCATCTGTGGCGCGTAGAACTGTTGGGCCGGGGTCTTGCTGTGGCGGCTGATCCGTACGGACTCTTCGCCTTCCTTGATTTCCAGCTCGTCGATACCGGATTCTTCCAGCAGTTCGATCAGTTTCTTAACTTTACGGATATCCATGAATCATCAACTCCCAAGGGTCGGTCAGGGGCGCTTGGCCGGTTGTTCAAGTTGTTCCAGGGCGGCCTCCAGGGCCAGTCGGTAACCGCTGGCGCCAAGGCCGCAGATCACACCTACCGCTACGTCGGAGAAGTAGGAGTGATGGCGGAAAGCTTCGCGTTTGTGCACGTTCGACAAATGCACTTCGATGAATGGGATGCTCACCGCCAGCAATGCGTCACGTAATGCAACGCTTGTGTGTGTAAAAGCGGCGGGATTGATCAGGATAAAGTCCACGCCTTCGCCACGCGCGGCATGGATGCGATCAATCAATTCGTACTCGGCATTGCTTTGCAGGTAGAGCAGATGGTGGCCGGCTTCACGCGCCCTGCGTTCCAGGTCGAGGTTGATCTGGTCCAGGGTGACTGCCCCGTAGACGCCCGGTTCACGGGTGCCGAGCAGGTTCAGGTTGGGTCCGTGAAGAACCAGTAAGGTCGCCATCGGCTGTTCCTTGTTATTGATGTGGGTACGGCAGAACCCGGCGACTATGCCGCAAAGCCTTTGTGACTGTCCAGTTCTATGCAGTAGGCAGCACGATTAGCGAGGATAGCGCGAAATTTGTGACTGTGAGGCCGGATTCGGTCAGTTACACACGAAACGCCTGCACGGCGGTGTTGAGCTGCCCACCCAGCACCAGCAAGTGCTCACCTTGGCTGCGGCCTTGGCCGATTCGCAGCAAGTTGTCCTCACCCAACTGGTGAATCCGCTCGCTGTTGTCGCGAATCTCACTGACGGCCCCACTCTGCTGTGCCGTCACATCGGCGATGCGCACGGCGGTGTCGGAAATGGTCTGGATAGCCCCGACGATTTCATCCAGCGCGCCGTCCGCTGCCTGGGCTTGCTGGGCGGTGGCCTCGGCGTGCTCGACCTGGGCACGCATGCCTTGCACCGATTGATGGGCGGCGCTTTGCAGGCCGGCGATCAGGGTCTGGATCTCTGCGGTGGCGCCGGCGGTGCGCTGGGCCAGGGAGCGGACTTCGTCGGCCACCACGGCAAAACCACGTCCGGCCTCACCGGCGCGGGCGGCCTCGATGGCGGCGTTGAGGGCGAGCAGGTTGGTCTGGTCGGCAATCGAGCGGATCACCGTCAGCACGCCGCCGATGGTGGCGGATTCTTCGGCGAGTTTTTCGATCATCTGCGCATTCTGCTGCACTTCGCCCACCAGGGCGTGCAGCCCGGTCAGGCTCAGGCCGATCACGCGTTGGCCTTGCTCCACCGCCTGACCGGCACTGCGACTGGCGCCCGCCGCCTGGCTGGCATCGCCCGCCACTTGCTGGATGGTCGCTTCCAGCTCACCCAGCGAATCACGGATCTGCGCGGTATCCCCGGCCTGGCGTTCGGCCCCGTCGTGCAGGCCGCTGCTCAGTTCGGCCAACGCACGGCTGCTGCCGGCGACTTCCTCGGCATTGCCGCGAATGGTGCCGACCAAATCCACCAGGTAAGCCCGTAGGCGGTTCAGGGAGGCTTCGATGTCGTGCAGCTCGCGGTTGGTCTTGCCCAGGGCAATCGGCTGGCTGAAATCACCCTCGGCCCAGGTCGACAGGGCCGGTGCCAGGTTGGTCAGCACCCGTGCCAGGCGGCGTTGCAGGGTGTCGATCAGCAGCGCGATCAGCAGGATCAGGCCGATCATCACGCCTTGCATCAGGCGCACTTCGCCTTGGATCTTGCCGTGCTGCGCGCGCACCACCGGTTCCAGACCGGCGATGGCTTGTTGCACGGTGTCGATTTTCTGGTGGGTCTTGGCGGCCAGGTCGGTGCGTTGCTGGATCTGTTCGCGAGTGCGCTTGAGTTCGGCGGGGTAGCGGGTGAGCAGGCTGTTGAGCTCGCGCTTGAGGTCGACGCCTGTGTCCTGGGCTTCGGTTTTCTCGGTGTTCTCCAGGCCCATCAGCGCGGAAAAGTCGTCGGCGCTGGATTCGGCGCGGGCTTTCACACCCAGCAACGGCAGCTGTTCCAGCACATCGGCTTGGCTGCGGATGTTGCTGACTTCGCGCTCCACATCATCGGCCAGTTCCGCGCGCCCACTGCTCACCAGCTTGTCGCGGGCCAGGGACAGTTTGCCCAGGTGCTGCGACGCAGCCAGCAAAGGCGGCAGATAACGGGTCGCTTCAGCCGAATTCACGCCAATGGCGTACTGACTCAATTGCTCCAGGTTCGCGCCTAATTCGCGTTCGGCCTGGAGCAACAAGGCTTGAGGATCGCCCGCCAGTTTGCCGGCCGCCAGCAAGTCGGTCTTGCTGAATGCATCCAGGTCCACCAAGCTCGGGCGTAGGTTTTGCGCGAGGTCCGCTGGCAACTCATCCAGATGCTGCAACAGGCTTTCCAGGCTTTGGCTGGCGCTGCTCAAGCGCAGGGCGTCGCCGCTGGACAGGTAGTCGTCGATATTGCGCGCGGCCTGGTTCTGGAACGTCTGGGACAACCCCAGGTAGCGCTCCATCAGCAAATACGGCCGTTCCAGCGCGCGCTGCGACCACCACAGGGTCGCGCCCAGTGCCAGGCACACGGCCACCAGAAGAAGGGTGTTCAGATTGGTCAGCAGCTTCAGGCGCATGCGTGGTTTCAACCGACAGCAAAAGATAAGTGCCTGAAGTTATTGCGTTTTCATTACAGGGTTATGACCGAATCAGTGGATTCTGGTGAAAAGGTGGCACTTTGCTTTGATGTGCGCGCGGCTTGCACCCGGTTGCGTCCCGCATCCTTGGCGCGGTACAGCGCCTCGTCGGCCTGGGCCGCCATCATCAAGCTGTCGGAACCATCGCATAGCTCCACCAGCCCGGCGCTGAAGGTGCACCACAAGTCCTGGGGTTGGGCGGGGTAGTGGATTTCGGCAAAGCGCCCACGGATTTCATCCAGTACTTTGCACGCCGATTCCAGGTCGGTGTCCGGCATCACAATGGCGAACTCTTCACCACCGTAGCGCCCGATGTAATCCGTCTTGCGCAGGCGCTGCTTGAGAAACAGCGCCAGGCTCTTGATCACACGGTCACCCATGGGGTGGCCGTGGCTATCGTTGACCCGCTTGAAGTGGTCGATATCGAGCATGGCAAAGCTCAACGGCTTGTTCTCGCGGCGGGCGCGGAAGCTGCAGTCTTCGAGCAATTGCAGGATGTGGGTGTGGTTGTACAGGCCGGTCAGGCTGTCGCGCACCATCCGCGCCTTGAGGTTGCGCGCACGCGCGGCGCGGTTGCGCACGGTGGTGATCAGGTGGCGCGGCTTGATCGGCTTGGTGAGGAAGTCGTCGCCGCCTTCGCTCATGGCGTCCAGCTGTTTGTCCAGGTCGTCTTCGGCCGACAGGTAAATGATCGGCACGCTCACATAACGGTCGTTGTGGCGGATGACCTTGGCCAGTTCGGTGCCGGTACAGGCGGGCATGTACATGTCGAGGATGATCAGGTCGGGCTGGAAGTCCGCCAGTTCGGCCATGGCCTGGATCGGCTCGATCAGCGTGCGGGTGACGATGCCGGCGCTGTTGAGCAGGCGCTCGGTGTGCAGCGCCTGGGCCCGGGAGTCGTCGATGATCAGCACTTTGTACGGTTCATATTGGGCGACGCAGGTCAGCACTTCGATCTTTTCCAGCAGGCTGGAGGCTTCCAGCGTGCCGGTGAGGAATTCCTGGCCGCCAGCGCGCACGGCGGCGAGGCGGGTCGGGGTATCGGTTTCGTGCAGGCTGAAAAACAGCAGCGGCAGCTTTTGCTCCAGGCCTTCCTGGGCTTCGGCGGCGAGCTTGAGGCCCAGGCCAGTGCCACAGAAGTCTACGTCCATCACAATCGCCGAAGGCAGGCGCTCGGCCATTGACGCGCGAAAGGCCGCCACGCTGTCGAGGGACTGAGCACTCATGCCAAAGAATTCCAGCTGCTTGGCCAGCCGCTCGGCGCGGTCGTGATCGGCCAGCATCACGTAGATCGGCTTGCGCATCGGCGGCAGGAAGGTTTGTTCGAGCTGGTCGCCCTGGCGCAGGCCGGTACGGGACAGGCGCTGCATCAAGCGGTTGAGTTCGGTGATCAGGTGGCTGCTCAAGCGGCCACGGTTTTCGTCCACCGCCTTGAGGGATTCACCGATATGACGCGCCAACTGGCCGTGTTCCGGCTGTTCGAAGCGCTCGGCAAAACGCAGCAGGCGCAAATTGGCCTCGCTGAGTTCGGACAGGTCGGCGCCGGACCATTCGCTGCGTTGCAGGCGCTGCCAGATCTCAAGAATTTGACGTGCCTGATGAATTACCCGCTGGGCAAAATGCTGCTTGAGGCGCTCACGGCTGGGGTCTTCTGGCTCGGTCATATCCTGACTACTAGTTAGGGTGCATGCTGAGGTCGACTGATGGCTCTATGCTAGCACCTCTTTTCCATAGGATGAGTGTCATACGTCAATAAACTGCGTCTGGGTAGTATTCAGTTGCCGACTGGGTGGTCGCGCACGGTAAAAAGCCCCGCACGGGTGGGCACGATGCGGTAGGGTTATGGTCGGAGTGTTTGAACGTACGCCCTGAACTCAAGTGATTGAAAGGATATCGCCATGCTGGACTGGAAAAACCGTGCAGGCAGCGCCAAAGGCCCCGCGCCTGAGCCCAAGTCGGCCAACCGCGGCTATTTTCGTACCGTGCTGATGAGCCGTGCCGTGCTCAGCGTGCTCGGCCTGTACCTGTTGGTCACCGGCGCCCTGGGTTGGTACTGGAGCGAAGAGCCGGCGCTGTTTCCGGTGCAGCAGAACGCGCAGCTGGCCGCCGAGAAGGAAGGCAAGCAGATGGTGGTGGGCTACACCACGGTCGAAACCCTCAAGACCGTGGTCGGCACCTTGCTGAACAAGCCCGGTGGCTACATTTCCAACGACCGCTTCCCGCCAGGCCTGTGGATGGACAATATGCCGAGCTGGGAATACGGGGTGCTGGTGCAGGTGCGTGACCTGACCCGTGCCCTGCGTAAAGACTTTGCCCGCTCGCAGTCGCAGTCGGCCGAAGACGCGGACTTGGCCAAGGCCGAGCCACGCTTCAACTTCGACAACAAGAGCTGGGTGCTGCCATCCAGTGAGTCGGAATACCAGGAAGGCATCAATTCCCTGAGCCGCTACGAAGCACGCCTGTCCGACCCGAACCAGCGCGGCGCGCTGTTCTACGCGCGTGCCGACAACCTGAACAACTGGCTGGGCGACGTCGCTACGCGCTTGGGTTCGCTGTCGCAACGCCTGTCGGCCAGCGTCGGCCGGGTGAAACTGAACACCGCACTGAAAACCGAAGCCCTGGCGCCGGGTGAAGTGCCGCAGGTCGATGAGGAAGTGGTGGAAACCCCATGGATGCAGATCGACAACGTGTTCTACGAAGCCCGTGGCCAGGCTTGGGCCTTGTCGCACTTGCTGCGCGCCATTGAAGTCGATTTTGCCGATGTACTGGCCAAGAAGAACGCCACGGTCAGCGTGCGCCAGATCATTCGTGAGCTGGAAGCCTCGCAGGAACCGGTTTGGAGTCCTATGATTCTTAACGGCAGTGGCTTCGGGGTACTGGCGAATCATTCGCTGGTGATGGCCAACTACATTTCCCGGGCCAACGCTGCAGTGATCGACTTGCGTCAGCTCCTCAACCAGGGTTGATGATGGACGCTACTCAAAAGGAGGCCGCACACCGCGCGGCTTCCGATGCTGAACTGATCTGCTGGGTCGACGAGCAGGACAACCTGCTCGGTCACCTCGTGCGGTCCGACCTTCGCCAGCGCGGCCTGATTGGCCGTTGCACTTTCATATTCCTGTTCAACTCCAAGGGTGAGCTGTGTGTGCATCGGCGCACCCTGAGCAAGGCGTTGTACCCCGGTTTCTGGGACACGGCGGCGGGCGGCATGGTGGCGCAGGGAGAGTCGTATGCTGTGTCGGCAGCGCGGGAGTTGGAAGAGGAGTTGGGTGTCGGTGGCGTGGAATTGGTCGAACATGACCACTTCTATTTCGAAGATGGCGACAGCCGGCTCTGGTGCACCTCCTACTCTGCCGTCTGGGACGGGCCACTGTGTCTACAGCCGGAAGAGGTCATGGAGGCGCGCTTTTTACCCCTTGAAACAGTCCTGCAGGAGGCTGGGCAAAAGCCTTACTGCCCGGATGCCCAGGAAGGGTTGCGGCGTTATCTGGCCTCGCGTCGCTAAAGTTGCATAAATTGGCGCCATTTGACTCTTAGCAAGTCGGCTTTTTGTGGTTACACTGCGCGACTTTTCACCCGAACCGCCTTGGCGGTCCGGTAGCGCTGCCCCTGCCTGAGTGGGGCTTCGCGGTCGGTTCACCGCTTTGCGGGTGCCGATCAGTCTTCATCCTCCCAAGAGGATTGCCGGTGGCCAAAAAAGCCGCATCCTTCGCCGCCCTTGGTGGCCTGGTATTTTCCACCGACGCAGGTCGACACTGCCCGGACTGTCGTCAGCCCGTGGATTCGTGTACCTGCAAACAGACCCTGATCCCTGAAGGCGACGGTATTGCCCGCGTACGCCGCGAGAGCAAAGGCCGTGGCGGCAAGACGGTGACTACCATCACCGGCGTGCCGTTGGCCGAAGAAGCCCTGAAGGAACTGGCCACGACGCTGAAAAAACGCTGTGGCACCGGAGGCGCGTTGAAAGACGGCGTCATCGAGATCCAGGGCGATCACGTCGAGTTGCTGTTGGCCGAGCTGATCAAGCTCGGGTACAAGGCCAAGAAGTTCGGCGGCTGAAAGCCTCTTCCCGACCTGTGTCTAAACTCTGTCCTGCGCGTGGGGTCCTACCTTGCACGCAGGCAAATCGTCATTTTCATTCTTTAGACTGCGCCAGCCTCTGATAGGGGCGGTGCCTTCGACTTCATTTATAGGGGACTTCGATGTCCGTACGACGCACACGCAAAGACGATGGCAGCCAATGGACAGTTGCGGACAGCCGCAGTGTTTACGGGATTCGCCATTGGGGGGCCGGGTATTTCGCGATCAATGATGCCGGTCGCGTTGAAGTCCGTCCGAACGGCCCGAACAGCACGCCGGTCGACCTGTACGAACAGGTCGACGAGTTGCGCAAAAGCGGTCTGTCGTTGCCGTTGCTGGTGCGCTTCCCCGACATCCTGCAAGACCGTGTACGCCAGCTGACCGGCGCTTTTGATGCGAACATCGAGCGCCTGGAATACCAGAGCAAGTACACCGCGTTGTACCCGATCAAGGTGAACCAGCAGGAAGCGGTGATCGAGAACATCATCGCCACCCAGAACGTGTCGATTGGCCTGGAAGCCGGCTCCAAGCCTGAGCTGCTGGCTGTGTTGGCCCTGGCGCCGAAGGGCGGCACCATCGTCTGCAACGGTTACAAGGACCGTGAGTTCATCCGCCTCGCGCTGATGGGCCAGAAACTCGGCCACAACGTGTTCATCGTGATCGAGAAAGAATCCGAAGTTGAACTGGTGATCGAAGAAGCCGCCAGCCTCAAGGTCAAGCCACAGGTCGGCCTTCGCGTACGTTTGTCGTCGCTGGCATCGAGCAAGTGGGCGGACACCGGTGGCGAGAAATCCAAGTTCGGCCTGTCGGCGGCGCAACTGCTGTCCGTGGTCGAGCGCTTCCGCGCGGCTGGCCTGGACCAGGGTATCCGCCTGCTGCACTTCCACATGGGCTCGCAGATCGCCAACCTGGCGGACTACCAGCACGGGTTCAAGGAAGCCATCCGTTACTACGGCGAGCTGCGCAACCTTGGCCTGCCGGTGGACCACATCGACGTCGGCGGTGGCCTGGGCGTGGACTACGACGGTACGCACTCGCGTAACGCCAGCTCGATCAACTACGACATGGACGACTACGCCGGCGTGGTCGTGGGTATGCTCAAGGAATTCTGCGACGCGCAGAGCCTGCCGCACCCGAACATCTTCTCCGAAAGCGGCCGCTCCCTGACCGCCCACCACGCCATGCTGGTGGTGCAGGTGACCGACGTCGAGAAACACAACGACGAAATCCCGACCATCGAAAACAAGGAAAGCCTGCCGGAAACCGTGCAATGGCTGGTGGACCTGCTCGGCCCGACCGACATCGAGATGGTCACCGAAACCTACTGGCGCGCCACTCACTACATGAGCGACGTGGCTACCCAGTACGCCGACGGCAAGCTGACCCTGGCCGAGAAAGCCCTGGCCGAGCAATGCTACTTCGCCGTGTGCCGCCGCCTGCACAACTCGTTGAAGGCCCGCCAGCGCTCGCACCGCCAGGTACTGGACGAACTCAACGACAAGCTGGCCGACAAGTACATCTGCAACTTCTCGGTGTTCCAGAGCCTGCCGGACACCTGGGCCATCGGCCAGGTATTGCCGATCCTGCCGCTGCACCGCCTCGATGAAGAGCCGCTGCGCCGCGCCGTGCTGCAAGACCTGACCTGCGACTCCGACGGCAAGATCAAGCAGTACGTCGACGAGCAGTCCATCGAGACCAGCCTGCCAGTGCACGGCTTGAACGAAGGTGAAGACTACCTGCTGGGTATCTTCCTGGTCGGTGCTTACCAGGAAATCCTGGGCGACATGCACAACCTGTTCGGTGACACCGACTCGGTGAACATCTACCAGCGTGAAGACGGTTCGGTGTACAGCGCCGGTATCGAGACCCACGACACCATCGAAGACATGCTGCGTTATGTGCACTTGTCGCCGGAGGAGTTGATGACGCATTACCGTGACAAATGCGCGAGCGCGAAGATCAGTGCGTCGGAGCGTACCCAGTTCCTGGATGCGTTGCGTCTGGGCCTGACGCGTTCTTCGTACCTGTCCTCGTAACCGCGTAAAACTCGGTCATTGTGGTGAGCGAGCTTGCCTCGCGCGGGGCAAGCCCGCTCACCACATTAGTCTGTCTTCACACGTATAAGGGGTTGGCGATGTCGAGAGTATTCTTGCAAGCGTTCACCCTGGCCGTCGCGGCATTCCTCGCGGCCTGCTCCCCCATCAAAGTGCTCAACGCACTCACCCCCTCCAACACCTTCACCAAAACTTCAGCCATCGCCTACGGCGATGATCCCCGGCAAAAACTCGATATCTACCGGCCTGTCCCTGTTATCTCCAATGCTCCAGTCGTGGTGTTTTTCTATGGCGGCAGTTGGAACAGCGGCTCCAGGGACGACTACGGTTTCGTCGGCGAAGCCCTGGCCTCACGCGGCATCGTGGTGGTGATCGCCGATTACCGACTTTACCCGCAAGTGCGTTATCCCGCTTTCCTCCAAGACAACGCCCACGCCGTTGCCTGGACCTATCAACACGTCGCCCAATATGGTGGTGATCCCCAACAGCTCTATGTCATGGGGCATAGCTCCGGCGCCTATAACGCGTCGATGCTGGCGCTGGATGCGCGTTGGCTGAAAGAGGTTGGCCTGACGCCGTCAATTTTCAAAGGCTGGATCGGCCTGGCCGGGCCCTATGACTTTCTGCCGATTGAAAACACTGACGTGAAACCGGTGTTTTTCTTCCCTGATTCACCGCCGGATTCCCAGCCGATCAACCACGTTAGCCGTGACGCACCGCCCAGCCTGCTGATCGCTTCGACGGACGACAAGCTCGTCAACCCCAAACGCAACACCGGCGGGCTGGCCCAGCAATTACGGGCGGCGGGTGTGCCGGTGGAGGAAGTCTATTTCGGCAAGACCAACCACCAGACGCTGGTGGGGGCGATCGCCAGACCTTTGCGTTGGTTGGCGCCGGTGCTGGACCGTGTCACCGCGTTTATCCAAGCCACTGGTCCTGCCGGTTCAAGCGCCAGGCAATCGCCCACAAGGTAAGGCTGCGCAGGGCCATAAATAGAAGGAAGGTTATCCACAGCCCGTGGTTGCCCAAACCCTGCAACGCCCAGGCGAAGGGCAGTGTCAGCAAGACAGTCAGCAGCATGCCATTGCGCATCTCCCGCGCGCGGGTGGCGCCGATGAACAAGCCATCCAGCAAGTAACTCCACACCGCAATCAACGGCAGAATCGCCAGGTAAGGCAGATAGAGGTCGGCGGTTTCGCGCACGCTGGGGATATCGGTCTGCATGGCGATAAACAGGTGTCCGGCTACGGTGAACAGCAGCGCAAAACCGACGCTGGCGATCAACGACCAGCCGCCGGCCACCACCAATGAACGACGCAAGGCCTGGCGGTCATGGGCGCCGATGGCATGCCCGCACAGGGCTTCGACCGCATGGGCCAATCCATCCAAGGCGTGGGCGGCCAGCAACAGGCCGTTGAGCAGCAGCGCATTGGCGGCCACGGTGGCATCGCCCAATCGCGCGCCTTGCACCGTGATCATGAAAAACACCGATTGCAGCGCGAGGCTGCGGATAAAAATGTCGCGGTTGACCGCCAGCAACGGGCGCCAGCTTTCCCACAGCTTTAGCGCCGCCCAGGCGATATGACCCGGGTAGGCGCGCAGGGCTTTTTGCGTCATGGCCAGGCCGAGCAAAGCACCGGTCCATTCCGCCACGACGGACGCACGCGCCGAACCGACCACACCCCACTCCAGCCCGAGTACGAACCACAGGTTCAGGGCGATGTTGACCAGGTTGGTGGTCAGCAGGATCGCCAGAGGCGCGCGGGCGTTCTGCGTGCCGAGAAACCAGCCGACCAGCGCATAGCTGGCCAACGCAGCCGGCAGGCCGAACAGACGGGTGTGGAAGAAATCCTGGGTCAGTTGATTGAGTTCGGGAGAGGGCTGCATCCACTCCAGCGCGAGATGGCTCAGCGGAATGCCTATTGTGCCCAATAGCATTGCCAGGCCCAGTGCGAGCAACAGGCCTTGCAGGAGGATTTGCCGCAGCGCCGCCCCATCATTGCGCCCGGCAGCCTGGGCGGCGAAACCGGTGGAACCCATGCGCAGGAAACCCATGGCCCAGGCGAGGAAGGTGTACAGGCTGGCGCCGACCGCGACGGCGCCCAACTGGTGGGCGTGGGGCAGGTGGCCGATGACCATGCTGTCCACCAGCGCCACCAACGGCACCGAGATATTCGACAGGATCATCGGCGCGGCCAGGGCCCAGACGCGGCGGTGTGTGGGGCGGTGGCGCCAGTCGGTGAATAAGGTGGGCATGCAGGCTCCTTGGGGGAGCAGTATTGTAGCTGCACCAGCGGTATGTAGGGCCTGAGCGTTACGACAAATGGGGGGAGCAAGCCCCCCAACTAGCTTGGAAGTAAGCGAAAGATTACATAGCAAAGCATATGGTGTTGGGGTAGGGATATCCGACCTCTCTCATGTCTCTGATATCTGCGGTCTTGCTGGTATGGTGTGTCACTGTAATGGTGACATTTTTGTTTGTGGAGTGATGATCAAACGTTAACTCTGCTTCCCCTTCAGATAATCCGTCTTTTATGAGTAGTGTTGTAACGCCGTCAGGGTAAAGTTTGTTTGGGTCGTCAGTGAGCGCGAAAATACCTCCAAAACTCAGGTAGCTGTTAAGAAGTGAGCTGTCGATTTTTTTAAACTCCTCGCCAATTTTCTGATAAATGTCGCCTGTAAAGTAGATATGAACATTCTGCAGGAGTGAAAAGGCTTCTGTATCGGGTATTGTTTTGGAGTTGGAGGCGCTGGTGCATGGAGTGCCTGCGAGGGAGTGGGAGTTTTCTTTGACTTCGTACTGATTGTTATTGTTTTCTTCTGGCTTGTAATCTTTGCGTTTTGGCGCGATTTTATCCTTTTCCGTAATCGTCAAAAACACGCCAGACGAAATGTCTGGGTAAATAGGGGTGTATTGTTCAACGTGGCCATGTTCATTCAATGAGGAATAGAGAACCTGATTTCCATTTTTTTCTAAACTAAACAGGCAGTCTACTGTTGTGCCTGAAAGGGATAATGGCTGAGTAATATTCATGTAGCCAACTTTCAGTCCGTACTCGTTGAGGCGCGTTCCCGTTGAGAGACTGCCTCCAGATTGTCCGCCGTCCCACGTGTCTGTGATGTGAAGTTTTAAGTCTTTTCTTGTTCTGTAATAGATTGGGGGGGTGGTGGTGAGTTTTTCGAATGTCGCATAATTGTTAATGGAGAAAGGAATTTGGGCGGAGTTTTGATATGCGGCTTTTGTGCTCATGTCTGTTGTCCTTTGATGTCGCAACTAGTTTATTGATGGTCATGTGCCTGAGTTCTATGAGGATGAAACTAGTCAGTATTGTTTTTACGATCTACTGTCAATTTTGACAGTTCAGACAAGCGGTCGCCGATTTTTTGTTTGCTTCTTTAGTGGCTGAGGCCACAGCCACTGAGGACAAGCCCATACGCGCGACTCTAGTATTTGTGGGGTTTAGCTTAGGTTCTGGTTTCCGCCAGAACCAAACCACCCTCCGTCGGTCAATGTGACCAGCACCCCATCGGCACCTTGCGGGCTGATATATAGTTCACCTCTCGGACCCCCTCACAAACGAGTGCCCCATGCTTAACAAAGGACTGTTCCTTGCTTGCGCGCTGGCCCTGCTGAGCGCCTGCGATTCCTCCGATAAACCGGCGGTACCGACCGCTCCTGCAGCAGCGACAGTGGCGCCAAAACCGGCCAAGGCCGCGGTGGATGTGGCGGCGCTGAAGCAGCGTTACGCCGGGCGCGAGTTGAGCGTGGTGGACGTGTCCGAAGTGCAGCTCGACGGCGCCAGCACGCTCTCCGTGAGCTTTTCCATCCCGTTGGACCCCGATCAGAAATTCGCCGACAAACTTCACTTGGTGGACAGCAAGTCCGGCAAGGTCGATGGCGCCTGGGAAATCTCCGACAACCTGATGGAATTGCGCCTGCGCCACCTGGAACCGCAGCGCAAACTGGTGCTCACGGTCGACGCCGGTGTGAAGGCCGTCAACGACAATACCCTCGCCGCCGAGTACAGCGCGCGCCTGGAAACCCGCGACCTGCAAGCCACTGTCGGCTTTGCCAGCCGTGGCACCTTGCTGCCGACGCGCCTGGCCGAAGGCCTGCCGGTGATCGCGCTGAACGTCGACAAGATCGACGTCGAATTCTTCCGCATCAAGCCCGAATCCCTGCCCACCTTCCTCGCGCAATGGGGCCGCAACACTAGCCTGCAAAGCTATGAATCCCGCGAACTGCTGCCGTTGGCCGACCTGGTCTACGGTGGCCGTTTCGACCTGAACCCGGCGCGCAACACCCGCGAAACCCTGCTGCTGCCGATCGCCGGCCTCAAGCAATTGCAACAGCCAGGCGTGTACCTGGCGGTGATGCGGGCTTCGGGCACCTACAACTATTCTCAACCGGCCACGCTGTTTACCCTGAGCGATATCGGCCTGTCGGTGCACCGTTACGCCAATCGCCTGGACGTGTTTACCCAGGCGCTGGAAGGCGGCAAGGCACTGGATGGTGTCGACCTTGAGGTGCTCGACGCCGAAGGCCGTGTGTTGGGCCAGGGCAAGACCGAGAAGGGTGGCCACGCCGAGTTGCCATTACCGAAAAAGGCCCAGGTGCTGCTCGCCAAGCAAGGTGAACAGACCAGTATGTTGCGCCTCGACAGTGCGGCGCTGGACCTGGCCGAGTTCGACATCGGCGGCCAGCCCTCCCACCCTTTGCAGTTCTTTGTGTTCGGCCCGCGTGACCTGTATCGCCCTGGCGAAACCGTGCTGCTCAATGCCCTGCTGCGGGACAAGGACGGCAATGCCGTCAAGCCGCAGCCGGTGAGCGTCGAAGTGCGTCGACCCGATGAGCAGGTCAGCCGCAAATTCGTCTGGGATGCCGACGCCTCTGGCCTTTATCAATATCAACTGCAACTGGCTGGCGAAGCACCGACCGGGCGCTGGCAGTTGGTGTTTGACCTGGGCGATGGCAAGCCGCAGTTGTATGAATTCCTTGTCGAAGACTTCCTGCCCGAGCGCCTGGCGCTGGAACTCAAGGGCAGCGACACCCCGCTGAAGCC
Organism: Pseudomonas sp. DWRC2-2; assembly: GCF_049897885.1. NCBI lineage: Bacteria > Pseudomonadati > Pseudomonadota > Gammaproteobacteria > Pseudomonadales > Pseudomonadaceae > Pseudomonas > Pseudomonas sp. DWRC2-2. The sequence goes on from NZ_JAFCXD010000004.1 coordinate 606,577, forward strand.
GGCGGACGACGCGGTGATCCAGGTCAACGGCCGTTACCTGTACGGCGCGCCTGCCTCGGGCAATCGCGTCAGCGGCCAAGTCTATGTGCGACCGTTGCGCGAAGCGGTCAAGTCGCTGCCGGGCTATCAGTTCGGCTCCGTCACCGAAGAAGAGCTGAGCCAGGATTTCGAACTGGACGAAAGCGTACTCGACGCCAAGGGCCAGGAAGCGCTGACCCTGGAAAGCAAATGGGCCGAGGCCAAGTCGCCGCTGCAACTGATCGTGCAGGCCAGCCTGCAAGAGTCAGGCGGACGGCCGATCACCCGGCGCCTGGTGCAGCCGATCTGGCCCGCCGAGCAACTGCCGGGCCTGCGCGGACTGTTTGATGGCAAGGAAACCAACGGCGACGGCCCGGCGGAATTCGAAGTGCTGCTGGCCAACCAGGACGGGCAGAAGCTCGCCGCGCCGAACCTCAAGGTGCGCCTGGTGCGTGAGCGCCGCGACTACTACTGGAACTACTCCGAGAATGACGGCTGGAGCTATCACTTCAACGAGAAATTCCTCAACCTCGACGAACAGACCCTGAACATCAAGGCGGGCGACACTGCCAAGGTCAGCTTCCAGGTGGAGTGGGGCCCTTACCGCGTCGAGGTTGAAGACCCGCAGACCGGCTTGGTCAGCAGCCTGCGTTTTTGGGCTGGTTACCAGGCCCAGGACAACACCGAAGGCGGCGCCGTGCGACCAGACCAGGTCAAGCTGGCGCTGGATAAACCGGCCTACGGCGATGGCGATACGGCTAATGTGACCGTCACGCCGCCGGCGGCCGGTAAGGGCTACCTGTTGGTGGAGTCCGCCGAAGGCCCGCTGTGGTGGCAGGAAATCGAGGTGCCGGCTGAAGGCAAGAGCTTCGCCGTGAAGCTCGATCCGAAATGGTCGCGCCATGATTTGTATGTCAGCGCCTTGGTGATTCGTCCTGGCGAGCGTAAAGCCAACATCACGCCCAAACGGGCGGTGGGCCTGCTGCACCTGCCGTTGGATCGCACCCAGCGCAAACTCGGCGTGACCCTCAGCGCGCCGGAAAAAATGCGCCCCAAACAGCCGCTCACCGTGAAAATCGCCGCCAAGAATGCCGATGGCAGCGTGCCGAAACAGGTGCATGTCCTGGTCGCTGCCGTGGACGTGGGCATCCTGAATATCACCGAATACCCGACGCCGGATCCGTATTCCAGCCTGTTCGGCCGCAAGGCCTACGGCGTGGACCAGTTCGATATCTACGGTCAGTTGATCGAAGCCGGGCAAGGCCGATTGGCCAGCCTGGCATTTGGTGGCGATGCGGCACTCGCCAAGGGCGGCAAGCGCCCGGACACCAGCGTGACCATCGTCGCCCTGCAAAGCGCCCCCGTGACGTTGAACGAGCAAGGCGAGGGCGAAGTCAGCGTCAGTATTCCCGACTTCAACGGCGAACTGCGCCTGATGGCCCAGGCCTGGAGCGACGATCGCTACGGCATGGCCGAAGCCAAGACGGTGATTGCCGCCCCGCTGATTGCCGAGCTGTCGGCGCCGCGCTTCATGGCAGGTGGCGACCAGACCACGTTGGCGCTGGACCTGTCCAACCTGTCGGGCAAACCGCAGAAACTTGATGTGCAATTGAGCGCCGATGGGCAGTTGGAGCTGGTCAACGGCGGCGCGCAAACCGTCGAACTCAAGCAAGGCCAGCGCACCACCCTGCGCATTCCGGTGAAAGCCTGGGGCGGGTTGGGGCAGGGCAAGGTCAAGGTGACGGTGAATGGCCTGGATCTGCCGGGTGAGAACCTGCCGCCGTTTACGCGCGAATGGACCCTGGGCGTGCGCCCGGCCTATCCGGCGCTGCTCAAGCACTATCGCGCAGTGCTGAAGGATCAACCGTGGAGCTTGCCGGCGGGGACGCTGGATCAGTTCGATGCCTCGGGACGCCAGGCGCTGCTGAGCCTGTCGAGTCGACCGCCGCTGAACCTCGGTGCGCAGATCAGTGCGCTCAAGGCCTACCCTTACGGTTGCCTGGAGCAGACTGCCAGCGGTCTATATCCGTCGCTGTACGCCGATGATGCGCTGCTCAAGCGCCTGTCGATCAAGGGCGAGTCGGACAGTGAACGCAAACGCAAGATCGAGCTGGGCATCGAACGCCTGCTGGGCATGCAGCGCTACAACGGTAGCTTCGGGTTGTGGGGCGCGGATGGCGAAGAGGAATATTGGCTGACGGCTTACGTCACCGACTTCCTGCTGCGCGCTCGCGACCAGGGTTTCGCGGTGCCGCCTGAAGCCTTGAAAAAGGCCAGCGAGCGTCTGCTGCGTTACGTGCAGGAACGCAACCTGATCGACGTCGACTACAGCGACAACGCCGACCACACCCGCTTTGCCGTGCAGGCCTACGCGGGCATGGTGCTGGCGCGCAGTCAGCAGGCGCCGTTGGGCGCGTTGCGCAGCATCTTCGAACGCCGCAGCGATGCGCGCTCCGGTCTGCCGCTGGTGCAGTTGGCCATCGCGTTGCAGAAGATGGGTGACCAGCCGCGTGCGGACCAGGCGTTGCTCGCCGGCCTGGCGGCGCAGCGCAATGCCAATGAATGGCTGGCCGACTACGGTAGCCCGTTGCGCGACCAGGCGATGATCCTGGCCTTGCTGGAAGAGAACGACTTGGCCAAGGGCAAGCGTGAGGAGCGCTTGTTCACGCTGTCGGATCAACTGGCGGCTAGCCCGTACCTGTCGACCCAGGAGCGCAACTCGCTGTTCCTGGCCGGGCGCCTTGGGTTTGCCAAGCCTGATGCGAACTGGCAAGTGTCATTGACGGGCAGTGGCGGTGTGCAGCAACTGAACAATCAGCAGTCGACGCTGGAATTGGAGGGCAAGTGGCTGTCCAGTGATCTGACCTTGAGCAACCAGGGCGAGACGCCGGTGTATCAGCAATTGACGATTTCGGGTTATCCACAGGTGCCACCGGCAACGGGTGGCGACAACCTGAACATCCGCCGCGAATACCTGGGCATGAACGGCCAGCCGTTGAACCTGCGCAGCCTCAACAGTGGCGATCTGGTGCTGGTGCATTTGGCGGTGAGTGCCAAGCAGCGGGTGCCGGATGCGTTGGTGGTGGACCTGTTACCAGCTGGCCTGGAGCTGGAGAACCAGAACCTGGCGCAAAGCGCCGCCAGCCTGGAAAACGCCAGCAGCCAAGTGAAGGAGTGGCGTGAGTCGATGCAGAACGCATCGCTCAAGCACCAGGAATTCCGTGATGACCGTTACGTGGCGGCGATCAACCTGGAAGGCTCCGGCACCACGCACCTGCTGTACCTGGCACGTGCCGTGACACCGGGTACTTACCGTGTGCCACCGCCGCAAGTGGAGTCGATGTACCGGCCGAACTGGCAGGCGGTGGGTGAGACGCCGGCGGATCTGGTGATCAAGGGGCGTTAATGTAAAACGGGGCCATGTTCGTCATGGCCCCGTTAGTTAATGCACAACCCAGCTCAGTAGCCACAGGCCCAACAGCAACCAGATAATCCCCATGATGATCGACGCCCGCATAAAGGCGCGCACCGCCGAGTACAGCAGCATCAGGCCGATGATCAGGGTGATGATGCTGATGATCGAGGTGTCCATGCCCAAGGTGCGGGACAGGCCATCGATAAAGTTGCCACCGGCATTGGTCAGCGCACCGAACAGGCCGCTGAGCCCGTCGACGATAAAACGGATGATGGAACCGAGCGCCTGGCCCAACCAGCCGAAAAAGCTTTCTACCTGCATATGTGTGTCCTGATGAGAAGGTGGGCGTATCTGTGCCTTTGGTTGTTATTGCAACAGGCTAGTTCCCTACCAGCATAGAGGTTTGCCCGTTTGAGTTTGCGTTTAGTTGCCCGTTGGACCTTGGCCGGCCTGTTGTTGGTGGTGGCCTTGCTGTGGCTGGCCGACCGCATCTGGCCGCTCCCCTTGCCCAAGGATGACCTGGCGCGGGTGGTACTGGCCGAGGATGGCACGCCGTTGTGGCGGTTTGCCGATGCCAATGGCGTGTGGCGCTACCCGGTGCAAACCAGCGAAGTATCGCCGTATTACCTCGACGCGCTGCTCACGTATGAAGACCGTTGGTTCTACCAGCATCCCGGCGTGAACCCGCTGGCGCTGGCGCGGGCGACCTGGCAGAACCTCGCGGGTGCGCGGGTGGTGTCGGGCGGCAGCACTTTGTCGATGCAGGTGGCGCGGTTGCTGGATCCGCATTCGCGCACCTTCCACGGCAAGTTGCGTCAGTTGTGGCGCACGGCGCAGTTGGAATGGCACCTGTCCAAGGGCGAAATCCTCAACCTCTACCTGAACCGCGCACCGTTCGGCGGTACGTTGCAGGGTGTGGCGGCGGCCAGTTGGGCCTACCTGGGCAAATCCCCTGCGCAACTGACCCACGCCGACGCCGCCTTGCTCGCCGTTCTGCCCCAGGCGCCCAGCCGTTTGCGTCCGGATCGCCATCCCCAACGTGCCCAGCAAGCCCGCGACAAAGTCTTGCGCCGCCTCGCGGAGTTCCAGGTCTGGCCACAATCGGCCGTCGATGAAGCCCTGGAAGAACCGTTGCTGCTCGCCCCACGCCTGGAGCCGAGCCTGGCGCCCTTGCTCGCGCGCCGCCTGAACCGCCCCGACAGCCCGCCGCTGATCCGCACCACCCTGGATGCCACGTTGCAACGCCGTCTTGAAGACCTGCTGCTGGGTTGGCGCGCGCGGCTGCCGGAGCACACGTCCGCCGCGATCCTGGTGGTGGAAGAGGAAAGCATGGCCGTGCGCGCCTACCTCGGCTCGGTGGATATCAACGATGCCAAGCGCTTCGGCCACGTGGACATGATCAGCGCCTTGCGTTCGCCGGGTTCCACCCTGAAACCGTTCCTCTATGGCATGGCCCTGGATGACGGGCTGATCCACTCCGAATCCTTGTTGCAGGATGTGCCCCGGCGTTATGGCGATTACCGGCCGGGCAACTTCTCCATGGGGTTTACCGGAGCAGTGCCGGCGAGTACGGCACTGTCGAGTTCGCTCAACCTGCCGGCGGTGCAGTTGCTGGAGGCCTATGGGCCCAAGCGCTTTGCTGCGCAAATGCGCATCGGCGGCGTGCCGTTGGCGCTGCCGGCGTTGGCCGAACCGAACCTGGCGCTGATCCTGGGCGGCGCAGGCAGTCGCCTCGAAGACCTGGTGAGCGGCTACAGCGCCTTCGCCCGGGACGGCAGGAGCGCCGCTATTCGATTACAGCCGGACGATACGCTCAGGGAGCGGCCGTTACTGTCGCCAGGGTCCGCCTGGATTGTGCGGCGTATCCTCAGCGGTCAGGCGCGGCCCGACCGTGACCCGCGTGCCGAACTGGTGCAACGCCCGGTACTGGCCTGGAAAACCGGCACCAGCTACGGTTTTCGCGATGCCTGGGCCATCGGCGTGGGCCCGCGTTATTTGATCGGCGTATGGATCGGCCGCCCGGACGGCACGCCGGTGCCGGGCCAGTTCGGCCTGGCCTCGGCCGCGCCGTTGATGTTGCAGGTGCATGACGTGCTGACCAACCGCGACAGCCAGCGCGGCATCAGCGCCCCCGTCAAACCGGTGCCGGCCAATGTCGGCGTGGCGGCGATCTGTTGGCCGCTGGGCCAGCCCATGAGCCGCAGTGACCCCAATTGCCGGCGCCAGCGCTTTGCCTGGACCCTGGATAACACCACGCCGCCCACCTTGCAGGCATTGGACCAGCCGTTGAGCGTGGGTTTGATGGAAAGCGTGTGGGTCAATGCCAAGGGCTTGCGGGTCGACGCCCATTGCCCCGGCGCCGAGCCGAAAAATATTGCCCTGTGGCCCGCGCCGCTGGAACCCTGGCTGCCACGGGTCGAGCGCCGCGAAGCGCGTATCCCGGCCGCCGATCCCGAGTGCCCGCCTCCGGCATTGGCCGCGTCGTCGCCCTTGTCGATTGTCGGCGTGCGCGAAGGTGACCAACTGCGCCTGCCCGCCGCCAGCCAACAGGCCCTGCGCCTGAAAATCTCCGCCTTGGGAGGGAGCGGGCGACGCTGGTGGTTCCTCAATGGCGCGCCGCTGGGGGACAGCGCCAACCAGGACTTTATCAACACCAGTTTCGAGCGCCTGGGCCGCTACCAGTTGAGTGTGTTGGACGAGGCGGGCCAGACCGCCAGGATCGAATTCAGTGTGGTGGATTAACTTGCCTTCCCGCGCTTTCGGCCCGAAGCTATCCCCCTTCAGGAGCCTGCCGCATGAACCTCGAACACCTCACCGAACGCCTGCACCGCATCCGCGATACCAACAATTGGAAACAATTCCACAGCCCGAAAAACCTGGCCATGGCCGCCAGCGTGGAAATGGCCGAGCTGGTGGAAATCTTCCAATGGCTGACCGAAGACCAGTCGCGTCAGTTGTCGGCCGACACACTTGCCCATGCCGGGCAGGAAGTCGGCGATATCGTGCTGTACCTGCTGTTGCTGTGCAGCGAGTTGGGCTTGGACATGAACGAGGTGGTACGCGCCAAGTTGGCCGACAGTGAACGGCGGTTTGCCCATGAGTGATCGTCATTTCGACCAACTGGCCACGCGTTTCGCCGAGAAAATCTACGGCGGTGCCAAAGGCGCGATTCGCCTGGCGGTGCTCCAGGCCGACCTGACCGAGGCCCTGCCGAAACGCCCTTTGCGCGTGCTGGATATCGGCGCGGGCCTGGGCCATATGTCGCTGTGGTTGGCCGAACAAGGCCATGAGGTCACCCTGGCCGAGCCCGCCGAGCCGATGTTGGAAGGCGCCCGTCAACGCTTCGCGGATGCCGGGCAAACCGCCACCTTTATCCATGCACCCTGGCAAGACCTGCTCGGCCAACTCACCGAACCCTACGACCTGGTGCTGTGCCACGCCGTGCTGGAATGGCTGGCCGAGCCCCACGCGATCCTGCCGGTGCTGCACCAACTCACGGTGCCCGGTGGTTGGCTGTCGCTGGCGTTCTACAATCGTGATGCGCTGATTTACCGCAACCTGCTCAAAGGCCACTTCCGCAAAATGCGCAAGAACGACATGGCCGGCGAAAAGCAGAGCCTGACGCCGCAACAACCCCTCGATCCCCGTGAATTGGCGGCGCAACTCGATGGCCTTTGGCAGGTCGAAAGCCAAAGCGGCGTGCGGGTGTTTCACGACTATATGCCGGTGGAATTCCAGGCCCGCGCCAATTTGCAGGACCTTTTGGAGATGGAACTCGCTCACCGTCGTCACCCAAGCTTTGCCGGACTTGGGCGTTATTTGCACTGGATTTGCCGTCCGGTTTAAGCGGCCCAGTCTGCGGAGGTCGAAATGCGTCGTCTCTGTTTGATCCTGTTGTCCCTGGGTTTGGGCGCGTGTTCCAGCCCGAACCCCTATGTTGCCGCTTCGGCGCCGATCCCTCCGGCGCCGCCCCAGGCGGCCAATACCTTTGATGCCAGCGCCTACCCGGCGCCCGTGCGCGACTACGGCGCCTACCGCAATTGGGCCTGGCGCAACGGCCAGTTACCGGCGGGCACGGCCTGGGCCGATTCAGCGCAGATTGCCGAAGCGGTCAGCGGTGCCCTTGACCAACGCGGGCTGCGCCCCTTGCATGACAATCGCCCGGCGGACCTGTTTGTCAGCGCCGATGTGCGCCTGGAGAAGCGCCTCAAGCAAGTCCAGGATGACTACGGCTACGGTTATGGCGGCTACAACCGCTATGGCAATGGTTACGGCATGTACAACTCGGTGCCGATCGTGCGCACCTATGAAGTGCAGGTCGTGGTGGTTCGCGTCAATCTGTTCGATGCCCGCACCGGCCAGCCGGTGTGGAGTGCCAGTGCGGAAACCGGCAGCCAGGGAAGCCTCAGTGAGCGGGGAGATGCCTTGCGCCAGGCGGTGCAAAAGGCAATGACGGCGTATCCTCCCAGTTAACAGCTATTCTCATCTTTAGCGCGGGTCGCTCTTTGGAGATAAACCATGTTTCGTCGTATCGCTACGCTTGCTGTTGTAGTGCTGCTGGGCGGCTGCCAGACCAGCCAGGTCAACCACGATTTTGACGCCAGCCGAGACTTCGGTGCCTACCGCAGCTGGGCCTGGAAAGACCCGGCGCTGCAATACCGTCCGGATGATCCGCGCATCAAGAGTGACCTCACCGAACAGCGCATCCGCCAGGCCGTCGGCGAGCAACTCGGTCAGCGCGGCCTGCGCCCAGCGGCGCCGGGCAGCAAGGCTGACCTGAATGTACAGGCCTACCTGATCGTCGAAGACCGCCAGCAACAAGTCACCACCAACTACGGTGGCGCCTGGGGCGGGCCGTGGAACGGCTATTGGGGCGCGCCGATGTACAACGAAACGCGCAACATCACCTACAAAGTCGCCACCCTCCAGATCGACCTGCTCGACGGCAAGGACGGCAAGTTGGTGTGGCGCGGCAGCGACGAACAGATGATGGCCACCTCGCCCAACCCCCAGGACCGTGACAAAGCCATCCGCACCACCGTCACCCGCGTCCTTTCCAGCTACCCACCGCACTAGAAATACCTTCCGCCAGTCGCCAATGTGGCGACTGGCCAGCGCGCACCTGAAGCCTTGTCTACACTCCAACCCAACAATGGAGAGTAAGCGCTAAGGAGTGCCTGATGTCTCCCCGACTTGGTTCCCGGCAGCGTGGTGCGATTGGCTTGATGGCGGCAGGCACCCTGGCGGTGGCCATGGTGTTCATGCTGCTGGCGGTGGACAGCGGCCGCCTGTACCTGGAAAAACGCCGGTTGCAGTCCATCGCCGACACCGCCGCGTTGGAAGCCGCCGGTCGTGGCGGCCTGTGCACGCCCTCCACCACGGCCAATGACTACGCCAAGGAAAACGCCGCGCGCAACGGTTTTACCGTGGTCGCCGGCGACAACAGTCGGGGCCTGGCCGTGACCTGTGGCACCTTGCCCACCAATGCTAGCAATATCCGTGTGTTCGTCGCTGATGCGACCAAGAACGACGCCATACGCGTGGTCGCAACGCGCAGTGTCATGACCAGTCTCGCCAGTGGTATCTGGAACATGTTCAGCGGTGCACCGGTTGCCACCCAGACGATATTGAGTGCCACCGCTGTGGCTGCGACTGCGCCACCGGTGGCGCAACTGACGATTCGCAGCAGCCTGGCCTCCGTGAATTCGGCCAACTCCCCGTTGCTGAACATGGTCATCGGCAATCTGTTGGGCGGTAGCCTGTCGCTGACGGCAGCGGGCTGGAATGGCTTGCTGACAACGAACGTGAACCTGCTCAGCTATCTGGATCAGTTGGCGATTCAATTGAACGTGAAGGCGGGGGACTACGACGCGCTGCTGAGCACTGCTGTCTCCGCCAGCCAGTTGCTCGACGCCGCCGTGAAGGTCCTGCAAAAAAACGGCGCGGTCGCCACGGCGGTCATCAACGATCTGATTACCGTGAACGCCATCGCGCCGAACACCCAGTTGCTGAAGGTCGGAGACTTGCTGAAAGTCGCCACCGGAACGCCGGCGGCGGCCTTGAATACCAGTGTGCAGTTGTTTCAGTTGCTGGAGACCGTGGCGCAGCTCTCCAGTAGCAAGAATGCGGTGAGTGCGGCAGCCAAGGTCAATATTCCGCTGGTGGGCACCGTTTCGATCCAGACCAAAGTCATCGAGCCACCGCAACTGTCGGCGATTGGCAATCCGGCCAAGGCCAAGGCGGGGCTTTTGAATAACCCGCAAACGGATCAGATTTTTGTGCGAACGGCGCAGGTACGCACGTTGGTCACGATTGATGCGCCGATCATCAAGGTGGTTTCGGGTGTCACGTCGATTCTTTCCGGGCTGGGGACGCCGGTGTCGAAGGTGGTCAGCGGCCTGTTGAACCTGAACATTCCGGCCGTGGTCGGCGGTGTCTTGTGCCTGGTTGCGTGCAATGTCACGGATGTCGACATCAACCAAACCCTGTCCATTTATATCGAGGCGGCCAGTGCACAAAGCTATGTCACGGACTACAGCTGCGCCACGCCTGCCACCAAGTCGTTGACGGTAAAGACCACCACCTCGCTGGCCACATTGGGCGTGGGTTACGTGGATCCGGTTACTGCGTTTTCTTCATCAGCCCCCGTCACCGTGCAACCGGTCAGGCTGATCGACTTCGGCGAACGCTATTGCATTGTGCTGACGCTGATCTGTGGTCCGCGTACAGCGGGTGTAGGCGGGGGGTTGAATTTGAAGGCGCTGTCTACCGTCGCCGCGCAAACCAACTCGATGCTGTTTTTACCCGTGGCTGAAATGAACGCGACGCCGACCTACAAGAACGCGCCAGGCACCGCCGATATCCTTTATAGCCTGGGGGATACGCTGAACGGTCTGCAGGTCACCTACGTGCCGCCCAGCGGCAGCACACCCAACCCGGCGAACGGCACCGTGACCAGCGCATTGGCGACCATCATCAGCTCGGTGGTCAGCCTTGTCCAAAACGTCCTGTCGCCGATACTCGACCCCATCGTCAACACACTGCTCTCGGCGCTGGGCATCAGCCTGGGCAACGCCGAAGTCGGCGCCAACCTCAGTTGCCACATGGGCCGCGTCTACCTGGTGATTTAACTCACCGGCAACTCCACACAAAACCTCGCGCCGTGCTCGCCATTGGCGACGCTCAGGCGCCCGCCCATGTTTTCCACAATCCCGTAGCTCACCGACAAACCCAAGCCCGTGCCCACGCCGATCGGCTTGGTGGTGAAGAACGGCTCGAAAATCCGCTCCAGCAACCGTGGGTCAATGCCGCCGCCGTTGTCCTCCACCCAGATGCGCACATGTCGGCTGTCATGCTCGCAATGCACCGCGATCCACGGACGGAACGCGGGATCCTTTTCCCGTTTGCTCAGCAATGCGTCACGGGCGTTGACCATCAGGTTGATCAGCACTTGCTCAAGCTGGTCGACATGCCCTTTGACCTGCACCTCGAAGTCCGCAGGCGTGATGCGCAGATCCACGCCCTTGCCACGCAAGCCTTCGCCGAGCAGCGACAGGGTGCCTTCCACTGCCTGTGACGGGTCGAAGGGCTGTTGTTCGATTTCCGAGCGGCGGCCGAACACACGCATATGGTCCACCACCCGTGCCGCGCGCTGTACCTGGGTGTCGATGCGCTGGAGCTTTTCGGTGAGGTAGTCGATCTGCGCATCGCCGTTGCTAAGGCGCTTGAGCACGTTGACGATGGCCATGCGCATCACGTTGAGCGGCTGGTTGATCTCATGGGCCAGGCCGGTGGCCATTTCGCCAAGGGTGGCCATCTTGGCACTTTGGGTCAGTTGCTGCTGGGAGCGGCGCACTTCGGTGTTGTCGCGGCCCACCGCTTGCACTTCCACCAGCGTGCCCTGTTCGTCGAACACGCCCCGGTCCGACCACACCCACCAGGCATGTTCGCGGCCGGGCAGTTCCAGACTGATTTCGGCGGTGCTGACCGGGAATTCCGGGGTCAATTGTTCGATGCGTTGCACAAAGGCCTGGCGTTGTTCGTCCGACAGCCAATGCCCCAGGTTCAGCCCCGGCAATTGCGCCGGCGGGCATTCCAGGTAGTTGGCCAGCGGTGTGTTGCCGAAGGTCAGGGTCAGGTCCGGGCGATAGCGGCAGATCATCGCCGGGGAGTCCTCGACCAGGATGCGGTAGCGCTCTTCGCTCTGTTTGATCTGCTCGGCGGCCAGGGTCGCCTCGGTGACATCCAGCCACAGCCCGACGGCTTCCACCGGCAGGCCGAGGTCGTCGCGCAACAGTTTGGCTTCGTCCAGCAGCCAATGGTAATGGCCTTGTTTATCGCGCAGGCGGTAACGGCTGCGCACGTTGCCTTCACGCAGTAACTGGCGGCTGCGCTCGAAGTACAGTTCGCGGTCGTCGGGGTGGATCAGCGAGGCCAGGTTGTCTGGGTTGCAGTCGGCCAGGGTCCAACCCAGCAGCGGCAGCAGGCTGTCGCTGAAGAACGCCGGGTGCAGGGCGCCACTGACATAGCGCTGCACATAGATCACCGCTGGCGAGCTGGCGATCAGGTTGTCCAGGCGCGCATGGGCGGCGGCGGCTTGCAGTTGCTGGTTCTTGATGTCGCTGATGTCGAGCATGAAGCCGATCCAGCGCCGGTGATCACCCACGCCCAGCACCTGGCCCTGGACGCGATACCACAGGGGGTTGTGCTCGGCGTCAGTGCGTTGCAGGCGCACACTGGTCATCAAGGGTTTGCCCAGGGCTTGCAGGTCGTGCAAACGGCTGTTGAACGCCTGGCGGTCGGCGGGGTGGATCAGTTCAAGCCACTGGTCCAGCGGCTGGCGGGTCGGGCCGTCTTCCAGGCTGAGATTGTGCAGCAACTGCGGGGCCAGCTGGATCTCCTGAGTGGCAGGCAGCAGTTCCCACCAGCCGGTGCCTAGCAGGCCTTGCAGGGCTTCCATGCGGTCAAGCTGTTGGTGGTTGCGTTGCTCGCGCAGGCGACTCAGCAGCGGGGCGGCGAGGGCGGCGGTGAGGTTCAACCAGTCCCGTTCGCTAGTGTGTTGCTGGCCGCTGTAGAACCCGCAGAGTAACCAAGCGGCGACGCCCTGGCTGTCACGATAAGGCACCAGGAACCCATCAGCATTCCCGAAAATGCTCTGCAGGCGCGGGTTGTCACTGCGCTCCTGGGCCAGGCTCAACGGCGTGTTGCCATTGGCACTGTCCAGGCTGGTGCCCAGGTGCTGGCCGGTCTGCCACAAGGCGGGTGCATCGTGGGCGGCGTAGTGGTTGTAGATCCGCCAGCCCTGGTTTTCTTCGTCGAGCAAGGCCATGGCCACGCAGGGGATGTGCCAGCGCTGGGCCAGGCTGCGCAGGTGCTCATTGAACACCTCGGGCAGGCGGGTCAGGCTGCACACCCGCAACTGCTCGCTCATCTGGCAGGCCAACTGATGGTTCTGCTCGCGATGCTGGGCCAGTTGTCTACCGGCCAGCAAGTCGCTGACGTCTTGCAGGTGCAAGCGCCAGCCGTCGTCTTCGGGCTCGATCCAGCCCCGGGTGTGCAGGGTCCGGCCGGCGACGCCCTGGAAGTCCAGGTCCAGGCTCTGGTGTTGCCAGTCGGCGGGCTGGCCTTCGATACTCAAGGCGCTGCTGGCGCACAACAGTTCGCGCAGCAAGGGGCGTGATTCATGGGGGGCGAGCAGTGCGCGCAGGGTGCCACTGAAGTCCAGCACACGGCCCTGAGCATCCAGTAGCAGGTGCAGCCCTGGCACAGGGGCGCCGGCCGTATCGAGTGCGAGCGCGCTGCTGCGGCCGAGCAGGCGCCCGAAGAGCTTGTCCCCCGAAGTCAAAGCTGCAGACTCGAACTGACCAACAGGTTGGCCGGCAGATTCGGCACGGTGCCGATGAACGGCAACACCAGCGCCGGGAACACCGAGTTGAGACGGCTGGTGGGGTACTTGATCGTGACGGTCAGCGGGGTGCCGGTGCCGGAGTAGGTGGCGGTGACCAAGTCATCGGTAAACTGAAAGCTGCTGGGGATCCATTTCAACTGTTTTAACGCGGTGGTTTTGGCGAGTGTGGTCACTTGAGTGGGATAAGTAGTGCCGGCGGCCACAGGGTCCACCGACATCGCCTGGCGCACGCCTTCCGCCGCCGCCTGGTTGAACGACTGCAACATCAGCAGCGGCAGGCTATAGCTGATCAAGCCATAAAACACCGCAAAAAAGATCCCGAAGACCAGGGCGAACTCAATCGCGGCTGCACCTTTTTGCTTTCCAGGCAGGCCTGTTTTCATGACTGCGTCTACCCTGACGGCTACTACTTGATATCAGCATAGAATCATTCAGCGAAAAGGGATGTTTTTTACGTGATCCATAGCGTGGTGATACTGGTCTGGTTGGGACTCTGCGCGTTGCAGGACATGCGTCAACGGCAAATCGCCAACCGCTTGACCCTGGGGGCGGCGTTTTTGGCCTTGATCTACCTGGTATGGACGGGTACGACCTGGTTGGGTGCGCCCGCCACCGATGGGGGCTGGGCCTTCGCCGTGGCGCTGTTGCTGACCTTGCCGGGGTATGCGCTGGGCCGCTTTGGCGCAGGGGATGTGAAGCTGCTGGCCGCCCTGGCCCTGGCGAGCAATCTGGATGCCTTATTGTGGTCGTTGATCGGTGCCGCCGTGTTCCAGGGCGCCTGGGTGCTTATCCATCAACGGCTTAGCGTGCGCCGCGAGGTATCGTCACCGGGCGTGTCAACAAAGCAGCCTTATGCCCCCTTTGTATTGACAGGGTTTGTGCTGTACTGGCTTTGGATCCATTAGTCGCACAAGGCCTCTATCGCTATGTACATAGTCGGAAAGTAGGTCTAGGTTTATTGAGTGGATGCATAGGATTCTTCGTCAAAATGGATAGGTCAATCTTTTGGCTGGCCAGGCATGGAGTAACGCGTGAACAAGCTTACCTCGGCGGTGAAAGTGCTCGTGGTCGACGATCAACCGTTGATCGTTGAAGAGCTCTGCGAATTTCTTGAAAGCAGTGGTTACCGCTGCGTCCCGTGTGAATCCAGCCGACACGCCTTGCAGCGCTTCAGCGAAGACGCCGAGATCGGCCTGGTGCTGTGCGACCTGCACATGCCGGACATGGACGGCATCGAGCTGGTGCAGGCCATGCAGAAGGTGGCGGGCAAGGCGCGGGCGTTCGAGGCGATCATGCTCACTGGGCGGGCCGACAAACAGGACGTGATCAAGGCCCTGCGTGCGGGGATCTCGGACTACTACCAGAAACCGATCAATCTCGACGAGTTGCTCGAAGGCCTGCAGCGCCAGGAAGCGGCATTGGAGGAGCGGCAGAAAGAACTGCAACTGGGGCACCTGAACCAGAAGCTGCAATACCTTTCCGAATCCATCAATGACCTGTACCAGGACCTCGACAAAGTGCGTCGCAGCCCAAGCGCCGGGTTGGCCGATGAGGCCGATCTGGTTGCCGAAGACGCCGGGCCGATGGAAATTCCGACCATCTTCAACCAGCTGTCACCGCGCCAGCTTGACGTTGCGCGCCTGGTGGGCAAGGGCCAGACCAACTACCAGATCGCCTGCGAACTGGGGATCACCGAGAACACCGTCAAGCTGTACGTGTCCCAGGTATTGCGCCTGACCCATATGCATAACCGCACCCAACTGGCACTGGCCTTGTCGCCGAGCAACTCGGCGATGCGCCAGCGAGTGACCGCCCATTGAGTGTCACTGGCTCTTGCCGCCTTTAGAACCCCCACCCGACTCCGATTCATAAAACTCCGGAATCGGGTGCTTGTGACTGTCCAACCAACGCTGCAAGGACTGCTCCCGTTCCGCGGGCGTGGCCCTTTGCGGCGTCGGCGAAGCGGCCCGCCCATTGATCTGCAACGCCATCCAGTTTTCCGTTTCCGCCTGCTGCGGTGATGACGGGCCGGGTTCGATGGCCATGGCACCCAGTGGTAATAGCGCCAGCCCGATCAGGTAATGTGCTTTCATCGATCACTCCTTACTTGAGGCTCACCGGCAGGCCATCGCGGACTGTCGCGACTTTGCGCGCCGCCGTGCGGGCACCCTTGAGTTTTTCCGCACGGGCCTGGGCGTCCGTGACTTGCTCGCGGCTCAGGCCCAGTTGGCTGACCACTTTGGCCGCTTGCCCCCAGTCATCCTGATAGATCAACAGCGTTACCAGGTTGACGGCGGCCAACGGGTCGCCCTGCTTGAGTTCGATGGCGGTCATGAACTCAAAGCGAGCGTCTTCCACGCGCAATTGGTTGAGGTACACCACGCCCAAGTCATTGCGGATCTTTTCGTCGGTGGGCGCCAGCTGCGCCGCCCGTTGCAGGTGCGCCGTGGCCAGTCCGTTGTCGCCCTTGGCAACCGCCAACTGCCCCAGGCCGTGCTCGCCTTCGGCGGTCATGCAGGTGCCGAGCAGGCTGCGGTACAGCGGCTCGGCTTCACTGCGCCCGAGCAGGCGGTACGTGCGGGCCTTGCGTTGACGCACCTGAGGCAAGGCGTCGGGCAGGTTCTGCAGGTTCGCCAGGCTGGCGTGCAGCTTGCCTTCGTTGGCCAAATCATCGGACAGGTTGAGCGCCAGTTCCTGCTCCGAACTCGGCTTGGCGCAACTGCCCGGCGAGGTCAGCGCGGCCCAGGGCGATTGGCCGTTGGTGGCGCAGCCGCCGAGCATCAGCAAGGCCATGCCGGCAATCAGTACTTTCATCAACGTCTCCTCAAAAATGGACCAACGCACGGGCGATGCCGATAAAGGCTGGGCCGCCGAGCACGATCAGCAACGCAGGGAACAGAAACACCATCATCACCACTGACATCTTTGCCGACATCTTCGAAATGTATTCCTGCAGGCGGGTCAGGCGGCGGTCGTCGAGCAGTTGCTTGAGCGCCAGCAAGGACTTCATCGCGCCGCCGCCCTGCTGGATCAATTGTTGGAGGATGATGCAGGTATCGGTGAACTCATCCACCTCCAGCAAACGCGCGGTCTTGCCCAGTTCTTCGCCCAGCTCTAGCCCGGAGTCGACCCGCGCCAGGATCAGGCGCAATTCATGGGTGAGGTGAGGGAGCAAGCGTTGGGCTTCGGTGCCCAGTACGCGCAATGACTGTTCAACCGCCATGCCCGATTCGAAGAGGATGCGCAGCAGCGGAATGAAGGTTGAGATTTCTTTGGCGATGGCCTGCTGACGATGCCTGGCGGCGGCGGCCAGCACGCGTTTGGGTAGCAGGTAGCCGATGCCCAGGCCAAACAGGGGCGCAATCCAGGCGGGGTCCATGTCAGGGAAAAAAATCTGCTGGCCGAGAAAAGTCAGGCCCAAGAGCACGATCGGCAAGCCGATCTGAAAGGCCGCAAACAACGAGCGTTGGCTGGCCTTGCGCCAACCGATGCGGTTGAGCAACACCTGGGTCTCGTTGTCCAGGCTGACCGAGCGCTGCGCCAGGCTGCTTGCGCCGAGTTGACGCAACAGCGTACCGAACTTGGCATCGCCACCCATGCGCCCTTGCAGACGTTCAGCGACCTGGCGATCACGCCGGCGGTTTTCGAGCAACTGGCCGCCCACCAAGACCAGGGCGGCGAGTAACAACAAGGCACACGCCAGCAGGGCCATCTCAGACACTCCTCAGCATGCGCCACATGAGCAAGGTGCCGCTGATGTCCATGGCCAGCGCGCTGAACAGCATGATGCGCCCCGTGCCGTCGTTCCACATGGTCATCAGGTAATCGGGATTGACGATGATGAAGTAGCCCACGATCAGTATCGGCAGCCCGCCGAGCACGTAGGCGGTCATGCGGGTTTCACCGGTCATGGCCTTGAGTTGACGGGCGCCCTGTTCCCGTTCGCGGATCATCTTGATCAGGTTTTCCAGCAGCTCACTGGCATTGCCGCCATAGCGGTGGTTGACCTTCAAGCCCAGGGCGAACAGGCGGAATTCGTCCTGTTCGTAGAACTCAGCAAAGTCGCTGACCGAGTCCGGCAGGCTGACGCCCATGCGCACGTTGCGCTGCACACGGCCCATGGCTTCCTTGAGCGGGTTTTCAGTGCTCTCGACGCCACCCAATACGGCATCGGCCAAGGTTCTGCCGGATTTGAGGCTGCGCACGCTGTGGTCGAGCAACTGCGGCAGTTGCTCGACCATGCGTTGCACCCGGCGTTGATAACGCCAACTGATGTACACCCGCAGAAACAGCGGCGGCCCCATGATCATTGCGATCAGGCCCAAGCCGTCGGCGAGCAGCCAGCCCAGCAGTACGCCGATCACCCAGGCGCTCAACCAGAGGCCAAGGCGGTCGGTGGGTTTGCCCAACCCGGCGCGCTGAAACATCCGCTCAAGGCCGGTCCACGTGGTGTTGACGTCCTGTGCTTCGGGCTGGCCCTGGCCGAGGCGTTCCAGTACGCGGTCGGTCTGGGCCTTGCGCAGGCCATGCTGAAGTTGCCAGAACGACAGGCCGATCAGCAGCAGGCAAACAAGCAACAACACCGGTCCTATCATCACGCGCTCCCTATGACTGCAAGGCCGATTCGCGGCGCAGTTTGTCGCCGGCCGGGTTGACGGCCTCGCGCAGGAAACCGAAGCCGGTGCGCCGGTCCAGGCGGAACAGGGTGTTGGTGACATACACGTCTTCGCGCACGCCGACCACTTCCACCACTTCGCTGACGCAACGGCGGCCATCGGGCATGCGCGTCAGCTGGATGATCACGTCCAGCGCAGCGCAGATCATCTGGCGCAGGGTTTTTTCGGCGACCACACGGCCGGTCAAACCCACCAGGGTTTCCAGGCGCAGCAGGGCATCCTGGGCATTGTTGGCGTGCACGGTGCTCATGGAGCCGTCGTGGCCGGTGTTCATGGCGGTCATGACGTCGAGTACTTCCACGCCACGGATTTCCCCGAGGATGATGCGGTCCGGGCGCATCCGCAGGGCGTTGCGGATCAGGTCGCTGGAACGCACTTCGCCATGGCCCTCGGCGTTCGGCGGACGGGTTTCCAGGCGCACCACATGGGGATGGCCCAGTTGCAGTTCGGCGACGTCTTCGATGGTCACAAGGCGTTCATGGGGGTTGATCAACTGGCTGAGGATGTTCAGTAGGGTGGTCTTGCCGGTGCCGGTGCCGCCGCTGATCAAAATATTGCAGCGCTTGCCCACGGCCTCCTGGAAGAACTCGAAGATGCTTTGATCAATGGTCTGCATGGCGACCAAGTCGCTGCTCTTGAGCATGTCCTTGCGGAATTTCCGGATCGACAGGCACGGGCCATCCAGGGCAATCGGCGGGATGATCGCGTTGACCCGGCTGCCATCGGGCAAGCGCGCATCCACCATCGGTGAGGACTCATCCAGGCGCCGGCCCAGCGGCGCGAGGATGCGTTGCATCACACGCTCCACGTGGTGGTCGTCGATGAACCGCAGGTCACTCTGGTGCAACAGGCCATCGCGTTCGATAAACACCCGATGTGGCCCGTTGACCAGGATTTCCGTCACCGAGGGGTCACGCAGCAGCACTTCCAGCGGGCCGAAACCGGTGAGTTCGTCGACGATTTCTTCGGCCAGGCGCTCCATCTCATAACGCGAGATCGCCAGGCGCATGCGCGTGATGTATTCGGAAACCTTGTCGATGACAAATTGCGCCAGGGACTGGCGCGTGCCTTCGAGCAGGTTCTTACCCGACTCCTCGATGGCGTCGATGATGTAGCGGTGCAGCACCAGCTTCAAGCCATCGTGATCGCTGTTGCCACCGGCAGTGCGGGCCGGGCCGCCAAACAGTTTTTCGCCGTTCATCGTCCCGACCCCAGGATGCGTTCAAACCAGCGCATTGAAGGTTTTGCCAAGCCTTCGGATCGCTTCGCCAGGCGCTCGCCCAAGGTGCGCACGGCTTGGGTCAAGGGTTCACGCGGGGCCAGGGCAAACAGGGTCTGGCCCTGGTTTTTCACGTTCAGGCGCAGTTCGGCGCTCAGGGGCAATACAGCGATGCACTCAAGGCCGAAGCTTTTTTCCAGGGCTTCGGTGTCGGGGGCGCACGCCTTGATATAGCGGTCCACCACCAACTTGGCGTGATCGAGCTTCATGCCTTTTTCGCGCCAGCGGTTGAGTATTGCCAGGTTGCGGCGACAGTCCAGCACACTCTGGTCGGTGCACCACAGCAGCTTGTCGCAGTGGCTGACAAAGGTGCGCAGGGCTTCGCTGTCGGGTTGCCCGGTAATGTTCACGACGATGTGCTGGAAATGTTGGCGCAGCGCACTGAGCAACATGAACAGTTCGGCGGCGCTGGTGAGTTTGAGCGGTTCGTCACCGGTGGCGTAGGCCAGGATGCGCAGCCCGCCCAGGGCCGTGGTGAAGGCGCTGTTGATCAGGGTGGTATCGAGGCGGCGCAAATGCCGCAACGCATCACCGAAATTAAACGTGCTCTCCAGGCCCAGCAAGGCCAGGCTGTCGCTGCGCGGCAGGCCCAGGTCGAGCAGCAGGGTTTGCTGCCCGCTCTTTTGCACGACCAACGCCAGGTGGGTGGCGAGCATTGCTCCATCGGCATTGCTCTGGGTGCCAAACAATACGGTCAGGCCGCCCAGCTGTGTGTTGGGCGTGACGGTGGGCAGGCGCTTGCTCAAGCGTCGCACCAGGCCCGCCACTTCACTGGAGCGCGAACCGTAGGCGACGAAATCGCGGGCACCGGCGCGCATCGCATTCAGGACCAACTGGTTGTCCATGCCATCGCCCAGGGCGACCACGGCGAGCATCGGCTTGGCTTCCAGTGCGCCTTCGATGAGTGCGCTCTGGGCCACAACGTTTTCGCGGTCCAGGCCGACGAACACCAGGTTGGCGAAGGTCACGTCCACCAGCGCCAGCAGTTCGTCGAGGCTGCCGGTGCCGGCGCTGACGACTTGGCCCAGGGGCGCCAGGGCGCCCTGCAGCCACTCCAGGTCTGTGGTGTTGCGGGTGATGGCGAGAAAGGTCTGGCTCAGGCTATCGCTCATTGGGAAAGTCCACTGCGACGGTCGAAGTTGCCGTTTTCCAGGAAGAACAACCGATACCAGTTCGGATCATAGTTGCGCAGTTTTTCGCCCGGCAGGGAGGGCAGTTGCGCGTTGGCCGCCAGCGGTTGCACCAGATGCGGCGTGACGATCATCAGCAGTTCCTTCTCTTCGCGGCTGATGTTGGAGTCACGAAAAAATGCGCCAAGGATCGGGATATCGCCCAGCCCCGGAAACTTGCTGATGGTTGAGCGGTTATTGGTGCTGATCAGGCCGCTGATCACAAAGCTTTCGCCATCGGCCAGGGACACGCTGGTGTCGGTTCGACGGACCGTCAGGGCCGGCACCTGGATGCCTTCGATCTGGACCGCGTTGCTGTAGTCCAACTCGCTGACTTCCGGCGCCACCTTGAGGGTGATGCGGTTGCGGTCAATCACTGTAGGGGTCAGGGTCAGGCGAATACCGAACTCTTTGTATTCGATGGAAATGGTGTCGCTGCCGGCACTGGGTACCGGCACTGGCACCTCGCCGCCAGCCAGAAAGGAGGCACTCTGGCCGCTCATGGCCACCAGGCTTGGCCGTGCCAGGGTGTAGGCAAAACCGCTGCGTTCCAGAGCGTTGATCATGGCTGAGACGCGACCGCCGCCAAAACCGATATTGAAGTTGCTGCTGCTGATCGCCAGGGCCTGGGTGGTGGGCGTAGGGAACAGCAAGTTAGGGCTGCCGAAAAAAGCGTTCTTGGCGGTGCCGAGGATCGTGGTGCTGGCCTCTTTGAGCTTGGTACGACTGACCTCGACAAAGCGGATATCCGTCTGCACCTGGCTGGGCAACAGCGGATCGTCCGACGGCGACAGCGACAAGCTGGTCAAGGCCGACGTCGCCTTGCCTTTGACGAACACCATGCTCTGGCGCGGCGTGCTGGCGCAGGCGGTCCAGACCATCAGGCTGGTGGCGCCGGACGAGACACCGGTCAGCAGAAAATTGCGGTCACCATTGACCCGCACATCTGCGATTCTCGGGTCGCCGATGGCCAGGCGCGTAATTGCCACTGGCGATTGCAGCTCTTGTTGCAGGCCTTCTCCCACCTCGACCACGGCGGGCAACTGGCCCAAGGCGCTGCAGTTGCCCGGCGCCGCCACGGCCATGCCGACCGGCAGGCTCGACAGCATCAGGGCCCAGGCCAGTTGCGTGAACAGGGGTGCGTAGCGATGGCTCATTCAAGGCATCCTTGCTCGATCACGGAGTTTGTGGCGCCGCTTGGGCGCCGCGAATCACTTCAATGCCACGGCGTACGCCGGGCCCAGCGGTGGAGGTTTGGGCGACGCGTTTGGGCGGGCCGACCAGGGCCAGTTGGGTGAATTGGTAGAGGTCGCGGTTGGCGCTTTCCAATCGCTCTGACGCATCGCTTTCGCCGGCCCAGTAGCGGCTGAGCAGTTGTTCCTCGGCGCTGCGTACGGCCAGGCGCAACACGCCAGCTTGGGCCGCGAGCATCAGGCGGCTTAACAGTGGCTCCGGCACGGCCAGCACCACGGTGCGTGCGCCGGCTCGGCGTTGGGCAGCTTGGACGCGTTCTTCAGGCGTGGCCGGAGGAGGAACCGCAGGTTTGCCATCGTTGGCCAGGCCCAATTGGTCACCGACGCTGAGCAGGCGCATGGCCGGAAGAACGATCTGCGCCGACTGCTCGGCGTTGCCCGCATCTTGACGCAGGAACAGCAGCACATCCACGTAGTCGCCGGGCGTCAATTGACCTCCGGCGCCGCTCACTTCATCCACCGCTACGGCCAGGGCGCGCTCGTTCGGGCGGATCATGCGTGCGAGTGGGCCGCCGGCGCTGAAGCTTTCTTCGGTGAGCCACGTGCCCGCGCCCAGCGTACGCAGGGGCGTGCGGCCGATGGCCTGGTCGAGTTGGGTGAGGCTGCCGGCGGGGGCGGTGAGCAGTTTTTCGACCGCCAGGTCGGCGGCGGTCAACGGAGTAAAGGCGGGCACGTCATGCACCAAGACCACCACCGGTTGGCGGGTTGGGTCTTCAACGGCAGCGGCAGTGTGATCAACAGAAACGACAGGTGCGGCAGGGGCGGCTACAGGCTCCGGTGCGCGGCTTAAAACAAGCCCCCAGTACCCGGCGATCAAGGCCCCGATCAGCAGCAAGCCGGCCAGGACCATGCTGATGCGACTGTTCATGACGGCTCTCCCTTTCCCGTTGCACTGCACACCCGCTTAATCCGAATGGGTTAATCCGCAACCTGGCTGTGATGAACATCTAACGATTTGGCTATTTGAAGGTAGCTCAGCTAGGACGAAATGCCATTACCCCAGGAAAAATTTATCTGAACTATAAAAGCAGCCTTTCAGGGTGCGGGTTTATGGCGTCAACGTTACGACTAATACTTTATGATTAATCCGTTATTACAGTTGTGAGGCTGAGGTTTGTTGACAATGCTCTAGTAGCACGCCGCGATCATCTGGTACTAGAGCCGTTCCGGCTTCCAGTGGCGTTTTAGGGAGAAGTCTTATGTTCCTTGACCTGGTGTTGAAAATTTATGTCCACACGCAACTTTTCTTCAGCCGCAAAGAGGGAGCTTCAGGTATTGAGTACGCCATTGTCGTGGCGTTAGTCGCGCTCGTTATTGTGGGTGCCGGGACAGGGCTGGGAACTAAGATAAAGACAATCTTCACTAACATGTCTTCCGGCATGCCGACGGGGACTTGATTGATTTTTGGCTGCTGTTATGACTATCCCCTTTTGCAGGTAATGCCATGAGCGCGTCTTCTTCACGCCAGCAAATTCTATTGGTGGACGACGAAGAGGATGCTCTTATCGAACTCGCCGAATCCCTCGAAAACGAGGGATTTGTCTGTTTCACTGCCACTTCCGTCACCTTCGCCCTGCAAGAATTGACACTTCACCCGGACATCGCGCTGGTCATCACGGACCTGCGCATGCCCGAGGAAAGTGGCATTTCCTTGATCAAGCGCTTGCGCGAACACACCTCACGCTCACACCTGCCGGTAATCGTGATGTCGGGCCATGCGGAAATGGATGATGTGAGCGACATGCTGCGCCTGCAGGTGCTGGACCTGTTTCGCAAACCGATCTACCTGGTGCGGTTGATCGATACCTTGAACAACCTGTTCCCTCTCCCCAAAACCAGACTGTAGGCGCCGCTATCCCAGGCGCCTACAGGGCCCGGTTACAGCTGGTAGCTGAAACTCAACGAATACCGAGGCCGCCGATCGTAGCTGTCCAATGCCACGTCCGACATCGGCTTGGCGACTTCCAGCGCGATGTTGTAGTACTTGGCATCACCAAAACGCAGCCCCAGCGCCGCCGATGACAGGTCGTTGCCTTTGACCGGCACGTCGTTGAACCAGGTCTTGGCACGGTCGAACACCACGTAGGGTTGCAGGATCCTCACCCAGTCGCCGGCGCGGTTGTAGCTGTAGTTGACCTCGTAGGCCAGGCCCCAGCCCTTGTCGCCGGTTCCCTGGTCATCCGGGTAGCCGCGTCCGAAGCTTTGCCCGCCGAAGGTGGCGCGTTCGCTGTCGGGCAAGTAATCGTTGCTCCAGTAGAGCGCGCCCGATAGCACGCCTTGCCAGTTATCGAACAGCTTGTTGCTCTGCACGCCGGACAGGCGCAGGCGGAAGAAGTCGAGGTCCGGCTTGAGGCCGCCGAAATCCGTGCGGGCCTTGGCGCCCAGGCCATTGATCCCTTGGTAGATGCCACCGCTGATGATGCGCAACTGCGTGGTGTCGGCCTTGCGCCAGTCACCTTCGAATGCCAGGGCGCGCAGGTCTGTTTCCAGTTCAAAGCGTTGTGGGAAACCGTCGATCTTGTAGCGGTTGGTCTGGTCGACGGCGTAGAGGCGCGTGCCCAGGCTCAATGACTCGCTGGGCGAGGCGATAAAGGGGTGGCTGAGACCAATGGAGTAGCGGTCGATTTCCTGGTGTGGCTTGAGTTCCAGGCCGTCGCCCAGTTGCAGGCCGGTCTTGGGATCGGCGCGGTAGCGTTCGCCCGAGAGGGCAAGTTGGGTGCCCTCGGCGTTGATGAATTGGCTGTAGCTCGCGCGGTAGTAATGCTCTTTGTCTTCGCCCGGTGGGAACAGGCCGCTGACGCTCAGTTGTTCGCCCATGGACGTCCACGAGTTGCTGGTGGCGGTCAGCAGCGCTTGGGTGCCGCCGCGGTTGGCTTCATTGAGGCTCATGCTGGTGGTAAAGGGTTTGCGGCTGGCAGTGACCTGCATATGCGTGCCGCCATCGGTGGTGTTGGGTGGCGGCACCAGGGCTTGCACGGTGAGGCCAGGGATGGCGCTCATCAGCGTGGTGTAGCGTTCGAAGGTCTTGCGTGTAAGCGGGCGCTCGGCCTTGAGTTTTTCCGCCAGTTTGTCGATGTAGGACGAGACCGAACCGGTGTCGCCTTGCACTTGGTAATCGCGGATATAACCCTCTACCAACACCACTTGTACCAGGCCGCCTTCGAAGCGTTGTTCCGGCAGATAGGCATAGGACAGCAGATAGCCGTCCTCTTGGTAGCGGCGGGTAATGCTGCGGGTGGCTTCGATCAGTTGCGCCAGGTTGGTTTCACGGCCAATCAGCGGCTCGAAGACCTGGGCGACTTCCTTGAGCGGGTAGACCGTGCCGCCGTCGATCTGCAGTTTGCGGATGGTCACTTTGGTGTCCATCAGCAGCGGTTGCCCGGCGGTCGCCGCTGGCACCGGCACCTGGGTCGGTGTGGCGGCGGGTCGGTAGGCGTCGGCGGGCAAGTTGGGCACGGGCAGGTTGCGGATGGTGTCGTTGCTGTTGAGGAAACTGGGTAGGGTATCGGCGTGGGCGTAAGCACTGAGGGTGAGCAACAACAACGGCGTCAAAGCGCGCATAGGACACTCCATGGTCAAAATTGCTGCAGCGTTTCGCAGATTCCCGCCGGGCTCTGGGGCGCGGTTCGGGGATTTTCCGGGATCGATCACTGACCCATAAAAAAAGACGAGAGACTTAGTGGGGTCTCTCGTCTCAACCAAGCGTAGGCGCTGTAGGTGAGGCCGTCTAATCGGCCAGGTGCAATTCTATTTTTTGCCAGTCAGGCCACCCAACAGCCCGCCCAGAAGACCACCGTTCGCATTGGCGCCTGCCGAGGCACCGGCACCCACATTCAGGCCGCCACCGAGCAGGCCGCCGCCGGTGTTGGTGCCGCCGGTGACCAGGCCGCCAATCGATGCCACGGTGCCACCCACTGCGGTCACGGTGCCGCCCAGGGCATTGGTGACCGGGTTGGCGTTGGTGCCGCTGATTTTGCCGCCGAGGCTGCTGACGGCGCCGCCGACATTCGAGACCAGGCCGTTGACCGGGCCACCCAGGCCGGTGGCATTGCCGACGTTTTGGGTCAGGCTCTGCACGCCACTGGTGACGGGGTTGAGTGCGCCGCCGATCTGGCTGGTCAGCCCGGCAACGGGGGCGCCTGCCGCCGTGTTCGGCGTGCCGCTGCCACCCAGGATTGTGCCCAGCGAGGCCACGGTGGTGCCGGCTTTGACGCCGGTCACGCCGGTCGCGCTGACCACGCCATTGGTGCTTCCCGCATCCAGGCCGCTGCCAGCGCCTGCGATGATGCCGCCGATGAGTTCAGGCAAGCCCAGCTGGTTAGTGCCGCCGCCGGTCCCACCGCCGCTGCCGCCACCATTGCTATCTGCATCCGGGTCGACATAACCACTGGCCTTGCCAACCACGGTGCCGACACCATTGAGCACGTCGCCCACGGCGCCGGTCACAGGGTTGCCGGTGCCGCCTGCGCCAGCAACTTTATCGCCGAGGCCGTCGACGGTATCGCCGACTTTTTGCAGCAGGCCGCCCACGGGCTTGTCGAGACCGGTGGCGGTGCCGACTTTACCGGTTGTGTTTTCCACCAGGGAAACCACCGGCACCAACACTTTCGCGCCGACGGTGTTGGTGACCGAACCGAGTGGGCCAGTGGTGCTGGCGGTGCTGAGGGTGTCGCCGAGCATGGTCACGGCATTGCCGACCTTGCCCACCACGTTGCCGACTGCCGGCGCGGCGCCGCCGACCACAGGCACGTTGCCCAGCAGGGTGGCCACGTTAGTACCGGTGACGGTCACGCCATCGCCCAGGTCGGAAACGCCGTTGGCCACGCCAGCGACGGTTTTGCCCAGTGCATTGCTGTCAGTACCCAGCGAACCCAGGCCGTCTGAAAGGCCGGTGCCGATGCTGCCGACTGCGTTTCCGGTCGCGTTGACCAGGCCACCGGCAGTGGCGCCCACGATGGGCAGGCTGCCAAGGGTGGTGCCCAGGCTGCGGACGGTGCCGCCGAGGCCGGTCACGGTATCGCCGACGGTGTCGACCACCGTGGCGGTGACCAATGGCGTCGAGCCGCCGCCGGGGTTGGTGCCAGGGTCGGTGCCGCCACCGGTACCACCACCCGTACCGCCGCCTGCGCCCGCGCCAGCATCGGAAGATCCACCACTGTGATGCCCGCCACCACCGCTGCTGCAGCCGCCGAGTGCCAGTGCTACTGCCAGGGCCAGCGCGGTACTTGCTTTCCAAAACACGACTTGAGTTTTCATGATTGAGTTCCTTGCACCTGTACAACCTTGGTTGTCTTCAAACGCTCACTATTTCTGGGGATAGCGATGTGTTTGTCCGTGTGGCTATAACAGCCCCGGCGGTGCGTTCGCTCAATGCTCTACTTGGTATTAACGATTTATATACGGCGCGGGTGTACCGTTTAAGTAACTAATGCCAAGGGTATAAAGCGAGGATGTATCAAGATATATATGTGTTTATTATCAATGACTTGAATAAAAAAGCGGACTTTGAGAAGTCCGCTATTACTTAGGGTGTATATATACAATTAATCGAGTTATTTCAGGCGATCGGCCGCCACTTACCTACCATATGTTCAATATCGCCCGCGCCTTTCAACCACAACTCACCGCTGGAACCGGCGGCGCTGGCCAATAACGTCACTTCACCGGGCAGGCGCACGGGTTTTCTGAACTCGACGCTGATCTCGATATTGGCGGTGGGCAAGTGTTCGCCAAGGGCGGCGAGGGTGTGCGCCTTGTTCCACAGCCCGTGGGCGATGGCCTGGGGGAAACCGAACAGCTTGGCGGTGATGGCGCTGAGGTGAATCGGGTTGTAGTCGCCGGAAACCCGTGCATAACGGCGGCCGATATCGGCGGGGGCTTTCCAGCGGGTCAGTTCGCTGACCTGGCTGGGGGAGAGTTGGGCGTCATCTTCGGGTTCGCCTTCCAGCTTTACGCCCCGGCACAGCATGCGGCTTTCGGCTTCCCATAGCAGGCCGAGTGAGTCCTCGACGGTGGTGATCAGATCGAAGGTTGCGCCTTTGGGGTGGGGCCTGAGGTTCTGCGTGTGGACTCCGACGGACAACTCACTCACTCCCCCGAGCGGGCGATGAATGCGGATGCGGTTACTCAGGTGAATCAACCCCAGCAACGGGAAGGGAAATTTTTTGTCGGTGAGCAGTTGCATCTGTAACCCGAAGGCCAGGATATGCGGATAGGTCGCCGGCAGGATCGGGCTCTGCGCAAATCCGCAGACCTTACGATATGCCGCCACCTGCTTGGGATCGATGCTCACCCGGCAGCGCAACCCCTGCTCGGGCAGTGTGTTGCCGGTGATCTTGCGTTTGAGTGCCGCGCGCCAATACAGCGGCGGCAGGAATGGCGTAGTGCCTAGCGTCTTCCATTGCATGTTTATGCTCCCAAGAGGCTTTGCCCACACACCCGCAACGCTTGCCCGCTGACCGCACCGGAGCCCGGTTGGCCGAGCCACGCCACTGCTTCGGCGACGTCCTGCGGCAGGCCGCCCTGGCCCAGCGAACTCATGCGTCGCCCGGCCTCACGCAAGGCGAATGGAATATGCGCAGTCATCTGGGTTTCGATAAAACCGGGGGCCACCGCATTGATGCTGATGCCGCGCGCCTTGAGCAGCGGTGCCCACGCTTGGGCGAGGCCGATCAATCCCGCTTTGCTCGCAGCATAGTTGGTCTGCCCACGGTTACCGGCAATGCCGCTGATGGAAGCCAGCAACACCACGCGGGCGTTGTCATGCAGGGTGCCGCTGTCGAGCAGCGCCTGGGTCAGCACTTGGGGCGCATTGAGGTTCACCGCCAGCACCGCGTCCCAGTATTCCGGGGTCATGTTGGCCAGGGTTTTGTCACGGGTGATGCCGGCGTTGTGCACTAGGATGTCGAGGCCATCGGGCAGGTGTTCGATCAATTGGCTGGCGGCATCTGCGGCGCAGATATCCAGCGCGACCGTGCGTGCCCCCAGGCGCGCCGCCAGGGCTTCGAGGTCGGCCTTGGCCTGGGGCACGTCGAGCAGGATCACTTCGGCGCCGTCGCGGGCCAGGGTTTCGGAGATGGAGGCACCAATGCCTCGGGCAGCACCGGTGACCAGCGCCTTGCGCCCTGCCAGGGGCCGTGTCCAATCCTCAACGGGTGTGGCGCACGCTTCCAGGCGAATGACCTGGCCGGAGATATACGCGCTTTTGGGCGAGAGGAAGAAGCGCAACGCACCTTCCAATTGATCCTCTGCACCGTCGCCCACGTAGAGCAATTGCAACACGCCGCCGTTGCGCAGTTCCTTGGCCAGCGAACGGCTGAACCCTTCCAGGGCGCGCTGGGCGCTGGCGGCGAAGGGATCGCTGAGGCTTTCCGGCGCGCGGCCGAGGATCACCAAGTGGGCGCTGTTATTCAGGTTTTTCAGCAGCGGCTGGAAGAATTCGCGCAGTTGCTTGAGTTGATCGGTGTGCTGCAAGTCGCTGGCGTCGAACACAACGGCCTTGAGCTTGGGACCGTGGCCGGGGATCCAGGTCGATGTTTCGGTACCGTAGGTATAAATCGCGTCGGTGAGCTTATGGGCAAACGCCTGCACGTTGCTCGCCAGCGCGCCGCCGCCCAGCAGCAAAGCACCTTCCACCGGACGCAGGCGTCCGGCTTGCCAGCGTTCCAGGCGTACCGGTGACGGCAGGCCAAGGGCGGCGACCAGGCGATGGCCGAGGCTTGAGTTGGCGAAGTCGATATAACGGTCAGACATGGAACGCTCTCCGAAGGCTGGGGTTCAAAGGGTTGACCACCCCGGGGTGGCACTCGTTCGATTGAGCCTAGGCTAGGCTGAATGATTCCACCCATAACCATAAGGGAGCTTTCCATGAATCAATTGCGCCGTGTGGCGATCATCGGCGGTAACCGCATTCCGTTTGCCCGCTCCAATGGCCCTTACGCCACGGCGAGCAACCAGGCGATGCTGACCGCCGCCCTGGAAGGCCTGATCGAACGCTACAACCTGCACGGCTTGCGCATGGGCGAGGTGGCCGCTGGCGCCGTGCTCAAACATTCCCGCGACTTCAACCTCACCCGCGAATGCGTGCTCGGTTCGCGCCTGTCGCCGCAAACCCCGGCCTATGACATCCAGCAGGCGTGCGGCACCGGTCTGGAAGCGGCGTTGCTGGTGGCCAACAAGATCGCGCTGGGCCAGATCGAATGCGGGATTGCCGGCGGGGTGGACACGACGTCTGATGCGCCCATTGGAGTCAATGAAGGTCTGCGTAAGATCCTGTTGCAAGCCAACCGCAGCAAATCCGTGGCAGATAAATTAAAAGTCCTGTTACAACTTCGTCCCCATCACCTCAAGCCGGAACTGCCACGCAATGGCGAACCCCGTACCGGTTTGTCCATGGGCCAGCACTGCGAATTGATGGCGCAAACCTGGCAGATCCCCCGCGCCGAGCAGGACCAACTCGCCCTGGAAAGCCACCAGAAAATGGCCGCCGCTTACGCCGAAGGCTGGCACAACGATTTGCTCACCCCGTTTCTGGGCCTGACCCGCGACAACAACCTGCGGCCGGATTTGACCCTGGAAAAACTCGCCGCCCTCAAGCCGGCTTTTGAGCGCAGCGAAAAAGGCACGCTCACCGCCGGCAACTCGACGCCGCTCACCGATGGCGCCTCGCTGGTGCTCTTGGGCAGTGAAGCCTGGGCCAAGGAGCGCGGTTTGCCGATCCTCGCGTATTTGCGCGATGGCGAAGCGGCGGCAGTGGATTTCGTCAACGGTGCCGAAGGCCTGCTGATGGCGCCGGTGTATGCGGTGCCGCGCTTGCTGGCGAGGAATGGTCTGACGTTGCAGGACTTCGATTACTACGAGATCCACGAAGCTTTCGCTGCCCAAGTGTTGTGCACGCTCAAGGCCTGGGAAGATGCGGACTACTGCAAGACACGCCTGGGTCTTGACGCCCCCCTGGGCTCCATCGACCGCAGCCGGCTCAATGTAAAGGGCAGCTCCCTGGCCGCCGGACACCCGTTTGCCGCCACGGGTGGGCGTATCGTCGCCAATCTGGCCAAGTTGCTGGATGCGGCGGGCAAGGGCCGCGGGCTGATATCCATCTGTGCGGCAGGCGGGCAGGGCGTTACGGCGATCATTGAACGCTGAAACTGGCCTATTGGTTGCATTCTTAAGTGATCAACGGTCGGTAGCCCCTCCCACCGACGCGCTGATTGCCGTATAACGAGTGCCATACGCGTATTTGGTAATAAAGGACCCACAATAAAAGCTGATGAAGACTCCTAAACGCATTGAACCCCTGATCGAAGACGGTCTGGTCGACGAAGTGCTGCGCCCACTCATGAGTGGTAAAGAAGCAGCTGTTTATGTGGTGCGCTGCGGCAACGAATTGCGTTGCGCCAAGGTTTACAAGGAGGCGAACAAACGAAGTTTTCGTCAGGCATCCGAATACCAGGAAGGCCGTAAGGTCCGTAACAGCCGGCAGGCCCGGGCCATGGCCAAGGGCTCCAAGTTCGGCAAGAAAGAAACCGAAGATGCCTGGCAGAACGCCGAAGTGGCGGCGCTGTTCCGCCTGGCCGGTGCGGGCGTTCGCGTGCCCCAGCCGTTCGACTTTCTCGAAGGCGTGCTGCTGATGGAGTTGGTGGCCGACGAGTACGGCGATGCGGCGCCGCGTCTGAACGACGTCACGCTGGAACCGGACCAGGCGCGCGAATACCACGCCTTCCTGATTTCCCAGATCGTGTTGATGCTGTGTACCGGCCTGGTGCACGGTGACCTGTCCGAGTTCAACGTGCTGCTCACGCCGACCGGCCCGGTGATCATCGACCTGCCCCAGGCGGTGGATGCGGCGGGCAACAACCACGCCTTCAGCATGCTGGAGCGCGATGTGGGCAACATGGCGTCCTACTTCGGGCGCTTTGCCCCGGAGCTGAAGAAGACCAAGTACGCCAAGGAAATGTGGGCGCTGTACGAAGCTGGCACCCTGCACCCGGCCAGTGTATTGACTGGTGAGTTCGACGAGCCGGAAGAGCTGGCGGATGTCGGCGGCGTGATCCGCGAGATCGAAGCGGCGCGGTTGGACGAGGAGCGTCGCCAGGCGATTCGCGCGGCGGATGATGCGCCACCGAGCAAGGTGCCGGACGAGCCACCGCCACCGCCGTGGATGCAGTAACGATTCAGTATGAGCTGGTTTTTGTGGTGAGCGGGCTTGCCGCGCGGGCAAGCCCGCTCACCACAATAAATCCAGGCTCAATCGGATATCGCGTTTTCTCCTTCAGGCGCAACAGCTACCCGACGCCAACTCCTTGAGAATCGGACAATCCGGCCGATGATCGCCCTGGCAGTGTTCCACCAGGTCCTGCAAGGTATCGCGCAGTTGCCCCAGTTCCAGAATCTTCTTGTTCAGGTCATCGATATGCTGGCGCGCCAAGGCTTTTACGTCGGCGCTGGCCCGTTGCCGGTCCTGCCACAGGGTCAGCAGCTTGCCGACTTCCTCCAGTGAAAATCCCAGGTCCCGCGAACGCTTGATAAACGCCAGGGTGTGCAAGTCATCCTGCCCGTATACGCGATAGCCACTGTCGGT
This sequence comes from Pseudomonas sp. DWRC2-2, assembly GCF_049897885.1. Taxonomy (NCBI): domain Bacteria; kingdom Pseudomonadati; phylum Pseudomonadota; class Gammaproteobacteria; order Pseudomonadales; family Pseudomonadaceae; genus Pseudomonas; species Pseudomonas sp. DWRC2-2. The sequence goes on from NZ_JAFCXD010000004.1 coordinate 638,873, forward strand.
ACGATGCGCGGCTTTGAGCAGGCCGGTGGATTCGTAGTAGCGAATCATCTTGGCACTCAACCCACTCTGGCGCGCGGCTTGGCCGATGTTCATGGGCGCTGATCCTCCAGGTTCTTGGGCTTCCACGTCTTCAACAGTAACGCATTACTCACCACGCTGACGCTGGACAAGGCCATCGCCGCGCCCGCCAACACCGGGTTGAGCAGGCCGAATGCCGCCAGGGGAATGCCGATCAGGTTATACACAAAGGCCCAGAACAGGTTCTGGCGGATCTTGGCGTAGGTCTTGCGGCTGATCTCCAGCGCTGCCGGTACCAGGCGCGGATCGCCGCGCATCAGGGTGATGCCCGCGGCGTGCATCGCCACGTCGGTGCCGCCACCCATGGCGATGCCGATGTCGGCGGCGGCCAAGGCCGGGGCGTCGTTGATGCCGTCACCGACCATCGCCACCACGCCGGTTTTTTTCAGCTCGGCGACGGTGGCGGCTTTGTCGGCGGGCAATACTTCGGCGTGAACGTCGTCGATACCCAACGCCTCGGCCACCACGCGGGCACTGCCGCGATTATCACCCGTGAGCAAATGGCTGCTGATGTGCTGGGCCCTGAGTTGCTCCACCGCTTCCAGCGCACCGGGTTTGAGCGTGTCGCCAAAGGCGAACAGCCCAAGCACTCGGGGTTGTGCGCCTTGCTCGATCAGCCACGACAAGGTGCGGCCTTCTGCCTCCCAAGCCTTGGCTGATTCGGCCAGCTCGCCCGCGTTCAAGCTGCTTTCTTCCAGCAGGCGACGATTGCCCAGGGCCAGTTGCAGACCCTCCAGCGTGCCGGCGATGCCGCGTCCGGTCAGGGATTGGCTGGCCGTTACGTCAGCCACCTTCAGCCCTTTTTCATCACAGGCATCCAGCACGGCTTTGGCCAGCGGGTGTTCACTGCCCCGTTGCAATGCGCCGGCTTGCTGCAGCAGCAAGGCCTCGTTCCCATCCACGGCCGCCAGGTGCGCAATTTTTGGCGCGCCGGAGGTGAGGGTGCCGGTCTTGTCGAAAACCACCGCGCTCACTTCATGGGCGCGTTCCAGGGCTTCTGCGTCCTTGATCAAAATGCCGTGGCGCGCGGCAACACCGGTGCCGGCCATGATGGCGGTCGGCGTGGCCAGGCCCAGGGCGCAAGGGCAGGCGATCACCAACACGGCGACGGCATTGATGATTGCGGTTTCCAGGGACGCGCCATACAGCCACCAGCCCACCAAGGTCACCAACGCCAGCACCAGCACGGCCGGGACGAATACCTGGCTGACTTTATCCACCAGTTTCTGGATCGGTGCCTTGGCGGCCTGGGCGTCTTCCACCAGGCGGATGATCCGCGCCAGTACGCTTTCAGCGCCGAGGGCCAGGGTGCGTACCAGCAGGCGGCCTTCGCCGTTAATGGCGCCACCGGTCACCTGATCGCCGGGTTGTTTCGGTACGGGCAGGCTCTCGCCACTGATCAGGGCTTCGTCGGCATGGCTTTGGCCCTCGACGACTTCACCGTCCACCGGGAAGCGTTCACCGGGTTTTACCAGCACCAGATCATTGAGTTTCAGGGCATTGATGGCGACCTCTTCTTCACGGCCTTCAATCACCCGAATCGCCCGCTCCGGACGCAAGGCTTCCAGGGCGCGGATAGCGCTGGCGGTCTGGCGCTTGGCGCGGCTCTCCAGGTATTTACCGAGCAGCACCAGGGCGATCACTACCGCCGAGGCTTCGAAGTACAGGTGCGGCGCCATGCCAGGGTGCGCCGTGAGCCATTCATAAATACTCAGGCCGTAACCGGCGCTGGTGCCGATCGCCACCAGCAGGTCCATATTGCCAGCACCGGCACGCACGGCTTTCCAGGCGGCGATATAAAAGCGTGCGCCAAAGATGAATTGCACGGGGGTGGCCAGCGCGAACTGCGCCCAGGCGGGCAACATCCAGTGCAGGCCGAACGGTTCCACCAGCATCGGCAGCACCAATGGCAAAGCCAGCAGGATCGCCAGCAGCAGCGACCAACGCTCGCGGTGCAGGCGCTGGGCTTGATCCGTGTCGGTGGCGGTTTCGCTTTGGGGCAGGGTGGCGGTGTAGCCGGCTTTATCGACGGCGGCGATCAACACGCCGGGGTCCATCTGGCCGAGTACTTCGATATGGGCGCGCTCATTGGCCAGGTTGACGCTGACGCGTTGCACCCCCGGCACCTTGCCCAGCGCACGCTCGACCCGGCCGGCACAGCTGGCGCAGGTCATGCCGCTGATGGGCAGGTCAAAGGTGGTGGATCCATTCATGGGGCAGTCCTCCAAGAGAAGTTGCCCCTAGGATCAACCTTGACCTGTGGGGAAGGTCAAGCGCCTTCAGTATTCCAGTTTGGCGGCTTTGAGGTACATCCCATCCGGGCCCTGGGCAATGCGCAATTTGCGCACGTCACCGGCCTTGAGCGTGATGTTCTGCGCCGGCGGCGCCAGCATCCCCGGCAGGCAGCCAGGGGATTGGCCTGGCAGCAGCTTCAGGCGCAACGACAGATTACCCGCCGGCAAGTTGAACGACGTAGCCTGCTCCTGGAACAGCCGGCCGGCGAGTTGGTCATTCAGGTACAGGCCGATCTCGCAGTTGGTCGGCACTTCCAGGCGTTCCCGGGAAATAATCAGCACCGCATAGTCTTCTGCGGCGAAGGCCTGAGGCACGGCGGCCGACAAGCTCATCAGGCCCGCAAGGGCAAAAAACGACCAGCGCATGGCGAATGCTCCGTGGTGTGAATCAAAGATGGGTGAAGCTTGGCCTTAGAAGCGTGCAAATACCAGCCCGGCAGAAGTTTGCGGAACTTGACCTTGCCATCGTGGCAAGGTCGAGACTGGGTCCAACCTCATCAAAGGAGTCATGTCATGCAAGTATTCAGCGTTGAAGGAATGACCTGCGGCCATTGCGTTCGAGCGGTGACCCAGGCCGTGCAGAGCCAGGACCCGGCGGCCAGCGTGAAGGTCGACCTGGCGGCCAAGGAAGTGGGCGTCGAAAGCCGTTTGTCTGCCGAGCAAGTGATCGAGGCGATCACCGAAGAGGGCTACAGCGCCAAGCTTGCCTGATACGGGTAAATAGTTAGCGAGCTATCGTGTTCAATGCACCCAAGCGCGGCTAGACTATCGGGCTGCCGTCTCACTTGGGTGCCCGATGAACCTTCGCATAATCCTGATTCTGGGTGCCTTGAGCGCCTTCGCGCCGTTGGCGATCGACTTTTACCTGCCCGGCTTCCCGGCCATGGCCAAGGCTTTCGCGACCGATGAAAAACACATCCAGCTGACCCTGGCGGTGTATTTCGCTGGCCTGGCCATCGGCCAATTGATCTACGGCCCACTGGCTGATCGCTTTGGTCGACGCGGCCCGCTGCTCAGTGGGGTCACGCTGTTTACTCTGGCTTCATTTGCCTGCGCCTTTGCGCCGACCCTGGAGTGGCTGATCGCTGCGCGTTTTGTGCAAGCCCTCGGTGGCTGCGCCGGCATGGTGATTTCCCGTGCGGTGGTCAGCGACAAATGCGACGCGGTCGGCTCGGCCAAGGTGTTTTCCCAGTTGATGCTGGTCACCGGCCTGGCGCCGATCCTCGCACCGCTGGCCGGTGGTTTGATGGTGGGCATATGGGGCTGGCAGTCGATTTTCCTCGCGCTGTCGATCTTCAGCGTGATGGCGGCCATCGCCGTGGCGGTCGGGCTGCCGGAAACCTTCCCGGCCCATCAGCCGCGCCAGCCGTTATCCGGGTCACTGCGTCGTTATGCGGCGCTGTTGTCGGACCGGGTTTATCTGGGCTATGCCCTCACAGGCGGTATCTCGATTGCCGGGATGTTTGCCTACATCGCCGGTTCACCTTTCGTCTTCATCCAGCTCTACGGCGTGCCTGCCGAGCATTACGGCTGGCTGTTCGGTTCCAACGCTGCGGGCTTTATCCTGGTGGCGCAGGTCAACGCGCGGTTGCTGTCCAAGCGTGGCCCGGCGTTCCTGTTGTCGCGCAGCGTTTGGGTTTATCTGCTGGCGGCGTTGAGCTTGCTGGGTATCGCGGCGCTGCGCACTGACGCGTTGTGGCCATTGCTGGTGCCGCTGTTTATTTGCATTGCCAGCCTGGGCTGCATTTTGCCGAATACCTCGGCTTGTGCCATGAGCGGGCAAGGTGCAAGGGCGGGTAGCGCTTCGGCGTTGCTCGGTTGCATTCAGTTTGGCGTGGCGGCGGGGGCGGCGTCGTTGGTCGGGGTTTTGCACGACGGCACGGCGATGCCGATGGCGATGGTCATCAGCCTGTGCGGTGTGTTGGCGGTGACGATTGCGATGTCGACCCAGCGCCTGCAACGCAAACGGGCCTTGCAGGCGCAGGTCTGAACAGCGGATCAGCCAGCAGCGGAGCGTTGCTGGCTGTTCGGAAAACGGTGAGGGGCCTGGATACGGGCTTGCAGGGTGTCGGCAAAGGCACGGGCCTCGGCCTCGGTGCGGAAGGTGAAGGCGTCCTGGTCGAGACGGACTTGCCATTTATTGCCTGCGGATTTTGCTAACGCTTTTATCAGGATTTTCATTGCTGACTTCCTCACGTAAAAGAATCGTGGCAAAGGCGGCCAATATAAACCCGAATACGCTCACAAAGATGACAAAGATCAACTCTCTGACTAGCGGTGTCGTCCATTACCCACATGAATAATGGACGAGCCTGACAGCTATTTTTTAGAAGCCTTCCAGCACGATCTTGCCCTTGGCCTTGCCACTTTCCAGCAGCGCGTGGGCACGGCGCAGGTTTGCCGCATTGATCACACCGAAGTGCTCACCCACCGTGGTTTTCAGGGTGCCGGCGTCGATCAGTTCGGCCACGCGATTGAGCAGGTTGTGCTGTTCGATCATGTCCGGGGTCTCGAACATCGAGCGCGTGTACATGAACTCCCAATGCAGCGACAGGCTCTTGCGCTTGAGTTTGCTGACGTCCAGCGCCTTGGGGTCGTCGATCAGCGCCAGCTTGCCTTGGGGTTGCAGGGCTTCCACCAGTTGGTCCAGATGGTGATCGGTCTGGGTCAGGCTGGCGACGTGGGTCACTTGCGGGTGGCCGGCAGCTTTCAGCGCTTCGCTCAGCGGTTGGCTGTGGTCGATCACCAGGTCGGCGCCGAGGGCTTTGGCCCACTCCTGGGTTTCCGGACGCGAGGCGGTGCCGATCACTTTCAAGGCGGTGAGCTGGCTGGCTAGTTGAGTCAGGATCGAGCCCACGCCACCGGCGGCACCGACGATCAGCAGGCTCTGGCCTTCGTCTTGTGTACCTTCCTGCACTTGCAGGCGTTCGAACAGCAATTCCCAGGCGGTGATGGCGGTCAGCGGCAACGCGGCGGCGTCGGCAAAACCCAGGCTTTTCGGCATATGCCCGACGATGCGCTCATCCACGGTGTGCAATTCGCTGTTGCCGCCTGGACGCACCAGGGAGCCGGCGTAGAACACCTTGTCACCGGCCTTGAACAGCGTTACGTCGCTGCCGACGGCCTTGACCACACCGGCCACGTCCCAGCCGAGTACCTTGGCGGCGCCATTTTCCGGGGCGACGTTCTGGCGCACCTTGGTGTCCACCGGGTTGACCGAGATGGCTTTGACTTCCACCAGCAAGTCACGCGGGCCGGCGACAGGCGCGGGTAGTTCGATGTCTTGCAGGGCGTTTGGATCGTTGATCGGCAGTGAGGCGTAGTAGGCAATGGCTTTCATGATGGCTCCAGAAAAGGGGGGATCAGGCGAGGAATTTCAGGCGCTTGAGCTCGAAGTGTTCGAGCACATCCGCGGCCTTGGCGCGAAAGCTCTGGATGTGCGCGCTCTGGTCGTGGTCGGCCAGCGCCGCGTCGTCGCTCCAGCGTTCGAGCATGTAGAAGGTTTCGGGGTGTTGCAGATCCTGGTGCAGGTCGTACTGCTCGCAACCGGCTTCCAGGCGCGTGGGCTCCAACAGGCCGCGCAGCAAGGTTTCCAGGGTGGCCTGTTGGCCGGGTTTGGCGATCAGCGTGGCAATGACGTTAAAGGCGGTGGACATATTCAACTCCAGACACGTGATGAACGGGATGCACAGATGATTGGCTATTTCCCGCGCAGATAAAACCCGCTAAAACTGCAGTCTGTTTCAACAAAATTTTGATAATGAGCGGAAGAGCATGCTGCGTTTTGATGATTTGCAGTTGTTTGTGCGTGCGGCAGACCTGGGTAGCTTGTCCGCAGCAGCCAGGGTAATGGACCTGTCGCCTGCGGTGGCGAGTGCGGCGCTCAAGCGCATCGAACAGCAACTGGGCACACGCTTGCTGGCGCGTTCCACTCGCAGCCTGCGCCTGACCGCCGAAGGCGAGGGCTTCCTGGAGTATGCCCGGGCGGCCTTAAGCTCGCTGGATGAAGGGCGACGCTTATTGGCCAGCGGGCAGGACCATGTCAGTGGTGTGCTGCAGTTGTCGGCCCCGTCGGATTTCGGGCGCAATCAGCTGTTGCCGTGGTTGGATGAGTTCCAGCGTGATTACCCGCAACTCACCGTGCGGCTGTTGCTGGGCGATCGGATTGCCGATCTGTTCCGCCAGCCGGTGGATATTGCCCTGCGCTATGGTGAGCCTGAAGACTCCAGCCTGATTGCGCTGCCCATCGCCCCGGACAACGTGCGTGTGCTGTGTGCGTCTCCCAGCTACCTCGCACGTTATGGCGAGCCTCGGCACTTGGAGCAACTGGCCCAGCACAATTGCCTGCTGTATATGCTCGGCAGCCGCGTCCACGACCACTGGAGCTTTCACGACGGTAAACGTGAAATCAGCCTGACCGTCACCGGTGACCGCTTCAGTGACGATGCCGATGTGGTGCGGCGCTGGGCGGTGGCGGGCGTGGGCATTGCCTACAAGTCCTGGCTGGATGTGAGTACCGACGTGCTGGCCGGGCGCTTGCGCCTTATCCTGCCGGAGCTGCGTGGCGAGCGCACGCCGCTCAATCTGCTGTGTGCCCACCGCGCTCAACTGAGCAAACCCATTAACTTGTTGCGGGAAATGCTCGTGTCCCGTTGTGCGACATTGACCGGCCAGCTGCCAGAGCGATCCGGCACCACGTAAAGGACTCCATCAAAGCAGGAAATTTCACTCAGATCCTGTCCCTCTCTACGCTGTCAGACGCCATGGAACCGGCGGTTTGCGCCCCTATACTTTGGTGCCAACCTCAGCAGAAAAATAAATCGACAGGGAGTGAAAAGATGGAAGCTGCACCTTGCATCAGTCAGATCGCCAGCTTGCTCGCCGAGCCCAAACGTACTGCCATGCTGTGGGCCTTGATGGATGGCTCGGCCAAGTCGCCCGTCGAGTTGGCGACGCTTGCCGGCTTGTCACCGACCTCCGCCAACGCGCATCTGGCGCGAATGACGGCCAGTGGTGTATTGCGGGTGGAAGCCCGGCGTGGCAAGCGCTTGTTCCGTGTCGCGGCACCTGATGTCAGCGCGGCCATCGATGCCTTGGCCAGGACCACCATGGCCTGCGCTGCACGCCGTGCACCGGATGCTCTGCCTCCGGCCCTGGTGGCTCCCGCATTGTTACGCCATGCACGCCTGTGCCATGGCCACCTCGGCGGGGAATTGGGCGCGCAGTTATACCAGCACCTGCTGGAAGCGGATTGGATCGAACGTCATGAGCACCGCACCGATATCACGGTCAAGGGCGCGCAGCACCTGGCAGGCCTGGGTATTTTTACCCAAGCCCTGGCGTCGCCGCTGGTATGCAATTGTTTCGACTGGAGCCAGCACCAACCTCATCTGGGGGGGGCGCTGGGGGCGGGGTTGTTGCAACTGTTTCTGCAGTCAAACTGGATCAGTGTGATCAATGAGTCCCACGCGTTACGGGTCAACGCCGTAGGGCACAGGGAAATCACCCGATTGGCCATGTCTGTGTGACATAGCCAATCGCTTTTACTCAGTCATGGCTTTACGAGGCGCGCATCCAGGCTGTTCTGCGCCAGGCGTTTGGCCTGATCCTGGGTCATGCCCAGCGAGGTGTACAGCGCGTGGAAGTTCTCGGTGACATAACCGCCGAAGTAGGCCGGGTCATCCGAGTTCACCGTCACCTTCACGCCACGCTCCAGCATGTCGAGGATGTTGTGCTGGGCCATGTCGTCGAACACGCACAGCTTGGTGTTGGACAGTGGGCAGACGGTCAGCGGGATCTGCTCGTCGATGATGCGCTGCATCAGACGCTCGTCTTCGATGGCGCGCACGCCATGGTCGATACGCTGGATTTTCAGCAGGTCGATGGCTTCCCAGATGTACTCGGGCGGGCCTTCTTCGCCGGCGTGGGCCACGGTAAGGAAGCCTTCGTGGCGGGCACGGTCGAACACGCGCTGGAACTTGCTTGGCGGGTGACCCATTTCCGAGCTGTCCAGGCCCACGGCCACGAATGCGTCACGGAACGGCAAGGCCTGGTCCAGGGTTTTCTCGGCTTCGGCTTCGCTCAGGTGACGCAGGAAGCTGAGGATCAAGCCGCTGGTGATACCCAGTTGATGCTCGCCATCTTTCAACGCGGCGGCGATGCCGTTAAGCACCACTTCGAACGGGATGCCACGGTCGGTGTGGGTCTGCGGGTCGAAGAAGGGTTCGGTGTGGATCACGTTCTGTTCTTTGCAGCGCAGCAGGTAGGCCCAGGTCAGGTCGTAGAAATCCTGGGAGGTACGCAGCACATCGGCGCCCTTGTAATACAGGTCGAGAAACTCTTGCAGGTTGTTGAAGGCATAAGCCTTGCGCAGGGTTTCGACGTCGTTCCACGGCAGCGCAATCTTGTTGCGCTCGGCCAGGGCGAACAGCAGTTCAGGCTCCAGCGAGCCTTCCAGGTGCAGGTGCAGTTCAGCCTTGGGCAGGGCGTTGAGCCAATCGTACATTTTCTAAATTCTCATCAGGTGCAATGGCGGCATTCTACAGGCCATGGCCGAAATAATCGGCAAAACCTGACCAGCAGGATTGTTTTCGTTGCACTCGCGCAAGGGCCACGTGAACTAAGGTGTAACGAAACGTTAGCGGCGTGACGCAGTCTGTACCCCATCAATGACTGATTTGCCGCACTAAAAGGCCCGGAATGCTCACATCCCTCAAGCAAGAAAAATTCATGCTGCTGGCGCTGATTGCCGCCATCGCCGCCTACCCGTTGGAGCACTGGATGCTGCACAACGGGCAGATCACGGCGTTGCTGGCCGGCGTGGTGCTGATCGGCTTTATCGTGGTGGCGTCGATGCGCGTGGCGCACCATGCCGAGCAACTCGCGGAAAAAGTCGGTGACCCCTACGGCACCATGATCCTCACCCTGGCCGCCGTGCTGGTGGAAGTGGTGATCCTGGCGATCATGATGAGCAACGAGCCGTCGCCCACCTTGGTACGGGATACCATTTATTCGGCAGTCATGCTCGATATCAACGGTATCCTCGGCCTGGCCGCGCTGATGGGCGGCATCAAGCATGGCGAACAGTCCTACAACGATGATTCGGCCCGCACCTACAGCGTGATGATCCTCACCGCCATGGGCGTGTCGATGGTGGTGCCGGAGTTCATCCCCGAAGCGGACTGGAAAATCTACTCGGCCTTTACCATTGGCGCGATGGTGGTGTTGTACACCCTGTTCCTGCGTATGCAGGTGGGGCCGCACAGTTACTTTTTCAGCTACAGCTACCCGGAAAAACGCCGTAAGAAGTTGCCGGAAGAACAGGAGGCGCCGCCGGTCAACCTGGCATTTTCCATCGGCACCCTGGTGTTTGGGGTGGTTGTGATCGGCGCGCTGGCCGAGGTGATGTCCAAGACCCTGGATCTTGGCCTGGAAGGTACGGGAGCGCCGCCGGTGATCACGGCGATTGTGGTCGCGGCGATTTCGGCTGCGCCGGAGATTTTGACGGCATTGCGCGCCGCGTTGGCCAACCGCATGCAGTCGGTGGTGAATATCGCGTTGGGCGCTTCGCTGTCGACGGTGATCCTGACGGTGCCGGTGATGGAGGCGATGGCGCTCTACACCGGTCAGCCGTTCCAGATGGCAATGACCCCGGTACAGACCGTGATGGTGTTTATCACGCTGATTGTCAGCGCGATCAACCTCAACGATGGCGAAACCAACGCCATCGAAGGGATGACCCATTTTGTGCTGTTTGCGACCTTTATCATGCTGTCGCTGTTGGGGTTGTAGTCAGCCGGCGATCAACTGCCGCGCGGCCTGGGTGTGATCGGCGATCAAGCCCTTGAGGTCCAGGCCTTCGACCTGGCCGTCGATCACGCGCCATTTGCCTGCAATCATTACCCGGTCCGCACGATCGGCGCCGCACAACAGCAGCGCCGAGATAGGGTCGTGGCTGCCGGAGAAGCGCAATTCATCGAGCTTGAACAGTGCCAGGTCTGCCTGTTTTCCGACGGCCAATTCACCGATATCCGTACGGCCCAACAACTGTGCCGAGCCTTTGGTCGCCCAGCCCAGCACGCCTTGCGGGGTGATCTTTTCCGCGCCGTAACGCAGTCGCTGGATATACAAAGCCTGGCGCGCTTCAAGGATCATGTTCGACGCATCGTTGGACGCGGAACCGTCCACGCCCAGGCCGACAGGTGCGCCGGCGGCGAGTAGGTCCAGGGTCGGGCAGATGCCGGATGCCAGGCGCATGTTCGAGCTTGGGCAATGGCAGATGCCGGTGCCTGCAGCGCCCAGGCGTGCAATTTCATCCGGGTTGAAGTGAATGCCATGGGCCAGCCAGGTGCGCGGGCCGAGCCAGCCGACGCTATCCAGGTAGTCCACGGTGCGCAAGCCGAAGCGCTGCAGGCAGAAGTCTTCTTCGTCGAGGGTTTCGGCCAGGTGGGTGTGCAGGCGTACGTCCAGGCGGTTGGCCAGTTCGGCGCTGGCTTCCATGATTTCCGGGGTCACGGAAAACGGTGAGCAAGGAGCCAGGGCGATCTGGATTTGCGCGCCGTCACCACGCTCATGATATTCGTGGATCAGGCGTTGGCTGTCTTCAAGGATAACCTGGCCCTGTTGCACGGTCTGTTGCGGTGGCAGGCCGCCGTCGGCTTCGCCCAGGCTCATGGAGCCACGGGTGAGCATCGCGCGCATGCCCAACTCGCGGACGCTTTCAACCTGCACATCGATGGCGTTTTCCAGGCCGTCGGGGAACAGGTAGTGATGGTCCGCCGCCGTGGTGCAGCCCGAGAGCAGCAATTCGGCCAATGCGACTTTGCTGGCGAGGGCGAGTTTTTCCGGGGTGAGCCGCGCCCACACCGGATACAAGGTTTTCAACCAGGGAAACAACGGCTGATTGACCACCGGCGCCCAGGCGCGAGTCAGGGTTTGATAAAAGTGATGGTGGGTGTTGATCAGGCCGGGCAGGATCACGTGTTCGCGAGCGTCAAAGACTTGGGCGCACGGCACGGAGGGTTCTTGTCCCCAGCCCAGCAGTTCGGTGATGACACCGTCTTGCAGCACCAGGCCGCCACGGGCATCGAGGCCGTTGGCGGTGAAAATCGCGAGGGGGTTTTTTAACCAGATACGGGTCGCAGGCATTGGCCGGCTCCTCTGAATGATGGGTTCAGGTTTGCCAGCTCAGTGTTGCCCTGTCTGCTGATCCAGGGTCGCCGGTGAGGGCGAGGGGGCAGTCTACGCGCGGATCGTTACCGACGGCAATCGGTCGATAACGATCCCCTGGGTTTTACCAGGCGATGGTGTCGCCTTTGTAATCGATGAAGTGATGGCCGCCCTTGCCGGTGTAGGCGTTCACCTGGTCCACCAGGCCGCGCACGCTGGTATCGACGTCGATGTGTGCGTTTTCGCCGCCCATGTCGGTCTTCACCCAGCCTGGGTGCAGCGACAGCACGGTCAGCTTGTGATCGCCCAACTGGGTAATGAAGCTGTTGGTCATGGAATTGAGTGCCGCCTTGCTGGCTTTGTACAGCGCCAGGTCGGAGCCGTCGGGGATGGTCACGCTGCCCAGTACCGAACTCATGAACGCCAATACGCCAGTGTCCTTGCGGATCTGCCCGACAAAACGCTGGGCCAGGTTGATCGGCGCTACGGCGTTGGTGAAGAACAGCTGGCCGACTTCTGCCAAGGTGGCGTGGCCTGGCTCCTGATTGGCGGGGCCTTTGACGCCGGCGTTGACGAATAGCAGGTCGAAGGTGCGTTCCTTCAGGCGCTGGCTCAGGGCGATCACGGCTTGCTGATCATCCATGTCGAGTTTCTCGATCTTTACCGGTCCGACGGCTTTCAGGGCATCGGCCTTGCTCGGATCACGCACGGTGGCGGTCACGTCCCAACCGTCCTGGAGCAGTTGCTTGACCAGGCCAAGGCCCAGCCCACGCGAGGCGCCGATGATCAATGCGGTTTTTGGCGTAGACATGAAAAGCTTCCTTTAAGCGTCGCGGTTCAGGGATTTCAGCGTTGGAGCAGGATACGCCCACGGCTGAGGTCTGCGAGTTGAATTTGCAGGGTGTCGATATGCGCTTCGCCCAAGGCAAGCTGCAACTCGACGCCGTTGGCGGTGAAGGTTTCTTCGACCACCAACCCGCCCAGTTCTGCAACGCGCAGTTTAACCAGATTCAGCTCGGCGAAAGCGCAGGCGCAGCTCAACGGTACGCGGCTGATCAACTCGATTCGTTCGGCCGTTTGCAGGCATTTATTGGCGCCGCCGCCGTAGGCGCGGGCCAGACCGCCAGTGCCCAACTGAATGCCGCCGTACCAGCGAATTACCAGCACCGCGACCTGGTCAAAACCCTGCGCCTCGATGGCGGCCAGAATCGGTCGGCCAGCAGTGCCGCCGGGTTCGCCGTCGTCATTGCTGCGGTACTGGTCAGCGAGTTTCCAGGCCCAGCAGTTGTGCGTGGCATTCAAGTCGCTGTGCTGCTCGAAAAACGCCTGGGCGTCTTGCGCGCTGGTGATGGGCGCCGCGAGGGTGATAAAGCGGCTTTTGCGTATTTCTTCACGAAACTCGCAAAGGCCGGTGAGCGTGAAAGGCATAAGTCGCTTCGTTTAATAGGCGGGCTTGACGCCACAGCCTTTGAGAATGATGTGGATCAGGTTGGTGCCGGCGTCTTCCATGTCCTGCTTGGTCAGCTTGGTGCGCCCGGTGACGCGACAGATCTGGGTGGCGAAGTCGGCGTAGTGCTGGGTGCTGCCCCACAGCAGGAAGATCAGGTGCACCGGGTCGATGGGGTCCATCTTGCCGGCATCCATCCAGGCCTGGAACACCGCCGCGCGGCCGCTGAACCAGGCGCGGTAGTCCTGGCTGAAGTATTCGGTCAGGCATTCGCCGCCGCTGATGATCTCCATCGCGAAGATTCGCGAGGCCTGGGGTTGGCGGCGTGAGAACTCCATCTTGGTGCGGATGTAGCGCGTGAGGGCCACGGCCGGGTCATCTTCGGCGGTCAGCGCGTTGAAGGTGCTGTCCCACAGTTCGAGGATGTTGCTGAGTACCGCGATATAAAGGCCGAGCTTATTGGTGAAGTAGTAATGCAAGTTGGCCTTGGGCAGCCCGGCACTGGCAGCGATGGTGTTCATGCTGGTGCCTTTGTAGCCATGACGCGCGAACTCATCTTCAGCAGCCTGGAGAATCGCTTGTTCGTTCTTTTGCCGAATGCGGCTGGCGGGCTTACCGGCGTGGTTGCTGTGGGCAGGAACTTCGAGGCTCATGGAGGTTTCCGTGCTGATCGATAGAGACGACGTGTGCACAGATAACCCACCCTCAAGCCTCAGACAAGTCCTGATGCAATAAAACCGTCAAAGCGATTCCAGCGTGTCGCTTTCCGGTGCGTGGTTTGCGGCAGTGGAGGTTGTTTTGGCTTCGGGTAATAACAGGCACAACACAATGGCGGTCAGCCCGCCGCTGGTGATGGCGGAGTCGAACAGGTTCTGTACCAGCGTCGGCATCAGGTGCAGCAGGTTCGGTTGGGCGGCGATGCCCAGGCCGACGCCAAACGAGGTGGCGATGATCAGCATGCTGCGTCGGTCCAGCGGCGCCTGGGCGAGAATGCGTACGCCGGCGGCGGCCACGCTGCCGAACATCACCAGGGTGGCGCCGCCCAACACCGGTTTGGGGATTTGTTGCAGCACCGCGCCAATCAATGGAAACAATCCGAGGCAAAAAAGCACCACGCCTATGTATAAACCGACGTAACGGCTGGCCACGCCGGTCAGTTGGATCACGCCGTTGTTTTGCGCAAAGGTAGTGTTGGGGAAGGCGCTGAACGTGGCGGCGATCATGCAGCTCACGCCATCACCGAGTACGCCGCCCTTGAGCCGGCTTATATAAGAGGGGCCGCTGATGGGCTGGCGGGCGATCATGCAGTTGGCGGTGAGGTCGCCGACGGTTTCGATGCTGCTGATCAGATAAATCAGCGCGATCGGCAGGAAAGCGCTCCAGTCGAAGCTGAAACCGAAGCGGAACGGAATCGGCAGGCTGACCAGAGGCAGGTCGGGCAGGGCATGCGGCAGGAGCTTGCCGCTGAACCAGGCGGCCAGGCTGCCGAGGGCCAAGCCGATGATGATGGCCGAGAGGCGTACCCAAGGCGTATTGGAACGGTTGAGCAGAATGATCGTCAGTACGACGAACACGCCCAGCGCCAGGTTGGTCGGGGCGCCGAAGTCGGGGGCATTGAAGCCGCCGCCGAGGTCAGTGATACCGACCTTGATCAAGCTGATGCCGATCAGGGTGATGACAATCCCGGTCACCAGAGGCGTGATGACCCGACGCAGTTGCCCGATAAAGCGGCTCAGCACGATCTGCACCACAGCGCCGAAAAAGCACACCCCAAAGATCATCGCCATGATGTCTTCCGGGCTGCCGCCGCGTTGTTTCACCAGGAATCCGGCTGATAGCACTGCACCGAGAAACGCAAAGCTGGTGCCTTGAAGGCAGATCATCCCGGCGCCGATACCGAATGGCCTACGTGCCTGAATGAAAGTGCCTACACCGGAAACCATCAGCGCCATGCTGATCAGGTAGGGCAAGTGGGCAGTCAGCCCAAGGGTGGAACCGATGATCAGCGGCGGGGTGATGATGCCGACAAATGCAGCGAGTACATGTTGCAGTGCGGCGAGAAAAGCCGGGGCGGGTTTTGGGCGATCGTTGAGGCCGTAGATCAGGTCGCTGCTGTTGGACGCTTCTGGTGACATGGCGGGCAAACTCGAGGTCTATGTCCTCGGGCTGTTGCAAAAAGCTGTCCAACTGCTCAGCTTTCGCTTCGAAGCCGAATTAGCGGGTTGCCGCGAGACTTTCCAGGAAACTTTCCAGCACCAAATGGGGGCGACGGCCCTTGCGCGTGACCGATGCGAGGCTTAAATCGTAAAAACGTGTAGTCGGTTTCAGCGCACGCAGTCGGCCTTGCTGTACCCACAGGCTGGCGTAGTGGTCGGGCAGGTAGCCGATATAGCGGCCGGTGAGAATCAGGAACGCCATGCCTTCCCGGTCCGAAGCGCTGGCGGTGCAGTTGAGCGCCTGGTAATGGGCCTGGATCTCGGCGGGCAGGCGGAAGGTCGGGGCGATCGCGTCTTGGGCATCGATGCGTGCGTCGTCCAACTGCTTGTTGTCGGCGTAAAACAGCGGGTGACCCACCGCGCAGTAGAGCAATGAACGCTCACTGTACAGCGGCTGATATTCCAACCCCGACAAGGCGCTGGCCTGGGGCACTACGCCGACATGCAGGCGGCCGTCGAGTACGCCTTGTTCGACTTCGTTGGGGGCGATCATGCGGATCTGGATCTGCACATCCGGACCACGTTCCTTCAACTGCGCAAGTGCGTGAGTGATGCGCATGTGGGGCAGGGTGACGAGGTTGTCGGTGAGGCCGATGATCAACTCGCCGCGCAAGTGCTGGTGCAAACCGTTGACCTCGGTGCGGAAACTTTCCAGGGCGCTCAATAATTGCAGTGCGGATTGGTAGACCTCGCGGCCCTCTTCGGTCAGCGAGAAGCCGGCGCGGCCGCGTTGGCACAGTCTTAATCCGAGCCGTTGTTCAAGATCGCTCATTTGCTGGCTGATCGCCGAGCGCCCGATGCCCAGCACGGTTTCCGCCGCCGAGAAGCCGCCGCATTCGACCACGCTGCGAAAGATGCGCAGCAGGCGGATATCGAAGTCGCTGACTTGGGCCAGGGGATCGGGTCGACGGCTGCTCATAGTTTAGTGAAGGCCTGACTGAAGGTTAGAAGAGTTGAATTTCACCGACTTTATCGCCGTGGCAATTTAGCTGCAACAACGCTTTTCAATCCCGACGCTGCCTTTTGCCCTGCGAGGTTTTGCTGATGAACATGCCCGAAAACGCCCCATCGTCCCTGGCCAGCCAATTGAAGCTGGACGCGCACTGGATGCCGTACACCGCCAACCGTAACTTCCAGCGCGACCCGCGCCTGATCGTGGCGGCCGAAGGTAGCTGGTTGACCGATGACAAGGGACGCAAGGTGTACGACTCATTGTCGGGCCTGTGGACCTGTGGCGCAGGGCATACCCGTAAGGAAATCCAGGAAGCGGTGGCCAAGCAACTGGGCACTCTGGACTACTCGCCGGGCTTCCAATACGGTCATCCGTTGTCCTTCCAACTGGCGGAAAAGATCACCGACCTGACCCCTGGCAACCTGAACCATGTGTTCTTCACCGACTCCGGCTCCGAGTGCGCCGATACGGCGGTGAAGATGGTGCGTGCCTACTGGCGTCTGAAAGGCCAGGCCACCAAGACCAAAATGATCGGGCGCGCTCGCGGTTATCACGGTGTGAACATCGCCGGCACCAGCCTGGGCGGCGTTAACGGCAACCGTAAGATGTTTGGTCAGGCGATGATGGACGTTGACCATCTGCCGCACACCTTGCTGGCGAGCAATGCCTTCTCTCGTGGCATGCCGGAGCAGGGCGGTATCGCGCTGGCCGATGAGCTGCTCAAGCTGATCGAGCTGCATGACGCGTCGAACATCGCCGCAGTATTTGTCGAACCAATGGCCGGCTCTGCGGGCGTGCTGGTGCCGCCTCAGGGTTACCTCAAGCGTCTGCGTGAGATCTGCGATCAGCACAACATCCTATTGGTGTTCGACGAAGTGATCACCGGTTTCGGCCGTACCGGCTCGATGTTCGGTGCCGACAGTTTCGGCGTGACCCCAGACCTGATGTGTATCGCCAAGCAAGTCACCAACGGCGCGATCCCGATGGGCGCGGTGATTGCCAGCAGCGAGATCTATCAGACCTTCATGAACCAGGCGACGCCGGAGTACGCGGTGGAATTCCCCCACGGCTACACCTACTCGGCGCACCCGGTCGCTTGCGCGGCGGGCTTGGCGGCATTGGACCTGTTGCAGAAGGAAAACCTGGTGCAGAGCGTCGCCGAAGTCGCACCGCACTTTGAGAATGCGCTGCATGGCCTGAAGGGCAGCAAGAACGTGATCGATATCCGCAACTATGGCCTGGCCGGCGCGATCCAGATTGCCCCGCGTGACGGTGATGCGATCGTGCGTCCATTCGAGGCCGGCATGGCCTTGTGGAAAGCCGGTTTCTACGTGCGTTTTGGCGGTGACACCCTGCAGTTCGGGCCAACCTTCAACAGCAAGCCGCAGGACCTGGATCGGCTGTTCGATGCGGTCGGCGAAGTGCTGAACAAGATCGACTGATTTCTCCTTCTATATAGAACAATTTTTCAGGAGCCCTGCATGAGCCTTATCCAGCATTTGATCAACGGTGAGTTGGTCAACGACAGCGGTCGCAGCGCCGACGTGTATAACCCGTCCACCGGCCAGGTGATCCACCAGGTGCCGTTGGCCAGCCGCGAAACGATTCAACAGGCGATCGACTCGGCCAAGGCGGCGTTCCCGGCCTGGCGTAATACACCAGCGGCCAAGCGTGCCCATGTGATGTTTCGTTTCAAGCAATTGCTGGAGCAGAACGAAGCGCGTATCTCGCAGTTGATCAGCGAAGAGCATGGCAAGACCCTGGAAGATGCTGCGGGTGAATTGAAACGCGGGATCGAAAACGTGGAGTACGCGTGCTCGGCGCCAGAGATTCTGAAGGGCGAGTACAGCCGTAACGTAGGGCCGAACATTGATGCATGGTCGGATTTCCAACCGCTGGGTGTAGTCGCTGGTATTACGCCGTTCAACTTCCCGGCGATGGTGCCGTTGTGGATGTATCCGCTGGCGATTGTCTGCGGTAACTGTTTCATCCTGAAACCATCGGAGCGTGATCCAAGTTCCACGCTGTTGATCGCGCAGCTGTTGCAGGAAGCCGGTTTGCCCAAAGGCGTATTGAGTGTGGTGCATGGCGACAAGGGCGCGGTGGATGCGCTGATCGAAGCGCCGGAAGTGAAGGCGCTGAGCTTTGTTGGCTCGACGCCGATTGCCGAGTACATCTATTCGGAAGCCACCAAGCGTGGCAAACGCGTGCAGGCGCTGGGTGGTGCGAAGAACCATGCGGTGCTGATGCCGGACGCGGACCTGGATAACGCGGTCAGTGCCTTGATGGGCGCGGCGTATGGTTCTTGCGGTGAGCGTTGCATGGCGATCTCGGTGGCCGTATGCGTGGGTGACCAGGTAGCGGATGCGTTGATTGCCAAGCTGGTGCCACAGGTCAAGGCACTGAAAATTGGTGCGGGTACGTCCTGCGGTCTCGATATGGGGCCACTGGTTACCGGCCAGGCGCGTGACAAAGTCAGTGGTTATATAGAAGACGGCGTGGCAGCGGGGGCCAAACTGGTGGTTGATGGTCGTGGCTTGAGTATTGCCGGGCATGAAGAGGGCTTCTTCCTTGGTGGCAGCCTGTTCGACCGTGTGACGCCAGAGATGCGCATCTATAAGGAAGAGATCTTTGGGCCAGTGCTGTGCGTGGTCCGGGTGAATAGCCTGGAAGCGGCGATGCAGCTGATCAACGATCACGAATATGGCAACGGCACCTGTATCTTTACCCGTGATGGTGAAGCGGCGCGTCTGTTCTGTGACGAGATTGAAGTGGGCATGGTGGGCGTTAACGTTCCGCTGCCGGTGCCGGTGGCGTATCACAGCTTTGGTGGCTGGAAGCGCTCGTTGTTTGGTGACCTGCATGCGTATGGGCCGGATGGGGTACGTTTCTATACCCGTCGCAAGGCGATTACCCAGCGTTGGCCGCAGCGGGCCAGCCATGAAGCGTCGCAGTTTGCTTTCCCCAGCTTGTAATGTGGGCTGAAAGCCGGCCCCTTGGGGCCGGCTTTCGCGTTTTTGGGGCTTTTCTGACTTATTATGACAGAAATATGAAGAAAGGCATTGACGGCAGATTCCAGATGTCTATAATTCGCCCCACTTCCGGCGCAGTCGAAACGGAAAACTCCTTGGTAAACAATGAGTTATGTAGGTTTCGGCAGCAGGTCGCTTCAGTTCATCGAAGCCAAAAGGAAGTTGAAAAAGAGGTGTTGACAGCAGCGTGTAACGCTGTAGAATTCGCCTCCCGCTGACGAGAGATCGGAAGCGCAAGTGGTTGAAGTTGTTG